>JACPMR010000003.1 GCA_016185945.1 Candidatus Woesearchaeota archaeon
ATCCAAGATCTTCATAACTAATAAGCTCAACAGATGTAAAAGCATCATGCAGTTCAGCAACACCTATGTCATCAGGAGAAATACCAGCCTGCTTATAAGCCTCTGCTGCAGCAAGCTTTGTAGCATCCCATGAGGTCATGTTGTCTCTTTCAAAAGGCGCAAGGCTGTCAGTTTCTTCCGCAGCACCTACGAGTTCAATATCTGTTTCGTCTTTTGACAATATCAATGAAGCTGCTCCATTGGCTGGAATGCTGCAATCAAAAAGCCTTAATGGAGAAGCAACTACAGGTGAATTTTTTATATCTTCAAGAGAAACATTTTTCTTATAAAATCTTGCCTTTGGATTGAAGTAAGCATTCTGGTGGTTCTTGTAGGCAACCAATGCAAGATCGTCTTGTGTAGCACCATACTTTAGCTGTTTGCTCATAGATTCTTTCCGCACCCATAAGCATCTCATCGGTAATCTTCTTGCTCAGATTTGATACCATTTTCTCAAATCCAATTACAAGAATGTTTTTGTAGTTGCCGGATTTTTGAAGCTTTACAGCTGTCCACAAGGCAGTGCCTCCTCCAGAGCAGCCAGAAGTCACAGCAACAATTGGCATTTTTTTCTGGAACAGGCTGCTGAGAAGAGAAGCGCTGTGCCTTTGCCTCTCGCCATTGCTTAAAATGTCGTTGTTTGAAACCACAATTGCATCTATGTCATTCATTGTCATGTCAGCATCATTTAATGCCTCGAAAGAAGCATCGTAAACCAAATGTGCAGAGTTGTCTTCCTGGATTCCAAATTTTGTCATGCCAACTCCTTTAATGAACATTATCTAATCACCTTTGATAAAAGCTTCTTCATTTTTGACTTCACCCTGTCAACAGGAGTTATTTTTGGCGTACCTTTTGTTGTGAGCAGTTTTTTCAGCAATACAAGCTGCTCTACTTCATCAATTTTTTCATCTATTATCGCTGTTGTGCCAATATTCAATTCGTTTAATTTCTTTATTGCGCAATTGCCTAAAGCAATTAGCCTGCCTTTTTCTTTGAGCATGTCCTTTGTAAGCTTAGAGCCAATGACTATGTTAATCTCTTCACCTCTTAAACCAATAAGCTTTGACGTGAGATTATACATCAAATTCAAGCAAGCAGGACATCCACCATCATCAATAACTTTTATGTCAGGATGTGGTGTTTCATGAGAATTTGCTTGCTTGATAGGATATTTCAATGCATCCAGCTCGTTGCCAACCACTTCAAGGCTCTTAATTTCCAGATTTAGAGATGATGTTACATGATGAGGCACATCAAGCATAGTTACTTCGCAGAAAACAGCATCGAGCGCTGCAGGATTTTTGCTGGCAAAGATTAAGTTGAGGAAAGCTGGCTCGCCTAAAGCAAGAGGGCCTTGTCCCTGCATTCCATTAGTTGCATCTGCTATTGTTAAAACATTTGGCAATGCTTTTACCAATTTTGGAAGCATGCTGTCAATACCTTCATAATAAACATTCCTTTGAGTTTGCTCATCAACAAGCCTTGTTAAATTCTCCAGAGCGCCAGAAAGACCAATCTGGAAATTTGTCTTCATTATTGGGGCATTTATGATTTTCCTGCTTAAAGCTTCCCTGAATATCTTGAAAAAATACCCGTTTGATTCAATTTCCTCAAAAGGGCCTTTTGATACGTCAACAAAGATTATGCCGTGTTTTTTACAGACATCCAAAATGCCTGCTTTTGAAGCTGCTTCCAAAACATCAGAGCCAATCAATGCCTGCTCAGCAACAATGATATTTTCCTTTTTTACCCCATACTCAAATAAAACTGTCAAAAGTGCATTTAGAAAATCTGGATTGGTGTCGACTGCCTGATAAGGGTAAGCTGCCGCTACAATACTAGGCTTAATCAATAATTTATCGCCTGATTTTAAGTCAACGTCTTTCAGCAAACCAATGGCTTCTTTTATTGCCTCATAAATATCATACTTCACTTTTACAATTGAAACAGCATCTTCTGTTTTTGCAGTATGCTGAACATACATGTCGCCTATCCTGTAATCTTTCATTGTTTTTCTTGGCATCCTGTTGCCGTGCTCGTCCTGCAAGAGAAGAATGTTGTAAGGAATAATGGGGTGCATTGGAGAAGGAATTGTAACCTTTGTTATGCCTATGACTTTTAGTTTAGCGCCTTTCTGCTTTGTGATGTCGCATTTACAATAGACGCATTTTTCAATAGGATAAATCCATTTTTTATTGCATTTCTCGCAAACCCACCTTGTTATCATACACTCACCTTCCTAAGTATATGCACAGTCACAGTACTTCCAGCCCCTCCAATATTCTGGGCAAGGGCATACTTCACATTACCAACTTGCCTCTGCTCAGCATCATTCCTCATCTGCTTGACAAGCTCATAAACTTGAGAAACGCGGTCATGTCCTCGCTCTCAAAGGTTGATAATCTGTCAACAAACAGGGAAGAGCCAACAATCTCTATATCAGTTTTGTCTTTAGTTATGATTGCCGCAGCAGCACCATTGACAGACAAACTGCAATCAAAAAGCCTTAATGGGGAAGCAACTACAGGTGAATTTTTTATATCTTCAAGAGAAACATTTTTCTTATAAAATCTTGCCTTTGGATTGAAGTAAGCATTCTGGTGGTTCTTGTAGGCAACCAATGCAAGATCGTCTTGTGTAGCACCATACTTTAGCTCTGCTCATAGATTCTTTCCGCAGCCATCATAATCTCGTCTGTAACCCGCATTGAATTGTTTGTCAGCAATCTTTCAACACCGACTACAAGAACATTATTGTAATCGAGCTTGTTGGCTGTCCATAAAGCAGTTCCTCCGCCTCCGCAAACAGCTGTTGCGGTTAAGATTGGTATCTTCTTTTTCAAAATACTGCTCAAAACAGATGAAAATAATCTTTGCCTCTCACCATTGCTTTCTGTATCAACCGCAGAAACCACAATTGCGTCTATATCCTCAATCTTAGAATCTGCACTTTCCAATGACTCCATTGTCGCTTCATAAACCAGTTCCTGACTTGAAGTAGTCTGTGCGCCAAATTTTGTCATGCCAACTCCTTTAATGAACATTATAGAACCACCTTACTTAGTGTACTTTGCCCTGAACTCTGCTTTGTTGACAATGGCAAGCATCAAAAGAGCTTCTGCAACTATGATTTCTTTGACAAAAGCCTTGCCTTGAAGAATGACCCCTCTTTCGTCTTGCGCTATCAGCTCTAGTTCAAACCTTACCTCTGCAGGAGGCACTATAGGTGCCATGAACTTGACTTCTTTTAATTTATAAGCAAGAACATCCTTTTCCTGATGATTCTGGATGTTGTTCCTTGCAAGCAAAGTGGCAGCTTGCCCCATTCCCTCTACTGTCAAAGCGCCCGGCATTATAGGAAAGTCGACAAAATGCCCTTTGAAGAAATCCTCTTTTCCTGTCAATTCCTTGACTGCAATAATCTTGTTATTGCTTAAGCTTATGACTTTGTCCATGAACAAGAAAGGTTCTTGGTATGGTATAATTTTCTTAATGCCCTCCCTGTTTATCTCTCCCTTGGCGTTCTTCAGTTCGTTGATTTGGTTCATTTTTAGCTCACTTTTTCAACTTTTTGTCTATTTAAATAACTTTCTACTGGAGTAGTCTTTAATATACATATTTAAATATATTTATTCTGACATATAACTCACGGCTAAAAGAGCAAAATTTTATATAAACTTGTTTATAATTGCCCTGTATGAGTAATGGCAAGAAGACAAATCTCTGGCTCAGCCCTGCACAGAGCATGATAATAAACGGCATAAACAAGGCTTTAAGCCCATTCGGAAAGGCTTATTCTTTTTTGAGGAATTCTGCTTTAAAGACAAAAGAAAGATTTCCAGTTTTTTACAGGTATTTTGAGGGACTAATCAAACAGCATATAATAACACCAAGCAAATCTCTGTTTCAATCATCGAAAATAGGCGACATGGGAAGCTTTATAACAACCAATGTAATGAAAAGGCTGCCACACATAGACGAGTCACATATTGAAGAGATTTTGCATAACCCATCCAACACGTCATTTTTGGAGGTTCTGACTAAAGGATTTGGCATAAATAAAGATAAAGAAAAAACCTATACTGCGTTGGGAAATGGAAAACTAAAAAGAATATTGATTGCCAACAGAGGCGAGATTGCCCTGCGCATTATAAGGGCATGCAGGGAATTGGGCATAGAAAGCGTTGTTATTTATTCTGACGAGGAAAAAGACAGCTTGGCCGTGAAGTTCGCCGACAAATCCTATAACATAGGCAAATCAAAAAATTACCTAAACATAAAAAAGATCGTGAAAATTACAAAGCAAAGCAATTGCGATGCAATACACCCAGGCTATGGTTTTCTGGCGGAAAACCCAAAGCTTGCAAAACTCTGTAACAATGAGGGAAAAAAATTCATAGGGCCTTCCTCCAGAATGATGGAAAAACTCGGCGACAAGGTCGAAGCAAAAAAGGCAATGCTGAAGGCAAGCATACCAGTTATTGAAGGTGTAAAGGAAAATCTGAGAAGCAAGAAGCATGCTTCAAGGGTTGCAAGAAGAATAGGATTTCCAGTTATTTTGAAGGCAGCTGCAGGCGGCGGGGGCAAGGGCATGAGGATAGTCACAAAAAAAGAGGAAACGTTTGATGCATACGAAAGCGCGAGCAGAGAAGCCCTGAATTCATTCCAGGACAGCTCTTTATATATTGAGAAATATCTTGAAGAACCAAGACATATTGAATTCCAGATTTTAGCAGATAAATACGGCAATGTGGTGCATTTGGGCGAAAGAGATTGCAGCATACAAAGGAGACATCAAAAGCTTGTTGAGGAAGAGCCAAGCCCTGCGCTGACGCCTGAGCTTAGGGAAATAATGGGCAATGCGGCAGTCAAGGCAGTCAAGGCAATCGGCTACGAGGGAGCTGGAACTGTCGAGTTTTTGCTGGATAAAAACAAGAACTTCTACTTTATTGAAATGAACACAAGGATACAAGTTGAGCATGGCGTTACAGAAATGGTTACAAACGTTGATTTGGTGAAGGAGCAGATAAAGCTAGCTGAAGGGGCAAAACTTGCCTACAAGCAGGAAGATATAAAGATCGAAGGGCATGCAATAGAGTGCAGGATTAATGCAGAAGACTCTTCAAATAATTTTGCTCCGTCGCTAGGAACGATTGTGAATTACCTGCCTCCTGGGGGGCCTGGAATAAGGATAAGCAGCTCAGCCCATACAGGCTATAGAATACTGCCGCATTTTGACTCATTGATTGCTTTGCTGATTTGCTACGGAAGCACAAGGCACGAGGCAATTGCAAGGATGAAAAGGGCTCTGGACGAGTTTATAATTGAAGGAGTGAAAACAACAATACCTTTCCACAAGCTTGTTCTGAGCAAAAGGCAGTTTTTAAGAGGTAATATTACGACCTCCTTTATCGAGAACAACAAAATAATGGAGGAGCTTAAGGGACTAAAAGAAAAGAAAAAAGAAGAATTGCCTAAAGATAAGAAAGTTTTGATAGTTACAACAGCTGTTGCCCAGTACCTTGCAAAGAAGCGGAATAACAACAAAAAAGTAAATCCATGGGTTATGGCTGCAAGGCAGGAAGCGATGAATGAAGGCAGTTTGGAGGAATAGAAATTTTAATGTAATTTATTTTTAACCGTCCGAGACACATGCACTTCCAGATGGTTAAATGGGTGCCCCTCATATACCTGCTGCACTATTAAAGTTGGATTATAGTGCCTCTGCAAAAGCGGTTCACTTTTATCGCTATAGGAGCCAAATCGAAAAAATCCTATAGGATTTTTGGGAACTTGAAAATCTGTGATTTTCAAGTAGTCGCTCTCATGCTGTTTGAATTTTTGTTGTTATTGTCTGAAAAATGCCCATTTACAAAATCCATCATTTCAAATCCCTAACATCAACCCAAGACAAGGCAAAAGAATTCTCTGGGAATGGAATGTTTAATGCCGTAGTTATCTCTGATAAACAAACAAAAGGCAGAGGAAGGTTTAAGAGAAAATGGCACTCTGGCAAAGGAGGATTGTGGATGTCTATTTTGTTAAAGCCAGATGATATACAAAATCTACAATACTTAACCTTCATTGCTGCAATTTCAGTCGCTGAATCAATCAAAGAGATTGCTAAATTAAATACAAACATAAAATGGCCGAATGACGTGCATTACAAAGGAAAGAAGCTTTGCGGCATTTTGACAGAGGGGGTTTTTGGAAAGGAAAACTTTGTGGTTGTTGGAATCGGACTGAATGTCAATCAAAAGGATTTTTCAGACGACATCAAAGACATTGCAACCTCATTAAGAATTATAAAAAACAAAAATTACGATACTAAGCTATTGATGCAGGGTATTGTTGATGTTTTCTTTAATTTGTATTATAATCATTACAATAAAAATAAATTCAACAATATACTAAAAATATGGAGAAAATACTGCGATACAATAGGAAAAAATGTCGTTGTAATAACAAAAACGGAAAAACTGAAAGGAAAGGCAATCGGTGTCGATGAAGATTGCAATCTATTGCTAAAACTAAAAAATAATAAAATTACAAAAATCACAGAAGGAGACATAAAAGTAAGGTATAGTCGACTAACAAAGTAACCATATATTATAAATTGTTTGTTGGCGACTATCTTGTCAACCACAAAAATAAATAGGTTTAGTCGTGGTTGACAATACTATCCAATCTTAATCTTCTTCCTTATATCGTCAGGTATCTTGATTGATTTCATCTTCGAAGCATTAACAAAGACATTTACAGTGTGCCCTTTGGCAAGCAGCTTCCTGTCTTTTTTCCTGTAAACCTTGTGCTCGAATCTCACGCTTTTTTCCTTGATTTCTGCAACTCTTGTCCCAATAACAACAACATCATCGTATCTGGCGGGATGGAAATAACTGCAATGAGCTTCTACGACAGGAGTCAGTATATTTCTCTTAAGAAGTTCTACATAATTGATTTTCAAGCTTCTGAAGATTTCCCTTCTGCCGCTCTCAAACCACCTGAAATAGTTACCGTAATAGACAACCTGCCCCGCGTCTGTATCTCCATAAATAACCCGATGCTCTACCTTGTGCATAGAAACAAAGGATTAATAGGTTATATTTATTGTTTTTTCCACAATATTTTTAAAACAGGGTATTTTACTTCAGTCAATGGCATTTCTGAAAAATGTACCCGTGCTGAGAAAATTATTGGACACCCTTTATGCAGTCTTGATTATAGTAACTTTAAGCGCTTTTGTCGGGCTTATCCTTGCACTTCCAGTTATGTGGCTTTGGAATTTCGTATTTGGAAGCTTATACAAGATTAACTGGTTTCAGGCATGGGCTTTGAATGTTCTTGCAGGCATATTGTTCGGACAGAAAAATTCTAGTAAATGACAAAAACAAAGACAATAAATACCAGCAAGGATAAATAATCGTATCTGCTTAACCTCAAAATCTTATGATTTTCTGCATTCTCATTGTACAACCTTGAATGCAGGGCATCGCTCAATGCAGAGGCGGACTTTAGCATTCTCCCAAGCAATGAAAAAATCATCAATTTAATGTGCCTGAACTTCCTGAAATCAGCCAGCCGTGAAGCCATTGCTTCCCTTGCCCTGCTTAAATTAATGAACATAACAGGGACAAACCTTATTGCTATTGAAATCATCAATGCAGCATTTCTTGGCTTGACTCTAAAAAACTTCAGCGGCTTTGCCAAACTCTCAACTGCAGCAATTAATGAGGAGATTGTGGTTGTATAAGTCAGTACAAAAGACATAATTATCAGCATCAAGAAGCGCCAGATTGCAATAAATCCTTGAGCTAGCTTGTTTCTTGAAAAAATAAGGTACATCAGAAAGATAAACACGAGCATCAAATAAAAGGGTTTGAGATTGTTTAGAATATTCTTAAATTCAATTTTTGACAATAAAACCACAACAAGGATAAACAATGAAAAGAAGAGACTTCTCTTGCCATCATTAATTAAAAATATCAGAATGCTAAGAATGACTACAAAGAGCAATTTAACACGAGAGTCCAATTTATGGACTAATGAGTTCTTGAATCTGTACTGCCCGAATGCAAGCGCCTTAATCACTTAAACCAGCCCCTTTCAGGATTTTACTGTTTAATCTCGATTTTTCACCGTTGAAAATAATAGTTCCATTTTTCAAAACTATAACATTTTCTGCATATTTCACATCATCAAGAACGTTTGTCACCAAAATTATTGTCATATCATCTTTTTTGTTCAAATTGTTTATTATATCCAAAATATTGTTCTTATTTCTAACATCCAGCATCGTTGTCGGCTCGTCAAAAACAATGCATTTCGGCTTCATCGCAAGAACCCCTGCAAGGGCAACAAGCTGCTTCTGCCCCTGAGAAAGCATGTTGACATTATTTTTTGTAAGATGTATGATTTTTAATTTGTCCAGTGTTTTATTGGCGATACCAATAATCTCATTTTTTTCCAAGCCAAGATTCTCAAGCCCGAATGCAATGTCCTCTTCAACAATTGAATGAATCAACTGGTCCTCAAAGTTCTGAAACACAAAGCCAACCTTTTTTCTTGCATTCAGCTCATCGTGCTTCGTGTTTATGCCGTCAACAAGGACATCACCTTTCGCGGGCAGAAGAAGTGCATTGAAGTGCTTTGCCAGAGTTGTCTTGCCAGAGCCGTTTGCACCAATTATTGCTGTGAAGCTGCCTTCTTCTATATACAGGTTTATGTTTTTCAATACAAAATTATCCTCATATTTGAAATAAAGATTTTTTGACTTTATCATTGGAATGAAAATGAATATATTGCCAAGCCGCTTTTAGTTGACAGAGACAGCTTATGGATTTTGCTGTTTTTCAGATTTATAATATTGTATAATTGCGGCTTGTTTATCGTCAAATATCTGACAAATTTATCATTTATTCTTATTTCAATCTTTTTTTGCTTTTTGCCAATGGACCTAGCGACAAAATTAATCACTTTCCCCTTTGTTAAGATTGTTAGTAAATTATTTTTGCCTTCTGATAAAATAAACTCGTTTTTCTGAACCCATCTGCCCTTTTTATATATAGTGCCGAATCTCACTTTACTATGGGATTTTAAACCCCGAATTCTGCCTTTTTTCCTGCTGCCGCAGTAAATCGTAGGAAATTTTGTATATTTTGGTTCCTTATCAAATATCTTCTTTTTTTTTAATTTTAAAATCCCAGCTATTCTA
Organism: Candidatus Woesearchaeota archaeon; assembly: GCA_016185945.1. GTDB lineage: Archaea > Nanobdellota > Nanobdellia > Woesearchaeales > GW2011-AR4. Next base: position 9,253 of record JACPMR010000003.1, read on the forward strand.
TTTTCCAGTTTCTTGTAATCTCCCTCTCCAATGTGGCTGTAAAGAACTTTGCTGTCTTTGACTAAAACCTGAGCCGGCCAGAACTTAATCTTTAATTTTATAATGATTTTCTTGTCTTTGTCGATTATTATCGGAAAATTTATTTTATACCTTTTAGATGCAAATTCTACGTTTTGTTTTAATTTTTCAAACCCCCATTCAGGCGGATGCAACAATACAGTATCCAAGCCAAAATCCCTATATTTTTCATCAATTTTCTTAATAAACTCCAAAGAGCGCAAACAATTCATGCAACTATATGAAAACACATCAAGCAAAATGAGTTTAGTCATTTCATATAAGCCCTTATATCAATGTTCTTTGCCATATAGGCAGCCAAAAGAAGCTTTAGCGTGTCTCCAATGATAAAAGGAAGCACCCAGCCGACAAAGATTGCGTTCCACGGCAAGCCAGTTACAAATTTTCCCTGTATAGAGCCAAGAATGTAAATCACCAAAGTGCCTGCAAACATAGCAAGTATGGTATCAATTGAAAATGTTTTTGATTTTTTAAGATAAAAAATTAGCAATAACAATGACACTAATACAACAACACTGATAGCAATCAATATAATTCTTTGTTGTTGTGATATCAGTGAGATCATTGATATATAACTATTAGAAGCTTTATCCCATAATTTCATTATTCCTACTTTAAACAAAGCATCAAATAAAACAATGACTACAAAAACAATTATCACAGCAAATGAGAAATACTTCAGGAAATTGCTCAACTTTTTCTTTTCCAGCATTTTTCCGATTACAAATGAGGCAAGAGGATAGCTAAATAAATAGCCGCCAGTAGGACCAAGCAGCGCTCCAATGCCTGAAGAGCCGCCTGCAAATACAGGCAAGCCAAGAGTGCCAACTGCAAGATAGATTATCATTGACAAAGCGCCATAAACTGAGCCGAGCATTGCTCCGCTCAGAAGCACAGCCAGAGTTTGCAATGTTATTGGAACAGGAGTGAAAGGCAGCGGAATCTTGAACCATGCAACAGCTGCTGTGAAGGCAGCAAACAACGCAGCAAAAACCATTCCTTTTAATTTTGATTTTTCCACAGTCCATCACTCTAGTATCGCTAAAACATCTCCCCTATTGACATTATTATCTTTTTTAACTTTTATCTCAATTATTTTGCCGTCGCGTGGAGCTGTTATGTCATTCTCCATCTTCATCGCCATTAAAGTAAACAGGCTTTGCCCCTGCTTGACTTCAGCGCCTTCTTTCACTTTCACTTCATAAATTATGCCAGGCAGCTGGGCAGCAATCTCAAGTTTGCCTTCCTCAATAGCGTGCTTCTTGTGCAGCCTTTCAATTGCTGAATGCTCAACATCTTTCTTTGTTTCAACCTCATAAACATCATTGCCGCAATGCACAAGGATTTTGCCTTCTTCTGTCTCCTCTACAAAAACCTCGTATTCCTTGCCGTCAACTTTAACAACAAGCTCTTCCATCTTACACAGGCATGTTGCCGTGCTTTTTGGCAGGCTTTTTTTCTCTTTTGGAAGCAAGCATATCAAAGCATTTGATTAAAGCAATCCTTGTGTTTTTCGGCTCAATTATAATGTCAACCTTTCCCAGCTTTGCAGCAACATACGGATTTAGGTATTTCTCTGCATATCCCTTCACAAGATTTTCTTTCGCCTCGGAATTTTTACTCATCTCTTCTTTGTTTATTATACTGACTGCCTGCTCAGCCCCCATTACAGCAATCTCAGCAGTCGGCCATGCAAGCACTTTGTCAAAGCCCATGCCTTTCGAAACCAGGGCAATGTAAGCTCCTCCATATGCTTTTCTCAAAACAAGCGATATTTTAGGCACAGTCGCTTCTGAATATGCATAAAGAACTTTTGCGCCGTGCCTTATAATGCCATCGTGCTCTTGGCTCGTGCCAGGCAAATAGCCAGTGACATCCACAAGATTAACCAATGGAATATTGAAACAATCACAAAATCTCACAAATCTTGAAATTTTGTCAGAAGAATCAATGTCAAGACAGCCAGCCAAAACTTTTGGCTGGTTTGCAACTATGCCTATAACATTACCATTCAATCTCGCAAAACCAACAACTGTATTTGCAGCGTGACTTGCCTGTATCTCAAAGAACGACTTTTTGTCAAAAATCTCTGCAATAGCTTCTTTCATATCGTATGTTTTTTTAGGGTCCTCTGGAACAATTGCTTCCAGCTTTTTTGTTTCCCTGCTTGGATTGTCAGCATTAAGATAAGGCGATGTTTCAAGATTGTTTTGCGGCAAGTAACTTAGCAGGGCTTTGATCATGTCGAGGCAGTCCTTTTCACTGTCAGCAATAAAATGGGCTACTCCGCTTTTTCCAGCATGGGCCATTGCCCCCCCTAAACTCTCGAAATCAACTGCTTCTCCTGTTACCGTCTTTATCACATCAGGGCCTGTAATGAACATGTAGCTTGTTTTCTTAACCATGAAGATAAAGTCAGTCAATGCAGGGCTGTAGACGGCAATGCCTGCGCAAGGGCCCATTATTGCAGATATCTGTGGGATTATTCCTGAAGCTAGTGTATTTAGCTGGAATATTTTTCCGCCTGTGTCTAAAGCTGAGACACCTTCTTGGATTCTTGCTCCGCCTGAGTCAAGCAGTCCAATACACGGACAGCCAGTTTTTAAGGCAAGTTCCATGACATGAGCTATTTTCTTGTTGTGCAACTCTCCCATGGAGCCCCCCATAAAGGAAAAATCCTGGGCATAGACATAAACTTGTTTTTTGTTTATCGTTCCATAGCCGACAACTACACCATCCCCTGCCCTTTTTTTTGACTCAAGCTCTTTGCTCTGCAGTTCAGCAAAAGCATCAAGCTCAACAAAAGAGTCAGCGTCAAGCAAGTACTTTAATCGCTCTCTCGCCGTAAGCTTGCCTTTCTTGTGCTGAAACTCAATGGCTTGATTGTCATTCTGCAGCTCTTTACTTTTTTCGAGAAATCTCTTAAGCTTTTCCCCCATATATCTTGCTTATGAATAGTTGTTTAAAAAGGTTTTTATACTTCAGAACAGCTTAAAACCTCTGCTTTCTTTAGTCCCTATTATCCCGCCCTCTACAATCTTGAATAAAATTGCTCTTTCAGCTTCCAATGATCTATGTTTCTTAAGTATGCATCTCCTGTTGCTGTTGGGCGTTATCTGCAGTTCTATAAGGCACTTACTTCCATACTTTAGGATGTCGCCTCCAACAAGATTCACCTTGTCTCTATTATCAAAATCAGTATAAACCTGATTGGTTATAAGCACAGGTATCTTCTTGTTCCTTGCTATCTCAGTAAGATAGGATATCTGCTTGCCAAGCTCTATGTTAACTTCATGAATGTCTTCATTTTTGCCAAGCTCTAGCCTATAGAGCATCGCAATTGTGTCAACAACAATCAAGCCGATCCTGTCATTTACAATACCTCTCAGCTTTTCAAATGATTTCTTCTGCTCAGCAAAATTGGTTGGCCTTAGAAAAATTATGTTATCTAGGGCTTTTTTGTAATCCTGGTTTAGATGAGATGTTATCTGCTTTAATCTTTCTAGTGAAAAACCGCCTTCTGTGTCAACATAAACAACCTTTTTGTTGTTTCCGGATATACTTATTGCACAAAGCAGGCAAAGCACGGTCTTGCCAGAGCCGGCAGGACCATAAATTGTTGTTATCACATCCTTTTCATAGCCGCCTTCAAGCATAGCGTCAAGCACTTTGCTGCCTGTGGGAATTTTATTGTCAAGGTTTTCCATGGAGATGGTGTGTAGTTTTGTTATTATAAAATTTGTTGTTTTGGGAAGATTTTTAAACAATTAAATGATGAAATTAATTTATGGTTGATGAAGATTATCATCAGTATTATCAGCGTAGAGTTTTTGCAGATTTTTATAGAGAAATGAATATAGCAATAGAGCGCTACAAGAGCATACAACAAATAAAAGACGAAAATTGGAGAAGAAAACTTGAACAGAAATTTCTAGAAGAGCAACGAAGGACAATAAGAAATTTTATAGGACAAGAGGAATATGCTAGAAGTAAATTAAAGGAAGGACTTAACCTTGAGCAGAGAAATATTGAAGGATGGTGGGAGAGAAATATAGAATTTCGAAGGGTTAAACGCAACTGCATGGACAGATTTGACAAGCTTATTGCATTTGCAAAAAAAGTTGAAGAAATTCTGAATAAATCCACATTTAGTGAGGAGGATCTACAGACAATGATTTCTGAAATAGAAGATGAAGTAAGAATAATGGTTCGTACAAGTGAAGATCATGAAGTTAGAAAATTTGGGCAAGGCATTCTGGCATTTTGTCTAGAAAATAAAGGTATAAGTAGAATAAACATCATGGCTTTGGTGGCTGCGTTTCTGATGGCTTCTTCTATGGGGGTGTATGTGATTAGTAAGCATCACATTATCCCAAAAGATTCGCAAACACATAAAGTACACTTCGTTTTAGATGATATGGCGCCAGATGATTGGGCTGCTGGCGAGTATAAGAGTTATGGATATCACACAATGCTAGGCAAAATAGTACAATATCAAAGACCTTTAGAAGGCTTACAATATAAAGCCTATCCAGCCCCAGGTTTATATGGAAATCCTGACGCTAAAGTTTTAGAGATTCATAAGGGAGGGTCGCAACTTCTTCCTCCATTTATGCGAGAGAAATTCGGCGATATTTTTATGAGGGTGCAAGCATTAAATAAGGGAGAAACAGCTATTAAAATTGTTAAAGAAAATAAACCTGTTTTGGAAGTGACATTTCACCGAGATAAACCTGCACATATTCAGTGGAATGATTATGGATATTCTGAACCAGATATGGTAGAAATGTATCATTCAGTAAGAGAAAGAATCCAATATTTAGTAAATACTAACTTATAGTTTTAAAACATTGATTTCTAATTCCAAAACTTTTAAATAAACCCAAAAACATCTAATGCTTATGCCAATACCTATCTACGTTAAAGCTGCACTTTGGACATGTTACCTAATTTCTCTGTATTTCGCGATATTCTGGTTTCTTGTATTAATAGATAAGGAAGGAAAATACAAAGTTAGAAAATTGAAGAAGCATCCATCTGTCAGTGTAGTGGTTCCCGCTTATAATGAAGAAAAAAACATAATGACAGCGTTAAAATCATTAATCAAACTAAAATATCCTAAAGACAAGCTGGAAGTAATAGTGGTGAATGACGGCAGTACAGACAATACTAGAAAAATTGTTGAAAAATTCATAGCCCAAAATAAATCCTTTGATATAAAACTTATAAATAAGAATAACGAAGGCAAAGGAGCCGCCCTTAACAAAGGATTGACAATGTCAAAAGGAAAGTTCTTTGTCTGCTTGGATGCCGACTCAAGAGTGACAGACGACGCTCTAGAAAAGATATTGCCCCATTTTACATCCGGAGATATTGCAGTAGTGCTGCCTTTGCTTAAGGTTGGCAAGCCAAGGAATCTATGGCAGAAAATGCAATGGCTTGAATACCTGGTAAACACGTTTTATAAAAAACTCATGAGCAACCTTAATTGCGTGCATGTCGCACCTGGGCCTTTCAGCGTTTACAGGACAGATATCCTAAAGAAAATAGGGAGATTTGATGAAAAAAACATGACAGAGGATTTGGAAATCTCGCTAAGGCTGCAAAGCAAGAATTACAAAATAATACAGCTGTTGGACGCAGAGATTTTTACTCTGGCTCCAAAATCATTCAAAGAGCTTTATAAGCAGAGAAACAGGTGGTACAAGGGCTCGATAATAAACGCCCTCAGGTACAAATACATGATGTTCAACAGAAAATACGGGGATTTCGGTTTTATACAGATGCCAACAATAATCGTTTCTGGCTTGATAGCCATTGTGCTAGTTTCTTCATCGCTTTATTATGGGCTTAAACCTTATTTCAAAGCCGTCTATAACTCAGTTTTCATAGACTTCGATTTGTACACGCTAATCCGCACATTCAAGCTTGATTTTAATCTGCTGGATTTTAACTATACAACTATGTTCGTGGCAATTGTCATGCTCATAATTTCAATACTTGTGTTAAGAAAATCGCACACAGAGACAAATGAAAAATTGAAATACAAAACATTCTCTTTGGTTTCGTACCTGTTCTTGTATTTTTTCGCAATTGGTTTTATCTGGATAGGAATAATGCTTGATTTTGTGTTAGACAAAAAGCAAAAGTGGTAACATGAGAAAGTTAAGCAAGGACAAATACATTATTGCAGGGCTTATCACCTTCGGCATCTTCTTTTTGGGATTATTTTTAGGGCTGGCAATAGAAGGAAAAAGAGTTAATTATATAGAATCGGTCAGTAGGAAACAAAATATCGACTTCAGCAGCTTGCAACTGCAGTATGCATTTATAGATCAGCTAAGCCAAGAAAAAAACTGCCTGGCTGTGCAGAAGACATTTGAGCAGAATATACAGAATCTTGAGTCAACAAGAACAAGGCTGGAAAATTTCGACAGAGAGGCAAGATTAAACAAAAATGAGCTCGATATTTTGAAAAACGAATACATACTTGCACAGATAAGATATTGGCTGCTTGCTGAAAGAACAAGAGAGGTATGCGGGGCAGACATTGTGAACATACTCTATTTTTTCTCCGATGAAAAAGAATGCGCTGACTGCGAGAAGCAGGCATTTGTCTTGACTTACCTCAAGAAGAAGTTTAAAGACAAGCTTTTGATATTCTCCTTTGATTCAAAGTTTGAAGCAGAGCCAATGATTACTTTATTTAAGAATACGTACAACATAACTACCTATCCAACAATTGTGATAGAGGGCAAGCCAAGAAAAAAGTTCCAGGACAAGGATTCGATATTAAGAGAAATATGCACTTATTACAAGGAAAAGACAGAAGATTGCTAAAATGAATGTTGCCAAGCACAAGTTGATATATGTTTTGCTTTTTCTTTTTCTGCTTGCCAAGTTCTTGGCAATTTCTAATTATAAAACTGTTTGGTGGGATTCTGCCGTCTACATCGGTATGGGAAGGCACATTTATTCTATTGGAAATTCCGGATTATGGGAGGATTCAAGGCCTTTAATATGGCCATTAATGCTCGGATTTATCTGGAAAATTGGACTGGATGTTGTTTTGTCAGGCAGAATATTGGAAATTATTTTTGGCGGTTTATGTGTCTATTTGGCTTATTTAATCGGAAAAGAAATCTTTAATGAGAAAGCCGCTTTACTCGCATCGTTATTCTTATCCATGTCCCCAACATTCTTTTTCTTTAATGGAATCATGCTGACAGAGATTGTTTCCACATCCTTTTCTTTGCTTGGGATATATTATTTTGTTAAGGAAAAGCATTTTGCATCAGGCGCATTCCTAGGAATAGCTTTCATGACAAGATTTTTGCAATTGTTTGTATTTGTTGGGTTGTTATTCGTTTTATTCTATTTTGATAGAAAAAACCTAAAGAAAATAATTATAGGATTTTTAATAACAATTCTGCCGTTTTTGATTCTGAATCAAATATTGTATAATAATCCATTATTTCCCTTTATGCAGCAAATAAATTTAAGCAAAAACAGCGGATGGCTCAATTATCAAACATTAAATCATTATTTTGTGGAATTGTTTAAGGAGAATTTTCTTTATTTATTATTTATCCCAGGAACATTTTTAGCGCTTAAAAATAAAAAAGTTTATAGTAAGTTTATAGTTGTTATATTCTTATTTTTCTTCATATTCTTCAATTTGATAAAACAAAAGGAAATGAGGTTTTTGATTGTTTTAATGCCGTATATGTATTTGCTGGTTTCGTATTCAATAATTTACTTCTTGGGTAGAATTAAAAATAACACCATTAATTACTTAACTATAACTGTTGTTGTATTTTCTTTGATTTATTCTGCGCACACTACTTCAATTTTCTACAATAACGAATCCATCAAAACTAATCCTTACATTGAAGTGCAAAACAGGTTGGATAATACGCAAGGCAGGATATGGGTAACTAACCCGATTGTCGCTGTATTCAGCGACAAGAAAATAGACAAACTTATGTATTACCCTTATTTTGACAATGAAAAAGAAGGTGAATTAATCAGTGGTATCAGCACTGCAAATTTTGTATTTTTTGATTCTTGTGATTTGGCTTGTCGTCCTAACGACTTAAAATGTGAGCAGGACAAAACAGAATTAATACAAAACTTTAAACAAAAACTAAAAACAACATATTCGTCAAAACACAACCAGTGCCGGCAGTTTATCTTCGAGAAGTAATCATTTCTTTATCTTGATGAAGTCCCCTAATGTAAATCCCTCAATTTTTCTTTCTTTTGCTGAGCTGTGACTTTCCTCATGCTCTTCCACGAGCTTAATTCCCAGAGTTTTTTCCAATTTTCTTGCAAGCGATATTGGCGGAGTAAATGCGCCTGTTTCTAACTTATGTATAGTTGCCTCTTTTTCATTTATCCTGTTTGCAAAATCCTTTTGAGTCAATCCCATTGACTCCCTTTTTTTCTTGATAATTTCAGCATAATTTTCAATTAATAATTCAACTTTTTCTTCTTTAGGCACTGCGATAACCTTTCTTGTTTCTTTTTGCACGGGCTTTTTTACATGCCCTATAACCTTGCCGAATTTGCTGCATCCAGAGCATACATTAAGTTCAACGCCTTCTATAATTGCCTTAAATAATCTTTCACCAACCTTGCCACATAAATCGCAGTTAATCCTTATCACCCACAACCTTTTTGCATGTTGATAAATCCCAAAGGAATTTTTGATCATGCTCAAAAATCTTTGATTTTTGACAAGCAAAAAGCTTGACCAAAAATAGTTTTCTCCGAAAACTATGAAGAATTGTCCTAAAAAATCCTTTGGATTTTTGGGACTTCCGAAAATATCTAATATTTTCGATAGCTTCGCAATTCATTTTAATCATCAATTACAGTTACAATAATTCTTCTACTACTCCTAGGCCCATCTAATTCACAAAACATGATTGCCTGCCACCTTCCCAAGTATAGCTCGTTATTTTTTATTGGAATTGTCTCGTTCGACCCCAATATTGTAGATTTTATATGAGCATCTGCATTGCTATCTATTTTGTCATGGCGCCAGATGCCTGCCGGGACTAACTTATTTAAAGCATCTAAAATATCAAGACAAACATTTGGGTCATAGTTCTCGTTTATAATTATTGCTGCTGTTGCATGCACTGCAAAAACATTGCACAAGCCATTCTTTACCTTGGATTTTTTAATGATTTCGTTTACTTTTGGAGTTATATCGATTATTTCTTGCTTTTTGGAGGTTGATAAGATTATTTCTTGTCGCATCAAAATTGGATTTGTATAGAATATATTTAAATATATTGGATATAGTCTCATTATAATGAAAACAATAGTAGTGACAGGAGTGCCGGGCACAGGCAAGACAACAATAGCCAAAAAACTGGCAAAAAAATTGAATTATTATTATGTTGATGTCAATAAATTAATTGTAAAGCATAAGTTTTCAGAAGGTTATGACAAAAAAAGAAAAACAAGGATTGTTGATGTCGGTAAATTGAACAGGTTTTCGGTTAATTACATTAAACAATTGAAAACACAAAAAAACAAACCAAAGGGGATAATCATAGACTCTCACCTATCTCATTATTTGCCAAGAAAATATGTTGATGCCTGCATTGTAGCAAAATGCGATATAAAAGAGCTAAACAGAAGATTAAAGAGGAAAAAATTTCACAAAGCTAAAGTTCAAGAAAACCTGCAGGCAGAGATTTTTGATGTTTGTTATAATGAGGCAATTGAGAGAAAGCATAAAGTTATAGTTATTGATACTACAAAAGGTTTTAATATAAATAAGGTTGCCAAGCAATTGGGTGGTTGAATGCTGTCAAAAAGGGTTAAAAATATTGCCCAGAGCGAAACGCTTGCAATCGATTCAAAAGCCAAGCAATTGAAGAAAGAAGGCAAAGATGTTGTTATTCTTGCAGCAGGCGAGCCAGATTTCAACACTCCGGAAAACATAAAGCAGGCGGCAAAAAAGGCAATTGACAGCAACTTTACAAGATACACCCCTGTTGGAGGGATTACTGAATTAAGGAAAGCGGTTGCTGAAAAATTTAAGAGAGAAAACAACATTAGTTATGATGCTTCTGAGGTTATGATAAGCTGCGGAGGAAAGCATTCTTTGTACAATATAATGATGGCGGTTCTAGACAAGGGAGACGAAGCAATACTTCCAGTTCCTTACTGGGTGAGCTATAAGGAGATGATAAAGCTTGCAGATGCAAAGCCTGTATTCTGCAAAACTGATGATATATTCAAATTAACTGCAGACATGGTTAGTGATAAAATAACTGACAAAACCAAAATGCTGGTTTTGAATTCACCTTGTAATCCAAGCGGAGCAGTTGTTGAACATGATGAAATCAAGAAAATCGCTGATTTGGCAATTAAGCATAATTTTTATGTCCTTTCTGATGAGGTTTACGAGCATTTTGTTTACAATGATAAGAAAAATTTAAGTATTGCTTCCTTAAATGAAGATATCAAAAAATTGACAATAACTTCTAATTCGGTTTCAAAAACATATGCAATGACTGGCTGGAGGATTGGATATACGGGGGCAGGCAAGGAGATAATTAAAGCGATGGAGAATTTGCAGAGCCATTCAACATCAAATCCTTCAAATATTGCTCAATACGCTGCTTTGGAAGCTTTAACAACTCCTCAGGACTCTGTAAAGGGAATGGTCAAGGCATTTGATGAAAGAAGAAGGTTCGTGCATAAAAGACTGAACGAGATTCATGACATCTCTTGTGTTGAGCCAGAAGGGGCTTTTTATGCATTTGCAGACATAAGCAAGACAGGAATGAAGTCAATTGATTTCGCAAGCAATTTGCTTGATGAAGCACTTGTTGCAGTTGTGCCAGGCATTGCATTTGGAATGGAAGGTTATATTAGGTTGAGCTATGCTGCCTCAATACACGAGATTGAGAGGGGGCTTGACAGGATTGATAAATGGGTTAAACAAAAGAGGGCAAATAGTGTCGGTTAAATTAAAAATATAAATAAAATAATATGAAATAAAAATTTTTCAATCCGTTGCTGTTGCATGCGAGGAAAGCTCGCATGCTCGCTTTCCATTTCGGCAACAATATTTACAGCTCGGCAAAACTTTCCCTTTCAATCGATTTTGCCTCGCCTATCTATATATCAAAAAATGAAAATAAAAATATCGTCTGGAAAAATAAATGTGATTGCAGAATTAAAAAATACACCGACAGCAAACGCAATTTACAATGCCTTGCCTTTAGAAGCTGCAGCAAACAGATGGGGAGATGAGATTTATTTTCCAATTCCCGTCAGTTTGGACGAAGAATCAGATGCAAAGGATGTTGTTTCTGAAGGAGATGTTGCATATTGGCCTGAAGGAAGCTGCTTTTGCATTTTCTGGGGCAGGACTCCTGCCTCAAAAGGAGATGAGATAAGGGCTGCGTCAAAGGTTAATGTTTTTGGCAAGATTATTTTGGATGCTAAAATATTTAGCAAAATCAAAAATGGCGATTTGATAGTTGTAAGCAGAGAACAATAACAAAAAATAACGGATTACATAAAAAGATAAATCCAACAAAAACGAGAGCTTCCTTTTGAGCCCATAGGTGAAGAAGGAAACCAGCTTTTGATTCTTGCACAGGAAGTAGTATGTATTGTGCTGACTGCATAATAACATATTTAAATCAAAATCAAATTCTTGGCATTATGGCTAATTTCAATGTTTCAAGGACAATGTCAACACAGCACCCTGATAATGTAAACAATCCATTTTTCTCTGACAATACAGAGCTTCATGGAGATGATGAGATAAAGGAGGCATTTTATGCTTATTCCCATATACATTGCAAAGAGCAATTATGGGATTGCGAAGGAAAAGAAGTTGATAATTTTGTGGTTAAAAAACTGTTCAATAAATATGAGCCATATTTTAGGAGGCATAAGCTTGGCAAGGATGTCTTTCTTACTTTGAGAGTGCCAAATCCCTCTGTTGAAAAAAGCGAAGCAAAGATTCTGCTTGAGACATTAGAAAGCATACCTAGGAATTTTGATGCTGCAAGGCTTTTTTACAATGAGGATATTGCGCCAATCTTTGAGATTGCGCTGCCGATGACAACCGATGCCAGGGAGCTTGTAAGGCTGGCTGAATATTATAAAAAACATGTTGTTGGCAAGCAGCACCACAAAATAAGCGACATGTTAATAGCAGAGTGGATAGGGCACTTCCAGCCGGAGAAATTAAGAATTATTCCGCTTATCGAAGATAAAGAAAGCATTCTTTCTGCAGATAAAATAGTTGGAAGTTATTTGGAGAATGAGAAAGTTGATGATTACCAGAGAGTTTGGCTTGCAAGAAGCGATCCTGCGCTGAACTACGGGAATCTTGCCACCGTACTTATGCTCAAAGTTTCCCTTCAGAGGTTGAATGAGCTCCAAGAAAAATCGTCTGTTGAAATTCTGCCTATACTTGGGTGCGGCTCAGCACCATTCAGAGGCAATTTAAAACCAACAAATGTGAAAAGCTTTGTAAAAGGATATCCAAGTGTTTATACATTAACCCTGCAGTCAGCATTTAAGTATGATTATAACATAAAAGACGTCACAAATGCAGTTGAATTTTTGAATGAGGCAAGGAGTTCAAAGCCGATCGCAATTGACGAAATAAAATGCCTTGAAATAATTGATAAATTGACTGATGAGTACAGAAAGCAAGTTAAACTGCTTGTGGATTACGTAAATAACCTTGTGCCTTACATACCATCAAGAAGAAAAAGAAAGCTGCACATTGGCTTGTTCGGCTATTCAAGGGAAGTAACCGGGCTTAAGCTACCAAGGGCAATAACATTCTGCGCTGCTTTGTATTCTTACGGATTGCCCCCAGAGATTTTGGGATTGAACGCGCTTGATGAGAAGGATATAGATTATGTGAAAGATATTTATCCGAATTTTGAGAATGACTTAAAAGACTCTCTTATGTTTTTGAACAAGGAAAATCTAGGCATATTCCCAAAGGAGATTGTAGAAAAAGTTGAGGGAACGCTTGCTATTGCTGATTATGAAACAGACGAAAGGCACAAGAAGATAACTTCAATAATACTTGAGAATCTGAAAAGCAATGACTACAAGCTTTTGTCGGAGAACATAACAAGAGCAGGATTTGTGAGGGGATTTTTGGGATAGAATGAAAAAACAGCTATCATCTCTGGACCTGAATTTTTTATTGAAGGAACTTGAAATTTTGAAAGATGCAAGAATAGACAAAATATACCAGCCGGAGAAAGAAATCATAATTTTCAGCTTCTATAAGACAAATGTCGGGAAGAAAATATTGAAAATAGAGATAGGGAAAGCAATGCTTATTATAGAAGAAAAAGAAGACTATCCTGAAATTCTTGGATTTGGAATGTTCCTGAGAAAGCACCTTGACGGATATTTTCTAGCTGATATCGAGCAGTTAAAGCCAGAAAGAATTGTCAAGCTTACGTTTAAAGTCAAGGATTCTGTCAAATACCTTTACATTGAGCTTTTCGGCAAGGGCAATGCAATTCTCTGTAATGAGCATGATGTAATTATCAATGCACTTGAGCAGCATGATTTCAGGGAAAGATCTGTAAGGTCAAAACTTAAGTATGTTTATCCAGTTATGAGTTTTAATTTGTTTGATTTAAAGGAAAATGATTTAGCAAATTTGTTTAAGAACTCAAAAAAAGACAGCATTATTGTCAGCTTAGCGACAGAGTTGGGGCTAGGGGGATTATATTCTGAGGAGGTTTGTTTATTGTCGCATATAGATAAAACTACAAATCCAAAAAATATTGATGAAAAACAACTACAACCAATATTAAGCTCAATCAAAAAAATCATCAGCCATAAAATTGATGCTTATGTTGTTTTTGATAATGGAAATGTTATTGATATTGTCCCATTTGACTTGGAGTTTTACAAAAATCGCAGCAAAAAGCGATTTTTAACATTCAATGAGGCAGTTTCTTTCTTTTATTCACAGTTTAAGGAAGCAAAGGAAACAGCATTTGACAAAAAACTGAAAGAGCTGCAGAGAATAATAGAGCAGCAGAAGCAGACAATTGAAGAGCTAAGAAAAGAAGAGCACGAATTGAGGCAGAAAGGAGAAGCAATTTATCATAACTATAATTTGATTAAGGAAGTGTTGGATGAAATCAATAAGGCAAGCAAAAAATATCCATGGAAGGAGATAAAGGAAAAGCTGAAAGGGCATAAAGTGATAAAAGAGGTTAATGAGAAAGAGAGGAAGGTTGTGGTGGAGATTAATTAAAAATTCGCATAACGTACAGAGCGAGTGTTATGTGCCCGAAGGGAAAAAATTTGTCCGCCCCAAAAAATTGTTTTGGACGACCTCACGCAAGAATGAGTAAGGTTTGTTTAATGCCTATAGCATTAAGCGAAAGACCAAAAGTGATTATTCGGATTGATTAAAGTTAGGTTAGTTATATGCATTTTTTAGAACCCACTACCAAGCTGATTTGCACAACTTATCATACCTATTAAAAGTACAGCAAATAGTATCCAAAGGATAACAGTTCGAATATTCTTAAATTTATCTTTGATGAACTCCAGATATACCCAAACAAAGAATAATAACTCATAGATTACCATTAAAATTAAACTGGAGTATTCTGGTAATGTTTCATAAAATTTATTTGTAATTGCTTCAAATGCAAAACTAACGAAAAAAGAGCCATACAATAAAGGAAAAATTATAACTATAAAAAAATTTTTACTATCTGCTTTTAAAACACTAAGCGGATAAAGTACCGATATTATATAAAATATTACTGTAAAAATAGCCCATTGCTTCTTAAGTTTCTTTTCTGATACCCAGTAAACTACTGTAGCTCCAATGAAAAAATATAATATTCCTGATGATAAAACTCCTATAATCGCATAAAGAATTTCTAATGGTTCCTTCCAATTACCGAATTCAGATAAGTAGGGATTCCATAATGAACCAATAACATAGCCGATTATTCCAGCAACAAGCCAAGACCTAGATTTTCCTTCTATTTTTTCCTTTACAATTATTTCTCCCTTAGTTCTTCCTACTAAATAGCCTATGACAAATCCTATTATTGCAAAAATAATAACTCCTGCAAGCATAGAATAAACAAATGAAAATTTTAAGTTATCTAAAAGATTTGAATTTCCTAGCTTAAATAATGTCAATGATTGCTTAATCAACCCTAGAATTACACCTAAGATTATACCTTTTTGCCAGTACTTTAGTTTTTTCCAAAAATTTTCCATTTTATTTTAATCGATTGGCCTAACTACTGGTTCTGTATCACCACAATACTCATAACTTTGTTGCTCAGATTTTTCATCCAGTGCTTCTTTGCTTGAAGCTCTTCCGGAATTATTGTATGTTAAACAATTGCAATAAGACCATCCTTGGTGAAAGTTAAATGAATATTGAGTGATTGTATACTCTAGAGATTCTGGATTGTTATCTCGTGAATGAATGCAGTTTTGTTTACATTCTTTTTCACCTTTTCTTATAGCATCTGCGCATTTATCTAGTTTTCTATCAGTTGGACACATCTGATTATAGTTAAAGCCCCATGAATCACTACCGGGCCTTCTAACATATTTGCAATAACTGTTATCTTGAGTTTTCTCTATGATTTTTAGAAAACATAAATCTCTCCATTCTACAGCATTTTGCCTAATCATCGGATCGCTAATTAATGGTAGTGGCAGAGGCATATTAAAACAGTATGTTGGGTCCCCTGTTTCCTTTGCTTTATCCATAGCATCAAAATCTTCTACTACATTTGGCAAGAGAATAGGATAAACAAATATTGAAACTGCTAGAATTAGAACTAAAAAAACAAATAGCGCATTTTTTATTTTCATTATTTTACTTGATGAATTAAGCCATCTGTAAACAAATGGAGAGACAAACCATGCCAACGCTCCCCCCAAAATCAGCGAAAGAATTGCGGAAGGAACTATGAGGAAAAAATTAGACATAAGTAAGTTATAGCCTATGGTAAAGTCAAAAACTAATGAATCCTCAAATCCAATAACTTGATGTGGAATTGGCATTACGAGAAATATTATAATTGAGTAAAGAATTCTCTTTTCAATTTTAAGTTTATTGTGACTATTTTTACTCATTATTGGTTTTAAACTATTATTGTTTATAAATTCTCTCAAAATATCAATTCGAACAATCTATTAGTACATAGAGCGAAGCGATAAATAAAAAGGGCGGACAAATTTCGCATAACAAAAGTTATGCGATATTTTGATTTAATTTCATACGCAAAAAATCAATCCAATCACCACAACCTTTTTAAATCCTCCAAACCTCCCTTTTGCCTTGGACGGCCATAGGGGCTTGGTTCACCCGATCCCATTGAGTTTTGGTAAATTACCAAATTCGGGGAACCCGAACTCGGATTGGCTTAAGTTTGCTTAAGCCACGAGAGAGTTAAGCAAGCCTCCGTTTCTGTCTGTACTGCACTCCGTGCGGGAAAACAGAAAAGCTGTCCACCCTTTTCTTTAAATTTTTATAACGCACTAATAAAAAATATTTCAAAAAACGTCGCTTCCCAGCATCTTGCAGGCATTAATGGGAACCCGGCTCAGGAATGTATCGCTGGTAGTCCCAATAAATTGGCGCGGAGGGGGGCACAAGCAAAGTGAATTGCTATAGCAGAATGCCGACGCGCAGTAACATGCGCCGCAGGCGGTTCGAAGAAATAAACTAAGAATATTAATATCTTTATTTTCAATATTAAAATTAACTCAATAAATGCTTAAATTTTGAAGTTTTCAATATTTTTCCTAGAATGAATGTGCATCTCTTTCTCAGAGCTCAAATGCCCGTTTAAAAGCCCTTTCTCAGACAAAAGAGGAAAAACGTCAAATTCCAAGCTGGAGCCGGAATACTCAAATATTTGAGGCTCTGTAACAAAGATGGGAGAAAAAACAAGGTAAATATCAGATTTCTTTGGCTTTTGGGTAAAGGTAAGCACTTTATTGCCTTCCACCTTTACAGTGCCTTTCTCGCTCGGCTTTGAGCTTGTAGTAAGCATTATTGTGGCTATAGCATTCTGCTTGATATGATCGTTCCATATCTCTTCTATGTTAATTTTATTAAAGACAACATCGCCATAAACAACTAAAAAGTTTGTCTTTATTTTGCCTTTCAGCAACCTCAGGGAGTCTGCTGTGCCGTTTGATGATTTTTCCTCTACATAATTTATTTTAACACCATAGTCAATTCCGTCCTTCAGCAGCTCAAACAATCTTGTCAACAAGCCATGCCTTGCAGCAATAAAGATAGTTCTGAAATTGTTTTCCCTTAATTTTTTTATTGCCAATTCTATAACTGTGCTGTTTTTTATTTTAGCAGTAGGGCGAAATTCATCCTTGGAAATTCTAAGACGCTCTTCAGAACCACCAAGCAGAATCACAGCAGTTTTGTTCTCCCCCAAGGCATTCTTCACAAGGTGCTCTATTGCCTGAGACCTGTTCCTTATGTAAATATTGTCCATAATTGAATCTATATCCTTCAAAGTCTTTTCGTTGATTGTTATGGAAATCTTTGTTTTGGACATTTTTATCAAAATGTATTTTTATGAAGTGGTTTTATAATTCAATCCGTGCTTCGCACAAATTTTACAGCTCGGCAAAACTTTCCCTTCCAATCAGTTTTGCCTCGCCAATCTATTCAATAAAACATTAAAAGCGGATTACTTTTATCACTTGTAGATTTCAAAGTCGCTCTTTGTTTATTGATTGAATTATTTTTGTTGTTGATTGGCAACCTATTTAATAGTAGTATAAAGTAGGATAATGGTAAGATATTTAAATAACTTTCCTTTCTAAAGCTGCTATGAAAATAGCAGTTGTAGGAAGCGGCTATGTCGGCTTGGTTACAGGAGCCTGCTTTGCAGAGCTTGGCAATGACGTAATTTGCGTCGATATAGACGAAGACAAGATAAGCAAGTTAAACAATAATACAATCCCGATATATGAGCCTGGGCTCGAAGAATCAGTGGTAAGAAACAAGGAAAAAGGCAGGCTCAAATTCACCACAGAGCTGAAAAAAGCAATAAAAGAATCTGAAATAATTTTCATCTGTGTGGGCACTCCTCCAAAGCCAAACGGCGAGGCTGATTTGAGCTATGTGGAGAATGTAGCAAGGACAATTGCAGAAGTAATGGATTCTTACAAGGTAATAGTTGAGAAAAGCACAGTGCCGGTTGAAACAGGAGAAAAGGTTGCAAAAAGCATAAGAGCATATAACATCCACAAAGCAGATTTTGATGTCGTGAGCAATCCTGAATTCTTGAGAGAAGGAAGCGCTGTGAGCGACTTCATGAACCCTGACAGAATTGTCATAGGAACTGAAAGCGAAAAGGCAAGACAAATAATGGAAAAACTATACAAGCCGTTAAAAGCGCCAATCATCTTCACAGACATAAAAAGCGCGGAGATAATAAAGCACGCTTCAAATTCATTCCTCGCAACCAAAATTTCCTTCATAAATGCAACTGCAAATATTTGTGAGTCAGCAGGAGCTGATGTTGAAAAGGTAGCAGATGGAATTGGCATGGACAAGAGGATAGGCAGGGCTTTCCTGAATGCGGGGATTGGCTATGGAGGAAGTTGCTTTCCAAAAGATGTTGATGCTTTTGTAAAAATAGCAGAAAAACTTGGCTACGATTTCAAATTACTTAAAAGCGTAAAAGAAATTAACGACGAGCAAAGAAAGAATTTTGTCAAAAAAATTGAAAAGTCGCTATGGATTGTAAAAAATAAGACAATAGGTGTTCTAGGCTTGGCATTCAAGCCAAACACAGATGACATGAGGCTTGCACCTTCAACATACATCATAGCAGAATTACAGAAAGAAGGAGCGAAGATAAAAGCCTATGACCCAAAGGCAATGGATAAGGCAAAAGAAATCATGGAAGATGTAACTTACTGCAGCAACCCATACGAAGCGGCAAAGGATGCAGATGCTTTGGTAATAGTTACAGAATGGGAAGAGTTCAAGGAGCTGGATTTGAAAAGAATAAAGTCATTGATGAAACACCCATTGATAATTGACGGAAGAAACATATACAATCCAGAGGGCATAAAAAAGGAAGGATTTGCATATATAAGCATAGGAAGAAAGGATGTGATGTAAATGGACGCGATTGTGCTTGCTGCGGGATATGCAACAAGGCTTTACCCGCTGACAGAAAGAACACCCAAGCCGTTGCTTAATGTTGCAGGCAAGCCACTTATTGAGCATATTATAAGAAAGGTAGAACAAATTCCAGAAATAGAGAAAATCTACATTATAACAAATGACAAATTCCACCAAAATTTCAAAAAATGGCTGGAGAATTTTGAAACAAACAAACCCATTGAAATAATAAATGACGGCACAAAAAGCAATGAAGACAGATTAGGGGCATTGGGAGATATACACTTAATAATAAATTCAAAAAACATAGACAACGACATTTTGGTTGTTGCAGGCGACAACCTGTTTGAATTGTCTCTTCTGGAGGTTGCAAATTTCTTCAAAAAAAGAAAATCAAACACCATTGTGTTGCATGATGTAAAGGATTTTGAACTTGCAAAGCATTACGGCATCGTGGAAGTGAAAGACTACATCATAGTTAATTTTGAGGAAAAGCCTGTCTCGCCAAAATCAACTTTGGCTTCAACAGGAATTTACTTGTTTCCAAAAAAAACTATGGAATTAATAAAAAAATACATTGCGCAAGGTAACAATCCAGACAGGACAGGAAGCTTTATAGAATGGCTGCACAAAAGAGACAAGGTTTTTGCATACATCACGGACAAGAAGTGGTATGACATAGGAAGTGTAGAGCAATTGGAAAAAGCGAACAAATACTATAAAAAATGAAGACAGCATTGATTACAGGAGGAGCAGGCTTTATAGGAAGACATTTGTGCGAGTTTATTCTTGGCAAAGGCTTCAGAGTAATTGCAATGGACAATCTTGCTACGGGAGAGATTAAGAACATTGAGCATTTAAGAAGCAACCCTAATTTCAAGTACATACATCATGACGTAAGCAAGCATATTGTTGTTAATGACGAACTAGATTTTGTGCTTCACTTTGCAAGCCCTGCAAGCCCTGTCGACTATCAAAAAATTCCAATACAAACATTGAAGGCAGGCAGCTTAGGCACTCACAACACGCTTGGCTTGGCGCTGGCAAAAAAGGCAAAGTACATGCTGGCTTCAACCTCAGAGGTTTATGGAGATCCTTTGGTAAATCCTCAGCCGGAATCTTATTGGGGCAATGTAAATCCTGTGGGGGTGAGGGGATGTTTTTCCGAAGATACAGAGGTACTGACTATTAACGGCTGGAAAAATTTTAAGGATATTTCTAAAGAGGATTATGTTGCAACACTTAATCCTGATAATTTTAATCTTCAATATCATAAACCATTGGAGGTAATAAAAGAAAAATACAATGATAAAATGTATTTATTCGAGAATTTTAAGATTGATTTGCTGGTCACACCGAATCACAAGATGTATGTTCAAAAAAATCATAAAAAAAATTTCCAGCTAATAGAAGCTCGGGAAAATATAAATTGGGAAGGGTCCGAAGCTAAAACAGATTGTATTTGGGATGGTAAAGAAATTAAAAAATTCTATTTACCAAAAATTAATAATAATCGTGTAAAGAATATAGAAAGTATTGATATGGAAACATGGCTTGAATTCTTTGGGTACTATATATCTGAAGGTTGCGTCCATATTCGAAATAGAAAACAAATCATAAAAGGGAGGGAATATACAAGTGATAATTATAACATACTAATCGCCCAGGATAAAAAAAATAAAAAGAATTACGATAAAATACGTGCCTGTTTAGAAAAACTCCCATTTAATTTTTTTACTTCAGATGACCATCAATTCAGAATAGTTCATATGCAGTTAGGCAAATACCTAATTCAATTCGGAAAGGCTTCCAATAAATATATTCCGGATGAGTTAAAGCAGCTTTCAAAAAGACAACTCTTGATATTGTTTAATGCATTAATGCTAGGAGATGGAAATAAAAAAATGACAAAATATTACACCAAATCAAAAAGATTAGCCGATGATATACAAGAGATTGCTTTAAAGATAGGGCTAACCGGAAAGATAAGTAAACCAAAAAGTAGAGCAGTATACTATGTGAACATAAGGTATAAAGGACGAAGTCCGACCAGAAAAGATAACCTAACTCCATTACATCCTAAACCAAAAATTGTTGATTATTCTGGCAACGTTTATTGCGTAAATGTTAAGAATCATATAATATATGTAAGACGAAATGGTAAACCTGTTTGGTGTGGTAATTGCTACGACGAAGCCAAGAGATTTGCAGAGGCACTGACAATGGCTTACCACAGGATACACAAGATTGATACAAAAATAGTGAGGATTTTCAACACTTACGGACCCAGAATGAGAAAAAATGACGGCAGGGCTGTGCCAAATTTCATAAATCAGGCATTGAAAAACGAGCCAATAACAGTTTATGGAGACGGAAAGCAGACAAGAAGCTTTTGCTATGTAAGTGATTTAATTAAAGGGGTTTACAAGCTTATGATGTCAAGCATAAATGAGCCAGTCAATCTAGGCAATCCAGAAGAGCATACAATACTTGAGTTTGCAGAATTGATAAAAGAACTGACAAAAAGCAAAAGCAAGATTGTTTTCAAGCAATTGCCTTTGGATGATCCCCATGTAAGGTGCCCTGACATAAAAAAAGCAAAAAAGGAATTGAAGTGGGAGCCAAAAGTATCTTTAAGAGAAGGGCTTATGAAAACGATTGAATGGTTTAAAGAGAATTAAAAATAAATTAACCGATACAATATAAACATTAAAAATAAAAAATCAAAACAATACAAAAATAATTTTAATCAACAATCACGAGAGCTTCCTTTAAATAAAGACTATATTATAAAAATTAATCAATCCCGAGAGCGACTTTTATAAGTAATCACGAAAAAAGTAAACCGCTTTTACAGTAGCACTTTCAGTTCTAGTGATAAAGTGCAAACAGAATTGACTGTGGCTCCCTCCTCACAAATGCAGTTACAGGGAAGCCCCGTGATTGAAATAAAAAGATCTTATCATTGTTTTTTAAGAAGCCAGATTTTTGAATTAGTTAATTTATATTAAAGTTGTATTACTTGTTTAAAAACGTATTTTATCCAACAAGCTAATCATCCAGTTGTTTATCCCATGCCCGTTCCTGTAGCCAAAGTCAAAGAAAGCGGCAAAGTCAGAATGCTTCAGCTTTGCTGCAAGATTTGCTTGATTGTTTAATATTTGTATTCTTTTTTTGATTATTGCCTTATATTTTAACTGATAACTTAAATTACCATTCAAGTTTTTCATTATATAATTACCAATCAATCCCTTATATTTTGAATATTCGATTAACTGTGCTGCAAACTCTATAGGTAGAATTGAATAGAATTTTTGATTGTTTTTTATTAGGTGAATCATTTTTTGCAATGCGTCTTTTTTAGCCCAATTTTTTATAAAAATTGTTTTATTTTTTATACCATTGTAATCGACTTTATCTCCCGAATTAATTTTTATTATTTTACTCTTCATTAAAAAATCCCTGAATTGCCCTATTACGCCCATTGAAATATCAACAGCATCATTATTTAACTTTACTAACAACTCAAAATCATTGTGATTGAACCAGTTTTTTCTTAAATTATCAACAAGTTTCAATTTAGAATTCCATTCAACTTTCGTTTTTGTAAGACTTTCCAGCATCAATGCAGTATATTTTAACGAATTCAGCCTAAGCAAGGTGTCCCTGACATTTATTTTTTTATTAACTGACTGCAGGATAAAATCCCTTGGATAGTGCCTTATGCAGATGTCATTCAGCAAAGCAATCTGGGAATAATAAGCGCCTGTTTTTGATAATTCTTTAATTGAAATATTTTTGCCATGCAGCAATTCAAAACTGGCATTTGGATGTACATACCTTATATTTTGGAATGATTCTTTGTCAATAAATATGAAAGGATGGCTAAGCAGATACCTTGTTTTTGCATCGAGAAAATAAAAGCTTCTTTTAGCCATAGGCAACGGGCTTGCATTCCTGTCAAACACCATCAATATGTCCAAGTCAGAAATTCCAGGAACAGAAGGGCTGCCCCAGTTATAGATTGACAGCAGATTTTTTATTTTAGAGTATTTTTTAACTATGTTAACAATTACCCCCTTATAATCTTCTGACTCGTATTCCTTTGGCAGATTAGAAAATTTATAGTCTTGCATTTTTCTTAATCCCGCTCCAGGCATCTTCCGATAGGTTATACATATTCTTTATAATATCTCTAACATTGATGTTGTTTTGCCTTTTAATATCTCTAAATAAATCTATAAACTTTGAGTTTAACTGGCAATACAACAACGGATTTATTTTCGAATAAAATCTAAATAAGGGAATTTCATTGGAATTTTTCCAATTGTAGCGGATAGAACTAACACCATCTATTACTTTCCATTTTTCTTTGTCAAATTCTTTTCTTGCAATTTCGAATGAGAACTTTTTATAGACTATCTTGCCTTTTGCCTGTAGGTATATTGTAGGGAATAATGTGATAATATGCAGCAAATTTTTCGTTTCATAAATGCCCATATTAAATTTGTTTTCTATATTTAATTTTCTGAAATAATTAATAAACCAGAATAACCTATTAACTGCTTCCCTTGAATAATCCCTGACTTTAAAATCAATAATCTTATCGTCTTTAAAGAAAGATTTTGAGTATTTGAATATCGGGACTGGAAAATAAGACTGGCAGTAATTTTCTAAATCATATTCGCAGATTATAATGCTTCCATGATGTTGCAAGGAATCTATTTTATAGAAGAAATGCCGTGTTCTATATAACTTATCCCTTAATTCAAGCAAAAATTTGTAATTGTTAATTGTGTTTTTTGAAACTATGCTTATAGTATCAACATCGCTCCACCCTTTTATAAAATCATTTGTTGCAAGGCTGCCATGAAGGTAAAAGCCCGAAAGATATAGTTTTAGGTTTTTATTTGCGTAGTTTTTTAATTCTTTTAACGGCTTTAAATAACTCAAATCAGATTTTTTATATTTGTCAATATCAAGCTCTTTGCATCTTTCTTTTTTTATTTTAATACCATTTTTATTTTTTATATTTGACAAATCTTTGTATAATGCAGATAAAATCAATGCAGAATTCTCGCTATTGATTGAGTTGTCGTATTTTTTGATGCTGTTTGTAAAGTCATAACTATTGCTGTTCAATAGGACAGCAATTTTTTTAAGCCTTTTTAATCTAACTATCTTATCCATAGAAACATCTTTAACTAGCGGATAAAGTACAAAGCCTTTATTTGAAAAGCCTCCGTTTAAGAAAGAATTCAGCAAGTAATTCAGCTCATTTTGAAGAAATCTTATTGCATAATCAACATTTATTTTTTCTATATTTTCATCTACATAGTATTGCGGAACTAAAACATCAACCAACTCTTCTTCATCTTCCTCAATGTAAAAATCACTTAACTGCCTGTACTTTTTCATTTTTGAAAATTTTCCTTAATATTTCATAGTCGTTTTTGTCAAGTGTTTTAAAGATAAAAATTACAACAAAATAAACAATTGAGGACAATATAACGGTTAATGCCAATCCAAAGCCCGTGAATTTTATGAACAATAACATAAGTGCCGAGGCAAGCGCGGGTTTAAACAATACACCAACAAAATTATAGAAGTACAAACTCCTCGATACATACCAGTAATAAATCAGGAATAAAAATATTTCTGTGAAAAAGGTTGCCAGAGCAGCGCCTATAAAACCGAATTTCGGAATCAATAGTAAATTCAATGCGACATTAAAGACAGCCGTTACACCCTGCCCGAGCATTCTCTTGTCCTGCCTGTCAATTGAAGACAAAATTATTCCCAGCAGGAAATTCAGGAATTTTATGAACAAGTACCATGCAATTATCTGCAATGCAATTGCAGAAGCAGAATATTCCTTTCCATAAAAGAAATTTATTACTCTTCCTGCCAACAAGTAAAGCCCAACAGATATGGGAAGCCCAATTATGTAAAGGTATTTGAAGGATCTCTCATACAAAACATTCAATTCCTTCCTTGATTGATGGTAGTACCTTGAAAGAACAGGATAGATTGCATTTGTGTAAACTGTCGGAATGAACAAAATCGCCAATGCTGTATTATAAGCAACGCTGTAAATTGCAACCTCTGCATCACCTTTCATTTTTGAGAGCATTACGCTTCCAATGAAGAAATAAATGCTGCCAAAGACAAAAGCAAGCCCAAAAGGAGCTGCCTTTTTAAGCAGGGCTTTGACAAACGAAACATCAAACTCTATCTTGAATTTAATGAAATTTTTTAGTGCTATCGCTAAAGCTATTATCACAATAATAAACTCAACAATTACAAAAGCATAGCTGAAAGCAAAAACACCATAACTATTGAACAAGAGGTATAAAGATAAAGCAGTCAAAATAATCATCCTTGTTATTTTCAAGAATGCATCATAAAACATCATCTCAAATGCCCTGTAAATAGAATAAAACAATTCAGTGAAAGTAGACAATATTGTGAACATCCAAACAATATAAACAATATATCTCGTATCATGGGGATAATTCATCATGTCAAGTATCGCTGCAATAGCTACAAATGCAACTGCAGACAACAATACCTTTACTGAAAAGGCATTTGCAAAATACTTGCCTGCCTGATTTTTGTTCCTTGATATTTCCCTCACAAGCAGCGTGTTTATGCCCAAGTCAGCAAGCACAATCGCTATCAATGATAGCGACAAGGCAAAGCTGAACTTGCCAAAATCAGTTTTGCCAAGAAGCCTTGCAGCATACAGCATTACTATAAACTGGAGTACCCTTGAGACTACTTCAGCGATGCTTAAATACACCGTATTTTTGAATATTCTTTTAGCTGTTCCCATTGCCAAAAACCAACGAATAACAATATAAAAAGGTTTGCTAAAACAAAGACTAGGAACTAAAAATGGCAACCTTTAAATACAATCTTAGGCATGCTTTTGGCATGAAAAACGTGCTTGTTTTGACGTCAACCTTTCCTAGATGGAAGAATGACAGCACGCCTTCATTTGTGTTTACCCTGTCGAATTTCTCGGCTAGGAAATACAAAATGACAATATTGGCGCCGCACGCATATAAATCTGCGAAAAACGAGAAATTAGATAATCTGCATGTTAAAAGATTCAAGTATTTCTTTCCAGAAAAATATCAAAAAATTGCATATGGGGCAGGAATAATACCAAATGTCAAAAAAAGCTTTCTTGCAAAAATGCAGATTCCAGGTTTTTTAGCCTCGCAAATCGGTAATGCAAACAATATAATTAAAAAAGAAAAAATAAATTTGGTGCATGCGCATTGGATTATTCCTCAAGGACTGATTGGAGCTATTTTAAAGAAAAAATACAGAATACCATTAATCGTTACAATACATGGCAGCGATTTGTTCCCATTAAAAAACAAGCTTTTCAAAAAATTGCAAAAATTTGTCGTTAACAACGCAGATTTCATAACGGTTAACAGTAAAACTGCAGAAAAGGAACTTATTTCAAGATTCCCGCACGTTAAAAACAAAGTGAAAATAATACCAATGGGCATAGACACCAATTTATTCAAGCCGAAAAACGTTAAAAATAAATATCAAAAATACAAGAACAATAAAATCCTGTTGTTTGCAGGCAGGATAAATGAGCAAAAAGGCATAGAATATTTAATCAAAGCAATGCAAGAAGTTGTTTCAAAAATAAAAAATGCAAAATTATTGATTATTGGAAATGGTGAGCATAGAAAAAATCTGGAAAAATTGGCAGCAGGACTGAATCTTACAAATTCTGTCGAATTTCTCGGTTTTAAATCCCATAAAGAGCTTGCAGATTACTACAATTTGGCAGATGTTTTTGTCTTGCCGTCGGTAACGAGCAAAATAGGAACCGAAGCATTTGGGCTAGTGCTTGTAGAGGCAATGGCTTCTGGCACTTGCGTTATTGGCTCTTCAAGCGGCGGAATAAAGGATATAATAAATAATGGAAAAAACGGGTTGATTTTTCAGGAAAAGAATTCAAAAGAACTAACGGATAAAATAATTAAAATGTTAACAAATGAAAAATTAAGAAATAGATTAAGCAGAAATGGATTAAAATTTGCAAGGCAGAATTATGATTGGGAAATAATCTCAAAAAAATTTTTGGATATTTACAATAAACTGCTAAAATGAGCATAGCATACTATCTCAAAATCAAGACATACAGATTTTTTAACACTATTTTAGGAGAATCAATATTAAAATCGCTTTCTAGCTTCGTTTATGTAAAAGGATTGAAAAGAGCTAATGCAAAAAACGAATTTCCATTTATAATATCAATAACGATTGACACAGAATCCGGATACGTCGATAAAAACGATTATAGAATATGGCAGAAATTGAAGCCAGATGCTTATATCGGTTACTACAAAGGCATAGAAAACTGGCGGAAATTGCTGAATAAGCATAATGCGAAAGCAACTTTCTTTTTATCCGCAAACTGCTTTACTGCAAAAGCGGGCGATTACAATAAAATAATCAAACAATTGAAACTTCTTGTTAAGGAAGGACATGAAATCGGATTGCATATGCACCCTGACAGCGATTTTGCACTGCAGCAGGCATTAAACAAAAAGTTTGATGCAACAAGCGCCAAATTTTATAGTTATGTAGAGATAGAAAAAATAATCAAAACAGGAAAAAATCTCATTAAAAAACATATTGGGATAAATCCAATAAGCTTCAGATGGGGCAACTGGGCATTAAATACAGATGCTGTCAAGGCATTGCAAAAAAATGGGTTTAAGATTGACAGCTCAGCAACTCCCGGAATAAGAGGGCATCAAAACGACAAAATGGCTTATGACTGGGGCAAGGTTAATGAGCATTATCCTTGGAAACTGAGCAATGCCGATTATCAAAATACAAAACATCAAAATACAAGCATAATTGAAATTCCAATCGCAACCTTCAATTTTCTCGGATTTAATTTAAGGGCAGACCCTGCAAATTCTGCATTGTTGCAAGCATGCTTTGATTACTATTACAAAAATGCAGACAGGACAAAAAAGCCGTTTGTTTTTGTTGTAATATCCCATAGCATTGAAGCAACGCATGAAGATGGCTCAAAAACAAAAGTCATTGGCGTTATGGAAGAATTCTTAAACTATGTCAAGAAATTTAAGGGCGTGAAATTTAGCACATTGAATAAAGCAATTTAACCTTTTTTTGTTGCAATTGCAGTATAATAAGTGGGAAACCTTTTTGTCCTGTCTAAAATGTCTAAAACACTCATTAATTGCGCCAATAAATACGGAATGTAAAAAATAATGTAGGATAATATTGCGACAATTCTTTTCAAATATTTTGGCACTACTAATGGCAAGCCTTTGATTAGAGAATGGAACATGACAGAAGGCATTGTAAAAATTCCCCCAACAGGCTCGATTTTCTCAATTTTGAAATAATCCTGAAGCATTGTCTTCAGTCCATATTCTGTAAACCTGTATTTGTCAATTGGTGCATCGTGAATTGGGTAAAAGAAAGGGGTTATTACCACTAATTTTCCATTCTTTTTTAGTATATTACTGACACTTTCAATTACTTTTGACGGGTTCTTGAAATAATACAGGGCATTAACTATAACCACTTTGTCAAAAGAGTTTTTCTTGAACGGCAGCGAATCAGCGTCACCAACAACATGGGTTTTGCTGTACTTTACAATATCAAAGCAAGTTATTTTACCTTTCATAAATCTATGGTAGTCGGGATTTTTGCCAGAGCCTATGTCAAGAATCTTGTCGCCATTATCAGTAAAAACACCTTTAATGTAATTATTAATCTGCATTCTCAAAATAAAAAATTCTCCAAATATTTTGCTCATTTTATTGGTAATATCATTTTGTTAAGCCTTCTGGCAAGAGCGTCCCAAGTTAGTTCTTTCAGTTCTTTGTCATAGCTGTATTTTTTAACTTTTCCAGCCAATTTGGACAAAACCTTGTCCTTCATGTCTGCTATGCTATCTGCTGAACACAGGCTGTCTTTATGATTTTTTAACACAAATCCGACATCGCCGACTGCAGTAGCAACAATGGGAACTTTGCATGCCATGTACTCAATAAGCTTGTATGGAAAGCCATACGTGACTTGATTATTGTTTGTGTACGGAACAATGCAAACATCAGCTGCATTTATCAGCTTTACAACATCATTCTGGCTTAAAGAGCCAAGATAAATTATTCCTTTTTTATTCAGGTTTATGTATTTTTCCTCTCCTTTTACATATCTGCCTGCAACAACAAGAAGGCAATCAAATTCTTTTTTTAGCAGTTCGAACATATCCACTAATCTGTCAACTCCTTCATAGCGCTGGATGCTTCCCGCATAGACAACCAGTTTTGCATTTAAAGGAAGGTTCAATGATTTCCTGCATTGCAGCTTGCTCATTGGCTTGAACAATTCTGTATCAGCGCCATTCTGTACGACAAAAACATCGCTTTTTCTTATCTTACTTATTTTGTCTTTCAAAGTATAGCTAACGGCCAACAAAGCATCCGCTCTTTTCATAACAAAATTGTCAATGTACCTGAAGAATGGGATTTTGTATGTGTCATACGTTTCATAGTTGTCATGCAAATCATAAATGAACTTTACATTATGCTTTTTTGAGAAAATATAGCCAATAATACCCCATAAAGGATCGCTGGTTGCAATCAAAACATCGTATTTCTTTCTTTTCAATGCCCTGTCAAGATTTGCAAGAAAACTAAAAAATTCGAATATACCGAATGACTTTATTACAACATTTATGCCGTGCAATTTCGTGCTTTTATTCTCAAATTTCCTGTAATCAGCAACAAAGAAGTCAATGTTATGCTTTAATTTCTTAAGAGCACTAAATAGCCTTGTCTGCCTTCCAAAATCTTCCCCGATAATATCGCGCGTTGCAGTATACCTGCTTGTCAATACAAGGATATTCATTAATTAATGCCCCCTTCCCAAAAGGCTTAAAAAACCTTTATAAAGGTTTCTTTTTAATTGAAATGAATATAAAATGCCCAAAAATAAGAAAACTAGGAATATATTTACCAACCTTTTACTGTTATTGGTGGCAATTATTGTATTTTTCATTTTGTTCGAAATAACTGCACGACTACTTAATCTTTATCCGGAATACGGCTCGACAAAAGGAATGTTCCAGAACGACGAAGTGCTAGACTACAGAATGACTCCCAATTTCAGAGGAAAATTCAGCAGGCAGGAATTTAAGCTTGAGATATCAACAAATTCCCTTGGCTTAAGGGATGTTGAGTATGGAGAAAAGAAAAACAACGAATTAAGGATATTGGCTTTAGGAGATTCTTTTGTATGGGGGGCATATGGAACTGAGTTAAATCAAACTTTTGTAAAAATCCTTGAAAGAAAGTTGAATGAAAAAAGTAGAAGTTTAAGATACCAAGTCATAAATGCAGGGGTGCCTGGCTATGGAACCGACCAGGAATTTCTATACCTAAAAGACAGGGGTTATAAATTAAAGCCAGATTTGATATTAGTTAACTTATTTGTTGGCAATGACTTTCTTGATAATGTGCAAAGCGGCGAAATGATAGTGAAAAATGGAGCACTTTTCACAAACAAAACAAGGATAAAACTGGGCGAAAAAATCAGGACTTTCTTATTAACCAATTCACACTCCTATAGAATAATGGAAAGAAGCATGTTAAATCTTTTCGGCAACTTTATTCAAAAATACGTCAGAGGCAAAATACAGCAGGACGATTACCAAGCACAATTATTTTTGAAGCCGGTTAACAAAGATATAACACAACAAACAATCAAGACGGAGGAAGTGCTTAAAGAAACGAAACTATATACAAATTCAAACAATATGACATTTGTGATTGTTTTAATACCATTGAATTATCAAGTTGACAATAATCTAAAGCAAATTTTCATTGAAAACAATTACAATCAGAATCAACAATATGACATGGAGCAACCACAAAAAATAATAAATGAATGGGCTGTTAAAAATAATGTAACAGTCATTGATTTATTACCGCATTTGAAAAAATTAAACAAAGATAATGACTTCTACTGGAAGTTCAATCCCCACTTTAATGTGAAAGGAAATGAAATTGTTGGAGATATAATATACAAAGAGTTAACAAAAAAAGGAACTATTTAATCCTCTTTCAGCATGTCTGCTATGAAGCCGAAGATTACAAGCTGAAGCCCTATTGTAATGACGAGAACATCCAGCATCATCAAGCCAATGTGCCTGAAAGCACCTCCGCCATATAACTGGAAGTAAACGAGCCACAATCCAAGAATAAAGCCAATAGATAATATAAATCCCCCTACAATGCCGAAAAACTTCAACGGCTCGAAATCCCTGTAAACCCTTACCAAATTGATAAAAGCTTTTGCTGCATACTCAAACGGGTTGCTTATCAATCTGCTATTGCCATTTCTCTTTGCAAAATAAATCGGAACTTCCTTTATCCTGAATTTCTGGCGAACTGCCCTTATTATCTGCTCCTGGGTGTAAGTGTGATTTGACTTTATCTTTATCTTTTCAGCAACCTTTCTTGTGAAAGCCCTGAAGCCGGTTTGGGCATCTGAAATCTTCATTCTGGAAATTTGCGAAACAACTTTAGAAAATGCAATGTTGCCAAGACGCTTGATGAGGGGCATTTCCTCTATCTTGCCCTTAAACCTGCTGCCTAAAACCAAGTCATTTCCTTTTTTTACTTCCTCAATTAACTTTGGCATTTCTTCAGGCAGATACTGGAAATCAGCGTCTATATGGACAATGATATTAGGGTTGAGTTCAAGCGACTTTGCAATCTCTGTCCTGAAGGTGTCTGCCAAGCCGTAGTTTTTAGGATGAGAATAAACAATTGCTTTTGCTTTTTTGGCAACTTGCGCTGTCTTGTCTTTGCTGCAGTCATCAACAACCAAAATTTTGTAGTTGTATCTATTTGCTTTCATTACCTTATGTATATTTTCAATCAATTTGCCTATTGTCTTTTCCTCGTTATAAGCTGGAATAGTGACTACAATATTCATGCTCTGGACTAAAAGAGCATGGTTTAAATATGTTTCTAAAGCAATAAAATAAAGAAATTACATTAAATACTATTTTCAATCAACGATGGCGACCCACGCGCTTCCATGAGCCTAAATGAGTGCCCCGCATACTAAAGTAGCACTTTATCGCCAACAATCAAGTGCAACAAAAGGGCAGGTTTCCTATGATTGCTGGGAAAGAGCCTAGGAAGCCCTGTGATTGAGTTATATAAAATAAAAACATATTTGAGCAAAAAGCTTTTAAAAAAGGCATATTTAACTAATTTAATGAGTTTCTTCACCATAGTATTGTTTTTTGTGTATACATTTTGCTTAGGCTTAACTGCATCGTTTTTTGTCAAAAACTCTGAGAATTTTCTTGAAAGGAATTTAATGAGGATTGGTTATGGATTGGGTTTGCTGCCATTTCTGGCAATCATCCTTAATCTTTTCAAAGTGCCTGCTGACTGGCGCATTATTCTGGCAATAAGCTTGCTGTACCCTGTTTATCATGTTTTTAGAAATAGAAAAAATCTAAAATTATCAGTAGCAACCTTTAAAATCACAAAAACAGACATAAGCATTTTTGTCATGCTTCTTATCTTTGCAGCAGCATTGTATGTTTATGCAACAGGCGCTTTCAAGTATCCGTATTTAGAAGACGATGATTCTTGGGGGCATGCAGAAGGAATAAGATTCATGTCTGCAGTGAAAAATGTGTTCAGCAAAGAAGCGCATAATGTGCGCTACCTAAATCCTTACCCGCCTACTTATGACATTTTATTTGGCATTCTGCACCAAACTAATGATTCTGTCTACTGGACAATGAAGTTTTTCAATGCTTTAGTTATATCCTTGAGTATAATCTTTTTTTATTTCTTTATCAAGGAATTCAGCGGAAACAGGAACAAGGCTTTGTTTGCCACTTTTGCATTGGCATCTGTACCTGCTTTTATGAGCCATTTTATATGGGCTCTTGCTTTGACAATCCCATTATTTTTTGTAAGCTTTTACGCTATTGAAAGAATAAAGCACGACAAGAAATGGCGGATTACTGCTGGACTAGTCATGTTCACTGCATTTACCTCTTCTCCAACTCACAGCACTTATTTTGGATTATTTTTAGCTCTTTACTTGATTGCAAAGATGATTTTGGAGAAGAAAATTTTGGTTTACCATATTTTGGCAAGTGTTTTTGGCTTAATGCTTTCATTTGTCTTCTGGTGGCTGCCAATGATTTTAAGGTATGGGGTGAAAGGCACAATTCAAGGAGTTGGATTCAGCTTTGCAATTAAAGGCGCAAAGATGTTCTCTGGAACAGGAGATAGGGTTTACAATTTTGCTGATTTCTTTTTTGCCCAAAAGCAGAATATGATAAACAGTCCCATAGGCATAGGCATAGTTTTGTCGATTTTGACAATCGTTGGAATTATTTTCTTATTAGTAAGATTCAAGGAACTTTTAAAGCATGAAAACCATTGGCTTGCAATAACTTTTGTATGGTTTATTTTTACACTTTATGCAGTCAATGCAGCGAAATTCACAATAAAATTATCACCCTTCAGGACATGGATGCTGTTTGCAATACCTGTATGTATTCTTGCTTCAGAGGGCACATTTAACTTGATGTCTTTGGCAAAAGGAGTTGGAGGAAATATAGGCAAATATGCAATTTTACTCCTATTGATTATCGGAATTTACTTTACATCAGCACAGCAAAAGATAGCAGTCAATACAGCAGTCTGGCCGCCTGGAGGATTCTGGACATCAGGGGAGGAGATTGCAGGCTACTTGTGGATGAAAGAAAATTTAAAACCGAATGCAAAAGTTTTTGGGTTTGTGATTGAAGGACCTGTTATCGGGCTGGACAAGTACATATGCTCATGGTGCGAAGATGAAAGAGAGTTCAAGAAAATAGTCATGAATAAGACAGCGCAAGATATAAATTCATTTTTAAAGTCAAAAGGCTACCAATACATGATTATAGACGGGCAGTTTGCAAGGAAATACGGGGCAAATGAAACAAACAATAAGCTTAATGAGATATCACAATCAAACTTATTCAAACCAGTTTTTGGCAACAATGCATTTATTTTGCTGCAAATAACCTAGTAAAATGAGAATCTGCACTGTATCCTACATTTTTCCGAATCCTGACAAGCCAATCTCTGGCATTTATATGAAGGAACAGCTTGCAGAGATTGTAAGGCAGGGACATGAGGCACATTTAGTAACAATCAGGAAACCACACTGGAAAATTCCAGAAGAGGAAATCATTGAAGGAATACATGTTCATAGAATCGTCTCAAATGATTTTTTGTTCCCAATAAAATGCTTTTTCAAGCTCATAAGCTTGGATAAAAAATATTCATTTGACGTAATACACACCCATTTTGTCGGCTATCTTACTCTGATGTCAGGGCTTGCTGCAAAGCTTCGCAAAAAGCCATTTTTTGTGACAGCATATGGCATAGGGCTTGATCCAAATATCGCATCCCATTTCAAAAAATTGCTCATAAGAACAATTTACAATCTTTCAAAAAAAATCATTAATATGAGCGAATATACCAGAACTATCTCAGAGCATTACGCTTCGAAAAAAAAACAGACGGTTATACCACCAGGCATTACATTGTCAAA
Organism: Candidatus Woesearchaeota archaeon; assembly: GCA_016185945.1. Taxonomy (GTDB): domain Archaea; phylum Nanobdellota; class Nanobdellia; order Woesearchaeales; family GW2011-AR4. Next base: position 44,168 of record JACPMR010000003.1, read on the forward strand.
ATTAAAACCAACAATCGAAGCAAAAAAATTCAGGACAAAACATAATCTTGGCAATGGCATAATGCTTCTTTCTGTAGGAGGTTTAGTTTGGAGGAAAGGGCATGATGCAATAATTTCTGTATTGCCAGATATCGTTAAAAGGCATCCAGATTTAAGGTATGCTATTATAGGCAAAGGCTCACAGGAGCAGAACTTGAAGAAAATGGCAAAAGGCTTAGGCATAGGAAAAAATGTAATATTCTGGCCAAATTGGGTTTCTGATGAGGAGCTTGCTAACTTTTTTAATGCATGCGACATATTTGCCTTGATGAGCAGGACTAAAGGAATCGCAGTTGAGGGATTTGGCATTGTTTATGTTGAAGCAAGCGCACTTGGCAAGCCAGTAATAGGGGGAAAAGGAGGCGGCACATCCGGTTCTGTTGACGACGGCAAAAGCGGTTTTTTGGTTAACCCTGATGATAAAGAAGAGTTAAAAAGAAAACTGCTTCTTCTTATAGAGAATAAAAAACTAAGAGAGAAAATGGGCAATTATGGAAGAGAATACGCAAGAAAAAAGCATTTGTGGAAATACAGAATACAAGAAATATTGAAGGTTTATGAGGAAGTTGTCAAGTAACATTTAAATATTAACCTTATACGCTTTTGTCTGATTCTCATGGGTAAAATTACTAAATGCAGGATGTGCAAAAGCAGCAATATGGAAATGTTTCTTGATTTAGGCACAGCCCCGCCTCCGCACAGTTTCTTGACAAAAAAACAACTGAAAGAAGGAAAAGAAGAGCTCTTCCCAATCCGAGTTTTAATGTGCTACAACTGCGGATTAGCACAGCTTGGCTATGTTGTCCCGCCTGAAAAAATGTACACAAATTATCCTTATGAAACATCAATGACAAAAACAGGAATTGAGCATTTCCATGGAATGGCAAAATCAATATGCGAAAAATTCTCCATAGCCAAAAATTCTCTTGCGGTTGACATTGGCAGCAATGTTGGGGTGCTTTTGCAGGGCTTTAAAAACATGGGAATGAACGTAATGGGCATAGAGCCTTCAAATGTGGCTCAGAAGGCAATTGCAAACGGGATTCCAACAATACAGGATTTCTTCGGCAAAAAAGCAGTAAATCAAATTGCATCAAAACAAAAGGCAAAAATTATTACAGGTACAAATGTATTTGCCCATATAGACAATCTTCATGATTTCATGAAAAACTTGGACATTTTGTTGGAAGAAAATGGAATTTTTGTTTTTGAAGTGCCTTATTTTATCCACCTTCTTGATAATCTGGAATACGATACAATTTATCATGAGCATTTGTCTTACATATCTGTAAAGCCATTAGTTAATTTTTTCAAAATTTTTGGCTATGAGCTTTTTGATGTCGAAGAAACAAAAATACATGGCGGTTCAATAAGGTGCTTTGTTGCAAGAAAAGGCAAGCAAAAAGTCTCAAGTACAACCAAACATTATCTTAATTTGGAAGAGAAGAAGAAAATATATTCGAAAGAAACACTGCAAAAATTTGCGAAAATGGTTGATGAGCACAAGAAAAAGCTGAAATCTTTATTGCTAGAATTGAAGAAAAAAGGGAAAAGGGTTGTTGCAATCAGCGCTCCTGCAAAAGGAGTTTCATTGCTGAACTATGCAAAAATCGATAATACAATTTTGGAATATGTCACAGAAAAGTACATGCCAAAAGTCGGGTTGTACACGCCTGGAACGCATATTTTAGTTAAAAATGATGAATATTTAAGGGAAGACAAGCCAGACTATGGTTTACTTTTGGCATGGAATTTTGCAGAAGAGATAATGAAAAATCTCGACTACTTCAAGAAAAACGGAGGAAAGTTTATTATACCAATACCAGAACCGCATATTGTATAGAAAATGGAAAAATTTGAGATAGTAAAAATTAAGCCCGTATCAGAAGACGCGAGAGGCATGATTGCAGAAATTTTGAACAACGAGCCTATTTTGCATGTTGGGATAATAACAGTCAAATCCAATTCTATACGAGGAAATCACTATCATAAGAATCAAACCCAATATACTTTTATTATCGACGGCAAATTTAAGTTGCTAATCAAAAACCTCAAGGACAACAATGCGAAGACTGAACAATATGAAGTTGACAATTTCGACCTTATCAAAATACCAACTTACTTTTACCATTCATTTGAAGCATTAAAGGATTCAACAATTTTGACTCTTTCCACAAAATCTAGGGAAGGAGATAATTACGAGCTTGATACATTCAGAGTTAAAGAAATAGACAATAGCGACAAAACGTCATTGATTTAAGCATTTGGATTAGATGTCAGCAATTTCAAATCCGATTCTACCATCATCTTAACAAGTTCCTTGAAACTTACTTTTGGCTTCCAGCCAAGGACTTTTCTTGCCTTTGTTGCATCTCCAACCAGAAAATCCACTTCTGCAGGTCTGTAAAACTTTTTGTTCACTTTAATAGCAATTCTGCCATCCACCTTGCCTATTTCATTCAGGCCCTCATCCTCCCATTTTAAATCCATTCCAACTACTTTAAAAGCTTCTTCTGCAAATTCTTTCACGGAACGAGATTTTCCAGTCGCAATAACATAATCATCTGGATTGTCCTGCTGAAGCATGAGCCACATTGCTTCTACTAAATCTCCAGTATAGCCCCAGTCACGCTTTGCATTTAAGTTGCCAAGCTCTACATAATCAAGCAAGCCAAGCTTTATCTTTGCAACAGCATGGCTTATCTTTCTCGTTACAAATTGCTTGCCTCTTCTTGGCGATTCATGGTTAAATAAAATCCCGTTAGAAGCATGCAACCCATAGCTTTCCCTGTAATTGACAGTTATCCAGTAACCATATACTTTTGCAACACCATAGGGGCTTCTTGGATAAAATGGAGTCTTCTCGTTTTGTGGCACTTCTTGGGCTTTGCCAAACATCTCGCTGCTTGACGCTTGATAAAACCTCATGGTTGGATCTAACAGCCTGATAGATTCCAATATCCTTGCCACGCCTAATGCATTCATATCCCCTGTAGAAACTGGCTGCGTCCAAGAAGCCGGAACGAATGATTGCGCAGCAAGGTTATAAACCTCGTCAGGCTTTATCTCCTTTAAGTTTCTAATTATAGAGGTGGCATCTGTCATGTCGCCTTGCACAAGATGAATCTCCTTATGCACAGGCAAGAGCCTGTCAAGTATTTCTAAGCTAGTCCTTCTGTACATACCATAAACTTCATAGCCCCTTTTGAGGAGAAATTCTGCTAAAAACGAGCCGTCTTGTCCAGTAACTCCAGTCAGCAGAGCCTTTTTCATTTTGCAAGAGTTAAACCAATTCATTTATAAAGTTTATTTATTTATCTTCTATATTTTCAGAAAAGATAATTTTAAAAAGGATGCTATTATAATTGCAATGGGGTGGAAAAAATGAAGATCAAGAGATTAGAGCCAGAATGTAATCTTGCTACTGTGAGGGATGGAAGAGGCGGAATTTTTACTTACTATCCAAAAGACCCGATTGTAGAGTTTAATTTCATGTTTATAAAGGAGCATAAAATAAGAGGCAATCATTGGCACCCTGAATTTGACGAATATTTTTTACTGACATCCGGAGAGGGCATAATGGTCACAAAAGATGAGGATGAAAAAGAAAAGTTCCTTTACCTCAGCAAAGGACAATGTGTGCACTCGCCAAAAAATACAAAGCACGTATTCTACGCTATAACAGACTGCGAAGCTGTTGTAATGCTCACCAAAAAGTGGGACGACTGCAATCCCCCAATCATACATGAAAACCTTGGCATGGGCACTGGAGATCATGGCGACCCAAACTATAAGGGTTCAAAGTAACGATGAAATATTCTAAAGTTAGATTTGGAATACTGGGCTGTTCTAATGTGGCTAAAAAATCTATGCTTCCAGCAATGAAAGACTCTGAATCAGCTGAAATAAGCATGATAGGAAGCAGGACAAAACAAAAAGCAACTGAATATTGCAAAATTTTTGGATGCAATGCTTATGGAACTTATGAAGATGTGATTAACAATAAGGGAATAGATGCAGTCTATATTTCTTTGCCAGCAGGACTTCATGAGGAATGGACAGTTAAGGCAGCAAAAGCAGGCAAGCATGTTCTTTGCGAGAAGCCAGCAACGACATCACTTGCGTCAGCAAAAAGAATGTCTGATACATGCAGGAAAAACAAAGTTAGGCTGCTTGAAGGTTTCATGTTTAAACATCATCCACAGCATAAGAAAGCCAAGGAATTAATAAAAAACGGAGTTTTAGGAGAATTATTGAATTTTTATGGGTGTTTTGCCTATCGAATGCCGGATTCTGGCAATATAAGATTAAAAAAAGAATTAGGCGGCGGAGTTATGAATGACTCAATGCCGTACCCGGTTTATGCAGGCAGAATGTTCTTTGGCGAGCCGGTAAGTGTTGTCTGTAGCTTAAAGATTGACAAAAAACTGGGAGTAGATTTAAAAGCGGATATTATTATGGGATATCAAGACGGAAAAACGGCATTTGCATCGTCTGCCTTTGGCTCTTATTACCAATCAACATACAGCATTTTGGGCAGCAAGGCATTTCTGAGAATGAAAAGGGCGTATGCAATTACTCGCGATATGGAAACAAGCATTTTTTTAGACGAGGACGATAAATCAAATGAAATAATTATCGAGCCTGCAGATCATTTCAGGCTTATGGTAGACGATTTCTGTGCAGAAATAATGAGCAACAAAAAAAGCAAAAATTATGAAGAAGATTTATTAGCGCAAGCAAAAGTCCTAGAAGCTGCAAGAATATCCCATAAAGAAAAAAGAATTGTCAAAATCTCGGAATTAAGGATTTGAGTTTATTTTATTATTCTGGCATATAGCTGCTTTATTTCTTTTGTATTTATGACTTTGAATAAAAACAGCAAAGCAAGATAAAGCATTCCTGACGCAATTATTATAATTGCAGCTTCTGCATACACATTCAAGACTATAGCCCTTTTTAGATAATAAATCGATATTGTAAGAAATAAGCCCATGAGTAAGGTTTGAATCCATATTTTTACTGGAAAATGCAAATCAATGAATTTTCTTACTTCAATAAGTGAAGCAGTCATCATTATAAGATAACTTGCCGATGTTGTGAGAGCAGCGCCCATTATCCCAATAATAGGGATAAGAATTATATTGCCGATAAGATTGAAAACCGCAGCGATATAGAATATCCTTGTCTGTATTTCTGGCTTGCCGATGCCGGATACGAAATAAACATTTATCGAGTAGAGGGTTAAAAATATAACTCCTACAAGCAACACCCTCATAGCATTTTGAGCTGGAACATATTGGCTGCCAAACAAGACAGCAATTATTAAATCAGAGAAAGAAAACATTACAAAAACAAGAGGCACTATTATAACCATTGAGTATTTGTAGAGCGCCTCAAGACCTGCTTTTAGCAAATCTTTCCTCTTTTTTGTCCATAACTCAGACGCTAATGGCAATATAAGATTACCAATTGCATTTGGCAGGTACATGAGTATCTTAGATGTAGGAAATGCTATATTGTATAATGCCACTGCCTCCAATCCAGCAAAATAGGTGAGGGTTATTGTGTCAGTGTACTGAAGTATAAGCGCCCCTGACAGCGTTGCAAGAGTAAAAAAACTATACCTGGATATTTGTCTTAAAATCTTTTTGTCTATAAAGGATCTTGAGTTCCAGAAACCCGGAAATACATATCTAAAAAATATAAAGCCGAACCCCAGGAGCAGGATAGCAGGAACTATAGTGTAAGCCAATACAGGGCTTAAAATCCCATAATTAAGCTTAAAGCCCGTAATAATAATGGCAAGAACCAGAATCATCCTCACAAAGTCAAGCAGCGCAAATAAAAACATGTTCTGGAAGCCCTGAAAGCCGAATTTAAGTATCACAACAAAGCTGTCAATGAAGAAAGCAATTGCCATAATTTTTAATACAAAGCCTGCCTTTTCACTGTGAAAGAAATGGATGCTAAGATAATCTGCAAGCAGATAAACAATCGCTATTGTAACGAGGTTAGTCAGTAACTGCATAACCATAACAAAAATCATTGAACTCTTTATCAAGTCCTTTCTGTTGCTGTGATAAAATTCTGGTATGAATTTTATTAATGACTTGTCAAATCCGAGAGATTTGAAGAGATTCAGGGAAGCGAGAAATGCAAAGACGGCATAAAACAAGCCGAATTCTTCAACGCTAAGATTTCGCGCCAAAACAAGCCTTACAATGTAACCAAGAAATGCGGCAAAACCTGTAACTACAAATATTGTCGCCAAGCTTCTGACTGCAAATTTTGTGTAATTTGCCATCTTTACAGAATATGATAGACAAGTATCATGTCTTTTTCCTCTTTGCCTACTTGCTTCGTTATTTTCCAGTTTTTTGGAGGATTTTCAATCTCTTCTGGAAACTTAAGCCAAGGATTTGCAATAACAACATTCCTGAGCATTTTTTTGTTTACTATCACATAGGCATCCTTCACATCTTTGAAATTTTTTGGGTACTCGATAAGTTTAAGCTTATTGTTGTAGGCGGAAATATAGTCAAATACCTTTATCGTCCTTTCATCCGCATAGATTGCTTTATCTGCGCTCTGCAAATCATTGTATAAAATGCGCAGGGAAGCCAAACTATTCTTATCTTGTCTCAATGAAATAAAAAAGACCGAGGATATTAAAAGCAGCAATAAAAAAAAAGGCATAAATCCCCTGATTCCCTTGTTTTGGTTCAGGAATAGTGCAAGCAAAAGCAAGCCAGGAACACTTATTATAGTCAAATACCTTTCAACCGCCCTTAACGGAATATATGATGTTAAGCTTGTCGTGCCAAAGCTTAAGTAAAGCAATAACGGAATAAACCAAATGAGCATTAAATAAGCCTCTTTGTTTTTCTGCAGCATAAAGTGAATTATGGAAATGAAGATTAGAATATAGAACAATGGAGAGTTTCCAGTTAAAATTATATATGGATAATGCAACAAACCTTTTGGAAATTCTAACCTCCCGAAGTAATCGTGCATCACAAACGAATACTCAAGCGCTTGCTGAGAAGCATGCTGCCTGAATAAAGGATATCCAGTGAGCCCATAAAATATAGACGACTCAATCGCAAATATCATTAAAAAACCAAAAGCCACCAGCAAATACTCTTTCTTTATTTTTTTCCTGTAAACAGAGTAAAACACAAAAAAAATCCCAATTAGCAGTATTGTTTCTCTTATCATATAACCAAGTCCAATAAATATTCCAGAAAGCAGGTAACCGCTTCCAAATCTCCACTTCATCTTTAATTCATTGTAAAGAAAAATATAAACGCCAAGATTCATTAGAAAGGCGGAAGGAACATCTGTCAGCAGTCTGGTTGAATACACAATATCCAGCGGAAATATTGAAAGCAGGAATGCGGCAATCAGCCCAGTTTTCTTGTCAAAAATCAATTTGCCAAAATAATAAACTAAAACTATGCCTGCAAGCGACGAAGCCAGTACAAAAAATACTGAAGAGAAATCATTAATTCCGAATAGAGAGTAAGATATTGCAGTCAGAAATATTATGCCAAGCCTTGTTGAAAGAGACAAATCCGCGTCAAGATATACACCTTTATCCAGGTAATGGGCAAATCTGCTGTATAGTAAATCATCTGAAGTGCCCATCCCGGAGAAAAATATAATTCTTAAAATCAATCCAAGTAAAACTATTAAAGGCAAAGCAATTTTTGAATTTTCTACAATTTTTTTAATAATTTCCGGTAATTTCATTCTAAATTTTAAACAAGTATTTTTCACTAAAAAACCTAAATAATTCTTTATCATCAACCTTCCTAATTGCTTGTGTTTTTCTTCTCTTTTTCGATATTCCGTCAAGATTAAATATAATCCAAAAAATAGCTTTTAATCTGGCAAATGCGTGTCCTGCGTTTAATTTTGATAAATCTTTTAAAATAGCTACAAACCTCATCAATAAAACATAAGGCAATAATAAAATGATGTTTTTTATCTTCAAAATGCTGAAAAAAGTCCTTAGCAGATTTCTTTCCATCAAAAATGTAAGATAAGATGACTTGTGAATTCTTCTTGAAATTGAACCGCGATGATATACAACGGCATCCGGAATGTAGCACACTTTAAAACCAAATAGCCGAATTCTTAACCCCAAGTCAACATCTTCTCCATAGAAGAAATAGTCATTGTCAAACAAGTAGCCGAATTTATTGACAAAGCCACTTCTAATAAGTCCAGTGCCTATATAAGGAATCTCGACATTTCTATTTCCTAATGCGTTATTTTTAAAAGTTCCAGAGTAAAAAGATTTCGAAAGCCATGTCCCCCCCAAATCAATTTTTTTCCTGTTATCAAAATTAATGTATTTAGGGGCAGCCAGCATTACACCTTTATTTTTGTCCATAAAGTCAACAAGCTTGTCAAGCATATCATTTTTGACTTCTATGTCGCAACCAGTGAAGTAAATATATTCACTTTTAGATATTCCAATTGCCGCGTCATAGGCGGCTGTGCCAATATTTTTTGACAAGCCAATTACTCTGACATCCTTGAAAGTTTTTTTAATCATTTCAGGAGTCCCATCCTTTGAACCATTATCCACTACAAAAACATCATATTTGTATTTTGTCTTTAATTTTTTAATAGATTTCATGGCATCGATTACCATTTTCCCATCATTGTAGGACAGAATAACAAACGATACTTTACTCTTCATTTTTCATGCTTTCAGCAAATTCTCTTATTCCTTCCTCAAAAGAATAGCCCGGCTTGAAATCGAATATCCTGTTGAAATCTACATCCAAGCTAAACTCTATGTATTTCTGGTCTTTCCTTCTTGGAGTGTACCTGATTTCAACATTTTTGCTGAATATCTTTGCTATTTTATTGATAAGCTGCGTTATAGTCATGTTATCCTGCCCAAAATTACATATCATGTTTGTCTTTTTTGAATTTAAGCAAACAAGAAGTGCTTTGACTGTGTCTTTGACGTACATCAAATTAACAATATTTGTCCCGTCACCATAAATCTCAATTATTTCTTTGTTTTGTATTGCACTCTGGCGAACAAGCTGAGACACAAACTTCTTCTCAGAGTACTTTCCATAGGCGCCGCCAAATCTCAAAATTATGTAAGAGCCGATTTTTCCGGAGGATTGAAAAAATCTTACATAGTGTTCTGCCATTAATTTTGATATTGAATATGGCACAAGAGGATTTAGCTTTGTGGAGGTTGTTACAATTCCATGATTGCCTTCATAGACAGTTGCAGAAGACATTAAACTAAATTTGTCAATCTTTCCGCATGACTGCAGGAAATTTATCAGTCCTTGGCAAGTTATCTTCAAATCCTCGACTGGATCGTTTATGGAAAGCGGAACATTAACGTTCGCAGCAAGATAAATGCAATTGTCAAAATTCTTTCCAATTTTATTGAATAATCTTTGCACTTGCACTTTGTCTGTTAAATCGCACTTGTACAGCCTTACATTTTTCAGTTTCCTGTCTTTTACAAATTTCTCTATGTCACCTGATTTATTGTAGATTCCAATAATTTCCAAGTCCTTTGGCGCAAACTCGATGAAATTTCTGCCGATAAATCCCGAAACACCTGTAACCAAAACTTTCATTTTTTGTTCCTGTACCATTCTAAAGTTCTTTTTATGCCTTCCTCAAAGCCAATTTTCGGCTGCCATCCAAGAACTCTTTTTGCTTTTTCAACGCTGGGCACCCTAATCTCGACTTCCGGGTATTTTAATTCCTGAAATTCCATTCTTGATTTTGAGCTTGCAAGCCGTATCACTGTTTCTGCCGTCTGCAATGTTGTTGTGGTTGCCTGCGGATTGCCAATGTTGAAAACCTCCCCTTCTGCTTTTTTGTTTGCCAGAACAAGCTCCAAGGCATCCGTCATGTCATCTATGTAACACCATGATCTTATCTGCGAGCCATGATTATGCACGATTAGCGGCTCGTTCTTTAATGCATTAATTATGAAATTATGAATTGCGCCTCCGCCAATCTGCCTGGGACCATAGACATTAAAAGGCCTGACACTTGTAAACTTTATACCGAATTCTTTTTGATAGCTGTAAGCCAAAAACTCAGATGCAAGCTTTGACATTGCATAAACCCATCTTGGCTTGCTTAAAGGGCCCAAAGTTGTCATGCCGTCTTCGTCTGCCTGATAGATTTGAGGACCATAAACTTCGCTTGTTGAAAATGTAATAATCCTGCCAATGCCCTTTTTTCTGCATGCTTCAAGAACATTGTATGTTCCGATAAGATTGACTTTCAAAGTTGTGTTCGGCTTTTCAATTACTGTGCTGACTCCTACAATTGCAGCCATATGAACTACAATATCTGAATTGCCTATGCCATCCTCTATCGACTTTACATCAAGAACATCGCCCTTTACTATTTTCAAATTTTTGTGATTTACAAGATTTGTGTATGCAAGCGCATTCCTGTGCATGTTGTCAAACACAACAACCTCATTGTCATCTATGATTCTTTCTATAAGATGGCTTGCTATGAAACCAGCTCCGCCTGTTATAAAGATTTTTTTGTTTTTAGGTTCCATTTTCAATTACCCAAAACATTTTTAATATCGATAACTTTGTTTTTAATATTTTTTAATTGATTTGCATATTTGCTTTCTTTGTTCATCAAAATAATCACATCCATATCATTCAAATTGTCCAAATATTTTACGCCAAATTCCTTTTCAGTTTCTTCTCTTGAGTACAAAGGATCCATTCCATAAACTTTGTAGCCCCGTTTCCTCAATAATCTTATGAAATCAACTGCCCTGCTGTATGATTTCTCCTTTACTCCTTCCCTGTAACTTAAGCCAATAATGCCGACTCTTTTCCCACTGATTTCATCTACTTTTTTTGCATAGTAATCTATCATATCATCATTTAAATTCCGTGCAACTTTGATTAAAGGCACATCCAGCTCGTTAATCAAGAACCATGGATAAACAGGAATGCAGTGCCCTCCTACATTGCCTGGCTCAAGAATGTTGCAGTAATCATGCTTTGCAGCATCTCTCATCTCCCAGAAATCTATGCTGTAATGCTCTGCAACCTTAAATAACTCGTTTGCCAATGCAATATTAACATCCCTGTAAATGCCTTCTGCAATTTTTGCAAGCTCCGCTGTCCTTGAATCTCTTACTTTAACCGGCTTTGTAAATTTTTTGTAAACTTCAAATGCCTTTTCCATGCTTTTAGCGTCAATACCTCCAACAAGTTTTGGAAATTGTTTGAATCTTGATATTGAATAGCCAGTCATTATTCTTTCAGGGCTGTAGGCAAGATAGAAATCATTGCCTGCCTTTAATTTTGAATTTTTTTCAAGAATATCTTTAACTAATTTTTCAGTTGTTCTTACAGGCACTGTTGTTTCAAGAACAACCAAATCATCTTTTTTTAATATTTTACTAATATTTTCAAATGCAATTTTTATAAGAGAAAAATCTGGATTTTTGTTTTTATCAATAAAAAGCGGGACTATAACAATATGAACATTGCAATCTTTTGCATCTTGAAATCTTGTCGTCGCTTTTAATTTATTGCCCCCATGCTTTTTAATCAGCTGGCTCAAGCCAGTTTCTTCAGTAATAGGATTAATGCCCTTGTTTATCACTTCAACCTTTTTTTCGTCTATATCTATGCCTATAACTTCTATTCCTGCATCTGCAATCACTGCTGCCAATGGCAGCCCTGCCTTTCCCAAACCAGTAACGCTTATTTTCATATTATTATTGTCTTGTTTGCTTTTGACGACTCAATAAATTTTTGGGCAATTCTCAATGCCTCTAAACCATCATTGCCCGTAACCAATGGCTCCTTGTTTTTTAGAATGCATCCTGCAAATGCCTCAAGCTCGTTTCTTAATGGCTCCTTGTTTTCCATTTTTAACTTTATTGTTCTGCCCTCAAGGATTGTCATGGAATAGCTCTTGTAGTTAACATTTTTTCTGATAAAATCATTTTCATGAAAATAAAGTTCCTGAGTCAAGTAGTTTGCAACAAACATTCCTTTCTCTCCTGTGACTGCGATTTCACGCACCTTTTTTGGAGTGAGCCAGTTTGCATTTATAACCCCCAAAATACCATTGTCAAACCTTATAGTGCCGATAAGCAAATCCTCATGAGTTGAATGTATTTTTCTCGCTGTCTCTGCATAAACCCTTTTGATTTTTGAGTCAATTATGTATCTAAGCACGTCAATCTCATGAATTGCCAAGTCAATTATGACCCCAACATCATAAATCCTGTGCACAGAAGGACCCATTCTTACGCAATGAACCTTGTATATCTTTCCAAGTTCATTTCTTTTTATTCTTTTTTTGAGTTCTGCAACAACCGGATTGAACCTTTCAATATGCCCAACCATTAACTTTACATTGCTTTTTTCAGCATCATTTATCATTGATTTTGCTTCTCCAATATCCGCTGCAATTGGCTTTTCCACAAGCACATTGATTTTTTTCCTTATTGCGTCAATTGCAACATCCTTGTGCAGTTTTGTAGGAACGCTAACAGAAACAGCGTCTATTTCTTCTTTTTTCAGCATATCCTTGTAATCAGTGTAATGATTTGTCCCGTACTTATCTGCAATATTTTTCCCGATTGCCTTGTCAGTATCAGCAATCGCCACTAAATTCACATTTTCCATCTCGGAATAAACCCTTGCATGGTTTTTGCCCATTGAGCCGACTCCTATGACGGCAACATTAAGTTTGTTCATTTTATTCAAGCTCAGCAATTGAATTGATTATTAAATCAAGCTGCTCTTTTGTCAAATGGGGATGAACAGGCAACGACAATACTTGCTTGCTTAATTCTTCAGCAACTGGGAAATCCCCCCCCCCGTAGCCAAATTTTTTTATGTGCTCGCATAGATGCAGTGATTTCGGATAGAAGATGCTTGAAGCAATTCCTTTTTTATTCAGATGCTTTGCCAATTCATCTCTATCTAGTTTGAAGCCATCAACTTTTATCGTATATTGATGAAAAACATGCTTATGCCCTTTTTTGACAGCAGGAACCCCAATGCCTTTTATCCCCCCAAGCCCTTCACTTAAATATTGCGCATTTTCAATTCTTTTTTTAGTCAAGAAATCAAGCTTTTTCAGCTGTTCCAGAAGAATTGCCGCATTTATGTCAGTCATCCTATAGTTATAGCCAATGTCATTGTAGTCGTATCCAGCCATGTCAGCCCTGCCATGCTGCCTGAATAATTTTGCCTTGCCAGCAAAATCTTTATTGCCTGTTACCATCATGCCTCCTTCAGCGCATGTTATGTTTTTTGTTGCGTAGAATGAAAATGCAGCAACATCTCCAAAGCTCCCAGCTTTTTTGTCTTTGTATTCTGCGTTAACAGCTTGGCATGCATCTTCAATTATAATTAAATTATTTTTTTCAGCAATTTCATCAATTACGTCATAATCACAAAGATGCCCAAACAAATCTACTGTAACAATTGCCTTTGTCTTTTTTGTGATTTTTTCATTGATTTTTTCCGCATCGATATTGAAAGTATCTTCTTCTATATCGACAAAAACCGGCTTCGCTTGCTGCATCAAAATTGTATTTGCAGTTGCAATGAAAGTAAATGGCGTTGTTATAACTTCATCATTTTCTTTTATTCCAGCAACTTTTAATGCAGTATGTAAGGCTGCTGTTCCACTGTTAAGTGCAACAGCGTATTTTGCTCCAGAAATTTTTGTGAATTTCTCTTCAATTTCATTTACTTTAGGGCCTTGTGCAATGATGCCTGATTTGAGCACATTGGCAACTGCCTTTATTTCTTCTTCTCCCAGAAATGGCTTAGCTATTGGAATCATTTTTTTGTAATTATTTTTTCATTGCATTTGCCGCAATAAAGTACAATCTCGTTGCCTGTTTCTTCCAAGTTTGTTATTTTAGCTCCACACTTACAAACATAACCCCTTAATTCAGCAGGATTGCCATAAACCAGCGCGTAATCTGAAACATCTTTTGTTACAACAGAGCCAGCACCAATCATTGCGAACTGTCCAACAATTATGCCTGGCAGCAAAACAGAGCCAGCACCAATAGAAGACCCTTTTCTTACAATTGTTTTGCTTGCTTTCCAGCCGTGCTGGTTTTTTAATTTTCCATCTGGTGCTATAGCTCTTGGAGTTTTATCATTTGCAAAACAGACATGAGGGCCTATGAACGCCCCATCTTCGATTTCTGCGTCAAAATAAATCGAGCAATTGTTCTGAATCTTGACGTTATCTCCGATTTTAACATCATGGTCCATGTAAACATTTTTGGCAAGTATGCAGTTGTTGCCAATTTTTGCATTTTCCCTTACTTGACACTGATGCCATATCTTTGTGCCGGAGCCGATTTTTGCGCTTTTTGAGACTTCGGCAGTCGGATGTATGTAAGCTTCTGCCATGTTTCACGGCACCAGAAATCGCTTTATAAAGCTTATGAAACTATCATTCAGTGTAGGCACGATAAATCTTTTCTGCGACTTTTTGTATGGAGAAATTTTCAATAATATGTTTTCTGCCATTTTCTGCCATTTTTTTAGCAAATGTGTTATCCCTAAGTAATTGGGTAATCTTATTAGCCATATCATCAACATCAAACTTCCTTGAAACCAATCCACAATCCTCATTAGGAATTACAAATTCATGTCCGCCACATTCCATTGCAACAACTGGTTTTTGGCAAGCCAGAGCTTCATTAACAGCAGGAGTTATTTCCTGATAGTTTGCCAACACAAAAACATCGCATGTATTGTAAAGCTTTGCGAGCTCTACATGATTCTTCTTTCCAAGGAATTTCACCTTATCTGATATGCCAATTTTTTTTGACAAAGCAATTAAATTCTTTTTGTAATAGCCGTCTCCGACAATCCATAATTCCGCATTGCAGCCTTTGTCTATAACTTTTTTCAGAGCTTCTATTATCAAGTGATGCCCTTTTATCTTATACAATCCGCCGACAGAAAGCAAAATTGTTTTGTTCGGCTTTTTTATTTTCATCGGCTTGAAGCAGTCTGTATCAGTTGCATGCCCTAATATAACATTTTTTGATTTATTTTTTATCAAGCCAAGCTTCAGGCACCTTTCTTCTGCCTGGGGATTTGTAAACAAGCAGAATTTCGAATAGTCATAAGCTTTTTTTGCAATAGGCACGACAATGTATCTTGTTAGATTAAAAAGATAGAATCCCTTGATGGTTTGGGAGGTTCTTAATATAAACCTTTTATTGTATTTTTTAGCTGCCTTGTATGCCTGATAAGCAAATGCATAAAATTCAGGATTATTTGAGGTTATTACATCGTATCCTTCAAGTTTTTCAATCAAGTTCCTGTAATAGAATCTTGGAATCCCGAGCACAAACAGGATTTTTTCTATTGGAGTTCTGTAATCGATTCCATTTATTTTTTCTATCTTTATACCTTTTAATTTGATATCATTTTTCTTATCGGTGAAAAGAGTCACTTCCATATCGTATTTTTTGATCATATAGTAATATGTCTTCAGGAAGTTATTCAGCGACGAGTAAACATCAAAATGAGTGGGCATTACAACCGCAACTTTCAATTTTCTCATGACTAAAAGCAATAGATAACTATTTAAATAGATTTGGTTTCAAAAAATCAAATGCCTTAAGCATTGTTGGGGATTAAATGAAGGTTTCAAAGACAAGCATCGGCACTGCGATAAAATCCTCTCCTGAATTATTGAAGGAATTATTCAAGGGAGACTTGAGGATGCTGAATTACCATATCAAAAGTGGTTTGATAGAGAGATTAAGGTTCAAGTTTCCAAAGGAGAAAATGCTTTCTTATTTCAATAATTTGCCTGAAACTGATTGCACAGATAATAACCACATTGAAATCAGGGAAAAAATTGCTATAATGACTTTTGACGATGTTTTTGACGAGGAAATTTACGAATACGAAAATAACATAAATGCAAAATCAACATTTTTCCTTTTGAGCTATAAGCTAAACAAAAATTCAATAAAGAAAGATGTTGATTTACAGCTGCATTATGATGCAAGGTACAGCCAGATAGACAAACAAAAAGAGAAATTTGAGAAATTAACAGGGAAAAATCCGATAGCAAGCAGGCACCATACTTTATGGTGGACTCACACACATCTTGAGTTGATTTATCTTGCAATGAATGGAATTAAAGTTGACTCAAGCTTGCCCGGGATAAAGCCATTTAGACTGTGCATTCAAGGAAAGCTCCTTCCAATTTGGGAAGTGCCTTTCAGCGTTTGCGACTCGCCTTCTGTGCTGAGCGCGCCGTATGGAATCCCGAGCAAAATGGAAACATTATTTGAGAAAAAAATATCTCCTATAGTTGGGCTTTTTCACCCTTACCTGAAGCATCAATCCAGATGGAAAGATTTTTATAAATTCTCCAAGAAGTACAGATATAAATTTATGACAGTTACGGAATTTTACAACAAATACCTGAAAGGAAAGTAAAATGAACCAATTAAAATTTATTTATCTAGTTTTGTTTCATGTTATGGCAAATAATTTACCGTGGTATTTCAAGTATATTGGAGGGGATAAGTTTAGAAATTTTCTTTTCAGAAAAGTTACAGGGGTTGGAAAACATGTCTCTATAGGAAGAAGTTCAAACATAATGAACATGACAAAGCTGATAAAAGCAGGGGATTATGTGACTATTGGAGAGAATTTCAGATTAGTTGGATTGACAGAGCCAGTTATTATCGGCAATGACGTAAACATCGCATTTGATGTTGTGATGATTACAAACCAGCGCACTTATGATGATATTACAAAGCCGCAAAGAGTGCACAGCTACATTAACAAAAGAATTGTGATTGAGGATGGGGTTGTGATAGGGGCGGGCTCTTACATTATGAAAGGGGTTACAATAGGCAAAGGCGCAATTATCGGAGCACGTTCTTTAGTCACAAAAGACATTCCAGCTTATGCGATTGCCGCAGGAGTGCCTGCAAAGGTGATTAAGTTCAGGACGGATAAAAAAACTGATAAAGAATAGAAAAACTCACTTTCACAACCTTTTTAAACCAACTTTAATGCCTTGTGGATATGAAAATTTTAAGCGTTGTAGGCACAAGACCAAATTTCATCAAAATTGCTGCCTTAATCAGCGAGTTCAAAAAACATAACATAAGCAATATTCTCGTTCATACAGGACAGCATTATGACAAAAAGATGAGCAAGCTTTTCTTTGATGATTTAGGATTGCCGAAGCCAGACATCAATCTTGGTATTCGTTCTGGCGAGTATTCAGAGCAGATAAACAAGGTGATTGCCAAGCTTGATGAAGTGATTGCTGGAGAAAACCCAAATTTAGTTGTTGTGGTCGGTGATGTCAACTCCACTTTGGCAGGGGCATTGGTTGCAAAGCAGCGCAGGATTAAGGTGGCGCATGTTGAAGCTGGCTTGAGAAGCTTTGACTTGGACATGCCAGAGGAAATAAACAGAATGTTGACGGACGCAATAAGCGATTTTTTGTTTACAACAGAGGAAAGCGGAAACAGGAATCTGCTGAACGAAGGCATAACCAAAGATAAAATATTTTTTGTAGGAAATGTCATGATAGACACCTTACTAAAACACAGAGAAAAAGCAAGCAAATCAAAAATATTGCAAAACCTTAGACTCAAGAAAAAACAATATTGTGTTTTGACTCTGCACAGGCCGAGCAATGTTGACAATAAAAAGGATTTTGAAAATATAATATCTATGCTAGAGGAAATACAGCAAAAAATCAAAGTAATCTTTTCGGTACACCCAAGAACAAGGAAAAATATCCAAGCATTTAATTTAAATCAAAAGATAAAATCAATGAAAAACCTTATTTTAACTGAGCCACTTGGATACCTTGATTTTTTGTGGCTAATGTCCAACAGCAATTTTGTGCTTACAGATTCTGGAGGCATTCAGGAGGAGACTACAGTTTTGGGTGTGCCATGCATAACCTTAAGAAGCAATACAGAAAGACCTGTAACTATAAAGCAAGGCTCAAATCTTCTAGTCAGCACTAACAAAGAAAAAGTAATCCAAAAGGCAATGCAAATAACCGATGGCAAGATAAAAATAAACAAAAAAATACCGGAATTGTGGGATGGTAAAGCGGCTGAAAGAATTGTAAAAACATTATTGCAAAATTAATTACATTATTACTAACTATGACAGCAAATTTAACAAAAAATCTAATTACTTTATCCTTATCTATTTTATTGTCTATTATTTTAGCTGAAGTTCTAATAGCAACACTTGCGCCGCAAGATTTGGTAAAGGTAAAGCTTGATCCTTATACAGTACATCGTCCGATTGAAAACACAAAGTTGGAACTAGTTAGAAAAGATTTCCATACTATATCCAAAACAAACTCAAAGGGAATATACGATTATGAATATGATTATAACTTTTCTGGTTTTACAGTTGTTATGTTAGGAGATTCTATGACTCAGGGGACACAGGTAAACTTTAAAGAAAGATACTCCAAAATACTTGAGGAGAAACTTCTGAGCAAGTCAAAAAATATAAGGATTATAAATTGCGGCATCGCCAATACAGGCACAGACCAGCAGTATATGTTCCTAAAAAATGAATGCATAAAATACAATCCCGAGCTAATTATTTTATATTTTTTTGTCGGCAACGATTTTACCGATAATTACGCATCACTGCTTTTTAGTTATGAGAATGGAAAATTGATAGATAAAACGCCAATAAAATTCTCATTTTTGCAGAGAATGCTGCACTGGGCTAATACAAGATTTAATACAGTGCGCTTGACGGAGAGAATGCTGCAGAAAAATAATATCACAAAGAAATTACTCTTTAATCTTGGTTTCTACAAATCCCCTGCAAACAACAACAAAGACTATTATAAAATATTCTTTTTAGACGAGGATAAGGAGATCACAAACATAGGTTATGAAAAGACTTTTTTGATAATCAATGAGTTATCAAATTATACAAAAAATCAAAATGTACAGTTAATTATTGCCATAATCCCTACGCGGGAGCAGGTTGATGACGGAAAATTCAACGAATACTTCCACGGGTATAATTATGCAGAAATACTAAAGCCAAACAGAAAACTGATAAACTATCTGAATGCCAACAATATCACGTATATAGATTTTTTGCCTTATCTTAAACAAAAAAATAAAAACAATACTTTTTACTATGAGCATGATGGGCATCTCAACAAAGAAGGACATAAGCTAGTGGCAGATGTGACATTTAACGAGTTTGGGAATTCAGGAATCATAAATAAAAAATACTAAAATGGAATCAAAAGTAAGGGAAAGCGCTTTCAGGAGAAAAATCAAGGCATTAATCCCCTTCCAAATACAAAAATTTCTTTACAATTTCATCAAGAAATTCAGACTGGCCAAAAATATAGCTAAAAACAAGTATGCAAAAGAGGACATTAAAAAATTTTTAACTGATGCAGGAATCAAAAAAGGGGATGCTGTAATGCTCCATTCTTCCCTTGGGAGGGTTGGATATGTTGAAGGGGGAGCAGACACAATAATAGAGGCTTTTATTGAGATTATTGGGGAAGAAGGAATATTAATAATGCCAACATTTTCTGCCCCTGAATATGATGAAAAAAGAAAAATATATGTTTTTGATGTCAAGAAAACACCTTCTTACACAGGCGCTATTCCCGAAACCTTTAGATTAAGAAATGGAGTAAAAAGAAGCATCTCGCCAATGCATTCTGTCGCAGCACACGGAAAAAAGGCAGGGTGGCTTGTGCAAGGGCATGAAAACTGCGACAATCCATATTCAATGAGAGGGCCTTTTGGCAAGCTTTACGAGCTCAATGCCAAAATATGCCAGATTGGAGTTGATCAATTGGCCAATTCATGCATCCATATTGTAGAAGACAAGATAAAATTCCCAATTAAAATATTTAGCGATAAGATCAAGGCAGAGATTATAGACGAGAATGGCAAAAAGAAAATAATTTGGTTCAGGAAGCATCTTGATAACCTGTATAAGACAAGGAACAACAACATACTTGAGAAATATCTGTTGGAAGAAAAATTAATGAAAATCTATCCTTTTGGAAATACTGAATTAAGAGTTCATAAAGTTAAAGATTTAGTACATTTGATGGAGAAGCTTGCAAAAAAGGGAATAACGATTTATAATTCTTGAAAACATAAAACTTATTTTAATTTCAAACAATGTCGCTCCCTAACATCTGCAAGCATTATTAGGGAACCCGCCCAGGGCAATTGCACTTAATGTTTAAGGGAGAAAGTGAAAATAGAAGTAGGCGGGGACATGCATGCGTCCGACTTGTGAGCGAGTTCGCTTTGAACGAAGCTCACTCGCATGCTCGCGTTCATTCACCCACATTGCTTTGCAGTCAATGGGTCGCAATATGATTATCGATTTTGATGTGTCGATGTGATTTTATTCAGACATCTTCAACCCAAGCAGCTGCCTCATCTCCATTGAGGTCATTATTCCAATGCCAAGGGCTTTTGCAGTGTCAGCAACCCTTTTGATGAGCATCTCATTGCTTGCAAGTGTTGTTCTTTCCTCGTCGAAATAGATGTTGTCCTCCAACCCAACTCTTACTCCTGCTCCGCAGACAACTGCAAGAGAATTCATGAATTTCTGGTAGTCGCCAATGCCTGCAAAGGCATAGACAGAGTTTTCAGGCAATTCATTGACCATCAAGCCAACGCTCAGCAAGTTTGCCTGCGCGCATGCAATGTTGCCGAATAAAAGATTGAAATAATACGGCTCTTCCAACAGCCCTTTCTTAATCAAGTATTTTGCATAATTTATCATGCCCAAGTCAAATGCCTCGAGCTCGGGCTTTATGCCTTTTTCCTTTATTTTTGTTGCAAGTGCAAGAATTACATCAGGTGAGTTTATGCTCGCTGTTTTGTTGAAATTCAAAGAGCTTAAGGTCAAGCTTGCCATGTCCGGCTTGTAAGGTTCCTCTAGATCAAGCACTTGGGATCTTCTCTCAAACTCCGGATAATTCCTGCCGCTTGTTGTAACGCAAAGAATCAATTCCTTGTTTTTTTCCCTTATGCCATGGATTATCTCTTTAAAAACTTCCTTTTTGTACGTTGGCTTGCCGTCCTCGTCACGCGCATGAAGATGCGCTATTGAAGCGCCATGCTTTGCAGCAGTAAGAACATCCTTAATGATTTCATCTGTGGTTATAGGCACATGCTCCGTCATGTCTTTAGTCGGAATCATGCCTGTTGACGTAAAGTTTACGAAGATTTTTTTCATATATTATCACCTATGCTGTTTAATAAATTGCATAAATAGAGTACAAGAACCCCCTCACTCACATTTTATGTACTTTATTAGCAGAATATATAAAGTTTTCTGTTGGATTAACCCAATTTATCCCCAAACTTCAAATCATCTTCCATCATAAGGGCATCAATAAAAAACTTTGCAGCCCAGTTTATATAGCAGAATGGGGCGTACCAGCCATAGACTGGATAAGCACCTTTAATGCCGCCCCTTATGCCTTTATTTCCTGATTTCAAGTCTTGTGTTGATTTGACGTAATTGTTAATCCTTTTTGCCGCTTCAAGATACTCCCTGTTTTTTGTTAAAGTATAAAATCTAAGCCATACAATTGCCATCTGTGAATTACCTGTCAAGCAGCTCCATGAAACAGAGCTTTTCCAGTTTTTGTCAAAGCTTCCTGCCAGCGAGCCATCTTTTCTTTGAAGTTTAATTAATTGATTTGAAGATTTTTCTGCTGAATTAATGTATTTTTTATTATTTAGATAAATTCCCACTTCAAGTATGCCTTGTATTGTGTAAGCAATTGTGTGCAGCAAAGGCTCTTGTGTTTCGTAAAACGCATTGTTTTCAAACCATCCATTTTCAAGCTGCCTGGTTAAAACCCAGTCAATATTCCTCTTAGCTGCATTAAGATAAATCTTGTTTTTTGTTATTTCATACACTTTCAATAAAGCCCATGCTGTTCTTGTATTGTAAGTATGGATTTTATTTAAGTAGTCAAACTTGTCCCAGCAGCCATTTTTGCCCTGCACTTTAACAAGCCAGTCAGCTGCTTTTATTGCCGCTTGTTTATATTTAATATTTTTTGTCTCCTGAAATGTTCTCACCATTCCAAAAATTACCTGCCCTGTGTTAAAGACAATTGGAAACTCTTTTCCATTGACTGCACCGCCTGGAAATGCACCTTTCGGCATCTGTTTTGTAAGTTCCCAGTCAGCCATTACAATTGCGCTTTTTTTTATTTGCTTTTCTTTTGTCTTGTGATAATAATTGAACATTGTTGGTATTATATAGCCGGTTGTTTCAGAATATGACTCATGCCAACCATCAGACAAAGAGTAGAGGGCAGCAACTCCACCATTGTTGTTTGCTTTTTGCGCCTCCAAAATCCAGTCAACTGCTGCTTTAATATGCTTTTCATTATTGTAAATCCCATTTTTGATGTTTAATGAATCTTTAAGAATCTCTTTTGAAAAATAGAATAGAGAACCCCTTGCAAGTAAAGAGAAGCCATACTTTGCGTATTTTTTTAATGCCATTCTGAAGAAATCATGCCTCAATCTTTTTCTCAAGAAGCAGATTTATCTTAAGCCAAGGATGGTACTCTGGGATTTCTTTTTTGTCCAAGTCAAACTCATAAAATGTTTTTTTGCCGTCAACAGAAAGCTTGTCAAAGCCCCTTTTTTCGTACAATGGCTTTACCCTCCAATTGGATTCTGTCTCAACTAGCATGCCCCTTACTTTCTTGATGCCCTGCATTTTTGCATAATTCAATATTACAACAACCAAAGCAGAGCCAATGCCCCTGCCCATTGTCCTGCATGAAACAGTCAAGTCCTTAATGAACCATCCATAATCCTGTTTTGTGATTATGCTTTCTGCAATCAACCCGTACTCCCCGAACTTATCAGTCAATTCAACAACAAGAATTATATCTCCATTCTTCTCGTAAGACTCCTTCAATTCTTTTAATTCATATCTGTTGCCGGTTGCGTTAAGTTCATTTGTCCTGTTGATAAGCTGGCACACCCTTTCCCAGTCTTTCTCCTCTATGTGGCGCACTGTCATTGCCATGCTGCAATGTATCAGGAACTCCTTGAAATCACCTTTATGCTCTTTCTCTGCCTGTTCGCGGTTGCGCTGCTCCTTCAAAAGCTGCACTCTTTTTTTGTCTTCTGCTGTTGCATTCAATGGCTGCACTTCATCAAGCGCAAGGACATCCAATGGATCGTCCAGTCCAATGGCGTTTATACTTGGCATCTGTGACTGCACCTCTGCCCTCTGGAAAGGATCATCGTCAATGAAAAGAATCTCGTCATGGTTAATGTTGTACATGCCTGCCAATTTCCTTATTGCATCTGACTTCAAGCCCCAGCCAATCTGCAAGTTCTCGAAATACTCGTCAATCTCAAATTTTTTAAGCATAGAATCAACATCTTCATAGTAATTTTTGCTGCAGATTGTGCTCTTGATGCCTCTTTTATCCAATTCCTTCAGCGCTTCTTTTGTGCCTAGCTTTATCTTGATATTCTCCTTGTCCTTGTAGAAAACCGTGCCGTTCCAAAGAGTGTTGTCAGCATCCCAGACGACAAGCTTTATTTGTTTCATAGCTAAATATCAATCAAAGTTACTTTTTAAATATTTCTTTTTTCCTGAAGTATAACTCAAAAAACAACAATTAAATCATTTATTTCAATCAACGAGGGCTTCCCTGTACCTTCTTTTGTGATGAGGGAACCACAGCCTCTGACGTTTGCACTTGATTGTTGGCGATAAAGTGCATCTGTAGTATGCGGGGCACCCATTTTACTGGTTGTGAGCATGGGTCGCCATCGTGATGAATATTTTATAATTATTCCTTATAAAAATCTATATCTAATACTAACTACGATCTTCCAATCCCATGGTACAATATGCCCATTGACTTTATCTTTTCCTTGTCAAGGCAATTCCTCCCGTCAATTACAATATAGATTTTCTTGTCCTTCAATTTTTTCAAATCCATGCTTTTGAATTCGTCATGGTCTGTTGCTAGAATTATGCAATCGCTTTTGCTCAGCAAATCATCCAAATTGCCTATATTGCTTCCATTTTTGACGTGAGGATCAAAAACAAATACTTCTGCGCCCTTTGTCTTCAGTATGCTTATTATTTCAAAAGCAGGGCTTTCTCTTGTGTCATCGACATTCGCCTTGTAGGCAATCCCAAGCACCCCTATTTTTGCCCCCTTAATTGATTTCTTCAGCCTTTTCAATTCCGCCTCAAGCAGCTCAACAGTGTAATGCGGCATGCTGTTGTTTATTGTCCTTGCCAGTTTCAAAAATTCATGGTTAAAGCCGATTTGCTTTGCCTTTTCAATCAGGTAGTAAGGGTCAACCGGTATGCAATTGTGCATAATTAAACCATTTGTTGTAACCACAGTTCCAGTATCTTCGACTTCCAAAGAATAAACGTAATCTCCAGGTAATTCCTCAACACCTTTAATTTTAATTGTGGCAAATGTGTCAAAAATTTCTACATCAGGATAGGTAATGAGCTTTTTTATATTGTTAAGATATTGTCTAAGTTTTTCCTGCTTGTTGCCTAGAAATAAATCCTTTAGTACGCCTATGTTCTTAGCTCCATGTAGTCTAATTAAACCTTCTCTAACATCAATTCTTGGCATTAGTTTGCTATCTTGTAGCATAAGCATTACTTGCTGCTTTAATTTACTGCTAGATGTGAAATATTGAACATCTGCTGTGTTGTTATTATGCACGTAATTTTTACCAGATTTTTTGTAGCTCCTCTTTTTATTGCTATAAGTAACTCCAGCATCCCCTCTAAGAATACCTTTAATTACTTCAGTCCTGAGATTTTTTGGCATAGAAAACAATTTAGGTGGAATAGTCATGTTATAACAATTTGTTCCGCATTTCAAAACATCCCTTATGATAATACCAAGAATTTCTGAGGGCACTTTGATATGGTAAGCATGATTTTTTCTGTCTAGATATTCGGAATATGTAAAACCTTTTTTATCGAGTATGTCTTTCAAATCATTAATGTACTCTATTTCATTTTCATTAAATGTGAATCTAATTCGTAATGTTTTATCTTCTGTAAGGCACCCTTCACTTAAATAGTAACCTATTAATCTTGAGAATTCTTCATCAATCCTCAGAATAGCTTTTACCTTTCTCAAATCTGGACCTCTGCCAGTGCATAAGTAAATTTGCTCCCTTGGTACTTTAAGAGTTTTTTCAGCTTTAAGGAAATAATTAAGAGGCAGCATATCGTACCTAAAGAAATCATCGTGATACTTGTAACTGGAAATGTGAGGCTTTAATGCTTCCTTATAATTTCGGAAACTTCTATCTATTAACTTAATCCTGATCTTTTTAGCCAGATTTTCATCAATATTTTCAATTATGTCAATCTTAACCTCTTTTTCAACCTTTGGCAATTCCAACGAAACAACTAATTTATCATTTTTACCCAATTCTTCTGCAGGTTTTATTTTAAAACCATCATTAAATACAATAACTGGATGTTTATCGGTGATTTTTATAGAATAGTTTCCAGCTGCTTTTATTTTAAGCATTTTATTATAAGCTCTTTTGCTTAGAAGCTTAAGTGGCTTATAACAGGATTTTTTTTCATTTAAATCAAAAGATAAAATCTCTAAATTTCCAGCACAAACTAATTTGGTTTCGCCTATTTCTGTCTCATTATAATATTTCAAAAGCTCATATAGTTCCCCTATTTTGATAGGATAAACAGAATCCTCATATTTCACGAAAATCCATTCATTTCTGTCAAAGCAATGCCCCCCAACTCCAGCTCCGGGATAATGCGGCATGAATGCAAATGGCTTTGTGGAAGCGCCCTTTATCACCTCAATTATGTCAATGCCCGCCTTGTCAAAGCTTTTTGCCATCTCGTTGACAAAGGCAATGTTTATGTCCCTGAAAGTGTTCTCCATTATTTTCGTGGCTTCTGCTGCCTTGACAGAGCTAAGCTCAACAACATCAGCGTTTATTATTCTTCTATAGAAATCAGCTGCCTTTTTCGTGGCTTCTTTTGTTATGCCACCTACAACCCTTGGCAGATTTTCAACATTCCATTTCTTGTTGCCAGGATCTATCCTTTCTGGACAATGCGCTACAAGAACGTTATTTTTTAATGCATCCAATTTTTGTTTTTTGAGAATTGGCAGCACAAGCTCCTCGACAATTCCAGAATAAACAGTTGACTCAATTATCAAAAGCGTACCTTGCTTGATGAACTTTGAAATTACTGATACGGACTCCATCAAGGCAGTCAAGTCAGGCGAGTTGTTCCTGTCGACAGGAGTAGGTACACATACAATTACAACATCAGAATTAGAAATGCACTCATTTGCATTTGTAGTTGCCTTTATTTTATCTTTTAAATTTTTTAACTTATTCTTTACATACTCGTCATCAATCGGGCTTTCTCCCTTGTTTATCAAATCCGCCTTATTTTTGTCGATGTCTAGCCCATATACTTCATAGCCTTTCTCTGCGCATAAACATGCAACTGGCAAGCCAACATAACCAAGCCCTACAACGGTTATTGTTTTTGTCATCTGATCAAGCAAACTTAGCTCTAGTTAAAAGATTTTCGTTTTATTGCAAAATCAATAACTTAACCCCAAAATTTAAAAATAGCCTGCAAATCTATGAAAGACAAATGACAACAATACTAGGAATTATGGACAGCCACCTTGGCAGCGCCTGTATCTTCAAGGATGGCGTCATAGAAGCAGCAATAGCAGAGGAGAGATTGAATAGAATAAAAGGCTACTCTCTTTTTCCAGAGAAAGCGATAAAGAAAGTAATGGAGATTACGGGCACAAAGGGAGAAGACATAGACTTGGTTGCAATTTCAAATTTTACCTTTGGCGCTGATGTGTTAAAGCTGCAAAAAAAAGAGCAAGGCTTTGCGAGAAACCTAGTGGCAAATCTTTCTAGATTTATGCCTGCTTCTGCTTTAGATAAAGGGTTTCTTAGACAAATTTACATCAAAGTTACATATAAAATGAGAAAATCAAAATTGTTCAGAGAAAGGGCAAGATACTTTCAAAGTTTAGACATCTCGCTGGACAAGATAAGATTTTACGAGCATCATGATTGTCATGCAGCTGCAGCATACTATATGAGAAACTGGAGAGACAATAAAAAAACTCTTGTTTTCACTGCAGACGGCGAAGGAGATGGACTTTGTGCCTCCATATGGGTATGCGAAAAAGACAGGATGGAAAAGAAAATCCCAATCTCTGTCATGCATTCTTTAGGCGGCATGTACACAAGATTCACTAAGTTTCTTGGCATGAAACCCTGGGAGCATGAATACAAGGTTATGGGCTTGGCTCCGAATTCCAACAAAAAGAGAGGAGAGGACACGTACCAGATAGTAAAAAAATTCATGCATGTAGACAAATTAAAATTTCATAATGATACCAATAGAGTTGGCAGTGCTTTCTCTTCTTACTTATTTAAGAAATTAAAATACAGGCAGTTCGATAATGTCGCTTATGCAATACAAAAACTTCAAGACGATATCTTTACAAAATGGATTAGAAATGGAATAAATCATTTTGGCATTAGAAATATTGCTTTAGCTGGAGGGAGTTTTTTAAATGTCAAAACAAATAAGCTTATTGCAGAAATGGATTGCGTTGACAATATTTTTATTTTTCCGCCTGCCGGCGATGACTCCTGTTCTATAGGAGCTGCAATTCTCGGCTATTTAGACATATGCGAGATGGATGGCAAAAAGCCAGACATAAAGCCTTTGATGCAGCTTTATTTCGGCGAGAGTTTTGACGACAAAATCCAAAATTTTGTCAGAAAAATCAATAAACGCAAATACAATATAAAGAGATATTCTGATGTTGATTCAGTTGTTGGAGAATTATTGGCAAAAAATGAAATAGCAGCAAGATGCTCTGGAAGGATGGAATATGGGCCGAGAGCTTTAGGCAACAGGAGCATTCTAGCAAATCCAAGCGACATAGACTCTATAGAGAGAATAAATACAATCATCAAATACAGGGATTTCTGGATGCCTTTTGCGCCCAGCATGCTTGATGAAAGAGCTAAAGACTACATTATAAACCCGAAAAATCTGGCATCACATTATATGGTAATGGCCTTTGATGCAAAAGAGGAAAACAGAAAGAAGATAATTGCAACAGTGCATCAAGCAGATAAAACAACAAGGCCACAGATTTTGATTAAGGACTGGAACGAGGATTATTACAGACTCATCAAATCTTTTGAAAGCAAAACAGGCATAGGGGCTGTTTTGAACACGTCTTTTAATCTGCACGGCGAACCAGTTGTTTGTTCGCCACAAGATGCAATGCATACATTAGAAAACAGCGCACTGAAACATCTGATTTTAGGCAATTACTTGGTAAGCAAAAAATCCTAGACACGCAATTTCGCTTTCAACATCTCAAAAATTATTCTCAGATAAACTTTAAGGTAACTGGGAGCTAGCTTAAAAACCTTGAAAGTTGATTTGCCGTGCTCCCTTTGCTTCCACACAACTGGAATTTCAACTATCTTGTAACCTTTTATTATTGGAATCAGTCCAGTCTCTGCATTTGCTGCAAAATTACCAGCTTTTATATTAACGCTGTCAAAAACTTCTTTCTTGTATAATTTAAAGTTGTTTGTCGCATCCTTAAGCTTCAAGCTTGGTATTGTAGCCCTTAAAAGAAAATGGTAAGCCCTGTTGGAAATTTTTTTAATAAAAGGGTATTTCACTAGGCTATTGCTGTCCAGAAATCTTGAGCCTATAACACCATCATAGCCTTCTTTTGCCTTTTCTATGAACCTTTCAATATCATCAACATTATCCAAGAAATCAGCGTCCATAGTCATTACCCAATCAGAGCTTTTGCCCACATTCTTTATACCATCCCTTAAAGCGTATCCAACACCATTTGGCTTGCTTCTATTGACTAGTCTGATTTTTTTGCCGTATTTTTTTATTAGTTTCAAGGCAGCATCTTTTGTATTGTCTGTGCTGTTGTCGTTGACAATAATTATCTCGTTGAAGAATTTCTTGTATTTGCCAAGCACTTTGGGGATTAGGATGACTATATTTTCTTCCTCGTTATGAGCAGGCAATACCAAGGATATTTTCATAGAGTGCGGCGTCAGATTTGACTATTTATATTTTTCCTCAATGGATTAAATCAAACAGAATTTAGTTACATAACATTTAAAAATGCTTTTGCAATCCTCGTCCAAATGAAAGTTCTTGTCACAGGCGGAGCTGGTTTGGTAGGAAGCTACAGTTGCATATTTTTTGCAAAACAAGGGCACGAAGTCATAGCAGTAGACAATTTTATGAGGGGCAAGATATTTGATGAATCCGGAAGCACAAGCGGAAATGCAGACATGCTCAGGAAGCATTTTAGCAACATTAAATTCCATGAAATTGACATAAGAGACACAGAAAAATTAAAGCCGTTGATTAAAGGCTCTGATATCATAATCCATACAGCTGCGCAGCCGTCCCATCCAAAATCAATAGAAATACCACTGGAGGATTTTTCTATAAATGCATACGGCACATTGAATCTTCTTGAACTTACAAAAAAACATGCCGACAATGCAATCTTTGTATTTACATCAACTAATAAAGTGTACGGAGAGAATCCAAACAGACTCAGGATAACTGAAAAAGAAACTAGGTATGATTATGCTGAAATAAACGGCGTTGACGAGAGCATGCCGCTTGACAATACAATGCATACCCCTTTTGGAGTGAGCAAGGTTGCAGCTGATTTGTACTGCCAGGAATATGCCCATCTTTACGGCTTGAAAACAGGAATATTCAGGCTTGGATGCATCACAGGCCCTATGGCAAAGGCAGTTGAGCTGCATAACTGGGAGCCGTATTTTGTTAAAGCCAACATAGAAGGAAAAACTCTGAACATCTATGGATTCAAGGGCAAGCAAGTCAGGGATGTTATTGATGCCCGTGACTTAGTGCTTGCATTTGAAGAATTCATTAAAAAACCAAGGGCAGGCGAAGCTTACAACATGGGCGGCGGAAGAAAAAATTCCATATCGCTGTTAGAGTCGTTCAAAATTATAGAGAGCATTACCGGTAAGCCAATGAAACATATGATGAAGGAAGCAAGAGAAGGCGACCACCAAGTTTACATATCTGACTTGAGCAAATTCAAGAGCCATTACCCAAAATGGGGCATAAGAATTTACTTGGAGGAGATATTTACAGATTTGTATAACTCATTTACCGACAAAAGTTTTTTTGAAGGCATGCTAAAATCAGAATTTGAATAATTTAAAAATGAAATTTTTTACCCAAAAAAATCTCGTCATTGCATTATTTTTAGTTTTCTTGTTTTTGAGGTTGTTCGTAGATAAAACTTCAATGTTTTTTGGCGGCGATTCGCTTAAATTCTTAGAAACTGCAAAAAGATTTCCTTATCACACATTATACAACAATCAGCTTTATCTGCTCCATCCGCCATTTTACCCCTACACAATCTATTTTTTTAATCTTACCTTCCAACAAGACCATATTGCAGGCATAGTCCTCAGTCTAGTGTCTTCTATCATCACCTTTTTTATATTATACAGATTTTTTATGATGCTAACAGATAATTTTAATATAACTTTTTTCGTATTGCTTTTTTTTACACTTTCAGTTGGGTTTATTGAGGCATCCCATATAGTCTTTAGGGAGTCTTATGTAATCATGCTTGCGCTTTCAGCACTCTATTTTTATGCCAAAGGAGTAAGATTCAATAGCAGAAAATCAATCATAGCATCTTCTGTCTTTAGCGGTTTGCTTGCAATGACATCGGATCACGTGATATTCTTGATTCCAGCTATTGTTTTGTCTTATATCATTTTTAATAGCAAAAAAATAGAATTTAAGAAATTAATTTTTCCAAACCTAAAATACGCCATTTTGCCTTTGATTATTGCAGCATTATTTTACGGCTCTTGGACATTAATCAAGTACGCCCAATACTCCAAGCATGAAAATTACCCAAACGGATACGCCGGCATGCCTTTAAGCACGCACGATCTTGGGCTGCCTCAGGCATTTCTTCCACAGTTTTTCGAGGATTATGACGGGCCTAAGATGGGCTCTGACTTGATTGCGGCGGTTAAGAGGATTTCCTTTAACATAGGATACATGTTAAATATGCAGCCCTTTCCAATACCAAAAGGGCTCAACTTCACAACAATGAAGTTTCTCCTAAAACCCGTCCATATTCTTTATATGATAATAGTGTATATTCCATTGGCATTGCTTGCAATTTACGGATTTATGCTGTCAATTAAAGAAACAATTAAATGGAAAAAAATCCATGATAATATTAATCTCTATATGATATTCTCATTTTTTATATTTGCATCACCAATTTTGCAGAAACTGACAAATCCAAGATACATGTATATTGCATATCTCTTCTTTTTCTATTTTATGAGCTATGGTTTAGTCAGTTTGATTGGCAAAATCAAATCTTTGCAAATACACTCAAAAGTCATTCCTGCAATAATAATATCCTTGCTAATACTAGTTCCATTTTGGTATTATAAAAATCCCCACATAGTTGTTTTCAATAAGAAAATTGCCGCAGCCCAGAATACAGCAGATTTCATCAAAAAAAATCTGCCTAAAGATGCAGGCATTATGGCTCAGGGCTATAGTGTAGAGCTTATTTACCTTACTGGCAACAGAGTTATCGGATTATACTCTAAACCCGAAAAACTAATGAACATGGTAAGCCATTACAACATAAGTTATATAGTCCTAACAGAGAGATTCAATGATTACTTCCATTTAAGCGAAAAATCTGCTGATTTTGTTAGAAATAACCCAAGCAAATTCAAGCTGGTAGCTACAATCAAAGAAGATTACAGCGGATTTTACAGCGAAGACGATCCTGCACGCACCGATGAAGTTTATGTCTATAAGATTGTTTAAAGCAAATAGTCATCCAATTTTATAAATCTCTGTTTTTGTTTTTTCATTGCTGTAAATAATGTTACCTCTTTTTTTGATTTCCAACAGCAAGTCACTCTCTATTTTAGCCCTGTTATCAAGCCTGAAATTTTGGTTTACAAAAGCATAATCTGCCTTTTCCAAATTGATTATTTTTTGACTTATGGTTTGCCTGCCTATATGGTATGATACGCATTGACTTCCTGAAATGAAAATACTCTCTTTTTTCGTGTTATCTTTTGCCCATTCAAAATCTTCCATGTAGAAATTCCATTCCCTTGCTGCAATACTTATTTTTAGAATTGAAGTAAAAATAAATCCAACTGCAATCAAAATAATCAATGCAACTAAAAATTGCCCTTTAAATTTAATTTTATTCAGTCCCTGAGCCCATATCAGAGCAATTGCCGGAAATGCAGGCAGCATAAACCTTGAAACAGACCAGCTTGCATTTAATATATAGAGAAGAGTCAAAACAATGTATGATAAAATCCAAATTGAAAGCATTTTTTTATGCTTCATTTTTGAAAATACCCCAAAAATAAACGGAATTAAAAAAACAAATGTGCTTAAGAGCCATATTGCAAAGAACAACTGAAAGTATGGTACTTTTACAAAAGACAGGGTTGCTATATTACCGTCTGGAACTCCAAAAATGCCAAGGTAGAATACTGCTATGCCCGATAAACTAAATATATTTGCAATGTTAATCTTGCCAACCTCTGATTCTGCAAATGTGCCATATTCGACGCCTTTAAAAACACTATTCATGAACGGCCATACGGGGTTGCCAAGATAAATCCAGTTCCTGATGAACCATACAGAGCCGATCGATAATGAAATTATTGAAAAAATAATCAACTTTTTTGCTGGCTCTTTCCCTTTGTTGCTTGTATAAACTATATACAACAAAACGGGCAAAATAAAAATGCCATTGTATTTTGTCAAAATCGCCAATCCTGAAGCTATCGACGACAAAATTATTTTATTTTTTAAAGCAAAATAAACGCTTAAAACAGCAAGAAATGTGACTGTGCTGTCGGCATAACTAAATACGCTATAGTCTATGTGCAATGGAATAAAAGCCATAAACAATAAAGAATAGAATGAAATTTTTTCATCAAACAGCATTCTTGAAATTTTGTAAAATATTATCAATGCTAAAGAACCCAAAATAGGAGAAACCATCTTAATTGCAAATTCTGCAATGCCGCTGCTAAAACTAGAAAATAAGCTATAAAAAAATGCAGAAATTAAGTGAAATAGGGGGGGCGCCCAAAATGGCTCGTCCCTGCCAAACTGCTCAAACAAAGGAAGCTTCTTGCTTTCGGCTATGAACCCTGCATTTGAAAGCTGCCAGCAGGCATCTCCTGAAACTGCGTGGATTGAAGCGAGCGCAATCCTCAACATAATGGCTATTGCAATAACTGCCATGCTAAGCTTCTTATAGTTTATATTTTTCATCGGTTAGTAAACTTCGGACAATATACGATACTTTTATAAAAGTTTTTGTTTTAGCCTCAATAATGGAGTTTTTCAAATCAAATAAATTTAAGCTGGTACTCAAGTCAGCGGTGAGCTTGGCTTTATTGTACTTCATCTTCAAGTTTATAGGCATAAATAAATTCTATAACGAGCTGCTGAATGCCAATATTTTTTATATTCTTGCAGCAACTTTTTTTGTTGTTTTTCAGATATTTTTTAAGGTAGCTAGATGGAAAGCTATAGTAAATGTTTTTAACAAAAATATAAGCTTTAGATCATCTTTGATTTATACACTGATATCTTTCGCATTCGGCATTATCACGCCCGGGAGATTAGGGGAGTTCATTAAGGCAAAATATCTCGTTGAAGGCATTAAACTAGGCCCTTTGAAGTCTTTTATGACGGTAGTAATTGATAAAATCTTTGATGGGCTGGCTTTAATTCTGGTAGGGTTATTCGGGCTCTATTTTTTCCAAGAAAAATTCGGAATATCCCGTTATGCCATCTATGCGTTCTTTTCTTACATCATAATTCTGGCTTTAACCTTCATCTACTTCAACAAAATCCTAGAGCTGATTTACTATATCCTGCCTAAAAAATACAAAATTAACTTTAAAAAATTCAGCATTAACAGGAAATTCTATATTAGATCGCTGTTGTTTTCGGTTTGTATATGGGTAATCTCCACCATTCAAGCATTTTTTATAATTAAAGCATTAGGCATCTTGTCACTTTCCTTCTTTATGGTTATGGGGCTTATCACATTGATGGCCATTTCTTCCATGATACCGATTTCAATAGGGGGAGTTGGCGTGAGAGAAGTAGTGGCTATATCCTTTTTGTTAATGACCGGGGTTCCGGCAGAAAAATCCACAACTTTTTCTTTGATGTATACATTTATAACATTTGGGATACCCGCAATAATAGGGGCCATTTTGTACTCCAAAAAAAGCATTTCTGCCAATGGCAAGCGACTACCATAAGCTTTAAATAAAGATTATAGTTAATTCTGACGATGAAAAAGTTGATTTGCTATACATTGGATTTGGAGCCCGATTTTGGAGGGAGAATAAAAAGTTACAGCTCCTTGGAAAATATTTCCCATTTTTTGGAGATAATAAGAAAAAACCGCATCAATCTGACAACTTTTGCGGCAGGGCATTTACTCCAAAAAAAGAGAGACGTCATTAAAAAACTTATTGATGCAGGGTCAGAAATTGAGCTGCATTCTTATTCCCATAATCTTGAGCGCCAAGATGAAGATTATGAAATAAAAAAATCAAGAAAAGCTTATATAAGGTATTTTGGAAAAAAACCCCTTGGCTACAGATCCCCAAAAGGAATGATAACAAAAAAAGGGTTATTTTCCCTTTCAAGGGAAGGCTTCAAATACGATTCAAGCATCTATCCCACAATCCTGCTGGGAAGGTATAACAACCTGAAATACCCGGCATACCCTTTTTATTTTGATGACTATGGACTAATAGAATTGCCTTTTTCCGTCATTCCAAAAATAAAAGTGCCATTGGCAATGGGCTACCTGCAGCCTTTTGGATTTGGCATAAGCAGAAGCATGATAGACATTTTTGGCTTGCCTAATACAGTAGTTTTTGACTTTCACATGTGGAACCTTTACAAGCCATCAGAAACAAATAAGCTCCCTTTAAAATGGAAAGTTTTATTAGCCAATAACCTGGATAACGGGATGAAAATGTTCCAAAACTTAATAAAAGTTTTCGATCAAAAAGGATACAAACCAATAACAATGAGTGAACTATACATTTTAGCAAAAGAGCAGCTTGATAAAGGAAATTTAACAAAATTATAGAAATGAAATTATTCTTTATACTGGGGGAGGATGCATTTTTTAAGCCAAGATTCATAGAAAGTACAATAAAGAAGCGCAAAAGGGATATAGCGGGAATAGCAGTGGTATCGGCTAAATTCCCAAAATCCTCTCTTATAAAATACCTCAAGAAGCAATTGCTTTTTTTTGGCTACCTGGACTTTTTTATCCTGTCAGCACTCACTATAATATATCTAACTCTGGATAAGCTTCACAATTTCTTACCCCTTAAAAGATTTTATTCAGTTAAAAGCGTAGCCAGAGAATATAACATACCGCTTTACCTCCCTAAAAATGTTAATGATGCCGAGTTCATAAAAAAACTTAAAAAATCAAAACCTGATATAATTGTCTCCTCTTGCCCTCAAATCTTTAAAAAAGAACTGCTTAACGTGCCTAGAATAGCTTGCATTAACAGGCATTCCTCATTGCTCCCCCAGTATGGCGGATTAATGCCTGTTTTTTGGGCTATGCTTAATGACGAAAAAGAGGTGGGGGTAAGCATACACAAAATGGTTGAGCATATAGACGAAGGCGAAGTAATAACCCAAGACAGGATAAAAATAAGCGATAAGGACAGCTTATACGACATCTATAAAAAATGCTTTGAGATAAGTTCGGGCCTGGTGCTTGAGGCAATTGACATACTGGAGCAAAACAAAAAACACAAAATTATAAATAAAAGCAGGAAAAAAACCTATTTTAGTTTTCCAAAAAGAGAGGATATCCGGCTCTTTAGGAATAAAGGGAAAAAATTTCTTACATATAAAAACCTGTTAGACGACTTTTGACCCCAATAATTTTCCTTCTTCGTCATATTTTCTGTAAAATGTGATTTTATCGTTACCTAAAAACTTTGAGATTAATTCCCTATCCAGATAAAAAGGCACGGACTCAAGATCGGACAGCTGGAAATAGCGGGAAGATTCAGCAAAAATGAATGATAATTTTGAGGAGATAATTATGCCCGCTATATTTTTAATGGGAGAAATATCGTCTATAACCGACACCCCCTTGTCATTAAATAAAAATCTCCTTGAAAAATTTATATCAGTCATTTCATTTTTTTGCCTAATCAGCTTGTTTCTTAGAAAATTCCTTGCAGCTTTACTGATAAAGCTGCTTTTCCCCAATGTTAACTGAAATGCCCTGAAGACCAGAAAAGATAAAGGAGTTAGTGCTGTACCTTTTATTCCTATAAATTTTCTCGTTATCTCTATATTCTCTTTTTCTATCACTATTTTATCATTTTTTCCCAAATAATTTGAGCTTGCCCTTCCTCCATACCTTAATTCTATTACAGAGCCGCCATCAATGACTGATTTATTTTTATTAAATGTTATTTTCGCAACTCCACCCTTTTTTATGTTTATTACCAGATAAATTCCCCCCACATTTTTTACAAATATGCCTGCCTCGTTAAAATAATTCATGAATTCTTTAGAAAATAAATCATAAGATTGCATTGTTTTTTTGCCATCTCGGTAAGCTTGCAAATAAGAATAGCCGTTGAATAAAAGGTATCTGTCATCAACTGCCACAGGAGATATTGTAGTTTTTTCTTTTATAGCATTTCTTATAGCGTTGCAAATCGCCTTTGCCGAATGAAACTTGCCAGACAACAGTTCAAAGCCATGCGGGATAAGATATTCAGTGTTCCTGCTTCCAACTTCTCCACCAAAAGTAAGGTTAGGAAATGCGAAATACTGCACAAAGTCGGATGCCTTTTTAAGGGAAGAAAGCAGCCGCTTATCCCCTGCTTTTTTATAGTATTTTGCCAGATAGTCAATGGAGAGGGATAAATATCCAATATCAACACCGCCATATTCTATAAACCATCCTTCTTTGCTTTGCCTTTTTAAAATCTCTGCCAACTTTTTTTTTGCGCCAAACTTGTATTTTGATTTTTTCGTTAAAAGATACAAGTTATGGAGGGCAATTATAGAGCCTGCCTTTTGGTTTAAAGCCATATCTTCATCATTCCTTAGAAGCCATTCCCCACATTTTTCTAAATAATCGACAACCAATTTTCTGCTCTTTATCGTGCTTCCTAATAAAAGGCACGTCTCAGACAATGCATAGCAAACAAATGCAGTTGCAACAAATGAATGCTCATTGGGATACATCTCATTGAAAGAGCCATCCTTGTTTTGCAGCTTGCTTGTAAATTCTAAAGCGGCATTAATCCACTCAAGAACCTGCTCGTTATCGTAATAGGGGTTGTCTTTACGCCTTATCAAAAACATTAGAGCCAAAGTCAGCACTGCCTCCTGCTTTCTTGCATTGGACATATCGAATGAGTTGTAATTCCAGTAATCCCTGTCAAACGAGCCGTAATTTCTGGAGGAAGGGTTGCGATTAAGCAAATTAAGGATTCTTGGCATTACATCTTTTACTTCAAAAAAATATATATCTTTACCGAGTTGTTTCATATTAATCAACTATTTTTTAGCTGTGACTACGCATACTGTTCCAAAAGTAGTTTGCCTGAAGCCATAAATATTAACAAGGAATTTAATGATTTTGGTAATGAAGTCTTCTCTCCTTATCCTATGCAGATAGCTTGTACCGCCGCTTTTGATGTATTGCAGTACCATCTGGTATGCCTGGTCAAAAAATGTCGGAAAGGGAAAATAACATTCTTTTTTTATGTTCTTGAAACCGCTGTTTTTTAGCAGCTTCACAAATCTTTTCGAATCCAGGGGGATATAAGGGCCGAAAAATGCATAGATGCCAGTATTTCTAATATCATCTCCAAAAAGAACCTTCAGTACGAAATAGAAGAGCCGGTATAAGATACTCTTCTTTCTGAATATAATGATAAACTCTCCTTTGTCATCCAGCAGTTCGTATGATTCATTCAGCACGGCATTCAAGAACTTTTTTGGTATTCTCTCGAACTTATATATAGAAGTAATTGTACGAAACTTCTTTTTTCTTTTTTTTAAGTCTTTGAATGAAGTGTCGTACACTAAGTAGGTAATATCCAGTTTTTTGTCCTTTACCAATGCCGCGGCTGCCTTTGTGTAGTGAGAAGTTTCATCTGTAAGGTCAATTGTGTATATCTTCTCATTTGGAAACAGGGAGAGATAGGCCCCGTCATAAGTAAACCAGTCCAGTATATGCCCTTTTGCCTTTCTTAAGGTTATTGCCGCAATCTCTTTTTCCTCCCAGGTCATTATATCCATTTCCTTGCCTAGAAATGTCTTTCTGCAATAATACCTTTGGTAATCTTTTATGTCCTCTATAGTCCAGTTATCGGGAAGATACGAGAATATATTGTTCCTCTTTCTCTTAAATTTCTCCAGATGCAGAACTTTTGATAACTCCCTCCTTGGAGGCGGATTTAGCTTCTCATAAAATTTGGTGTTTTTATATCCAAGAGTTACAAAACAAACAATCATCTGATCATTAGGTATGTTCAGGATTTTCTTTATCTTTTTCTCATTGCCGAAGCTATTTATGCTGCACGAACCTAGTCCATAGTATGTAGTGGCAAGCAACATGTTCTGCATTGCGGCTGTAGCGCCTTGTATCGCTTCCTTGTAATTAGATTTTTCATACGTTATCACTATGACTACAGGCGCCCTTCCTATCAGAGTTGTGGATGCAGCCTCATGAATCAGCCTGTTTTTAGTGCCCTTGTCCTTTACAACTACAAAATTCCATAACTGCTGGTTGCATGTACTGGGAGCCCATGTTGCTGCTTCAATTATTTTTTTGATTAAATTGTCGCTTACCTGCTTGTCCAGAAACCTCCTCACGCTTCTCCTGCTTTTAACAACATCTATGAAGCTATTTCTTCTTGACAACACAATACTCCTCCTCTCTGTCCCTGTTGTTTATCAGCATCTCTCCAATAAGCCCTGTTGATATGAATTGCACACCTAGAATGACAAAAAGCACTGCAAGCATAATGTAAGCTTCTTTGACTATTAAAACTCCAAAGATAAATCGCTTTATTGCGAGATAAATTCCTAGGACAACGCCCAGCATAAGCAAAAACAAGCCCAGAGAGCCGAAAAAATGAGACGGTCTTTTCTTAAATCTTGTGAGGAAAAATACCGTAATCAGATCCAAAAAGCCCTTGACAAGCCTGTCTGTGCCGAATTTTGATTTGCCGTACTTGCGAGGCAAGTTCTTCACTTCAACTTCCGTTACCTTGAACCCTTTTTGATGCACCAGTACAGGAATGTACCTATACAGTTCGCCATAAATTGAAAGCCCATTTGTCACTTCCCTCCTGAATGCCTTGAACGGGCAATCTATGTCATGAAGCCTAACGCCAGTAAGCATGCTTGTGAGCAAGTTGAAGATTTTTGAAGGTATCAGCTTAAGCTCGTACCATTTGTACTTCTTTTGCTTCCATCCAACCACCAGGTCAAAGCCGTCATCAATCCTCTTCAAGAGCTTTGGTATGTCAGAAGGGTCGTCTTGCAGGTCGCCGTCCATTGTTATTATAACAGAGCCTTCTGCATTTCTGAAGCCAGCTGCCAATGCTGCAGACTTGCCAAAATTTCTTCTGAACTGCACTAATCTTATTTTATTGTCCCTTTTTTGCAGTTTAGCTATAATGTTCGGGGTATCATCTGTGCCGCCATCATCAACATAAATTATCTCATGATTGATTTTAGCAAGAACGGATTTTAGTTTTTCATATAAAGCGATTATATTGCCCGCTTCATTCATTACAGGTATAACAATTGATAGTAGCATATTTTTGCATCCAGCTTTATTTCGACTCTATATCCTAGCTAAGCATTATCAACATAAATTATATGCCGTATTCACATATAATATAAACAAGTATTTCCTATATAAAAATATACCACGAAATAAAAAGCTTTTGCTTTGCGGTTGTTTAACAGGCTCAGCATATTCTTCCTATATTGTTCATGAGCGAGCACTCTCCAAACACCCTATCTTATAGAGTCTCTGCCGTGCCCAAAAAAAGAAAAATTTATATAGCTGTCTTTTTACATATAGTTATGATTTACTATGGCTAGCGATGCAGTTTTTATATACCCACCTATAAAATTCGGTACAAAAGAGGGTTTTACCTTACCCCCTCTTGGAGCCCTATACATAGCAACATATGCAAAAAAGATGGGGCTTTCTGTAAAGTTTATAGACTCTCTTATTGAGGGAGGCAGCGAGGAGGAGATAGCCACCAGCATTACAAGTGAAAACCCGAAGTTTGTCTGTTTTAGCGTGATGTCATGCCAAGTTCTAAACTCTTTAAAGTTAGCGTCAAAAATCAAGGAGCAGAATAAGGAAATAAAAATAGTTATCGGCGGCTCCCATATAGCCTCTACAAAGGAAGAATTGTTTAAGTATACAAATGATGTAGATTACTTAATGTATGGAGAAGCGGAAATTGCCTTTTATGAACTATATAATGCGAAAAATGAAGAAGACCTTTCAAAGATAAGCGGATTGATTTACAGGTCAGGGGATGACATAAAACTCAATCAAAATATTCCAATAGCTAATTTAGACGAATTGCCATTTCCTGATTTAAGCTTAGTAAACCTCGATAAATATAATTCATATTATGTAAAGTCACTTCCATTAGCTACAATAATGGCTACAAGGGGCTGCCCTTTTAGATGCACTTTTTGTGACCAGTTTGCCACCATGGGCAGGGAATTCAGGCACAGGACTCCCAAAAATATAGTTGATGAGATTGAGCATAACCTTAAGAATTTTGGTACAAAGGATTTTATCTTTAAGGATAGCACTTTCACTAATAACAAGAATTGGGTTTATGGAATTTGCAAAGAGATAAAGGATAGAGGTCTCAAAATAAACTGGTCCTGCAATACAAGAGTAAGCATGGTTAGTGAAGAGCTGCTCAAAACAATGAAGGATGCAGGATGCTATATGATAGCATTTGGCATAGAAGCCGGGACACAACACGTATTAAATTTGATGAAGAAGGGCACAAGGGTTGAGCAGGCGCATGAGGCAACAAAAATGTGCAATAAAGCAGGAATTGAAACTACTGGATATTTCATGATAGGGAATCCAGGAGAAAAGGAAGAGGATGCATTAAAAACAATAAAACTGGCAAAAGAAATTGATTTGGATTATGCCGCATTCGGGGTTACAATAGCGTATCCAAATACAGAGATATATTACTGGGCGCTTGAAAACAACTGCTTGGGCGATAAAGAATGGTATATGAAGGAGAATGATATAAACATAACGGGCAACACTATCAGCGATATAAAAGGCGGGGCGCTTAACCGTGAGGATTTTCCAGTAGACAGGCAAATACAGCTGTGCAAAAAAGCAAATAAAGAGTTTTATATCAGACCGTCCTATATCTTTAAAAGGATATTTAAAATACGAAGTTTTAATGATGTAGCAAGAAATCTAAGAGCCCTTGCTGAAATCGTATAAATATAATTTATCTTAAAAATATAAAGATTTATTGATTAATTACCTCCTTATTTTTGTGTTAATATCTTTATAACAACATTAACAAAATCACGAGTATTTACATTCTTGACCAAAACACCATTCTTCACGATCTCCGGATGCGAGCATATGTTGAAAGCAATTACTTTTTTGCCGCATGCCTGCGCCTCTGCTGCTGGAAGATTAAACCCCTCCCATAATGAAGCTGTGACATACAAGTCGCATGCAGCATAGTAATAAGGAAGTTCTTTGTCATCTACAAAGTCCATGAAAATAACATTGCTGTTTGCCATATTTCTGAGTTTTTTATAATAAGAGGGAAATGAAGATTTTCCTATAATCAACAATTTTGCATTTGGCAGTTTTTGATTGATAATATTGAAAATTTCCAATAATGTATGTATGTTTTTGTGGGGAGATATTCTACCAATAAACAATAACAATTTTTCATTACTTTTAATGCCTAATTTTTTCCTTATTTTATTTCCATTAAGATTTTTTCTAAATCTTGTTTTGTCTACTTCATCGTATATAACCTTGCTGTCGAGCCCTGTTTCCTTTTTTAACTCACTTTGCATGAATTTACTTATTGAGATTGCAGAATCAGCATTTTTTAAGGATAGATTGTTAAAAAATGAGAATAATCTTAGGTATAATTTTTCAAATGGATTAGCAAAAAGTTCGCTGTAGCCGATACCATGATTATAATAAACATACTTTACATTGTACTTTTTCTTTGCTTGGTAAGCAATCCAGTTCATTGGATAGAAATGCGAAATTACCATGTCAAAATCTTTTAGTTTTTTTGTAGCACTTTTTGTTTTTTTAGTGTCAAGAAAAAATAATAATCTATATAATCTCTGAAGAAACAAGTTTTTTGACATTCCCAATACTTCAAGCTTGAATCCCTCTGGTTTAATAGTCGCATCTAAAGTAAAAACACTAACCTCATTGCCTTTTCTGGCATAATCCTTTGCCTGCTGTTCAGCAACCCTGTCAATGCCGCTGAAATGGTAAAATGTTGGAGTTAAAATTGCTATTTTCATATTTGATAAATTTTTATATTAATTTTGAATTTTCAATCCGTTCGCTTCGCTCACAAACGATACTGCTCGGCGTCTCTCCGATTGCCATGTCGGAAATCATAGATTTCCGAGCATTCCCGAAAATCCTATGGATTTTCGATAACATCGAGCCGCCTCGCCTATATATTAAAACAATCAGGCACACTGTCCCGAGCTGGGCTCCCACATCACGCTTGCAGATGCTGGGAAGCGACGTATTTTTTGATTATTTTTTAATGTTCATATTACAATATTGTTAAATTAAACCTAACAAATGTCTTACTTTTAATCTCAAAACCATAAAGTAGCCTGCTGCAAGCTGCGGAATGCCTAGTTTTGACTTGCCTTTTGTTCTATCAACAAAGGTTATCGGAATTTCCTTTATTTTAAAACCTTTAAGGTGTGCTTTGAAAAGCACTTCTTGCACAATTGCAGGGCCTTTTGATTCAAGGTTTTGAACATTTATTTTTCCAAGCACTTTTCTTTTAAAGCACCTAAAACCGGAATTGCAGTCCTTTACCTTTATTCCAAGCATTAACCTTATGTAAAGATTTGCTCCCCATGTAACAAAGCGCCTGAACAATCCTCTCCCAATTTCTTTGCTTTCTTTTAATTGCCTTGAGCCGAGAACTACATCGGCATTTTCAAGCTCTTTAACCATCAAAGGAATGTATTTTGGGTTGTGAGAAAAGTCAGCATCCATCTCAACAACAACATCTGCTCCGTGCTTCAAGCAATAAATAAACCCTTCTCTTCCAGCAGCACCTCTGCCTTTGTCTTTTTTTCTCAACAGAAGATGAACATTTTTATTTTTTTTTGAAATTTTCTGAACAATTTTCCATGTTCCATCTGGGCTGTTATCATCCACTACGACAATATGTGAGTTTTTGATTTTTAATTGCAGAATTTTGTCTATCAAATTTTTAATGTTTTCTTTTTCGTTGTAGGTTGGAATCATGATGAAAGTTTTCATAATTTAAAAGACATATAGAACTGTTTATAAATTTAGTTGTAAGAGGTTTTAATATGGCAAAATTTAAATAAGTAATGAATTTTATACACTATAAGGTGGTAATAAAGAAAATTTTATTCGTAATCATTCTGTTTGCCGTAGTATCACCTGTAATCTATAGCTTAAGTATAACACCAATTTCTCCAAAGGGTAATTCTGTTATTTCTGAAAGTTCAGTCTTATTATCTATCTTTACTGATAAATATGGGAGTTGTAGCTATAGTTTAGATTTTGACGCTTTCCAAATTTTTCCTGAATCAGAAGATGTTGCAGTCACAACTCCGGGAAGCGTTGTAGCAGAAGGTGATGCTTGGAGAATTGCATCCTCAACCAAAAGATTGGAGTTAAGCGAAGATTTGGCAGTAGGCGGTATACACAGAGAGCTATTAAGCAACATTACATCATTCATTCAAAAGGGAGACTTAAAAGCTCTTGATTCAGGACAGGTTTCAAACAACAAAGCAACTTCACCATATAACCAATACCTGTACCTATTAGGGGGTCCAGCAGAAAGAAATATGGACAGCGGTTATGTTCTTTACACAGAAGATGACGACACTGATACATTAGGAGATTATCTATACTTCAAATCTGGGAGAGAGATAGCAAGATATTTGCTTGAATTTACGACACCTTTTCAATCTGGCATATATGATAATTCTGGTTCTTCATCAAAGACAGGCGTATTTTTAACAGACTATCAAGATGAAGATATTACAATGATGGGAAAGAAGTATACAATTGTAACAGCAAGAAGAACAAACACAATAGGCAATAATATAGTCTTGACATTGTTAGGAGGAGCTGGAAAAGACACACTCCTTGAGAAACAGACAAAGACATATACCGTCAGCGGAAAAGATTATGAAGTGACATTGAATTTCGTTGACACTGATGAAGCTCAATTCGTGATTAATACCCAAT
This sequence comes from Candidatus Woesearchaeota archaeon, assembly GCA_016185945.1. GTDB lineage: Archaea > Nanobdellota > Nanobdellia > Woesearchaeales > GW2011-AR4. Next base: position 89,009 of record JACPMR010000003.1, read on the forward strand.
CAACAAAAAAACTAAAAGTAGGAGATTCAGATAAATTATCAGACGGAATAATAATTGGAATAACGGATATTCTATATCAAGACTATGCAGGAGGCATCCACAGCGCAACATTCTTCATTGGAGCAAACAAGCTTGAGTTGAAGGATACTGATGTGACTGATGTAGCATCTTCAAATGCGCTAAAAGTGGACGACAACACAATTGATGACGCACTTGTAACTATAGAAGGTAATGACGACAACAGCACATTTAAGATAAACAGAATACACATTAACATGAGTGCTGACGACAACTACTTCGTTCCTGCTGGCGGCAAGCTAAGTGAAGCAATTAAATCAGGCGGAACAACAGCAGAGCCAGAAGTTTTGTTCACAAGCAACTGGGACATTGAGTACAGAGGGTTGGCAAAAGAATCTATTGAAAGTATTAAAGTAAAGACAAATGGTCTAGATCAGTATAGGTTAGAGTTTTTAGATGCTGATGGGAATAAAGTCAGCTTACCAATTGCAAAAGCAGTAAGTAACTCATCGCTTTTATTTGGTGAGCAATCAGGTAGAGCGTTAATAAACAAAGAGAACACAACTATTAGCAAGGATGATTACATAATCATTTCCGATGTTACTTCTTATAAAAGAGGAGAAAGACGAACCTATGTGTTGCAGTATAAGGGTGCAGACAAAGTTACAAGTGACAATCCGGCTTTAAAGTTCAAAAATATCGGTAGCGGAACAATGATAGAACAAGTATACAGTTCAGCATCTTCATTAGATGTGGTAACACCAGGCGGCATGGGAGGAAAATTGGCAAACTTGAAATTAGGCGGCTCTGATTTTGCAGTATACAATTCAAGTTCTATACTTTCTAATGACTTTAGTATTGTGTTTGATCTTAACGCAGATGGAGTAATTAAATCTGCATTAACTTCAAATGCCACAGAGCCAGTAGTTATAACAACAAAGAATGGAATGGAGATAAACGTCACAAATGAATCTACTAATGCCGAGGACAACACCGATATTGTCTTCTTGACGTTTAGAATACCAGACGAGAGCAGAGATGGCTCAGCAAGAGACAGCACAGAAACGCTAGTAGCAACTGTTATGAGATTTAATGTAACAGCGAGTTCTGGCGAAATCAGAATGGCTCAAGACACAACAACAGAGACAAGAAGACTAAACTTAAGAACGCCAAGCGGAAAGACAAACATTGCCTATGCTTACGACAGCTATGGTAGCTATTGGACATGGGAAACGCCAACAAGTGCTCCGCAGCTACTTACGATTGAAGTGCCAGCAAAGCAAAGAATTCCACTAGTTTACATTACTGCCAAAGGAGCTTCATTCATTGATAAAGTGCCTACAACAATACATGTCAATAAAAATAAATGGAAAGTTTCAACTTCTACAAAAAAATTAGACTTAAGCGAAGACTTGGTTAATGGAATAAATCGAGAGATATTAAATAATATAACAACCTTTATTGATAGGGGTGATTTAAGTGGGCTTGATTCTGAAAGTATCACAAATAATAAGAGTAATTCGACATACAACCAATACTTATACTTGTTAGGGCCTTCGAGCTATGCCAACATGGATAGTGGATATGTAGTCTATACTAAAGACGACAGAAACATTACAGCAGATTATTTATACTTCAAGTCAGGAAGAGAAATAGGAAGGTATCTGCTTGAGTTTACAACACCGTTTGGGTCTGGCGTATATAATAATTCTGGCTCTTCCTCGTCAACTGGTTTGTTTTTGAAGGATTTTAATGGTATTCGCTTAAAATTGTTTGGTAAGAATTATACAATAACAAATGCTAGCAGAATATCTGTTGAAGGAAATGGGATTAATTTAACATTAATTGGCGAATCAGATAAATTGGAGTTAGCAGATACTAGCGTTAAAGACACTGTTTCCTCAAATAATTTGAAGGTTAATGACACTTACATAGATGATGCATTCGTAATCATAGAAGGCAGCAATGACAATTCAACTTTTAATATAAGCAGAATCCACATTAATATGACAATCAATGACAATTTTTATGTCCCTTCCGGAAGCAGGCTTAGCGAAACGATTAAGGATATAAACTCAAAGCCACAAGTGTTGTTTACGCAAAATTGGGATATTTCATATTTGGGTTTAAGTAATGTAACTATGCAAAAAATAAAACTTAATACTAGTGGATTAAATCAATACAATCTAGAATTTGTTGATGGCGACGGCAATATTGTAAATGTTCCAATAGCGACAAGCCCAAATGATAGCAAAATATTAATGGGGAATACAATCCAACCATTTATTAACAGAGAAAATTTGACAATAACAAAAAATGCTTATTTTGTATTGACAGATGGAAGTAAAAAACGAGGTGAAAGAAAATCGTTTATATTACAATATTTGGGCGCAGATAAGTTAACAGCAGAAAATCCAGTACTTAAATTCAGAAACTTAGGAACTAATACAAACATACTGCAGTCATTTTCAAATGCTTCTCCTTTAGCTACAATTAATGTTGGAAGTGCAAATTACAAAGTATTTGCAGCAGACGATCCAATAAGAGCTAATTTAACATTTAACGATTTTGATATAAGAATAGATTTGGATAGAAGCGGCACTCTAAATAACGATATAAGCTCAAATGTGATGATAACCACATCTTTTGGAGCTGAAATAAATATCACTAATCAAACTGAAGATAGATCAATATTACTTAGTATTAGAACACCAGATGATGGAAAAGATAGTGAAGCTAAAGATAGCGTAGATACTATTTACCCTTCCGTTTTGATATTTAACATAACTGCAAGTTCAGGCATAATTAATCATACAAAATTAGGAAATCTGAATTTTAGAGTATCAAGTGGCCAGACTAACGTTGAATATGCATATACGAGCTACGGCACATACATTAAAAGAGAATCTCCAGCCGGTCTCCCCGCTATATTTGAGATTGATTATCCTTCTGCACAAAGAGAAGCTTTGGTTTATTATGAAAATGGTGTATTTCAATCAAAACTTTTAACTAATATTTCAGAAAGGTGGCATAATTTATCAATTAGATGTACAGATATATTTGGGAATGTTTTTAACAATAATTTAAGCTTTAATTATACAAAAATACCGCTTATTTTGAATGTAAGCCCAACTAACAATAGCTATAATGTAAGTGTAAATTCAAATATTATACTAAATTTTAGAAGAAAAATAGACACCTCTAATCTAAAATCCAATATATTTGTTAAGGATTCAGATAACAATAAAGTTAGTGGTACAATAGTCTACAATGATATAATCAATCAGACTATTTTTGATCCTACACATTTTCTGAAATTTAATACTAATTATATAGTTAATATAACTAAAAATATCCAAGACCTATCTGGGAATAGTTTGGAAAGTGATCATTTTTGGAATTTTACAACTACACCACAAGACACAGACAATGATGGATTGCCAGATAACGAGGATACTGATATAGATAATGATGGAATTGATGATAATGTAGACTTTTTTAGAGGTAATTTAAGCAACATAAATAGTAACTTCCCACATTTGAAGATGATGATAGATTCAGATGAAAATCTCTCTAAAATTTTTAATGGAACTAAAAAAGTAGAGGTTTACAGAGGAGGAATAAAATTAATAGAGTTTGATTTTGTGTTTTCTAATAATACAAAACTTGATTTAAGCAATATATCTATTTTGAATGCTTCAAATGATTCTATTGGGGGAGTTATAGTAAAAGGGATAGGATTGTCTAATTTAGGCTTAAAGAAAAACACAACAGTCGAAAGAATAAACAATAGCATGAATGGTATATGCATCAAAGACGAGGAAATAGACTGGGTTGATAATATAAGTTCTTCCTGTAATGCAGCAAATGAGTATAAAATTGAATGTGACGGAACTACCCAAAATGGGTATACTTGCATATACAATCAAACAACAAACCTATACCAAGTGAGCGGACTATCTCACTCTGGAGTGATTCAACTATCATACACAAAACCTAGCGATGATTCTGGGGGAAGTAGCGGCGGAAGTTCAAGTGGCGGAGGCTCTGGAGGAGGAGGCGGAGGGGGCGGAGGCAGTGCTGGCAATGTATGCAACATGGAATGGCAATGTGACGAATGGACAGAATGCACTAATAGACTGCAAACAAGACAATGTAATTTTGTTAAGGTTTCTCAGCATTGGCAGGAAACACAATGTCCAGATGAGTCAAAGCCACCTTTAAAAAGCCAAACTTGCGAAACTAAAACAGTAACTGTAGCAATAATCCCGCCAGAATCAAAAGGGATTAAAAAGGAAACTAGTAAATCAGAAGAAATAGATAAAAATAAGGAACAAATAACAGGAATGGCTATTCAAGAGACGCAAAAAACAGACAAATTAACAGCTTTTGTGATAGTTGCTATGACTGCAGTTTTGTGCGTTCTCTCTTATTATAAATTTTTCAGATTAAAGAAATAACACCATTAATAATCTCGTCAATATCCCACTTTGGTGGATAGTCACATTTAGCCTTATATGAACAATAGTCTTTTCCTTTACCAATAATTTTTATCCCTCTTGCGTATAGTTCAATTTCACTTGCTGAAGTAACATAAAAAAATGCCACGACCCTTTTCTTCAAAGCAGTTCCAATATGCAAAGCCAGGCTGTCGCTTGTGACAAGGATATTGCATAAGCTAATCAAAGCTGCGAATTCCATCAAAGAATTGTTGCAGCCAGCGTCTATAACTCTTGTTTTTATTAGATTTTTTATTTTTTTGTTTCGTTCTACTTCTTCAGGACCGCCAAAAAGAATTATTTTTATATTTTTATTTTTTAATATATTATTCAATTTATCAATCAATTCTGCTGCTTCCTTTTCGCTTAATTTCTTGTCCTGCCATCTGCCGCCTGCGCCTGTGTTGATGCCAATAACAATATCGGAGTCTTTTATTCTATTTTTTTGAGCAAATTTATTGGCGAAATCTTTATCTTTTTGATTTAAAACCAATATCGGCTCCTGCTTTTTATAATTCAAGCCGAGAATTTTGTACATTATCTCCTGATGAGTCAATTTGTTCTTTGCCTTTAATTCATCTGCCTCTTGCTTGCCGAATCTTGAGATAAGCCCCATGTCAAACCATAAATGGGAATCTTTTGTGTAGGTTTTTTGATTATTTTTTAAATATGAGCCAATGATTCTTTTGGAGTTTGCTTTTGTTGCTAAATCACACGCCTCAAAATCATCATCAAGGCAAATTACTAAATCATACGCTTTATTCGACATATTTTTTGTGTTGTTTATTAAATAAACATTATCTATCAAATTATTATTCCTTAAAACATCCAACGACTCTTTTTTAGTAACCCAGTCAATTTTGCAGTTCCTATATTTTTCCTTTAATCCAGAAAGGATAGAGGTTGTCCTAATGACATCTCCTATAGCCCCCAACTTTATTACGAGTATGTTCATCTATCAGAATGAGCAATATCCCATTTTAAAAGCTTTTTATTTTAGAAGAGGGCATAAATAAACGGCGACAAGGCGCTGCTCTGCTCAAGCACTATTAACACGCCAACTAAAATCAGCATTACAACTATAGGGGCAAGCCACCACGCTTTCCTCACCTTCAAAAAATCCCAAAGTTCCCTTAATAACGACGTATTTTTTACCATATTAATTCTCTCTTCTGCCGAAAGTTATCCAATACCCCCCTTCATGATGCGTTTTCCAAATCCAAGATATCTGATTGTAGGCTCGTATGGGAAAGTTTGGATATGCCTCATTTGTGTCGTTCCACACTCCTGCAATTTCCAGATTGCCTTGATAAAAAGGGGTTGATGCAGGCACTGTTTGATAATAAGCAATATTATTTTTTTTGAACCATCTTAAAACCTCGCCGATTGTGTGGGATGTTTCATGGGGATGCAAATATTGGTCATTCCACCACCCTCTTGCCCTCTCTTTATCTTCAACATCTCCAATCTGCATCCTTATAAACCAGTCCTTTACTTTGTTGTTATCCTTAAAAATCGTTTTTGCAAGTGTTTTTCTCATCTTTAAGGGTACTCTTCCCATCTTGTTGTACAATCCAACAGCAATATACCCTTTTGGTTTCAGCAATCTCAAAATATTTTTAAATCCCCCATAGGCGTTTCCGGTGTGGTGCAACACGCCTAAGCATAAGACATAATCAAATTTCATCCCAATTGCTTCAATCTGCTTTGAATCCAATATATCCACCTTTTTCAAGTGCCACGAATCAAGCTTTAATTTTTCTTTCAATTGTCTTGCCTTGTTTAAGGAAGAGTCTGAGAAGTCTATGCCCCACACACACTTTCTTCTTAAGGACAAAAAAGCAGACAACTGCCCTGTTCCAGTGCCAACATCTATAACAGTAGCATTTTGAGGTATGCTTCTATCCAATATTTTGGCAAAAGGATATGCAGAAATAACTAAATCGTCCTTGGAATTAAATTTATCCAGCTCATAGTCCGGAAATGGAGTTTTATTGTAAAAATTCTGGACCTTTTCGCCAATTTTTGTAGCCATATTCCTTCAATTTGTTTGTGTTTTTATATCGCTTGAATTCTTAACAAACATTTCAGGCAAAAGCATAGATAAACGGCGACAAGGCGCTGCTCTGCCCGAACACTATCAATATGCCGACCAAGATAAGCAATATAATTATCGGAGCAAGCCACCAAGCTTTCCTCACCTTCAAAAAATCCCATATTTCTGCAAGCAACGACCTATTTTTTGACACCCTTCACCAATCCTCTTGCCATCATTTCATTAAAAATAACTTCTGCCGTTATGTTATGTCCAAGCTCATTCATATGGGCATCCAAAAAGCTTACCCTGAGCTTTTCCTGCCCATATTTTGCAAAGTGCGGCAGGAGTTCTATGTAAATGCCACCATTTAATAAGGTTACGTTTTTAACATATTCATTAACATAAGCAAAAGTGTAGTTATTGAAATCTGAAATCACAGGAATGTTTATTATTACAACAGGAACACCATTTTCCTTGCTTGTTCTAATAAATTCGATAAGATATTTTTTATGCTCATTAAACAAATCGGAATCAGAATAGAGATGACGTATGTAATCAGCATAGCTTTTATCCTCAAATCCAAGACTTCTTAATAAGTTTTTTAGCCTGCTTTCAAAGAAGTAATATGCAAACGAATGCTGGTACAAGAAATAACCAGCTTCATAAGGCATTGCGTAGTGGTGGAAAAACAATTTTTCATAACCATTCATTGAGCCAGGCCCTTCTGCATCGTTTGCATAGTAGCCATAAACTATCAAATCAGGGCTCATGTTCAAACCAATATCCCTTAAATCACGCAATACATTTATGGTTGAATAGCCGCCTTTTGCCAATATAATCATCTCAAACTTGCCTTTGCCGTATGACTCATCAAGTTTTTTCTGCAATACTCTTGCATAAACATCATCAAAATTATCAATGCCAGAACCCATTGTGTAGGAATCACCAAAAACAAGAATCCTGAAAGTCCCATTTTGCTTTGCAATACTATGTTGAATGTCCCTATAGCCAAGAGAATTAAGCTTGATTTTTTTAGCCCACTCTAAATTGCCCGGACCAAAACCATATTCTTTGTAAATCTTGTTAGAAAAGAAAATTCTCAATATAATTTCAAACATTAACAATAAAATTATTGAAAATATAATTAAAAACAAAATATTTACAAATAAATTTTTCCTAACCTTTATAAATTTTTCAATATTTTTTGAAAATAATGACATCAAAATTCCAATAACACCCAAAAATATGCCAAGATAAAGCACTTGTTGCTTGAAAACAGCTATTCTAACCTTTTGCCGCTCTTCTGTTGCTGTATTTCCTTTTTTGACTAGTTTTTCAGAATATCTGTCAGCTAGAAAATATGTTAAAACACCAAGAATAAAAACGACAATCAATGAGAATCCAAGGACTTTTACAAACTTAATCCGTTGCATATTTTTCACTATCCCATATATCTCTTGAATTGTGGTCTCTCTTAATTAAGAAATTGTCCATAACTAAATAATCTATGCCTGTGCCCATCATGCACTTGTAGGTGTCATAAGGAGTACATACAATTGGCTCGCCTCTTATGTTAAATGAAGTGTTTATGATGATTGGTATTCCAGAAAGTCTGCCAAACTCTTTTATTAAGTCGTAATAAAGGGGATTTTGCCCTCTTCTTATTGTCTGCAATCTGCCAGAGCCGTCGACATGCGTGACAGATGGAATTTTCGTGCGCCACTGCTTTTTGATTGGATAAACCATAAGCATGAAATCAGTTGCCTCTGGAATCGGATTATCGCAATCAAAATACTTCAAAGCGTCATCCTCACAAACAACAGGAGCAAATGGCCTGAATTTTTCACGATGTTTTACTTTCAGATTTAAAATTTCTTTCATTTCTGGGTTACATGCATTTGACAAGATGCTTCTTGCTCCTAATGCTCTCGGTCCAATTTCCATTCCTCCTTGGAACCACCCAATAACATTGTTTTCATAGATAAGTTTTGCAGTTGTCTTGAGCAATTCTTCTCTTGTTTTGAATTCAGAGTATTTTATTTCGTTCTTGTCTAAAAACGACTTGATATGTTTTGTAGAATAACTTGGACCAAGATAGGCATCCTTCAAGACAAATTCTCTTTTTTTGCCAAGCAAAGTATGGTATATGTAAGAAGCAACCCCCATGCTTGTTCCTCCATCGCCTGCGTCTGGCTGTATCCAAATTTTTTTGAATTTAGTGTTCCTCAGTATTTTGCCATTGTATACGCTGTTTAACGCAACACCGCCTGCAAGCACAATGTTGTCTTGTTTTGTAACTTTGTGCACATGATTCAAGATTTTTGTCATTACATCTTCAAGCACCATCTGCAATGCAGCTGCAATATCCTTATGGCGCTGAGTTAATTCTTCGCCTGGCTTTCTTACAGGGCCGCCAAGCAATCTGCAGAGTTTTTTCGAAGGCATCCTGTCAGCGTAATGATAAATAAAATAGCTCATGTCGAAGCGGTAACTGCCGTCTTCTTTTACATCCACAACCTTTTTTAGTTTTTGGTAATATATGTTGGTTTTTCTGTTCATGTTACCATAAGGGCTTAAACCCATAACCTTGTACTCTGAATTATTGACGCTGAAGCCCAGATAGGCAGTTATGGTGGAATAAATCAGCCCCAGTGAAGTCGGGAACATTATTTCCTTAATCAAATGGATGTCGTTGCCTTTTCCAATGCCGTAAGCAGTTGTTGTCCACTCTCCGACACCATCCACTGTAAGAATCGCGGATTTTTTGAAAGGACTAAGAAGGTAAGCGCTTGCGGCATGCGCAAGATGATGCTCTATAAACAAGATATCCTTGTTGTAGCAAAGTTTTTTTCTTATTATCCTCGGCACTCTTAATTTTTCGTTTATCCAAGATGGAGTTGAGCCCAAGAAAGTCTTGAGGCTGTACGGAAACATTTCCAAATGCTGTGACAAAACTCTTTCAAGCTTCAAAAACGGTTTTTCGTAGAAGCCGATGTAGTCCACGTCTTTGATAGTTATTCCTTGGCTTTCAAGGCAGAAGCTGACCGCATTAATCGGAAAAGAGGTATCATGCTTTTTTCTTGTAAACCTTTCCTCTTCAGCTGCAGCTACTATGGTGCCGTCTTTCAGCAAGGCTGCAGACGAATCATGATAATAGCATGAAATGCCAAGAATATATGTGCTCATTTTTCAAAACTGCCTGTAATATTCCTCAATTGGTTTCTTTTTTAGGTTTAAATCATGCCAATAAGTGGCTTTTTTCGATAATTTTGTATCTAAAAAATGCTTTCTAACAATTTTTGATATAATTGACGTAAAACCAACTCCGATAAAATAAACTATAGACAGCAATGCAGAGTTCACAATAAGCGCTATGTTCTGCCCAAAATTCTTCATTCCCTTTTTAAAACCGCTAAAAAATTGTTTAAGACTCATTTTAAAAGCCTCTTAAGCAAAATGCCTGCAAGTGCAATTGCAAGCGTGATTGCCATTATGTGCAAGTAAGTCCACGCCTGCGGCAATTTTTTTGTAAATTTCAATATGAAAAACAAAATTGTAGTGAAAATAAAATAACTAAAAACAAAGCCGATTTTTTCCCCAACTCCCCCTATTGATTTATCTTCTTCAAACTTCATGGATTTTGTGTAAGTACACTATTTATAAATGTTTTTTCTTTGAGCAAACAAATATTTATAAAGCATGTTAAATGACAATGGCGTATGAAAATTAATATAAGGCATATCGAAATAGGCGTTTTTATAGTTGTTTATTTGTTTGCATTGTACTTATGGACACTGCCTTTTCAAGATAATAAAATCCCATATGGGGAGTTTGATGCGATTTCCCACTGGGAACTTGGCGACTATGTTGCTCAGAATGACAGGACTTTTGCCAATTTGCCTCCATTTCTTGATTTTTCTTATGGAGATGATAATATATTCAAGCCGCATACTTTATGGTATCACCCGCCTTTCCATACAGACTTGGCAATAATCTCTGCATTTGCTAGAGACAGGATGGTGCCGATATTCTTGACAAATGCAATCTTTGCCAGCTCTATTTTAATTAGCGTATTTTTTGTAATTAGAAAGTTGTACGGGTTTTTGCCTGCAATATTGTCGTCTTTTATTTTGACATTTTCAATGAGAGACATATTGCCTTATCTATGGGGGCAATGGCCTGAGAGGTTTGCATATGCTTTTGTTCCATTAATCATGTATTGTTATTATATGTACCACAATACTTATTCAAAGGAAGAAAGCAAGCCGATTTATCTTTATGTTATGCCATTGCTTCTTGCAATTGACATGTTAATACATCCATTGATATTTTTCCATTCTTTTTTTGGATTATTCGTTCTTGCAATCGTTTTGTGGATTAAAGACAAGAAAATTCCATTTAATTTGAAGCATATAGGAATTTCATTAGTTTTGTTTTTGATTTTATTCGCAATATTCCCCTATCAAACAGGAAATGTAATAGCCTCTTTCACCAAAAGCAAGCCGAAAGAGAAAGAGCAGTTTAGTTTTGCAAGATTATTTCAATGGGCTCCTGATGCCAGCAAGTTTGCTGGCTCTGTTCCGCCTTCGTATTTTTCATTCAAGGAAATGCATGGATTATGGACGCTACCTTTTCTCTTAATCGGCTTGCTTGTTTTGATTTTGAGAAGAGAAAGAAGAGATTTGTTTCTGCTTGCATGGCTTATCAGCTTGTATTTAGTGCTTCACAGGGATTTGATTGGCAAGCCAATATTCTTGCATCGTTCTTTGTCTGCGAGCGCGCACATATTTGTGCCGATAACTATTGTTGGGGCGCTTTCCATATTTTCTTTTATTAAACTGCCTCAAATATATAGAACTTTTTTTAGGTATGGTATGGCCTTGCTGATTGTTGCCTTAGCTTTGGTTTATAACATGCCGCAGGCATATTCAACTCTTGCAAATGCATACGACAATCCTTTATTGAGATTGAATACTGCGCAGATTGAAGCCAGCGAATGGCTAAAAAATAATATAAATGAAAATGAGAATGTTTCGATTATAGGGCCGCCTGGCGAATTGCTGCAAAAAATATGGTGGATGGCTTCTTACTCGCACAGGACAAGCTTCTTTTTTGAAGGGTTCTTGAAATGGAAAACTTATGCAGAAAATAGAGAAGAAATTGTAAAGTATCATTTATTGAACGATTATATTGTTGTTGATTACACAGACGTTTCATTGATTAGTGACAGGAGCTTCGTTGAGAATTTGCAGGAATTCGAGAAAAATAATCTGCAAAACCATACTTTGCTGTATAATAAAAATGGAATAAAAGTGTATAAATACAAAGCATAAAATGAAACTGCCTAAATTTGGGAGTATTGTATTTATTGGAGTTGTTATGTTAGTTATTTTGCCGTTCTTTTACTTTATACTTGGACTTTCAGCAGCAATGTCGGTTTTAGGAATTGTTTTGTTGTTTATTGTTCCTATGTTTTTTATATTGGATAATTTTAATCTTGAGCAAGATGAGAAAATAATATTTTCATTTTTTATTGGGGTTGGGGTGTTTCCTTCTATAACTTATTGGGTTGGAATGATTATGTCGTTTAGAGTAGCTATTTTTGTGAGTTTTATTGTGTTGGCTGGCGCAGGGGTTCTGATTAGAAGATTTTATAGAAAAAAACAATAATCATCTCTTCCGATTACTTAAAATACCAACTAAAATCAAGCCTATCGGCAACAAAACAGTATGATACTTAATATGCAATCCTAACAATCCAATATAATAACTTGTTAATCCAATAATCGCAGTTCCTACTGCCACGCCAATAATCAATCTCTCAAAAAATTTCAATTGTTCCTTCCAGTAGAACATAATAAAATAGCCTGGCAGAACCAAAAGCCAGAATATTGCAAGTACAGTTCTTAAAACAACAAAAAAGTTTTCAGTTAAAAATATTATTTTAAAGGCAATAAATGTAACTACAAAAATCAATCCAATAATCAACAATTCATTCTTTAACAAATCAAAGGTTTCTTTCTTCAACGCAGTTGCCTCCTGGCTCGTTATTCTTTAAAATTAATACAACACCATTGTCGAAAACCGGCTGGACAATGCCACTCTTGATTAAATCATTGGCTATTACAGCGTTATAGCCTATAAGAGCCTGCTGGCTTCCAACTTTGTCAAAAACAAAATAGTCAAACTTGCATATGTCATTCTGCCCAAAGTAAGCTGTTTTGTTAATTTCCCTGTAATGGTATCCAAATGAAAATGCGCCTTTACTGTACAAAAGCTCTGCATCGTCTGCAGCAGCAACCTCAACATTGTACTCCCTTTTAACTTTTCCCTCTTTTATTGCATTAACAAAATCTTCCATATTCACTCTGTAAGAGACTCTTTTCTGGTTCCACAAAATCGCTTCCTGGTTGTAGGGATCTCCATAAAAATAAACCAATTTTGCGTCTTTTGGAGTATTTTGGCTTATCCAATTCAAAGCACCCCAATGTTGTTCATTTATAATGCCGCTATTTGTTGTTTTTTGATAGTAAACAAGTGTTATCGATACAGCCAAGATCAAACTTATTGCAATGCTGTAAACAACTTTCCATTCTTTAATAATAAACTTCAATTTAAAATAAATTAATGCACCAATCAAAACAGGAAGATGTATTGGCCAAAGATATCTTGTTTGGAAAGCCCTTGGTGCAAAGCTCGAAATAAAATTTGTATAACCAATAAAAAACATAAAACTGCCAAAAAGCAAAGCAGTGCTTTCTATACCTGCGAATAGCAAAATTAATGCAACTAATAGTCCAGCCATTATCAAAAATTGAAATAAACCAAACTGGCTTAAGACAACATCAAACCGTTCTGGAGCCTGATACTTAATTGAGTTGTCAACACCGCCTGCCCCGTAACCCACTTTGAAGATTAAAAGGTAATAGAATGAAAAAATCAATGCTAAAATTCCACTAATAATTAATTTTTTGAAATCACTTGACGAAAGTTTTTTTCTCAATAATTTTAATACAAAAAATAATATTGTAAAAATAAGCAAGAATATCGCCTCTGAAATATGCGTCAATGCGACTCCGCTTGCTAATAATGCAAACAGAATATAACTATACTTTATCTCAAACTTATCCAAAACCCAAACTGCTGAAATCAAAAAGAAAGTAGCCATTATCAAATCCCATTGCCCCCAAGTATAGATTATGCTGAAGTTTCTTTCATACAAAAAAACAGCAAGAGCAATCCCAATTAGTGCAATGTTTCTGTTGAAATTTCTTATTAATGAATACATAGCCAATAAACTAAAAATTGAAAACAAAAATCCAATTATAAGCAAAGAGTCCCAGACAGGCAGCCCCGAAACATAGGAAAAAATAGCAGCAATATGGTTAAACATAGGCATATGGAAGCCAAGAGTGTCGGAAAATCCATATCTTATGTAGTATGGAAGAAACTTGTAATCTCCCAAATCCTTGATGCCTTCTGTGTAGGCAATCTCACCAAAAGCATCTGATGCGGAGAATCCATATGGAAAAGAATGAATCAAGCGATAATTCATTGTTACAGCCATTCCTATGTAAAGCAGAAATGCGGAAACCAAAAAAACATAAGCCCATTCAATTAAAGAATCAAGTTTGAGCTTCATTTTTCCATCAACACGTTCCTTATCATCCTGAAACCGTGCTTGAACAAAGCAAGCTTTGACCTTCCTGCCCTTTTATAATAGTTAATCGGTATAATCTTAAACTTTAACCCTCTGCTTACTATCCTTTTTGAAAGTGCTGTTATGAAATCCAAATCATCTGGCAAGGTTTTCAAATCAATCTTTTTAAGAATACTTGTTTTTAAAATTCTTTGTCCTGAAGAAGAATCGCCTACATTCTTTCCTGTTGTTAGCCAAAAGATCAAAGAAATCACTCTGTTGCCAAACTGCCTGATTAAAGGCATCTTGTTTTGCTTTCCAGCAAACCTGTTGCCCCAGACGCAATCAAGCTCATGTTTTTTCATTAAATCAAGCATTTGAGGGAAATAAGAGGGATCATAAGTCATATCTGCATCGAGAAAAGCAACATACTTTGTTTTTGCAGCAAGCATCCCTGTTTTGAGAGCAGCGCCATAACCCTTGTTTTTGATGTGATTAATCACTCTGGTTTTTTCTTTTCTTGCTATCTCGCTTGTCTTGTCGGTGCTTGAGTCATCAACTACAATTATTTGGCCGTTTTGGCAATATTTTTTAACATTCCTTATAGTGCCTCTAATAGAGGCTTCTTCATTATACGCAGGTATTACAACAGTAAGCTCCATTTTTAGTAGTACTCAATTGTTTTTTTCAAACCATCAATTAATCTTGTTGTGGTTAATCTTATTTTGTTCGATTTCGCAACGAATTTCTCGACATCAAAATGCCTTGATTCTTTTCTTATAATTTTTGATTTTGAATGAGTTAGTTTTATTATGCTTTTTGCTAAATCTTGAATTGAAGTGCCTGTTCCTGTTCCGATATTTATTATTTCTCCTATAAATTTATCCTCATTTGAAATTTTAATCATTGCATTAATCACATCTTCAATACAAATGAAATCGAGCACCTGCTTGCCCCCAAATAAGGTTAAGTCCTTGTTTTTCTTTGCGTTTTCCAAGAAAACTGGAATCGCCCTGTCCCTGTCTCTTGAGCCATAAGAGTTTGCAATCCTTAAGATTGTTAAGTTTAAATTTTTATTTTTTGAAAATGCATTACATAATGTTTCACCACACAACTTTGTTATGCCATACATGTTGATGGGATTCAAAGGGTGGCTTTCATCAACAGGCAAATATTCCGGATTTCCATAAACCTCCCGAGACGAAGAAAAAATAAATCTTTTCACTTTCTTCTCAGATGCAAATTTCAAAACATTCAAAGTTCCAACTACGTTCGTGCTGAATGCATAACCTGGGGTGGAAACGGAACCAATGACATTGGACTGCGCTGCAAGATGATAAACAAAATCAATATTGCCAATTTTTTTCAAATCAATCGGATTTCTTATGTCTCCCTCAACAAAAGTTATATTTTTATTATTGCGATGTTGATTTATATTCTCCAATCTTCCCCTATGCAAATTGTCAAATATGGCTATCTTATTGCTTTTACCTTTTGCCAGAGCATCAACAAGATGGCTTCCTAAAAAGCCAGCGCCGCCTGTAACCAAAATTCTCATTAGACGGAGATATTAACATAGTTTTATAAATTTAACTTTTTGATTTAATGTATGCAAAATAGCCAAAATAAACAAGAATAACAATAAGTGTGATTAATGATACTATCTTTCCAGTGCTATACGATTCAGGCTTGTACTCAAAAACCAGTTCTCCCTTCTCTCCATCTAAGTATACAGCGCTGATTACATTGTTGGCTTTGAAGATTTCAACATTCCTGCCATTTATGCTTGCTTTCCATCCTGGGAAATAAGCAAATCTTTCGCTTAAAGCAAGCCAACCCCTTTCTCCATTTAAATCAAGAATTACCTTATTGTTTGAGTAATGACTAATGCTTATTTCTGCATAATCTCTTTTTATTTTGCTGAAAATCACATTTAAATCCGAAATGTCAATGTTCAACTGGTTGCTTAGAATATCCGGAAGTATAATGCCGCCTTGCGTTGCATATCGCTGAAGATTATTAATGCCGTCCTGATCAATAGAACCACCTACTAAAAATATGTAATCAAATCTTCCCAGGAAATCTAGCTCGTAATCATTTATATCGGCAGCTTCAACTAGAACTACATTTTTTGGCTCCCAGTTCTGGAATACAAGGGTGTAAATGAGCTGCTTGGCAATATTTTTGTCTCCGACAACAAGCGCGCTTTTTGACACAAGATAAAATCTCGGCAGAAAGTCTTTGTTCTCGTACAAGTAAGGCCCGAATGCTTCCCAAACGCCGCAATTCATGCAGGAATTGAATTTGCCGGCAAGCACAATATTTGGCGCATCCAATTTTTCGTCTGCTACTATGTATTTTACATTTAGAATGCCGAGCATTTTCGAGCTTAGGGATTGCTGGGCTATTGCCAAATAGGTTGTGTACTCAGGCACCCAGATACCTCCTCCGCCTTTTACTTCAGAAATCCCTTTTTGAGCATAATAACTGTAGCCGGCAGCTCCTACAATGTCTTTCAGGGCAAGATTCGCAGTTCTGAATTTTGAAGCATCTTTGCCCATGTAAGCAAGCAATCCAATATCATCAGGATGCACAATCTTAGACGCCATGGGAACTTTTTGTAAGAAAAGCGATTCCAATAAAATCAAAGCAACAATTGCTGCAAAAAATATATTACGATATTTTGCATAAACCTTGTATTTCTTCAACCTTTCATTTAACAAAACAAAACCATAAGCAGCTAGAATAGAGCTGCCAAATGAAAACAAAACAAGGGCTCTTTCAACATGCCTCAGCTTATCAAAGCCGGGAATCTTATACATTAAATCTGCCACAAAAGTGCCTGTTGCAAATAAAAGTGAGAAGGCAATAAGCGCAGCACTAAACCAAACTACTTTATTCTTGTAGTTAAACAATCCATACAACAAGAGAATAAAGCCAATAATTCCAACTGCTGCTGAAACTTGCGCATAGCCAATGTTTGTTATTGCTGCTCTTGCTATATCTTTAAAATCAACAGGATAGCCCAAAAATTCCTGAAAAGGCACATTTACAGCCCTGCTTGACAATTTTGTGAATTCAAGCACAGGCAATAGCTTGATTGCTGACAAACTCAAGCCGACAATCAAAATTACAGCTCCAACAAAAATTGACTTAAGCAATGCGTTTGTAAAATTTTTAGTTGCGAGGTTAAATGCAAAGTATAATGACACAAGCAAAACAGTATAAAAAAACAAAATCATGCTGCCTGATACAATCTGCAAGGCAAAAAATATCCCAGCCAAAATACTGTAAAGCAGCCAATCTTTTGTCTTTAAAGCCTTGTGAACAAAAAGAAAAATGAAAGGTATTAATGCATAGCCCTCAAGAATGTTCATGTGCCCGCTGATGACAAAAGAATGCATAAATCCATTGAACATGTAAATAATTGCAGAGATAAAAGCAGCTTTTTTGTTGTCAACAACATTTTTTACTAGGAGATACATTCCAAATCCAGCTAGGAAAAAGTAGATTATAAGAGAGAGATTCATTGCAAGATAGATATTTCTAAACAAAAAAATAAACAAAAAGTTCAAGTCAAACATGTAGCTTTCCGGAATTCCCAATAATGGCTGCCCTGCATAGAAGTAAGGCGTCCATAAAGGAAGCTGCCAATTTTTTAATGTTTCTTTTGTGTTGACTGAAACAAATGCCAAATCATTTATGTAATGGATGTTCTCCAATATGGAATTTCCGCTTAGAATAACCTTGCTTAAGAAAAACAAAGTCAAAATCAAGATAGCAACAATAAAAATAGCATTAGGATTTATTTTTTTCATTTCACAAAAATCACAAGTACTCTATGCCTCTTGTCTTTTCCTTCCACAATCCAAGCACTTCATGGGACCATTTGAAAGGACGCTCGCCTTTTTTCATCAATCCCGATAGTATTGAAACAACTTTTTTCCCAACATTCCTGCCATATAACTTTTTTCCGCTTTCAAGCTTTTTGATTAATGAATCGTGCTTTGTTATATGCTCTATCACTCTTACAATGTAGTCGCTGCTTATGGGCGGCACAAGGACATTGCTCTTTGCATTAAAGACAGTTTCAGGCCTGTCAGTGCTTAGCCTGCAGGTTAAACATGCCTTGCCTATCAAGTTTAGTTCTTCTTGTACTCCGCCTGAATCGGTTAATGCTGCCATGCAGTTTTTTGATTCAAAAAATTCTATTACATTTGAATATTCAGGCCATACGCTTGTATGCAAATAATTTTTGTATTTCTTCAGATTGTTCATTATGCCCCTCATTTTGTAATAATCCAAGGCATCTCTTGTGGCGCTCATCTCTATAAAATTGACATTATACCCCTTTTTCACTAAGCCCTCGACAGCGCCTATGATTGACTTGAACCTTCTTGGAGTCAAGTTTTCCCTTCTGTGTATGTCAACCCTTAGCCATCTGTCTTTTTCAAGCTGAGGATAAACATCAAAGACGCTTTTCTCTGATTTTTCTTTTCTTTTCAATTCAAGAGCATCAACTACCACGCCGCCAACAACCCAGATGTTTTTTTCAAGATAACCTTCCCTGACTAAATGTTCTTTGTTGAGTTCAACAGGCGCAAAAAGGTATTCGCTGCCTGCAGCAGAAGTGTAAGTGTCCCATTGCTCTGGGAACGGCTCGTTTCTTAACAACAACCATTTTCCATAGAACTGCTGGTCAATAAAGGTTTCAATGTCAACATGCTTGTAGCGCTTCATCACTTCAGGAGCCATTGAGCGCAAGCCGGCCTCAACCTGGATTGCCTTTTCATTCCTTGAGAACATCCATGCAGCAGGAACTATGGCTGTCATTATTGTGTCGCCCAGAACAACAGGCACAACAGTTACAGCTGGCCAGTGCTGCTTCAAGTATTTTGCAAGCCAGCTTACTTTCATCAAAAGCTCTGCTGATTTCTGCGCTAGATTGCCCCTTATTGCAAGATTGCACGCAACCTGGCTTTGAAGGCTGAAT
Organism: Candidatus Woesearchaeota archaeon; assembly: GCA_016185945.1. GTDB lineage: Archaea > Nanobdellota > Nanobdellia > Woesearchaeales > GW2011-AR4. The sequence continues at coordinate 108,196 of JACPMR010000003.1, forward strand.
TCCGTCAAGCCGCGAGTTAAAACATCATCATAATGCTGGTTTGAGTTTATTATGAAGTTAGGCATGCCTGCCTTGTTTGCAGCGACAATCGAGCCATAGAACTTGTAAAAGCACGGCTTTGTGCCGATGACAAAAACCAGCACCCATTTCTTTTCCTTCTTTGCCCTTTCCATCACAGAATGGATAAGCTGTTTGTTTAATTTTAGCGGAAGTATGCTCGGCAGGAAGCTCTCTGTCTCCTCTTCTTTTGTGCCGAACATTGACTCGTACGCGCCTGTTATGGGGAATTTCTGTTCTGTCATTTTCAAATAAAGTTGATTTTATAATTCATTTTTAAATTTTCAATCTGTTCGCGCTATCGCGCTCACAATATCTAGTGCTCGCTCCTCACTTCCCTGCCAGTGGCATGCGAGGCTCGCGAAGAGACTCGCTCGCCAGTCACCCGTTCGGAGCTCGCCTATTTATTCAATAAAACATGAAAAGCGGTTCACTTTCTTCGCCTTGACAGCTAAAAGTCGCTCTCGTTTTTTTGATTGAATATTTTATTTAATGTTTGTTTTATTTTTTATTATTTGGAATATTTTATTTTTGTCTGCTTTATTTTATCTATCTTTCTTTACAACAAACATTGTGTGCTCAACAAACGGGTAAAACCACTCCCTTTCTACATTATGCTTAACAGCCACTATTTTTAAATTTAACTTTTTAAAAATGCCAAGCCATTCCTTTTCTGTCTTGAACTTGAATGGCGTTTCTACTCCCCTTAATCTGTTGGAAAGAAAGTCCATTGCATTTGTGATTGGAGATGGCTTTGTATCCTCAAAAATAACTATGTTACCTTTGCAAACCCTTATTGCTTCTTTCAGCACAGCCAATGGCTCTTCACAATGGTGAAGCACATAGGCAATTAATGCGGAATTAAATTGGTTGTTTTTGAAAGGCATATTTTTTCCATCATAAACAACAACTTTCATATCTGTCTGGCTTAAATCCTTGACGTCAAGGCATGTGACCTTTACATTGTTTTTTACTTGAATTTCCTTTGCAATGTAGCATCTGCCTGCACCAATATCAAGAAACTTGCCTTTTAGAAATTTCTTGCAGTAATTGCTGGTTTTCCTTGCCTTTATAAGCAGAAGCGGCTTGATAAGAAGTTCAAAGGTCATTTACTCCAGCCCCAGCCGCATTTTTTGTCAGAGCATTTTGCTTTCTGAATGAACTCATGCGGATAGTCAGTTTCAATTACCTTTTTCTTGCAGACAGGACATCTGTGCAGCAAATGAACATTCCAAAACAGTTTGAAAAAGTTCCTGATATGCCATACAACGCTTGCCATTTTAATTGCCTCTTATTCTTCTTATTCTTATATCAAACCAGAGCTTGAATGCCTCCTTTAAAATATCCAAAACAACCTTTGGCTTTGGAAGATTCAAGCCGATTTCCCACTCAAAAACCGGCTTGCCTAAAATCCTCGGATAATGTTTGACGCCGATTTCTTTTATTTTAAAGCCCTTTTTTCTTGCCTTTGCCAAAAGCTCTGTTGTTGCAACTCCTGTAGTGCATGTCAAGTCTATGCTGTTTATAACCCTTTTGCTGACTAATCTGAAAGCGCAGTCCAAATCCTTCTCTTTTGCCCCTGAGATGAAGCGCATCATTATGTTATAGATTTTTGATATGAAAATTCTTGTTTTTGGGTCATGCCGCTTTATCCTGTAGCCGGCAATTATATCATATTTTCCAATGTAAGGCAGGAACTTCCTGAACTCGTTCAAATCAAACTGGTTGTCAGAGTCGGCATAGAAAATGTAAGGATGTTTTGCATTCCTGAAGCCAAGTATCTTCGCATAGCCAATGCCTTTCTTTTCTTTCGGTTGGATTATGAGTTTTATCTTTTTATTTTTCTTGGCAAACTTCTTTACTATATTTATTGTGCCGTCAGTCGAGCCCTCGTAAACAACAACAAGGATTTCATATTTATTTGCCACATCATTTAGGACTTTTACTGCAGAATTAAGCAATTTCGGCATGTTTTCTGCTTCATTGTAAGCAGGAAAAAACATTGTAATGTCCGGTTTTGGCATATATTGGGAGAAAAATAATGGATATTTAAAGGTTTATTACATTACTATTAAATGAGAGATAATAGATAATTTAAAATCGGCCTATTTATGCTTAAATGGAGAAAAATATAAATACTATCCAGCAAAAGCCAATTAATAAAAAATGGAAAAATTGTTTAAGTTAATTTTTGTATTATACTCACGGACAAAAATGATTAGACAATTGTTGTCCGTTCGTAATAAGCAAAAGACATATCAATTGTCTAAAATATTTGTGTCTTTTGCTATAGCACTGAGTTTTTTGATTCTGCCTATTGTTCATGCAAATGAGCAAATGATACTGGACTATGACGATGATATTCTTGCAGATACAATGATTTTTGATGCCACTCCTGATACAAATTATGGAAGTTCACCAATGATGAGAACATACAAAACAACCGGAGAGCACATTCGTTCTTATGTTATGTTTTCCTTGGACAATCTTACACACATCTCTCCAAACAGCATAGTAACAGCAAAATGGTATGGGTACGTATATAGAGTTGATGGTGATGTGATTAATGCCCATATTTATGGAGTTAATGCAACTTGGAATGAAAATCGACTGCTATGGGGCAGCCAACCATGCAGTACGGCAGAAAATAATCCCGGGAATGATAATTGTAATGGGACAGCCTCAGACAGCTTGACGAATCTGGCTTCTGGAAACTGGTATAGCTTTGATGTGTTGCCTGCTTTAAGGAAGGCGTTAGCAGAAAAGAAAAGTGATATATCTTTTGTTATTCTGGCAAATGAAGATTGGCTTGGTGATGGAGCTGGACAATATTATTACACTAAAGAAGAAAAAACAAACGCCAATTTGGTTCATTACTTGAACGTTACTTATGTTCCTCCTACAAAAGCAGGATTTCAATTGTCATCTAAAATGATATACATTATAATTATAATCTTTCTCTTAGTAATAATAAGAATTTTGCTTTGGTATATCAATTCTTTACACAAAAAAGTAAAATAATTCTAATTTTTATACAATCCAATAATCTTATTTATCACCCCAGTTGTAGAATAGTCCTTTTCCATCTTTGTAATCACTATTTTGCCGCCATTCTTTTCAACAACATCTTTTTCTATGATTTGATTTAGTTTATAATCGCCTGCCTTGACATGGATGTTTGGCTTTATTTGTTCCAACCATTTTCTGGGGTCATTTTCGTCAAACAGAAAATCATAATCAACGCTTTCAAGCGCTGCAAGAACTGAAATACGTGATTTTTCGTCATTTATTGGCCTTTTGTCTCCTTTTATTTTTTTTACAGATTTGTCTGAGTTAACTCCAACAATCAAAACATCCCCAAGCTTCTTTGCCTCTTCAAGACATTTCACATGGCCATAATGAAGAATGTCAAAAACACCATTGGTTGTGACTATTTTCTTGTTTTGGGATTTTAGTTTTTGGACTAGTGGGATTAGTTTGTTTAATGTCATAATCTTTTTATTTATCATTTTTAATTATCCACTTCGCTGCATCCAGCAAATCCCTTGCAAAATAATCTGGATGGACTTCGTTTTTTGCATTTGAGCCGTTGCCGGTTAAAACATGAATCGTCTTGCAGCCAACATTCCTGCCCATCTCAAAGTCACTTTTCCTGTCGCCTATTACAAATGATTTCTTTAAACTAATATTGAATTCCTTTTTAGCATCTTCCAAAAATCTTGTTTTTGGCTTTCTGCACTCGCAGTTGTCTTCTGGATTGTGAGGGCAAAAGTATGTTTTTTCTATTTTTATGTTGTGCTTTTTTAATTCTTCCAAAACGCGTTTGTTATAATTGAAAAAATCCTCAAATTTATAGTAACCCCTTCCAATGCCTGACTGGTTTGTTACGATGAACAATCTGTAATTTTTCAATAATACCAAGCCCTCAACTGCGTTTGGCAGCAGCTTAAAGTCCTCTATTTTATTGACATAGCCGATATCCTCTGTAATTACGCCATCACGGTCCAAAAATACTGCTTTGTTCATAACTCTTCAATCCCTGCTTTAATCTCTTCTATGCTTACAGAGGCAGTTCCAATCTTTCCAACCTTTATCCCTGCTGCAATATTGGACAAAGTAGCGGCTTCTTTCAAGTCAGCGCCTGAAGCAATAGCAAGGGCTAGAACTGCAACAACTGTGTCGCCTGCGCCTATCAAGCTGTAAACTTCCTTTGCTTTCGCGGGAATATGGGTAACACTGCCATTTTTCTCAAACAAAGACATTCCTTTCTCTCCCTTGGTTATGAGGATATTTGTATTGAGATACTTTATCAGTTTATTTCCCATCTCAATTACTGCATCGTCGCCATCTTCTATGCCCGTCATTTCGCTTGCCTCTGCGTTATTTGGAGTTATTAAGGTTACATTGGAATATAAATCGCGATGCTTCGGCTTGGGATCCACAATTATTGGCTTGTTGTTTTCCTTTGAAATCTTAATCAAACTTTCACATATATTTTGTGTTATAACACCTTTTGCATAATCCGAAATAACAACAACATCGACATTTTTTATTGTCTTTTCAAAAAAAGAAATCATTGACTGCTCGATGCCTTTATGTATATGCTCTTTCTTCTCATAATCAACTCTCAGCAATTGCTGGCTTTTTCCGATGATTCTTACTTTTTGGATAGTTGGCTTGTCATTCTCTGTGAAAATTCCCTCTGTGTTTATGCCCATGTTTTTCAATTCTCCGAGTAAAATTTTTCTTGCCTCGTCATTTCCAACAATGCCAGCCATAAATGCCTTGCTGTTCAATGCAGATATGTTGCTTGCAACATTTGAGGCACCTCCTGGTGCATAAGTTTCTTTCATCACATGAACTACCTGCACAGGCGCTTCCGGGCTTATCCTTGAAACATCTCCCCAGATGTATTTGTCAAGCATTATGTCGCCTACAACAAGTATTTTCTTGTTTTTGAATTGTTCCAAGATTTTTAATAATTGTTGTTTCATTTTATCACCTTGTTTTGTCAACAACCATTCTATGCAAAGTTGGAATTGTCTTTTCATGTCTTTCAATTATAATAAATCCTTTTCCACCTAATGAAGTTGGTCTTTTCACAACATTCTCTCGAGGTCTGTAATGGTCAATCATATCAAGGTTTGCTGCTGTTAGGTTTTTAACTTTGTAGTCGAGGTTTCTTGCTATTGTTAGTGCCTTCAAAAAAACTTCGGGCAAAATTACAGCGCAGCCGATATTTAATACAACACCATCTTCGAGTTTGCTAACGCTTTCTGTAAAAATCCTAAAATCTTGGTAAGTTGTTTTGCCAACTGATGCGCCGTCACAGCTTGGATGCTGATGGATAATGTCTGTGCCGATTGCAACATGGACAGTAACTGGAATATTTAATTTGTAAGCATTGTACAAAATACTGGATTCTTTATGCGGCAAATTCAAATCATTTATTTTCTTGCCTATTGCATAACCCATTCCAAAATTATTTTTTGCGCCTTCTTTTATCGCTTCATTAAGAATTCTTCCAGTTTCCTCTATCATTCCAAAAGTTCCGTCTTCAATTGTTTGCTCTACATATTCAGAAGTTTCTCCAATCAAAGCAAGTTCAAAATCATGAATTGGTCCAGCACCATTCATTGCAATGTGCTTTATAACTCCTTTTTTCATCAAATCAATTATCAGCAAACTCATGCCAACTTTTATTACATGAGCACCCATCATTAAGATGATTTGTTTATCGTTTTTGTGGGATTTGATTATCTCATTAACCAATTCGCCAAAATCCTTTGATTTAATCAAAACTTTTGAGTTTTCCGGCTTAATCAAATCATTTAGTTTTACTTTATTCTTTCTCTGCTTTATCGAGATGGTTTTGATTTTGGCGAAGTCCAGCATTTTATCCAAACAATTCTTTTTCCACTAATTCGCATATGATATGCCCAGCTAGCATGTACCCTTCCTGAATTCTTGGCGTATCATCAGAAGGTACATTTAAACAAATGTCTACTTTACTTTTCAATACACCTCCACTTTTGCCTGTAAATGCAATAGTGATTCCACCTAACTCTTTAGCTTTCCCTATTGCTTTAATTATATTCTTTGAATTTCCGCTTGTGCTAATTCCTATTACAATGTCTCCTTTTTTTACAAATCCCTCAACCTGTTTTGCAAACACATCTTCATAACCATAATCATTTCCTATAGCAGTTAAGCTTACATTATCGGTCAAAGCTATTGCAGGAAGAGACTTTCTGTCAAAATAATAACGAGATAAAAACTCTGTTGCTAAATGCATGCTGTCAGAACAGCTACCCCCATTACCAAATAAGATAACTTTGCCATTATGTTTATAGCAGTTTATGATAGTTTCAGCTATTTTCTTTATGGTACCTTTATACCCAGATAATTCTTCAATTGTTTCTTTATGTTCACTTATCCTTTTTAGTATTAAATCTTCCATTTTTAATGTCCTCCTTCATTAGTATTACTTTTTCATACTTTAATTATATGTAATATTTAAATCTTTTGTTTTTCTGAACTATATGTTCGACAATATAAAATTATTTAAAGTAATACTTTTTCTTACTTATTCATACTTATGACTAAGGCTAAAATCGCGATTTCATTGGACAATTCCTTATTGAAGCTTGTCGACTCTAAAGTAGATGGCTCTATAATAAGAAGCAGGTCGCAGGCAATAGATTATTTTTTAAAGAAAGGATTGCAGGAGCAATCTGTGAGTGTTGCTGTTTTATTGCTGAAGGGAGAGCACCAATCTTGTGCATTGAAAGAAATAAATGGAATGTTATTGATTAAACAACAAATTAATTTTTTTGCTAAATATGGGATTAAGACAATTTACATAGTGACACAACATACTAAAAATATGAACTTATTGCTTGATGAAATTTCTGATGCAAAGATAAACATAGAGATTATTGAAAAACAAACAAAGGGAAATGCAGAAGCGTTACAAGCGATTAAGGACAAAATCAACAATAGTTTTGTGGTTATGTCAGGAGACACTTATAACAATTTTGATTTGCTTAAAATGATAAAAAAGCATGTTGAGACGGAAAAGCTTGTCACAATGGGATTGATGACAAGGGAAAAAACAAGTAGTTATGGTACAGCAATACTTGATGGCGACTTGATTGTTGATTTCCAAGAAAAGCCGAAGCATTATTCAACCAATATAGTAAATGCAGGAATATACATTTTCAATCCAGAAATCTTTGAACTGTTTGAGGATTCCGTTTCACTGGAGAAAGATTTGTTTCCCAAGCTTGCAAGGATAAAGCAATTGGTTGGATTCTTTACTTATGGAGAATATTTGCATGTTGAAAGCAGATAAACTTTAAATATAATCCTTGTTTTTGAAGCCAAATGCCAAAACTATACAGCAACCCATGGAAAGTAAAAAGCAAAGGAATTAGAGGAAAGTTGCAGTATTTCATAAGAAGACAATTCTACAAATGGCTTTTGAGAAGATACTGCAAGGGGTGCAAGACAGTCCTTGATGTCGCATGCGGGCCAGGGCAATTCATGAAGACAGCGCAGGAAATGGGGTTTAAAGCTTATGGGATTGACGCTGACGAAAGATACAAAGCGAAAAACGTAATGATAAAGGATTTGTGGAAAGTAAAAGGCAGGTATGATGTTGTCTTTAACAGCTTTATTCTCGAGCATATGCAGGAGCAGGAAAAATTTATCCAGAAAATGGCAGAATTGTCGAACAACATTGTGATTACAATCAGCGCTTATCTTTCAAAAGAGTTCTACAATGTTCCCGACCATACAAGACCAGTAACAAAAATCATGGTAAGGTGGCTTTTCAGGAGACATGGATTCAGAAATTTATTGTCGATTCATGTTCCGTTCTACAAGGCAGTTGTTGTAGTTTCCAAGAAAATGACTAAAAAAGATATGGATAAAGAATCACAATTAATAAGGCGAGGATTTTGGTGAAAGATTAGATAATTTTTAATATTTTTTCTCAATAATCTAAATAAAAAATAACAATTAAGAATAAACATTAACCAACACGAGAGCTTCCTTTGAAAGCAATAGTGAATAAGGAGACCAGCTTTTGCAGTAGGCACTACAAATCTAAATCATTTAGTGTCGCTTTCCTGAGCTGGGCTCCCACTAACCTTTGCAGATGCTGGGAAGCGAAGTGTTTGAAATATAGTTAATTCAAAATGTTTTAAACAATCAATTGCAAAGAACTGCGTGGCACTCATTCATACCGAGAAGCAGTTGGGTCGCCTAATTGTCATTTTTGAAGAAATTCGTAATTTAAATTTTCAAACCAATTTTTCCACTTCTTTCAATACATCATTGACACTAATGTTTTTCATGCATTTTTGGTAATCATTGCTGTTTTTGGGGTATAAGCAGTCAGGAACCTGCCCTAAATGAACATTGATACAAGGACTGAATTCGCAATTATAACCCTTGTACAAGCCAGTGTTTCCCTCTCCATATGGCCCGAACCTTACTGGAAGATTAGGACCAAATAATCCAATTGTCTTGACTCCCTGGGCTGCTGCAATGTGCATAGGCCCTGCATCATTGCCTATAAATAAATTTGCCCTGCTTATCAGATAGAACAATTGGTTTAAGGTTAATTTGCCTGCTGCATTTATTGTATTTTTATTCTCCATATAATTCTGGATTTTTTCTATCAATTCAACTTCGTTCAAAGCACCTACAAAAATTACCTTTGCCTTGCGCCTGTCAATTATTTCGTCACAAAACTCAGCATACCTGTTGTAGGGCCACATCCTGCACCTTGCTGATTCTGCAGCGCCTGGAGCAACGCAAACAATAAAATCATTTGGTTTGATTTTGTTCTCCTTTAAGAATTTGTCAACAATGCTTTTGTCATTTTTTGAAAAATTCAATTCAGGCAATTTGCTTGCGTCATAACTAATGTCCAATGCCCTTACTAAATCCAGAAATGTCTGCACAGCATGCTGCTTATTATTATACCTTACTTTGTCTGTGTATAATTTTGCCCTTGCATTATGAGAGTAGCCAACAGCCCTTTTGCCAGCAAAGAAAGAGATTATAGCTGATATGTTAAGATATTCCTCCATGTCGATAGCCAAGTCATATTTTTTAGCATTTTTTAAAATAAAATTTATAATTGAGAACGGATTCAGTTTTAGTGTTATTACTTTATTTACATTTTTATTATTGAAAAAAACATCTTTATTTCTGGAAGTAACAAGGACACCAATCTCTGCGTCTTGAAATTTTCTTCTCAATGCCCCGATTGCAGGCAAAGCTAAAATCGTCTCTCCAATGCCCCATAATTGTATAACTAGAATTTTCTCTATCCTTTTCGTGTCCTTTAATTTGTTTTTTTTGAAAATTCCCAAAAAGTTACACAATAAGTTTCCAACATGCTTATCAACCAATTTTATTAAAAACACCATAATGAAAAGAAAACTACCGGGTTATTTAAACTTTATAGATGATTGTATCATCTCTTTTTCCTCATTGCAATTTCCCTAACAACAACTTCAACTTTCCTCTGCACCTTCCTCACGACAGTATATGTGTAAAAAACGGCCGAAATAAGAAAAAGAAAGCCAGTTATTATCAATACGTCTAATGTCCTGAAGAACCCGAATCTTTGCGTTATTGGATCTAAAATCGATGGAAACAATGCAACTGCTACGAAGGCAAGCCATACCAAAACCCAAAAGCTGAATTCCTTTGTTGTGAATTCCTTTCTCTTGTAATTCAAAAAAGAGTAATAAAGCATGAACAATCCAAACAAAAATCCCGCTATCTGAATGCCCATAACCATTTTCTCACTTGCCGTTGAAAAGTTTCCACCAAATCATGTTCAGCACAATTCTCATTCCATCAATAACCGTTGTACCCTTGTACTTGTCAGAGTAGATTGTTTGAATGGGAATCTGCACATATTTTAACCTTTGCTTTCCAACCCTTGCTATCATCTCAGATTCCATTGAGTAATCAGAGGCGTTCCACCTAATCTTACTATAAGCGTCTTTTGTGAAAGCCCTGAAGCCGCATTGTGTGTCGCTGAGGCTTACACCATAAAGAATCCTTACAATGCTTGATATAAACAAGTTGCCAAATCGAAGGACAAGAGGCATTTTCCTGCTTGCTTTTCTGTAGCTAAACACAATATCGCACTTCTTCAATCTCTCAGCAAACCTTGGTATGTCGTCTGGGCTGTGTTGGGAATCAGCATCTAAAACAACAATATGTTTAGCACCATTCTTGACAGCATAATCGCATCCTGTTTTGAGAGCAGCGCCCTTGCCTAGATTCACAATATGGGATAACACTATCGCGCTTGATTTTTCAGCAAGCCCCCTTGTCTTGTCTGTGCTGCCATCGTCAACGATTACAACTCTGCCTACATATTTTTTCGTTTTTCTGATTATCTCAACAATGTTCTTCTGCTCGTTATGGGCAGGCATTACAGCCCAGATGTTGGTTATTCCCATTTAAGAATTATCAGTGATATTGCTGCTTTCTGTTAAATTTTTTGTGGAACTTTCTTCCAGTTCCTTTTTAACTGGTTTTTTCAGGTAATCAACTAAATTTTGATTTATTGTAATATCTTTGCCTTCCCAATCAACTTTATAAACAAAAATATCAGTTCCTGTCAATCCACGCTGATGGTTGAATAGCTTGAAATATCTCAAGCTATGCCCTTCCATGTAGAACATTCTTGTAAAAATGCTTCCTGTAAGTTCCCCGCTTGACAGAACCAGTTCAAGCTCATTCTCGCCCTTTGGCACTACTGTAACGCCAAAATCCGCCGTTGAGCCATTGAATTCTTTTTTTAATACTCCACCCTCTGTTGTAAAAGCAACTGCCCTCGGCCTTACAACTCCCTGCTGGCTCAACCCAAAAATATCATAATTGCTTAGGTTTACCTGCAAACCATTGCCGCATAAGTAAATTTCTTTGCTACCCTTGCTGCAGCTTATCGATGCAGCGTAGCCGGGCCATGGAGCAACCCAGGTATTGCCTTCGCTGTCGCTTGATATTGATTGCAGCTCGTAATAAATGTTTTCTGCCTTTTCTTTTGAGTAATTGAACTTTTGCATCATATATTCAATTGCATCTTCCTGAGGCATTCTTTTTGCATTGTACCACAAATCAGCCCTTTCAAAATTCCAGCTTCCAAAATGGCTCCAGACACCGCTTTTGCCCACCATATCCTCAGAGGCTATGAAAAATGCCTCTGGCGGATTGCAGTGGGTATACGAAAGAACCTTTTCGATCTGCTTGTCGTCAAATTTATATTGCCTGAGCTTATTTTTTGCATCTTCTTTTTCAAGTAAAATTATTTCATTCAATATCTTCAATGACTTATGGGTGTCTTTGTTTATTGCAAATAATGTCTCGAAAGCGTCATTACTGCCACAATCAAGCATTCTCAAAATCCCAACAGCCTGCCTTTCGTTGTCTGTCATAAGCAGTTTGCCAACCCAGTGAGCAGGCGGGAAAATCTGGGTAGTGCCGTCAAAAGTGACTGGCCTGTCAGCAATTGCCTTGAAGTGATGCCCGAAATCCCACCAGGAGGTTATGATTGCGTTCTTACTTGAGTTTTTGTTTATTGCGATTAATGCATTGTACCATGCGTCGTTAATGATTGGCAAATCAGCGCCTGCGCTGCTTATGGCTGCTCTTGTTGGGGTTACATAAAAAACCCAAATTATCAAAATTATCAAAATGCTGCTTGCAATGAATTTGTGGATTTTGAGCTCTTTATTAAGCCATTGCGAAAAGTAAACGTAAAATTTGCCCAGCGCAACTCCAAACGCCACGCTGAATGCAGGCGCAAGAAGCAGAGTGAATCTGATTCCCTTAATGCTTGCAAAAATAGTTGAAACCACCCAAAGCGAAAGCAGTATCGGAAGCTTGAAGTCATAAGACGCATCTTTTTTGTATATTGAAATGCCAATTCTCAGAATTATGGGCAGCATTAACCAAATCGATAGCATAAATATGTTCATTGTGTTGTACAATGCAGGCAGGTTGCCCAGCCTGACAAACAGAATTCCGTAAAACAAGGTTGTGAGGATTATGTAAACAATGTCTAGTTTCTTTATCTCTCCGCTTCTTTTGATTGACAAGACCAATCCTATCAAACTAATAAAGAACAGAAATGGCCCGCCGACTGAATTTATAATCCCGTTAACAGAGCCCTCGTTCAATTCCGCGACAGTTGTCAGCACATTGGGCCACAATGTAAAGTGCACAGGTGCTTTTATTGACGAGAAACTTAAAGGGCCAAGAAAACTGTTTTTAAAGCTTGCCCAGCCTGAAAATAAAGTGACAAATACGGCAGTTGATATGAAATAAACAAGCCCGATAATCAATATACTTCTTAAAGCACTATCGGAAAATATTAGATTTGCATTTTTTCTTATATCCTCAAATTTTATTAGGATTAAGTAGAAGAATGTTATTACAACAGTTGCAAGCACGAAATCAAATATGTACCACCATCCGCTCCATGCTGTTGGAAATAATCCTGTAAAAAATCCTGCAATCAATGTTAAAATCACAATTTTTAATGTATTTTTGACTTCCATTGTCGTTACAAACAGCCAGGTTACTATCAAAGGAAAGAAAATAACCCATATGTCGTTGTCAGGGTGCAAGGTTCTTGACAGGAAGGCGCCGTTGATAGCCATCACCATGCCGGCAAAAAAACCGCCCAGATTGCCTGCAATTTTTCTTCCTATCAGGAATACAAGCAATACACATAATGCCGAGAAAAAGACAGTTGTGTAAAACATTGAGCGCAATAGAGTCAAGTTCGGAATTAGAAAATGCAAAGCATTGTAGAAATACGCAGAGAAATATGCATGAAACATGTCAGGAAAAACAAACCTGCCAAGAGGTGCTAACTGGTATGTGTCGAATGGCTTGCCTTCCTTCAAGACATCTCCCGGATGCCCATGATTGACAATATTCTTTGCGTACCTATACCAATAATAAGGATCAATGTCGGGCATGTACTTTTTTCCGCTTTCATCCTGAAAGAACAATTTGAAGTAATTTGATGTTGCCCTTATTTGCTCATCTATCTGCCTCTTGTTTTGGATGATTACTTTCTGCAGCTCGGCATCAACCAATGCATTTTTGTTTGCATCGGGCAAATTTGGATATTGCTGATCAATCGCCCCTTTTATTTGGGATCCTATGTTGTTGATGACTGTGCTTTTAGCCCATTCGTCAGTTATTGGCAGAAAACTTGCTTGCATCCTCACGTATATGGCAAGGATTATAGGGATAATAGCAATAAAAACAACGCCGTATTTTTTGAAAAAATCTATAACTCTGCCCCAGTTGACAGGGATTTCCTCCTCTCCAGCTTTTTCCTTGCCGCTTTCAGACTTGAAAAATTTTTTGACTTTGCCTAAGTCAAAAGAGAAATCTAGCTCTTCATCTTCTTTTTTCTCCGCGGATGTATCTTCTTTCTTTTCTTCTGCTGTTTCTTTTTTTTCTCTTTTGAAGAAATTTTTTATTTTGCCAAAATCGACAGTTATTTCTTCGTCTTCTTTTGAATCCAAATACAACCACCATTCAAAAGGGAAAGAGCGCTTTATAAAAAGGTTTTTGTTAAGCAAAGAGTACTTTTGAAAACAACAGAAACCTTGGCTCTTTTAAAAGCAAATTCGCAACTAAAGGAATTGGAGTGTCCCTGTCATATTTTTTTAATATTTTTCTTACCTTTTCTTGGCTCATCAATTCAAGCAATTTGTCGTAGTCATTGTCAGAGAATTTGTTAAGGACATTCCTTATCTTGAGATGCAAAAGAAGCTCTCTGCCAGATTGCCTTTTGAATTCCCTATTGTAGTTTTTGTTGTTGATAATGCAGTCGCACAATGTATGTGCTGCCTTTAATGACGGAATTATGCCTCCTCCTGTTGTTGCTTTTACTTGCGTTGCTGCATCGCCTATTAAGTAAACATTGTCATTTTGTATGATTTTTTTTGGGTTGTACAACGGTATCAAGCCGGATTCCCAGCAAACAATATCTTTTTTTCCCGTTCTTCTTTCCAAGAATTTGTAGAAATATTCCTGCGTGTTTTCAAAGCAACCGATGCCAAGCCTTGCTGTGTCTTCTGATTCTGGAACACACCAGCCAAAAAAGTTAGGGAAATCATTGCCAAAATGGGTTTCGAATGCGGCTGTGTCCATATTCAGCTTGACTTTTGCCTGCATCCCGACATAATATTTCAAGCCAGAGTCCACTCCAGCTGCCTTTGCAACAGCAGAATAAGGACCATCAGCGCCTACAACAATACCAGTCTTGATTTCTTTTATATGGTTGTTTTTTGTGTCTTTGACTTTTATTTTATTCTTTCCGTCAAAGCCCATGAACTTATGGTTGAGTAAAATTTTAGCGCCTGCTGTTTGCGCCATGCCAGCAACAAACTGGTCAAATTTATTACGCCACATTACTACTTCATCGACATTAACCTCAATTTTGTTGTTTTTGCTTACAACAATAACCTTGTTAAGTTTTTTGGCTATAATTTCCTTTTTCAGCTTTAAGAATTTCTCTATAGAATGTGTGACAATGCCTGTGCATTGCACAGGAGAGCCGATTACATTATGCTCTTCTAATACAGTCACTTCCTTGCCCTGCTTTGCAAGCAAATATGCAAGGTAAGAACCAGCAGGGCCTGCTCCGACTATGGTTATCATGAAATTTGGAAGTTATTTTTGGTTTAAATAGGTAATGCCATATAACGCCAATAATACAAAAATCTGTCTCTACTATCCAATAACGAAAACTTTAAAAATGGTTGTATATTACCAGAAAAGCATATAGGGAGTGGTTTAATGAACAAAAAGGCATTTTTATTCGGATTTATGCTTGTATTTACAGCTTTGCTTAGCTCTTATGCTTATGCTTTTGATGTTTCTATAGACAGGGTTGTTGTAAATAACAATGTAGTTGCAGAATCTAGGCAAAACCTTATTGAGGATGCAGATTTGTTTGTTGTTGTTGCTGAAATTACCAGTTTAGATATAATCGAGGATGCGCATGTAGAAGCAATTTTGAGAGGAAGGCAAAGCGGCGATTCAGTAGCAGATGCAACAGACACTTTTGATTTGGCAAAAGGCGGTAAACTAACAGCAGTACTGGCGCTTGCGCTAAAAGACAGCTTAAAGAGAGAAACAGAATTTGATTTAACTATAAAGGTTATTGATGCTAAAGGCAATTCTGAGCAAAAATCATTTGGCATTAAAACCCAGAGAACCAGATTAAGAACAAAACTTGATGTTTCAATTGACAGGGTTTTAGTTAACAACAAAGTTGTCGCTGAGTCAAGAGCAAATTTTATTGAAAGAAGCAATGACTTTGATGTGCTTGTTGAATTCACAGCACTAGAGGATTTAGAAGATTCGCATGTTGAGGTGATATTAAAAGATTTAAAAAGCGGCAATGTTGTTGCAGATGCAACTCCAAATTTTGACTTGACAGAAGATTCAAGTTCTTCAGAGTTATTAAGGTTAGAGCTTTTGGATAAGCTAAAGCAAAGCAATTCTTTCGAGTTAACTGTAAGGCTTGTGGATGCAGAAGGCAATTCTGTTCAGAAAGTATATGGAATAAGAATGCGTGAAAAAAATGGCGTTAATGGTATTTCTGGAGGTAGAGTATTAGACATATCGATTGACAGCGTAGAGCTTGAGGGAGATGTAATTGCTGAAAATGAAAATAATTTTGTGGTTATAGACAAGGGCGAGAAAGAGCTTGGATTGAGAGTGAGATTGACAGCGCTTGAGAATGTAGAAGATGCCCATGTTGACGCTGTTCTTGCTTTTGAAAATGGCGATGTAGTTGCAGATGCTACAACAACTTTTGACATAAATGATGGCAGCAATATTGTCAAAGAGCTTGAATTACCTCTGAATGTAAAGTTTGAGCAGAGCAATTTTAAGCTTAAAGTAAAGATTACAGACGCAGAAGGCGATACAGAAGAGAAAGTTTATGGGTTAAAAATAAGCCAGAAGAAGTTTCCATTTGTAATAACAAGCATTCAACTGAACCCTGAAAGCAATGCAGAGGCAGGCAAAGCAATTGTTGTGAAGCTAAGCTTCAGGAACATTGGAGTACTGCCGCTTGACGGCATAGTTGCAAAAGTAAGCATTCCGGAGCTTGGAGTTTCAGCGTCTAAATTTATATCAAAGACAAATCTCGATTCAATCGGCGATTTTGTATTGAAAATCCCAGAAGATGCTGGCAGCGGAACTTACACAGCCAAGGCAGAAATAAGCTCGCAGTTTGGCGACGAAGCAGAGTCAAAGCAAATACCAGTTTTTATTGTAGGCAAGGCAGAGCAGCCAAAGCAAGTGGTTAATGACAAGCTTGTTGTGAATGTTCCTGTTTTAAAGCAGGATTTGAGGAATGACGACAGCGAAGTGATTTATCCGCTAATGTTGACAAATCAAGGCCCTGATGCAAACACATACACATTGCTGCTTGACAACTCAGGAATGGTTAACTTAAGATTAAGCGAATCGAATGTATTCATAATCAAACCAAAGGAGTCAAAGACAATAAACATTTACGCCTCCTCAAATACAAACGCTGTTGGAGAGCATATTTTTGTTGCCACAATAAAAAGCGATGGCAAGGTTTTAGCGCAAGTTCCATTAAAGGCAAATATTGTTGCTGTCAAAGGACTGATTGCATCAAAATTAAAGAACGTGCTTGAAGTTATGCTTATAGGAATTGTTGTCTTGCTTGTTGTAGCAGGAGTATTTTTCGGCGTAAAGAGATACTTGCAAGGAAACAGTATAAGCAAGGAAATCCCAGACGAAGAACAGGGCGAAGCTTATTATTAATCATTTTTATGACTCATTTAAAAAAAGGATGGATTGTGTTTTTAATATTTCTATTTTTAATTAGTTCCGCTTACGCTCAGAATTTTGACTTGTTTTCTGGAAAATTTTATGAGCTAAAGGAAGGGGAAGAAAGAATAGAATTTGAATCCTTTAATGGAACTTACGACATTTGCGAGAACGAGAAGAAGGCAATACCAATTTTGATTGTAAATAATGATGCTGTCGACAATAAATTTGTTTTGGATGCGTTTGGAGTAAGCTGGATTAACCTTAATGTGAAAGAGTTTTTATTGTCAAAAAAACAAAGAGGGATTATATTCCTGCAGTTGGCGCCCGTGCTTGACGTAGAGGGAAAGTATGCAATAAAAATTAGTACTTTATCTTCTGCAAATTCCAGAAAGGACTTGATTTTGGATGTCAATGTTGAGAAATGCTACTCATTAAAGTTGGAGCTCGAGAAAGAATACGACAAAGCTTGCGGAGGCATAAAAAAGCAGTATAGAGGAGAAGTAATAAACAACGGCAAAAATAAAGTTGATGTTGAGTTGAATGTTAATGGCCCGAATTGGATAAGTGTTAATAAAAATGCTTTTTCTGTTGATGTCAATAATAAGCAAGAATTTGAGCTAAACGCAGACATTCCTGCAAATGCTAAAGGAGTTTTTAATGTTGTTGTGAATGCTGTTGCAAAAAATTTCCCATCAATAAAATCCGAGAAAAATCTGAGATTAGAAGTTGTGTCAAAATACGATTGCTATAAAGCCGATGTAATAGCAGATTCAAGAATAAAAAACGACTACTCCAATGTTTATATTCCGATAAAAGTAAGAAATAGTGGCATTGAGAAGGCAGAATATGAAATTAGCCTGGAAGCGCCGAGCTGGATTTCCGTTGAGCCGAAAAAACTGGCTGTAAATCCGGAACAGATTGGAAACATGAATTTAAATATAAACCCAGACGACGAAGTCGCAGAAGGCGTTTATGGAGTTAAAATTCATGCTAAATTCGAGGATATAACCTACACAAAAAATATTGAGGTTGTACTTGGTAAGAAACAATATTTGAAGAATGCAAAATTATTTTTGAATTTTTACAAGTACTATCTTTACATAACAGTTATTGCATTGGCTGCCTTATTTATCTTCAGGCGGCAAATATCAACCAGCATTAAAAAATCCTACAAGGACTATCGGCATAGAAAAACTAGATTGAAAGCTTTGGAAGCTGCAAGAAAAGCGCGACAGATAAAATCAAAAAAAGAGGCAAAAGCAATAGAAAAAGCAGAATTTGGGGTTAAAAAAGTAAACAAATACAGGCGAAAATGGATTCTATTTCTGACTGGATTAGTAGGCGTAATTTTAATTTTATCTTTTTCAATTTATCAGTTTAACTTCCCCGTTTCAAAAGAATTTGTAAAAGCTTATTATACTTATTTTATTGCAGGGGTTGTAATCTCTTTTTTTATAATTTTTATGATTGAAAGGCACAACAAAAAGAAAAAATGAAGTGGGGGCGCAGAGATTTGAACTCCGATCTGCCGGTGCCTTCCTCAAAATGACGCACCGATGCTCAAATCATCGTTAGTGAGCTGCTTTCACGAGAAAGCCAGCATCGACCAACTCATAGCTCCATACCATCTTTCGACTGGAGCCGGCAATAATGAGCCAGGCTGTACGGATTAGCAATCCATTATACGACGCCCCCGCAGATTTAAAAGGATTAATTATTGTTATTTAAATTTATTCAATTTCTAAAATATAGCCGAACAACAAAGTAATTAGGTGTTATAATTTGTTTGTTGTTAGGCTATCTTGCCAACCACAACAAGACCTAATTAATTTTGTGGTTGGCAATATATCAAAACTCAACCCTATCGCCAATCTCCGTCTTTGTTTTCTTGATTGTTCCGTCTGGGAGTTCGATTGCATACATTGCCTTTTCCTTCGATTTATAGAATGCAAATGGCTTGAAGTTTTCTTTTTTGTCGACTACAATTTTGTTTTTGTCGAGAAACAATACATCTATCGGATAGAAAACAAAAAACATGTGCAATGAGATAGTCTTTTCTTTGCTAAATTTGAAAATCAAGTCTTTGTTTTGTTTCTTAGAAAACATCAAGCCAATAGATTGCGATATGACACCATCGACTAGCTTGGCATTTTTGCCCATTGCAGTTTTTTTTGTCAAATTTTTTACTATCATCTTAATTATTTCAAAAATGTTTTTTCAATATAGATTTTGTAATATATAGTTAACTAGAAAAGTTTAAATACCCTTTTATTTTTGATAAGTAAAAAGGGGGTTTGGCAACATTTGATTACGTTTTAACCAATAAGGAATTATTTTCAATAAATCAAAAGATTTAAATATATGTTGCCAAACCAATAATTAAATATTTGCCACACACAAAGAGGAGTGATGATGAAAAAAGAGGGCTTTAGTAAGCTGCTTAATTCTAACGAGGGGAAAGTAAACCTATTGCTGTTTTTTAGTATTATGGCTGTTTTTGTCGCTACATTTTTTGTATTTGAGTCAACTTCTGTAAATGCCCTTAACATTACTCTTATATCTCCACGCAACTTTACCTATAATTATAGCAATTTTAATGCAACACGAAACATTAACTTTACCTTTAACGTGACATGGTTTTTTGGCGGAGCAGCTCCAGCTTTGCATGAAAACGTTTCTAACTGTAGCTTGTATGTAAACGGCAGTACCTTAAATTACAGCACTGCTGTGAAGAATGTCAGCACTGATACTACCGGACACTTGGTAGATAATCGCCTAATAAATAGATCAGATCCAGCTGCCCAAAATGTCACAAGCTGGATGAATTTTACTTTCCCCACAGACGGCAACTATACATTTGGCATTGCATGTTACAACTTTACAAATGCAACTGCTGTAGCAGTACTTCATTTTTCTGAAAACTTCACATTCTTCCTTGATACATCTCCTCCGCAAATTAACTTTACAAACCTTTCAGACCATTATAATAGGAGTAATACAGGCGCAACCCTTATAACATTTGCAGTCAATGACAGCGGCATTGGGCTAAATGTAACACAAAACTTCATAATAAACCTTACCGTTATTTTAGGAAACAGTGTTTTACGATACTTCACATATCAAAACGACAGCAGCAGTTCTAACTTAACCTGTAATATTACAGCTGAGCCAAGCGAAAATGCAACAGCAAGAAACCCTTTTGTTTGTAATGCAACATTTAACTTTGTCAGCAATGGCACACATCTTTTTAACATAACAGCAACAGACAGGGGCGGATTGACAAACAGCAGCGCTATAAGGGTTACAATTGACCAGATACCGCCAGTTGCCCATATTTTCAACATAACACATAATGCAACACTTGATTTGGCAGCTCCTGTAGGAGTAGAGCTTGGTAATGGAACATTAGCAGGAGCTTCAACAGCTCAAGGAAGGACAATAGTTGTCATAGCAAACTGGACAGATAACATGACTACCAGCGCTATCTCAAGGGTATTGCAGGGAACATTAGAGTTCTTTAACGTGACAAGCAACAATTGGGAACCTCTAAACTACAGTCCAAGCAATTATAGAGCTTACAATAATGATACTTGGACAAACTTCTCATTCCCGATACCGAGAGGACATAGCCAGAATTGGGAAGGAAAGAACGTAAGCTTTAGGGTTTTTGCGAATGACACGCTTAGCAACAAAAACACAACAAATGATACTAAAAACTTTACAATATTGGTTAATGACACAACAGTGCCAACTATTACAGTAAGCGTTGGTAGTGAAGTACATGCAAACCTTACAAACACATCAGACACTACTCCAACAGTTGTGTGGAATGTTACTGAGATAAATGCACTGCAAAATATATCCATACAAATAGATGGAAGCACAAGCATTTCATGTAATAAGTTAACTGTATATAGCAGAAGCGATCTGCAGGTGGAAGGCAATAGGAATGGCACTGTAACTGTTAGCAGTTCAGCCGGATGCCCATTGAATAACGGAACAAGAGTTGTAAGAGTTACAGCAGAAGATATATGGGGTAATCAAGAGCTATATATACATTCAATAACAGTTAACGATGAACAGGGCAGGCCTAATGTAACCTTGAGAGGATTGGCGAATGGCTTTGCGGCAGTAAATCAGTCAAATGTAACTCCAACCACAGGCATAAACTTTAGTTCAGTAAGCTTAGGCCAAGGCGTAATAAAGAATTTGAGCTTCACAACAAGCTGCAACTCAAGTTTAATATATATGAATTTCACCAACAATACAGCTATATGGCCATTCAATTACAGCGACTGCTGGAACATAGAATCCAATCAGACGGTAACTGTCACTTCATTTGACTATGGCGGCGTTTCCCACACACAATTGTTCCAATTTTTTGTTGATAACCTTGCGCCGAGATTGACTGTAACGTCCCCAGTAGAGGGACAGCAGCTTGAGCCGATATTTGAGGAGTATAACATTTCATTGAACTGGTCTGTGAGAGACACTTCAAGAGTATCATTTGTTGGCTACTACCGTGATGATGCTCCAACTCCAACAGAGCTTAACAGAAGTGCTGGAATGAGTGTACATGCAACAAACTTCTCTGACTTCAGAAACATTAACTTCACGCCTGGAATGCACAGGATTAAGTTTACTGCAAGCGATGCCTTAGGAGCTACTGCCAACAGCACAAACAACACAGTTAACAGCAGCGTTATAACATTCTTTGTAAAAGGTCCAATCAACTTCGGCGCTTTATCTTTCAACGGCTCAAGCGCGCCATTAGCTGCTTACAATGCCAATTCAAGTATAATGCTTGTTAACTTGACAAATACAAGTATTGGCGCAGGCTCAAAAATAGAAACAAGGAACATTACCAACGAGAATTTAAGCTTGCTGTTGGTTTATAATGGCAGCCACAAAGGCGGCAGAATAATTAATGTAACCCTTATATTTAATGGCACTGCTGCTAACTGGGACAAATATAACTTCTCTATAGAGGATAACAATACTCAAGCAAGATTTGGAAAAGGATTCACCCTCAACCAAACAATGAAGGTTATAGACATGATATCATTCAACTTGAGCATTGAGGAATTTATAAGAGATGAAGGGTATTATGGCATGGCTAAGATTCCATTGAATGCCACAAGCACAGACATTGGAGGAAATGTCAAGGTACTATACTTTGAGAATTCCACCAACTTCAAGAATCCAACAAATGTCACAGAATGTGATTCAACATTTGTACCTACTATAACAAGCAATGCAAATATGCCATGCTGGAACAACACAGACAATAAATCCATAGTTGTTTATGTGCCTCATTTCAGCCATATAGTGATAGCTAACGATACAGTTCCGCCTACTGTCGCTATCAATACTCCACGATTTGAACAAACAGAATCATCTTTTATTCCAAACATTACGGTATCTGATGATGTAAAGAACTGCAGCTTTACTTATAACTTTACTAGTGCTGCCACAACAACATTCATAGGAATGACTATCGAGGAAGGCGCAACTACAACAACATGTTATAATACAACCGCAATCACAAACGTGACTAACGGGACTATGATTAACATAACATTCTATGTATATGATGCAAGCGGCAACTTGAACCATTCATCATTCA
Organism: Candidatus Woesearchaeota archaeon; assembly: GCA_016185945.1. GTDB lineage: Archaea > Nanobdellota > Nanobdellia > Woesearchaeales > GW2011-AR4. Next base: position 130,757 of record JACPMR010000003.1, read on the forward strand.
ACACAACAATAAATGACACAACAGTATATAACATTTCAAGCATATCGATAGGCAGCGTTGGCACTGCTAGCGCAGTTGTTACAGTGGCGGCAAATGAATCTGTAAACTTGTCTATAAAGAACAACACAGGCTCAGGGACAATAACTGCATCAAACTACGGTAACACTTCAACATATACAAAGTCACAATCAATCACATTCAGTTCGCTATCAGCTTCAACCACCTATAACTTTACTGTCACAAGCTGTGACCGGGCAGGAAACTGCTTGACTAATACAACTTTAGGCTTTACAACAAGCGCAGCAGATACAACTACAACGACAACCACAACCACAACAACAAGTGGCGGCGGTGGCGGAGGAGGAGCAGCATCACCTAGCAACGAAGTAGCCACAGCGTCAAGAAAATGGGATAGCTTGGCAGCAGGCTCAACTGCGGCATTAACAGTGAACAATGAACAGGTAGCTGTAACAGGAGTTGTGATTGATGTTAAAAATGCAGTCACAAACGCAGAGGTAAAGGTTGCAAGCCTGTCTTCAAATCCATACACAGCAGCTGCAGCTGCTAAGGTTTACCAATACTTACAGTTGTCAAAAGGCAATATAGCGGATAGTGACGCTTCAAAGATTACAATTAACTTCAGAGTGCCAAAATCATGGCTAACAACCAATAATGTCAAAGAAGATGATGTTGTGATTTACAGATACAGCGAAAGCAAGTGGAATGCTCTGACAACAACAAGGACAGGCGCAGATGCCAATAATGTGATGTATCAGACAACAACGCCTGGATTCAGCACATTTGCCATTGGCTCAAAAGAGGCAGCACCAGTAACAGCGCCAACTGAAGAGAAACCTGCTGAAGTGACTCCGCCCACTGCAGAAGTGCCGGCTGAGGTGCCAAAAGAAGAGGCACCAGCAGCTCCAGCCAAGAAGCCAGGATTAAGCAGCACTGCAATGGCATGGATTGTTGTTGCTATAATAGTAGCAGCAGCAGGAGTGGGCTACTATATGATGCAGAAGAAAAAGGAAAGGTAAAGAGATTTTCTTGATTTTTTGTTTTAAATTTTTACTTGATTAACATAAAAGACTACATCGACAATAAATAATCAAATTCTAGAATGAACTTCAATAAACATCAAAACAAATATTGCCAACCACAAAACTCTTTTAGCAAATTGTTGTGGTTGGCAAGATAGCACCACAGCTATTTACCCATATTTCTGTGGTTTGCTATAATTCAAACAATAACAAAACGACTTTTAAAAGTAATTGTGATGAAAGTATCGAAAATCAAAGATTTTCGGGACTTCCAAAAATCCTTTGGATTTTTGATAGTAAACCGTTTTTGCAGAATGCACTTTAAAGTGGTGGCTTATAGTGTCGTTGTTATAGCGAGGCACCCATATTACTATACAGAAGAAGGGTCGCATGATTATTTTGTTGATTCTAAAGTTTAATATCCAAGAAAAAATGTCTTTGTAGGAGTATAGAATAAACTCTATATCGAAAGCACAAAACCAAAAATAAAAGAAATAAATATTTATTTTTATTCTACTCTCGTTGTTATCTGTCCTACATTGTTGTGGGATATGGTAGTTTCTGTCACTATATAAGAAACATTTAACTGCTTGTTGTATTTTGTTAAACCTTGTAAAGCGACGCTACAAGGGATAAAGTAGGTATATGCTTCTCCATTCGCTAATGTTGCTTTGCCAGTTGAACTTGGTGTATTTGGGTAATCTCCGCAATCGCCTGCTCTGACAGAAACAGAGGATAGGTCAAAACCCAAAGAGTTTTGTAACCTTACTGTAACACCGTGGGTAGCAACAGCACCTGAGTTAGTCGCCTTATGATCCAAGCAAGCAATCCCTGCCTGCAACGTACATTTGGCTGGCAGAAACTTATCTGGGCTTAAAACACCGAAATAAGCAAGGGCACCAATAGCAACTAGTACAACAAGTATAGCCCAGCCATAAGTCATCAAAAACTCCAATGCTGCTTGTGATTTTTTATACATCTTAAGCTTCACCTCACAGTATCACTCAACTTTTGTGTTTATGGCTCCGAATGCTGTTTTAGTCAGGTTTGTGTCTTTTTCAGTATAAGCCATTGTAATATCTCCTTTAAATTTCTCTTTCTGGGCACCATTACTACAAGCACCACCTATAACAAAAGTGTGGTCTGTGCCGCTAAGCATTTGTTCGCTAAATGTGCTGCTACAGCCACCTACATCAATGCTATTTATTGTTATTGTCCTTCCAAGCCCATTGGAAACGACAAGCGTTACTTTGGTTGTTTCAACCTTGTGGCTTACGCATGCAATTCCTGGCTGCAAAATGCATTTCTCTGGAAGAAATTTCTCAGGACTCAAAACACCGAAATAAGCAAGAGCAGCAATTGCCGCAAGAACAACAAGTATAGCCCAGCCATAAGTCATCAAAAACTCCATGGCAGCTTGTGATTTTTTGTGTTTAAGTTGAGCAGAAATCCTCATCATTTCACCTCATTTTTAAAGCCATTTTTCTTTTATATGCAAATTGAATAACTAATATTTAAATCTATCGAAATGCTTTGCATTTCGGAGATTTAAATCAGAAAATCTTCGTTTTCTTTATTGAAAATTTCACGGTTTAATACCTCACACTTTAGTGTGAAATTTTCAATCCCGACAACTCGCCTATATTGAAAATTTGAATCAAATTATTGAAAACCAATGGTTTTCTCGGAAATGCTCGGAAATCTTTGATTTCCGACGTTTTCAAGCTTGCAAAAATCTTATTTTTACAATATTGGCGATAGGCGTAATACTGCATCCCTTTAGGGTGCAGTCAGCCCCGAGCGGCGAGTTGTCGTTATTTAAATCTTTTGATAAAAATTAAAACAATTTTCTAAAAAAACAAGCCAAGCAGTTTTCCTGCTATGCCATGCGCAATAAAATAAAGCGTTAGCGATATTGTTATGAAAATGGGTATATATTTTGCTCCTGACTTTACATTGCCTTTCCTTATGATTGAGACCATCATTGCAGAAAATAGCGATGTTGTTACCAATGACACAACCGCGAAAACCCTGAAATCTGATTGTGAAATTCCTGTTCCGGAAAATGTCAATGAAATGCCAGTCTGCGCAGCAGCGCTTGCGGTGCTTCCCAGGGCTGAGCCTAGATTTTGTACAACCTCTATTAAAACTCCTGACAACGCAAACAAAAACGGCGCAGCAACAACGGTTGCGAATGTTATGAATATCACATATGTAGTCACATTGGCAGACATCTCCTTTAGTAGCGCTTTTTGCTCACGTATGTTTATGGCTATCCTGTTCAGCAAATCTCCTATTTTGCCTCCGGCTCCTACGCCCTCGTTGAGCATGTTTATAGACCTTTTCAAAATGACTGAATCGTATCTTGAAGCAAATTTCTCCAGTGCCATTTTCAAGTCAACGCCGCTCATTGTTTCCTTTGCTACTTCTTCGATCTCATTTGCCAAAACCCCGAACCTTGGCCTTACAGCAAACCACAATGCCCTGTCAATTGTCATGCCGGCATTTATGTTTGATGCGGTAAGCTGGAGGAAATCCGGCAAAACATCTTCTATGTCAACTTTTCTTTTGAAAATCTTCAAGTCGACAGATATATAAAAAATAATCCACAAGCCAAATATCAAAAGCACAAAAACAAAAATCCAAAGCACAATCATGGACGCAACTACTGTGCCCCATGTAATTCCATATGTAGCAGAGAAATAATAAATGAGATAAGCAGACACCAAAAGATTTATGACGATGGCAATATTGAAAAAAAACTTGAACAGCTTTTGAGTACTTATTTGGATGCCAGCCCTTTCAATGTAAACCTTTATACTTTGCTTTCTTTCCTGCGCGGAAATTTTTTTTTGCTGAGATTTCTTAAACCTTTTTTTAATGGACTCTATACTCCCCTCTTGTTTGCCTTCGTCAGTCTTTTTTTTGAATATATTTTTTATGCTGAGCATGTTAAAACTCAATTGCAGGACGGGAGAATTTTACTATTGATATGAACATGAACTGCACAAACCCCAGCAAGCCGGCAAGCGCAAGCAGAACAGTCAGGCTGAGCTGGAATTGTATGAAAGAAGACAATATTATCAGCATTGTTATTCCCAATGAAGGCAGAATGACAGCAACTATCATGTAGAACATAGCCAAGGGGTTAAGCTTTTTGCCGTATTTATTGACTTCAGTTATCTGGTCTTTTGTTATCTGCTCCATGACTGAATAGAGAGATTTTGCCACATCAGAACCGGTTCTTAAAGAATTTATAATCTGCCACAGCACTTTTCTGAATTCCTCGGAAGGCACGAACTCAACCGCCTCGTTCAGCGCATCTTCCATGCTCGTGCCTAAGTCGACCTTGTCGGTTATCTCCTTGAAATATTTTCCAATGACTTCATAGTTCTTTGAAAGGTTAACCATTGCATTATACAAGGGAACTCCTGACTCAAGTTCTACTATCAGAAATCTTCCAGCAAACATAATCTCTTTGGTTATTTCTTTCTCTTTTTTTGATATCTTAACATCCGGAAGCCTTATCATGTAAAAAAACATGACGATAAACACAAAAGGAACAAAAATGAACAAAATGCCTTTAAGCACATTTAACTTCGCAAGCACCAAAAACAACGAAACAACCAGTCCAGTTGTCATATAAAAAGACGAAACAAACGTCTTTTTGATAAAGTCTTCCGGCTTATCATCCATTCCAGCCTGCTTTAGCTTTAACTTTAGATTAGGGGACGCTTTTGCAATTCTCTGGAATAGAGTATTTATGGTGCTTGCTTTCATATTAATCGTTAAATGGCTTATTTTTTCTTGCATAACCCATCAAATTGTCTTTGTTAGTGTAATACTCTGCCATAACCCTGCCTACTGTATCGACTGTATTGATGTTTTGCTTTACAAGCCATTTCAAGATTAGCTCCTTTTCCTTCAATGATATGCTTATCTCTTTTCTTGTAAAGCCTGTGAACAATTCCAATGTATTCATCAGCGCCTTTGAATCTGAAACTTTCTTCAAGACTCTTTTTCTTATGTCCAGCTGTATTAGGACATTTGGCTCAGAATCAGGCAATATCTCTGAAATTTGAAACGTTTTCCTTTCACCTGTTCTTCTGTTCCTGTACTGCACAACTATCATCGAAATGGCAGGAAGCATTGTTTTTGGAATCTCAATAGGGGGATTTGTAAGCCTGGTTATTGTTTCATGCGTGTCATTTGCGTGCACAGTTGCATAAACCGAATGTCCTGTATGGATTGCCTCAAACAGCACCTCAGCTTCCCTTTTTCTTCTGATTTCGCCTACAATGATTCTGTCAGGCCTCATTCTTAATGAGTTGACAAGCAAATCAAGCATAGAAACTTCGCCTTTGCCTTCCGGGTTCGGGAGCCTAGTTACCATTGGAATCCAATGCAGGAATTTTGGAAGTTGAACTTCTCTGGTATCCTCTATGCTTATGATTCTTTGGTTAGGCGGGAAAAAATTGGCAACCACGTTAAGCATGGATGTTTTTCCTGTTGCAGTTCCCCCTGATATCAAGGTTGAGAGCTCATATTGAACGCCAAGCCACACCAGCGCAGCTGCTTCTGCCGATATCGTATTGTCCTGTATGAAATCAGTTATAGTCCACGGCTTGGCTGCAAATTTTCTCAGCGTTATTGTGTTGCCTTTGACAGAAATCGGCTCGAGCGTTGCATTTACCCTGTCGCCGCCTTTCAAGTGGGCATCCATCAATGGTTCCAAAATTGTGATTTGCCTTCCTACCCTTCTTCCAATCATTGTAGCGTAATGCCTTATCTGGTCTTCGCTTTGCAGCATTATGTTTGTCTTGAGCCAGCCGTATTTGACGTGATAAACCCAAACCGGCTCTTCAGCATCATTAATGGCAACCTCCTCCAGATTGAAATCGTCCATAAGGATTTCTATGCTTCCCAAGCCAAGGCTTCTTTGTATAAGATATGACTTAAGAAAATTTGTTGTTCTTTCATCAGCGTCAGGAAAATGCTTGTTAACAAGAGTTGTTATTGCCTCCATGAATCTCTGCTCGATTATTCCTGTATCCTTTGTTGTCAGTATGTCAACCATGCCAAGATTCACTTGAGTGATTAACTCTTCCCTTATTTTTTCCAGAATAAGCTCTGTTGTTTTTGTTATCGTCGATATAGAGACATCATATACAGGAACAAACTCACCCTTTCTTTTGTATATTTTGATTGTTATTGGTATGTTGTCAGAAGTGAAGTTATAGGTTGTAATGAGCCTTATGTCCTCTTTTTTAGGTTCTGTAATTGTAACCTTGGGCTTCTCTTCTTTCTTTTTTTCCTCTTGCAGAGCAATAGGAGACAATCCAGTTAGCTGCACTTCGCTTTTAATTGCCGTCTTTGGGCTTGGTGGCTGTGGCTTCATCTCCTCCTTTAATTCCCTGCTCAACAAAGAACCTTTTGTTTCCTCTTCATGATGCTTTTTAAAACTGAGATGGCCGAGCATCTCGAGAAATCTGCTCTCTTTTTGGACTCCTAATCCAATCTTTTTCTCCTCAATTTTATCTAATTTCATTGGGGGAAGAGGAGGAGGCGGAACCTTCTTTTTACCGCTTGCCGCAATTTTTTTGGTTTTAATGTCCTTAGTCAGCAAATACAACACCTCTTTTTTTAATGCAAAAAATGATTGTTATTTTTTGAAAAATGATGTGAATTGCTTGAGTTCTTCTTCAAATACAGCTTTCTTTTTGTCCACTTCTTCAAACTTCTTTTCCAGTTCAAGCATATCCCTGCCGACATCAGTTGATTTTGAGGTTAACTGGAATGATTTTGCCTTTTTTATCAGCTCCACAAGGCTTTTTTCAAGCTCATCCCTGTCCTTGTTGACTTTATCAACAAGATTTACAACAGCAAGCTTCTTGCTGAAAAAGTCCTCAACCTTTTTTGTAATATCCTTGACATTGCCTATGTCTTTTTGTTTTTTAGCTATCTTCTCTACAATCTGCTTCTGAAGCTCAAGCATTCTTTTTTCAAATCCCTTGCTTTTCTGGAGCAGAGGACTAATCACTGACTTCTCCTCTTCCACGCGCTGCCTTATCTCTTCTACCAGAGTGCTGAGCTTTTCAATATGTTCTTCAGAATTCCTTATTGTGATATCCTCGTCGGCAACCCTTTTTTCAATCAGGCTTATCGTGCCTTTTAGCTCTAGCAACTTTTTGTTCAAAATCTTCTCGCTTTCTTCTATGGATTTTGCCTCTGCCTTTTCTTTTGCCAGATCCTCTCTTTCTCTTTTTATGCCAGAAACCAGTTCCTGGTATTTGCTTTGCTCTCTCACAATCTCTCTTGTCAGCTCTTCTATCTTGAGTTTTGCCTCGCTTCTTTGTTCTTCAACTTGCCTTTGGAGTTCTTGCTTCAATTGCTGGAATCTCTCAAGCTCTTTCAAGTCTTCTCTTACAGAATCTAGTTGCATGCCCAGCTCCTGCTTTAATCTGTCAAACTCTCCCTTGACTTTTTTCAACTCATCAGCCTGCCTTTCCAGATAGCTTAGATTTACTTCTGCTTTTCTTACAAAGACATCCTTTTTGCTTGTGAATTCTTTTACCTTTGCCTCAACCTCTTTCTTTGTGAGTTTTCTTTCAACAAGATAGGGCTTTGTGAGCTTGTATTCAACGCTTATTATGCCTTCTTCTTCGAGAAAATCAACCCATTCCTGTATTACAGTGGTGCTGACACCAAGCTCTTTTGCTGCATCAGGCAACGCTATCCTCCCTCTTTCCTTGACAATTTTAACCAGCTTGTCAACACCTGTTTCAATAATGCTGCTTTCTAAAACCATCCTGCCTAAATTTTGTTTTTGTTTGTTTAAAAATGTTATGGTTCGGAATGAAAAAATAATATTAAGAATGATTACCACTTTTAAGTGGAGTGGAGGAAAAGATTTAAATATTGATAATTGTTTTTCTTTTTGAGATTTTAAATGTTGTCAGTACTATATCATAGAATTATTGGAACATATAACAATGCACCTAATAACCCCACTAGTAAAAAAGCACCAAGACATGACTTAGAAGGTGCAGTCGGGTCTTCGAGACCTGATGTTCCTATAGATATACGATATGTTGAAGGTAAAAAAACAGATTTACTATTGACTGCTGATTCTGTAAAAAATCACGTTGGTATCAATATTTTATCGCAACTTACTCCAGAAGATATAGCTCGAACCCCTGCCCAACCGAGGCGACAATATAGAGCTACTCTCGAAAAAGTTTTAGATTGGTATCAACAACATGGAGGAGACCTCACAAAATTACCTCGATGGCTTAAAAATTACATTTTAGTACTCGCAAGCAGAGTCCCCCAAGAAAATCCAAACCCTTATGGAAGATTAGCCCAAGCTGCGGCACTAGGTTTAGGTGGTATTATTGGTGTAGGCGTGATACCTGCAATTACAAATGCACAATCAAAACCAGGAATACAACAGGTTGCTGAGCGAAATTCTTTACAAGAATTAAGTGATTACCTTGAAAGTCACGGTCTAAAATTATCGCCACCAAAACTACTGCAAGAATCTGCAATAGCACAATCTGTTAATGTACAACCAATTGCAGGAGGAAACCAAGGACAAGAATTAAAGGGTTTTAGTGTCTCTTACGATTTGAAAAGCCAAGTTGTGCAGCCTGAAAAGTTAAGGGAAGCCAAACGAAAACTTGAAGAGTTGCTAAAAACTATAGGTCCTATTTATAAGGCGAGTTTAAGGTTAGAGAATGTAGACAACCAAACCTATGCAGTTTTGAGTGCAGAGGGGATTGTCCCAATAATTTATTTAAAAGGCAATAAAGCGTTAGTTACGGGCTATGCAAAAATTGAAGGTGGCAAGCATTCATTTGGATCTGCTCTTGGCGTTGTAATTTATAAAGCAAATGATAATTCCTCTATCGACCATTTTGGTATTGTTTACCATCATTTTCGCCATTATAATACGGGGACAGATCATGGCGCGCTTGAAGGAGTAATCTCCAGGGCGCAAGGCCCAATAAAAGTGCAACTTAATTTTGTGGTGCCTTATTCGGGAGCACAAACCACCAGTTCAAGAAGTTCTACAAAAGAGGAAACAAAAACTACAACCTCTGACGGGAATGAAATAAAGACAACCAAAGAAATACGTACAACTGAAGTTGATAAAATAGCTGCTGTGCAGGTTATTTCTTTTACAGTTGATTATGATGCATCAAAATTTATCAAAGGCTTAACATTTACAGTAGGAGGCAGAATAATTGGCGGCATAGAAGGTGTACTAAAAGAAGAATCAAATAAAAAAACAACCAGAGAAGGGATAGCAGCTGAAAAAAAGATTATTCTTGGTGCAAGTTATAATACCGGAGACGGACAAATCAGATTTCTATATTTGATAGGTGACGGGCAACCCATAGTTTATTTTGAAGCGAGTAAATATTTCGGACCTCCATCAAATTCAACAAATGGAAATAAAGGAGATAAAGAAGCAATGAGTGTTGACGAACTTGTTGCACTTTTGATGCCAAGATTAGAGGGCGTTAAAGTTAGAATATACACAGATAAAACAGAAGAAACAACAAATTCGCTAGGGCTTGCAAACACATGCAAAACAACAGGGAAAATAACTGAGGAGTATACTTGTACAGTTAATGTCACAGGCGGGAAGATAAGCAAAGTTACAGGAATTAAACTTCCAAGTTATTTAAGTTTGAGCCATACAGAAACTTCATTTACGTTGTCTGGAAAGCCAGGTGTAAACGATGTGGGGACTCGTCCTGTAGAGGTTGATGTAGAAGGCAGCCTTAAATCTACTCTTAAATATGATTTAAAAATTGATGACATTGTAAGAGTAAGTGCAACTCTTTCGGGAAATAAAACGTCTTGCGTTGCTCCCTGTACTATGGAATATACTCTAAACTTAAAAGATGGAAAAGGGCCTTTTAAGTTGGAATATGACAATGGTGATGGGACTAAAAAGACAGTCACTATTACAGGAAGAAGTGATAAGATATCGTTTACTTACAACAAAGAAGGTAATTTCACAACTAAAGTTCAAGTTACAGACGAAAGTCTTGAATCAAAAGTCACTGCTTCTGCTTCAAGCGTGAAGGTAGTTTCACCACTTGAAGCTACTTGTAGCGGTTCTCCAACCAGTCCTGAAATTGGACAGGCAGTAACATATACTGCAAATGTTAGTGGCGGCACTGGAACTAATACATTTAGCTGGTCTGGTGATGCTTCAGGCACAACACAAGCTGTGTCAACCAGTTATACAATTTCAGGCAAAAAAACTGCAACTGTGAATGTAACTTCAAATGGGCAATCAGCATCTGCGAGTTGCTCAGTCAATGTTCTTAATAAAGTAAATATTTCTATTAATGATGTTACTGTAACTGAAGGAAATTCAGGAACAACTAATGCAACTTTCACTGTTAGTTTATCAAGGACAAGTAATGTAGCAACAACAATAAACTTCACAACACAAGATGGAACTGCTACTGCAGGCACTGATTACAACTCAACCTCTGGTACACTTACAATTCCATCGGGCTCAACAAGCGGCACAATAACAATACAAGTTATTGGAGATACAAATGTTGAGCCAGATGAGACATTTAAGGTAAAATTGTCAAACCCTCCTGCACATGCCACAATTACGGATGACGAAGGTGTTGGAACGATTCAGAATGATGATGTAGCACCTCCACCAGAACCACCTCCAACCTAAGAATAACATCAAATAGTTATATTCCTCACCTTATAAACATCCAGATGCTCTCCTTTATCAGGGCCAGGGGCAGGTGGCGACCCATCTATCTTAAACCATTCTGGAGTGTTATTAACTCTAAAATTTGTTGTTGTTTTTGTTCCGAAGTAGATGTAATCAACAATGCTTCTGTCTTTAAGCTGTATGCCCTGCGCCTGGAATTTCTCAAGATTTACAAGACTTTCAATTCCAAGCGTTGAGTTGCTTAAATTGCCTGCCAATCTCATCAAAAAACTGGGGCTGTCATTATGGGATATATAAAGTGAATTGTTCATGTGGAACAACAGGTTATCGACTTTGCCATTCACAACAAAATTTGTTATGTTTGTCTGCCTTATTGCGTTTGTAACCCTTCCTTTGCTGTTGACAATGTAAAGTGGATCCTCAAAGCCAACAATGTTTATTTTTGTAATCAAATACCTTTCCCTTATCCAATAGCTTGTATTTCTTTTGTCTTTGATATCTAAGCTTATATTCAAGCCTATATCTACTGTCCAAGGGTCTGTGTGGTTTAGCTTGACTTCGTTTATCGTAAAATTAAATATTATATCGACTTTATTGGCTTCTGCAGATATTCTATTGGCCCAGTCAGTAAAAGTTGAGTCTTTCATTAAGTTCATCTGCTGCTGTTTTATGGTTCCATTAAGAAAGGATTCTTTGAACCTTTCGTTGACATTATCTATGAAAGTGCCATTGGTTGTGATAAACTGGTTGAAGCTTAGCAAAGTCCTAAAACCAGCAATATAAGCGCCTTTGTTCAAGTCCCTTTCAACATCTTTAATAAAAAAATTTACAGTATCAATTCTTGTTTCTATAACCTCCATTTTATCTGTTAGTCTGTAGGTGCTGTAGGCACTATAAGTTACAATTATCACTATTGTTAAGGCAATTGCAGCTGTTGTGTAAAATATGGCTTTCTTCATTTAATTATATTTAATTTGAACAGAATATTGTTTGTAATATCTTCCACCAAATTGAGGTCTATGTTCTTATAACCTTTTGAAATTCTTATTTTTAATTCATTGTTAACTTTTTTAATAATAATTTCTTTCATTTCAGAAGATTCAGGCAGCCCTTTATCAGTTGGATTAATCTTCTGCCTGTATTTTTTTGCAATTTCAAGTGAATTTAAAAATTCTTTGGCATAATATTTTCTTATTATATCGCCCTTAACTGCCTTTTCCAAAATTTTATGGAGGACAGAATTGGATATGTTCCCAACAAACAAACTGATTAATTTTTTTCTATTTAGAACCATTTTTAATACCTTCTAATATTTCATCAAATAAATTATTATACAATCTTTTATATTCCTTTAAGAATTCAATTTTATCGATAATATTCTGCTTTATATTCGCCGAATCCGTTTTGAGCAATTTTTTTATATTATAGTCAATAATTTCATTGCTTATTTTTCTTTTATTCAAAAAAAGGAATATCGCTATCAAATTCCTCACCATACCATATTTTTGACTGCCTGCCAAATAGCCAAAATTATCAATAAGAGGTTTACTTTTTATTAGGTGCAAGTCAAGAAGCTTGTAGTTAATTTTATTTTTATATTTGAATATAATCCTTTTTTTAGCTACATACCTACTTAACATAGCTTGATAGAGGGGATCTGTTTCCATTCCCTTAAGCAAAGTTTGGTAGTCAGCAGCAATAATGTGAAAAACTAGCCCAAATATTCTGTTAAGATGTTTTTCTAATTTTTTGGTGTCTAATTTCTTATTGTAAATTAAAATAATATCAATATCGTTGAATGCGAATCCTCTTTCTAAAAATGAGCCGGTTACTACCACATTGTCGACGAAATCCACTTCGCTGAAAATTTTTTTTATAACAGTGACTTTTATGGATTCCAGATTTTTAATATCGTAATAAATATATTTTATCCCCTCTTCAACTAAAGGTCTTATCTCTACATACGTGCCAGGCTCAAAGCCGATAGGTCTTTCTTTTGGAATATACACCTGGTCCATAACTGTTCCCTTGCTGATTTTTCCTACCAAATTTACCATATTACGTAAATTTACGTATTATAGTATTTAAATCTTTCTATCTCACTCCCAAACCCTTATCTCTATTACAGCAGGCCCCCAGAGTGAAGGAACTTTTGATATGGTTAAGGTGTTCACACTCAGGCTGTTGGCATCTATGTTTATCTCGAGCTTGCCGTCTTTGTCTATGTCCAAGTTGCTGAATAATTGGTATGTAGCAATGTCAACTGCATCATTTAAATCATAAATCTTGTTCAAGAAGCTGCAGGAATCTGTTCCAGTATAGCTTGAAGGGACTTTTACTGTCGATGCCGAGCCATCCTCAAAGCTTAACGTCCATGAGCAGCCATCTGACTTAGCCACAACACTGCTGTAGTCGGCAAAGCCACTGAGCAATAAAGTGTAAAGAACTCTGCTGTCATTTGAGCCGCCTGTTGGGGATGTTGAATTTAGTCCTGTGCTTATTGTAATGCTGTTTGCTCCTTGGTTTATATTGCCTATCGGAATGTTGACTGCAAATGGGTCACCTAAAATTTGGTAGTCATTGCCGTAGTCAACTAACCTGTAAATAGTGTTTCCATTGACAACTAAGTTGTCTGTCCACTTGTTGCTGGAGTAAGAAGTTACCTTTGCATCCAAAACTGATGTGTTGGCGTAAATTGTCAAAGTGCCTGAAGATAGGTTATTGCCAAATCTTTCTGTTTCAAATGCCAATGGCACTTTGTTGAATTCTGCTTCTTGCGCTGTGTAATTGAATTCAATGTAAGAATTGGGATGTACAGATGTTTTTGCTAATGCTCCTGTTACATTGACTATTTGCCCTGCAAAACTCAGCTTATTAATTTCGCCTGCAATTTCGCTGTATGCCTGCTGCAGCTTTGCTGTGTCAGTTGCGTTGTAGAATTTCCCTCCAGAGCAGTTCATTCTTTGCATTGATGCTGCATCAGACTCTATGCCGAATGCAATAGAATAAACGCTTATGTTTTTGTTGCACGCATCCCAGGCAGCCTGCACAGCGTCCGCTATGGCTGTGCTGTTTGGCTGCTGTGAGCAAGCAACGTTTGCCTCGCCATCGCTCATTATAACTATGAATTTCTTCCGCGAAGGATTGTTTTGAGTTTCTATTACTTCAACCCCTTTGTTTATCCCGCAGCAAGTGCAAGTACCCCACCATGCTTCTGTTGTATCAATTTTGATTGTAATCTGCGCTTTATTTGAAGTTATGTTGTTGAGCCGCACAATTGAATCTGGATAAGGTGTAGTTGTTAGTGGATTTCCCTGGCAATCATTCTGGTAAACGCTTCCGTAGTTACTGCTATATTCGACTAATCCCACCCTGTTGCCCGAAGCATTGAATACTGTATCAGCAAACTGTTTGCTTGCATTGACGTATATCTCTAATCTCTTCGCATCATTTTTGCAAATGACATTGTGCCTGCAGCCGCATAAGTTGCTTGTTCCATTGTTCCAGATTGTTCTATTGAAGTCAGAATATCCCAAACTGGATGGTGTAAAATTATACCAGCTCCACCACCAAACACCTCCTGATAATATGCATCCTTTTGTACTGGATTGAAACCATCCGCTCCAAGTACTGCCTGTTGCTTGAGAGCAGAATTCCATTGAGCCAGAAACATCGCTTACTAAAACAGCGTCTGCTGCTCCTCCTAGTGTTGTGGCATTTGTTATGCCTAATCTTAAAGGAGTTGTTTTTTGGTTTAGGGAGTTAAAGTCGATCAATGTCTTCAGAGTTGCATTGCTTATAGTAATATTCTTTGTACCTAAAGGATTTTCTTCGTAAATTGTTGTATTACCAAGCCTTAAGTATGTTGTGTAATTGCTTGTGTAATTGAGGAAAATAAGCATGTTGTTTATCTGTCCAGGAGAGTAGACAGAGGAATACAAGTTTATGATTCCGTCAATGCCGGGGAAAAAGTATTTTTCATAACCTGAAGTTTGCGTATCGTTGTATGAAGAAGTTGTGTAAGTCACTCTCAAAAAGCCGCCTGCAATATAAGGAATGCCTGAAGTGAAGTTAATGCTTATTGTGTTTTCTCCTGCCCTGAAATTTGCAAGATAGGCATTGCTTAAGTTCCATTTATCAGCAAGCATGTTACCGCCACCACCAGAGCCCTTTGCATAGCTTCCGGAGAAGAAGCCATTGATGTATAAGTCAAAATTGCCGCCTGCATCAACCTCAAGGTATGAACTGTTGAAGGAAATGATATCTTTAGGCAGAATCAATTTTTTTGTCAAATTACCATCGCCTTCGTAGCCCCCGAAATAAGCATAAGAGCTAGTTTTCTTGCTTTTTATGCCGCTCAGCAAAACTCTTGCTGTAAAGCCCTCTGTTGGCTTTGCCTTTGCAATGCCGCTGATTAATTTTCTTGAGGAAACAAGCACCCTTTTTACAGACAAATTTCTTGAATATATCAATTCACCATTTACCAATATGCTGAATCCGTAATTTACCGGCACTATGTCTTCTGTCAGATTCTTTGTGATGTTCTTTGCAAGCTCTATCTTGTCGTCTGCCCAGAAATCACCAATCTGCTCAAGTATTGTATTGTTTTCGTTTGTTATGATGCTTGACGACAAAAGACTTTTTACATAGTCGTTATTCACCTGTCCCACAGATGTTGTTGAAAAAACCCTAACCAAGTCCTGAGATGCGTAATTGACATTCAGCCTTTGATGCTCTACAGAGTAGAAATTAGCCACAAGAATTACTGAAATTATCACAATGCTTGACGCAAGCAGACTGTCAATTGTGAAAAATATTGCCTTTCTCATTTTACAAACAGCATTAAATTGTTCCTATGCCAAAAAATATTTTCTTCATCGCCATACATAAACTATCATCCTTGCAACTTTTGAATTATAGTTCAGGTAACGCTCGGCCTTTACAAGCTTTTTTTGGGATATATCTGTCATGTTCACAGGAGTGCACGTGCCTTCAATAAGCCCCTGCGCAGCTTCCTCGACAACACCAACAAAATTCCCATTGAAATAGGAAACATCAAAATCGCTGAAAAAATATGTAGTTCCATTGCCATATTTCCATCGCGCAATTGCGTTGTCGCCTGTCTGGTTAAAGGTTCCTATAATCAAAAATTCACTGGAATCGGAATTGTTTATGACATAATAATACTGGTCAAAAGCCATACTTTGGCCGACAGTGAATGTGAGATAAGGGTCAGTATTGTTTATTATCGCTGTCCTCTGGCTTGACGACTGCCCCGATTTTTTCTTAAAGTCAACACCGACCATTGTATTTGTTGAAGGGGACGCGAGTTCGCCGCTTATCATCAACAAACCGCCGCTTGAAGAATAATTTTCAAACTTGGCCTTATTGCTGCCGAATTCACCACCGGACAGCAAGGGATGCTCCATCATAATAAACTGGTACTTGCTGATATTGCTTATCAAAGCGTCAATGTCGTTCTGGTTGCTTGGAACATCGCCAAAATAAATGTCGGCTTTGAAAGTGTTATTCATAAAATCCTTCAAAAAGGAATCATCCTCATCCTGATAATAATAGGCGCTTTTGATATTGTAGGAAACATTGACTAAGGGATTGCCTATTGTGCACACGCCGTTTATATTTAACACTTCTCCTTTGTTGTTGACAAAAAATACAGCATACTCATAAACAGTTCCAAACAGCCTTCTGCTGGTTTTATAATCGTAATTCTTGAAATTTTTTACTTTTGTGACATTCACTTTTTGCTGGTCAGCTAGTCCTAACCTTACCACTGTTGTGTTGTCCCAGTCAGCGGGATAGCCGCTTAAAGCCAAAGCAGACGAAATTAACTTCGCATCTGAAATCATGGCGTCAAGCTCGCCTTGCTCCTGTTTTTGCAGATTATTGGTGTAGCTGAAATAAACCACCAAGGTGAATATGAAAAGCAGCAATGCAATGCCAAAGTCCATATACCATGCCTGCGCCTTAGTTGATATGGATAACACCTCCTGTCTTGTTGATTTTGTTTGTGCCTTTTGTGAAATTTCCAATGGCTTGGGGTATTGCCACAAAATAATAGCCGTTTTTTGACTGCACTGCTATTGTGGAGTTTTGCATTATTAACGAGTAGTTTATGCTGTCAAGCTTGTTGGGCATTTCAAAAATCCTCACGTAGCCGTCTTCAACAGCTGCTGCAATCAGCAGTTCTTTTTGCAACTTTAATGCAATATCCTTGACTGCTTCGCTTTCCTTTTGCGCTCTGAAGTCATTCAGCTGATCTAGGGAAGCAAGTTCGAAAGACAGGGCTACCAGGAATACCAATCCCATCAATATGAAAAATTCAACATTTATCTGTGACTTAGAATTCATTCTTCACCTCTTTTTTAATGGAATTTATATTATTTGATTTAATTAATTCAATCCGTTGCTTTTGCTTGCGACTGGCATGGCGAGCAAGTCTGTTGCGTGCGAGAACTCCCGCGTTCATGTCTCACGAGCCTCACATGCCATTGCTCGCAAGCTCGCTCACAACAGGTATCTTGTCGCCCACAACTAGTCCCATTTATTTTTGTGGGCGGCTATATCCTAATTTTGATTTAGTTAGATGTTATTTGGACATATCCGTCTTCTGCTTTGAGTGTTATGATGTGGATGCCTTGCGTTGTAGGCAGGCTGCCGCTCATATTGACAGACGAAACCTGCACAATGTCTGTCACACCATTCTTGGTTTTTAGCTTAATGACAACCTCTCTGCTGGAAAGGTTTGTGGATTGAATCTTATCGGGAAAATTGAGCTTAAGAGTGGTTTGCGACGGCTTTCCAAGATAGTAGACGGATTCTGAAGCGTCAACTATTCTCCTTGCTATCTGCAATGACTGGCTTGCCGCAACTGATTCGCTCGACTCAGAAGAGTATGTGTAATAAATCAGCAACAATGGTATTGTCATCAAGGCTGCAAAGCCCATTATAAGCATGTACTCAACGCTTACTTGAGATTTCATTTTTTGCTTTTTTTGACTTTCTTTTCCCTAATCAGCTGCTGGATTTTCCTGCCGTCTTCCTTAAAGCCAAATTCTTCGCCTATCTTCAAGACTCTGTAAGAAGCAACAATAAACGCGATATAAGCAAACACGACAAAAATGTATTCAGGATAAGTTGCAAGACCTTCTACATCTATGTTGATACGAAAAAGGCTCCTTGCAGTCTGCCACACAGAAAAAATAACAATAAAGGCAAGACAAATTGCAAAATTGTCCATGTACCTTCTTATAGAGCCCTCGCTTAACCTGTTCCTTGCCCTTGAAATAAGAAGCAGAGAAGCAATCCCAAATATCACGGTTGTAACGCTGACAACAGCCAGGTGCACCATCATGACTCACCTCCTATGTCCACTCTTGCATCAGAAAATTGCGTTAATTCATCCAATAAAGCAGGGTCTGTTTCCTTTTCAAGAGTTATTATAATGCCTTTTATTTTCCACTCCCTCATCTTGCCTGTCAGAAAATGAATAAATCTCGCTACAGTAGTGGGCTTGTTGAATATGGATAAGGTGTTCAACGAATCAAAAATAAGAAATTTTTCTTCTGTTGGCAGTGCCTTTATTGCCTGGTCCATTGCAACGCTAAGGTCGCTTAATTTTTCAGGGCTTCCAATGTAAAGGCAGTTCTCAACCTTTTTTGACTCTGTTCTTGAGGTGACATCGATAAAAATCAAAACTCTTGAGTCTATGTCGTTGCTGGCAAGAATTCTCTGCATAACCTCGAATGGCTTGTTTAGCGTCACATAAATTCCCGGAAGGTTCTGCTCATTGATAAGAAATTTTACAACATCTATAACAGTTTTTTGGTAATTTTTTGCGTCAACAGCTATCAGAAATATGTAATCCTTTAAGCTTTTTACCTCTTTATCAAAAATCTTCGATTTTTGGGAATGATCAAAAATTTGATTAATTTTTGACATTTTTGAAAGTTTCCTTAACCTCAGGCATTTGCACCACTTTTTGAACGAGAATTCTACTGCTGTCAATATAAACTTTTCGAATTAAGTGTAGAAATGGCTAAAACATAAATCTTTAAATATAAGTATAACCAAAAATCGTAAAAAAAGGTGATATTTTGGCAGAACTTATCAAAACAGGCACGCCTGGGCTTGACCAAGTGCTGAAAGGCGGGCTGAGAAAGAATTCTAACGTCCTTGTAACAGGCGCGCCAGGAACAGGCAAAACCTTGATGGCATTGCAGTTTATTTATTATGGCGCAAGAGATTATGGCGAAAACGGGCTTTTCATATCAACGGAGGAAAGCCTGGAAGTTCTTGACCAGAGCGCAAAAAACCTTGGCATGGCAGAGCTTACCCCGCTGGTTCAGAAAGACAAAATAATCTTTGTACAAAAGCCCATATCCACGTTGAGAGGAGGAATAACCTCAATCAAAGGATTGATTGAGTTAATAAAGAAAAAAAATATAAAAAGAGTTGCGCTTGACTCATTGATATTCTTTGAGTATCTTTACCCAAGATTTGACGGCAACAGGATGGAGTTCAGAAGACAGGTTCTTATGTTCATGCAGCAAATGAAAAAAGCAGGGGTAACTTTTTTGACAGTCTCTGAAAGGGCTGTGACGGATTTTGACAGGCTGACTTATGATATGATGGATTTCGTTTTTGAGGGAATTATTCTGCTTTCAAGAGTCAGGAAGGGCTCTTATTTTGAGAGAGTGCTTACAGTTGCAAAGTTAAGGGGACAAGACCACAGCTTGGATGTTTACCCTATCACAATAGGCAGCGATGGATTGAAAGTGCTGTTTGACCAGACGCCGTTTTCATTGGTTGAGAGGGAAGAAGGGTTTAAGTGAAAATTTATTTTTTAAGAAAAGAAGTTGAAAATTTAGGTACCCTCTCTCCAGTTCTTTAAGTAATTATCTTGCTCTTTAGTTAAAGTGTCAATCTCTATGTTCATCGCTTTAAGCTGTAATCTAGCTATTTCATCATCTTTTTCAAGGGGCAATGCATACACTTTAGGTTGAAGCTTTCCTTTATTCTGCACTAAAAACTCACAGGCAAAGGCTTGATTGCAGAAGGACATAGCCATTATGGATGAAGGGTGCCCCTCGCCTGCTGCGAGATTAATAAGTCTGGCTTCTCCAAGAATAAATACACTCTTGCCATTGTCTAGCGTAAATTCGTCCATGAACTGGCGTATTTTTCTTTGGCTTTTGGCAACCTTTTTTAGCTCATTTATATTAATCTCAGCATCAAAATGCCCAGAATTGGCCAATATAGCGCCATCTTTCATTAACTTAATATGCTCAAGGTCAATAACATTCTTATTTCCAGTAACAGTTACAAAAATATCTCCAATTTTTGAGGCTTCCTTCAGCGGCATAACTCTAAAGCCATCCATTGCTGCTTGTAAAGCTCTCATTGGATTAACTTCTGCAACAATTACATTTGCATCCATTCCTTGTGCCCTTTTTGCCACACCTTTGCCACAATCGCCATAGCCACAAACCACAAAATTCTTTCCTGCGATTAATACATTTGTAGCTCTTAAAATTCCGTCTATAGTTGATTGTCCAGTTCCTTTAATATTATCCATTAAATGTTTAGTTGCAGACTCATTTACCGCTACAATAGGATATTTTAATGCTTTATCCTTTTCCATAGCCCTTAGTCTGATAACTCCCGTAGTTGTCTCTTCACAACCACCTATGATTTGGGAGATTAAATCTTGATGGTTTTTGTGTATTTCAGAAACCAAATCGCAGCCGTCATCAATTGTTATTTGTGGCTTAAATTCGATAACTTTGCTTAGATACTTGTAGTAATCTTCTTTATTTTCGCCTTTGTAGGCATAAATCTTAATATCCTCTTTTGCTAATGCAGCCGCAACATCGTCTTGCGTGCTCAATGGATTACAGGAACAAGCAGCAACATCCGCCCCGCCAGCAATAAGTGTTTTTATCAAAACAGCAGTTTCTTTAGTTATATGCAAACAACTACCTATTCTTATACCCTTTAAAGGTTTGTCTTTAGCGAATCTCTCCCTAACTTTGAGCAGAGCACCCATTTGCATTTCAGCCCATTCAATATTCAATTTTCCTTGCTCTGCCAGCCTGACGTCTTTAACTTCATAAT
Source organism: Candidatus Woesearchaeota archaeon (assembly GCA_016185945.1). Lineage (GTDB taxonomy): Archaea > Nanobdellota > Nanobdellia > Woesearchaeales > GW2011-AR4. The sequence goes on from JACPMR010000003.1 coordinate 151,649, forward strand.
TAGCGCTCTTATCCATAAAACACCTTGAAAATGGGATTTATGTCCGTTTATATATTTTAGCTAAAATTCCCTCATGCTCTGGAACTCCTTGTACCTTTTCTCTATGTCTTTTACCGTCAAATTCTTGAGCTTGTTTAATCCAAAATCTTCTGCATTGTAAGAAGCAACGATACTACCATAAATCATTGCTTTCCTCAGTTTATGCTCGCTCAAATCCTTTGTTTTCGCAAGATAGCCGATAAATGCCCCCCCAAAAGAATCACCACATCCAGTTGGATCCTTTATTTTTTCTAACGGGTAACCAGGTGCATTAAAATGTTTGTTTTTTGTGAACAATAAAGCGCCGTGCTCGCCCTTTTTAATTATAACGGCTTTTGGACCCAGCCTCAATGCCTCATTTGCCGCTTTTACAAGATTTATTGTTTTGAAAAGCTGCCTTGCTTCGCCGTCGTTAAGTAGAAGAACGTCAGTTTTTTTTATCACATCAATCAACACTTCCTTTTTGTTGTTTATCCAGAAATTCATAGTGTCAAGCACCACTAAGCCTGGATTGTTGATCTGCCTTAATGCTTCAAGCTGTTGTTCAGGATTAATGTTCGCTAAAAAAACATATCTTACATCCTTATGCATCTCAGGAATTTCAACTTTGAAATTTTCAATAGAGTTAAGCTCTGTCTTTATTGTCTTGGCTTCGTTCATGTCATATTCATAGAAGCCCTCCCAATGAAATGTTTTATCATCGATTTTCAGCCCCTCAAGGTTTATGCCTCGTTTTTTAAGAACCCTGAAATATTGTTTTGGAAAATCCTTACCCACAATAGATATCAAAGACGGCTTTGCAAAAAAGCTTGCTGCAAATGCAGCATATGCTGCGCTTCCTCCAAGAGCTTTTTCAACTTTTCCAAAGGGTGTTTCAATAGTGTCAAGCGCAACAGTGCCAACAATCAAGACGTCGCTCATAAGAAAAAGAAAGCTTGCATGTTTTTAAAGTTTATTATGACAGCTAGCAGAATAACAGGCGAATTAACTTTTATTCTTCATCCCCTTCCTCTTCGCTGTCCTCGTCTTCCTCGTCATCCGATGCTTTATAATCCTCTTCTTCCTTTACGTCATCATTATATTCATCGTCCTCGCTTTCTTCCTTGTCATTGTATGCGTCAAATTCCTCATCTTCTTCGCGCGGCATTTTATCTCGAAACGGGTGTTTAATTTGTTATTTAAAACATTTTCGATTGGCGGCAATCAGCCCCACAAAATGTCAAATTCCTCAAGAAAAACTTTTGCAATTTTTTCGTCATCGATGACTAACAAATTCTCGTCATTTTTAGTGTCAGCGCTTAAAGTGAGGTTGGAGCTTCCCGTCACAACAGTCCCAAATTAAATAATTCGTTAAACTCATAAACATATTTCAAAGCCAAATCCTCATCATAAATTATCAAGAAATTCTCGTCATTCTTATTAAATCCACCAAGCGTGTAGTTAGGACTTCCTGTAATTAGGATTTTTCCATCAATGATGATGAACTTATGGTGCATGGTGTATTTGTTGCCATCAAGCCTTATATCAAGCCCAAAATCCTTTACTCTTTGGTACTGTGAGCCCATGACGTTTCTTTGCCTGCTCTCCGTCAAAATAGTTACATTTATTCCTCTTGAATCTGCTTTTATTAGCTCATCTGCTATAGTTTCATGGGTAAATGTGAAAGAAGCTACCTTAATGGATTCCTTAGCATTTCTTATCAAATCAATAATTCTATATAGTCCGCTATCTTTAGAAATTGTAGAAGATAATTCCAACTGGCAATCTTCGGGACAGAAATAATTTTGTATTTTTATATTGTTAATGTACATTATCGGATATTTTACTTTATTTCCACTTCCAAATTTGCCATTCCATAATTCGCTAAACTCTTCCTCATAATTTTTAGCAAGAAGTGCAGAATAAATAACTACAATATTATTATTATTTAGATTATTGTCATTGTCTGTGGGATTGAAAGAACCGGTTATGACAATTTTATCATCTATAATACAAAATTTGTTGTGCATTAACTGCTCGCCATTGTTAGTTCTTACACCATCGCCCTTAATCTGCCCATCAGAGTTTGAGTTGTCTATAACGACTTTTACATCGATATCCCTGCTTTTTCTTGCAAGGGGGCTTATCACGTTTTTCAAGTCAATGTCGTAGAAAGCACAATTAGCAGAAATATTCGCAGAACTTATATGCTTTTCCAGTATTTTGCCGCAATTATCTCCAGGGCAGAAATAAACTTCAGGAGTTCTGCCAGTTTCTTTTGGTATCTGGCTTATTGCTTTGCCAGTAATTTTCGGAATGCATCCAACTAGAAAAACGGCAACAAATACCGCCAATAAACAGAAAAGTTTAAATATAAGTTTATTCATTTTAAAGTGATAATAAATATAACCTATTTCATAGTGATAATATCACTCGCTGAGTGATAATCTATCACCTCTTTTTTCCCGGCAGGACAAAGCAATTTGTTCTGCCAGGGTTTATAATCAAGTTAAATAATCAACAATCCTAAAACATTAATCTACTATTTTTCAAAATAACTTCGCTTCCCAACATCTGCAAAACTATAATGGGAACCCAGCTCAGGAAAGTTGCACTATATTCCTAAACATAAAGTGCCTTTTGCCAAAGCGGTTTACTATCAAAAATCCAAAGGATTCATCGAAAATCCAGTGACATGCGAGTGAGCTCGACCTGCTTGCGTCCGACTTGTGAGCGAGTGATTCGCTCACTCGCATGTCACTGCTCGCAAGCTCGCATTCAACAGCGAACTCGCTCACATTCGACTGATTTTCGGGTGCTCAAAAATCAGAGATTTTTGACATTTGGAGGTCCCGAAAGCTCGAAAATTCTTGAATTTTCGGCTCCCGAAAATCTTCGATTTTCGATACTTTCTTCACGCCTACATTAAAAAGTCGCTTTCGTGTTTGTTGATCTTTGCGGTATTATAGTTAGTTTAGCTTATTTTTTTCTTTTTCCTTGATTTAATTTTACTTTTCCTTACTAAAGAAACAGCCAGCGCACCAACAACAACTCCAATAAAGAATGCACCCAGCAATTTTTTATCAATATCCAAGCTTTTCTTTTTTCCATTGCTTTCCTTGAAGTAAATGTCAAGGTTTCCAAGCTCTAAGGCATATTCCGAGTATAGCAATGCGGAAAAGACGTCGCTATCCTTTAATGAATTTGCGTATTCGTAGTAGCTGTAGCCCAAAATAGGAAAGATGCCCTTTGCAGCTTGCCTTGCAATGTTGTTCCTGACTATATCAAGCTTTCTCTCAATAAGATTATTGTATTGCTCGCTGTCAACTCCAAATATACTTAATATTATATCGACATCTGCCTTTGCCTTGCTGGCAGTTGAAAGGCACAGTTCGTAATTTCCCTTCTCAAGCTCTTCTTCAGCTCTGTCTATGCCTTTTTTTACGCCCTCTAATGAAGAGGGAAAATACAATTCAACATACTGCATTCTTTCGTCTGCCTCGCTTATCTTATTCTGGCAGGATTTTTTAAGCACTTCTTTATTTAAATTGAATGTCTTGCCCTCTTTGCCGAGAAAGTTTGCCCATGAATTTGCCGAATTAATCCTTTCAGAGGCATAAGCAATAAGCCTTGCAACTCTTTCAGTTTTGTTAGTCCTGTTCAAAATATCAATGACTTGGTTTGCCGTGTCTTCCGCATCAACAAGCCTCTCCTTGATTACAATATAAGCCTCTAAATCAGTAATTGTTTTCTTCTCCTGCTTTTCGATCTTGTTATGAAAATCTTTAATTCCTGATTTCACTTTTTCTATCTCATTTACTGCCCCGTCTTGTGAAAGATTTTTTGACAATAATAATAAAGTTGAGTACTCTACATTTGCTCCAAAACAATAGCTTGCAGATGAATAGAAAGTTTGCTTTTCAAACGCCTCCCTCCCCTTGCTTGTCAAGTTGTTTGAGTTTTCCTTTATTGCCGAGACATTGATTGTATAATTCAAGCTTTTCGTTTCTGCCCTGAGCTTGCTGCTTCTGTCGCACAAGTCTTTTGCCAGAGACTTCATTGTGCTTATGTATGCTTCGCTTATGTCTATGCTCTTGAATTTCTGCTTTATCTCCTTTCCAGTAAATTCCTTGACAGCCTCGCTTAATGTAGAGATTTCAACAATGTCTATACTCAGTTGATTTGAAAGATTTTTTAAGTCAACGCTTGAATTATCGATTTTTACAATCAGCTCGCCTGCTGGTATGAAGACTTTCTTCAAGCCTGCTTTTTTTCCTGCCTCGACTTTGGCTTTTAATCCACCTACAGGGCCAATCAAGCCGCCAGAATTAATTGTGCCTGTAATTGCATAGCCCTCATTTAACTCAAGATTCTCAAGCACAGCAACTGTCAAAACAGCAATTGAAGAGCCAGCGCTTGGGCCTGCTATGATTGCAGAATCCGCAGTAATTGTATAGAAAAAGTCTATATCATCACAATCTCTTTCAATTGCGTCGCATGCAATCGCCTTTGCAAACCTTGTTGACATCTGCGTGTCGGTTCTTGTCAAAGGAAATGTCTCGAGAAAAACCCTTCCGGCGCCTGGCTTTATCTCAAGAAATAAGTCAGCTATGCCGCCTTCATAGCCTGCCTCTGTTTCCTTGACTGCCAACAATTTCATGTGCCCTTGTTTGGCAAAAACATTCGGCAGTAGAACTAAATTCAAGATTATAAATAAAAACAATAATTTTTTCATATAAAAAGAAAAAATAGGCATATTTAAGAATTTTTGGTTTAATTATTACCATTGCTATAAAAATCAACTTCCCTTATAAGTATCTAATTTTTCTCTAGTTCCCTCAACATACGTATAAATCTCATTTACTATGAAACCAATAGTTTCTACTGCCTCTTCTTCGTTCAAGTCTTTTGTCATAATGCAATAAAATATCCTTGTTTCACTAATGTACATTATGCCGCAATTATGGAAAAATCTTTCTGTTCCGTAATAATTTTCCCCAAATTTATGCACAACCTTAACATCATCGGGAAGATTTGCTATCTTTTTAATGTCAAATACAGTCTCTTTCATTAGAGACAGCAGATATTCTGAATTTTTGGGCTCAAGAATTGTTGAGAAATACAAGCTTATGAAAAGATTTGATATTGCTTTTGGCGTTATTAAATTAAGGTTAGTCCCTTTCTGCCTTTTTTCGTAGTCAAGCTCTATATCAAATCCATAATAGTCCAAGATAAGCTGCAAGTCTTGAGTGTCAAGTTGCCTTAATAGAACGCTTAAAGCTGTGTTGTCAGATTCTTTAAGCAGTTTCTCAAGCAAAATGCGCAAGGGCAATTCCTTTTCCTTTGTCTTGTAAAGCGTGCCAAAACTTTCTCTTCTGTCAAAATCCGTGATTTCAAGCTTGGTATCAAAGCTCAGCTCGCCATTTTCTATTTTTCTCATTATCAAAATTGCGACAGGCAATTTGTTTAAGCTTGTCGGAAAAAATCCAGTCCTTTCATTTACGCCCGTAAATGCGCCATTTCTTAAGTTTTCAACATAGACGGAAACATTGTAGTTATTTTTTACTATATAACTCTGAATTTTTTCCTTTAATGGCGCAAAATTTACTATCAAAAAGCTTTTTGATTCCAGCACTCCAGAATAAATTCTTGGAGACAGCAGCCCTTCTTTGGATTGGTTTTCTATTTTAATTTTGTTTGCATAGGAATTTATGACAACTACCAGAAGTACGACTATGATTATTGCTTCAAATATAACCACCCCTTTCAGCTTAATAATCATAAAGCTAGTGTAACAAGTTGAATATTTAATTTTTTGTATTATTTTATAGTTTAAATTAAACTGAATTTTTACTTCAAACTCTTTAACTTTTCCTCAATCCTTTTCTTATCTTTCTGGTAAGATTCTTCAGAAATAAATCCAGATTTGCGGGCTTGCTCCAAAGCTTCAAGCTCCTTTTTCAGTTTTTGTGCTTTTTCTTCCAATTTTAGTTCTTTTATTTCTTCTACTTTTGCTTTTGGTGCCCTTTTCTTTAAATAACCCAACTTGTATACAGAGAAAGCAAAAATGACTAAAACAGCAATTAACCCAAGTAATAAGATAACCCTGTAATCTTTAAGTTGCACCAGAGACAATCTTATTGCCTTTGCTTTAACCTCAAAAATATCAGAGCTTGTTCCTACAGAATCAGCGTAAGTGACTTTTACCAATGCAACATAATTTCCTGGCCTTAAGTCAGAAGGCACTAGCAACGACCTTATAAACTTTGCCTGTGTTTCAATAAACACTGTTTCCATTTCAGAGGCTATAATATTTCCTTTTTGGTCCTTAATGGCATATTTTACTTCTACATCGCCAGCGCCAAATCCTCTTAAATTAAATAAAATGTTCTGTATTAATACTTCGCCTCCCTGGAATGTTTTCTTGTACTCGGGGAGAACATGGATATTTACATCAAATAACTGCTTGGTGCTGTCAAACAAAAGGTACCTTGTGCCGTTTTTCTCGATGTAAACCCTTGCAGTGCCATTGGCACTTGCAGAACCAGTTGCCTTGAGGGACTTAATGTTGCCTGGGTTTTTTACCTCCCATTCATAAGTGCCGCTTTCGTTTACTTGAAGGTTTAAATTTTCGCTGAGAACAGTTTCCTCGCTGACAACCATGCCTGTTACTTTGCCCGTAATTGATGGTTTTTTGGATTGAAATAAAACAAATAGAATCAGAACTATAATTAAAACAGCTAAAACAATACTCTTTTGTTTTTTTACTCCTCTTTTTTTGTAATTCATCTATAACTTTACTCCTAAAACTCGGTATTTAATAATATTTTGGTTTAATCGCTACTATTGTTTTCTAATTTTTCAGTGTATCTGCATTTTGGGTATTTACTGCAACCTAGAAATCTACCATAAATGCTCCCCCTTAAAACAATATCGCCTTCTTTGCATTTTGGGCATTTTCTGTGTATCTCGCCTTTTGCAATTGCTTTTGCTTGGATGCCTGCTTCACCTTCAACATTCTTGCTGGGGCATTTTGGGTTCAAGCAGAATTCCATCGGCTGCTTAGATTTTTTGATTGCCAGAACTTTCGGATAGCCGCATATTTCGCAGTCTTTTTTTGCAGGCTTAATCAGGGCATTTTTAGGCAATGAGAAAATCGTCTTGCAGTTTGGGTATTTGTTGCAGGCTGCAAAAGCCCCATATTTTCCTCTTCTCGTCATCAAATTGCCTTCTTTGCAAATCGGACAAATGCCAAGAAAAGACATTTCATCCTGAGTTGCGCGATTTGCCTTTGAAAGCTCTGCCCCAATCTCTTTTTCGTGCTTTTTCAAATCAACCAATATTTTTGTTATCGCCTCTTTTGCTTCCTCAAGAAGATCCTCTTTTTTTTCTTGTTTTTCCCTTATCTTTTCCATCTCTATCTCAAAATGCCTTGTAAGCTCTTCGTCGAGTATCTTTGGAGAATATTTTTCCAGAGTTTCAGTTGTTGAAGTTCCCAAGTCAGTTGCCTCTATAGCCCTGCCCTGCACATAGCCGCGCTGGAACAATGTGTCAATAATCTCTGAGCGAGTTGCTTTTGTTCCCAGATTTCTTTTCTCAAGCTCTTTTATGATGGAAGCAGGAGTATATCTTTTTGGTGGTTGTGTTTCCTTGCTTAGCAATTCGATTTTTTTGATGTTTATTTTTTCACCTTGCTTTACATTGGGAAGCTCTATTTCCTCAAGCTGCACATACGGATAATAGAATATGTGCCAGCCCTTTTCTATAGTTCTTGTGCCTTTTGCAGCAAAAATCTCTTCGTTGCAATTAATGTCAACAATCATTGTCTCCCTCACAGCATTTTCTGCAAATGTGGCAAAGAACCTTTTTACTATCAAGTCATAGATTTTGGCTTCCTTGTCCTTCAATCCAGAAGGAGAAATTCCAGTAGGGAATATTGCAGGATGCGCAGGGTCTGTTTTCTTGCCGCTGTTGGGAGCAAGCTTTGATTTTTTTGCCAATGATTTTGCCAATTCAGCATAGTTTTTCTGTTTTGACAACTCGCTCAAAATTTTTTGATATCCAATAGTGGAAGGCAATTGCTGGCTAGAAGTTCTAGGATAGGAAATAAAACCAGAAGTGTAGAGCTCCTGCCCTATATCAAGCGTTTCTTTTGGTGAAATATTAAAGCACCTGTATGCTTCAATCTGCAGCGATGTCAAGTCAAAAGGAAAAGGCGGCAATTGGTTGAATTGCTTTCTCTCTATATTGTCAACTTTAGCATTTTTTGCATTCCTTGTTTTTTCAATTACTTTGTCTGCCTTGTCTTTTTCCCAGAATTTGTCTTGTTTGTGCCATGCAGTTATCTGCTGATTGTTGTGCTCCCCAATTAATTGAATCTGCCAGAATGGCTTTGGGACAAATGCCTTGATTTCTCTTTCCCTGTCAACAATTATCTTTAAAGCCGGGCCCTGAACCCTGCCTGTTGACATAATCTTGAAAGTGCCTGTGCTTTTTATTGCGGAAGTAAGCGCGCGGGAATAGTTAATGCCGTTGTACCAGTCCAGAAAATGCCTTGCCTCTCCTGATTCTGCCTGCCCCCAATCAAGATGCTTGCTTTTGTTTTCGTAGGACTTTCTTAACTCGTCCTTTGTCAAGGTGGAGAATTTCATCCTGTAAGCGTCTTTTTTATTGCAGATAAATCGTATAACATTTAGTCCTATGACTTCGCCTTCTTGGTCGTAGTCAGTTGCAACAGTGAATTCATTGGCACTTTTTGCGAGCTTTTTTATTGCATTAAGGTATTTTTTTGTGAATGCAGAGCTTTTTGTAGTCTCGGATATAGGCTTCCATTCAATTTCAAAGGAAGGAAATTTCCACCCCTTTTTTTCTTTTTCTGCTAAGCCATATAAATGACCTACTGCACAAGCAACAACAATATCTTTGTTTCCATGAGTCAATTTGTAGTAAGGGACTTCTTGATAACTCTCTTTAATTAGCTTTCCATCTGCTAGAGCTTCTGCTATTTTTTTAGCAGCTGCAGGCTTTTCAGTTATAATCAATTCGTACATAAAACTATAGAAAATTAGTCGATTATTTAAATAATTATTGAAAACGTCGGAATTCCACCTTATTTACAATAGGCGATTTCGTAACTCAACCACAAATTAATCGTGGAATTCCGGGTTGATCAAAAACCACGAATCAAATGTGCAATAAGCAATATGCCACCAGTCTTTGAATGTGGTTTTTGACAATGGCAAAAAATTTTTGAAATTATAGTATTTCTTGTGACAGATTTAATACATTGGCAGAATTGGTTATAAAGCCCATTGAAACCACATCGACGCCTGAATTTGCATACTCAATAAGATTATTTTTGTTTATATTCCCAGAGGCTTCCAGCAATATGTGCTCGTATAAATTTTGATTTTTCAGTTCTTTGATTGCCTCTCTTATAGATTTTGGGCTCATATTGTCGAACATCACTGCAAAAAGGCTTTTGCCGTTTTTTAGTTTTTTTATGGTTCTTGCCGCTGTTAAGGCATCATTTGCATTCTCAATCTCGATTTCTATGTATCTTGACTTATTTTTTGCAAATCTCAGGGCATTTTCTATATTAAAATTTAATATCTTGAGATGATTGTCCTTTATTATTATGCCGTCGCTTAAATTCAGCCTGTGCGTCAGGCCTCCGCCTACGCTTACAGCCTTTTTGTCAACTAAACCCCACAAAGTTTTTCTTGTTGCAACGATATGCGCTTTGCCTTTTGCTTTTCTGACTAACTCATTTGTTGTTGTAGCTATTCCGCTCATTCTTTGCAATAAGTTTAAAGAAGTTCTTTCCCTTTCAAGGATTTTGTTGACAGGACCATTAATCTGGATTAGAGTGTCTCCTTTTTTAACATTGTCTCCATCATTTTTCATTGACTTAATTTTTAAATCCCTGTTTAGAAATTTGAATTCCTCCAAACCGGCAAATATGCCGTTTTCTTTTGCAATAATCACAGCGGAAATTTTTTTATTGCTTTTGATTGTTGATGTGGTTAAGTCGCCTTTGCCTAAGTCCTGATTTCTTAGCAATGAGAAAAGTTCATTTACAAAAATCCTGTATTGGCTGTTTCGCACAGTTAATTCTCTGCTCCTGTCCCAAAATTCCAGAACTAGTCTTTCCCTACGCAGCATTTTTAGAAAATTCAAGCATTCTGTCTATAGATTTTCTGGCATTCACCATAATATTTTGCGGCAAAGTTATTTCATATGTATTCTGAATCAGAGATCTGGCAACTAAAGGAAGTGTTACAGACTTCATGTAAGGGCATACATTGCAAAATGACATAAAGTTTTTTTCAGGCACATCCTGTTTTAGTTTTTCAGTCATTCCGCACTCTGTTACAACTATAAAATTTTTTGAGCCGTCCAATTTTGCGAATTTTGACATTCCGCCAGTGCCGCAAACATGATCTGCCATTTTAAGCAACTCCTCCTTGCATTCAGGATGGGCTATAACCTTTGCATCCGGGTAGCGCTGCTTGAAATCCATTAAAACATCCGCATTTAGCTTGTCATGTACAAAGCAATAGCCATCCCACAAAATTATTTCCTTGTTTGTGTGCCGCTGTACATACCTACCCAGATTTTTGTCCGGAAGAAATATAACTCTCTTGTTTGGTAATGAATTTACAATCTCAACAGCATTTGCAGAAGTGCAGCATATGTCAGACATTGCCTTTATGTCTGCATTTGTGTTTACATAGCTTACAACAGCAGCATCAGGATACATTTCTTTGACTTCCTTCAGTTTTGCTGCTGTAGCCATGTCAGCCAAAGAACATCCAGCATTTAATGTAGGCAAAAGAACAGTTTTACCAGGGTTTAGTATTTTTGCAGTTTCTGCCATAAATTTAACTCCGCAGAATAAGATTACATCAGCGTCTGTTTCCGAAGCTTTTATTGACAATCCCAAAGAATCTCCTATGTAGTCTGCTATTTTGTACATTTCAGGGCTTTGGTAATTATGGGTTAGTATTACGGCATTCCTCTGCTTCTTAAGCTCAAGCACAAGCTCTATCAGTTTGTCCGTGTCATATATTAAGCTTGGATACATCATACTTTCCATATCCAAAAGGTTAATCTTCTCATTTAAATAATTAATTGATTTAGTATAGAATAATAAGTTCTTGCCTGAATCAATAACATCGAAAATCAATAGATTTTCGGGGTTTTCGGAAATTAAAAATTTCCGCAAAAATTAAAAACCAATGCCAATTACTCTAATTCATGCATGACGATATAATCAAGGAAATCATTGATTCGATTGAGGAAGATTCATCCGAGGCAAACTACCCAAAATTCTCAGGAGAAGGTTATTCAGCGCATAAAATCGATTCTAAAAATTTTCATCAGATAAATAAAACAAATTCAGCTAAAAAAATCGCTTTTGTTGACGGCGGCAATGCAGAGATACTTGCTTCTGCAAATTTCTCTCTGAGCTTGATGAGGGCTTGCTATGTTATTTATGAAAACAACAGGAAATTGGGCTCAAAAAAATTCGAGATGCTTGCATTTACAAAGGCGATAGGCAAAAGCGATGAGATACATTATAAGACAATATTTTTTGGAGATGATAACTCAATAAAGCTTGATGAAATAAATTTCAGCTCGTTTGACAGGACAATAATGCTCGGCATAAACAGGGCGGAGATAGGCAGCGTGGCAAATGCAATAAGAAGGTTTGCAGAGCTAAACATGGCAAAAATTATTGCAGACAACAAATTGGCCGAAATTATAGTTTTGGACGGCAATCTGCAGTCAACCATAACCGGGGAGAATAAGCATTTGGCTGAGCTTTACGAGTCATGCAAAAAGAATAATGTTATTCTCTCTGGATTAAGCAAAACAACTTCATTGTTTACAGACAACGGTAATTTATTAAGCGTTGTTTTGAGCAATATGAGCCCTTTACATCCATGGTATTATTACCCTATTGTTGAGATAGGCAATCCAAGCCACAGGGCAGAGATGTTTTTTGTCAAATTCCATGAAAAATCAAGGCATGTTTTCAGGTTTGAGATATTCAACCAGCAAAAGCCAAAGGCGGAGGAAACAATAAACATATTGGCAACTAATTGTGTTGATCCAATATTCCTAGGTTATCCTTATGGGTTAATTGAGGCAGACAGGATTGCAAGGGTAAGCAATAATGAAAAGGAATCTTTAAAGATGATGTTTTTGATTAAATTGAGAAATAGGAATGTTGAGAAATACTTGAGTTCTGTAAATGCGCATGAAATATTGGATAGGATAAGTTTTTGAAAAATTTGTTTATATAATATAAATTAAAAATTCAATCCGTCGCTTCGCGACAATATTTACTGCTCGGCGTCTCTCCGACTGCCACATCGAGCCGCCTCGCCTATCTATTTACCGCAATCAGGCGCACTGTCCTGAGCTGGGCTCCCATCAACGACAAAGTTCGTTGACACCTTGTGCAAGTGGGATTTACAATCCCACGGACTTTGCAGATGCTGGGAAGCGACGTTTTTGTTGAATTTTTTGATTGTGTTGATATCCATACTATCATCATTTCTCAAAACAATAAACTATATAAACTTAAAATTTAAGGAAATATGTTATGTATGATGTAATAACTGTCGGCTCTGCAACTCTTGACGTTTTTGCAAAGACAAGGTTTTCTGAGCTTATAAAGATAATCGATCCAAAGGGAGAGACAGATTTGCTTGCTTTTCCAAGCGGCTCTAAGATATTGATAGACGAGCTGGAATTCACTACAGGAGGAGGAGGAACAAACACTGCTGTTGCCTTATCGAGATTGGGGCACAATGTTGGCTTTCTCGGCAAGCTTGGCTCTGGCACTAATTCTGATTTTATACACAAAAACCTGAAAAAGGAAAAAATAGATTTGCTTTGCAAGCATAGCAAAGGGCATGCTGGCTATTCTGTAATACTTGACACTTTGGAGCATGACAGGACAATTTTAACATATAAAGGAGCTAATGACGAACTGAGAAATGAAGACGTTCCATATAAAAAATTAAAAACAAAATGGTTTTACTTCAGCTCAATGCTTGAGGAATCTTTCCATACACAGGAAAGACTGGCAGAGTTTGCGCAGCAGCGCAAAATAAAGATTGCCTTCAATCCAAGCACTTACCTTGCTGAAAAAGGAAAAAGCCATTTAAGGAATATACTGTCAAGAACAGAATTGTTAGTTTTGAACAAAGAAGAGGCATGCCTTCTTGTCGGGCATGACGAGATGGAAGGGCTTCTGTTCAAGCTTAAAGGATTAGGGCCAAGAATTGTTGTAATAACAGACGGAAAGAATACGTTTTATGTAATGGACGACAAACACGTTTATTCTGCATTTCCGCCTCCTGTCAAGATAGTAGATGCAACAGGCGCAGGAGATGCTTTTGCAGCTTCTTTTTTAAGCGGCATGATAAGAAAGAATGATATCGAATTTGCGATTAAGCTTGGAGTTGTGAATGCACAGTCAGTTGTAAGCAATTACGGAGCGAAAAATATTTTACTAAGTTACAAAGAAGCAATGAATGGAGTCAAAAAACTGAAGATGGCTGTTCATAAGAAAAAGATAAAATAATCAATCAACTGCAACAAAAACATCGCTGCCTTCTACTTTCACTTGATAAGTTGCGACCTTTGCAGTAGGCACAACTGGCGAAACTCCAGTTTTGACATTGAAGCGCCATCCATGCCATGGGCATGTCACAACATCATTATCAAGAAAACCCTCTCCTAATGGACCGCCCCGATGCAAGCAAGTGTTGTTGATAGCAAAAAACTCTCCATCTACATTGAATAAAGCAACATCTGTGCCATTTACATTCACAATCTTGTTGTCGCCTGGCTTTAAGTCTGAAATATTTGCTACCCTCACAAAATTTGACATCAAACGCACCTTTAATAAGTAAAGAAGTGTTGTATATAAACTTTTTTGTTGGTTTAAATCAAAACCTTTATATAAAATCACTTTAAAAAACAATCAAGGAGGTGGCAGTTTGAACAAGAAAAAGAAGTTTGTTCTCTGGTTTGACGAGTTAAGTATTGACGATGTTGGGCTTGTAGGCGGCAAGAATGCTTCTTTGGGGGAGATGTACAGGAATCTTACAAAAAGAGGAGTGAAAATACCAAATGGCTTTGCTGTTACTGCTTATGCTTACAATCACTTTATTGAGAAGGCGGGAATCAAAAATAAACTAAAGCATATACTTAAAAAACTTGATAAGTCAAAAAAGAATCTGGCTGAAATAGGGCACGAGGCAAGGCAAACCATTTTGCATTCTAAATTGCCGCCAGAACTTACAAAGGAAATAGTTAGTTCTTACAAAAAGTTATGCAGGCAGTATGGCGCTAACACCGATGTTGCTGTTAGGAGCTCTGCGACAGCAGAGGATCTGCCTAGCATATCTGAAAACTCGCATGTTCTTATTAAAATAAATGGAAAGCCGATATATGATACTATAGGTAACATTTATGCTAATTTTTGTGATTGCGAAGGTATTGACTTAGAAGTTATCGCAATGAAAAATAACGAAACAAAATGGGTAAAAGCTGAACAAATATACCAACATCCAGCCAAGAATGCAAAATTATACAAAATTATTACTGAAACGGGTAGAGAGATTGAAATAAGCGAAGACCATTCTTTAATAGTATTGGATCCGGAAAGCTTTAAGCCTAAAACTGCCTCTATTTCCAAACTTAAAGGAAATGAGATGATTCCTGCAACAAGAAAAATTCCTTTAATCAATTCAAACATTAAAATAATAGATGTTTTAGACTATATTGATGGAAAAGATGTTCATGAAGAAAATGATTTAGTTTATATTAAGAACAATTCTTCAAACTGGAAAATTCAAAATCCACTGAGAAGATTTATAATGCTCGATAATGATTTTGCATACTTCTTAGGACTATATTGTGCGGAAGGTTGTACTTATAAATCTGGAATTATATTGACTAATTCCGATAATAAAATTATAGAAAAAATCAAGGATTTTGCAAAGCAACTTTCTATATATAATAATCAAAAAATTAATAATAATTCATTAAGAGTTTATTGTAAAGGCCTTGTTAGATTCTTAAATCAAGTAACTGGAACCCCACTTAATTTTAAAGGTAAGGGAAGATCCTGCAGAATAAAAAGAGTTCCGAACTTTCTGTTTGAGTGCAATAAAAAATTAATAGGTTCATTCTTAGCAGGCTGTTTTGATGGAGATGGATATATTTCTAAGGGCGGAGTAGAATATAGTTCAACATCAGAGCAGCTAATAGGGGGAATTGTTAAACTGTTGGAAATGTTAGATTTTAATCTTTATTTAAGGAGGAGTAAAAATTCATTTACTGTTACAATTCCTGCTTCAGAAGCTATCAAGTTTAAAGAAAATATTCCTTTGGAAAATGAAAATAAGTTAAATAAGCTGCTTAACCTAATTCAGCACTATCAAAATAAAAAAACCCATCCCCAATTTAAAAATATAATAAACATTTCTGATAAATTATCTGAACTGATTAAAGCCAGTCATGATAAAATTTTAGAAAAACAAATAGTCGAAGCGTACTTTTGCCCTATTTGCGATAATAAAATTGAAAAAACCAGTTATTATAAAAATATACCTAGGTTTTACTGCAAGAAATGCAGAAAAACATTATACGAAGATTTCGTCATAAAAATTAATATTGCAAATCACATAAATTACGATAAAAAAGGAAGATTCAAAAAGAGTTCTGTATCTTGGAACAAAGGGTTGATATTAGGTAGTATATCTCGAGCTAAATTTAAAAAATTAATGATAAAATATGGCTTAAATGAATACTCCAACTTCTTTGAAAAAAGTGTTATGTGGGATAGTATTAAAAAAATTGAAGAATTTGATTACAATGGCATGGTTTATGATTTTACTGTCCCAAATATAGAGAATTTTGCAGCTGGAATTGGCGGTATTATAACTCATAACTCTGCAAGCTTTGCAGGGCAGCAGGAATCATTCCTAAATATAAGAGGCAATAATACATTGCTCGAGGCATGCAAGAAGTGCTTTGCATCTTTGTTTACCGACAGGGCTATTTCTTACAGGGTAGACAAGCACTTTGACCATTTCAAGATTGCCTTGTCAGTTGGCGTGCAGAAAATGGTGAGAAGCGACAAGGCCTGCTCCGGAGTTATGTTCTCCATTGACACAGAAACCGGGTTTAAGGATGCTGTCCTGATTAACGGCGCTTATGGCTTGGGAGAAAATGTCGTTCAGGGCTCTGTCAACCCAGACCAGTTTTATGTGTTCAAGCCGATGCTGAAAAAGGGCTTCAAGCCGATTATAAGCAAAAAGCTTGGAAGCAAGAAAATGAAGATGGTTTACAGCGAAAACGGAAAAAAGACAACAGCCAATATTCCGGTGCATGAAAGAGCGCGATTAAAGTATGTATTGAATGACAATGAAATCCTGAAGCTTGCCGAATGGGCTTGCATCATTGAAGATTATTATTCAAAGAAAGCCCGAAAGTTCAAGCCGATGGACATGGAATGGGCAAAGGACGGCATTACACACGAGCTTTTCATTGTGCAGGCAAGGCCTGAAACTGTTCAGAGCCAGAGAAACTATAACATTCTCGAAGAATATATTTTGAAGGAGAAAGGCACTGAAATCGTGAAAGGGCTCAGCGTAGGGACAAAGATAGCTGTTGGCAAGGCGCATGTCATAAAAGATGCAAAGGAAATAAAGAGATTCAGGCATGGAGAAGTCCTCATAACAGAAAAAACAGATCCTGACTGGGAGCCGATAATGAAGATTGCCTCTGCAATCGTCACAAACAAGGGAGGCAGGACAGCGCATGCAGCAATTGTTGCCAGGGAGCTTGGAATTCCTGCAATTGTAGGCACCGAGAGAGGAACTGAAGTAGTAAAGACAGGAATTGATGTAACAGTGAGCTGCGCAGAAGGCGAAGTCGGGCATGTGTATAAGGGCAAGCTCAAGTTTGAGGTGCATAAAATTAACCTGAAGAAACTGAGAAGGCCGAAGACAATGATAATGATGAATGTAGGCAATCCTGACCAGGCTTTTGAGTTCTGCATGATACCGAATGACGGAGTTGGCTTGGCAAGAGAGGAATTTATCATAAGCTCTTATATCAAAGTGCATCCATTGGCATTGCTGCATTTTGACAGGCTGAAGGACAAGAAAGCAAAAGAGGTTATTGCCCACTTGACTTATTCTTACAAGCACAAAGCAGATTTCTTTGTTGAAAAGCTTGCACAGGGAGTTGCCATGATTGGGGCAGCTTTCTATCCAAAAGATGTGATTGTCAGGATGTCTGATTTCAAGACAAACGAATATGCAAACTTGATTGGCGGCAAGGAATTTGAGCCGAATGAGGAGAATCCCATGCTTGGATGGAGAGGCGCTTCAAGATATTATGCAGGCAGCTATAGAGAAGCATTCGGACTGGAGTGCATGGCGATGAAGAAAGCAAGGGATGAAATGGGACTGACTAACATCAAGCTGATGATTCCATTCTGCAGGACTATTGAAGAAGGCAAGGAAGTGATTAAAGAGATGGAGAAATATGGATTAATACAGGGCAAAAATAATTTGGAGATTTATGTGATGGCAGAAATCCCAAGCAATGTGATTTTGGCTGATGAGTTTGCAAAGATATTTGATGGCTTTAGCATAGGTTCAAATGACCTGACACAATTAACCCTTGGCTTGGACAGGGACTCTGAGCTTGTGAGCAGACTGTATGATGAGAGAAATCCTGCTGTCAAGAAATTGATTGATGAAGTGATAAAGAAGGCGAAGAGAAATCATAGGAAGATTGGAATTTGCGGCCAGGGCCCAAGCGACTATCCTGACTTTGCCGAGTTCTTGGTTGAATGCGACATTGACTCAATTTCATTAAATCCAGACACTGTCATCAAGACAACAATGAAGATACTGGAAGTTGAGAAAAAATTAAGAAGATAGATTATTTTCGTTATTGAAAAGAAATAGAATTGGAATAATTTCTATTATTGTTAATATTGAAAAGAATACCAGAAGATAAAGTTCGTTAAACATTTGTTAGGCAAAGTTTTTGAGCTGCCGTTGTTAACGTTAAGCCGAAAGTCCTTTACGTTGGTGGCTTCGCATAATATGGGATATTATACGATTCGCTACGCTCTCTGAAATTTTTGGTTATAACTTTACAGGTACATAGTATGGATCACAACCCTTATTTTTTCCTGAATGACAAGGTTTCATTAATGGGCATTTTCCGTCATTATTAAAAAATTTAAGGCATGGTTCCAGAGATAAGAATTCTCCATCCTCCATTGCTTTATCTAGCTGGTCAAGAATCCCTTTTATTTCAGTTTGAACTTCTTTAAGATTTTTGAAGTTAATTTCAAATGTGTGAATTAAATCATTTAAATTAGGATAAATAATGATTATTATTCCTTTTGAGACACCATAAGAAGCACAGATTATTGCTAATTTTCCGATATGATAGGCTTCTGGTTTGCTAGCTCTTTCTTGATAAGTAGTCCTTCCATATTCAATTGTGTATGGTACTAATTCACCACCAGCTTTGCTAGAACTTGGTAAATTAAGCCATCTTTGAGCAATTATTAATCTATCATCAAATATTCCTTCTTTAATTTTTTTCTTTTGTTCTTTTGTGGGTTTGTAAGGTAATCTTTTTACAAGATTATCCAAACATGAAAGGTAACCCTCCCTTTTCATGTCTGAGAATTCTTCTTCAGATATATTTAGCTTATCTTTCATTATTTTCTTTCGTGGTATAATTAAGTCTAGTATGGTGTATGCGTCACCTTTAAATTTTGATTTTTCCATTTCAGATTGAAGTAATTTTGTAAACTCATCATCATGAAGTAGTTTAACTGCAGTAGTTATTGTATCTGAAATTAACTCTAATGAACCACAGCTACAAATATTATTTTCTCTGAATTTACAACCAAGTTCAAAATATCTGCACCTACCTAATGAAATAAATTCTTTCTTCTCAATAGAACTTTTTAAATGACTAATTCTAGAAAGTATCATTGACTTTATTTTCCCAAAGTCAGTTGTAATTAATTTAAATGCTTTAAATTTATAAGGATGGGATTGATTTATAAATACTAAATAATTTTCTTTAGGTTGCATAGGATGTAAAACTGAATAAAACGCTAATTGTTCTATATCCTGAGGATATAATTTTACAATCTCATCATCATCTTTTGGCAATTCATCTTTACTTTTTAATTCAATTATTGAATCACCAATTAAAAAATCAAATTTACCAACAACTCCTGGTATACCTACAAAAGCTCCATCTAGTTTTCCTTGTTCTACAATAAAATCAGGTAATTTTTTGAACCAAATACTGGCCAATCTTTCAATTTTTTGTCCTAAAAATAGTTTTCTTGCAGTCTCGTTAGAATTTGCAACTGATAATGGGCTTAATTTAGTCCAATATGCGTTAATAGGGTTTATTAAATGTGTAAGATAAAAATATGTTTCAGGGAAAAAGTCTTTTTTATTTGTTGCATTTAGAGTTTCAACTAACTTTGCAGTTATAGATTGGTGGTTACTAGTGTTATTTACATATTTCCACGGATATCTTAATAATGCTTCCATATTTAGGATAGTAAACACTTAGTTTATATAATTTTTATGTAAATTTATAGAATAAAATGTCTAAATAGAAAACTTTATATATGTATTCATTTTGTATCTAAATTGTAGTTAAGGTTATATATAGTTGTGTTTAAAGAGAATGGATGGAAAAGGGGATGGTTAAAGCAATATCTTTGCTGAAATCAAGCGAATACAGGTCAAAAATAATCAAAGCAATAGGCAATGATACATTAACTCCTTCTGAGATAGCACATAAAATTAATATAAGACTTAATCATGTCAGCATATTCTTAAAAGAGCTAAAAGAAAACAGCATGGTCAAATGCCTTAACGAAGAAAGCAGGAAAGGCAGATTATATGAACTAACAACTTTGGGTAAAAATGCAATCAACAAACTTAATTCAAAATAAAGAAATAAAGTATAAAGACATATCTTGGGACTTTAGAAAAGATTTTACTAAATATAGCAATCATGGTTTCCATACTTATCCTGCTATGATGATACCGCAAGTAGCAAGAAGGTTAATCAGAACATACGGAAAAAATGCTAAAGTCCTTCTTGACCCTTTTGTGGGTTCTGGAACTGCTCTTTTAGAGGCCACTTTGCATGAAAATTTTGAAAAAGCATACGGAATAGATATTAATCCTCTGGCTTTATTAATCTCTAAAGTAAAAACAACTCCAATAGATTCTAAAATTTTGTGGAAAGAGTATCACGAATTAATAGAAAAATGCTTAGATGACAAAAAAGAAATTAATTTTAGCCAAAAACAAATAGAAAAGCCAAATTTTCCTAATATTGACTTTTGGTTTAAGCCACAAGTTATAACGGATTTAGCGATTATTAGAAAAAACATTTCAGAAGTAAAAAATAAAGACACTAAAAACTTTTTCTTGGTAGCTTTCTCTGAAATAGTTAGAAATGTGTCTAACACAAGAAACAGAGAATATAAACTTTACAGAATGAGTCCAGAGATGATGAAAAAGCATAAGCCAGACACAATTTCTACTTTTAGGCAAAAATTAAAAAAAAACATAACTAGCATGAAGCAATATTTTGAAGAATATAATAAAAATTGTAAAGTTAATATTTTTCCAGAAGATTCAAGACATAAAACTTCAATTCAAGATGGAGAAGTGGACTTAATTGTTACCTCTCCCCCTTATGGAGATAGCAGAACAACCGTAGCCTATGGCCAGTTTTCACGCTTGGCTTTGCAATGGTTAGGTTATGACCAAAAAAAAGTGTTAGATATAGATAAGGTTAGCCTAGGTGGTGTTCCTACAAAAGATTTAATTCATGATTTAGGCTCACCAACATTAAAAGCTACATTGCAAAAAATAGCTGATGTTGATCCTATAAGGGCAAGAGATGTGCTAAGCTTTTATGTGGATTTTGACAAATGTGTTCAAGAATTGCATAGGGTAACTAAAAAAGGAGCTTTCTTGTGCTTTGTAGTTGGAAACAGGACAGTAAAAGGTGTTCAAATTCCAACAGATGAAATAATTCTTGAATTGTTCCAAGCTAAAAATCATTACAAGCATCACAATACATTTATTAGAAACATTCCACATAAAAGAATGCCAAAAATAAACAGCCCGACAAATATAAGCGGTAATCACGGGGTTACAATGAATGAAGAATGGATTGTGATTATAGAAAAAGAATAGTTATAATTCTTCTATTTTAAATACTTTATTTAGGTCTGATTTGTGTATCCTAAAGCCTGAACCATGGTCGTGAGTTTTGCCTTTGTTTTCACCAGTCCTGTAAACTCCTAACCTGATATCATATTTTATTATTCCTTCTTTTATTGCTTTTAGAAATGTGTCAAATGTCAATCCAGTAAGCAAAACTACTTTATTGAATTTAAAGGATTCAACCCCATTTTCTTTTTTAGATTCTGCATCAATAAGGATTATATTCTTGCATTTATTTTCAATTATTTCATAGAGACTTTTAAATGGATAAAATGCTTCAAACTTTTCAATACTGTTATCTTTTAAATTTTTTATTTTAATGTCTATTTTTTCCTCCTTTTCATTTATCTCTAATACAAATCCAAATTTATCTGCACATGTGTTAAATTTATTCCCAGAAAAAGTTGTATGCAGTATCCTCATGTCTTTATGCTCTTCATCATAATATCCAAATTTTTCTCTTAATTGAGTATTAACACCACGAGGGTCTGGAGACTTTGTAAACAAAGTAATCATTGATTCTGAAAGTTCTCGCGTAGATTTTAGTTCAAGAACACCACCATAATCTGCTGAAGTTTTATTATTTTCTATAACTCCAATAAAATCTTCAAATGTTTTACCTATGCCAGTGTCATGAAATCTATTAGAAGGAATCCATCCCTTTTCCTTTATAGCTAAAAAATCTTTTTTGAATCCTTCAATTACTTTATCCACCATAGAGAAAAAGTTGAGTATAAAATATATATACCAATATCACAATTTGAGTATAATTTAGATACAATAGTTATTTTTTAGAATTCTCAATAAGTTTCTTGTCATCAACCGATATAATTTTCTTATTTTGACTCATTTTATTCAAATTATCCAAGTCTTGAATTATTTTATCCATTGGTTGGTTAAGCCAATTTGCCAATTTAGACATAACAATATTGTTCATCTTAAATTCTGGGTCTTCTTTTGACCTTATAGAGAAATTTACTGTTTGAACTACATCATCACTCCTTTTTGCGCCCAGTCCCAATACTTTTAGATTAAAACCGCCTTCGGTAGAGTCAACTATCCCAACAGATAACTCAAAATCTACAGGGCCTTCAATAGCATATTTTTCACCCAATCCTGCTTCAATTTCTTTCATAGATTCCTTAATGAAATCTTCTATTTGTATAGTTGGTTTAACCATGGTCATAATGAATTGAGTAGAATATAAAAAACTTACTAGCCCCGACTCGTATTCTAGTCTGCTGACGCAGTCAAATATCTATTACAAATTTATAACCAAAAATACGCCACCAACGGACTTTCGGCAGCTCAAAAACTTTGCCTAACAAATGTTTAACGAACTTTTTAATGTATTTTAGCTTACCTTCACAATCTTCCTTGTCAAGCTCCTATGAACGTAATTTGAGAACTCCTTTTCTATCTTGAATTTTGAAATTTTCAGGATTTTTTTGTAATCAACATAATGAGGAAACACTATGACTGCCTTTTTCTTCAATTTTTTCCTCAAGTTTTTCAGGAACTTTAGATAAAATTTTTCAAGGTTTTTGTAGAAATCCTTTTTCTGTATTTTTAGGTTAAGCCTTTGCATTTTCCAGTCCTTTTCATATTTCAGCAAGGCGTTTGAGTTCAAACCGTAAGGCAAGTCCGTAACCACACAGTCAAATCGGTCATTAATGTCAAGCGCATTTTTTCTTTTTATTTTGTAATTTTTAATTTTGAAATGTTTTAAGTTTTTAATACAACCATTAACCATAATTTTGTTTATATCATCCCCAATAACCTTAATTTTCATCAGTCCAGCTTCAATCAGGAAGCCTCCTGTGCCGCAGAATGGGTCAAGCAAAACTTCGTTTTCTTTTATCCCGGTTATATTGACCAGCGCCCTTGCAACTTTCGGATTCAGGCTGCTTGGATGCGGGAATGGCCTTAAATGAGCCTTTCTTGACTCAAAATCCTCATGCAGCTCTTCAATCAAAAGCCCGCAATAAGCCTTATTATCAACAAAGAACAATTCAATTTTTGTCCTTGGATTTTTCAGATTGGCTTTTGGATTTTTTAATGAACGCCAAATATAACCGGCTAAATCTTTTTCTGAATAAATTTTTTTGGAATGCTTATCTTTTTTCAATCCGCCTTCGGCGGATTCTAGTGCTCGGCGTCGCTTTCCTGCCATATCGCTCCGCCTCGCCAATACATTGATAAACGGGTTACCTCTGTAACCTTTGCTTTCAGAGGTCGTTCTCGTGTTTGAATTTATTTTGTCTATTGTCTTATTGAAATCATGAATCCTCAAACAAAAATTATCCCTATAAACAGAATTCCAGCCAAAATTTTTTATTGCTTCGGGCAATTCATTAACTCCACATTCAAATAATAATTTATAAATGTTTTTTGTTAAAGCCAGTCTCTGGCTTGATTCTTTTAGCGATTTCATCCCATTATCTAATTCAAAAACCAATAACCTATCGACCAATTTACTTTTTCGGACATCAAATAAACTTAGAGTTTCCTCTTTTCCCAAGCCGATATAATCTCCCGATAACAAAAAAATATACTTCATAAAAGTTAAAGAATTATCATCAAATAATAAAACTATCTTCTCTTGTCTTTCTTTTTAATATCCCTCAATTTCTTGTATGACAGGTAAATGACAATTGCAAGCTCAAGGAATATAACTACTGGCTTGATATATCTCCCAAGGTACTGGTAATACCTGAACGTGCCGAAGAACAATGTGACGAGCCCGCCAAGCATGAACCCAGCTGCAATCCACTCATTAAGGCTGTGTTTTATTGGGAGCAATAATCCAATAGCGATCCCAAGTACAGCAAGTATAGAGGAAAAGATGAAATAGTTGAAATTGTACTTTTGATTTGCATTGTCAAAGTCCCTCTGGCAGAAATTGCAGCCTTTGTATTCAACAGGGCAGCCATAGGCATCGTACCTGTATTCAGGAAAGCCCTTTTGCTCTGCGCATTTGTCAAGCTCTTCTTGTGCTGGCTCTTTGTATTTTGGACAATCTTTTCTTTCCATAGGTGCAGCGTACGGCTTTTCAGGATAGAACCTTGATTTGCAATAATCCTCATATTTTGGTGCAAGGTAGAAAGCGCCTATAACTGCATTAACAAAAATAGCATACAATACAGCAATGATAAAGATGATTGCAACTCTTCTTAGGTCAACCATTTGGAGTAAAAATTCTTACGTATATTTAAAGCTTGTTTTCTAGGCGTAAGATAGCTGCGGGCTGTAAGGTTTTGAAGCAGCCCTTTCTTCTGCAATCTCCTTTAACTTTCCTTTGCTTAATTGCCTGAATCCAAGCCAGTGCAATACTTGCGAAACAGCGCCGCCAAGCAAAGTACCTGTCACAGGATTTCCTGTCAAAGCTGTTGCGCCAATTGCGAGAGGAACATCAATTAAGTAAGCTCCTATATCCACTGCAAGAGAATTCACGTTAAAAGTCACCCAGTCTTTTACAAACTTGTATTTGCCTGCTAATCCTTTGTATCTGTCAGTGTTTTTCAAATACCAATAAGGGGTGGCTACTATTTCGTGCCCTGCATAGTTGCCTATAGAGCTTGCTACACCAGCAGTCAAATATTTATTAAATGGAAGCGCAGCAGCAAGCAATGCAGAGCCAGCTAAGCCGCCTAATTCGCCTAGCCAGTATGCTTTGCTAAAATCACTTCTTGTTTTCTTCATTTCAGGATGTGCTTTCTCTGCCTTAGGAAGCTCTTTTTCTACTATATTCTCCAATGTCCCCTTTTTTTCTTTTGCTGCATCAGCCATTATGCTCCTCCGGCTTTTTAAGAACCTCTATCGTTAGCTTAACAAGTGTCTGCGGCTTAAGCTCGTCCTCTAGAACTCTAGGTATCACTATTATGGCTTGACTGCCGTGCTTTGCTATTTTCTTCGTAATGACAAATTCTCTTTCCATACAATCACCCCCAACGTTTTATGTATGTGATATGTATCTACTATGTAGTAATAAAAGTACTAGTATATAAATCTTTCGTTTATTACTACTAATAAGAGATTAAAAATCAATCTTTTGTTATTTATTTTCCATATTGAAACAAAAAGTATATAAATGAGTAAAACATTTTGCTTGTTATGAAGAAAGGCAGACCGATAAAATCAGAAATAAGGCAGAATATTGTAGAGATACTGCACTTTGTGAAAAAGGCGTATGGTTATGAAATCTACAAGGTTTACACGGCAATATTCCCAAAAGTAACTCTTAGGAGCATTTATTACCATCTGAAGAAAGGCACTGACTTGGGGGAGTTTCAAGTCAATAAAGTTGAGAGGGAGAAAGGAGATTATTCCTGGGGCACAGAGGCAGAGAAGATTTATTATATGCTCGGGCCAAATGCAAAGCCGACTGGAAATGACAGGGTTAGGGAGTATGTTGAGAGCAAGCAGAAATCCTAAAATTATGTTTCTATTTTTAAGTAGTTAATCTAGAAATATTTATAAAGTCTGGTATATTCTTAACCAACATGTTAGATAATATAATGTACGAAATTATAGTTGGAAACGATTTGACTCCTGAAGAACTAGCAATAACAGGATTGCCTGACGAGACTTTAGATTATGCTTTAATAAAATTTGTCGTCCAAACAAGAGGATACGAATTAATAATCCATAATTCTCCAACATCATATGCTCAAGTAATCCCAGTAGGTTATGCGGGTGTAGTAAATTCTATAGCTAATACAGTGGGTGAAAAACCACTCACGATAGAATTTCCACGGATAAATTTAAAATCAAGATTAACTCAAGGCAGTATTGCAGATTTAGTTCAAAAGCTTGAAGAAATTTCCCCTTGGGTAAAAATAAGTGAAGTGCATTTTTTAAATGTGCCAAAATCTGCTTATTATAAATCTCCATTAAGGGATAAATTAAGGGGTAGTTTATGTCCTTGACTAGTTCATACAATTAGGTATAATAGGATTTTTAAGGCCTTAAATTTTTATTGCTTGATATAATTTTTCTACAAAATCAAATCATCTCACAAACCCAATCGCTATATTGAAGAATATAATAGCCAAAAAGAATAATCCAACATAAACAAAAATCTTGTTTGCCTTTTTTTCATCAAAAATTCTGTAAAGGACAAGCTGCAGCATTCTGCCCCCGTCAAGAGGCCCAATTGGCACAAGGTTGAACAAGCCGATGCCAAAGTTTAAAACATACAAGATAACAAGCAATCCAAGAACCCATATCAAGACATTTGGCAGAAATTTGCCATATTTTTCTGTTACGTTCTCATTTATTTTTGTGCTCTGCTCGAGAAAAGCTCCAATATAAGCAATGCTTTCGTTTTCAGGATTTTTCGCCAGCTTTATTTTGTATTCCGATTTGTCGGTTTTTATTGTTACAATATCATTTGGCTTTTTGCTTCTAAGAACTGCTGATAGATTGTTGACATAGGGAGTTGGAGTGCCATCAACTTCGCGTATCACTTCGTTAATTTTTACTCCATAAGTTTCGGCGGGAAAAGGGCCGTTTTCCTTTACATAATCAGTAATCCTGACGCCATTCGGCTCAATCATCGCTCTTGCAATCGGAGCAAGCAGAAAAGAAGCTATGCCCAAAAACAAAAATGCTGCTGCAATATTGGCAAAAGGGCCAGCAGCAAAAACGCTTAACTGCTCCTTATGCGGCCTTTTCTTAAGCTCTTTTTCATCCGGCTCGACAAAGGCAGCCGGTATTATTGGGATGACAAGGGCAAGAAACGCAAATCCCGAGGATTTTACTTTCAATCTGTGTGTTCTTGCTATGACGCCATGGGCAAACTCATGCACAACTGCAATGACAAATATTGATATTATCCAATAAAAGAACGGAACAAAGAAAATGCCCTTTGCCTTGAATGGCAGGACCAAGCCAACCCCTGGAGCTGCTTCTGGCTTTGTAAATAAAATAAAAATATTCTTGACTAAGCTGTAGCTGATTAAAGCCATGCCGAGAAAGCCAACCAGAATTCCCGCATAGCCGATAAATAGAAGCAACTTTTTGTATTTCTTCGCCCACGAATCCATCAGCTTTAATCCAGCCTTGGTTTTATACATTGAGAAATAAAGAAAATATGGGACAAGCTGCTTTGTCTCGAGATTTTTTCTCTTCAAGAAAACAAAAATCGTCAAAGCAACAAGAAATACAACAGCAGCGATTGTTTGAAAGTCAGGCATTTTGCTTTACTTCTTCCTTACTGCCTTAAATACCTTGCTGCCGCAGCGCCTGCAAGCTACTTTGCCCTGTGTTATCTTCATGTTCGGGGTTTTTATCTTTGTCTTGCATTTCCTGCAAACAAAAACATTCCTGAACTTCCTTATTTCTGCTTCTGGAAATTTTACCATTTAATCACTTCCCTTGACTTGCTTAATAACTTTTTCATCCATAATAGTCCAGTAAAGCACAGAAGAGCCCTCAATAACCTGTCCTTTAAATTCTTCTGGAATTTTCAAATCAAATGTTTCATATGTTTCAGATTCCATTACATTTGCAGTGTCGCCATGCACAGACAAAACTTGTGCGTTTCTTTTCTCGATTATTGGCACTTCAACATTGTCATGCCCCGGCATCACAACAATCCTTTTCTTCTCGTCAACCAAGCCAACTGCCGAAACCCTGACTTTTGAATGCCCATGCTTCCCAGGCTTTGAAATCTCGACATCAACAACCCTGCAGGCAGCTCCATCCAGAATAATAAAACTGCCCTTCTGGACATTATTGGCTGCAACCATCTTCGTATCTGCCATTAAAAATCACCTTAATTTTTAGATTAAGACAATGCTGGGTTAAGCAAGTAATTTATAAAGATTGTGTATTAATAAAATTCCAGCAGAAAGTATTTTAAAGCTTCTTGACTACATTGGAAGTATGCCCGACATAAAGAAAACTTTGGTTAAACTGGAAAAGCAATTCTGGAATGCTGACAAAGACAGGGATTCCAATTTTTATAAAAAAAATACTACTGGGAAAAGCGTTGCTGTTGGCCAGCTAGGAGTAGCAAATAAAAAAATGATATTGAAGATGATGTCTTCAAATCCACAAAAACTGTTAAGCTACACAATTCAAAACCCGCGCGCAATCTCCCTTACAAATGATGTTGCCCTTTTAATCTACAAGGCTGCCGGCACAACAGTTAATAAAGGCAAAAAATCAAGATTTTCGGCTTTAGCAACCTCAGCTTATGTCCGAACCAAGGGTAAATGGCTGGCAGCATTCCACCAACAAATACAGCTTAAATAGAAATCTATTCCTTGACAGCCAGTTTAATATCTTCCGCCTTTATAGTTTTTCTTCCTGCATGGACTGCAAGCTTTATAGACTTGACTGCAATGTCGTGCGCCTTTTCCTCAAGCGCGTTCTTCAAAGCAACCTTTGCCTTGTCAGAAACCCTCTCTGCGCCGCCCTGCTTGAGCAGCTTCTCCATCGCTGCAAGCGGCAGAAGCTTTTCACTCATCAAACCACCCTTTTAGAAAAGTTAAGATAGTAGGTATTTAAAGGTTGCTAATCAAAACCTCAAAATAGCCCTTAATTCGAACCTGTACTTTCTCGCCAACCTTGAAATTTCCTTTTCCATTAAATCCTTATTTTGAAACTTGGATTCCATTTTCCTGAACTCACTGCTATGGTGCAGGTTTCTTCCATTCTTGTTTTGGAACTTGAATTTCTTGTGAAGCATTTCGTGGTACATTACATAATCAAGCAATTCTTTTCTTTCGTTTTTGAAAATCAAGCTTATCGTTATTGTATCAGAGCCATACTCATAGCTGCCGAGCTTGCTTGTTGAGGAGTTGCCCCACTGCAAGTTTGGCTTGTCAAGCATGCCGCTGAAAAACATATCATTGATTCTGTCGAAGGACTCTTCAAGTATTGCATCAGTTTTTGTCTTTGGCACAGCAAGATGAACATTTTTCATAAACAAATTGTAAAGCTCCATATTCATTGTTTTTTTTCTGTCTTTCAGAATTTTAACCATCAATTCCTGAATCAAGCCAATCTGGATTTCTTTGCTTATCTTTTTCCAGTCCCTGCTTAGATTAAACATCAAGCTGTTACCATATAATTTTACATTTGCATTATACGGCTTGAATTTTCTCGAATACTTTAATGAGAAATTGTAATTTATCTCTTTTTCTGGGTATAACTGCTGGAATGCTTCTATTACAAGCTGAGACATTTTAACCATGATACTCGTATCTTAGAATGGCAGCAGCCCTGCCCAAATCCCTTAACTGGACACCTTCCCTTGTTTCAGTTGAAATTATTTTGACATTTGTTCCAACCGGCTTTGCAGCTGCCTCGAACTCCTCGATTTTTTCATCAGGCAAGTCCTCTGAAAGCAGCAAAGTGTCTACAATGCCCATCTTCAGCTTGCTCATGACATCTGCTTCGCCATAAGCAGTCATGCTTTGCTTTGTTGCAAGCGTCTCAAGAAATTTGTTGACAATCTTCTTTTCTTCAGTTACATCTTCCTGCGCAAGAACGTCCTGGCTTTTCTCAAGCAGCTCTTCCAAGCCAAATTCGCCAGTGTAGCTCAGGTCCTTTATAGCAATGATTTTTTTCTTCACTTCATTTGTTATGAAATTCCCCTCAACCAAGTCGTATTTTGTAGGGCCCGGGCCGCCAACAATTATGCCTTTCAAGCCCTCTAAGTTAAGGAATGCGTCTTTCATATAATCTGCAACCTTCTTATAGTGGTCTTTTGCAGCGCCTTCTATCAGGCGACTGAAGCGAGCAGCTGATTGCCCTCCGGCCTTGAATTTGCCAGGCACTTCTGAATGGGTTTTTACTATTGGGATTATTGTCTTGCCTTTCAATAATGCAATATTAGCGTCTCTCCTGTCCATAACCACCAGCCCATAAACCTCTTTTGCCTCAAGCATGTCCCTTAAAATGTCAAGAACAAACTCCTTGTCGCATCTGTAAATTCGTGTCTTTAACGGCACAGGCGGCTCAATGCTCCAAACTTTGAAGTCCTGCTGTCCTTCTCTTTGAGCAACATTGCCGGAGAAAACAGCTAATCCATTTGCAGGGGTTTTCTTGAACAGCTTTAGATGCTGAATCATTCTTTCAAGAGCATCTGTCACATTCTTTCTGGTGGCAGACGATTTTATGTTTGCTGCTGTGCCCTGCTCCTGTGCAAGATGATTTATTATCTTATTCAAGTCATAATCCTGGGGGATGTAAACACTAACCAATTCTGTGTGCCTGCCCCTATATTGTTCCAGTTCCTTGATGAATTTCTTTAAATGAAATTTCTGCGCTTCTGTCAGTGACATATTATTGTTAGGAATAATATTTCTTTATAAAGATTTACAGATTATCGGGGCTTTGGCTTTATCGATGTAAATATCCAATGCCCAAGCCGAAGCGCCCATTCCAGAACTATTATAAAAAGCAGGTATTTGACAACACTTGGAATTTGCTGCAGCAGCGCTGTAAACGAAGAAATAAGCGCTTCGAGCGTGACTACTTTCGGGTCTATTAAAAATATCACTATCAAAGTCCATGGTAGGACTTTTGCCATATCCTCTGCAAGTTTCTCGCTTACATATGCGCCCATTCTAGTAGCTGCAACAACTATAATCCCAAGGAATAAAATGTTCTCTATGGGCCTTGATTTGGACAATACAAACAATAAAAATGAGAATATCAAGAACCAAATAAACGAATAAACCGGAAAAATAAACAAATATTTCGAAAAATATATTATTCCATCCAAAACATTCATGAATTTTGACTTAAAATTAAGCTTTGGTATCTCAAATAAATCCCTTCTGGCTAATTGCTTGTAGTAGATATGCCATGAGAGCCAGCCGACAAGAAATAAAACAATTGTAGAGGTAAGCAGGTTTAAATATTGCTTGTCCAAAACAAAGCCTTTTGCCAACGCCCAGTAATCATTGAGTGGCATAAAAATTCATTTCATTAAATAATATT
This sequence comes from Candidatus Woesearchaeota archaeon, assembly GCA_016185945.1. Lineage (GTDB taxonomy): Archaea > Nanobdellota > Nanobdellia > Woesearchaeales > GW2011-AR4. The sequence goes on from JACPMR010000003.1 coordinate 182,959, forward strand.
TAAAAGTTGTTATTTTTTCCGTTAGTCCATAATGTGCTTTTTTATCTCCCTGAAGCCAACTTTTCTTAATCTTTGCACAACATTTTCCAAATTAATCTTTCTGTATTTGCTTCCAAAAGCTCTTGTGCTTGAAGGTAAGAAATTATCAGATCTGTCATTCATAGCATACACTTTATATAACTTATCTATAAAATATACTAAAATCTCCCCCAGCGATAGATTTAAAAACAAGGTATTAATCCTCATAAGAGGGGCATAGCTGCCCATTGCATGGGTCATTATAACAACCTTATAATAGCATGAAGCTGTGGGGTAGCTTGGAATCATCCTTTCCGCTTTGGGAGCGGACGACCCCGGTTCAAAACAAAAGTAAGTCGCTGAAAATCCGGGCAGCCCCATTTAGAAAAATTAACTTATCGCAAAAATGAAAATTGAGGAGAAAGTAGCAGGCTCGGTAAAAAGGTTTGGCGCAAGGTACGGAAGAAAGCCAAAGCTTAAATTTTCTAAAATAGAGACTGAGCAAAGAAAGCTGCACAAATGCCCGTACTGCAACAAAATGGCTGTCAAGAGAGTCGCTGTTGGAATATGGAGATGCAGGAAGTGCAATGCAAAATTCACAGGAAAGGCATATTCTGTTACAAGAAAGATACTGGCAAAGGAAACAGAAATGACTGAGGAAGAGCCAGTTTTGAATGAAGAAATAGAAGTTGAAGAGGCATTAGAGGAAACATAATGGCGGAATACAAATGCTTTGATTGCAACAAGAAAGTCGCAATGGACTATTTGAGGAAAAGGGTGAGATGCCCTTACTGCGGAAGCAAGATACTCTTCAAGCCAAGAAGCGTAACAACCAAGGTTAAAGCACGTTAGAGACAAAACAGGGTTTTGTCTAATTTACTCGTATAACTCGTGAATAAAATGGAAGTTTCTAAAGAAACAGAGCAGAAGATAAGCCAATTGCAGATGTTTGAGCAGAGCTTGCAGAATTTTCTTGGGCAAAAACAGCAATTCCAGATGCAGCTAGTGGAAGTTGAATCCGCTTTGAACGAATTGAACGCCGCACAGAATGCATACAAGATTGTCGGCAACATAATGGTAGAGGCTGATAAAAATGAACTTAAAGCGGATTTACAGTCAAAAAGAGAGATGCTCGAGTTAAGAATAAAGACAATGGAAAAGCAGGAAGTCCAAGTAAAGGAAAAAGCCCAGAAGCTGCAGTCAGAAATTCTAAAAAAGATAAAGAAGGAAGATTAAGCATGAAAATGGCAGAGCAACTGAGCGAAGTAGACAATGTGATAAACAGCTTGACAGAAATACATGCAGACGTCACTGTCCCAAAAAATGTAAGGACAAAAATAGAGCTGGTTATAAATGCCTTGAAAGAAAATACAGAAATTTCCATAAAGGTAAACAAGGCATTGAACGAGCTTGACGAGATTGCAAACGATGTCAACCTGCAGTCATACACAAGAACCCAAATCTGGAATATTATGAGTATGCTTGAGAAATTACATTAAATGAAATATGCTCATTTAATAAAACTAACTGCCTTTTCTTATGAACGCGAGGATAATCAGTCTATTCTGGACGCTTTATTCGGATTTTTCCCATTCAACTTGGAGGAAAACAAAGTTATTCTAAAGAAAACAGAAGCAGCAGGATTTAATGAAAAGAAAATTATGATATTTGAAATAACAACAACAAAAGAAGTTCTTATAAACCAATTTTTGAAGAATTTGTCGAATAATCTGGGTGAAGAACAAAAAAATAAAATATTGCAACAGATTGGGTCAAGGCTTGACAAAAACCTTGATTTCTTTTTGAGGTTTGACAAGGATGCATGGATTAATGACAAAAAACTTATTTTGACAGACTCTGGCAAATGCTTTCACATTAAGATAAGTGTTGCTGCTTTTCCAAAAAAAAGAGAAATCGCTTTGAAACTTTTAAAAAATTCATTCTCAGAAAAATGAAAATCCTTAGAATAGGAGACAGCTTGATTGCAAAGGCGGGCAAAAACGAGGCAAAGAAAGCATGCTTTCAGCTATTTGAGTTTCTAAACTTCAAAAACAAGCTAAAAAATATCGATAAAATATTCATAAAACCAAACATTGTTTCAATGCAGCATTATACAATTGGCTCTATAACAGACCCTTTGGCTGTTGATGAACTGATAAAATATATAAGAAAATTTTCAAATAAAGAAATACTGATTGTTGAGTCAGAAACAATATGGAAGACAAGAAAAAGGATAGAGAAAGATGAGCCAGATTACAACAAAAATGAGCAATTGATTGGATTTAACCTGTCTTTAAAGAGTTCTGGAATCCGGGATATAGTTAAAAAAAATAAAAATGTAAAAGTTCTGAATATAACAAGGGCAAAAAAGCTTGACAGCAATCGTGTCAAAAATAAAATAGCAAAAAAATTCGGAAAAAAAGCAAATGAGGTATTTTCGGAATTTTTCAAAATGGTTCCAGTTGAATTTGATTCAAAGGCAATATTCATCAGTTTATCAAAAATAAAAAGTCATTGCTTTGAAGACACAAAGGTCACAAACTGCATGAAAAACCAGTATGGGTTGATTGCTTACCCGGACAAGACGGTTTACCATCACAAGCTTTCTGAAACAATACAATATGTTAATATGATTGCACAGTCTTTCTTTGATTGTTATTACATTACTGAAGCTTTAAGATACACAATGGAAGGAGGCGGGCCAACAAGAGGCGATACATTGAAAAATCTTGGAATTGCAGTTGTTGGCAGAAATCCTGTTGAGATAGATGCAATAGCGGCAACCTTGATGGAAGTCAATCCGTTAAAACTTGATTATTTGCAGTCATCAAGAGGGCTGCTTGGCAATTATAATAAAAAAATACTTGAAAAAATACCTAAAAGCTTTAAATACAGATTCAGACTGCATCCAATGATAGAAAAAATAACAAGAGAGAATTCAGTTTATCAATAAAATGCCAAAAATTAAGATTGCGCCTTCAATTCTTTCCGCTGACTTGAAAAAAATCAATCAGGAAATAAAAGAAGTAGAGAAATACGCTGATTTGATCCATGTCGACATTATGGACGGCATTTTTGTTCCTCCTGCAACAGTTGATGCAAAATTCGTCAAGACAATAAAAACAAAAGTACCTTTGGACGTACATTTAATGGTGCATGAGCCGAGCAATTCTTATATTAAAGGTTTTATTGATGCTGGCGCTTACTCAATAACAATACATGAAGAAGCCTGTTTGAATCCTTTAAAACAAATAGATTTTATAAAAAAAAATAAGATAAGAACGGCAATTTCTATCAAGCCAAAAACACCACTTGAAAGAATAAAGAAATATCTTGACATGGTTGACATGATTTTGGTTATGACAGTCGAGCCGGGCTGGGCAGGACAGAAGTTTATTACCTCTACAATACCAAAAATCATGGAGCTTAGAAAGCTTAAGCCAAAGCTTGACATTGAAGTGGATGGAGGCATCAACCCTTACACTGCAAGAATTGCCTATGATGAAGGGGCTAATGTCTTTGTGGCGGGCACTTCAATATTCGGTAAAAAGGATAGAATTGCGGCAATAAAGGAGATTTTGAACATTTTAAACCAAAGTTCATAACATTTATATAAAACAAATAACAGAACAGCAAAAATGACAAAAAAATATACTGTAACTCCGTGGGAAGTCAGCGGCGAGATTGACTATGCAAAATTAATCAGGGAGTTTGGGGTAAAGCCATTAGACGACAAAATAATTGCACGAATTGAAAAGCATACCAAAGATTTGCACTATTTTTTAAAGAGAAAAATTTTCTTTGCTCACACTTATTTTGACACAATTTTGGAGCAAGTAGAGAAAGGCAACAAGTTTTACCTGTATACTGGAAGGGCACCGTCAGGGCCTGTTCATTTGGGACATTTGATTCCATGGATGTTCTGCAAATGGCTTCAGGATAAATTTAATGCAACATTATTATTTCAAATTCCAGATGAGGAAAAATTCTTGTTTAATGAAAACCTGACTTTGGAAGACACAAAGAAATGGGCTGACGAGAATATACTCGACATAATTGCAGTCGGCTTTGACCCCAAGAAAACAAAAATATTTTTGGATACGGAATATGCAAAGACAATGTACAAGCATGCATGCAGAGTTTCAAAAAAGATAACTTTTTCGACTGTAAAGACAACTTTTGGGTTTACTGATTCCTTTAACCTAGGGCAGATTTTCTATACATCAATGCAGTCGGTTCCGGCATTTTTGCCGACAATACTTGAAGGCAAAACCACTTATTGCCTGATTCCATGCGCTATAGACCAACAGCCGCATTTTTTCCTTACAAATGATGTTGCACCTAAGCTCGGCTATCCGAAAACAGCTACAATATTGTCTAGATTTTTGCCAGGATTGCAGGGAATGCACCAAGAAGGAAAGATGTCAAGCTCTGTTGAGCAAACTACAATATGGACAACAGACACCCCAGAAAAAGTCAGGAACAAGATAATGAAATATGCTTTTTCAGGAGGCAGGGAAACAGTAGAGCAGCACAGAAAGCTTGGGGGCAACCCTGACATTGATGTTTCATACCAGTACTTGACTTATTTCCTTGAAGATTCAAACAAATTGAAGCAGATTTATGAAGATTACAAGTCAGGCAAGATGCTTACAGGCGAATTAAAAGAGATTACAATAGCGGTTATAAACAAATTCCTCAAAGAGCACCAAGCAAGAAGGGAAAAGGCAAAAAATATTGTGGAAAAATTCATGTTGAGGGATTAATATAGTTAAATTTAAATAACTTAAAAATAAAATAACCAAAAAAGAAGGTGATAACATGCACAAAGAGCCAAATATTGCTCCTCTTTCAGGCGGCTATATGATTACAAGCATTGTCGGACTTATTATTTCTATTTTTTACATCCTGCCGAATTCAAACACATGGGGATTTACGCTTGTTTTGTTCTTTACTTTGATGTTTATAGCAGCAATGATATCAATGACATATGCGCCTGGAGACTGGCCTTTAAGGATGGACAAAAAGCCAAAATGGTAGATTATACTGAAGCTTTATTGAGATTGGTTCTTGCAGTAGTTGCAGGCGGTTTTATCGGCTTGGAAAGGGAGGTTGTGCACAAGCCGGCAGGAGTAAGAACCCATATGCTCGTTTGTTTGGGTTCTGCCTTATTTGTGTTAGTTACTTTGCAGACTTTGCCGAATGAAACTGCAAGGATAATTGCAGGCATAGCAACAGGAATTGGCTTTTTGGGAGCAGGAACAATCTTCAAGGCAAAGAATGATGTACATGGCTTGACAACGGCAGCATCGATATGGGCTGTTGCAGGAGTCGGAATCGCAATTGGCTTGGGATATTATTTGATAACAGTAATTGCAGTTGTTTTGGTGTTGATAGTTTTGCAGCTGAATAAGTATGAGTTTTTTAAGAAACTTTAAAATTTTATCCAATAAAAGTACCAGAATAAAATTACAGTCAAATTTCCACTGATGTGTGCGATAATTGAAGGAAAAATATTTCTTTTATTTACTAAGTATAATAAACCAAAATATAATCCACCTAGTAATCTAGGAAAATCAAATAATTTATAATCATGAAGGTACATAAATGTATATGCTTGAATAAAAAATAATATAATAATACCTGTCCAATAAAACTTTGATTTTTTAAATTTAATATCTACTAATGTAAGAAAAAATCCAAAGATTATGGATCTGTAAACAATCTCTTCAAAAATTGGTTGAATAAATCCTCCTAGGAATATAATCCAAAAAATATTCCAATCTCTCACAACACGACTAATTCCTAATGGTTCTTTGTAAATGAAGACTAATAAATAATATATTAATATTGATATTACAATAGGTAAAAGTAATTGAGAATAATATTCATTATATTTAAAATTGAAAATATTACTATAAAATAAATTTAGTGAATGTCTTGATTTTTTTAATAATATATTTTCAAATAAATATTTTCCGAAAATCCATACTGATATCCCACTTATTACAAGTACTAACTGCAAAATAGGAGTCATCGAATTTTTGAATTTATTATTGTTGATAAATTATTTTATCAAACCTCAAACACTTTCTTCATCTTCGGCAAAGCGCTCGGAGCAGAGCCGCCGTGCCACGTGTATCTTGGGCGTACTCTGATTGGATAAAGCTTTTCATTCACATCATCAAAGACAATTGCAGCGCCTTCTTCTGTCGGCAGCAAGCTAAGCTGCTTGTCAAGTCCTTCCCGCATATAGCTTTGCATTAATCCACCCAAAGATTGAATATCAATGTTTGCAGTTATCCTGTGGGCTACTACAATATCTGCTTGACTAATTACATCAGTATGAATCTTGCCTGGCTGCTGGGATGCCAAAACAAGGGAAATTCCAGGCTGCCTTCCTTCTCGAAGCACAGTAATCAAAGGCAATGTTGCAGGGGTTTTGCCTTTACTTGGAAGAAATTCATGCGCTTCGTCAATTATAAGCCACACAAGCGGCTCTTTCTTCTCCTCTGCTTCCTCCTCAAAAAAATGAATCTCTTCGCTTATTGATGCTTCCTCTTCTGCTCTTCTGGAAACCATCCTCTGCACAAACAATTTTTGAGCAACTAGTCCAATAACCAAGCTTCTCAAGTTTTCCGCTCCAGCAGTTGTTGCATAAGCGCTTACATCGAGCACTGCTATCTGCCCTGGAATAACTAAATCTTCAATTAAAGTCCCTTCCCTGCTGAATAAGCCCCATTTCTTTGCAACCAAAAATCTGTTTTCAACAGCGTCCTTTATGCTTTTTTCCGACCTGTCATCAGATGCAATAGCTTTTATTATGTCATCAATGTCATAGTCATTTCTTTCTTCTTTCAGATTGTTAATTATCCTTTCAATTAAAATACCAACAGGATCCAATATTGATACGTTGAAAATCATGCACCATTCCTCTGCATTTATCTCGCTTGTTTTGACTGAAAATGGAAAATCTGTCGGAATTCCTTTGTCCTTATATTCTTCATAATAGCCAACAGGAGTAAAAATATGTACATTGATTCCCTTGCTTTCAAGCTCCCATTCATCAAGCAATTCTTTCTCCTTGTTGTTTGGGTACTTCATTGTCCAGTAAATTCCCATTGTGTCAAGCATTATGACTGCCAAATTTTTTTTGATTTCATCAGGCAAATCGTAAATGCCTTCTGCAATTACGCCCATGCTGTAGCTTTTTCCGGAACCGCGCTTGCCCACTATGAATACAACATGGCTTTTTGCAACATCAAGATACACTTTATTTGACAGAGAAACAGTCTGCCCCATCTTTATGTAGTGCTTGCCGAGAAACACAGAAGCCTGCACATCATATTTTTCCTTGTCTGCCTCGCTCCTGCCAAGAACAATGTCATACATGAATTAAACTTTTGCAAAAGGTTATAAATGATTTTACTGAAACTCGCAAGTGACAAAAATGCATTGCCGTATTAGAAAGATTTATTTACACCCTTAATTCCGCTTTTAAAGGAGATTATGGACGATAAAACTCAACAAGAGAGATTAGAGCAAGAACTGCGTTTTCTTAAAGAGAGCTTTGAGGCTGAAGTAATCAGCAAGGAGGAGTTTGAAAAGGGAAAGGAGAGAATTGAAAAGAAGCTTAAGCAAATTGATAAAACTGCAAAGAAAAGCGTTGAGGAAAAGCCAGCAGAGGCAAAAAAAGAAGAGACAAATACAGAAGAAGCAAAAAAGGAAGAGCCAAAAACTGAGGTTCAGGAGCAAAAAGCAGAAGAAACAAAAGAAACATTAAAAGAAGAAACAAAGAATATAACACCAAAAGCTGAAGAAGCTGCAGAAGAGCAAAAGCCACCAGAAGCTAAAAAACCAGAAGAGAAAACCAAGGAGGAAAAGCCGAAAGAAGATAAAAAAGAGGGCAATAAAGCATTTAAATATGCTGTTGTTTTTGTTGTTTTAGTTTTGGCTGTGTTTTTTTTATACTCGTTCTTCACATCAAGCGCAAAATCACAGGAAAAGTTCGTCCCCTTGTGCAAATCAAACAAGGATTGTACACAAGAAGGCAAGGAGGGAATCTGCCTGAAGCCAGGCACCAAAGATGCGAAGTGCGAGTTCAGGGAAATTCAGAAAACAAATGTTATTGTACTAAATGACAAAAAGGATTGCTTTAATTGCGACACACAAAGAGTACTGAGCATTCTTGAATCTTGGTTTGGTGCAATAAGTCCAAAAGAAATTGATTACAATTCAAACCAAGGAAAGTCGCTTGCGGAAAAATTCAATGCAGAGATGCTGCCTCTTTATGTACTGGAAGAAAATATAACGAAAAAGCAAAACTTTGAGCAGTTTAAGCAAGTTTTCATTAAAAAAGAAGGCAACTATGTTTTAAGCGACAATGTCGCATCATCCACTTTATATTATAAAAGAGAGAATATCCCAAACAAGCTTGATTTGTTTGTGAAAGAGGGCGATGCAGCAAGCACAAAGGCAGAGAATAATCTTAGAGAGTTTTTAGACACTTTTAAAGAGGTCAAGTTTGAAAAGCACCTGTCCAATGACAATCTTACAGAAGAGCTTGGCGTCAAAGTTTTCCCTACATTTTTGGTTAATAACAAAGTTAAATTCAGCGGAGTGCATCCTGCAGAGACAATAAAAACCAATTTCTGCAAACTGAACAAATTAGCTGAATGCGAGAAAAGCTTGAGCAAAAGTTTGGTAAGTTAAGTTTAAATACTAGAACTTTTAGAGCATAGGCATGTTGCATTTTTTATCAAAAGAAAAAATTGATGTACTATTAAAATATCCATTTTTTAAGGATTTTTTAAGTGGAGTAACATCCAAAAAAGTATTTCTAGAAAATTTAGAAGAATTTAAAACCACATTAAGTGAGGGGGGTGTAACTGAATCAGACCTTGAAATATTAAAAGCCACTATAACTATAAATTTAAAGAATAAATATTTTATTATGCGCCATGGCGAAAGCGAAGCAAATAGGCGGGGAATTATTGTAAGTAGTCCAGCGTATGGAATTGTAAGTTTTGGATTAACGAATGAAGGAAGAAGACAGGTGGCAAATTCTGTTTTTGAGAAAAAGAAACAAAGATTATTGGATAATAAAACAATAATCTATAGCTCTGACTTCGCTAGAGCTAGAGAAACAGCAGAGATTGCCAGAGAAATTTTAAGAGCAGGACTTGTTATATTAACCGCTAAATTAAGAGAAAGATATTTTGGGAATTGGGATAGAACTAGTAATGCAAATTACCAAAAAGTTTGGATTGACGATGCAAACAACCCCTCTCATAAAAATAATGGAGTAGAAAGTGTGATGGAGGTTTTTGAAAGGTTACGCTCATTAATTATAGAGCTTGAAGCAAAGTATGCTGGCAAGAAAATTCTTTTGGTATCGCACGGTGATTCATTGCAGATTTTACAAACTGCATTTAAGGGTGTAGACCCTTCAAAGCATAGGTACATAAGACATTTAAACCTTGCAGAAATCAGAGAATTAAAAACAAAATAAAAATTGTAAAAATTAAATTTTACTTTTAACCCAATTCATTAACCGTCACCAAATTAACCCTTGTCTCGTTCTGCCTTACCTTTGAGTCCATTCCAATCAGGAACTTGACATTGCTTTCCTCTGCCGCCCTTACAGTGTCCCTTTCAATGCTGCCGTCAAAGACAACTGCATGCGCGTTGCTGATGCTCTTCAATGCAGTGTGTATCTCGCTTATTGGAACTTTGCCAAGCACTGAAAGCTTGTTGTCAAGTATTTCTGCCCCTCTGGTGCCAATCAATTCCTCGAGCATTGACTTGAAAGTTGCCTTTTCCTCATTTGATATCTGCACCCTTCTTATGCTTGGAGCTGGATGATATGGGGGTCTTTGCATTGGCCTTTGGAACTGTTGCTGGGGATGCCTTCTTACAAGCTCCATCGCAGTCCTTTCCGGCTCCCTTGAAAGCTCAAGCTTTGCCTGCTCTCCAGAAATCCTGCTTCTTATTGCCTTGTGGATTTCCTTTTTTGTAAGCTCTTCTACTTCCTTTCCATCAGGAGCCTTTGTCACAAAATCAATATCGGCAACAGAAGTCAGCTCTTTTATTATCAAGTTGCCTCCCCTATCGCCATCAACAAAGGCGGTTACAACCTTCCTGCCGCACATCTCTATTATTGTTTCAGGCACAGAAGTACCGTTAATTGCGATAGCGTTCTTGAAGCCATGCTTCAGCAAGTTAAGCACATCAGCCCTGCCTTCAACAACTACGACTTCATCGCTTTCATCTATTGCAGGTCCGGCAGGCAATCTGTCTTTGCCATATTCCACAATTTCCATGACCCTTACCGAAGCAGCCACTTCATCTGCCAGCTCTTGCGAATCAGGCATTGTATTTTCCATCATTCTCTTGAGAAGCTCTTTTGCCCTTTCAACAACCATGCTTCTCTTGCTTATTCTTACATCCTCTATGTTGGAAACATCAATCTTGGCGTTGCAAGGGCCTATCCTCTGTATTATCTCCAAAGCTGAAGCAACTATTGCAGTTTCTGCCTTGTCCAGTGAAGAAGGAATTACAATGTTGCCTTTTGTTTTGCCTGTTCTTGTTTCTGTGTTTACTTCTATCCTGCCAATTCTTCCTGATTTTTGAAGCTCTCTTAGCTCCAAATCTGCTCCAAGAAGCCCTTCTGTCTGCCCGAATATTGCGCCAATTACATCTGGCCTGTCAACTACACCTTCGATTTCTATGCTCGCATGAACAATATATTTTGCTGCTACCGGGCTTATTTTACCCATTTCAATCCCTCCATGTTATAGAAGAAGCTATCTAATCCACTGGCATTTCAATGAGTGAAATGGAGTGATGAACATAATAGCTTCCTCAGTTTAAGAGCATTTAGAACAAGTTGCTTAACTTTATCCTACTCTATGTGATTATTAATCAAAACAAACAAATGATAATGATGATAAACTTGTCCTAATGCCTTTTAATCATTAAAGTTTGTAGCCCGTGACACTAACCCCCAAGCTCATTGCTTGAATTTATCGTGAGCTCCATTGGGTACTCTCGTGACGGGCTCTATTTGAGAAAGATTAAGAAATATATAAATGTTCTGGTTGGCTTGAAGTCTTAGAATTTAAGTTAAAGAATGCATTCATCTGGTTATATTAAAACCCCAGCAAAGCTTCTTGCGAAGCCCTGCCAGGGAAAAAGAGGTGATATTAAAAGAGATGTTTCTAATTAACCCCAACTATGTTACTACTATATAATGGGACAAGTATTTAAACTTTTCGGTTCTTTGGCTATTATTAAGTGGCCAATATATGGTTGGATAGTCTTAAATATCGGGATTTATTATATCATTTTATGTCAAAAAAATCCAAGCCAAAGGAAGAATTCAAGGTATGGGGAGGTGTGTTTGACCAATTTACGCAGAAAACAGTGTTCAGGCTTATATCGCAGGGACATTTAGAAGGGTTGGAAAGCCCAATATCAATCGGAAAAGAAAGTAATGTATTCTCTGCATTGAAAAAAGACGGCACAAGGGTTATGGTTAAGATTTACAGGCTTGAAACATGCGATTTCAACAAAATGTTTTACTACATAAAAGACGATCCAAGATATTTAAACATAAAGAAAGGAAAAAGAAACATTGTTTTTTCATGGGTACGAAGAGAATACAGGAATATGATAAAAGCAAGGCAGGCAAATGTAAGCGTGCCAACACCATTAACCTTTTTCAACCATGTGCTTGTGCTTGAATTTATTGGAGATGAAGGAATTATAGCGCCAAAGCTCAAAGATGAAATTCCAAAAAACCCGAAGGATTTTTTTAAAAGGATAGTTTCAAATATGAAAAAGCTTTACAATATAGGACTAGTTCATGCGGATTTGTCTGCATTCAACATTTTGAACTACAACGAAAAGCCGGTTTTCATTGACTTTTCACAATGTACAACGCTAGAAAGTTCAATGGCTCAGGAATATTTGAACAGGGATATAAGAAACATATGCAATTTTTTTAGAAAGATTGGGCTGAAGCTTGACGAGGAAAAGGTTAAAAAGGAGATTACCGGGAAATAAAATTTTTGTTAGTTGTTTGAAAAAATAGTTATTTGTTGAGATGCCTGTGACTTGGCGAGCGAGTCTCTCTCCGAGCCTCGCATGCCACTGTCAAGGGCAAGGAGCACTAAAACATTAAGTAAAGAATGACTTTAACAAAATAATTCATATAAAAACCCAAAACATAAAACAACGAAATAAAAAATTTAATCAACCAACACGAAAGCGACTTTCAGATTTCACAAGGTTAGGAAAGTAAACCGCTTTTGATGTTAAAAAATCAAAACCAACAATAAAACTTAAAAATCATTTGTGTTTTCGAAAAACCATGATAGAGTATTCTTACGAGCTTAAGGTGCCGAAGAACAGGGTTGCTGTAATAATAGGCAAGGAAGGCAGCGTCAAGAAAGACATAGAGGAATCAACAAAGACAAAGCTTACGATTGACTCAAAGGAAGGAGACATATTTGTTTCAGGAGAGGATGCACTTGGGTTGTATACTGCAAGAGAAATAATAAAGGCGATTGGCAGGGGATTTAATCCAGACATTGCAAAATTGCTGCTCAAGCCGGATTACATATTTGAGGTTGTTGATTTAAGCGAATATGTTGGTAAATCAAAAGAAGCAATGCTTCGCTTGAAAGGAAGGGTTATAGGCAAGGAAGGCAAGTCAAGAAGGTTGATTGAGGAACTAACAGAATGTAATATATCTGTTTTCGGGAAGACAATTAGCATTATTGGCTTGCCAGAAACAGCAGCCAGTGCAAGGCAGGCAGTAGAGTCATTATTGAGGGGCTCAACGCATGCAAACGTATATAAATGGCTTGAAAGGAGAAGAAGGGAGATGAAGAGAAGGGCAATAATGGAGATGTAAGATGCCAAAAGAACAAAAACAAGAAACAAAAGTATTGACAGAAACAAGGGAAACGCCGATTGCATATGAGCTGGCAAAGAGGCAGAAGGAAATTTCAGTAGCTGAGTTCTTCACAAAAAACAGGCATCTGCTTGGGTTTGACAACAGAAGAAAGGCATTGCTGATGGCTGTCAAGGAAGCAGTTGACAATTCCCTTGACGCATGCGAGGAAGCAAGAATACTGCCTGAGATAAGTGTTGAAATTATTGAAATGGCAGAGTTCAAGTACAAGGTTGTTGTTGAAGATAATGGACCTGGAATTGTGAAAAAGCAAATTCCTAATATTTTTGCGAAGCTGCTTTACGGCAGCAAGTTTCATACTTTGAGACAGGCAAGAGGGCAGCAAGGCATTGGAATAAGCGCTGCTGTTTTGTATTCCCAGCTTACTACAGGAAGACATGCAAAAATCACTTCAAGGGTTTCAAAAAAAGAGACGGCTTACTATCACGAGCTTGGGATTGACACCCAGAACAACAAGCCCCTGATTGCAAAAGAAGAAACTATTGAATGGGCAAAGGAGCATGGCACAAAGGTTGAGCTTGACTTGGAAGGGGATTATATGAAAGGCAACCAATCGGTTGATGAATATTTAAAGCAGACTGCAGTCATCAATCCCCATGTTACAATCATTTACACAAACCCGAAATCAGAGCAAGTGATATATGCAAGGGCAACAGACAAACTGCCTGATTTGCCTGCTGAGATTAAACCGCATCCTTATGGAGTGGAGCTTGGCATGCTAATGGACAAGCTCAGATGGACGGAATCAAGGACATTGCAGAGCTTTTTGACCTCTGAGTTTTCAAGAGTCGGGCCAGGGACAGCCAAAGAGATTTGCGAGCATGCTGCTGTGCTTCCCAATACAAAGCCAAGCCAGGTAAGCAGGGACATGGCTGAAAAATTGTTGCAGGGAATACAAAAAACAAAAATTATTGCCCCCCCTACTGACTGCCTGAGCCCGATTGGGGAGGAGTTGCTTGAAAAGGGATTGAGAAAAGAAATAAGGGCAGAGTTTTACTGCGCAACTTCAAGGCCTCCGTCAGTTTACAGGGGGAACCCATTTATAATCGAGATAGGCGTAGCATTTGGAGGAGAAATCCCAAAAGAAGAAAAAGCAAACATTCTGAGATTTGCAAACAGGGTGCCTTTGCTTTACCAAGAAGGCGCATGCGCAATGGCAAAATCGGTAATGGAAACAAACTGGAAGCCATACGGGTTACAGCAAAGCGGCGATTCTGTGCCAATTGGCCCTGTTGTTATTGTTGTTCATATGGCATCTGTTTGGGTGCCTTTTACAAGCGAAAGCAAAGAGGCAATTGCGCATTATGCTGAAATCATAAAAGAAATCAAGTTGGCTTTGCAGGAATGCGGCAGGCAGCTTGGCACTTATGTAAGGAAGAAGACAAGAATTACAGAGCAGATTGAAAGAGCCAACATGTTTGAAAAATACATCCCAGAAGTTGCTGACTCGTTGGCTATTTTGACAGGCGATAAAAAGGAAAAGATCCTGCAAGGTTTGCAGAAGATGCTTGTCAAGCCGGAGATAAAGAAAGAAATTATTGAGGAAGGCGATGCTGACGACAAGCTATACAAGATGGAGTTTGCAAAGAAAGGTGAAGATGAAGAGGCAAGAGAAGAAGCAGGTTAATTTATATTTTAAAATAACACATATAAAAATATTAAACAATCACAAAAATCAATAAATAATAAAAATGAAAAAATCAGAAAAAAAGCCGGTTAAGGAGCTTGAAAATTTAGGGCAGAAATTAGTTACCGACATAGAAAAAGGCAGAAACCCAACTATTGAGTTTAGTCTGCGAAGCTTGTCAAATGTGGTGTTTGACACAAAGACAAAAACATTGGGATTGGGGGAAAAGCAGCAGCAAAGGACTTTCTTCAATGTCGGGCATGCAAAGAAATTCCTGCAGACGCTTGAGGTAGCCAAGGTAAGCAGGAATTTGCTTGATGCTGAAAAACACGCAAGCTTAAGAGATGTTTTCTACATGGCAAAAAGGACTTTGCCGAATTCCAGCATTAATATTGTTGATGACCAGGTTGAGAGTGACAAGGCGCTTGAGGATTTGGAGCTAATAACAGATTGCTCAAGAGAGCAGTTGCACATTAATGCAAACAAGATGGGGAGCGTTGCGGGCAATGTAACTATTGAGGATGCAGGCGACACAATAAACTGGGCAAAGCTTGGCTCAGGAGGATGGAGCATTCCTTCAAATGTTGAAGATATAGATTTCAAAAGCGTCAAGGCAAAATATGTGATTTACATGGAGAAGCAGGCAGTCTGGGAAAGGCTGCATGAAGACAAGTTCTGGGAAAAGCAAAATTGCCTGATTGTGACATCACAGGGGCAGACAACAAGAGGAATAAGAAGATTGCTGCAAAGATTGAATGACGAGCATGACCTGCCTATTTACGTTCTTGCTGACTTTGACCCTTGGGGATTTTACATTTACTCTGTCCTGAAATTCGGCTCGATAAACCTAGCCCATATGTCAGGAACAATGACCCTGCAGAATGCAAGGTTTTTGGGGATTACTGCCGATGATGCAATCAACTATGACTTGAAAAAGCACTTCATCAAGTTCAAGGACGTTGACTCGACAAGATTGAAGCAGTTGGCAGACTATGAATGGTTCAAGAAAAACAAAGCTTGGCAGAGACAATTCAAGATGATGAAGGAGTTTGGGGCAAAGCTTGAAATCCAGGCATTAAGCTCAAAAGGCATAACATTTATATCTGAGAAGTACTTGCCTGAGAAGATAAAGAAACAGGATTTTTTGGATTGAAATGGCGGAAACTGAAGAGCAAAAACCGGAAAAGAAAAGCAATGTGCCTGCATGCTGTGTCGGCTGCGTCAGATGGGAAAAATTCGGCAAGAACTGCTACTATTATTGGGAAGGCAAAAAGCACTGCACAATGTGGACTGCCTCTTGGGATGAGATGATTATACAATAAACTATTTAAACAACTATAACCCCATTTTCTTCATGCAATGCATTGTAAGTTTAGAGAAATGCAATTCTTATAAGCAGAACGAAGTTGACAAAGCTGTAACTAAACTAATAAACAATCTTGGCGGTATTTCCAAATTTGTAAATAAAAATCAAAAAGTTCTTCTGAAGCCAAATGTTGTGAAAGGGATGAAGCCAGAAGAAGCTGGTACAACGCATCCTGCCGTGGTTGAATCAATAATTAAAATTCTGAAAGAAATTGATTGTGATGTTTATGTCGGCGATAATCCATTTGTTGATGATGCAATAGAAGCATTAAAAATATGCGGTATTTATGATGTTTGCAAAAAGCACGATGTAAGGATTGCTGTTTTTGACAGAAAGAGAAATAATACATATAAAAATGCTCTTGTTGTAAAGGGATTCCATTTAACTCATTACTTTGACGAAGTTGATGCAATAATCAATATACCAAAACTAAAAACACATTCTCAGCTTTACTTCACAGGCGCTGTAAAGAATTTATACAGTATTATGCCAGGCCCTAGGAGGGGATTTTACCACATGAAGTATTCCAACATGGAATATTTTGCAAACATGCTGCTTGACTTGTATTTATTGATAAGAAAAAAGGTTGTGCTGAATGTTATTGACGGCGTTTATGGAATGGAAGGCAATGGGCCCTGCGGCGGTAATGCTAAATTTGCAGGAATTTTGGCTGCTTCAAGCGATGCAGTTGCACTTGATTTTGTAGCTTGCAGTTTGATGGGTTTGGATGTTAGCAATTTGCCAACCATACATTATGCGAGGAAAAGAAAGGATTACCTATTTCATGAAAAAAACTTAAAGATTGTTGGTGAAAAGCTGGAAAATATCAAAATAAAACCGTTTGCCGAGGCAGAGCACAAAACATTGAACATGATGCCGAAGTTTGTTAACAGTTTCAAAGATTACCTAACAAGGCACAAGGAAGAGCTAGTTTATTATTGATAACTTTTATAAATAATTACTATAATTCTTTCCCTTTATGGGCCAGTAGCTCAGCTTGGATATATCAATACCAAAAAGAGCGATAGCCTTCTAAGCTATAGGTCCGGGGTTCGAATCCTCGCTGGCCCGCTTTAAAATAGAAATGTTTAAATATATGCATTTCCAAAATTCTGCTATCAATCAAAAAGGTGATAACATGAGAATCTTCAAGAATAGCAAAGGCATTATAACACACCCAGGGATGATGTTTGTAGTAGCACTGATATTGGGCTTAGTTGTGGCTTACTTGTGGATTAGATATACCACAATACCAAACCCGTTCTGCCCGAAGTAAATTTTTTAGAATTTATTAATTATTTAACGCTTTTATAAACGCAATACCCAGATTTCTTGGCAATAACGTTTATGTTTCCAAAAACTTCCTGCATTTTCCTGTTCAATGTTTTTCCGCCTTTGTTGTGACGGGCAACCAATTGCAAAGAGCCATTAGTTTTAAGATGGTTTTTAGATTGTTCTATTAACTGAAAACAAACTTCTTTACCTGCTGTTTGTGGCGGATTAGACAATACAACATCAAAATCATTGTCTTTGATTTTTTCGTATAAATTGCCCTGATAAACCTCTGCTTCGATTCTGTTTAATTCTACATTTTTCTTCGCAAGCATTACAGCCCTTTTGTTTATGTCACTTATCACAACATTTGCATTATGAAGCTTTGCAGCGACTATTCCAATGATTCCAATGCCGCAGCCAATGTCAAGGACTTTGTCATTTTCATTAACAATCATATTCTCCGCCAATGCCAATGTGCCCTTGTCAACCTTTTCTTTGGAAAAGATACCAGATGCCGTATAGAATTCAAACTCAATGCCATGTACTTTTTGCCTTATTTTTTTTATTTTAAGCGGCGATTTCTGCTTTTCCGAATAATAATGTTCCATTTCTAAATTTCTTCCTGTTCCATGATGTCATATAAATTATACAAAACCCTGTCAACTCCCTTAACCAAATCAAAGCCATTGCCTTCCACAACAATGCAGTTATCGTTGTAGTAAACTTTAAATCTTTCAGACTCCCTTATATAGAGCACAAGCATGTTTGTGTCTTCACAAGTAACAATTGGCCTGTTATTGCACGGCTCTGTTTCATTCCTATCACAGGCGGCAATTGGCTTCTTTTCAAACACCTTGGACATGTGAGTATTAAAATCGGCAACTGCCAGTCCAACATAGGAAAACTGTTTGCCAGTGGGATTAAATGTAACATAAAAGTCGCTTTGATTATTGAAAAATTGCGTATTAAGGCTGCCTTCTACTGTTATTTCTTTCAAGTCCTTTGGCGAGTAACGCAATGCCAAGCTGTACAGCTTTTTACCTTTTGGGGATGTCAATTGCGTGTACCATAATCCGTCAAGAGTTACAAAGCTGTAAACTCCCTTATAGACATATCCCTGCGATGGCTTTAACTTTCCTTTCAGATTAAGCACATGCAAATCCTCCAATGTCTTTGGCTGCTGCTTGCTGAATATGCTGAAAGCCATTATTCCGATGAACAATAATGCAATTATAATTATGCTCACAACTAAAGTCTTATCAGAAGATTTTGCCTGTTCCTCCGACTGCTTGTTTGTATCCTCAATCTTTTTGTCAAATTCGTTTACGTCGGGTTCGAGCTTTCCTCTCCATTTCTCGTATTCTTCCTTATCTATAATTCCTGATTCAAAGCTTCCCTTTAAAACATAAAGTTTTTTTCTTGGATCCATTAGTTCATCACGCCCAATATGCCGTATAATAACCTATCCTTTACTTTTATGAAATCCGCGTTTGACGAAGCTTCTGCAATAATGCAGTTGTTTTCGACATGGATGTTTGTGGTGTTGCCGTAATTGAAGTAGACAATAGGCACAATCAGAGTTGCATCCTTGCATATTATAACAGGCAAGCTAAAAGTGCTGTTTGCCGTGAAGCCCTTCCTTACATAAATGTTGTATTGTGCCAAAGTAAGCCCCATCTGGTGCTGGGCAAGCGCAATCGCCTCTTTGAATGTGCTATTTGCATCAGATGTCACATCTATTTCAAACCTTCCCTCAAGCATTTTGAAAGAGTCGTCAAATACCAAAACATCATCAGCGTCCTTTGGCAGAAAGCTGAAGGCAGCGTCTTTTCCGTTTATTTTTGCAATCCATATGTTGTCTCGCGGGATGAACGAGAAAATCAATCCATTATATTTTGCTTTTTCTGTTACTGGCGAAAAGCCGAAAAACACAAAACTGAAGGTGGTGCCTAGCATTATAAAAACCAGAAATAAAATCAAGCCCCATTTCTTCTTTTCTTTCTTTTCCTTCATCATAATTGCGGATAAATGCCCTTATTTAAAATTTTTTGTTTAAGTACGAATTATAACTAAAAAATACAAATATTTAAATAGACTATGTCGTTACCGATATATCGGAATCGATGCATCGATTCAGAATACTCGAAATCGATATATTTATTCCGAATACCCTAAGGCGATATACCAATTGAAAAAATGATGCGCGGCTATTTGAGATTAATAGTGATGAAGACACTAGCCAAAGGTGAGATGTCTGGCTATGACTTAATAAAACAAATAGAAAAAAACACAGGCACATGGAAGCCGAGCTTCGGCTCTATATACCCTTTACTTGAAAAATTGCTAAAGGAAAAACTTGTCGATGTCGAGGTTTCAGGCAGGAGGAAATTATACTTCCTTACCAGCGAAGGCAAGAATCACTTGAGTCTGATCAACAAGAATAAAAACACACTTGTTGACAGATTAATTGCAACTTTCAATGCCTTCGGCAAAATAACAGACAAGAGAGAAATGGGATTTATGCTTGAAATCCTGAACAGCATAAGGAAAGGACATCTTCCCTTTAAGGAGTTGAGTCCTGAACTTAACGAATTCAGGGCAACTGTTTTTGAGCTTTACACCAAAGGCAAAAACAAGCAGAGGATAAAAGCTGTGTTGCGGGAGACAGTAAAAAAATTACGAGCAATAAAATGAGAAAATCTATAATAAAACTCGAGAACGTCTGGAAAATATACAGGATGGGAAATGTGGAGGTTAATGCGCTGCAAGGTTTAACACTTGATGTCAAGGAGGGGGAGTTTTTGGCAATAATGGGTCCTTCAGGAAGCGGCAAGTCAACTGCCGTAAACATGATTGGTTGCCTAGATGTGCCAACAAAAGGAAAGATAAGGCTTGACAGTTATGACATATCAAAGCTGGATGAGTCGGAGCTTGCGCAGATAAGGGGAAAAAAGATTGGCTTTATTTTTCAGCAGTTCAACCTGATTCCAACTTTGACAGCGCTTGAGAACATAATGCTACCCATGATTTTTCAGGGTGTTTCTGAACGAGAAAGAATCAATAGAGCTGCAAAACTGCTTGAATTAGTTGGGCTTGGAGACAGGATTAGCCATAAGCCGACAGAGCTCAGCGGCGGGCAGCAGCAGAGAGTGGCAATTGCAAGAGCTCTTGCAAACAATCCTGAAGTAGTAATTGCAGACGAGCCGACGGGAAATCTTGACAGCAAAACCGGAGCAAATGTGCTCAGTTTTTTGCAGAAACTGCACGACACCGAAAACAAAACAATTGTAATGGTGACTCATGATGCCAACCTTGCAAAGGTTGCAGAGCGCACAGAGTTTTTGAAGGACGGCAGAATAGTAAAAAGCTTGAATAATAAGATAGGTGATTAAAAATGAAAACAACGATATTTTTGATTTTGTTTGTTTTGATTGCAGGAATTGCAATTGCCGCAGTCAACACACAGTATTTTGGAAAAGTTCCCAACATTATAGTCACTTTAACCAAGCAGGAGCCAGATCCTGTTGAGCCGGGCAAAGAGGTCGAAGTCAACTTCAAGCTTGACAATAACGGGACAATAGCAAACAATGTGATTTTTGAAATAATGCCAGAGTATCCATTTTCGTTGCTGCCTGAAGAGAGCGCAACAAAGTTCATTGGCACGCTCGGCTCGTCTCAGGAAGGAAAGCAAAGCGTGGTTGTGAAATACAAGCTGAAAGTTGCTCAAGACGTAAGCGACGGCAACCATGAACTGAAATCGAGATACAAAAGCGACAATTTTGAGTCTTGGACTACAGTAGATGGCTTTAAAATAAAAGTGCAAACCCATGACGCAATACTTGCAGTCGAGAAATTCTTTACAGTGCCAGCTGTAACAGCCCCAGGAGACAAAACAAAATTGAGGATAGAGCTAAAAAACTACGCAACATCACTTTTGAAGGACATAAAAATATATTTGGATCTTGGCAATAGCGGAGATGAAACAACGCCATTTGCCCCAATCGGCTCAACAAATGAAAAAGTTATTTCATATATCGAACCGCAAGCTAATTTGCCGGTAGAGTTCGAGCTGCTGGCTGATTCAGACGCCGCGTCAAAAGCATACAAAATACCCCTGATATTGAAATACTCTGACGTCCTGAACAAAAATTACTCGAAAACAAACCTCATCACAATTATTGTGGGGGACAAGCCTGATTTGGGAGTTACTTTAGAAAGAACCGAAGTGTACACATCAGGAACTGCCGGGAATGTTGTTTTGCGCCTTGTTAACAAAGGAAATCCTGACATAAAATTCCTGAATGTGAAAGTAATTCCGACTGAAAATGTCAAGGTTATAGGTGCTGATGAAGTATATGTAGGAAAGCTTGACAGCGATGACTTCTCGACAGCAGAATTCAGATTGTATGTTAAGGGAAAGAACCTAGTTAAGATTCCAGCCCAGCTGACTTACAAAGACTCAAACAACAACAACTACAAAGAAAACAGGGAAGTTGAATTAAAATTATACGGCAGCAGCGAAGCAAAGAATTTTGGAGTCAAGAAAAACAATGGTTTTGGGTATATTGTTGCAGTATTGCTTGTAATCGGAGGAGCTTATTATTATTTTAGAAGAAGAAAGAAAAAAGCTTAATTTTTCTTTTTACTATGTTTAAGGACTACTTTAAGTTTGCTTTGGATACAATAAGCCATCGCAAGATGCGTAGTTGGCTTACCATGATAGGAATATTTATAGGTATAGCAGCAGTTGTTGCATTGATATCTCTTGGGCAGGGGTTTAAGCAGGCAATAAACAGGGAATTTGAGAAAATAGGAACTGACAAGCTTATTATTCTTCCAAAGACTGGAGTCGGTGCTCCAGGTGCAAATGCGGCTGTAGAGCTAACAGAAGAAGATTTGGATGTTGTGAAAAAAGTTTCGGGAATTGAGAACGTTGCAGGGTTTGTATTTGCAAACTCAAAGGTTGAGTTTGGGGATAATGTCAATTTTTTCTTCATTGTAGGGCTTCCTGAAGGCGATGAAAGGGATTTGGTGGCAGAGCTTCAAAGCTTGGAGATTAAGGAAGGAAGGAATCTGCGCGACAATGACAAGTCCAGCGCATTGCTTGGAGCAAGCGTTGTTGAGAAGGAATTGCTTGGGAAAAATCTTAAGGCAAGGGACAAGATAAAAATCAACGGCAATGAGTTTACAATTGTCGGCATTTTGGAGAAAACAGGCGATCCAGGATGGGACGGCTCGATTTCAATTCCTGAGGAAACATTAAGGGAGGTTTTCAATGAGCCGGACAAGCTTGACGAGATAATTGTTAAGGTTGCAAATGTTGAAAATATAAACATCATTGCTGATAAGATAAAGACCGATTTGAGGAGATTCAGGGACGTGAAAAGAGATGAGGAAGATTTTGATGTTCAAACGCCAGAGCAATTGCTTGGCTCTTTTGGCGACATAATAAACATTGTGCAGTCTGTTCTTATTGGAATTGCTTTTATTTCTCTTATTGTTGGAGGCGTTGGAATTGCCAATACAATGTACACAGCGGTTATTGAAAGGACTAAAGAGATTGGAATCATGAAATCTGTAGGCGCTCAAAAAAAGGACATTTTGCTGATTTTTGTCATAGAAAGCGGTTTGCTTGGTTTTATAGGCGGCTTAATCGGAGTTGTGCTGGGATTTGGACTGAGCAATGCTGTAGAGTTTATAGCAAAAAATGCGCTTGGCACTAATTTGATTGAAGCATATTTTTCCTATTCATTGTTTTTCGGTGCTTTGCTTTTTTCATTTTTCATAGGTGCATTGTTTGGGGTTATGCCTGCAAGGCAGGCTGCTTCATTGCAGCCAGTTGATGCGCTGAGGGCAAAATGATAAAAGATTATTTTAAAGTTGGAATAAGTAATTTGCTTCATCGCAAGATGAGAAGCTGGCTTACTATGGTTGGAATTTTCATAGGGATTGCAGCTGTTGTTGGGTTGATATCGCTTGGGCAGGGAATGAAAGAAGCGATTGGGAATGTTTTTCTTAACATTGGGGCAGACAAGCTCGTGATACAGGCAAAATCCGGACTGCAATTTGCCGGCCCTCCGGGAAGCAGCGCTGCTTCAAACTTGACAACGCATGACATGGATGTAATCAGAAGAGTGAAAGGAGTTGATAAAGTTGGCGCAAGATTGATTAAACCGGCAAAAATTGAATTTAACAATGAAGTCAAGTTTTATTTTGCAGCCTCTATGCCTGATGACGAGGAGGGAAGAGAGCTTATAACAGAAGTAAACAGATACGAGCCAGAGGCAGGACGATTGCTTAAAAAAGGCGACAAGTTTGAAGCATTTATCGGGAATAATGTTGCAAACAAGGGACTTTTCAAGAAAAAAATTGAGCTTGGCAACAAAATAAAAATAAATGATGTTGAGTTCAAGGTTGTCGGCATTCTGAAAAAATCAGGCAATCCCCAGCAGGACAGGGTTGTGATTGTACCTGAAGACACCTTAAGGGAGGTCCTGAAAATAGACAAGAAAAAGGTTGATGTGATTGCTGTAAATGTGCAGAAGGGCGTTGATGTAAACAAGGTTGCTGAAGATATTGAGAAGGCAATGCGCAGAGACAGGGACTTGGAGCTTGGCAAGGAGGATTTTCAGGTTAGCACTCCCCAGCAAATTTTAGAGGTTTTAGACACAATACTTACAATGGTTGAGATTGTTTTGATTGGGATTGCAGCAATTTCATTAGTTGTTGGCGGCATTGGAATAGCAAACACAATGTATACTTCGGTGATTGAGAGGACAAAAGAAATTGGAGTGATGAAATCAGTAGGAGCTCAGAATAAGGATATTCTTCTTATATTTTTAATTGAAAGCGGACTTCTTGGACTGGCTGGAGGAGCAATTGGCATTGCGCTCGGGATTGGATTAAGCAAGTTGGTTGAGTTTGCTGCATTCAAGTTTTTAGGAACAAGCTTGATAAAGGCATTCTTTCCATGGTATCTTATTGTTGGAGCTTTGTTGTTTTCTTTTTTGATTGGCACAATGTCTGGATTATTGCCGGCAAGGCAGGCTGCCTCACTGAAGCCGGTGGATGCATTGAGGTATGAGTAATTAAAATAGAAAAGTTTATATATGTGTAATCACATTAAATCACATAAAGGTGATATAAAATGCCAAATGTAACATTATCAATACCAGAAGCATTGCATGAAAAGATGAAGAAGCACTCTGAGATAAGATGGAGTGAAGTAGTAAGAAAAACCATAAGTGAGAAAATTGAGGATTTAGAGCTAATGGAAAAACTATCTAAAAGAAGCAAGCTTACCCAAGCAGACGTTGACGAAATTGCTCATAAGATAAATAGAGACGTTTTTAAAGAATTGAATAAAAGATGAAAATTATACTGGATGTGAATGTTATCTTGTCTGCCTTGATTCGTGATTCAACAACCAGAAAGATAATTCTGAATTCTGATTTTGATTTTTACTTTCCAGAATCTTCTCTGCACAAAATAAGAAAGTACAAAGATTACATTTTGGAAAAATCTGGGCTTTTAGAGGAAGAATACAATAAACTTATGGCAACTTTGTTTAAGTACATCAGGTTAGTACCTAGTGAAGAAATAGAGAAAAACTGGGATGAAGCAAAGAGAATAATGGAGCATATTGATCCAGAAGATGTTGTTTTTATTGCGACTGCGTTGGGCATAAGCGACTCAGTTATATGGTCGGATGATAGGCATTTTGAGAAGCAGGATAAAGTAAAGGTATTGAAGACGGAAGATGTGGTTTAAATTCTAAATTTTGGTAATTTTACTTGTTGAATATCCAAAGGAGTCCATTGTATTATTCTCTTTCTTTTCCTTTTTTGTGGACCACTCTTTTGTGCTTCTCTAGGAAAATATTTTTCGTATCTTTCTGGATAATTTCTTCTCATGTAAATCTTTAAGTTTTGTTTTCCCATTCCCCTATTACAAGTTTTACAAATGAGCCGAGTATTAGGAACAGAGTATTTCCCACCAGCTTTTATACGACCACATTCTATATGTTCATAACTTATTCTTCTCCCACAACAAAAACAAGAACCCTCATATTTTCCTTTCCACCATTTAACTCTTAGTTGATCCCTGATAGTTTTGGGACAAGGTTTCTTTGTAGGTTTAGAAACTCCTCCCCAAAAAGTATCTTTTCTTATTGGATTTCCAAATATATCACGCATAATGTTTAAGAGATTTAGCTTGTTTATAATAATTTTCTTTTTAATTTCCCTTTAATTTATTTTCGTCTAATACTCTCAAAATTCTAGCCTTAAACCCCTCTTTGCCCTTTAGAACAGTTAATTCAATTTATACAAATTTAAACTTTCTATTTCCCCTTATGCATCTTCCTCAGCTCTTCTTTAAGCATCTTGCCCATAGTGTTTTTTGGCAGGGCATCCAAGAACTCGACAAACTTCGGCTTCTTGAAGGAAGCGAGCTTTTCCTTGCAGAAATCAATCACTTCATCTTCTGCAAGTTTTGCTTTTGAATTCAGAACAACATATGCCTTGACAGACTCTCCAAATTCCTTGTCTGGAACTCCGACAACAGCGCATTCCTTGACTTGGGGCATTGATTCAATCACATCTTCTATTTCTCTTGGATAAATGTTAATGCCGCCTGATATAATGACATCTTTTGATCTTCCGATGATATAAACATAATTCTTTTCGTCAATCTTGCCAACATCACCTGTGACAAACCACCCGTCCTTAAAGACCTGCTTATTGTAGTGCGACTTGTTCCAGTAACCATGAAACACATTAGGGCCTTTAATCAAAATCTCGCCTTCTGTGCCAACTGGAACGTCATTGAAATTTTTGTCAACTATCCTTACCTTGACTCCTGGCAGGCAAGGCCCTACAGAGCCAGGCACTCTCTCTCCATCATACGGGTTTGAAAAGTTCATCATTGACTCCGACATGCCTGCCCTTTCAAGCACCTCATGGCCGAATGCCTTCTTGAGCTTGTAGAACAAGTCCCTTGACAAAGGGGCTGAGCCGGAAACAAACAAGCGCATTGAAGAAATATTGTATTTTTCAATGCCTTCAACCTCGAGCAGTTTGAAGTACATTGTCGGCACACCCATGAACAAAGTAACCTTTCTCTTGCTTATTGTCTCAAGCACTTCCTCTGCAACGAATTTCTTTTTCAAAATTGTGAAGTTGCCGACGTGCAAAGCGCCGCATAAGGCAACCCCGATGCCATGTATATGGTACAATGGCAAGGTCAAAAGGAAAATATCATTTTCTGCCCATTTCCATGCCTGCTGCAATGCCTTTATGTTTGAGGTAACATTCAGCTGTGTCAAGGCAGCGCCCTTTGGCTTGCCTGTTGTTCCGGAAGTATAGAATATGATTGAATAATCATCATCTTTTATTGCAACATCCAGCTCCTTGTCTGTGGAGTTTTTCATAAGCTCTTCGAAGCTGTAAGTTCCTTCTTCCTTGCCGTCAACAAGAATTATGTGCTTTAATTCAGGTAATTTGCTTAAAACATTTCTTACAATCGGCAGCCTTTCCTTGTCTGTTACAACAGCCTTTGCACTTGAATCATGAAGGATATGGTGGATTTCCTGCTCCTTGAAGCTGATGTTCATCGGCACTACAATGCTGCCGTTCTTGAAGTTGCCGCAAAGGCAATAAACAAGCTCCAAGCTGTTGGGCGTGTATTGTGCAACTCTGTCGCCCTTGGCAATGCCTAATCTTTGGAAAGCATTTGCAGCCTTGTTGGCTTGAAGCTGGATTTCCTTGAAAGTAATCCTTTGCTCCTCAAACTCTATAGCAACCTTGTCAGGCAATCTTTCGGCAGTTTGTTTGAATAACGCTGCTATTCCCATGTCCAGCAAAATAAATTTGGATTGTTTTTAAAATTTGTTCAAAAGCATATTGTACAGAATATATTTTCAATATAGAAAATAAGCTGCTTAAAGTATATAAGCCTCTGAGGAGATTTGAACTCCCGACCTAGTGCTTACGAGGCACTCATTCTGACCAGGCTGAACTACAGAGGCAATAAAAATAGAATATTTATTTGAATTTAAAATATTTGTTAAAAAATGAATTAAAACACAATAAAAAACTAAAGCAACAAACACGAGAGCGTCCTTTAAAAGCAAAGATGATAAAGGAAACCTGCTTTTGATTATTTTAGTGCATATATAGGCGAGCTCCGAACGATTGGCAGGGAGATTTTGCCGAGCAGTAACTATTGTGAGCGCGATAGCGCGAACGGATTGAATTAAATAGTAATCTTCAATAACTTTTCATTTAATCGCCTTTAACATCTCTTCCTTTGAATTGAACTTTTTCTGGCACTCAAAGCATATTGGATGAAGCTTGCCTTTGCCGTCTTTCACATGGGTGCCTATCATTTTGTTCAAGAAAGTTGTTTCTATTGCCTTGTTGCAAATCGAGCATTTCATGATAAAGCAGATTTTTTGCTGTTTTTTAATTGTTTCTATTATATTGATTATTTCCACAATGTTTAAAAAGAAGGATTGTTTTTATCGGGTTATGCATTGTAATTTATCAAAAAACCGAACAACGCAGTTTTTCTAGTAACTTCTATTAATTTTACCCCTAAAAATGACACGAATAGCTATTGTGGACAACGAGAAGCTTAAGGACATGCAGCAGAAGCTCTACATACAGAGCATCTGTCCTGTCAACAGGACAGGCAAGGAGTGCATCAAGGTAGAGGACGGAAGATTGACAATTGACGAGCACCTCTGCACAGGATGCGGAATCTGCCCAAAAGCTGCACCGCATGCAATCAAGATAATTAATTTACCGGAAGAGCTGAAAACACAGCCAATACACAGATATGGAGAGAATAAATTTGTGCTTTACTCTTTGCCAACTCCAAACTTCGGACATGTGACTGGAATTATTGGGGTGAATGGCATAGGCAAGTCAACAGCAATAAAGATACTTGCATCTGTTTTGAAGCCGAATTTTGGAGAATGGACAAGGCATGAAACAGATTACGACGAGCTTATAAAATTTTTTAAGGGAACAGAAGCGCAGGGATTTTTTGAGAAAGTAAAGGAAGGAGAAATTAAGGTTGCATACAAGCCGCAGCAAGTAGACTTAATACCGAAGACAACAAGAGGCAAAGTAATTGACTTGCTGAAGAAGGTTGACGAAAAGAATGAGCTGAAAAGAATTGTTAATGAATTGCAATTGAATGAGATTTTGAACAATGAAATATCTGAAATTTCAGGAGGAGAGCTGCAGAGAGTTGCAATTGCAGCAACAATTTTAAAGAATGCAAATCTCTATATTTTTGACGAGCCAACAAGTTATTTGGATATAAAGCAAAGAATAAACATAAGCAGGTTCATAAAATCCTTCATAAACGAAGGAAATGCTGCCTTGATTGTAGAGCACGACTTGATAATTCTTGATTACATTGCAGATTTGGTGCATATAATGTACGGCAAAGAAAACTGCTATGGAATTGTAAGTGGGGTAAAGCCAGTCAGAAATGGCATTAATGTATACCTTTCTGGCTACATCAAAGAAGAAAATGTAAGATTCAGGGATTCGAGAATAAAGTTTGCTGAAAAGCCGCCAATTAAGAAGAAACATGTAAAGGAAGCAATTACGTCATGGCGCAATGTTGAGAAAAAACTGGGCAATTTTCATTTGAAATCAGAGGAAGGAGCAATGCACAGAAATGAAATTGTAGGGATTCTTGGCGAAAATGGTATTGGGAAAACTACTTTTGTCAAGATACTTGCTGAAGTTTTGAAGCAGGACAAAGGAGAAGTAAGCCATAAAGTCAAGGTAAGCTACAAGCCGCAATATCTTGAATCTTCTGATGCTTTAGTTGTTGATGTTTTGCATACAGCATTCAATAAATATCCAAATCAAATAATAAATCCATTGAATATTGAGCATTTGTCCTTGAGCAAATTAAGCGAGCTTTCTGGAGGCGAACTTCAGAGAGTTGCAATTGCGCATTGCCTGCAGCAGGATGCTGATTTATATTTGCTTGATGAGCCGTCAGCTTACCTTGATGCTGAGCAAAGACTTGTTTTATCAAAAGTAATAAGAGATTTTGTCGAGCAGAAAAACGCATCTGCACTAATTGTTGACCATGACTTATTGTTTGTTGATTACATCAGCGATAAATTAATTGTCTTTGAAGGAAAGCCGGCAGTTGAAGGAAATGTAACAGGACCTTTTGACATGGAAGAGGGTATGAACAAGTTTTTGAAAGAACTGGGAATTACATTGAGGAGAGACCCAGAAACCTATCGCCCAAGAGTAAATAAATTGGATTCTAGACTGGATAGAGAACAAAAGGAAAGTGGGAAATATTATTATGTTTAAGCCCTTCCTTTACTCTGCCCAACAACAACTCCGGAAGCAATAATATGAGCTAATCTAAGCGGCTCTGGAATCAAGCTTCTTGTGCAGACGATTTTCAGAATTTTTTCTGCTTCGTCCAAGTCAATCCCAGTCAATTGAACAAATATATCATCAATTTGAACAACATTTCCTGCTTTTTCTATCAATTTTATCTTATCTTTTTTATTTATTTTAATTAAAGTTTTTTTAATATTTTTAATGTTAGGCATTCTTCTTATTATTATTATGACAGGAAGTTTTGTTTTTTTGCTTAATTCTTTGACGTCAATGACATTGAATCCGCCGACTGCTATTCCATTAAGAAAAATACACTGAAGCTGAGGCTTGAACTTGCATTTGTTAATCATATCTGCAAGTTTTTTTGTTGCATCGCTGCCGTCAACTTTAACTTTTGTTGAAAGAACTCCATCAATCCAAGAGCCGCCTCTTGTGACGACTCCAACCACAAGAACTTCTTTATCATGAAACTTATCAAACGGAGAATCATCAATTCCGATTACTCTGATTTCTTTTTTTACCATTTTTATTATTTTATTATATATAGCGAGGACGGTGGTCTGTTGTGAGCGAGTTCGCTTCGAACGAAGCTCACTCGCATGCGTCTGCCGTCCGAGAGTAACATTTGCGAGCGACATGGAAAGCGAGCATGCGACATGCGTGCGAGCTTGTGAGCACGCTCACAAGCAACAGAGCTTTCCTCGCATGCAACAGCGAGCGGATTGAAGATTTTTATTTTTAATGATGATTTCGAATCAATATTTTAGTTAAAGTTATCCTTTAGCTAATGTACTTGTAATTCTTGTCCTACTTAAAAACTAACATTTTTAAGTTCGTCAGAGACTTCGTTTCTGCCGATGCCAATTAGGGCATTTCAATAAAAATAATTTTCAACAAATAATAAACTCTATTCCCTGAACTCGACATCATCAACTATCCCGTCAGAGTCCAAGTCAATGCCTTCAACAACCTTTGCCTTGATGCTTGGATTGTGGACATTTCCTTGCGTTATTTTCTTGAAGCCCTTCAGGAATGCGATTATTGCAGCCCTTGTGCCGCTGAATCTTTTGCCTGCAACAACAAGCACATATTTGTCTTTACTTAAAGGATTTTTTGCCTTCACTACCAATCCGCATTCATCTTGAGGATAAGTTTCATTTGATATTGCTGATTTTATGTTGCCGTTTTCAAATCTTATTGGAAGTTTTGGATTTATTTTTTCGGTTATCTTGTTTGTTATAGGACCTCCAACCAAAATAAGATTATTTTCCAAATCACTTTCCCTTACTTCTGTATCGAGCTTGACATTGAACACAGGGACATAATTAAGGAAAGTGCCAAGAAACAGAGCCAAATCAATGCCGTAATAGCCGTCTCTGCTCCTTGCCTTGTCAGTGCCATGAGGGTCAGGGCTGCCAACAACAATTAATGCGTCAAGCTGCCCGTCCTTGATGAACGGCTCTAAAAACTCCGACTCATTCCTTATCTGAGCTATCTTGCTTGTTGACTCAAAGTCCTTGAATTTTATGACAAAAGCCGGCTCTGCCAAGGCATAGAAATTTGCAGTTGCTCCCTGCCTTGTTTCCTTTTTGGCAATTTTTATTATACCTGCTTTCTCTAGATTCCTTATGTGGTAATATATTTTCTGCTCATGCACTCTTAATGCTTTTGCAATATCAATAGGGTACATTGCTTCTTTCACAAGCAAATTAAGTATTCTTTGTGCCAGTTCAGAGCCGATAGATTTGGCATTTTCTGCACTGATCTCTTTGGCTGGAAGAGAGTAAACTTCATTCTTTTGCTTGTCTATTATGAACATGAGGATAAGAAATCATAACTATTATAAAAAGTTTTTTAATGGTAATATGTATTAATTTTTGCCCCGATATTAGAAGAATTTTATAAATTATCCTAATGTGCTTATCAAAAACTATATAAACAAAAGAATTGAAATGCTTTAGTATGAAGGTAAAAGATATTATGGACAGAAAAGTCCCTAAGCTTCATGAAAATGACGCTATAGGACATGCCATTTCTATTCTTGTAAAAGTTCCTTATTTTGCTTTGCCTGTCCTCAACAAGGAAGGCAAGTATGTAGGAGAGTTAAGCCAGAGAAAACTTCTGCTGATAGACATAGGGAAGCAAGAGTTCAAGGACGACATTTTAAGCATAGAACAGATTAAGATGCTTATAGCCCATAGCGCAAAAACTGTAAAAGAGATTATGGATACCCATAATTTCGGATTGATTCCCGAGGATGACGTATTTTACGCAGCAAAATTGCTCTATGACCAAAATATCTCGTCATTGCCTGTGCTTGACAAAAAGGGCAAGCTTCTTGGTGTACTGACTGATATATGTGTACTCAAGCATTATAAAGGTTTAATAAATGTAAAGTAAACTTATAAAGTATACACCCAACAACAATAATGGCAGGCAAACACGGCTTTTCTTGATGAAAAGCCTACTCACAAAGGAAAAATCCGAACTTCGTAACGGATTTTTCCTCTGCATTCGATTTGCCGCCAGTGACTTGCGAGCGAAGCGAGTTCGCTCGCATTCGTCTGTTGGGTGAAAACTGAGTGCAGAGGATTTTTGCGTTACATAGTCCGCAAAAATCCTTTGCGAATAGGGTTTTGGGTGGCATGCGGGTGAGCTCGAACTGCACGCGAGCTTGTGACATGGAAAGCGAGCAGCGACATGCGTGCGAGCTTGTGAGCACGCTCACAAGCAACAGCGAACTCGCTCACAAGTCACTCAAAACCCGTGTTTGAACCCATTTAAACTTTATAAAAGTAAAGTGTATACTTAATAGCTTGACTTAACAATAAAGAAAAGATAAACCATGGCAGAGTCATTCATACTTGTTTTGGCATTGCTAATACTACTAGCAAAAATACTTGGCGAGATTTCTGAGAAAATTGGCTTGACTTCTTTAGTTGGCGAGGTTTTTGCAGGTATTTTGCTAGGACCCCAAATTTTGGACATTTTAGGTTACCCCGAGATTTTTCACTCTCTGGCTGACATAGGTATAATATTATTGTTATTCCTTGCAGGGTTTGAGCATGGAAGCATTAAGGATTTATTGAAATACAAAAAAACATCAATGATGATTTCTTTGTTGAGCTCGAGCCTGCCTATCATCGCTGTGGTGATATATGCATTAACGCAGGGCTTTTCTCTATTGACAAGCCTATTTCTTGCTGTTGCACTCGGAGCAACTTCCATGGGAGCTTCTCTCAGGTCCTTGATGAGTGTAAACGAAATAGACTCCCGAACAGGAAAAACCGTTATGGGTAGCCTTGTACTTAATGATATCACAGGATTAATATTACTAACAGGCGTAGTAAGCTATGCTGAAATCACAACAGGCGGAGGCGGAAATATATTTTTTCAGATAGGCAAAGTCATAGCTTCAGTTGGTATATTTTTTGCCCTTTTTTATATAAGCTTCATGTACGTTCCGAAACTAACCCGAAAATTTGCAAAATTCAGGGTTGAAGAAGCCCAGTTCTCGCTTGCCATTGTCATTATACTGATGTTTGCATGGGCTGCTACTTATTTTGGACTTAGTTCTATTATCGGAGCATTTTTTGCGGGTATTATTTTATCAAGATCCCCTATTTTTGAGAATCACACTTTTGTGGAAAAGGTTTCTTCCTTATCGTATGGCTTTTTTGTTCCCATATTTTTTGCTTTTACAGGATCACAGCTTAGTTTTCAGGGTTTTGCAGCAAACATCACAAGGGCATTAATATTCATGGTTTTGATTACTACTGTGCAGGTTGGTTGTGCTTATATTGCTGCCAAGCTAAATAAATACAATAACAAGGAAGGACTGCTTATCGGTCTTGGCATGCTACCATATGGTGAAGTTACACTAGTCGTGATGAGTGCCTTAGTTGCATTATCAAATAAAAAAGCAGATTTCTTTATCGGTGAAGATATTTTAGGATTATTCTCGTCTGTCTTGCTGCTTATAATAATATCTATTCTACTGACACCATTATTGATGAGGTTTGTAGTGCATGTTTTCAAAGAAAAGCCAAGCGAGGAATGAATATTCTTTAGAGACATTTGGCATCAAACATGTACTTTTTTAAGCCATAATTAAATGGTTTTATAAATTTTTTTATAATACTATTACAACTTTTTTAATAACATTTATAAATAAGCTGTGTTTTACTGTTTCTCTCATCAAATAAAACCTCTAAGTGTGTGGCACCTCTTTATTGAGGTGCTTTTTATATTCATAACTTAACATTAGCAAAAATTATTAAACAAATTTAAAAATCAACAAAAACGAGACTTTTTGATTAATACAACAATAAAAATAAATTTGAACAAAAAACAAGAGCGTCCTTTATAAGTACAGTGAAGAAGGAGACCAGCTTTTGCTTCATGCACTTTATAATGTGGTAGATAGTGCAACAATAACTGCGGGGCACCCAGTGGCATGCGAGTGAGCGAAGCGAACTCGCTCACAAGTCACAAGCGAAGCAATAATTTGGGTCGCCAACGTGATTGACTTTATTTAATTTGTAATTTTAATGTGTTATAAAATAATTGAGTGATTGTTTATGTGCGGGATAGTGGGAGTTGTTTCAAACGATAATGTAAACGAGAAGTTATTCAATGGACTAGCTAATCTCGAGTATCGCGGCTACGACTCGGTAGGTATGTGCATTGCCAATGACAGCAAGTTTGACATCAAGAAAGGGGTAGGCAAGCTTGATGAAGTACATAAAAGAGTGGATTTCTTGAAGCTTAACGGCACAACTGGGTTAGGGCATTGCAGGTGGGCAACCCATGGCGGAGTAACTGATAATAATGCCCATCCACATGTGGACTGCAGGCAAAAAATTAGTGTCGTGCATAATGGGATTATTGAGAATTATTCTGAGCTTAAGGAAGATCTGATAAAAAAAGGGCATAGATTTTATTCTGAAACAGATACAGAAGTAATGGCGCATTTGATTGAAGAGCATTTAAAAGAAAATGATGTAGAGAATGCAGTGAGACTGGCTTTGAATCAAGTTGATGGGAGCTATGCGCTTGGTATTTTGTTTGCAGACGAGCCAAACAAGCTTATTGCTGCAAGAAACGAAAGCCCTTTGATAATTGGCATAGGCAAAAATGAGAATTTCATTGCAAGCGATGTGCCCTCAATCTTGAGCTATACCAACAAAATCATTTATCTCGATGACAAGGAGATTGCAGTTCTCACCAAAGACAGCCACAGGATTTTTGATTTGAATGGGAAAGAGAAAAATAAGGAAATACATACAATAAACTGGACAGCAGAAGCAGCGCAGAAATCCGGGTACAAACATTTCATGCTAAAAGAGATTCATGAGCAGCCAAGGGCAATTGCAGACACCTTAAATGGAAGGGTCAAGAATGGAAATGTTGTTTTTGAAAAGGAGTTTGGACTGGCAGATGAATATCTAAAAAGCATAAAAAGAATTGTAATGATTGCTTGCGGCACATCATGGCATGCTGCCTTGATTGGCGAGTTCATGTTTGAGGAGCTTGCTAAAATACCTACAGAGGTTGAGTATGCTTCCGAATTCAGGTACAGGCACCCATTGCTTGACAATGACACTTTGGTTATTGCAATCTCGCAATCTGGAGAGACTGCTGATACAATTGCTGCATTGAAAGAAGCAAAGAAATATGCAAAGACATTAAGCATATGCAATGTGATGGGCTCGACAATAGCAAGGGTTTCTGACGGAGTTGTTTACACAAGAGCAGGTCCTGAGATTGGAGTTGCGTCAACAAAGGCATTCACTACACAGCTGGCTGCCCTTTACCTTATTACAATCAAGCTAGCAAAATTAAGGAATGCGTTGAACGAAAAGCAGATCAAGAACATGATAAACAGCGTAAGGAAAATACCCCTTCAATTGCAGTCTGTGTTGGATGAAGACGATGAAATTTTGAAATGCGCTGAGCTTTACCATAACAAGACAAATTCCCTGTATTTAGGAAGAGGAGTGAATTTCCCTATCGCTCTTGAAGGGGCATTAAAATTGAAGGAGGTAAGCTATGTGCATGCAGAGGGCTATCCTGCTGCTGAGATGAAGCACGGGCCGATTGCATTGATCGACAAAAACATGCCTGTGCTGTTCATTGCCCCCCATGATGTCTATACTTATGAAAAGGTGCTCGGCAATATTGAGGAGGTGAAGGCGAGAGGGGGAATTATTATAGCGATTGCCACAGAAGGCGACAAGGAAATACCAAAAAAGGCAGGGCATGTAATTTATGTGCCAAAAACTTTGTACACGCTTAGCTCAATATTGTCTGTTGTGCCGCTGCAGTTGCTTGCTTATCATATTGCTGACAAGCTTGGAAGAGACATAGACAAGCCAAGGAATCTTGCAAAATCTGTGACAGTAGAATAAGCATGAAAATCCGCAGAGCAACAAGAAAGGATATTTCTGTACTAACTGATTTCTGGTATGAAGAGGAAAGATTCACTAAGAAATTTGATAAAACAACAAGCTTGAGAAGAGACGCAAAAAAGAGAATACACGATTTCTTAAAAAAAGCTCTGACAAAGAAGAATTACAGAGCCTTTATTGCCCAAGACAAAAATAAAGTTGTAGGTGTAATTCAGGGGGAAATAAAAAAAGGTTATTTTGTTCATAATACCAATTTTATCGGGCATTACAGCACTATGCTTGTTAAGAAAGAATACAGGGCTAAAGGGATTGCCACAGAACTGTTTAAAGCCATGACCAACTGGTTTGAGAGCAAAAATATAAAGCTGGTTGATTTGTATGTTCATTCTGGAAATAAGATAGCGTTGGAAATGTATAAAAAACTGGGATTCACAGAGATTCTGAAACTGATGAAAAAGGAGATATGAATGAATATTCGAAAAGCAACTCTCAAAGACGCAAAAGGCATAGCAAATGTCCTAGCCGAAAGTTACAATATCAAAGACTTAAAAGAAGGTATTTCTGTTTTTAAAAATGAAACAAAAAAATCACATCATTATATAATTGCAGAAGACAATGGCAAGATTGTTGGAATTATAACATGGCTTATGCATGGACTGCCAAAGCACCAGCTTTGCGAATTGGACAGGATTGCTGTTTTGCCAGAATATCGAGGGAAAGGAGTTTCAAAAAAATTATTTGATGCATTGGTTAAGGATGCAAAAACATTTTACAAGAAAAACAAATCAAAATTAAGAAAATTATATTTATTAACTCACGCTGATAATGAAAGAGCACATAAGTTCTATGAAAAGCTTGGATTTAAGCATGAAACAACATTAAAGCAGCATTATTATAAAGATAAGGACGAGTATATGTATAGTATGTTTTTTTGAGTGAGTTTTAATAATTTCGCGAAGCGAACAGATTGAAATTTTATTATTCGACGAATTTAATGTTGTTATTGCTCCTTGTCCTCGCAATAAGGACAATACAATAATTATAAAAAATAATAATCTTTCAAAACAACCCAAACATATTCAAAAACTGCTCTTTGCTTTCGCATTTAAGATAAGGATTATTCTTTTTTTCATTTCCTATTGTTGAGAACGGAATCTCTCCATAGTCGTGCCCCGGATAAACTTCAATATTATCTTCCAGTTTTTTTATTTTTTGCAGGCTCTCAAACAATTTAATAGTGTCACCGCCTGCCCTGTCAGTCCTGCCAACTGCGTTCACAAACAAGGTGTCGCCAGTTAGCAACTTATTTTCGACTAACAAGCAGATTCCTCCAGGAGTATGCCCTGGTGTATGCATTACTTTTATTTTTATGCTGCCGACTTTAATTTTGTCATTGTGTTTTAATTTAACAATTTTTATGCTTGTATTCCTAATTACTCTTTTTATTTCATTGTAATCGTCTTCATGGAAATAAACTACAGCATTTGTTTTTGATGCCAACTCGTCAACTTTTTGAATATGGTCAAAGTGAGAATGTGTCAGAATTATTTTTTTTATTTCTAATTTTTCTTTGCCTGTGGCAATCAGCTTATCAACATCCCAGCCGGCATCTACAATAACAGCCTCTTTGCTTTTTTCATCTCCTATAATGTAGCAGAAATTTTGCATTAGGCCAACAGGAACTTGCTTGAAGAACATTTATGTCACCTTCCTTGCAAAGCTCAAAAACCCAGAATGCCCGAGCCCTTTGCTTTTGGGCCTCACTCTTCTCTCCTCAACTTCCCATTCCCTTTCTGTGATTTCAACAGACTTCAAGTACACAAATCTGCCATTTTTTCTGACTGCATTTACAAAATCTGCAACTTGAGGCACAGACGGGCTGTAAGAAACAAGAAAACCACTTGGTTTTAGTGCTTTAGCGCAATTATCAAGAGCAAGCCAAGGCTCAGGTAAATCAAGAATGACAACATCAATATTCTTATCATCAATTTCCGTGTAAATGTCCTTATGTTTTACCTTAACATTTTTCAATCCAAGAAACTCAATGTTTGCCTTAACAATCTCGATGAAATCCTCCCTTATTTCATAAGTTACAACTTCCTTTGCAATTGCTGCAAGAAAGCAAGCCAAGGCGCCAGAGCCAGAACCGGCATCCAAAACTTTGCTTTCTTTGTTAATGCCAGTTTCTGCAATTATAACTCCTATATCTTTCAAAGGTATTATCTGAGCGTCTCTTTTGATTTTTTTGTACAAATCAATGAAAGATGGGCTAAATATAAAGAATTCCTTGCTTGTATTTGACTTTAATAAATCTCCATCTTTTGCCTTTTTTAGATCTTCCTTTTTTATGTACCCATATTGTGTGTGCAAATCCTGGTTTAAGTCCTTGGCATAGAACTTTCTTCCTTGCCTTGTGATTAGTACTCTCCTTATCTCGTTCATAAATAAACATAGAAAAATCTAAGCTATAAAAACTTAATCTAAAGGCAAGCCTATTTCTTGCCTTTTTTCATTTCTGATGGCTTGCAGTGTCCGCATCCTCCTGGCATCGCCAGTTTCAGAACGCCTTTCAGCACAAGCAGCACACCTATAACAACCCATATGTCCCAGCCAAACCAATACTGGTTGGCTATAAGAACCAAGCCAACAACTATAAACTTGGCTGCCCAGCACTTTCCGCACACTCCATCATGGCACATCATTTCCATAGTGCACCTCCTTTTCTGCTTTCCTTTATTTTGAAGTTTAAATAATTTGCTATTTAATTTTAGAAGTTAAAACCAAAAGATTTAAAAATAGTAAACATAAGTTTTATATTTAAAAACTAATAATTGTTAAAAATAAACTAAAAATTTTAAAATTCGGTTAAATAAACAAAAAAAACAAATGAAAAATCAATAAAAATAAACTTAAAAACTTAAAAACTTAATATTTATATGGAAAAAATGAATAAATATCTATAAAAAATAAACAATGTTATCGTTATCGGACAATGAGTTTAGCGTATTGAACTTTCTTGTTAGAAATTTTACTGAAAGGCTTACTATAAGGAATATAGCCCAGAAGCTTAACTTCAGCCCAGCAGGGGTATTCAACATATTAAAAAAGCTGGAAAAACAAGGAATTGTTGTTGGGGAAAAGCTTGGCACAGGTTTGTTTTATTCAATCAATTTTGAAAATAAGATTGCAGAGCATCTTGCTGCAATTGTCTTGCTTTATTCTGAGGAAAAAATAGTTTTTGATATTGAGAAAATAAAACAAGCGAAAGCTGCGATTTTTGACAAAAAAGCTTTGCTGCTTGTAACAGACAGCATCACAGTTCTCGATATTTCAATCCCGAATATTGATGTTATTGTCAAAACTGAAGACGAGGTTATTGCTTCGCTGAGGAAAAAAGAGCCGGAAACACTCCAGCTGCTGAGAAAAGGCAGTGTATTGTTTGGAGAAGATAAAGTTGTTGAGATAATAAAAAACTGCATTTCAAGGTTTTGAGATGAAACCAAATCATAAAAAGCTGATAACTGCAATGATTTTGATAGTTGTATCAGTCTTAACGCTTTCAATAATCGCCTATGCAAAACCATTTACAGACTCATTCCAAGGCGGCTTAGTGCAGATAAACGATTTCTTTACAAAAGAAAAGTACAAGCCGTATTCAAAGGCTATAGACTTTTTCTTCTTTGCACTGCTGTTTGTTTCCATCTATATGATGGGTGTGAGGTATGCATTCAAAGAGGTTAAGCAGCCAGAAAGAGTGATTGCAATCTTGCTTGGATTAATGACAGCATTCCTGCTTGTTTTGGCAGACATTTCTGTGACAGCACTTTTACCATATATACAATGGTTTTTGTATTTGCTGCTGTTCATTTTGTACTGGTGGCTGCTCAAATTTATCAAAAGCCCGTTCTGGAGATTTATTCTGGCGCTGTTGTTGACTTTGCTGACAATTGCACTGCTGCAAGGACTTTTTGATGCTTTGACTGCTCCTGATACTGAAGGATTTTTCAAATCATTTGGGAAAGTGTTCAAGGGGATTGAACTGCCTGGCGTGCAATTGCCGGGAATTCCAGGAGCTCCAACTGCTCCGACAATTCCAACCCCTGCACAAGTGCCTACTCCGACTCCTGCACCACCTCCACCTACGCCATCTCCTGGGTTATTGGACAGAACTAAGGAATTTGGTAAAAGTTACTGGTGGATAATCCTATTTTTGCTGCCGTTGCTTGGCGCATTGGCGTTAAGAAGACGAAAGGGAAAGAAAGGAGAGCCTGGGGAAGAGGAAAAAAAGAAGAAGGAGGTAGAAGAGTTAACTATAGAAAAAATAATCAATGATATACTTGAAGTAATCAAGAGAAAACTTGAGATATTAAAGAAAATTGAGGAGACTGTTGCAAGGAAAAAAAGTCTAACACAAAATCAGGTAGATTTATACTATAAAGCTCTAAAGTATGACAAAGCTTATTGGAGTGATCCAGATTCTGAAGCAAGTAAATTATTTGAGAAACAAGATAAAGTAATTGCAGAGCTTCTTAAGTTAGAACTTGAGCTTGACAAGCAACTTAAGGAATTGATGAATATAGAAAATGAGCTAGCATCGTATCAATTAGTAACTCCTTACTATGCACTAGCTCCATTTAATCTTCCTCCATTCAGAGGCAAAGCTTTCACTTGGATCGGAACTTTAATAGCTTTTGATAAAGAGAAATCAAAAGAGTTAATTGAAGAATTTAAAAAATATGAAAATTTGGAGCCTTTGTTACTGCGAGAAAAGTTCTTTGAATTGATTAAAAATTTTATTGGCAGAAGGGGAGATTTGCCAGATTGGTATAAAGCCAGATTCAATAGGGTTATTGAGCTTATTTATGGCTTAGCGGTGAGATATCAATGGAATCCAGCAGAATTGAGTTTCTTATTAAGAGAGCCACAATTGAATCCAGATGGAACTATAAAGAGAGACAACAAAGGCAGAATTGTTTGGGAACTAAAGCGAACTCCAGAAAATGTTCCTTATGCCCAGCAGCGCTTTGGAAGATGGTCATTTGATCAAAACTATATGCAAGGGATGGAGCATAATCCTTCTGTATGTGCATTAGTGATGAAATACATTGCTTTCTACTATTTAATAGCTAGAGATGAAGCCTATAAACAAAAAGCTTGGAAGAAATTAATCAGTAAGGATGCTCTGGAAAATTATGTCAAGAAAAAAGGGAAATGGAAGGCAATAGAAAAATTATGGAGTGGTAAAAAAGAACATGAAATTCCTGAAATACTTAAAACTCTTTTCGAGGAAGAGGAGAAGTTCTTCAATACAAGCTTTAAGCCTGCTGTTTATAGAGAACTAAAGCATATGCATGAATTGATTAGGCATCTCAAGTACTTAACAAGCGAACGCGAAGAAACATTAATGCAGGAATTAAAGGTAGAATATATTGATACTGCTACTGGCGAGGAGAAGGAATATACAGCAACTGAAGCACAAGATCCTAACTTCACAATACCCATTATACCTAGAGACAAGTTCATTAGCGTATTTACTCTCTTAGCAAAAGGAAAAGGATCATTTAAATTAGGGGTTTACTTAGGTGAAGAAGTTCAGCTTCCAACAGGAAAAAAGGTTGTAAGGTCAAAAAAGGTCATAGAAAAATCAATTGAGTCAACAGAGGCTCATCCTGAAATTCGGTGCACATCAGATGAATTTGGTGATAAATTACAACAACCTCCAAGTGGATATAAAGAATACATAGTAACTTTCTATCTAGTAAATGCTACAGCACCTGCCGAAACACCTCCAACTCCAATTGCTCAAGGATGGAGGGATTTGAAGAGTATAAAAGTAATTATAGGAACACTCGATAAATACAATCCTAAATTTGAGCCTGAAAAAATAATTTTTGATCCTATTTACACAGATCCTAAGCAGCCTGATGAAGAAGAATACACACCTACACCATACCCAGAAGATGAGTTTAGAGATGTTGAACTTTGGAGATTTTTTAGACAAGTTAAAAACCAGCTTTCATTAGGAGCTTGCACCGCTTTTGCTTCATGTTCAATCTACGAGTATAAGCACAACAGATTTGTTTATGCAGCTTCTATTACTGAAGTGCCGCAAGACAAAATAATTGTAGACCAAAGAATGGACTTGGGAGAGCTCTTCCATTACTATAATGTCAGACCTAATCCAAAAGTTATGACGGGCAGCCATATAAGCGTAGCGTGCAGGATGTTCAGGGCTGATAAATTTGGGGTTTGCTTAGATGAGTATTGGCCTTATGCCAGATACCCAGAACTTTGGGACCAGAAGCCCAGCGAAAAGGCATATGCGAATGCAAAGAACCAAGTGATTTTTGACAAAGTCCATGTTTTAAGCAGAGAAGGCAGCTTAGAAGAGATGAAAAAGAGAATAATTAGGACTCTTATGGATGAGTTGCCAATTGTCATAGTTATACAACCCCGAGTAAATTTCCATCTCGCAAAAGGAAGGGAATATATAGGCAGTGACGAGGGAACATCAAAAGTAGCTGGGCTTCATGCAATTGCAATAGTCGGCTATCACAAGAATTACAAAACAAAAGATGGGAGTGATGTTGGTGAAGTATTTAAGATTAGAAACAGTTGGGGTGAGGAATGGGGCTATGGCGGATGGCTGTTTATGGATGTGAATTACTTAACGAACTTGATTTTGGAACATGAAGTTGCACCGAGGCTGTTTATACAACCACGTGAAGCCACTAAGGTTGAGGTAGTGAAGATAGAGCCAGAACAAGCTACAAATCTTAATGTTGGTGTTGATGAAGGTGATGGAGTTGACATTGCGCAGGGCAAAGGTATAGTTGTAACAGCTAAAGTAACGCAAGGCAAAGGCCCATTTAAGGCAAGATGTTACCTTGAAAGAGTTGAAATGAGGGGAGGAAAAGAGATAGGTACTGAGACTATTAAGAGAACTCCAATTAAGGATGTAAAAGCAAAAGAGCAGGAGTTCAAATTTGAGTTAGATACCTTGGGCATATTGAGCATATTGCCTGAACTTGGAATGCCCGAGTATGGCATTTTCTATGTTGTTGTGGTTGCAACTGGAAGCGCTGGATTCAAGAAAACTGGAATTGCTAAAGTTAGAGTAAGGATTAACAAGGTTGGCGCTCCAAAATCTACGCCACCAACTCAAAACGAACTAGATTTTTTTAATCAGTTATTTACAGCATTAAGAAATAAAAGATGGGAAGAAGTAGAACAATTACTTAAATCAGGAAGAAATCAACGTATTTTGAATCGTAACCAATATCCTATTTTATATATGTCATATAGCTTACTTAAAGATAATGGTTTCAATGCAGCAAATGTTCTATTATCAGGTGAAGATATTGAACAATTATTTGAGCCTTTTAAACCAGGTATAGATGTTATTAAAAAACTTAAAGAAATTGTGGAGTATTTAAGGGTAAAGCATGAGCAGATTGTTATTCCGGTTAAGATAACAAAAGTAGAGCCTCAAGATGCTACAGACTCTAGCAAAGGTGTCGAAGCAGGCACAAGAATTGATTTTACTATTGAGACAACAGGTGGAATACCTGATTTCAAATACGAAGTAAATTATCTGGATGAAAATCTAAATATTATCAGTAGAAGAGTTCCTACTATTTATGATAAACCGAAATGGCAATTCTCTTTTGATATGACAGATAGTCAAGGTCAGTTTTTAGCCCCAGGCACATACTCAGTAGCAGTCAAGGTCACTTCTGCAGATGGAAAAGGAGGGTATGATGCTGTTGCTATTTATGTAAAACCAATAGGACCAACTCCAATACCAGGCAGATTTAATATAATCATTCCACAACAATACAGTCCTGAGCAAGCCTTTGAGTATGGCAGGAATAGAATCAAGGAAATATTAATCAATGTAATGAATAGGCGCCCCAATGCCCAAAGAGAGTCATTGATTAATTTAGTCCGAGTTTTATTCGACAAGGCAGCAAGTTCAAGAAATTTCTCTACCGGGTTCAGGAGAAAATATAACCTAATACATTTAGGCAGCATAGAGCGCATTAACAGAGCTATCAGGCAATTTGCTGAAGAAATTATTGATGAGATTCTAATATACCACATCTTAATCCTAACCCCAACCCACAGCCATCCCAGCACCCCTATAGAGATTATAG
Organism: Candidatus Woesearchaeota archaeon; assembly: GCA_016185945.1. Taxonomy (GTDB): domain Archaea; phylum Nanobdellota; class Nanobdellia; order Woesearchaeales; family GW2011-AR4. The sequence goes on from JACPMR010000003.1 coordinate 227,179, forward strand.
GACAATATCATGAAGATGAAGATGAATTAATAATAGGAAAAGGAGAAAATGTTAGAAGAGTAAAAGATGGAGTTGTTGATGAGGTTCCAGTTGAGATTAGATTAATAAATTCCCCTGTTGAGGGATTTCAAGCGTCAATACAATTCACAAATGGCAGATTTGCAGTGTTAATCCCGCCTAATACAATTATGAAAATTAATAATAATCCATCTGAAGAAACAACCGGATTACTGAATTCTGGGGATAACCTTGAGATAAATGGGTACACATTTAATGTTCAAGTTACAACAGCAAATAAAGTTTTGTCACAAAGCGAATACGAGAAAAGATTCCCAATTGTTTTAAGATTAATTCCGACTCTAGAAGATATTCCTATATATGATGATTTAGTCAAAGCACTCAATGATGGAAGAATACGCTATGGCTTAGGGAAACTAATTCTATCAGATAGTAGAGAAGTTAAGCCATATCCAAGGCAGGGTTCAATGCCTAACTTGAGTGGGAATATACTACTTCAAGACGGCAGTTTAGTTCATGTTAATGAAATTGTTGAAATAAGAGGAGCTAATAATGAACTATTATGGCGCGGAACACCTCCGCCAACAACTCCCCCTCCCCCTCCCCCTCCAGTAAGAGGGCTAGACCCATCAAGAATAAGTCGAATCGTACAAGATGCTGAACGGGGGTTAGGAACAGAACCTTCTTCTGAAGAAATTAAAAAAATATTAGAAAATTTATAATGAAAAATGCCATACCCATTCATAGTAAAACTCTTGAAACTTATCAAGCAAAAGAAAGAGATACTAGAACGATTAAAGCAACTTATAGGCCCAATAGGCGAAATAGTAAATGATCCTGCATTGGTATACGAAGACATGCACAA
>JACPMR010000001.1 GCA_016185945.1 Candidatus Woesearchaeota archaeon
CTTGATTTGTTTACATACTCAATTGTTGAAGAGATTAGCAGAGTTTTATTTAATTTTGGCATAGTAGATGATGAAGGCTTAATTTCTGGCATTTACAAGCTATACAAAGAAAATGTGTCAATTGAAGTTACAGATAATTTTGTTGAGCCAGATTATTATAACATAGAAGTAACTCCAACTTTAAATGTATTTGATAAGCTAATAATTGAGAATGCAAATATAACAAAGCCTGTAACTGCAACTATTGGTGTTGATAGTGTAAGCAGAGAAATAGGTATAGAAAATGTTGATGTAAAGAAAAGATATGCTGTTGACATTGAAAATATTGAGTTTGAAAAGGCCACTTTGACTGCAAATGCGACTGCAAATGCATTGTATAAATGCAAGCAATGGGATTATGAGAGAGAGCTTTGCTTCGGCACATGGGAAAAGGTAAAAGATTTAGTTGTTGGAGAAGCTTACAATATAACATTAACAAAAGAAGATCCTGGGTTTATTGAAGGGGACTTGAATATAACAATAGCACCATTAAACATAACAAATATTACTGCTGTTGAATTTATTAATGAAATCCTGAACATAACAATCATTGTCAATAAAAATGCAACTATTGATTTAAGCCAGTATTTTGCAAATATTGATGAAAATACAATATTTACTTACTTTAAACAAGAGGGTATAAGCATTTCTTTTGACAATAGCATAGCAACTATTATTCCATCTCAAGACTTTATTGGAATTGCATATACATTTGTAACGGCTACAAAAGGCAGTGACACAGCTATTTCAAATTTATTCTCAATAACTGTAACAAACATAACAATTATTGACATAACCCCAACAATAATTTTAGAGAAAAAGGATTTCAAGCTTGATGAAGATATTGATGTTGGTTTTGAATATTTAACAAAGGGAGAATTAATTGAGCATGAAAAATGGAAAGAAGAATATGAGGTTTATGAAGAAATAACAGAAAAAACAGAAGAGGAAATAAAGCAATTAAAATCAAAAATAACCAAGAAAGAAAAGCAAAAGAAAAAATGGCAAAGCTCTAGTGAAAATATAGAAACATTTGTACTTGATTCTTCTGGCAACTTAAAAGACATTGACGTAGAAATAGAAGAATTAAGAGAAGGTAAATTCAAAATTAAATTACCAAATCCAAGGGCATTCAGGGCTGGAAAATACACAATAAAATTAGAGTTAGTAAAAGATGGCATTTCTTATACACAAGAGCAAGATTTCACTTGGGGCGTTCTTGCAATTAATGTAAACAAATCAATTTACCTGCCAAATCAAGACGCATTTATTGGAATTGGTGTTTTAGACGACCAAGGCAAGATTGTTTGCAATGCAGATGTCACTTTAGAAATAACAAATCCATTAAATCAAAAAACAACATTAACAACTGCGAATGGCGATATAAAAATAAGCCCAGAATGCACTTATTTAGGTGTTACTTTATTGCCAGATTACTACACAGCTTATTCTGTCAATGGTGTTGGAACTTATTTGATGAATTTGACTGCTGCAACATATAATGGTGTAAGGAGCATTCAGGATAATTTCACAGTTCAAAGTTCTGTTAGCTTTGATGTTGCAAGAAAATCTGCAACGAGAGTTTATCCAAAAGTGCCTTACATCATGAATATTTCAATTATCGCAAATCAAAATTATAATGGAATAATAAATGAGTATGTTCCTGCTGGTTTTGAAATTAGTGATGTTGAGATTTATGAAGTTTTAGAAGAAGAAATTACATTGTTATCAGCTGAAAATACTGATTTGCCTAATAAAGTTTCAGAGTCTTTATCAGAAATCACATTATCAGCAATTAATGAAAAAGCAATAAATACTGGAAATCCTCCCTATTTGGTAAAGTACAATAATAAAGGTGTTTCTTTTAATGTTCCTGTTTTAGGGTCTACACTAAAACCAAGAGATTCCAATACTACGACTCCGATTAATACCTTATCTATAATATCTGATATTAAGACACGGGTTACATCTTCTTTACCTTTAATTATTATGCGAGCTTCACCTTCCTTTAATTTTATTATACCTCCTGATTCAACTTCTCTTTCAGCTAAAGCTTTAATCCCAATCTTATCTGCTAATGCTTTTGGCAGTACTGTTAAAGTTGCTCCTGTATCTACCAAGGCTTTGACTTTTTCAGAATGCTTCCTTTCCAAATCAGATATTTCAGCATCAACCCATGAATGTCCCATGCCAAATAGTAACAATAAGGACATATTTAAAGGTTATGCTGACAACATTAATGAAAACTCAATAACGGTTAAAAACGATAACAAAAAAACAACATTAAAAAATGAAAAAGAAAATAAAGAAGAAAACGGGTTCCATAGCCAAGCCACAGCACCCAGACAAGATCTGATTCCCTCGCGGACGACAGGTATAAAACAAAACCTATTTAAATATCTTTCGGTTGATAGCGGCTTGACGAAGCTGGGGTCGCATAGCCTGGCCATTGCGTCAGACCGAGGATCTGATTTCCTTCGCGGATCCGCGGGTTCAAATTCTCTCAGAAATGAGATGAATCTCCCGCCCCCAGCGACAATCAAAATTCAATAAATAAAAAAGAAGAAAATCAGGCACATAGCCTGGATAAAACACTTGACTCACGCACCGGGATTTCACACAAATTCTTTTTGGATTCGGAAATTGCCGAATCTCACACCGTAAGCAGTAATAAACAAAGCAGATATAAAAATGTTTCGGTTTTAAATGAAGAAAATAAAAAAGAAGAAAGTGGGCTCCATAGCTTGATTACCACAAACAAACAAAACCTATTATCTCCAAGGACAAACTATGTAAAACAAAACTTATATAAATATGTTTCGGTTTTTGAGAGCGAATTAGCGAAGCTGGGATCGCATAGCTTGGTTAGTGCGGCAGACTTAAGATCTGTTGTCCTCCAAGGACAGTCGAATGCGAGTGAGCGAAGCGAACTCGCTCACAAGTCACTGGGTTCAAATTCTCTCAGTAATGAGATGAATTTCCCACTCCCAGCGCTAAAAAACATAGCATTAAACGAAAACTCAATAAATGAAAAAAATAAGTAACATTGCCAATTTCTTCACCTTAATCCCATCAGCAAATGCACAAGCTAACACATTGCCTATAATTACAACAATCAACGATACAAAAATAATATCCATTCCTGCTAATTTAAAGAAAGGAAGTAAGTATATTCTTTCTTACAAATTTGACGCTCCAGACATAAGCCCAGAATTCTATGTTTTAGGTCCATTAGAAATTGGAGCATTTAAAGAAGCAAGGCAGTGGCAGATTGCAAATGACCAAGCTGCTGATATTAATGTGTCATTTCCAGATGCTGGAGCGCCTGGAATGAATTTGGTTGTTCAGTTTGTAGGAACTAGTTTTACTTCTGGAGATTCTGTTAGTGTGAATTCATCAGGCAATATTACAATCGGAGCAATAGTTGTGACAGATGCAAATGGCGATCGTGTTGACACTGCTGGAAGAGTTCTATCAACTGTATTTTACATTCATCCAAATGCTACTGCTCAAGATGTAAAGGTTACTGTAGGCGGACAACAACTGCCAACTCCATTTAAGATTGTAAGCTTAACTGGCGCAAACAAAAACGATGGCAATTTCTCAGGATTTACAAGCGGAACTCATATGATTGGCAATGGCAGAAACGGAACAAGAACTGCAAGAGGAACAATTGTTTTGGATTCCTTAATCATTCCATCAGGAGTTACTGTTGTAGTCAACACAACAGATTTGGATCCAAGCCTTGTAGGTTACCAAGGATATTTCCCAGTAACGATTATTGTAGATGGTCCTGTAAATATTTCTGGAATATTGAATGTTAGTGGAGTGAGGGGGTATAGTACTGCTGGAACTCAAGAAAATGGAGCATCTGGAGGAGATGGAGGACCTGGTGGAGGTGGAGGAGGAGGTGGGGGAGGAGATCAATCAGGGGCAACAGTAACTAATTCAGGTGGAAACGGCTTTACAGGTGGTGGTGGTGGTGGCTGCGACGATAATTGTGCCGAAGGTGCTGGAGGTAATGGCACTGGCAGTTTTGGAGGAGCAGAAGCTCCAAACGCTGCTGGAGATGGTGGTGGTGGTGGTGGCAACTCAACTTCTCCTCGAGTTACTGGAGGCGGAGGAGCAGCAAATGATGGTACTGCTGGCCCAGGAGGAGGAGGAGGAACTGGATTCTTCTTTGGTAGCAGCGGAGCAGGCGGAAGTGGCACAACAGGCGGCGCAGGCGGCTCTGGCGGAGGTGGAGGGGCAGGCAGAGCTGAAAGTGGAGGTGGTGGAGGATTTGGAACAGCAGGAAGTGCTGGAACTGAGACAGGCTCTGGCGGTTCAGCTCATGGAAGCGCCCAATTGGTTCCATTGACAGGCGGCTCTGGCGGAGGTGGAGGTGGAGGTGAAGCGACAGGACAAGGAAGCGGCGGAGGCGGAGGCGGAGGCGGCGCTGTCTTGATTGTTGCTAGAGAAAATATTACTATAATGTCTACTGGGCAAATTTTAGCAGTCGGAGGAGATGGGGGTGGCGGAGTTGGTTTATTTGGAGGAGGCGGCTCTGGCGGAGGAATTGTATTGCAAGCATTTAATGTCTCACTTGGCGGAACTTTAAACACAAATGGCGGCGCTGCTGGAGGCGGCGCTGCTGGAGCAGGCGGAATGGGAAGAATAAGAGTTGATGGCTTAGACAATCCTGTAACTGCAGCAAATATTGGAATTGCAGGAAGCAACTTTACGGGACCTTCAATCAAGACAATTACCGATACAAGTGTGACAGGAACAGCGAATGACAGCGCAAGCATAATTGTTTATGTTCAGCAAAAAAGCGGAACTAATACAACATTTACTGGAACAGCAGATGCTAATGGCTTATTTGATATTGCAGTTACATGGTATACTGGCACAAATTATATTGCTGTTATACAAAACTCAACTGTCAATACTTACACTGTTATGAGTTCTGCTGCTGTTGCAACTTTTGATTTTACAGCTCCACCAGACACAACACCTCCTGTAATAAACATAACAAACATAAATGCATCTGACACAATAAGGATTAATAACAGATTAAACATAACAGCAAGAATAACTGGCAGTGCAACAACAGCTAATATAACATTTAACTTAACTGGCAATGTTGATTTCTATAACTTTTCATTTTCTTTATCAGGAGCAACACAAGTTATAAGCCAAAACATTACAGTAAATGTTACTAGAGGCAATGTTATAAACGCTTCTGTTGTTGCTTGTGATGCAAGCAATAATTGTGCAATAAATTCGACTTTGATAACAGTTAATAACACTGCTCCATCAGCTCCGACTATATTATTGCCTGTATTGGGAGCGAATACATCACAGCAGCCTCTTGAATTGAATGTGACTTTTGCGGGAACTGATGCTGATGGCGATGCAATCACAACAATACATTATTACATAAATGGCAAATTTAACCAAACATCACTAACAAACACAACCCTTAATGCAAGCGATGGCTCTTACATATTAAATGTGAGCATATCTGATGGCTTTGCCAACAGCTCAAATGCAACAGCAAACTTTACGCTTGACACTGTAGCGCCAGTAGTTGGCTTGATTGCTCCTGTTAATAACAGCAACAGCTCTGCAGTAGTTACATTTACATTTATTGTTTCAAGCACATTGACACCATTTGATGACTGCCAGCTATTTGGCAATTGGTCAAGCAAAGGATTTGTTGGAAATGAGACAATTATTTCTCCATTAGCAGCACCTTTACAAAATGATTTCACGCCTATTGACTTTACAAATAATGCAACTCATGTTATTTGGAATGCAAGATGCAATGATACAGCTTTGAATTATGGATGGAATTCATCTAACTTTACGTTAAATATTGATTATACAGCACCAAAGATAGCTCTTGTAGCCCCTGCAAATAATACTCTCTCAAATGGAAAAGATGTTGTATTTACTTACATACAAACTGAAGCAAAGCCAAAGGTATGCCAGCTCTGGACTAACTTTTCTGGCACATGGAAGCCAAATCAAACTGACACAAGCAAACAAACAGGAATTGCAAAAGACTTTGACAATCCTATCAATATAAGCACAGGCTACTTTAAATGGAATGTTGGATGCAATGATACAGCAAATAATCTTGGATTTAATGAAACAAACTATACGTTAAGGGTTGATTCAAATGCGCCTGTTGTGAATGCAACTTTAAATAAATCTATACTACAAATTGACCTAAATGATGCAATTAACTTAACTGTAAATGTGAGCGATGACAATTCATTGAGCTTTGGTCAAGTTATTGTGAACGACACTGGATTTGTCAGATACTTTAATTTCAGCTTAAGCGGAACAAGTGCAAACTTCGGGCAGAACATAACAGTTAGTTGCTCGCCTTGCATTATTAACTTTACTGCAAGGGTTAATGACACAATTAACAATTTAAAGACTAATGATACGATTATAACAGTAACACCAGAAAAAGAAATAACTAATTGCACTAATTTAGACATTCCCAATACCAACTACAGCTTAACACAAGATGCAAATAGCGGTGGAACTTGCTTCCATGTTTTGGCAAATAATGTTACTTTAGATTGTCATGGATTTGAGATTAATTATTCTCAAAGTGTTGTTGGGTATGGAATAAATATTTCAAGTTATAATTATTCAACAATAAGGAGCTGTAATATTGCGCAGGCTGATTTATTTACTGATACATTAAATTCTTATGGAGTTTATGTTAATAGAAATTCAAGCAACAATGTTGTATTTAATAATACTATAACAACTAGTGGTACTAATGCGTATGGTGTGTATTTATTTTCAACAGTTTATAGTAATAACATTTATAGTAATAATATAACAACTAGAAGTGGTAATGCGTATGGTGTGTATTTAAATTCAATTGCTTATAATAATTCTGTTTATAGTAATACTATAATAACTATAGGTAGTGCTGGTAGTACTGCGTATGGTGTGTATTTAAATTCAATTGCTTATAATAATTCTGTTTATAGCAACAATATAACAACTAGAGGTAGTGATGGGATTGGTATAAGATTAGAAACTAGTGCTTATAGCAATTTAATTTATAACAACGTTATAAATACCTCTGGCGGCAAAACTATTTTTGGTTCACTTGGTGTTTATTTAACCTCTACTGCTTATAATAATTCTGTTTATAGTAATACTATAACAACTAGAGGTACTAATGGAGTTGGAGTGTATTTATTTTCAACTGCTTATAATAATTCTGTTTATAGTAATACTATAACAACTAATGGGAGTAGTGGAATTGGTGTGTATTTAACTTCAACAGTTTATAGTAATAACATTTATAGTAATAATATAACAACGTCCAATACGTTTAGTTATGGAATTTATCTAAACAATAATGTTTTCAACAACACAATTTATGATAACAACATAACAACAAAAAACACAACCAGCTCTTATGGAATTTATTTATCAAATAACGTTAATAATAACACTTTCTTTAGAAACTCTATCTCGTCACTAGCAATCGGCATTTTGGTTAATGGAAGCGGGCAAACCGCTCAAGAGACAACAAGGTTTAACACTTTCACCAACGATACAATTTTGCCATGCTCAACAGGATGCGCAGATAATTACTTTGATATTGTCTTGACTGCAAACGTAACTGACATTACATTTACGAATGTAAGCATGAATAAAAGCAGAATTGCATTTGTAGCAAGCAGTCCAGCTGAACCAGTTGAAAAAAATAACATGACAGTTAGATGGTTCCTTGATGTTAATGTGAGGAAAAGCACAGACGACACAGCATTGCAAGGCGCACAAGTCGTTATTAACGATTCTTTTTCTAGTAATGTGTTTACAGGAAATACAGATGCAAATAGTGCAATACCAACGCAAACAGTTACAGAATTTACAATGAATGGCTCTGTTACTTTAAATGATACTTGCATTAATATTC
>JACPMR010000010.1 GCA_016185945.1 Candidatus Woesearchaeota archaeon
AGAATTGCTAAAGAGAATCGATAAAGGTTATAATGTTGACGTTTCAAAAATTGATGAGGAAATTGACGATTTTCTGAAAGAGCATAATGTTGTTTAAGTTATTTTCGTTTAAACAAAAATCAGTCTAAAATTAGCAAAAAATAAATACTTGCACGTTTATCGTAAAAGAAAACTAGAGCATAAAAGGGTGGGCATTGCGACTAAGGATAGATGCTCGGCGGGAGCATAATTTTCATTTATAGATGATAAAATCATTAATTTTGGATAAGTCGGTGGAGCATTACACAAAATTGTTGGGTTCTCCAATTGAGCTTTTGATAGAGAATCAATATAGAGACAGAATGGAAATAATTATTAGAGAAAAGTATTAATAGAGTAAGTTCGAGATTAAATAAATGAAATTCAAATATACTCTGATTGCGTTTATTACTGGATTTATTTATGCTATTGCATCTGTTATTGTCTTTTTTACAAATCCAGATTTGCTTCTCGCTGGACAATTAAAAAATCCCATCACAATTATTATGTATCCAGTCTTATTTTTAGGTGTTATGCCTTCATATGAGGTAATCAGTTCTTTTGGTTGTTATCAGAAAGATTGTTTAGGAGCAACAGCTTTTGCGACACCTTTTGCAACTATAATTTAATTTACAATTATTGGATTAATAGTGGATTTTATACTATTCAAATTCCATAAAAATCTAATCAATAACTGAGATTTACTACCCGACACTTAACAATCGAAGATTAACCAATATCCCAAAAAAGAAACCTTTTTATAATTGAAGTATTATTTTAGAAGTATGGAAACAATAACAATACCTAAAGCTGAACTAGAACAATTACAAAAAGAATTGGAAATACTTAGGAATTCAAGCTTATACAAAAGGCTATTAGATTTTGAAAAGAATATTGCTGAAGGAAGAAGATTTACAAGAAAAGATTTAGGATTTTAAACTTCTTGCTTTTAGTCTCACCTTTTCTATTGTACTCTGTTGTCTTTCTTGACTAGTTTTCATATCAAATTCAAAAATATAAATTTCATCTGTTTGTCTCTTATGCTTGAAATATAACCTAATAGGTGGGTGCTTATTTTTGATTTCGTAGATAAATAATTGTGAATCTAGCAAATCGCCTGCATCAGCTCCAGAATATTCTAATTTATCAAGCATTTTTGTCAGAATATTTTTAATATGTTGATTTTTAGCAACTTTTTTGAGTTGCTTAATTATAACATCATCAAAAACAAGAGTGTATTTCTTTTCCATACCAGATTGAATATAGCAAATGATATTTAAAACTAGTGAATTTATACTAAAAATCCCCAATTTTTCACAAAAACATATGTAGCTCGGCGGGAGCATAATCTTTAGTTTATTATTGATAATATCCAAAAATTTTTAATATCTACCTTACATATATCTTAGCATTTTCCGTAAACCCATTTACCTGGGCATCGGTTTTGTCCGGAAACACTTCTATTTTTAATTTTCTGTCTTCAAGCATTTGCAGCAATGCAACACCTAAAATATTGTTACCATTTTTTATCTTTAGGCCCTTAACTAAAGTTTTGTAATTCCATTCCTTATCCCTATCATAATATCGGTAATCAACTAATTCATATTTTATTAAGCCAGTGTCAACATCCACTTCATCTGGCTTAGGGGCATTGCCTTTAACACCAAACTGCTGGGCTTTTCCTTTAAAGGTGCCAACAGAAAATAGGATGTGTTCTGGGTCTATGCTGTCATAAACAATTGCCAAATGGTCTGCCCAATACCGTTCTTGATTCAAGCCATTCCAGCCATTTGTATTTTCCCTAAACCAAGTTCCAATAAGTTTGCCGTCAATATCATAATCAATAAACCCGCCTTCTGGCTTGGCTGTTCTCAAGCTTTTAGCAATAAGCTGGCTTTTTAGAGGCTCATTAAAGTAGTTGAATGGGTCTTGAATATGAAGTCTCTGTGAGAAATATTTGTAACTTTCAGGCTCAATTAAGTTAATAGTAATTGTATTATCAACAACATTAAAATCGACATTGTTATCAAACCATCCAATAATTTCTCCTGCCTTGACAGGGACATTTACGCTTTTGTACTTCCCAAACTCTGGAGCCACTTCCATAAGTTTATCTGAAAGTATGTCTATGTGGATAAAGTACGTTGAAATTGAACATGTATGTTCTATAGTTAAACGATAGTCATCAAAAGGCTCAAAATCTCTGTCGCCCTTAAATGATCCCATATGCTGAATTTCCTTAACAATTCCATCAGCAGGAGCATAAACTTCAATTGTTGGCTTATTGTTGTTAAAATTTTGATAATACTGGTGGTCAATCGGGGCAACATGCTCTCCATGCAAACTCCCCATTGGCTCGATATGGGTTATTTTTTCCAAGTTTACAGGAGGATAGTCAAACATAATTGCACCATCTGAACAGGTTGATTCTTGTTGAGAAGCACCTGACCAAGTTTTTTGATAATCTTTGGGAACAGAAGACTCTGGAAAAATGCTCTTACATCTTTTACACATTTCTTTTCCTTGAGCAATAGGAATTATATTACAATCAAGAGGCCATTCTTCTTGCTGGCAGATTGATTTAAGTGTTTCATCTGAAAGCTCGTCTGTTGATTGAGGTCTTTTTTCAATAGGGATTTCTTTAGATTCCGCAGTTTTTTTAATTTTGGTATCATCAGATTTTTCAAGTTTCATATCTTCTTTTGGAGCGCAACTGCTTATAAAAATAAAAGAAACTACTAGGAATAAAAACAACAACCTCTTTTTCATAATAAGGTTTTTAATTTGATATTTCATATATAAAGATTGTTGATTTGGGCTTAATTCGGGAAAAACTATAAAAACTAGCTTAACTTGAATTTCTCCATGCCAAAAACAAAAACGCAATTAGCAACCTTTGCAGCAGGATGCTTCTGGGGAATAGAGTATAAGTTCAATCAAGTAAAAGGGGTTGTAAATACTACTGTCGGCTATACAGGAGGGCATTTCAAGAATCCAAGCTATAAGGATGTCTGCTCTGATGAGACAGGGCATGCGGAGGCAGTACAGGTTGAATATGACCCAAAACAAGTTACTTACGAGCAGTTGCTTGATGTTTTCTGGAGTTTGCATGACCCGACACAATTAAACAGGCAAGGACCCGATTTTGGCAGCCAATACAGAAGCGCGGTTTTCTACCACGACGAAGAGCAGAAAAAAGCAGCTATTAAGTCAAAAGAAAAGTTGGGAAAATCCGGCAAATACAAGAAGCCTATTGTTACAGAGATAGTGCCTGCATCAACTTTTTATAAGGCTGAAGAATATCATCAAAAGTATTGGCTGAAAAATAAGAATTATGTGTGTCATATTTAAATTAAAAGATTGAAATAACATAAACATTGACAATAAAAATAATTCAATAAAACAACACTAAAAATAATTTAAACAAATAACGAGAGCGACTTTTAGATTTCACAAGGTTAAGAAAGTAATCCGCTTTTAATGTTTAACTTAATTGTTTAATGAAATAAATAGGCGAGGCAAAAAGCCGCTGTTGTGAGCGAGTTCGCAACGAGCTCACTCGCATGTCACTGGCAGGGAAATTTTTGCCGAGCACTAGAATTTGGCGAAGCCATATTGAAAATTAAAATTTTAAGTCAAATTAAACAAATCAAAATGCCACCAAAATCCTTCAATGAAAAAATCTACAAATTGTTAAAGAAAGTTCCAAAAGGGAAAGTAACAACATACAAGCTTCTTGCAGAAGCGCTTGGCACAAAAGCTTACAGGGCAGTGGGGCAGGCAATGAGATGTAATCCTTATGCTCCCGAAGTTCCATGCCACAGATGCGTGAGTTCTGACGGCAAAATTGGTGGCTTTTCCGGCAGCATTGACCCAAACAGCAAGGAAGTCAGGAGAAAGATGAAAATGTTAAAGGGGGAAGGGATTAAAACAAAAGGTAATAAGATTGTGGATTTTGAGAAAGTTGTATGGATGGATTAAAAAATTATGAAAGCTTCACAACAATACGAATCGGAGTTTAGACTAATTCGCAGAAAAATAGAAGAAGGAGCCTATGGATTAGCTCTTTATAGGCTAGTGCTACTGCAATCTTCGGCAATATCAAATGAAGATGTTAAAGCTATTAAGGCTGCTAATGATTTAGAAGCTCTTATTAGAAGGATTATATGGCAAGATTTTTCAAAGATTGCCTTGGAAAGAAGATTAATAGTAACCCCAGAAAATTTGAGAATGTTAATGGAGGAGCATTCTCGCCATTACATAAGATATATGGCTCTAGTTTCAAGTAACTTGAGCAAAAAGTATTAAAGCAAATCAAAAACTTATCTCTTCTTCTTTTTCTTCGTCTTCTTTATCTCGCTTTCCAGGTCAAGCTCGTCAAGCAGCTCCTTGTACCTGTTTCTAATGGTAACTTCTGTCACTCCTGCCACATCTGCAACTTCCCTTTGGGTTCTTTTCTCGCCATGCATCAATGCGCTCACATACAATGCAGCTGCAGCTATCCCTGTAGGCCCTCTTCCAGAGGTTAGTTCTGCCTTTTGGGCCTGCTCAAGAATCTCTATGCTCTTGCTTTGAGTTTCTGCGCTTAGCTTCAATGCTGATGCAAATCTTGCGATGTAATCTGCCGGATTGCTAGGCAAAATTGTGATGCCAAGCTCTCTTGTGACAAATCTGTAAGTTCTGCCGACTTCCTTCTTCTCAATTCCAGATGCCTCGCTTAGCTCGTCAAGAGTTCTAGGCACATCATGCCTTCTGCAGGCAGCATATAAAGCGCCTGCTACAACACTTTCCATGCTTCTTCCCCTGACAAGCCCTCTTTGGACTGCTAGAGTATAAATCCTTGCGCTTTCCTCTTCAACTGATTTAGGCAATTTTAAATAAGAACTTACTCTCTTTAATTCTGCCAATGCAAGCTTTAAGTTTCTTTCAATGGCAGTGCTTATTCTGTATTGCCATTTCCTTAACCTGAAGAACTTGTTCCTGTCTTTGCCGCCAAGTCTTAGCAAGTCAGCCTTCTGCCCGACTTCTGTTCCCAAGCCCTGGTCATATTGAGTGTAGGTCATTGGAGCTCCTGAACGTCTCCTTTTTTCGCCATCTTCACTATCAAATTCCCTCCATTCCTGTGAGAAGTCAACCATCTTTTCTTCGATAACCAGTCCGCAATCCCTGCAAATAATCTCGCCCCTATCCCTATTCCAAGAAAGGCTTGCTCCGCCGCATTCAGGGCATTTCTTTACAAGTTCTGGCATTTTGTATCACCCTTGCATAGTGTTGTTTATAATGGCAAAATTTATAACCCCTTTTAACCCCCAATGACAAAATTTAAATATGGAACATATCGATTTGTGATAAGATTTATAAAGAAGTAGAAAGAAGTTATATATAAAGGTTTCGGTTTTAAAGCAATAGAATTCGTCGATATTATCATTTAAACGCAATCACTGCGGGGTACCCAGATCATAATGCTGTTATTGGGTCGCATGATGGTCGGTTTAGATTAATTCAATGAATTAAAAAATTTCAATCAAAAACCTGAGACATGGAAAGCGAGCCTGCGACATGCGTGCGAGCTTGTGAGCACGCTCACAAGCAACAGCTTTCCTCACAGGCAGGTCCCATGTGCTTTCCTAACAACAATGGGTGCCTCCTACAGATAAAATGCCAAAAAATAAGCAAAAAAACATTGAAGAGCCAATACCAAAGGACTTATTTGATATTCTAGCATGCCCTTTGTGCAGGGGAGATTTGGAGTATACAAAAGACAAGAAAGGGTTAATTTGTGCTGGCTGCGGGGCAAAGTATCCTATAGAGGAGGGGATTCCTGTTTTGCTGCCGCCTAAGGGGAAATCATTAAAATATTATCAATAAATTTATATTATTCAAGAAAACCTTTTTCTTATGCCGCGATCGCATAACCTGGCATTGCGACAGCCTTGAGTTAATGATTAATAGAAAGCTGTTTCCCTTCGGGGTATCCCGGTTCAAATCCGGGTCGCGGCGTTTATCCCACCACAAAAACCTCGTTACTTTTAGCAACATCTTTGGCATAATCCAATGCATGCATGCTTTCAGAATAAATGGTAAAAAGTTTTTCTCCTCTTTTAACCCTGTCGCCAACGTGCTTGTAAAGGTAAATGCCGGCCCCTTTGTCGCGAGGAGCGCCTGCAATCCTTGCAATCCTTGAAACGAACAAATTGTCAATATGCCTCACAATTCCGCTTCTTGTTGATGATACATCATAAGAATGCCTGCCAATCTTGATATCCTCTGCTGCAACCTCTTTGCCGCCTTGTGCCTTGATTATCTCAACCATTTTCTGATAAGCTTTGCCTGAATTAAGAATTTGGAGAGTTTTCTTGTAGCCGTATTTGACTCCAATCATGCCGAATATATTTGAACACATCATAAGGCATTTTTTCTCCAAATCAAGAGGCCTTTTAGGGTCCCTTTTAAGCAGCCATAAGATATCTCTGGCTTCAAGAGCAGGCCCTATACCGTTCCCTATCGGTTGTGTGCCGTCTGTAATCAGCACCCTTACTTTTTTATTCAATCTTTTGCCAATTTTATTGAATTCCTTCTTCAACCTCAAAGCCTCAACAATATTCTTGACTTTTGAGTCTTTGCCGACAGGAACATCAATCAGAATATGTGTGCTTGAAACAGAATGTTTTTTTGCCATTATGGAAGCAAGCAATTGGCTTTCTGCATCTATCTCGAGAGGCCTTTCAACTGCAATTATCTTGTCATCTGCTGGAGCTAAATTCAAGGAGCCTCCCCATACAATGCAGCCCTTTGTTTTAAGAACTATGTCCTTCATCCTTTTGATTGGAAAGGTTACGTCTGCAAGAACTTCCATTGTATCTGCTGTGCCAGCAGGGCTTGTTATCGAGCGCGAGCTTGTCTTTGGCATGTGGTAACCGGCAGCAGTCATAATCGGCACAATAACCAAAGTTGTCCTGTTGCCCGGAATTCCTCCAATCGAATGTTTGTCAATAACAGGGTACTTTTTTAATTTCAAAACATCGCCATGCTTTACCATTGCCTTTGTAAGCAAGATTGTTTCTTCTGTTGTCATGACATTTGTGTAGCAGGCTGCGACAAAATAGGTAAGCTCAACTGCACTAAGCTTGTTGTGCACAATATCCCAGACAATCTGGTCTATCTCGTTTTTTGTCAGCTTTTGGCCGTCCAACTTTTTCTTGATGTAATCAATGGAAAGCGGCTTGCGGGCGATTACAATATCAACTACATCATTATTTTTCAATTTTAAAGAGATTATCACCTCTTCAAATACCCCAATCCTGCCTTTTGGGACAACTTTGTTGCTCTCTGCAATGTCGACAACAACTGTTTCAATCTTGCCTCTTTTCTTTATCTTTATCCTGTCCATTACATGTAAGTCAAGCATAGCTGCGTCTTGATGATTCAGCACTGCAATCAAAGGTCCTCCGCTTGAGATGTCAATGTCCTTGACTTTTAGCTTCATTTTAACCTAAAAATAATTTTCAAGCTCTGCTTTTTCCTCTTCATAAATGTCAATGAAAGTCATAAGAACTGCAAGCATGACAGGACCCAAAATAAGCCCTATAAACCCAAAAAGATTAAGTCCGCCTAAAACTCCAAGAAGCACCAAAATTGGATGCACCCTTGCCTTATCTCCTATTAACTTTGGTTTTAGGATGTTGTCAATGCTGCTTATTATCAGTGTTCCATAAATAATAAGTCCTATCCCTCTTACGATTGAAGAGTTGTCGCTTTGAAGATAGCCAATAAAAATCAGGTTCAATGCTGCTGGCAGCCATATCACACCTGTTCCAACATAAGGGATTAAAGCGAAAAGTATTGTAATAAAACCCCATAGTATAGGGGACTGCACTCCAAAAATGATAAAACCCACACCTGCCAAGATTCCCTGAACAACAGCCACTGAAAGGCTGCCGTAAAACACGCCATATGTCACATTGCGGAACTTCTCGAACACGTGCTGCTTGTGCAATTCTTTCATTGGAAGTATCTTTCTCAACCTGTCAGCCATTTTCTCGCCGTCTTTGAGAGAGTAGTACACTACAAAAATCATCACTAAGAAGTTTATCAGCATTGAAGGTATTGATGCAACAAAATTCGAGACGTTGCTTATTATGAAGTTGGTAATCTTTTCAATAGTTAATTGAATATAGTAATCCAAATTTTGGTTTGGCAGGAAACTAACTAGTGAATTTATCGCACGGCAAGAAAAGGCTTTTTCGTCCTTACACATAATTTTTATGAAATTAGAGCCAAGGTTCTGCTGGTTCAAGGTTCTGTAAGTTGAATACGCCTCCGTTGACAATACGCCGAGCACTATGACTGAAGGTATTGTAACTAACAAGACAATAAAAACAGCTATGAGAAATGACGCAACATTCTTGTTTTTAGTATGCTTTAATACTTTTTTATATAAAGGATATGACAAATAAGCAATTATTACACCTGTGATAAAGGCTGGCAAAAAAGGTTTTGTAATAAAAAAAGCAAGCAGCAAAATTGCCATAAATAATACGGAAAAGAATATCCTGGGGTAAAGCTTTGATTTGATGTTCTCACCAATTTTTTATATTTTATGGGCCTGACCAGATTTCCACCAACCTTTTGAAAAAAGCTTGACTAAAACCATGCAATGTGGAATTTCACTCCGTTCAACTCCACGGAACTGTGATTCGCAAGCGGTTGGAATTTGAACTGGTGACCTTCGCCGTTCCAATTTGCAATTGTCGAGGCGATGTCATAGCCGCTAGACCACAGGCCCAATAAAGAAAACTTGTATTAGTAAAGTGTATAAAAAGGTTTTGAATCAAACAGTAACCAACAACTTAGAATTCCCGCAATAGAAATAGCTTCTCGCATTAGTTAAATTAAGATATTTTTTCAATCTATTCAACTGCTTCTTTGCTTTCAGAATCCTGTAAGAACATTTCACCTCATATAAATCCAGCCTGTTGCCTTTTTTTGCTATTATGTCAATCTCTCCCAGAGAACGCTTTGAATGTTTGACAGGAACATTCACAGATATAGAATCATAATTGCCCTTGATTTTGTTAGTTAGCTCCAGAACATACATGTCGTGTTTGGATAATTTAACTCTTTTCATCAAAACACAAGAAAAACTGCGAAGACTTGTTTATATAGTTTTTGTTTAGTCATCAAACAACAAATAAATTTATATACTATAAACCCTAAAATTTTCCAAAATGGATCCTCACGACAGAATCTTTAACATACTATTCTCAAAGACAGATGAAATCACTTGGCAGAGCATAATCTATGAGCTTGTAAATAACGAGCAGATGGACCCTTGGGACATAGATGTTAGCATTCTGGCTCAAAAATACATAGATATGCTCAGAACCCTAAAACAGCATGATTTCAGGGTTTCTGGCAAGGTTTTATTGGCAGCAGCCATATTGCTCAAGATGAAATCAAACAAGCTTGTCGGCGAAGATTTAAGCGAGCTTGACAGGCTGCTTATTGGCGTTGAAGAGCAGATAGACGAGCTTGGATTTGAGGAAACCAGCCAGATTCCAAAGCTTGATGAAATACCGACATTGATACCAAGAACGCCTCAGCCAAGGAAAAGAAAAGTTTCAATTTTTGACTTAGTTGAAGCGCTTGAAAGGGCTTTGGAAGTAAAAAAAAGGAGATTGCTGCATTCCATACCCCCGCTTAACTTGGAAGCGCCAAAAAAGAAAAAGGACATTACAATGATTATAAGGGAGGTATACGGCAGGATTAAGTCATTTTTCATAAGCGCATTAAGTGGCAAGCTTACTTTTTCAAAATTGTTGCCTTCTGAATCAAAGGAAGACAAGGTTTACACTTTTATTCCTTTATTGCATCTGGCGCAGCAGGACAAAATCGAGCTGGTGCAGGAAACGCCTTTTGGGGAAATACAGGTTTTGCTGAAGAAGAAGGAGGAACAGAAGGTAGAAGAAAAAGATGTTGTTAATGGTTAGATTATAAATTAAATGATTAATATAACTTATCTCGTTTTAATGATTTTAATTATTCTATTTGCGATTTTCTATTCCAATTTAGATAAAATTAAAGCGAATTTTTTAAGCATTTTCTACTCCAAGCGTTTGAAAGGCAAATATGTAAAAATTTGTCCTAAATGCGGCTCTACAGATACAAAAACTGATTTTTCAAATCCTGTTGTTTGGGCTTATGGTACAACTGTAAAGTATAAATGTAATTCATGCTGGCATTTAGGTGTGTCATTTCCAGAAGTTTTGCAAAATAAGATTAACAATTATAAAAAAGAATTAAATAAGAAAATTAAAGAAGGTAAACATACCTATAAAAGAGAAGATTTAATAGACGCCTCAACAGGATTTCTAGCATTTATCAATGACTTTTTAGGGTTTTTAATTGGGATAATGATAATAGTAGTTATGGGTGCATTATATTTTGTCTATAAAGATATATTCACATCCATCGGTTTAGTAACCACAGGAATTTTTGTTATTTTATTAATGCGCGGACTTCTAAAAAGTTTTACAAAGTCCTAAAATGAAACATTCAAGCAATTTATATACTAACTTTCCTCCAACGCATTCTCCTTAAACCACTTATAAAATCTTATAAGTCCTGTTCTTAAATCAACACTTGACTTATATCCAAGATTAGTTTTTATTTTTGTCAAATCAGGGCATCTTCTTCTTGGCTCGTCTTTTGGGTAAATGGTAGGATAATCTATAAACTGGACTTTCACGCCGTTATTGAAAACTTCGCTTGCAATCATGTCAGCAAGCGCTTTCATGTTGATTTCATCATTGTCGTTGCCTACATTGTAAACTTCTCCATTATGCCCGGAAAGAAGCACCTTGAAAAATCCAATTACAGCGTCTGTTATATAGCAAAAAGTCCTTGTCTGGTTGCCTTTGTCATGCACTGTAAGATTTTTGCCATGGCAGCCCTGGCTTATAAATGTTGGAATAACCCTGTAATCAGTCCCTTTCATCCCAGGCCCAAATACATTAAATGGCCTTACTATTTTGACAGGAGTTTCATGCACTTTGTAATGAGCCATGCATATTGTTTCACCAATCCTTTTGGATTCATCATAGCAGCTTCTGTCGCCTGTTGAAGATACATTTCCCTTATATGCTTCAGGAGTGGGTATAAAATTAGGATCAGGATCCCCATAAATCTCGCTTGAGCTGAAATACAGCAAGCTCTTTGATTTCTTCTTTCTTGCAAGCTCAAGAGTATTTTTGATGCCAAACACTGTGCCTTCTATTGTCTCTATTGGGTATTGCTTGTAATATACAGGAGAAGCAACTCCTGCTGCGCTTATTATGTAATCAACATCACCTTCAACCTCAATTGGATTGCAGACATCATGGATTACGAATTTTATATGCTCGCTGTCTGTTTTCTTCAGCAAATTATTCTGCTTGCCCACAAGATGGTTGTCTATTGATATTACCTTGCAGGGTATTTTAAGGTATTTGCTGTTCAGCTTGTCTATAGTAGCAACAACGTAGCTGCCAATAAATCCAGAGCCGCCTGTGATAAGCAGGGTTTTACCTTCCAACTTATTTGCAAGCGAATTTATCGCCTCGCAAATGATTGTTAAATCCTGCTCAACAATTCCGCTTACAATCTGCGGCACAGGAACTGGGATTATAAATTTGTCAAAATCAGGCAATTTTTTGGTTATTGCATCTGCAAAATTCCAGGCAAGAATCAATATATAATCAGGACTTTTCTTTGAAAGCTCAGAGGAACTTACAACTGGTATGTGCTTGCCAGGCGTATATAATCCTTGCTTCCATTGGCTATCATCAACAATATAATCAATTATATCTGTACCAATATCAAAATAATTAAGCAAGGTATTTGCTTTTGCAGCAGCACCATAGCCAACAATTTTCTCGCCATGTGATTTAAGGTTTTTCAAAACCCCAAGCAGTAATTTCTTGTTTCTTTCGATTTTTTCTGCAAATTTTTTGTAAGTGGAAATATCATCGAGATGCGCCTTGCTCTCTTCTTCAAGAAATTTATCCATTTCTTTTGTTTTTTTATGCACACCACTCTTTTTCTGCACAAAAACCCTCAAAGAGCCGCCATGTGTATCAGTTTTATCAACATCAAAAACCTCCATGCCTAGCCGTTCCATAAGATTGATCATTGTTTTCAATGTGAAATATGAGAGGTGCTCATGGTAAATTGTGTCGAAAAGATTTTTTTCAAGCGTATCTTTGAGATAATAAACTTCAATTAAAAAAACTCCATCATCAGCAAGCAATTCCTTTATGCCTTCAACAAAACCGTCTAAGTCGTCCACATGCGAGAAAACGCTTGTTGCAGTAATGACATCTGCCTTGCCCCTTTTCTTTGCAATATCTTTAGCAACTTCAGGCGAGAAAAAAACAGGCAGTGTTTCAATCCCGTTTTTTGAAGCCGTCTCAGCTATTTTTTCAGCCGGCTCAATGCCGAGCACCTTCATCCCCATTTCCTTAAACGGCTTGAGCAAAATCCCGTCATTGCTTCCTATATCCACAACCAAAGAGCCATTTTGAAGCTTGAATTTCTCGACTACCTTTCCAGCAAGCTCCATGAAATGATTTACAAATACAGGAGAGGTGGAGGAAACATAAACGTAGTTTCTGAACAGCAATTCAGGATTTACGACATCAACAAGCTGCACAAACCCACAATCATTGCAGAAATAAACTTCAAGAGGAAAAATGTTTTCTGTCTTTGAAAGCTCTTCTTTCTTCAAGAAAGCATTTGCAGGCGGCATAGAGCCAAGAGATATGACTTTCTGAAGCTGCATAGACTTGCATATCCTGCATGATTTATTCTTCTTTATAAGTTCCTGCATTGTAGGATTAAACTATCTTTATTCTAACTGTGTCGTCTTCATAGGCTTGTTGGTGCCTTGATTCTGTTGCCAGAGCCAAAAATTCAGAATCCTCAAGAAAGCGCATAGCATGCAGAGTCATTGGAGGCGTGTAAACCAACTCCCCTTTCTTGACAATTACGGATTCCTTTTTGCCTCCTTTTAAAGTCTGTTCTGTGTATTCCATGCTTCCTGAAACCATATACACATAATGCGAGTCCTTCTTGTGGTAGTGATTTGCCCTGACAGAGCCCTTCTTGCTAGTTATAAGCAGAACACTCTTTATCGAGGTCTTGCCGTCATCAAGCAACTTGAATATCTCTCCCCTTGCATCGACAAAATCAGCAGACACTTTTATGACTTTTATTGCCAAAGATACCACCCTTAAGCCATGTAAAACTAGCCCTTATCTTTTAAGCTTTTTGGTTTGGATATATGATTGAAATAAGCAAATTATTTAAATAACTTTCCTGTTGCTTAGCGCTGATTTTGATGAAATACAATCTTTCAGTTATAATACCCGTATATAATGAAAAAGGCACAATTAAAAAAATAATTAAAAAGGTCGGAGCTGTTAAACTGCAGAATTGTGCAACAGAAATAATCATTGTGGATGATTTCTCAAAAGACGGCACAAGGGAGGTTATAAAAAATTTAAGAGGCAGTTACATAAAGATTTTCCAGCCTAGGAACATGGGAAAAGGCGCTGCACTCAAAGCAGGAATAAAGGCAGCAACAGGCAATTTTATAATTTTCCAGGATGCGGATTTGGAATATGACCCAAATGACTACAAAAAACTTCTAAAGCCGATAATTGGGGGCAAATCAGCCATAACATTTGGCTCAAGATTTCCCAAAAAATCAGGCGTGCTGCCAAAAAAAAAGACAATGCATCCTCTACATTGGGTAGGAAATAAATTCCTCACTTTTCTTTTCAATCTTTTGTATGGGACTAACCTGAGTGATGCAGAGCCATGCTATAAGATGTTCAAAAGCGAAGTGCTTAAAAGCGTAGATGTGGAAGCAGACAGATTCGAGTACGACATAGAGCTAATGTGCAAGATTGTCAAAAAAGGGCACAAAATATTGCAGATGCCTATAAACTACCATCCCAGAAGCTTTGAGGAAGGCAAAAAAATAAGCTGGAAAGACGGCATTATGGCAGGTTGGACGATGATTAAGCATAGGTTTTAGAAAATGACATTAATTATTGGACATTTGTGTCATTTTCTAAGATAGTTAAAGACATAATAAATTGTCCTGAAATTTGTGTCTTTTACTATTTTTTGGTTAAATTTTAAAATAGTAACTAATTTCTGACTTCTTAGTAGTATATGGAAAAGAAAGAACAAACTATAACAATAGAGCTAGTTAGTGGTAGTGAACTTGAACAGAGACTTAGCGCTGTACAGTTGACTCAGCTTGAGAGGCTTCTGTCAATATATTTTCAGGAAGTATCTAAAATACAACCATTTCTGATTGATATTGATTCACCTAAAGGGATAAAAGATGTCTTGCGTCAACTGAATGCATTGGAAAGAAGAAGGCTCCATTCCAGAGACTTATACTTTATTGCTTTTGAAGGTGATTTGATTTATGGATTTGTTAGTTTCAATGGCAAGAGAGATTTACTGCAGGAAACTCATTTAATGGTGGATAGAGCATATCGTGGAGGATTAGGAACAAAACTTAGGATGGCCCTCTTTAGCTATGGCAAAATCCATGGCCATCAAGAAGCAATACTTTATAATGTAACACCTAAGGCTTATAGGACTTTCCTCAATGCCGTAAGGCTAATGGCGCTTCCTTGGGAAACAGAATTCGAGGTTAATGGAAAGATTCACAAGAATGTAGCCTCTGATGAGTATGGTGCTTTAATGGAACGGGCGTTAGAAAGCAGAGTGCATTGCGAGTCTGTTTGTAGGGCTTTTCTAAGACAAGACTATAAGCATGTACTCCAAAGATAATATAAAACCCAAATCTTTTTAAACACTTCTTTATTCTGGAACAGCATGGGTGGTATCTTGGACAGGAGGCATTTCAAGCTAATATCAGGCACAGCCAACAAAAAACTGGCTGATGAAGTATCCAAAATCCTGAAAATTCCGCTGACGCCTGTGGAAATAAAGAGGTTTCATGACGGCGAGATATACTGCAGGGTGCTTGAAAGTGTGCGTGGCTGCGATGTTTACATAATACAGCCAACATCTCCTGATGCAAGTTTGCATTTGATGGAGTTATTGATATTAGTTGATGCACTCAAAAGGTCTTCTCCTGACAAAATAACAGCAGTCATTCCTTACTATGGCTACTGCAGGCAGGATAAGAAGACAAAGCCAAGAGAACCCATTACAGCAAAACTAGTTGCAAACATGATTGCAACAGCAGGAGTTAATAGGGTTATAATGTTTGATTTGCACGTTGCTCAAGTGCAGGGATTCTTTGACATACCGAGCGACAACCTTGATGTGATACCTTTGTTTGCGGACTATATAGCAGACAAGAAACTAAAGGACATTGTTATTGTAAGCCCTGATGCAGGCGGTGCAGCAAGGGCAAGGGCATTTGGCAAAGTGCTGAATGCACCAATAGCAATAGTTGACAAAAGAAGGCCTGAGCAGAATGTTTCTGAGGTTGAGAACGTGATAGGAGATGTTAAGAGCAAGACAGCTTTTTTGGTTGATGACATAATTGACACAGCCGGCTCAATAACAGAAGCTTCAAATATCCTGTTGAAATTTGGCGCTAAAGAGATTTATGCCCTTGCAACACACGGCGTTTTGTCGAATCCGGCAATAGAGAGGATAAGCAACTCAAAAATCAAAGAAATTATCATCACAAACACAATAGAGATACCAATTGAAAAAATGGCAAGCAAGCTTAAAGTCATATCAATAGCCCCATTGTTGGCAGAAACAATAAAAAGAACCCACGAAGGGCTGCCGATGGGAATTATTTATGAAGAAATGTATAGAAGACTTGAAAGGAAAATAAAAAAATAGCATGGTAGAAGACAAGGAAAAAAAAGCCCAGGAACTTTATATGGAATTCCAGGTAATTGACAAGCACATCAAGCAGCTGCAGCAGCAGCTGGAACTTGTGACTAGCCAGTTTATGGAGCTGAATGCAACAAACCGCACTTTGGACGAATTCACAAAAATTGAGGTTGGAAAAGAGATATTCGTGCCTTTAAGCTCCGGCATATTTGCAAAGGCAAGCATAAAAGACAGCTCAGAACTGCTTGTGAATGTAGGCGCAAATGTAGCTGTAAATAAAGACATTCCCTCGACAAAAAAAATCATACAAAACCAGATTGAAGAGGTAAAAAAGGTGCAAAAGCATATGGTTGAGCAGTTGGAAAGAATGACAACCCATGCCGCACAACTCGAAAAACAATTGCATGACTTGGTTTCGGAAGGTTAAATTTCTTTGCTTTTTAATAAAATGTTCAAATTCCTCAAAGAAAAGCTGAAAAGCGCTATATCGAAGATTTCTGAAGGCGTTGAGAAAGAGGGCAAAGTAGAGGAAAAAATAATTGAAAAGCCGGTTGAGGAAGCCAAAAAAGAGGAGAAAGGATTTTTTGCAAAATTAAAAGAAAAGTTTATTGGAAAGGAAGAGAAGAAAGAAGGGGGCAAAATAACAGAAAAAGAAGAAAAATCAGGGATTAAAGAAGGAATAACACCTAAAATTGAAGTCAAAAAAGAAGAAAATAAAGAAAAAGAACATAAAAAAATAGGGCATCCAAATGCCAAAGAAGAAACAAAGCCAATAAAAAAAGAACAAGAAATCAAAGAAAAACCTAAAGAAGAAGCAAAAATAATTGATGAACACAAAAAAGGATTTTTCGAGGCGATAAAAGAGAAAATAGTCACGACAAAAATCAATGGAGGGCAGTTTGAAAAGCTATTCTGGGATTTAGAATTGGCTTTGATGGAAAACAACGTTGCTGTTGAGGTTATTGAGAAGATAAAGAATGATTTGAAAGAACAGCTTGTTGAGAAGCCAATCAAAAGGACAAGGGTTGAGGAAACAATTGCAACGACATTAAAGGGCTCAATCGAGGGCTTGTTTCAAAATAGTAACATCGACCTAATCCAAGAAATAAAAAACAAAAATGAAAAGCCGTATGTAATTGCTTTTTTCGGCATAAACGGCTCTGGCAAGACGACAAGCATAGCAAAGATTGCCAATATGCTGAAAGAAAAAAGCATTTCTTGTGCTTTGGCTGCATCAGACACATTTAGGGCTGCATCAATAGAACAGCTAGAGCACCATGGAAGCAAAATAGGAATAAAGGTAATCAAGCATACTTATGGCGCAGATCCTGCTGCTGTTGCATTTGATGCAATAAAGCATGCAAAGGCAAAAAACATAGATGTTATTTTGATTGACACAGCAGGAAGAATGCACAGCAATGTTAATCTCATCGACGAACTTAAAAAAATTACAAGAGTGGCAAATCCAGACTTGAAAATATTTGTCGGAGAAAGCATAACCGGCAATGACTGCGTTGAGCAGGCAAAAACTTTCAACGAAGCTGTTGGCATCGACGGCATAATTCTGGCAAAAGCAGACATCGACGAGAAAGGAGGCGCTGCGGTTTCTGTCAGCTATGTAACAAAAAAGCCGATTTTGTTCTTAGGCACAGGACAGAAATATAGTGATTTGCAGCCATTTGATTCTGAGATTGTAATAAAGGGTTTGGGGCTGGCTTAATAAAACTCAACCTTCCCATCCAAATAGATCCCTTTATGTAGCTTTACAGGGCGCCATTCATCAACAACCAAATCTGCGCCAAGCCATTCCGCAAGCTCCTCTGCATTGCCTATTGTTGCGCTCAAGCCGATTATCTGCACGTTTTTGAGAAGTTCTTTTAGTATCGTAATCAAAATTTCCAATGTCGGACCTCTTTCTGGGTCGTTAAGCAGATGTATTTCATCTATTATCAATGTTGAAATGCTGTTTGCCCATGGCGCATGATGCCTAAGCAGAGAATCCATTTTCTCAGATGTTGTGACAATCAGATCATAGTCAGCGAGATAATGGTCTGCCGAGTCAATATCGCCAATGGACAATGCAATTCTTGCAATTTTATCATATCTTTTCTTGAAATCCCTGTATTTTTCAGATGCAAGCGCTTTCAATGGAACAATGTAAATGGCTTTTCCTTTGCCTTCTAATATCGACTTCAAGGCAGCAAGCTCTGCTATCAGTGTCTTTCCGGACGCGGTTGGGGTGCAAACCAAAAGATTTTTGCCTTCAAGAAGTCCCTTTTTAACCGACTTTTCCTGGGCAGGCCTTAACTTTGTGATTTCCTTATCAAGAATCTCATAAAGTTGATTTGGTATATCGTTTTTTATTGTTTTTAGTTCCATGCAGAAAAATATTATTAATTCATTTTTAAAGGTTTTTAATGCTTTTGATTTAAAATACCTAGAAAATCTTTAGATTTTTCTTTGATTGTGATAAAAATTTATAAATCAATCAATAAAAATTAATTAAAATGAAGCCATTAACGCATTTGTTTGCATCAGCAATTATAGCTGCTGCGCTATATCCTATGTTTGGTTGGAAGGCGATTCTTGTAGTTGCAAGTGGATTTTTGATAGACATAGACCATTATCTTTGGTACATATTTAAACACAAAAATATCAATATTATCGACTGCTACCAGTATTATATAGACGGGCTTGACAAAGAAAAATACAAGAAAAATTTGGGTATTCTGCTTATTTTCCATACCATAGAATTTCTTTTGATAATGACAGCTTTATCTTTTTACAGCGATTTATTTTTGTTGTTTACAATCGGCTTGCTTGCCCATTATTTGCTTGA
Organism: Candidatus Woesearchaeota archaeon; assembly: GCA_016185945.1. Taxonomy (GTDB): domain Archaea; phylum Nanobdellota; class Nanobdellia; order Woesearchaeales; family GW2011-AR4. The sequence goes on from JACPMR010000010.1 coordinate 18,737, forward strand.
TTTGATAGCAATATACAATCTTGCAGGGCATTTAATAGCAAACCACTCGGTAATTAACTGGCTTTTAAATAACAAGATCGAAAAAGCATCGAAAATCTAGGTTTCCACAAGCTTTAAATACCCGATTCTTGAGTAAATAAACAAAATGGGAATATTAAGAAGGGACTACATTATTGGTAGGTGGGTTTATTATGCCGTTTCAAGAAAAAAAAGGCCAAGAGAGTTTAAAAGCGCTGAAATCAGAGACAATGCAAAATTATGCTTTTTCTGCCCGTGGAACACGCATTTGACTCCTCCGGAGATCGGAAGAGTTGAGTACAAAGGCGGCTGGAAACTGAGATGGTTTCTTAACAAATTTCCTGCAGTTGAGAAAAAAGGCAGCCACAAAATAAAATCAAAAAAATATTTTGCAGAAGGCCCTTCCTACGGAGTGCATGAAGTAATTGTTGAAACCCAGCATCACAAGTCACAGCTTGCTGACTTGCCTGTCCAGCAGATAAAAGAATTGTTTGATGTATATAAAGTAAGGATACGTGAATTAAGCAAACTTAAAGGCATAAAATACGTCGACATTTTCAAAAATCACGGCAAAGATGCAGGTACTTCATTAATCCATAGCCATTCGCAAATCATGGCACTGACCCAAGTGCCAAATTTGCTTAGGGAAGAAGCAGAGGCTGTTAACAAATACAAAAAATGCCCATATTGTAGTATAATAAAGCTTGAAGCAAAATCAAAAAGAAGAATATTCGAGACAAAGAATGTGATTGCATTTGCGCCTTTCGCATCAAGATTTAACTATGAGGCATGGATTTTTGTCAAGCAGCACAAAAAAACAATGGAAGAGCTTGAAGAATATGAAATGCAAGATTTAGCTCTGGCTTTAAAGAAGATTTTGGTTAAATTAAAGAAAATAAATGCATCATACAACTTTTACTTGCATTATTCCCCCCAGAAAGAAAACCTGCACTTCCACATTGAAGTAACTCCAAGAATGGCAACCTGGGGCGGATTCGAGCTTTCAACAGACGCAATAATCAATTCTGTGCTTCCAGAAGATGCTGCAAGATTTTATAGAAGATAATTTATTGTTTATCAAAAATCCCTATAATTTCCGGCATTACCTCTAAACCATTCAGAGTTCCTAATGAACCTTTAGCGCAATCAATTTCACTAAACTTTTCCACATTATCTGGTTTTATGTTATTGCCAGCAATTAGCATTGGAACAGGGTCTGCAGAATGGGCTTTATCGGCACAAGGTGTCGCGTGATCTCCCGTCACCACAACAATGGTATTTTTTAAACTAATTTTATTTAACAATGGCCCAAAATAAAATTTATCTATCTCTTCAATTGACTTCTTTTTCCCCTCAAAGTCACCGTCATGCCCAAACAAATCAGGGCCTTTAATATGGATGTAAAGGCAAGTGAATTTATTCATTGTTGAAAGAGTTTTTTTAACTCTGGTTGGATAATCTTTTTTTGTAAATGTGGGCAATGGCAAATCCATAACCTTCATTCCGCACAATTTTCCAATTCCAATCTCTAGTGGCATATCAGCTAGAATAGCCCATCTTTTATTGTACTTTTTTGAGATGTTATAAAGCTTCGGCACTTCATTGCCCGCATCCCTTGAAAGTATTACATTAGCTTTTAGTTTGCCTTGTTTTTCCCTATTTTTATTTACCGGATGGTTTTCTAAAATTTCCTGCGATTTTTTCGTGAATTCATTAAGAAGTTCTGCGCTGAGCTCTGCGCCTTTTTCTAAAGCTTGCGATTTCATTACAATTTTTGGATAATCTTTCAGGGCTTCTGCAATTCCGCCACGCATTCTGTAAGCCGGGTCAGTGTTTGATATATTAGCAGAAAGCTTTTGTTTTGATTTAATAATTAAGACAGCCCTGTGAGCAACACTTGGCTTGAATATAAAGCTGCCTTTGCTTAATCTTACATTTTTATTTATGGCATTTGCAAGCTGTGCCGCTTCTTCACTTGTTAAATTCCTTCCAACTCTTCTGTCAACAAGCTTGTTGCCTTCTGCTGTTGCAAAATTGCACCTCAAGCCAAGCATACCGTCTTTAAAATTAACTCCAGTGCCAATTGCTTCTAAAGGGCCTCTGCCGCCGTGCATTTCAACAGGATAGCCAAGCAAAGATAAAACTGCAGAATTCGACTCTGGAGCAATGCCGGGCGTTACATATACAAGCCCGTTGATGCCATTTTTTGCCAGAAAATTCAAACTTTTCAAATTCTTATTTTCTAGGGGAGTTTTATTCCCGAATTTCTCGCTTCTTATATCTCCAATTCCGTCTAAAACAATGAAAAGAAGGTTTTTTGGCATTTTACAACCTAGCAAATTTTGCCTTATTCCCCAACTCTTCCTCAATCCTTAGCAATCTATTGTACTTTGCTGTCCTTTCACTTCTTGTTGGTCCAAATTTGAACTCTTTGACAGATGTTCCAACAGCAAAATCTGCAGCAAATGTGTCTTCTGTTTCTGCTGCCCTTTGAGATAATATTGTATTAAATTTATTTTCTTTAGAGAATTGAATAGCCATAATTGTCTCGGTCACTGTCCCAATTTGATTTAGTTTTATCAAAGCAGAATTTGCTGCTTTTAATTCAACTGCTTTCTTGATTCTTTTGATATTTGTAACTAATAAATCATCTCCAACGATTTGTATTTTGTCTCCTAATTTTCTATTTAGTCTTTGCCAGCCATTCCAATCATCCTGAGCAAGCCCATCCTCAATAGAGATTATAGGGTATTTTTCAACCCAATTACTATATAAATCAATCATTTCATCTGAAGTGAGTTTTATTTTTTCTTTTTTTAGATTATATTTGCCATTTTCATAAATCTCAGAACTTGCTGAATCTAAAGCAATGGACACTTGTTTAAAAGAATAACCTGCTTTTTCAATAGCTTTGGCAATCAACTCAACAGCCTCTTCATTGCTGTTTAGATTGGGTGCAAATGCACCTTCATTACCCACATTAGTGTTATAACCTTTAGATTTTAAAACTCTCTCAAGGCAATGGTAAACTTCAATGCCATATCTTAAAGATTCTCTAAAATTTTTTGCCCCTTTTGGCAATATCAGAAATTCTTGAAAATCAGTTGAATTGTCAGCATGTTTGCCACCTTCCAATACCACTAACATTGGATCTGGAAGCATCAATTTTTTTGAACTTGCTAATTTTTGAATATACTCATAAATTTGCTTATGAGAACAAATAGCGCCTGCCTTGCATGCCGCCATAGAAACAGCAAGAATAGCATTAGCTCCTAATTTTGATTTATTTTCCGTACCGTCTAATTCAATCAGAATATCGTCTATTTCCCTTTGCTTTCTGCAGTCGACTCCAATTAATTTTTTCGCAATTATTTTATTCACATTATTGACGGCTTTAAGAACTCCTTTGCCAGAATATCTCTTATTGTCGTTATCCCTTAATTCAAGTGCCTCATGAATTCCTGTAGAGGCGCCGCTTGGCACGATTGCCTTGGCACAGCACGACTTTGTTATTAAATCAGCTTCAATAGTCGGATTTCCTCTCGAATCAAGAACTTCCCTTGCTTTAATTTTCCTTATTTTAAAGTCCAAAAAAACCACCCTTTTAATTAAAAACAAGAAAAATGGCTGTATTTAAAGATTTCGGATTGAGTCACCCAATATAATCCACATCCTTGCCAAGTCTTTTCTGCAGCCTTCTCAGGGCTAACTGCTTTGTCACTTCGCTTAATTGCTCTGTTTTTTTGATTATCTCGCTTTCAATGTCCTTTATCTCCTTGTCCAGCTTGTTGATGTCAAGATTCAATCCAAGATTTTTGTTTAAAATCCTTAGGATTTCTTTTGCGCCTTTGATGCCAAGGTACATTGGATGCCCGTAAGTTTCTGCCAAAAAAGATATTGCTTCAATATTCCTTCTTGAAGCAAGCCCGAGCAACAATCCGGAAACACCGACAATAGGACCAACTACCCCATAAAGGTTATTGCTCACCAAATCGCTTTTATACTTTTGAATTATTTTTTTCGAGTTGCCGGTGCAATAAACCTTCGGCTTTTTTGGGATGTCTGTTAGCCCAATGCCTCCCAAGGTTATGACTTCTTTCCCGTTAAACTTCTGCACTATGTCAAGGATTTTCTCTGAAAACTCGTAGGAGCTTATCTCGTCAACAGGCTGAACATCGCCTCCAAGCAGCAACAAATCTTTTTTGCCTTTCAATTCCTTGTAAAAAACCTCAACGAGTGGCAGCTCTACTAAGTTATCCTCATTTACAAATACAGAATGAGGAAAGGTATATGATGTTATCTCATACAATTTCTTTGCATTTAGTTCATCGATAAGAAAATCAACAGCAACTTTGCCGACATTGCCTATGCCTGGCAAACCTTCTATGAAAACGGGGTTATTCAATTTTGGCAATTTTGAAAACTGCATAACTTTCCAGTAACTGTCCCTCATATCAAATCCCTTTTGCCGTAATCCTCAAGTTTTGCTCTCCTCCTGTAAGAGCTGAATTTGTCGTCTGGAGTGTATTTTAAAGGCTTTGCAGACAGGGTATTGCTGCCGCAGCTGCACACCTCCTTCATCGTGTATTTGTTGCAATTTGAACATTTAAAAATGTGTTTCATGATGATTCGCGTGCAAATTCCGCTGTTCCCGCATTTTTTGTAACATTGTTTACTGCGCTTTCAACAGCATCACTGATAATTTTTTCAGCTTCTTTGTAGTCAGAAGCCTTTACCATGAACCTGTATGTTCCGGAGCCAAGATAGCTTATGCTGATTCTGCCTTTTGCAGCGTGCTCAGCCTTTTTTAACGATTCTTTTATTATGTCTATGCCGTTTGGAGCGAATATCATAATCTTCAGCTTTCCAGTAATCTCGACCTCTGTGGGCTTTATTCTTTGCTTTATTGTGTCGTCGATAATTTTCAAGTGCTTTTTATCAATCCCTGACTTTTCCAACACGCTTTCGTCTTTGGATGCTTCCTCAAAAAATTCATGCAGAAAGCCATAATTTTTTATTTTTTCCAAAATTTCATTGTACAACTGCTCGGTTTTCAGCCCTATTTTCCCCGCTGCAATCTCGACTATCTTTTCGGCATTCTGCTCTTTTTTGATTTCATCAATCTTTCTCCTTTTTTCAGACTCATTAACCCTTCTTAAAGACAAATCTATGTAGCCTTTTTCCTTGTTTATTCTTAAAATCTTGCATACAACTTTCTTCCCTTCCTTTACAAAATCCCTTATGTTCCTTATTCTTCCTGGAGAAACTTCTGAAATGTGGATTAAGCCGCCTTTGCCATATTCGTCTAAGTCGACAAATACAGAATGGAATTGCACGCTTGTAACTGTGCAAAGAACCAATTCGCCTTCTTCTGGAAAGCCCTGTTTCTTGAAAAGCATTTTTTGCTTATTCCAATACCTCCAAAATTCTGGCTTTTATCCTGCTTTTGCCTCCTGTAGGCTCTGCAAGTGTCTTGCCGCAAACCAAGCAGGCCACTTTTGTAGCTGTTTTTCCAAAAGTTATCTGCTCATTTTTGCATTTTGGGCATCTAATCTTGATAAACTTGCTTGTAGGATCCCTTATCTTTACCATTTTAAACCACTCCTTAATTTTTAAGTAACTTTTATATGTTTATATACCTTTCCCTTTGCAGGATAATGAAGATTGAATACAATTTTGGAAGGGTTCAGGATGTTAAAAGATAAAAATAAGCTGGCATATGGTTTTTTTCTTCTATTTGTAGCTGCGTTTATCCTTATTGTTTTAAGGGGCTTAAAAACAGCACAACCAGGGGACGAGAATGTTTATTATTATATGGGTAGATTAATAAGTGAAGGAAAAATTCCTTATAAGGATTTTTTTTACGCCCACCCGCCATTGCACATCTATCTGATAGCATTTATTTATAAGATATTTGGGTTTAATATTGTTGTTTTCAAGTTCTTGCCTATGCTTGCAACTATGATGTCTGCATTTTTTGTCTTTAAGATTGCAAAAGAAAAATTTGGCAGTACAGAGGCAATAATTGCTTCTCTGTTGTTTATTTTCAGTTATGGTGTGATGTTCAATTCAGTCTTCTCTTTCGGAGTTGATGTTGCAACAATGTTCTTGGCTATCGGATTTTACCTTTTGTGGAATAAAAACAACTATGTTTTGGCTGGCGTATTGTTTGGGCTTGCAGGAGTGACTAGGCTGCTGGCTTTAGTTCCAATAGCAATAATATTGGTGTCAACCTTGTTGTCAAACAAAAAACATTTCATAAAATTGTCGTCGGCATTTTTGACTATTTTTCTGCTAGTCAACGGCATTTTTGCCTTGCTGTTTGGAGCACAGTATTTAACGCCGGTTTATAAATACCATACACTAAAAAGCTTTGGCTATAAGGAAAACTTCAAGGAGTATCTAGACATTATAAAGTTAAACTGGATTTTATTTTCATCTGCATTTTTGCTTGTTTTTGTTAAGGATAAAGAGTCAATAAAATTTCCTTTAGTTATTTCAATTTCTTATCTTATTTTTTTGGCTGCGTTAAACAAACTTTTTGGATTTTACTTCGTTGTTGTGTTTCCATTTTTGGCTGTCATTGGAAGCTATAATGTTGCAGGTATTTTCAGAAATCCGAATCTGTCAAAAAAATTGCTTGTTCCAGTTTCTGTAATATTATTGCTAGTCTTTTTTTGGAATCTGTTGTCGGATTTGATGTTTTTGCAGAAAATAGGTTTTTCCGGCTTTGAGAGGGGCAGAGATTTGGCAGATTTTATAGATTCAAATTCCGATAAAGATACGTTGCTTTTTGGCGACGACTCCGTTGTTCCCCTGCTCGCGCTTATGACAGGCAGAAAAATAGCTTCAGATTTTGTGGATACAAACAACCAGATTTTTATTTCCGGAGTAAAGAATTTAAATGAAGTTTTGGGGAGTTTAAAAGGGAAGGACACTCTGTTTATAGTAAGAAGTGCTCAAGGTTTGTCTTATTTTGACGAAGTAAAATCATTGTTAAGCAAAAACTGCGAGTTTTTAAGCCAGTTTCATGATAAAACAGAAGGCGATTATTTGGTTTATAGGTGTGGTTGAAAAATTAATCTCGAGAATATTTTAATTCAATAAGATTATTCAAACAATATCGAGAACGGCCTTTGGATTGATTTTTATTAAACAAAAAAAATCAAAAAATAACGAGAGCGCCCTTTTTCAGCATAGTCTAGATATTGTTTGAAGTTTCTTGATTATTGTTTTTGCATTAGAATTATTCTTAATATTTAATCACTTGAACTCTATCTTTTTTGCCCTGAAGCCCTTTCTTTGTATGTGCATCTTCTTGCAAACCTTGCATTCATACCTCAAATCGGTTTTTTTTGTTGCTTTCTTGCCAGTCATCTTGAACTTGCTTATGGCGGGCTTTGAGTATCTGCCCATGTTGCCCAAACCCCGAGCCTGTCCTCTTTTTCTGGCTCTTATTTTTGAGCCGTAAGTCAAGCTGCTGGGGTTTTTTTTCTTCGTAATTGAAACAGTATGCTCTGTGTGCTTCTTGCAGTATGGGCAATACCTTTTGACAGTTTTTGGAAATTTCATGGAAAACAGAATTCTAATATGATTTAAAAAGCTTTCTATTTAATTTGTCGTCGACAAATTTATGGGTTATTCTTCTTTCATTTCTTCAGCTTTTCCCCTGCTGATAAGCACTTCCGCAACCTCTGCCGGCAGATTTGCAATATCTTCACCCTCAAAAGGGCCGTATTCCTCAAGCTCGGGACCTACAAATTTCGGAACATGCGTAATAAACCTCACAAGCTTTGTGGGTTTTTTGAGCTCCAGCGCAGTCCTGAAATCCCCTTTTGGCTTTTTGTCTTCCATTGGCGGCATAAAGGGCATCTTTTCATTAAGGACGCTGTAAAGGATTGCATCTCTATACGTGTCAAAAAGATTAGTCAAAGCATCAAAGACGACCCTCTCCTCTTTGAGAAGAGAGGAAGTGTCCATCAAATTTGATTTTGTCCTGCTTTTATCCAAAGCCAAACTTATAATCTTTTTCTCTCTTCTTTCATAAAGCTCTTTCAGGATTTTGTATATGTTTTCAAGCTGTCTTTCTGTCTTTCTCATTTCCTCCTGCGCAAATGCAGAGTCTCTAGCTTCCAAAATCTTCTTCTTGTCTTTGATATAGTTGATTATATCGCTGAAGAAAGCTGGCTCCAGCTTTTGCAAATCAGGCTTTTCCCTCTCTATTTTCAGAAGCTCAAAAAGAGTTTCATATGTTATAACAACCTCTTGCACCATTTCCTCCCCCGAAAGCCGAATTATGGCATGCCATTTAAATAATTTTCCTCAAATTTGACGATATCTTTTTAAAATTCAAAGCCATACTACAGCTTATGGCAGAGCTAGTATTCAAGGACTTAACCTTTGAGAAGGATAAGGATAAGATTAAGATTAGTTTCCTTAGATTGTTTTATACATATTTGGATGACGAGGCCATTAAAAAAATAGCCCCGTTTGAGATAAATAAGAATTCCATTATATTCAAGAACGTCTCAGAGCACAGCGCCAGAAAAAAATTCGAGTTTCTTTTGTACAACTCATTTAAAAGTTTAAAAAACCGGCTAAACAACAAAAAAACGATATACGTCCATCAATCATCCGGCATTCCGCTTATTGGAACAAACTACTTTGGGTTGATTGATAGGGGCACTAATATAATTGAGGTCAAGCCGATAACAAGCTGCAATATAAGCTGTATTTTCTGCTCTGTTGACGAAGGCCCGTACTCAAGAAGAAAAGTTGATTTTGTCGTTGAGAAAGATTATATAGTTAATGAATTCAGAAAAATCGTCGGGTTCAAGCAGGGCAACAACATAGACGCCCATATAAACTCCCAGGGCGAGCCAACCCTTTATGCGGATATGGTGGAATTAGTAAATGGTATAATGTCAATCAAAGGAGTAAAAACAAGTTCGATAGACACAAACGGCACTTTGCTAAGCAAACAGCTTGTAGACGAACTTGCAGAAGCTGGCTTGACTCGCATTAATCTGTCGCTTAATGCCTTAGATCCGGAAAAAGCAAAGCATCTTGCCGGCTATCCATATAACTTGAACAAAGTACTTGAGATTGCAAGGTACATTCCAACAAAAATGGACCTGATAATAGCGCCTGTGTGGATGTCTGGCTACAACGATGAGGAAATCCCGAAGCTTGCAAAGTTTGCAGAAGAAATAGGAGCGGGCAAGAACTGCCCGCCAATAGGAGTGCAAAACATGCTTAACTACAGGTTTGGAAGGAACCCAGTTGAGTCAGCGCCAATGGAGGAATTCTACAAAAAAATGAAGGAGCTGGAGAAAAAGCACGATGTAAAGCTTATTTTTGACAAATCCGCTTTTGATGTAGAAGAGTTGCCTGAGCTTCCAAAGCCGTTCAGGAAAGGGCAGGTTATAGAAGCAGAGATTGTTTTGCCAGGCAGGATAGGCAACGAGATGCTGGCAGTTGCTAAAGACAGGTTAATCTCTGTGCCGGATTGTAATAAGGAAATAGGCTCAAAAGTCAAATTAAAAATAAAAAGAACAAAGCACAATATCTTCTTGGGGGAGTTATTGAATTAAAATGGATAGAATACCCTCTCTAAGTTTGTGTATCGTCACTAAAAACGAAGAAAATCATTTAGAGCAGTGCTTGAATAGTGTAAAGAATATAGTTGATGAAATCATTATTGTAGATACAGGCAGCACAGATAGAACAAAGGAAATTGCAAAGAAGTTTGGCGCAAAAATATATGATTTCAAATGGATTGATGATTTCAGTGCTGCTAGAAACGAATCATTAAAACATGCAACAAAGAAAACAACTGATTTCCGATGAGAATTGCGTTGGATATTACATAACAATAAGAACTTACGCCGATGATTCTACAGCATCTGGCTGGGTTTCCTCAAAGGATGACCACTACAAGGAAAGCAAGGCATCTTCTGGGTGGTTTACTACCAAACTAATAAGATTGTTCAGGAATGACAAGTCAATAAAGTTTGATGGAATTATTCATGAAACAATTGACTCTTCTATAAAGAACTTTGGCAATGTCAAAGACGCGCTTTTCCCGATACATCATTTTGGCAGGATTAAGCCAAAAAAAGATGAGTCTAAGAAGGAGCTCTATCATAAACTCGGAGAGCTCAAAATCAGCCAGAAAGGAGACTTTCATGCCTACTACCAGCTTGGAATTCAAGCTCAGGAAGCAGTGAATTATGATGAAGCAATTGAATTACTCAAAAAGTCAATTGAGCTGAACCCCAATTATTTTAAAGCATGGCTTAATCTTGGAGCATCATATTTGAAAGTAGGTAGCCTATTGGAAGCAGAAAATGTGTTGAAACAAGCGGTTTTGCTCAACTCTTCCGATTACTCAGCCCATAACAATCTTGGAATAGTGTATTCAAGACTGAATAAGCCAGAACTTGCAATCAAAGAATTCTTAACAGCGTTAAGATTGAACCAAAAAAGCGCAAATACATACTTTAATCTTGGCTTGGCATTTGACAGCATTGGAGCAAAAGACAAAGCATACAAGTTCTTTGAAAAGGCAATTGAGCTTAACCCTAAATATAAGGAAAAGGTTAAATTGGAATAGGATTTTTACAATATATAAAATTAAAATCAACAACAAAAATATTAATCAACTAACACGAGAGCGTCCTTTGAATCACACAGGTAAAGAAGGAAACCCGCTCTTGTAGAAAGTACTATCAACCTCAAAGATAGAGTACAACTGTCCAACTGTCCTGAGCAGGGTTTCCATATCACCCTATGCCAGATACTGGGAAGCGACGTTTTTGGTTGAAATTTTTGGTATTAGCAAATGCAATATATAAGAATTCTAAATAGCCAAAATCAAAACAAAAAGAAAGAAAAATAAGGGTTTTAAGCCCTTAAGCTGTCTTAGCTGCTGGTGCAGCAACTGTCAAGACGTTGTTTACCTTCTTGACTTCTACTTTCATGCCTTTTAATTGGCCTTTGTAGTCAGCATAGTTTGCTACAACCTGTGCTGCATTTCTTGTGTCTAATGCTGAGTAGCCTGCTACTAGCATTGCCACATTGCCATTGGTGTGCTCCCATAACTCAACTTTACCAACACCTGGCTCAAATCCTGCAGTGCAATCAGCTGGGTTGCCCATTACTGTTGCAGCAGCTGCGTTAGCACATGGTCCGCCTACAAGTATTGCATTCTGTGCTTTTACATCAGATACTTCTGAAGCCAGCTTTGCAGCTCCAACCTGAATTCTTTGGAGTGTTACCGCCTCTGAAGTTGTCGCACCTACTTCGCTGAATGAAGCACCCTTAGCAGTTATGTATACAAGCGCTTCTCTCTGCTTGTTTGGAACCTCAATTGTAAGTAGTTGAGGTGCGCTTGTTGGTGTTTCATATGTCCAGAAGCTACCATAGCTGTCATAACCATACGCTATGTTTGTCTTTCCGCTTGGTGTTCTAAACGCAAATCTCTTTGTTTCACGTGTTGTGTCCTGAATCAACCTTACTTCTGCAGATGATGCTGTTATGTTAAATCTCATAACAGTTGCTGCTAGGGTTTCTGTGCTGTCTCTTGCTGCGCCGTCTCTGCTTTCATCTGGTATTCTAAAGGTGACATACACAATGTCTGATGTATCATCACCAGGTTGTCCTTGTGTTCCTGTCTCGTTTGTGACGTTTATTTCCATGCCATTCTTTGTTGTTATTACTATAGGCGCTGTAACAAAAGTATTGTTGCCACCACCAATTGTACCATTCCTTGTTGAAGCAATAGCACCGCTTGCATCAAGGTCAACTAAAATTCTGAAGTCATTATCCCTTATTGAGGTGTCGTTGAAAATTTTAAAGTCAGAGCCGCCTACCTTTAAGGTTGCTAGTTCACCGCCTTGTGTTTGGTTAGGACCTACTACTGTCAATGACGATGCAGTGCTATAGGTCTGCTCAAGCGTCTTTCCGCTTCCTAGGTCTTTGAACTTCAGCAATGGGTTGTCATTAGTTACCTTGTCTGCGCCTTTATACTGCAATACATAAGTTGGCCTTTCCCCTCTCTTACGGGAAGAGCCGCTGTCAGACAAGACAATGTAATCATCCTTGCTAATGGTTCTGTTCTCCTTGTTTATCAAGGCTCTTGAGCCGTCCTGCTCACCAAATCTAATGTCTGAACCACTTGGTGTTTTAGCAATTGACAAAGCAACCTTGTTGCCTCCGCCATCTTGAAACTCTAACCTGTATTCGCTTGAGCCGCTAGTTGTTATTTTGACTTTCTCTATATCAGCTGTTGACAATCCTCTGTACTCAATGTCCCAGTTGCTTGTGAACAAAACTTCTGGCTCTGCTGTTGTTCCGCCTGCAGCCTTAATAGCTGCGCTTAACTTGCCGCCTGCTGGAACGAAGTAGTTGTCGTCAGCAGACATATTAATGTGTACTCTGTTTATCCTAAATGTGTTGCTGTCATCACTACCTTCAATTGTTACAAGCGCATCATCAATTGTGTTATCATCCACTTTTAGTGCATTTGTAGAGACCACGTCTGTAACATTTGTGTCCTTTAGCTCAACCTTCTGTGCACCAATGAAGAATGTTGCACTGTGGATGCCTCCAGCATAGTCTTGATACAAGATGTCAGTCACTCCAACTGTTGTGCCGTCTGATAGCTTGTCAGTGTCGCCATCCTTTAACTTCCTTGTTGTTTGTCCATTTATGGTAAATTGTGCTTCGTCTGTGTCAACGAAGTTTAGTGTCACTTCATAATCGTTTCCGCTGATTGTATATGTCTTTGTCTGCTTTTCGAGCAATGTATCCTTTCCTGCTCCACCCATTAAGGTTAATACTACATTGCCACCGCCTGTTGTCGTTCTTTTTGCAGTTACAATGGTGTATTTCTTGCCAAACATTGTAATATCAACATCCTGCATGTCTGTCAAGAACAAGCCAGTTGTTGATGCTGAACCACTTGAGTCATCAACATCGCTTTCAAGAGCTGTTGTGAACTCAAGCAAATATCTTCCAATCTCCCTTCCTGATTTGAAGTAAAGATAATCTGCTAAGATATCTGTGTCGTCATCTTCTGTGTAAAGAACATAACCACTATCCATGTTTCTTTCTGCTGGACCCCCTAATAGGTACAGGTATTGGTTATATGGTGAAGTTGCTTTGCTGTTTGAAACCTGTCCTGAATCAAGAGCTTTTAAGTCTCCCTTTTGAATGAATGATGTAATGTTGCTTAATAGCTCTCTGTGTATACCGCCTACTGCCAAGTCCTCGCCTAGCTCTAGCTTCTTTGTTGATGTCTTGGCTTGCCACGCATCGCCTTCAACTGTAACAGCTCCGGGTGTTGTCACTACAGCTTTCTTTGTTGCTGCAAACTGCAAGCTTGAAATTATGTCAGAAATACCAATGACGTCTTCTGCAGCAGCCTTGTCGCCTACGACTATAACGCCGCTGAATTTGCCATCTTTCACGAATGGTGCTGGGTAATTAGCCAAATCCACTGCTCCAAATACTGAGCCGCTTAACATTACAGCTCCTGTACCTAGCGCAATTATCCTCTTTATTGCTTTTTGAAATCTCATCTTATAAACACCTCCAAGTGTTTTAGTTTTTTATCGTATAATATTGTTGATGAATATTATACTATATTATACTATATAGCAACGCCTCTTATAGAAGCGTTCTTGACAACTGATTTATTATTATCCATATTTAAAGTTTTTGGTATTATTACATACTAAAACATATATATTTTAGTATATACTCCTATTTTTGTGTAGGAAAATAAATGGTATTGATATGATGTTTATAATTGTTTTGTTTGTTTTCAATATTGCAATGCTTAAGCAGACGCAACAACATTTAAATATGAACAACAAAAACCCAAATCCAATGCCAAAGCCAACAATATCCCTTTGCATAATGACAAAGAACGAAGAGAGATACCTAGAGCAATGCCTAAATAGCGCCAAAGACATAGTGGATGAAATCATTATTGTAGATACAGGCAGCACAGATAGAACAAAGGAAATTGCAAAGAAGTTTGGCGCAAAAATATATGATTTCAAATGGATTGATGATTTCAGTGCTGCTAGAAACGAATCATTAAAACATGCAACAAAGTAAATACAATTAATGATTTAGTTAATGATAAGGAAAATGACGCATTTATGTTTCTTCAAAAAAACTATACCAACGATTCGTCGATTGCAGGATTTGTTGCCGAAGAGCACAAAAAAGGCAACAAAACTTATTCTGGGTGGTACGGCTCATTGATAGTGCGGCTTTTCAAGAACAAAAAGGGATATGAGTTTTTAGGAACAGTTCATGAGCTTGTCGAGCCGTCAATCGAGGCAAAAAATGGCAAGATTGCTGTAACAAATCTTGCGTTGCACCATTATGGCAACGCAGAGCCCGAAGTTGTAAAGAAAAAAAGGGAGTATTATCTTGAGCTTTGTAAGAAGAAAGTAAAGCATAATCCAGATGCAGACTCCTATTTTGAACTTGGGGTGTTATACAAGGAAAATGACAACGAGAAAGAAGCAGTCAAATCATTCAAGAAAGCAATTGAACTTAATCCAAAGCATAGCATGGCTTTTTATGAATCGGGAGTGATTTATGAGCAGCAAAAAAACTATGATGAGGCGATAAAGCACTATACAGAGTCGTTGAGGATAAAAGAAAACAGCGAGGCATTCCAAAGCTTGGGTGTTTGTTATCTAAAAGAGGGGATGCTGAAGGAGTCTTACAGAAACCTTGCTAAGGCAATGCTCTTAAATCCAAACAAATACACTATTTATAATAACCTCGGCGCTGTTCTGGAAAAGCTTGGCAATTATGACTCTGCTGTACAGATGCTGGAAATAGCAACAAAGCTTAATCCAAAAAATACAATCGGTTTCTACAATCTTGGAGTTGTTCTTGATAAAAAAGGTGATTTTGGCAATGCCATTGGTGCTTATGAAAAGGCAGTTGAGCTTAAACACCCCAAAAGCGAGGAAATTAAAAAAAGGATAAAACAATTGAAGAGAATAATCACAAGTCTTCCAAGCTATAGGTATGGAGTTAAGATGGGTGGGTAAAAATAGTAACCCTTAAATACTAGGATTTCCTACTATCTTAGTACTATGTCAATCACAAAAGTTACAAGGAATTACCAGATAACTGTGCCACGAGACATTAGAGAGCAGGCTAAAATATCAGAAGGCGACAAACTAGTTATAACAATGGAAAACGACGAAATTAAGATGAAGAAATTTGATGAAGATGTTTTTAAGAAAGCATTCGGAAGTTGGAGGAATGCAGGCATTAAGGATTCTGTTAAATGGGTTAGAGACATAAGAAAAGGTTGGGAGAAAAGGAGAAAGCGATTAGGCTTATGAACAACATTGTTTTAGATACAGATATTTTTGTAGATTTCTTAAGAGGTTTTGAAAAAGCAAAAAGATTTTTTGAAGAAATAAAAAAGGAAAATTATGTTATATATTTTTCTGCTGTTACAGAAACTGAGTTGATTAGCGGAAATGAATGCAACAAAATTGAAAGAAAAGCGGAAATACTAAACATATTAGTAAATTTTAATAAAGTTTTAGTTTCTAATGAAATTGCTATTAAAGCAGGCGATTTTAGTAGAATTTACAATGTCGAGACAGCCGATGCCATAATAGCAGCTACTACTTTTGTTATAAAAGCAGATTTAGTCACGAGAGATGTAGAAGATTATAAAAGAATTAAGGAGATAAGATTGAAAGTTCCTTACTAAATTCTAATTCTAATCGAGCATTTAAAATGATACTACTTAAGAATAGAAAAATTTAAAAAGGAAGATAAATTTCTTAACCTTAGAGAAATTATGCCAAAACATTACGTAGTTAAAACACATTTTATTTCTAATTTTTTACCTATGATAGAAGAGGCACTCAGAGTACTAGGAATCGAACATTATCTTCTGACTGATGGCCAAATTGTTGGAAGAGCACGTGTACCATTACCTGGGGGGTTTAGTAACTCCAGCTGCTAGTCCTCGTTCTGCTGGAGACATAAAAATTCTTGAAGTAATTGTATCCGAATCGCAACTAGATCCATTAGTGAAGAAACTAAAGTCAGAGCTATATACACGTATATGGCATCATGAAGTAGATGGTTCATTTCCTTACTAATAAATTTCTTCAAAATAAGAATCTTTATCTCTGTTAATAATAAAATCGACTCTTTAACCCTCCAAAATCTTATAAAACGTATACTCACTATCGTTCGTGACTTTCTACAAAATCGAACTTCTAACCTTCAAGGATTTTGTAGAAAGTATCAAATATCGGCGTATCTGTTATCGCAAGATGATAATCAATGTTTAATTTGTTGCATGCCTCTTCTATCTTTGCGCAATGCTCGTCAAGCTTCTGCTGGTAATCCATCCTTAATCTAGGGCTTACGAAAGTCCTTAGCATGCCTTTTGTTTCGCTGTCAATTAATTTCATGTCGCCTTCCATTTTCATTTCTTTTTCAACCCTGTCAAACACTTGAATAATCTTTATCTGATGGTCCCCCAAAAAGTACAGCGCTTCTCTAATCTCGTCTATATTTACTAAAAAGTCAGAGGCAATGACGAGCAAGGACTTGCTTCCAATTACTTTCTTATATTGCTTGATAGTATCAAGAAGCTTTGAATAACCTTTTGGCTTTACCGAGTTAAGGTGCTGTACCATTGCCGCAAGATGGCTCATCCCCCTTCTCGGCTGGAAAATCTCAAGCGTATCCGCAAAGGTAGAGAACTGGAACTTCTCGTTTTCCCTCAATGCAAGATACGCATAGCCAACTCCAATCATTGAAGCATAATCAAACTTGCTTATCGGCCTGCCAAATCCCATTGAGGCGCTTCCGTCAATTATTATATGCACAACCAGATTTCTTTCCTCTTCGTAAGCTTTGATATATAAGTCATCTGTTCTTGCATAAACTTTCCAGTCAATTAATCTTATGTCATCGCCAGGAGCATAAATTCTGTAATCTTTGAATGTAAGCCCTCTGCCTGTTGCCATCGAGCGTCGAGGGCCTGCCAAGTTTGAGGTTACTCTTTTCTTGACTACTAGATTAAATCTTGTTAGTTGGTCGAGGAATGTGGTGTCGAGCATTTTATTTGGTTATTTTAATTTGTTTAGATTCTGTCTTATTTCAATTTCAATCCGCCTTCGGCAAAAATTTTGATATTAACTTATTATTTCAATCCGTCTGCGACGCATTTTACTGCGCGTCGGCACTCTGCTGTGGAGGTTCCTTGCTTTTGTGCTCCCCCTCCGCGCCTATGCATTGAAATAGTCAGGCAAACATTCCTGAGCTGGGTTCCCATATTACCTATGCAGATATTGGGAAGCGACTTCGTTGATTGAATTGAATTTGTTATATTTATTTTTGAAATTGTATTGGTTATTTTTCATTGAAATTCTTTTTATTCCAATCTTTTATTTCACCTTATCCAAAATCATCTTTATCGCATCGTCTTTTGACATGCCTTTTCTTTCTGCCTCAAAGTTCAGGATTAGCCTGTGCCTTAAAATAGGATAAGAAAGCATATTTAAGTCGTCGTTGCTGACATGATTCCTGCCCTGTATCAATGCCCTTGCCTTCGACGCCAAAATCAAACCAATTGAAGCTCTTGGAGACGCGCCATACTGTATTATTTCTTTTTGCTGCCTTGTCGCAAGCACTATCTTCACTGCTCTTTGCTTTATGTCGTTTGCAATCGGCACTTGCCTTGTGAAGCCCTGCAATGTTAGTAAATGGTTCTTGTTCAGCAAAACCTTCAGTCTAAAGTCTTTTGCTTCTGCAGTATACCTGTCAACAATCTGCAGCTCCTGCTCGTACGTGGGATAATTAACGCTTATCTTCAGCAAAAATCTGTCAGCCTGCGCTTCTGGCAGCGGATAAGTGCCTTCCTGCTCGATGGGGTTTTGCGTTGCCAATACAAAAAATGGCAAGTCCAGCTTGAATGTTTGGGTACCTACAGTAACCTGTTTTTCCTGCATTGCCTCAAGCAAGGCAGATTGCGTCTTTGGGGTTGCCCTGTTGATTTCGTCTGCAAGCACGACATTTGCAAACACAGGCCCTGGCTGGAACTTGAACTGCCTTTTGCCGCCTGATTCCTCTATTATATAAGTGCCTATTATGTCACTGGGCATCAAGTCAGGAGTGTTCTGTATCCTGCTGAACTTTAAGTCCATGAGCTGTGCAAGAGTCCTCACAGTCAGGGTTTTTGCAAGTCCGGGATAGCCTTCCAGCAATGCATTTGCATCGCACAAAATTGATATCAGAATCTGCTCAACAACATTCTCCTGCCCTACGATAACCCTGCCTACTTCCTTCTGCACCTCGTCAAAAATCTGCTTGTAATTTTTCATGAAATCACCTCAAAATTTTTTGATTTGAATTTTTAGTATTAATTGCTGCTCTCTTTTTTATTATTTTTTAATTTTTGCTTTAAAGGCGTTTTACTTTCTTCACTTGCGGATATAAAAATCGCTCTTTGTTTTTATTGATTGAATCCATTGTTGGTTTATTCTAATTGTTGTTTTAGTGACTTATTTTTAGTTGTTATCGTAAATTGCGGTAATTGGTTTAATAAATAGCCGCAATTTACGAGATAGACAATTGCGTGTAAATATAATAAATCAACGCAATTGTCTATATCTTGTCTTTTATACTATTTTCAAACAACAAATTTTAACCTTCTGCCAATTTTTTAAAGTAATTCTTAACCAGTTCCTGCTGCTCCTGGGGGATATTTTCCTCGTAAGCAGCCGTTTCCTTCACCGTAAGCTCTTTTGGAAATGTAACCTCAAACTTTTGCTGCTGCACATCACCTTGCTCTCTGACGTTCACCCTGAAATCAACCGGCTTTATCCTTATGTTCAGTTCTTTGTCGCCGAGCTTTGCAACATCCTGCTTGCCGTAAATGTCGTCGCTTGTGTTAAGCTTTGTAGCCACAAAATTTCCCACTCCTTTCGGGCCTTCGAATATGTCCGGAACCTTTTTCTTTGCGAATTCAATCAGCTTGAGGTTCAATGTTGTAGCGAATATGATTAAAAATGAAAGCAGCATCACTGTAAAAATTTTGTAGGACAATGTCTTCGGATTGATGAACAAAGACAAGCCGACATTTTTCATCTCGCTTGTCACTTCATATTCCAGCTCCTCAACAATTGGATTTTCCAAGTTAACATTATCGGCAGCTGTCCTCAATTTTTCCCTTAAAGGGGAATATTTACTTTCTATAATACCGGGCTTGTAAGATTTGAAGCTTATGTAGGAATAAAACCCAAGGTAAAGCAGCGCAGGTATCAAAGCAAACAAAGGACGTAAATCAAAAATTGACAATATTAAGTAAAACACCAGGAAAACTATAGTTGTATTTACAATGTTCTCGAATAGTATCATCTCGTTCAATGTCCTGTTGATTTCCCTGATTACATTTGCAAATTGTTTCATGTCAAAAATCACCGTATTTTTCACTAGTTCTTCTTGCTTTCGCAAAATTATCTAGTGATTTTTGAGTCAATTGTGAGCGAGTTCGCTTAGAACGAAGCTCACTCGCATGCGACTGCTCAAAAATTTTGCAATGTTTCAAGTATATAAAAATTTTTGACATCAGCAGCTTGCCTCCTCTGCGTCCGCCTTGCTTTTTAGGCAGTCAATTTGCGCCTTAAATTTTGTGACATCTGATTTCAGATTTATAACCTGCCTGTTCAGTTCTTGCGCAAGCTGTATCTGGGCAGTCAACTGGCTTTTTGTGTTTGTCAATTCTGCAGTGGTTGCCGCCAAACTTGACTTGGTGCTTGCCAATTCCAACTCAAGCTTTTTCTTGTCTGATTCAAGCTGGTCTCTTTCTCCTCTTACATCTGTAAATTTCTTGCTCAAGTCTTCTTCCCTCTGTTGCCTTAATTGCAATTGAATGCTTGTTTCATTAAGCTGTCCGCGCTTTGACTCAAGCTCTTTGCCAACAGATTCAAGCTCCTTAAGTTTTATCTCAAAGCTTTTTGAGACATTCTTAAACGTCGTCTGGTAATAAACTGTGAAACCGCTGAACATGAGCAGGGCTGCGGCTATCAAAAGAAGCAATACAAGATTAACGTCTTTTTTCATTGCTGGCATTTTATTTTCTCTCCAAATTCTCCCTGTACCTTCTTATTGCTATCTCAGTTAAAAACAGCAGCATTGCAATAATAGCAAACGGCCACCTGTAATCTATTGAGTCGATTTTTATTCTTTTCGATTTTGCCTTGACAAATTCTATGATTCCTTTTGTGTCACTCGGGTCAAAAACCTTGCCGCCTGTTTTCTCGACAAGTGTTGTAAACTCAGGATTAATGCCCAGGTTTGCGTATTCGTCATTATAGTTAACGGCAAATGTTGCTCCCAAAAGCTCTTTGTAGCCTGTGGCTTTAGGAGTATAAGGCGCTGAATACAGATTTGTGTCTATCTTTGCAAAAGCAAGCCCCTCGCCTTGAGGCATCTCTTTTGTTATTACATTAACGCTTGTGGATTTTCCCAGAACAGTGTCTCTTGCAGTCACGTCATAAGATTTTTTTCTTCCCAAATCTCCTATTGCCCAGTTTATGCTTTTTGATATAAGCTTTGAATTTTTCTTGTTGAGCAAGTCGCCTGCCCACTTCAGTCCGTCATCTGTTGTTAATGTCACAACTCTTCCAAGCCCAAAGCGCCACACTACAAGTATGGGAATATTCTTATGGGTTGTGACAAGCATTCTTGCAGCAGGCTTCGGGACAGCATAATTGTAGCCTGATACAGTTGCGTGCATCTCGTCCAACCCAAGCGTTATAAAGTGGGTTGTGTCGATAGGAACAAGCGTGTTATAGAATTCCTCCCCTTTTGTTTCATCCTTGTCGCCGAACTGCACTTTCAGCTTGTTGGAAGCATCTGCCTTATAATAAATTCCTTCCCCAAGCGCAGCCATATTTGCCAAGAACAGGTTGTTTTCAGTCGCCAAATCGTCTGTTTCTGTACCGACGCCAACAACAAAGACTTTGACACCAAGCACATTTACCCTTCTTACAGTTTCCAATGTGTCATCCCTTAATTTTTGATAAGTAGTCTTGCCATCGCTGATGAATATGATGTTTTTGCTTCCTCCCACCTTACTCAACATTTGAAAACCTCCCTGAATGCCTATATCAAAGCAGGATTGCCCGTCAAATTTCAAACGCGAAATCTTGTCTTTGAGCTCTTTTTTGTGCTCTTTTAGCGGCTTTATTTCGGCAATAGTCCAAGCCTGACAAGGTGTGTGCCCGAATGCAACTGCCCCGACATTGTTTTTCTCACTTAGGCTGTCAACAACACTTAACGCCAGCGCCTTTTCAACTGCAATGTAATCCTCTGTTCCATGGGATATGTCAATTACAATAACAATGTTAATGTCGCTTTTGTTTTGCTCTTCTCCTGCGCCGATTTTTACAGGCAGTAGGGTTTCAAGAAGCGTGCCTTTGTAACCTCCCCTGTCAAATGACTGCTCGCCGCCGATGAAAATCAAGCCATTGCCGTCTGAAACATAATCGCTTAACGAGTCCATGTAAGGGGCTATTTTTGATGCCCTAATGTCGTTTAATATTACTGCCATATAGTTGGACAAGTCACCCTGCAAAGAATTCCTCACGTCAAGCTCGTATATCCTGCCGAGCTCCTGCGCCAAAGGTGAGTTTTTTTCTGTTACGTAAAGAACCTTTGGCCTTGGCACTATCTTTATGCTTTTGTAAAAGACATTGTTGTTTTTGAAATAGTCCTCGCTTCCAACTTCAAGAAGCTTTGCTGTCAGCTTGTGGTATTCCCCTTCGGGAAATTTTTTCGAGAAAGCGAATGCTTTTGAAGTGTCGCCTTGCTCTTCCATTACAAGCATTGTATCATCGATTGTTACCTGCAGGGTATAGCGTATTTTTTTGCCGACAACAGAAACCCTGACTACAAAATCGCCTTCTGTGTCTTTTATCAGATCAGGAGGGCCGTCAATTGTCACGCCAACATCATTGTTTACTGACTCCATTTTCAATGCGCTGACAGATGAATTGACATTGGTTGCGAAGAGCATTATGTCTCCCAATAATTTGCCCTCATTGTTTACTCCGTCAGTTATCACCATGACATTGTCGTTGCCTTCAATATTGTTCAAAATCCCATTCCCTATAGTGGAGTGCTCGCCGCTTGCAATAGTTCTTATGTTTACAGGTATGGAGCCCTCCAGCTTCTTGTAAAGCTCATATGCAATGCTTGGGTTGTATAGCACCATTGAGCTGGAGTTGTCAACAAGGATTGTCAGTCTTGGGTCGCCAGGCACAGTTTTGCTCTCAAGCACAAATGGCGACGCAATTGCGGTAAGCAAAAATACAAAAGCCAAGCTTCTCAAAGCCATCACTAACTTCCTGTCGGTTCTCTTTGACTTCAGGTACGCTTCCAGCTCAAACCTGTTGCCGAATTTGACAAAGGTTTTTCTTGTAAACCAAAAAATGAATAGTACGACTGGTATAATTGCTATAAGCACATAGTAGTACCTGACGCAATATTTTGAAATGCAATAAATCTTTGTGTAATCGGGGATGATGAATGCCATTTTAGGTTTTTTAAATTTTTAGTTTTTATTAAATATGTTTATTTTCTATTTTAATTCCATCCGCCTTCGGCATGTCGATAAATTCCAAAGGAATTTTGTGGACCACAAAAGCTTTGCTTTTGTCGGTTTCGATGAATCTTCGATTTGCGATGAATTTTACAAATCTATATATCACCTCTTCTTTTTATGTATATGAATTCAGTAGTCATGAACAAAAATGCCAACAGCAAAATCGTAAGCTCCAAGTTAAAATCGTGCTCTTTGGCTTGTCTTTCAAGCAGTTTCTCCCTTTCCTTATGTGCCTCAACCTTTGACGGCAGATTAACATCAGACTCTTTCTCGTCAATAAGATTGACTGCAAACCTTTTGTTGTCATACTCGTAAATACCAGAATAGTCCATTAAGAGTTTTGAGGTTGTGAGGCTTGACGAAGGCGTCTTTACTTTCTGCTCCTTTATCGTCGCAATTCTTCCAGTCTTATGATTGAAGTCCTTTATGTCCTCTGCGCCTACCATGAAGTTTATTATGGAGTTCCAGAATATGGGGTAGCTTGGCAGAGTCTTGAAGTCGCTTGCCTCGTCCAGAATACCATAAAATACAACCTTCCCCCTTTTCTTTTCGCCATAAACTATCAAGGAAGTTTTGTCATCAGCAGATGCAAATGTTACTGTGCCCTTTTTTGCTTCTGCCCCGAAGTAGGACGCAGCTGTCGTGAAGCATCTCTCTTTCTCAAACTGCTTGGTTATCTGGTTTATGGTTTCAACGCAAATCTTTGTGGGCTTGTTTATTTTGTTCTTCAGCTCGACATTGAGCAGTCCGCCCATCCTTATCTCCTTCAAGTCCTCCTGTGCAGCTATTATCAAATTTCCGCCATTGTCAACATAATCTTCTATGTCTTCAAATGTGCCAGGCACAATTCCGTCCCTTTTATTTACGTTGTTTATTTTGTAAACTATTATAATATCGTGTTTGTACGGCTCTATTTTTTGCTTCTTGCTGTTTATCGTGAGGACTGGAGGATACACGACATTCAGCTCAATGTCTTTTGCAGCTTCAAGCGCGTGCTCAAGGTTGCTGTTTTTTTCATTTGTGATGAGCAGCACAGAATTTTTTACTTTTGGCGGAGTGGCGATATAAGCGACATCGTCAACCTCCAAGTCATCTTTTGGCTCCAGCTCTACTTTTGAAATGCCGAATGGCGTGTCGAAAATAAAATTTTCAATGGAGTTTGAGGCTATTCTGACGCTTGTCTGCGTTATAACCTTGCTGTCCTTTGATATTCTTATTGTTCTTTGCACCGGCTCATTGTTGAAGTTTTTTACATACACCTTAGTGTTGTACTTTGCAACTTCCAGCTTTATGACGCCTACATTTTTTGCATTATTCGATACATCAACAAACTCGGCTATTTTATCCTCTGACAACAGAGTGGCTTTCACGACTTCTATGTCAGGGCCTTCTGTGGCAAGGAAATCGCTGAATACAATAATTCTGCCTGGCTTATCGCCAAGTATGTCCTTTGCAAGAAGCAATGCATCGCCAAGATTTGTTGTTGTTGCTCTTGGCTTTATTTTGGAAAGCACATCAAGAGCAACATCTGTGTCCTCGTTTTCCAGAGCTATTAACGGCACGTTCTCAGCCATTATTATGCTGTTCCTTCCGCTTAGAACTTTCTTTGCCATTTCCACAGCTTTGTCAAATCTTGAAACTCCCTTTTCCTTTGCCTGCATCGAGGCGCTTACATCCAAAATAACCACTGTGTTTTCCAAAGTCACGTCATAGTTTAATGTCGCATAAGGCGCAGCTGCGACAAGCGCCAAGCCCAAAATCGAAAGCAGCTGCAATAAAAAAAGTAAGTTTGTCATTAATTTTTGAAAAAAGGCATATTGCTTCGATCTTTTGTTGTCCTGCATTATGAACATCAGGGAGGGGATTATCTTGTCTTGCGGTTTTGGGCGCCTCAAGTAAAGAATTATGAAGATAATGACGCCTATCAAAGCCCACAATCCAATCGGCCTTTGGAATGGAAGAGCTACCATTTTGTTAATTTCACTTCTTTTTTTTCTTGAATATAAAATTTACTAGTTCTTTCGGGTTAACCAAATCCTTAACCAATATCAACATATCATTAAACTCGTACCAGAATACTTCTGAATCCTTGCCTATCTTCAAGTCCTGCCTTGCCTCCTGCGGCAGTGTCAATTGCCCCTGCCTTGTCAGTTTCGCCTTGCCTATAAATTTTGGTTCCATTATTACTTTTAATATTTTTAATAAAAATAATACTAATTTTAGATTCTTTAAAATTATTATTTATAAAGGTTTCGGTTTTGATATAAAAAGAAAGCTTTAAATATAAGTTCCATTTTTGGTTGATAATATGAGAAGTGCGATTTTGTCGTCAATAATGGAGTTTTTCTACACAACCTTAACTACTTCTACAACTACAACAGGCACAACAGCCTAAAGCTGTTTGCATTGTATAAAGTTTAATTTTTCTTTTTTTAAAATTATTCAATAGAATATATAAATCAAACACAAGCAAAAATCAAAAAATGCCAAAAATCAAAATAACACTGCCGGATGGAAGCGTTAGGGAGTATAAGAAAGGGATTACAGCAGGAGATATAGCTTTTGATATAGGAAAAAAACTCGGAGAAGATGCATTAATTGCAAGAATAAATGGCAAACTGAAGGACTTGTTTATTCCTATAAATGAGGATTCGGCTTTGCAAATTATTACTTACAAAGACAAAGAAGGCATTGAAGTATTCCGCCACTCCACAGCCCATCTTCTTGCGCATGCTGTTGTTGAGCTTTTTCCGGAAGCAAAGCCCACAATAGGGCCTGCAGTAGAAG
The DNA here is from genome assembly GCA_016185945.1 of Candidatus Woesearchaeota archaeon. Classification (GTDB taxonomy): domain Archaea; phylum Nanobdellota; class Nanobdellia; order Woesearchaeales; family GW2011-AR4. The sequence goes on from JACPMR010000010.1 coordinate 44,223, forward strand.
AAGGTTTCTACTACGATTTCGGCGTAGTGTACCATTTCACTCCTGAAGATTTAGTCAAGATAGAGCAAAGAATGCACGAGATTGTGAAAAAAGACTGCAAAGTTGAGAGGATAGATATGACAGAAAGCGACGCAAAAAGAATTTTCAGGAGTAACAAGTACAAAATTGAACTGGTAGAAGAATTCCACAAGGCAAAGATGCCGATTAGCGCTTACAGGCAAGGAAATTTTATTGATTTATGTAGGGGCCCTCACATTGCCGACATTGGAAAAATAAATGCATTCAAGCTGACAAAAGTAGCAGCAGCTTACTGGAGAAGCGACCCAAAAAATGACCAATTGCAAAGAATTTATGGCATAAGTTTTCCTGAAAAAGGAATGCTTGATGCCCATTTGAAACAAATTGAAGAGGCAGAAAAGAGGGATCATAGGAAACTCGGCAAGGAACTTGAATGGTTTAATTTCTTTGAAGATTCTCCAGGCGCTCCGTTCTTCTATCCAAAAGGTACAATTATTTACAATCAATTGATAAATTTCATTAGGGAGGAATACAAGAAAAGAGGGTACGATGAAGTCGTTACCCCTCTGCTTTATGAAAAATCACTCTGGGTCACTTCAGGGCATTGGGAGCATTTCCAAGAGCATATGTTCATATTAGAATCGGAAGGGAAAGAATATGCGTTAAAGCCAATGAACTGCCCATCACATGTTTTAATCTACAAAACAAAATCAAGAAGTTACAGAGATTTGCCATACAGGATTGCTGATTTTGCGTCATTGCACAGGAACGAGCTTTCAGGGGTTCTTTCCGGCTTGACAAGAGTCAGGAAAATGTCGCAGGATGACGCGCATATATTCATAACGCCAGAGCAAATAGAGGAAGAAATTTTCAGAGTGCTGGATTTTACAAATTATATCTACAAAGAGGTTTTTGATTTTGAGTACAGTGTTGAATTAAGTACAAGGCCTGAAAAATTTATGGGAAATATTAATGACTGGAACAAAGCAGAAGAAGCCCTGAAAAAAGCGCTCGAAAAAAAGGAAATAAAATATGAAATCAAATCAGGGGAAGGAGCTTTTTATGGGCCAAAAGTTGACTACCACATTAAGGATGCAATCGGAAGAAGCTGGCAGCTTGCAACAATTCAGCTTGACTTTCAATTGCCAGAGAGGTTTGACGCGACTTACGTCGGGGCAGACAACTCAAAACATATAGTTGTGATGATTCATCGAGCTTTACTTGGCTCAATTGAAAGGTTCATTGGAATCTTGGTTGAGCACTATGCAGGCAGGCTTCCTTTATGGTTGGCGCCCGCTCAGGCTAGAATATTGACTGTTGCCGACAGGTTTGAGAGTTACGCCAACAAAGTAAAAGAAAAATTTGAGAAAAATAATTTAAGGATTGAAGCTGATTTTAGGGCAGAAAGCGTCGGCTATAAAGTAAGAGAAGCACAGGCGCAAAAAATCCCATTAATCCTGACTGTTGGCGAGAAAGAAGAAAAGAATGGAACTGTTGCATTAAGAACTCTTGACAACAAGGTTTATTTTGACGTCAAGATTGACGATTTGCTTAAAAAGGCAGTGAAAAATATTGAGGAGAGGAAAGTTAGGTTTGAATTATAGTTTTAAAAGTTTTTCTTAATTCCCAAAATCTAAAACTTTTAATCTCTCCAATTTATCCAAATCATTAAGTTGCAATCTATTGTCTGACAAAGTGTATAAAACATTTTCTATGTAAAGGCTTCTTTTTATTGACGAATCTCCTCCAAAATAATAGCCGCTTTTCTTAAATGCCTCATCATCATCGTAATGAGTTACTCTCCCTCTTAAATCAAATCCATCTTCAAGAGTTATGTCATAGACATAAGCCCCTTGGAATGTAAATTCTCCATATTGGTAAGGACTACTTCTTTCACCTTTTATTTCTGCAAGTGTAATTGGAATTACTAACAAGCTTTTATCTTTGTCAAAAAGAAAAGCTTTATGGTCTCTTAATACAGGACTATCTGTTCCTCTGTCACCAATAACAACTTTATACATTTCAATTGGATGTTCTACATCGCTTACATCAAATATTGCCATTTTAATTCCTCGATACCATGCAAAGTCAATTTCTCTTTGTTGCTTGAGATTTTCGTCTGCTTCCACTGTATCTTTGCCAATTCCAATCAGATGAGTTTCATCGTAAGGATGTATGTAATCAGAATAGCCTGGAATTTTTAATTTTCCTAAAACAGAGGGTTTTTCATGATCAGACAAGTCAATCACAAACAATGGGTCAATCTTTTTGAAAGTGACAACATACCCTTTTTTGCCCATAAACCTTACAGAATAGATTTTTTCGCCAGGCGCTAAATCTTCCAAAGAGCCAACAACTTTTAGAGCTTCATCAAGCACATACACATTATTGCTAGATTTTTTGTTTCTATCCCAGACTTCACCTATTGTTGTTGCAATTCTAAAATGATTATCAAATTCGTCCATTGAAAACTGGTTTAGGATACGACCCTTTACTTCACCTGTGCCTAAATATTTAATCTTGCCGTTATCTAATGCAAATTTTGTTATAATTGTTTTCTCAGCAGAATCTTCTGTCAATTTTCCAAATTCATTATATCTTGACCAAGTAGTTTGAGCAATGTACAGGTTTTCGAGAGATGCATAAACATTTTGTCCACTGCCTACAATGACCTCTTTTTCTATCGCTTTGTTTTCATTACTCATTGATATTGATGCAATTGTAATAAAGTTATTAGCTTGGATAGGTTCGATATAACCAATTTCAGTGCATTTTGAGATTGGATTAAAATCTTTAAATTCTTGATTATTACCTTTGCTCTCTCTGTATAACGGAATAATATTCTCGCAAGAAGAATTCTCTTTATAATAATGTGGATAGGAATTTACAACAAAATAAACATCAGGGCCAATTTTTCTTGATGTTAAATAATTTCCTTCAAAATCTACTGTTCTTAATAACTTAGGATTTTCTTTGTCTGAAATATCGTATAACTTTACTGACACAGCTCCTACATATCGTGGGTAAGGTACTGCTCTTATTGGCTCCCCGATCCTTACAACTGGTTCATCAAAGTTATAATTTGAATAACCAAAAAGAAGTAATCTATTATTATGAATAAATAACTCATTTGGCACAAAATTATTTAATTTTGTAGTTGAGAGTGTATCAACATCACTAGCTGGATAAGCTTTTACAATAACAAGGTTGCTTTTTGCAATTGTATAAATGTAATCTCCATCTGTTTTTATTATGTCGGCTTCATCAACTCCCGCTACTTGAATGTTTGTTTCTGAAAAATCTCTTGTTGAAGATGCTTGCACCGATGCTTGCTCAGCAACTGCAAGTGTTTTTGCTACTCGCGGTGACAAGGTTTCTGCGAATATCTCTCTTCCTTGTGTTCTAGCTTCTTCAAAAGCTTTAACAAGCTCTTCTCCTGACTTAAATCTAGGAAGGTTATCAATTTTTTTATTATTTGGTTTAATCTCTATTTTAAATTCTGTAATATTATTTATTTTTGGGTTTTCTGGTTGTTTAATTTCTATTTCACGAGCACTTAAAATAAATAAAATTGATAAAACAAATATAATACTGAAAATGACTTTATTTTCAAATCTCATTTTTATCACAATTTATTGTAATATGTTTGTATATAAATACCTGTTTATAACTTCAAATCGATTAGAAGTCATCAATCGAAATTTTTTCTATATGATCTCATAACAAAATAAACAACCAAAGCAAATATCGCACCTATTAAGAACCACAAAGCAATATTTGACCAAATTGAAGTAGGGGTTGTTAAAGTTTGTGTTGTAACTTCCTGAGGCAGCAAATATTCAGTTGTTTTATTAGTAACGTTTTGAAGGACTAAAGGTGCTTTAATAGCTTCTTCCTGTGCTTTTTGTACTGCTGCTACTTGAGCAGCAGATGCGGCTTCTTTGATCAATGGAGCTGATTCAGCAACTTTTTGTGTAATCAGTGTTTCCCTCACTAAAGTTTGTTTCGTTTCTGTGAACATTTTAGTGGCACCCTCATAGACAAAAAACTTCTTGAAATATTGGATAACAAGCGCTGCAGCACCTACAATAGGTACAATAGGTAAAATGCTCTTTAGTTTTTCTTTTATTCCAAAAGTCTTTTTTGGGGCTATTATAATATACTTATTAGCCAGTCTGTAATGATTTACTTCCTTACCTTTTTCGCTGTAATGAAACTCTTTGACTTGTATCAATCCAGTCTCCATAAGTTGCTGAAGATTGTAATGAACAGTCGAGATAGGCAGTCCGAGTTTTTCTGCTAGCTCCGACTCTGTTGCATCCTTGGTTGATAAATATTCCAATATTTTTCTGCAAGATTCATTGCTAATAACATTTGAAATCTTCTTTATCTTTGCATCTTCCAAAGATAATAAAAGGAAGTTTTTATTCGCCATACAAAGAGAATTAAGATTTCCTTTATATATAGTTTTGCATAGTTTCAAATTGGTTTGAAGTTTTAGGCTAATTCTGACCTAGTAACGAAAAACATATATCTTTATAAATAAAAATTCATACCATTGAATTATGGTCCTAGAAAAACTCGGCGAATCTCTAAAAAACACCCTGCAGAAAATAGCTAAATCTTTGTTTGTAGATGAAAAACTTATTAATGAACTAATCAAAGATATACAAAGAGCGTTATTACAGGCAGATGTTAATGTAAAGCTTGTTTTTGACTTGACTGAAAAGATAAAAAAAAGGGCGCTTGAAGAGGAGTCGCCAAAAGGCTTGACAAAAAAAGAGCAGATAATCAATATTGTGTACGAAGAATTGGTTAGTTTTTTAGGAAAAGAACAACACAAAATAGAAGTCACACAAAAGCCATTCAAAATAATGCTTATTGGCTTGTTTGGCTCTGGCAAAACTACAACAACCGGCAAACTTGCAAAATTCTATACAAAGCGCGGCTTTAAGGTTGCACTTGTCGGCTTGGACATCCATCGTCCTGCTGCAATGGAGCAGATTGAGCAGGTTGGAAAACAAGCTGGAATAAAAGTATTTCTTGATAAAAGAATTAAAAATCCAACAGAGATATGGAATAAATTCAAAGACGAGTACAAAAATTTTGATGTTCTAATCGTAGATACGGCAGGAAGAGATGCTTTATCAAAGGAATTGATTAATGAAATTGAGGAAGTAAATAAGGAAATACAGCCAAATGAAAATTTGCTTGTGATTTCCGCTGACATAGGGCAGGCTGCTCAAAAACAGGCAGAGCAGTTCCACAAAAGCTGCGGCATAACTGGAATTATAGTTTCAAAGATGGATGGAACTGCAAAAGGCGGAGGAGCTTTGACTGCATGCTCTGTCTCTGGAGCTCCAATAAAATTTATCGGAATAGGAGAAAAAATTGATGACTTTGAGCAGTTTAATCCTCAAGGATTTGTCGGCAGATTGCTTGGCATGGGTGATTTAGAGGCATTGCTTGAAAAAGCAAAAGAAGTTATCAAGGTTGAGGACGCAGAAGATTTGGGAAAGAGATTTTTGAAGGGCGAATTTAATTTAATTGACTTGTATGAGCAGATGGAAGCCATGTCAAAGATGGGCCCATTAAGCCAGATTGTTGAGATGATTCCCGGGTTTTCACAACTTAAACTGCCAAAGGAAATGCTTCAAGTTCAGGAATCAAAATTAAAAAAATGGAAGATTGCAATGCTGAGCTTTACAAAGAGAGAACTGGAAGAACCCGAAATTGTAGATTCAAGCAGGATAGAGAGAATTTCAAAAGGCTCAGGCATTCCATCTTCTGAGATTAGGGATTTAATCAAGCAATATAAACAATCAAAAAAAATGGTGAAGATGCTCAAGGGCAGCAAAGGCGACCTTTCAAAGATTATGAAGAAGTTCGGGGGAAAGCTGCCGATGGGAGGTTAAGTTTATTAGATAATATGTCTAAGAAGTTTTAAGCAAACAAATGATTATTCTTTATATATACGACCCTCTGAAATAATTGCTATTAACGATGAATGGCTTTCTAAAGGTAAAGAATACGCGCTTGCCAGTATTAGGGCGAAAATTGAGGGAGGTATAAAAAATTTGACAGAATATGTGAGAATTATAGACCAAGCACCTCTGCCTGAAGCTCACAAAGCAGCATTAAGAAATATTGCTTGGACATATGCTATGGAACTTCAAAAAGGGTTAGAAGGGATAGGTACAAAGATGTAAATAGAGATTGGTTATTATAATCTTTTTTCACTCCAAAAACCTTGGATTAAACCTGTCAAACCATTCCCTTTTTTCTATTTCATCAAGCAGATTTGAAAAGCCCAAAGTGGAAGCTTCGCCGTAAACTTCAATCTTTCTGTCAAAGCCGTTTTTCAATGCATAAAATGCACAGAGTTTGAATCCTGCAGAATTGTCATTAATGATTTCTTCTGGGGCGTAAATCAACTCAATCATTTTTTCCTTTGCATCTTTGACAGCAGCAATTGTGCTTGTTCCGCTTTCAGAATCTAGATAGGAAATGTAAACCTTATCCAGCAAAGTGTCGAGAAAACTGGCAAATTTTTCAGCATCGCTTATATCGATTTGGTTGAAATTGGTTTTTCCAACTGATTTCAAGCCAGGGATTCTTGAAGCAGAGTTTGCAAAGAAATCTTTTATGCTTGCTTCTTTTACAAGCACTCTTACCTTGTAGCTGTCTATTGTTTTTCTTGTCTTGATTTTTATCCCTTTATACTTTTTATTAAATTTTTCAACTAATTTTTCGAACTTCGGGATTGAAGTACCCAAGTCATGCCGCGCTTCTCCATAATACCTGTCGATTTCAGCTCCTACTTTAATCATCTGGGCGAAATCTTTTTTGAAGTGATTTATGTCTGCCGAGCTGAACTCTAATAGGATGTCATTATTTGGCATGGCTTAAATATTTTTATTGTATTATTTAAATCTTATGAAAAGTTTTTATAATATAGTCAATTCCTAGTTTTTTATGAAAATAATCGCTGACTTACAGATACATTCAAGATTCTCAAGAGCTACAAGCAGTTCTCTAAACATCCAAAATCTTGAGAAGTATGCACGCTTAAAGGGGCTTAACCTTCTCGGCACAGGCGACTTTACGCATCCAAAATGGCTTGCAGAGTTGAAGCAGGAATTAAAAGAAGATGGTTCTGGAATTCTTACTTCAAAGTCGGGATTTCATTTTGTATTGCAGGGAGAGATTTCAAACATATACACGCAGGACGGCAAGCAGAGAAGAGTCCATACCCTTCTTTTAGCAAGAAATTTTGAGATTGTCGAGCAAATCAATGCAGCCTTGCTTAAAAGAGGCAGATTGGATTATGACGGCAGGCCTATTTTCGGATTTTCATGCATTGAATTAGTGGAAATGATGAAGGAGATTGATGACGATATTGAAATTATTCCGGCACATAGCTGGACGCCTTGGTACGGAATCTTTGGCTCGATGTCGGGCTTTGACTCTGTTGAGGAATGTTTTAAGGAGTATTCCGATAAAATCCATGCAATCGAAACCGGTTTGTCGAGCGATCCTGCAATGAACTGGCGGCTTTCTTCGCTTGACAAATATACTTTGTTGAGCAGCTCGGATGCTCATTCATTTTGGCCGTGGCGCCTTGGAAGGGAGTGCAATATTTTTGACATTGACTGGAGCTATGACGATTTATTGCAGGCGATAAGAACAAAAAAAGGCTTTGTCGAGACAATTGAGATGTGGCCTCATGAGGGAAAGTACCATTACACTGGACATCGGGCATGCAATGTGGTTTTGTCGCCGAAAGAGGCATTGAAGATTAAGGACATTTGCCCTGTATGCAAGACAAAGCTGACTGTTGGCGTTGCAGAAAGAGTTGAGCAACTGGCTGACAGGGAAGAAGGGTTTGTGCCAAATCATACAGTTCCTTTCAAGAATTTGATTCCGCTTTCTGAAGTCATTGCAGGAACTGCAGGGCATGCAGTAAGCTCAAAGCAAGTTTGGGAGGAGTATTACAAACTAATTAATGAGTTTGGAAACGAGTTTGAGGTTGTGCTGAATGCAGAGGAAAAACATCTTAAAAAGATAACAACTGAAAAAATTGCTGAAAACATCATAAGGAACAGGAACCAAAAAATCCCATTCAAGCCTGGATATGACGGAGTTTACGGAGTGCCGATTTTTGACGAGGGAAAACTGGAAAAATATAAGGAAGAGAAAGATAAAATTAAAGTGAATGTTGAGCAGAAGGGATTGGATGAATTCTGGTGAAATTTGTAATTTAATTAAAATATCCCCACGGCCGGATTTGAACCAGCGACCTCCCGGGAACGACTGATTCTATTTCATCCCTCGCTTTGTGCTTATGGTCTTAGAACGCAACTCTGGCCAAACTTTTAAAGTTTCACAGCCGAGCGCTCCACCAGATTGAGCTACGTGGGGAATAAAGTTGAAATTGGTTTTTTATTTATAAAGATTGTGTAAAAAGAGAGTATTTGTATTAAATTTATTTTTTCAATCCGCCTGCGGCGCATTTTACTGCGCGTCGGCATTATGCTGTGGAGGCAGCATTACTTTGCGCTCCTCCTCCGCGCAAATTCATTGGGACTGTCAGCGATACTTTCCTGAGCTGGGTTCCCATTCCACCTTTGCAGATGATGGGAAGCGACGTTGTTTGAAATTTTTATTATTGTAAATTAATGTTGTTATAATTTTAAAGAATTCCTTAACCGCCAACACTGACACGATTAGAATTGGTTATAACAACCTTGTTGCCAACTTTGCATCTTGCATTTGCAGCAGGCAAGGTAAATTCTCCAAGAATTGCAAGCCTTGATTTCATCCTGTAAGATAAAACTCTTTCATCCCCTGGCTCTAATGTTTCTATCGTCCATTTGATTATCATTCCTTTTTTAGGATGCTGCAAGACAGCATGCGGTTGCATCGAGCCGATTGAAAGCTCTTTCTCGACATGTGCAATATGAGGCAGATTGTCCATAACCTCGATGTTTGTTATCTTGTTCGCACTTCTGTTCTTAACCCTAATGACAACCTTCGCTTCTGAAACGCCGCCCTCGCTTGTAAGCACGTTTGATATGCCTTTCCTCGCAATAATCGGGCTTCTAAACAGGAAGTAAAGGACTACGCCAGCAATAGCCAATACAAAGATAACAACGATTGGCCTGTAGTTTTCAGTCGCATAAACCGTCATAGTCTTGTCCTTGCCAAGTTCGATGTTCCAGACAAGATGATAATTATCGCCTTCTCTCTTTGTGCTTGCTCTCGGCTGTGTTGATGTGAAGAGAGCTTTAAATGGGGAAACTTCCATCGTTGCAACTCCTTTGTAAGAGGGATTATTTGACATTACCTTAATCCCGCTTTTTACCTTCAAGAAAGATTCCTGTTTCTGCAACTCCTCAAGCGCAACGTACTCCACAACTTCAAACTCATTCACGATTGGATTCACAACCATCCTGCCGTCCTTGAACACGGCAATAACAAGCCTGTCTTCCTGAGGAGGAGTTATTGCATCGAGTTTCTTGACAACTTCTATTGACTTCTCTTCTTTTGGCCCGAGCGGGGTATGGGTTTCGTCCTTGAATAGATTGCCCTCGATTTTGATTGTTAGATTAGAGTAATTTATTGGGTTCTGGTTGTTTAAGACAATCTTTATTGTCAATTCTTCTCTAGGATCAATTTTCTCTGGGAAAATGCTTGTGCTGGTTACAATTGTGGGAATGTAGCCGCCAATCAATGGCTCAGTAGATTTTATGCCTACAGTAACAGGAACCTTTTGCTCCTGGTTTGCCCTTTCCCTGACAACCCCAATATCCAGCGTATAAGTATCAACTGATGTTATGTACAATGGGTCAACAAATAGCCTGATTGAGGCAGAGCTTGAGGCTGGCACTTTCAACGTTATCGGATTCTGCAAGGGCTTAGTGTACATGTCCCAGAAAGGATAGCCTGCTTTTTTTATTGTGAATTCTTCCTCTGTTTCAAGATTGTTTTGAATCGCGATATCAAATTCCGCAAGCTCGTCAACAACAATCCTGTCTTTTATTGCTGTAACCTTGACGTCAAAGGAAGCGGCATAGGCAGCATTCAGAGTTAGCAGAATCAAAGCAATAAGAATAAAGAACTTGTTCATTTTGCTCATTTAAAGGCACCTTTTTTGATGTTTTTTTGATATTTTTAACTGAGTTACTTATATATAAATCTTTGCTTAGAAGGTTTGAATTAACTACATAGAAAACTTTATATACCAACATCCTCAAAAAAATGTCATGAAACCAAAACCAGAACACTTTATTCATTATCCTGAAATACCCACACCTACAGTTTACATCCAATACAAGGGAATTATGGACATGCAGGACATTTACGAGTCAATAGCTGATTTCTTCAGGCAGAAAAAATTCAAGTTTTACGAAACACAACAAAGGCTTAGAAGACCAAGCCCTTTTGGAGCTGAAATTGCCCATAATTTTGTAGCAAGAAGAAAAGTTGAAGACTATTATGAGTGGATTGTCAACATCAACATGGAAACATTTGATATGCATGACATAGAGGTTGTGCTGAAGAACGGCACAAAGAAAAAAATGACAAAAGGAAGGATTTGGGTGCAGCTGTCCGGAAAGGTTGAAATGGATTACGAAAAACTATGGGAGAAAAGCTCTTTCTTGGCGCAATTAAAGGGCTTCTACAACAAATACATTGTAAAGAAAAAAATTGAAGGGGTATGGTGGGACGAGCTTTACTACAAAATCGTTTTGAGGCTGCATACGCTAATCAAAGAGCGCTTGAAGATGGAATCTGAGGGCTTTGAGGCAAGGCATATGAGCGGAGTGCATTGACTTAGAACTTTAAAAAAGAGGTTTTTATGGGGCATGTAAAAATAATTGTGGACCATGACAAGATAGACTATAGCGGCCCGCTCAGCCTAAGCGATTTGCTTAGGATGATTGAGAATTTCATATGGGAGCGCGGCTTTGACAAGAAGCAGGACAAGGATTTTGAGCAAAACACCCCCCAAGGAAAATTCATAGAGTGGCAGATCACCCCCTGGAAATGGATAAGCGACTACACAAGATACATGATAAAAGTGAGGGTGCTTGGCTACGATTTGGTTAAAACTAATGCGGTAGTGCATGGCAGAAAAACCAAGATTGACAATGGGCGGATAATCATTATAATTGACGGGCTTATTGAATACGATTTGCAGACAAAATGGGAAAATCACCCTTTTTTGCAGTTTTTGAGGGCAATGTATGACAATTTCGTGTACAAAGCTTACACAGAAAGGTTTGAGCACATGCTGGTGCATGACATAAATCATCTTCACAACAATATCGAGAAATTTTTGAATGTTTATGGAAGTTATGCAGTTGTTTCAAGGCAAGGACCATGATGCTTTATGGTAGAGCACAAACAGGTTTTGTATGATTTAAGGACAACTTACAATGGACCCTTTGTAGTTGAGGATTTCTATGCCGAGGTTGAGAACTGGATAAGGGAAAAGGGCTTTGAGAAAGAGCCGAAGAAAAGAATGGAGCATGTCACAAAAACAGGCAAAAAAATAGAGTGGGTGATTGAGGCGCATCACCACTTGGATGATTTGCACCATAGTGTTGTTGTTTTGAGGGCTTTGATGGACAATATCAAGGAAGTTGCGCTCAAAAAAGACGGCAAAAAAATAAGGATTAACAATGGGGACGTTTTTGTAAGCATAGACGGCTTTATACAATAGCACGTTCATGGCAGCTTTTTCCAGGTTAAGCCGATTTATTACTTCATAAGGGCATTGATTGACAAATTTGTATACAAATTCTGGTCTGAGAAATATGACGGAGCAGTGGGCGCTGACTGCCATGACTTGTTCAAAAGGATAAGGGCGTTCTTTAATGTGCAGAAAATGAAATATCAGTAAAATAAAATTTCAATAACAACATTTAAATATAATTCTTTAAACCAAAAAAACCGCCAGGCAATATGCGGGGGTAGATCCTCAAGCAATTGCTTAGGATTCCTTAGAGCGAAGCCTGGTCAAACGCGCAGGACTCAGAAGTGCGAAACTTAAGACCAGCAAAAGTGGACACCCATGCTGTAAATGGGATATCCTGTCCCTTAGTGGGTACGAGGGTTCAAATTGCTGCACGCGAGCATGCGTGGGCATGCATGTCCCTTCCCCCGCATTTATTTTTAAGAGTGATTGCATACTCTCAATTGAATTTTTACTTTTAATTTCTCAATCCGCCTGCGGCAAAAATTCGATATAAATATTTTTATTATTTCAAACCGTCGCCTGCGGCGACATTAGTTACTGCGCCTCGGCATTCAGATGTGGAGGCTGCTTTTTTTGCGTTCCTCCTCGGCGCCTATCTATTTTTGAATGCCAGCGATACGTTCCTGAGCTGGGCTCCCATACTACATTTACAGATGCTGGGAAGCGACGTTTTTGTTGGTTTTATTTTTTAATGTGTTTGTTTTAATATTGATTTTTATTTTTATTGTTTAATCTTTCCATAACTTTTAAATACAAACCAAATCCTCAAATGTTAACGCCTCTGTAGCATAGCAGCTATTGCGTTAGATTTAAGAAATATCTTATATCCGCGAAGCCTTGGTAACTATGCCGACCCAAAAGGCAAAGGTCGGGGGTGCAAATCCCCTCAGAGGCTTTATATATCAAAAAAATTAAATACTTATGAAAAAGGATGATTGGTATGCTTAAAGAAAAAATTTGGATTAGCCTTTTAATCATACTAATTACCATCCTTGGTTGTTCTTCTGCTGATAAAACAACAGGAAAAACTATAGCAGCCGAATCAGACATCTACACAGAAAATTTGACCGAAGAACAAGTTGTCCAGCAGGAAATCCAAATTAACAACACTCAAGAAATTACAGAGCAGGAAATCCAAATTAACAATACAGAAGAGATTGCAGAGCAGGAAATCACTTTGCAAAATGAAACTTCTGTTGCCGAACAGGAAATAAAAGTTGAAGAATTTAAGTTCAGCCCCACAAGTATTGTGAATACCCAGCACAATATATCGCTTTCGCTTGACGACTTCAAGCACGAAATAAAAAGCGTATACTGGGGCAAGATAACAGAAATCACCATGACGGTTTTAAACAAAGGAGACAAACCATTTAAGCCAAAGGTGCTGGTTTTGCTCTACGATGAGAAAGACTTCAAGGAGGAATGGCTGAAACCTAAGGCAGAAATCCAATTTGAAAAGCAATTGAATGCAGGCGAGCATACCACAAGGCAGGCTATTGTAAATATGGCATTTGACGATATTAATCTGACTAAGAATTTTAAGTTGATATTGGTTAATGCGGACGACCCTGGAAACAAGCCGATTGTTGTTGTTGAAAATGAATTTAAGCCAACTTAAATCTTAGGAAGCCACAACATCACTATCCTGCACGCTGTTAACAGAAACCTGCTCGAACTTGTAGGTTTTTCCGCCTGATTCAACCTTTAGCGGAACTCCATAAAAAGTATCCACCCACAATGTTCCTTTGTTTGTCTCAATTTTCCAAGTATTCCTGTCATCAATCACTTCTTCCCCAACTTTATTTGCTTGAGCCAAGCCACTAACCAAATCGGTTATTGTAGCTATGTAAGCGTCATCATAAATCAAGTCCTGTTTCTTGCCTTTGTATAAACAATGTGCAGCAATGCAATAAGATGCAGCTGTTTTTGCTGTTTTGTCTATGAAAATGGCATCATAAGAGTCAGGTGAGTCTAAGGTTTTAATTTCAAGGTATGGGTTATATCTTATTTTGCTGCCTTTGACATAAAAAACATAAAAATTATTGCCAGTTTCAGGACCCCTGTATTTGTAAGAGATGCTCTGCACTCTTGTCTTGTGCTTTTCCAGCAAATCCTTAACTTCTTGTGCTATCTCCTGTTTTTGTTGTGTTGTTGTTTGAGGCTCTTGACTTTCAGTCTTTATTTCAGTTTTTGAAATAGTTGGAGGTGCTTCTTTTTGTTGTGGTGCACATGCAATTAGAAAAATTGTCAAAAGAGCCAAGCAAGCAAATGCCTTCTTCATAAATGATTCATTGATTAACAAATTTAAATATTTTCCTATCCCGCTCTCCCATTAGAAAACTTTTTATATAACCAATCTAATAAAAACTCCTGATGTCAAGAATAAAGAAAGTAATGCTGTCTGATGTGCCGACATTGAAAAAAGAGGCAAAAATAGAAGAGGCAGCCAAATTGCTTGCCCAACGAGGCATGGGCTGTGTGGTTATAGTTGAAAATAATTCTCCGATAGGAATCGTGACAGAGCTCGATTTGGTAAGGAATATGGTTTCCAAAGGCAAAAAGCTGAACGAGCCTGTGAGCAAAATAATGGCTTCTCCAGTCACATCTATGACACCAAACACAAAACTGGACGAAGCATTAAAAATCATTGACACAAAGAAGTTCAGAAAATACCCTGTTGTTGAGAATGGGCAATTGGTCGGCTTGATAACAAAAAAAGATATTGTCAACTCAATAAGTGATAACGTCAGGCTGCACAGAAACATACAAAATTCTGTTCTTGTGCTGTTCGTTTTGTTCGAATTTTTTGTTTTTGTGCTTTACAGATATGTATACAAATACCTGCCTTTCGGAGGCTAAAGTGATAAAAGTAAGAAACATCATGACGAAGAATGTAATAACGATAACAAAGGATTCAAGCATACTTGAAGCCGCAAAGTTGATGACGTCCAAATCAGTAAGCAGCCTTGTTGTTGTTGAAAAGGAAAAGCCGCTTGCAGTGGTAAGCGAGAGCGACATAATAAATGGAATAGTCTCCAAAAAAATAAAGGTTAAGGATGTTATGGACAAGGAATTCATGACGACCTCGCCGCTTACAAGATTTTCTGAGATAGTGAAATCCTTGAGGGAGAAAAAAATCGGGAGATTTCCCGTTGTTGAGAATGAAAAACTGGTTGGTTTAATAACAGAAACAGATGTGATAGAAGCAACAAGGGACTTTACAAGGTTCCATCAGATAGTGCAGGAAGTTATATTGACAATCTTTGGACTGGCAACAGCCTTCTTCTTGTTTTACTTCAGTCCCCTCGGCGCATCAGTTTTTGGTTAGAAAGATATAAATATTGCATAAAAATCAATTGCTCTAAGGGCCTGTGGTCTAGCGGTTACAATGCCGCAAATGACAACACCCTTACACGGTGTAGGTCACCAGTTCGAATCTGGTCGGGCCCATATGCGCCAGTGATCTAGTGGCTATGATAGGGCCTTGCCAAGGCTCTCACCCGAGTTCGAATCTCGGCTGGCGCATTTTATTATCTTATAGTCTTTTAGCTATTATTGTAATTGAAAAATCATCTTTAATTGTTTTTATAAGTTCATAATTATTTAATTTTAGAAAAAGTTTCAGCTCATCTTCAGTAAAAGCCCTTAATATCTCTTTATTTTTGATAACTTTTGTTTTATTATTTTCTTGTACAATGTAAGTTTCGTTCAAATTCCATGTCCAACCACTCTGCAAATTCAATGACTTTTGAGTTATTCTTTTATACCTTCTATTTTGATATTTTGCAGTTTGGATAAGTCTTTTACTAAAATTTGTAAATATCATTTGTGCATTAAAATTATCAAATATCAAGATTCCATTTTTCTTTAAATGTCTGTGAACTGACTGTAAGGTGCTCATTACATCTTTATTTGTTGTTAGATAAGTAAAACTCCTGCCTGTAATTAAAATTGCATCAAATCTATCTTTTAGTTTTAAATTGTTCATATCACCCTGAACAAATTTAGCTTTTGATTCTACTTCTCGAGCAATTTTAAGCATTTCATTGAATAAATCTAATCCAACATAATTGTACCCATTCTTTAAGAAAAATGAAGCAAGATTGCCACTTCCACAGCCAATTTCTAATATTTTTCTACATTTGTACTTCTTTAGAAATTTATGGTAGAATTTAAACTCCTTTTTATAATCAAAAATAGACTGATACATCTCATGATAAACCCTCGCCAACTTTGAATATAGTTTATTCATATTATTAACTACTTTCACACTCAATAACCCTTTCCTCAGTCACAATCAAGTCAACTGGCACGTCGTGCATTTCTCTTGGAATTTTATCAACAATCTGCAAATCAAAAGCCAAGCCGATTTTTATTGCTTTTGGAACTCTTCTGAGAAACCTGTCATAATAGCCAAACCCGTAACCTATTCTGTGTCCTTCTTTGTCAAATGCAATTCCCGGCACTAAAATTAAGTCAATGTTTTTGTAGGCAATCTTCATCGCTTCAATCGGCTCAGGTATTTTGAATTTACCGCTTGGAACTAAATTATCAAAATCTATAATTACAGAAGGCTCGATTTCATGATGCACAACTTTTGGAACAATAACTGTTTTGCTTTTTAGCGCTTCTTTTATCATATCATGAGTGTGAACTTCGCTGCCGAATGAAACAAAGAACATCACTATTTTTGATTTTTTATATTGTTCCAAATTGAATAAATTATTTTTTATTTTGTTGCTTTTTTCTAGTATTTCTTCTTTAGATAAAGAATTGCGTTTCTGAAGTATTGATTCTTTGAGTTGGTTTTTCATATTATTTCTTTAGAATCTCTTTCATATGCATGACTCTTTTTTCAATCAATTGTTTAGTCCCGATATCTTCCCTATGAAATAATTTTCCTTTAATTGATTTTGTTGTCTCTTCTGCTATTTTCTCTGCTTTTTCTAAATTGTCAGCAATGCCCAAACATGCTATTGCCCTTGAGGTTGTTGCGTACAAGTCATTCTCTTTTTGTTCGACAGAAGCATAGTACATTTTAGCATTTTTTGGGATTTTTCCAACGATAATTTTTTTATTCTTTAAAGGATTATCAGGATAGCCTTGAGGAACAAGGTATTTGCATACAGTTGCCTTTTTTTGAAACTTTATTTTTATTTTATGCAATTGCTGGCTTATTATTGCTTTGCACACATCAACAAAACCGGTTTCCATTAATGGCAAAACGTTCATCGCTTCTGGATCGCCGAATCTTGCATTGTATTCAAGCAATTTAACACCATTTTTTGTGACTATAAGCCCTGCATACATAATGCCTTTGTAATATTGTCCTGTTTCTTTATGTATAGCTTCTGCAACTTTCTGTGTTATTTTCAGCCCGTCTTCAACATCTTTTTTTGTTAAAAAGGGCAGTAAGTGATTTTCACAAGAATAAGAGCCCATGCCACCTGTATTTGGTCCTTTGTCGCCAACAAACGCCCTTTTATGGTCCTGAACTGGTGGAGTTGCAATAACTGATTTTCCATCGGTTAAACATTGTAATGAAAATTCCTCGCCTTCCAATTTTTCTTCAACAATAACAGCTGGATGTGTTTGAAGAACTTCATTGCAGTAGTTTAATGCCTCTTTTTTTGTATTAAAATGATCGCCTTGAACTTTTACTCCTTTGCCGCCTGTCAATCCGTCTGGTTTTATGACGCATTGTTCCAATTCGTCAATAAATTTTTTAGCATCTTCTATATTGTTTTTGTTGAAAATCTCAAATTTTGGATTGCCCTCGATTTTGTATTTTCTCAATAGATTTCTCGTAAATGACTTGCTAGTTTCTAATCTTGCAAGATTTTTTGTTGGACCGACTGAAGCAATCCCCAATTCATTTAATAAATCAACAACGCCACTATTGAGGGGGTCTTCTGGCCCTATAACTGCAAAGTCCGGTTTTGTTTTTTGGGCAAAATGTTTTATTTTTTGCAAGTCATTGTAATTTCCAATTTCAAACTCTTTTGAAAGAGAAACTATGCCTGGATTTTTGGCTTTTAGATAAGAATAAAGAACCGTTTCATTGTTTTTCTTCAAAGTTTCTGCTATTACATTTTCTCTTGCGCCGTTGCCTATCAATAATATCTTAGCCATTAATATCAATAAAAACAGAAAATATTGGCTTATTTATAGGTTTTGGTAAAATTGATATTTATTACTTTAAAAATCCAATAAAAATTATAATAAAAACAATTTGAGACCCATGCGCTTCCATGAACTTAAATGGGTGCCCCTCATATGAAAGTTGTTTTTGAAGTAAGCATTTAGAAACCTCACAAATCTTATTGCGGATTTCGTCATTGAAAAAACGATTTAATTCTTTTATATATTTTATATAAAAAGCGATAAGTTTAAAAAAGATTAAGGCTTACATAAAGGAAAAGGGGTATTATAATTTAATTACTTAAACTATAATCTTTCCCAGTAGGATGATAGCACAAAATGAAATACAATACTTTGTAAATCAATTAGTTAGATTAGCCAAAACTATACGTGCATTAGAAGGTAATCCGACTCTTCCTTTAATTTTTTATGGACCATCTAGACACCTCGTAGTAGCAAGTGAAGATGGAATAACTGTTGCTAAAGCGTATAAAACTTCCCGACAGTGGCTAGATGAAGTTGCAAATCTTCAAATTTTTGCAGAGATTAATAGAGACAGAAGCAAAGTACTTGAAGACATTATTGCCCAAGAACTCCCGTATATAGGATTGCCCACTATAGACCCTAGATTAGATATGAGCAGGATAGGGGTAAGGGAAGAATTTTCACCGATAGCAATATTCTCACCAGTTCAAGGTAAAATACTCTATACCAGAACCAGAGACGGTATTGCCACTTTTGGAGACTATCTATCAGCTGCAGTTCAAATAGCAAGAATTCAAGAAGAAGGTAAGATTCACAAAGATAGACTTGGTTCAAAGGATGTTGTTAGAAATGCAAAAGATGAAGGCCAACCAGAGACATCATATTTCTTAGAGAGATTTCGAGATATTTGTTTAGGGCAGTTAACGAAGTATGGAGAGGTCCAAATTACCCCAGCACAACAACAACTAATGATAGTAGATTGGGAGACTTTAGTAGCAGAGCAACTTGTAAGAGCACATAACAAAGGGTTCAATGGTTATTACTTTGACGGACAACCAAGACACCACTTCATAGACCCAAGTACTAAAAGAATTGTAAGCATTGATTTTGAGTATAGGATTCAAACTCCAGCATTATTTGGGTTAGCAAGTTTATTATCGTTTGGTTTAAGTAGAGACGGAGAAACCTATTTAAGTGAAGATGAGCAATTAAATATATTGGACAGGTTTTTATTAGAAATAGAATTTGCACGAGCTATGGGGGATGGTCGCCCTCTTAAAGATAAAGCAAGAAGAATTCATGAATATGTACAAACAAGAAATGCTCAATATAATGGTAATTTATCTGGTAAAGATGGTGATCAATTCTTTAGATTCTTAGGGGAAGACGATTTAGACCGTGGAAAAAGGCGGAGAGAAGATTTTTCAGCGCACTGGCTATATGCTTTATTAGATAGGAGTGCTGCATGGTTAGGGCATAAGGCTCGTTACAGAGCTATAGCTCAACATCTTATTCAGCAAAAAATTCTTGAAAATGAGGGTATTCAATCGGAAATATCTTTACCAGTCAAACAAAATACAATTGAACAAATAACCCATTTAACTCAGATACTTTTAATTCTCGAAGGATTACAAAAAGGTACTAAAAATGGGCGTTATGTAACTGACGCTGCTAAAAGATTATACGACAACTTTAGAATGATTGCAGGGCAGCCATATTTTTCCACAGATGGTTATAGAGCATTAGCCGTCAAATGATTATAAAGCATGAATCATTAAAGGACCATTCAAATAAAAAATATTATTCATAATGGTATTTAAATGAATAAGAACCATTACTTCATCTTTATTTGTCTTTTTAGACAAATTTATTATTGAGTTTTCAATATTTTCTTTATTTATCAAAAATTTTTCTATACTGTTTATATTAAAATCATAGAATAGTTTATAAGAATCTTTTAATAAAATATTGAGTTGAGATAAAATTTCTATAATATATTTATTAATTTTAATTTTATTTTGAGCTAAATATTTACATAAATCTCTATAACCATCGCCGATTTTTTCCAAAAGTTCTATTATTGCGTACCCGGGTCCAATATGTTTAAAAAAAACCTCTTTTTTATTGAGAGCCCTTCTACAATAGTCAGTTAATTTGTTAATCGTGATATCTTTAAGAATAAGACTCTTCAAAGTATTTACATTGCTTGTCTTCAAAGCATCCAAACACTCGTCCGCTGTGGAAAGTAGAAATAAAAACGTCCTTCTTAACATCGAATCGAATTCTGAATAGTCTATATTTGAAACTTGCTTAACAATGATGTATTCTTTTCCCTGCTCAATGATCTCAAAACCTATGAGTTCTCGATTAATTGTAGATTGAATAATTTCCAATTCTGTATGTTTATCAAAATATATTTTTATTTCGTCATAACCACTTCTATAAAGAGATGACAAAGTTCTATGAATTAAATTTTGTTTTCCTCTAAAATCTATTTCTGTTTTACTTGAAGAGATTTCCTTTTCAGTTGTAATTATTATACTATTCCCATTTTCCTCAACCTCTATTTCATCCCCTTTCTTAACCCCATACTTCTGACTCCACTTCCTCGGCAATGAAATTAATTGTGTAGAATTAGCAATTTGTATTACTTTCCTTTTCATCAAAAACACCCCCAAAATAAATTTTTAATAATTGGATTAATTTATTATTTCAATCAGTCGCCTGCGGCGACATTAGTTACGCGCGTCGGCATTCTGCTATTGAGGTAGCTTCCTTTTGTGCTTCTCCTCCGCGCCTATACATTTAAAACAGCGAGGCAAACATTCCTGAGCTGGGCTCCCATTCCACCTTTATAGATGTTGGGAAGCGAAGTTGTTTGAAGTTTTTAATAAGTTATTTTTATCGAATTTTTTACTTAATAAATTTTAAATTAGTTATAAACCCAATTAGTCTTTATGATTTTTATTAGTGTTTTAGGCATATTTATAAATTTTTCTTTTTTATATATATTTTATAAACTTTAAGGACAAACTATATAAAAGCAAAGAGATTTATAAGGTTTGAACTTAAGTGTTCTAAGAGAGGTTGAGTCGAAAAAAGGTGAGAAGCTAAACCTATGCTAGGGAGAAGAGGCAAAAATGAATAGAAGAGACATGACGAGGTTTGTAGAGTTGGAGAAAGAAACAGGAAAAAAAGAGACAAAAAAGGGCTTTAGCTTCTTGGAGTTATTAGATTTAATTGACTTCAGGGACGATTTAAGGTACAAGTAAAGATGTTAACAACTTAACCAAAACGGCTAAAGCAGATTTCTGTAGAGGTAAAATTTTAATCTTATTGGATATATGTTTTATATATTAATTAAAAGTCATGAAATTTCTTCAATCAACGGACTTACTAAAAAACAATGAATAAATCTTTATTTCAATCACGTGGGCTTTCTAAAAATAATGGTTAGATATTTTTAATTCAAAAAACTGGCTTCCTTAAAAAACAATAATTAAATTTTATTTCAATCACGTAGGCTTCCCTGTAGCCGCTTTCGTGAGGAGGGAACCACAGCCTCTGCAGTTGCACTTGAATGCTTGCGATAAAGTGCCTTCTGCAAAAGCGGATTACTTTTATCACGATTGCTTATAAAAGTCGCTCTAGTTTTTTGATTTAATTTTTAATGTGTTTTTATTTTGTTAATTTATTTATTATTACTTTTAATTTTTTGATTGAATTCAATATTTTTATAATGAAATTTCACTTACTTTCTTTCCATACGGAAAACAAATTTTTATATAAATTATAAATTTTTAGCTTAAAATGCGAAACATTTATATAAAACTTTCACCTACAAAATCACAAGGGGGTTAAAATGACAAAGAGTGGATATTTTTCTATGTTAAAATTCACATATTTATGTCCTATTCTTCTAAACATTAAAACAAATATTATTACAACAAAATGGCAGAGGCTAACCACAATTGCGCCATAGCTGCCGTTTACATCAAGGAAAACGGCGATGCTGCCAACAGGGCTCTGTTCTACCTTTACAAGCTTCTTCTAAACCAGCAAAACAGGGGGCAATTAAGCGCTGGCGTGACAACCTTTAATCCTTCTCGAATGCAAATTCTTGACACATACAAAGATTTGGGGCCTGTAAATGAAGTTTTCAAGACAAGCGACAGGCAGCAATCAATGGAAATTTTCAAGAGATATTCTGGCAACAAGGGCATCGGGCATGTAAGATATGCCACTTCAGGAAGCGAGGCAAGAGGCCTAGCGCAGCCGTTTGAAAGGCACCATGGCAGGAAATGGAAATGGTTTTCCTTCTGCTGGAACGGCAACCTTGCCAACTACGCAGAGTTAAAGCAGCATCTGATGGAAAAGGCTGATTATCACATTACTTATGACAATGACACAGAGATTCTGATGCATTATCTAGCAAGGGAGTTGAGAGGCTCTACAAAGCCAAATCTTGTAAAGGTGTTTTCAAGATTGTCGCAAAAGCTTGATGGCTGCTATAACCTTGCCTTCATCAACGCCTATGGTGAGATGGTTGTTGTTCGAGACCCTCATGGTTTTCGGCCGATAGTTTATGGCTGGCACGATGACATGTTTTTTGCTGCTTCTGAATCGAATGCATTGATTAACTGCGGCGTTACAGATTACAAGCACCTTGAGCCAGGGCATCTCATTTACATCAGGAATGGGCATGTTGAAGTCAAGAAATATGCTGAAAGCCCGAGAAAGGCACATTGCATGTTTGAATGGGTATATTTTGCAAATGTGAGCTCTGTCTTGGACGGGCAGTCAGTTTACATAACAAGGACAAATCTTGGAAAAGAGCTTGCAAAGCAGGAAACTGAAAAAATAGATAATGAGCATGTGGTTGTGCCTGTGCCAGACACAGCAAAGGCTGCTGGAGATGCAATGGCATATGAGCTTAAGGTTCTTGCAGCAGAGGGCTTGATAAGAAACAGGTTTGTAGGAAGGACATTTATTGAGGGCTCTTCGCGAGATGACAGAGTTCAAAACAAGTATACTGCATTGAAAGAGATAATGAAAGGCAAGAAGGTTATTCTTGTTGATGACAGCATTGTCAGAGGCTCGACGACAAAACAGATTGTTAATTATATAAAGAAAGCTGGAGGCGCAAAAGAAGTTCATGTAAGGGTTTCGTGCCCGCCTATAAGAGGACCTTGCTTCTATGGCATCGACATGTCAACTGTTTCTGAATTATTAGTACCAAGATATGAGGGAGAGCCAAAGAAAGGCGAGGTTTCAAAGCAGATTGTTGACAAGATTGCAAAGGATTTAGGAGCTGATTCCCTGAAGTACCAAACAATTGGGGGGCTTGTGAGAAGCATTGGAAAGCCGGCAAAGGACTTGTGCATGGCTTGCTTGACTGGAGAGTATCCAACTCCATGGGGCAAGAAACTTTACCAGAAAGCATGGGATAACTACAGGAAAGGTGTTAAGGAAAGGACTTATGCGTGTTGAATTACCATTCTTAATTAAATTTAAATAAGTAGGGTGTTCCTTAATAAAATATGGATAGGAAACAGAAAAAAGAGTTTCAAAAGAAATTAAATAAAATAGGTTGGTTAATTGTTATTGTTCCTTTGTTATTTGTTTGGTATTCTATAAGGCAAGGTAAGCCGCCTCTTTTAATTGGTTTATTACTTATGAGCCCTGGTGTATATTTTTTAATCTATTCTTTATATTTTAAAGAATTACAAGTAGGAAATTATCGCGGTTTTAATGCAATAATTATGGGTTTTTCATATTTCTTACTTTTTTCTACATTTGGGATTCCATTTATTTTAATTCATTTTGGAATATATTTAAGATATAGTGACTGGTATTTTCCTATTGCACTTGTAATAGCATTATTTTTACCCCGTATAATCATTAGTATTTCTGATTGGATAAATAAAGATTCCAATTATGTTGTTGAGTATTGGACACAATTTCATAATTTTGATGTTAAAGACGGAGACGAAGTGAATTATGACGATGCAATGAAACTTATCGATAATTTTGAATGGGACAGAGAGTTGCCTAAGAAAAGGCAACGAGAAAAGGATGGAAAAGAAGGTTGTCCACCAGGCATAGGTTTTACCTACAAGAATAACCTATTTGACGTAATGGGTGTGGATAAAGATATTTTTCAAATTTATGTGGAGTTGTCTGAACCAAGGCAACTATTTGGATTTATACCATTTCCAAAAACTAGAAAAATAGAGTCAAAAGATATTGATAGAAAAAATGTAGATTTACTTCTTAAATATTTCTTTGAAAAAAGATATGCAGATATTATAAAATCAATTTCAAAATAAACTCATAAACCGCAATATATTTAAATATACTAACTAATCCCAAAAAGGGGGTTATAAATTGCCATTATTAACTAATATTGCTTTATACGTAGGAATTTTAGTAATTGTATCAATCATTTATAGTTCTATTAAAGTAATAAGAGAGTATGAAAGGGCAGTTATCTTTAGGTTAGGAAGATTGCTTGGTGTGAAAGGTCCTGGAATATTTTTCCTTATTCCGCTAGTCGACTCGATGATAAAAGTGGATTTGAGAACTACAGTAATAGATGTTTCCAAACAAAGAATGATAACAAAGGATAATGTAACTGTTGATGTGGATGCAGTTGTTTATTACAGAGTTTCTGACCCGCAAAAGGCAATTGTGCAGGTAGAGGACTACCAAGATGCTACAAGATTGTTGGCGCAAACTACCTTAAGGGATGTTTTAGGCCAGGTTGATTTAGATTATTTGCTTTCGCAAAGAGACGAGCTCAATAAAAGAGTACAAAAAATTTTAGATACAGCAACTGACCCCTGGGGAATAAAAGTTATTGGTGTAACAATAAAGGATGCTAGCCTGCCTGAAGATATGATGAGGGCTATTGCCAAACAGGCAGAAGCAGAGCGAGAGAGAAGGTCAAGAGTTATAATGGCTATGGGTGAAATGGAAGCATCTAAAAAGATGACAGAGGCTGCATCTTTATACCAGAAAGTGCCTATTGCATTAAGATTACGAGAACTCCAGACATTAACTGAAATTGCAAGGGAAAAAAATTTGATTGTTGTTCCAAGTGGTAGTTTTGGAGCTGTTGCTGGGTTCACAAAAGCAATGCAAATGTCTGGACAAAAAGAAGAGAAAAAACCTGTTAAGTCAAAAAGAGCGCAGGAATTTGTTGAGGACGAGGAGTTTTGATTTAAATTTATTCTATGTTCTGCAGTTAAAACTTAATATTTTTTGGGCTAAAATTTAGAAAGGCAAGAAAACCTTTAAATATCTTAGAATGTGATTTGTGATAATGAAGTCGCATAAAAATAAATTAAAAAAAATATTGAAATCCCTATTTCCAGTAAGTTATATTGTTCCAATTTTACTTGGAGCATATTTATTGCATATAAAAACAAATTTACTATTGCTCTCATTAATATTCCTTATACCCGGAATTTATGCGCTTTCTTTCGCAATAGTCTACAAAGAAATTGAGTATAGGGGAGGTACATATAGGGATAGTAAGGCAATTATTATGAGCGTTACTAGTTTTTGGTTATTTTTTCTATTAGGTTTACCTGCACTATTGATATTTTTCGGATTTTCAAATTACTATAAATCATGGTGGACATTGATATTAACTGCTTTGATAGCGTTTGGTCCATTTATAATAGTTAGCTTGATTGATAAGAAAGATAAAAAAACTATATCCCAAATGAATTATTGGATCCAAACCCCTGATTTCAATGTAACTAAAGGGGAAAACGCATTAACACTTAAAGAGGCGCAAGATTTAATATCCAACTATCAGTGGGAAAAAGAACTATTCAGAAAGAAGAGATTAGAACAAATAAAAAAAGAAACGTGTCCACCAACAATTGGACTTGATTATCAAGGGCAGATATTTAGTATAAGCAGCCAAGTTAAAAATATTTTTGATTTGCATATTGATACAGGAAAAGATAGACGAGATTTTAAAGGATTAAAACCAAATGAATTATTTGAATTGATGGAATATTATTACAATAAGGAGTACGAAAAAATATTTAAGTACATCAGATAGGTTTCAAATTTTCACATAACCTTTATTAATACCAAATCTTCCTTCCCTCTTATGAAAAAAATACTCTTGATTTTTGCATTCTTGTTATTAATCCCTGCTTTAGTAGAAGCCAAACAAGTTTTAGTAATCGAAGTTTCAGGCCCGATAACTACAGGAACTCTTGAACTTTTTAAATCGAGTTTAGAAGAAGCAAAAGAAATTGAAGCAGAAGCATTAATTGTAATTCTTGATACTCCAGGTGGTGGATTAACTGAAACATTGGAAATAATAAAATTGATTGACAGAACAGACATTCCTGTAATAAGCTATGTGCATCCAAAAGGAGCAACAGCTTGGTCAGCTGGAACAATAATATTGGTAAGTTCTCATATTGCTGCAATGACACCAAATACTGTAATTGGCTCTGCACAGCCTGCTGCATTATCTGCAGAAGGATTTGCACCAATAAATGAATCAAAAATCATCAATGCGCTAACTGCATTAGTTGCTGAGAAAGCAAGATTGCATAAAAGAAATGAAACAGCTGCTGTTGCCTTTATCAAAGAAAATCTTAATTTAAATCCAGAGCAGGCTAAGCAAATGAAAGTTATAGAATTTATTTCTCCAAGCATAGAGGATTTGCTAAATCAAATAAATGGTATGTATTTAAGCTCAATTAAAAAAACTCTTAATACAAAAAATGCAGAAGTAATTGAGTTCAAACCATCTTTAAGAATACAATTTTTGAATTTAATAACAAATCCTATGTTAGCTTCAATTTTTCTTATACTTGGGATTTATGCTCTTATATTTGGATTTGCAAGCCCTGGTTTTGGAAGCGAAATTGCAGGAGTTGTTTTAATTTCGTTAGGATTACTAGGATTAGGTTTTGATATTAACATTATAGCAGTATTCTTGCTATTATTTGGGATAGTATTACTTTTACTAGAAATTAAATTGCCTGGATTTGGTGCTTTAGGAATTGCTGGCATTATTGCCACTATTATAGGAAGCATTCTTTTAGTGCCGACAAGTTTTCCAAGGTATTTCATTTCGAAGGAATTTCAAAGGACAATGATTGCAACAGTTATTGTTCCTTCTGTAATATTTGGCATTTTCCTCTTATTTGCTTTGTATAAAGTTCTTCAAATAAGAAAGAAAAAACCAGAAATAGGAGAATTAATTGGTGAAATTGCTAAGGTCACAGAAAAAATCACTCCTAAAAAAACTGGCTATGTTGAATACAAAGGCGAAATCTGGGAAGCAAAGTCAAGCAAGAAGATTGAAAAAGGAGAAGAGGTAATAATTGAAAGTAAAAAAGGGCCTGTTTTGGTTGTTAATAAAAATTTATAATTTCTCAACCTCTTCTGCTTTTGGACCTCTATCACCCTGGACTACTTTAAAAGAAACTTTGTCGCCTTCTGTTATGGACGTGCCTTCCTTTAATCCGCTTGCATGGACAA
Source organism: Candidatus Woesearchaeota archaeon (assembly GCA_016185945.1). Lineage (GTDB taxonomy): Archaea > Nanobdellota > Nanobdellia > Woesearchaeales > GW2011-AR4. The sequence continues at coordinate 71,650 of JACPMR010000010.1, forward strand.
AATATTCGTTGCCATCGTCACCTGAAATAAAGCCGAAATGCTTCATTCTGTTGAAAAATTTTACAGTTCCTTCAACCACTTTAATCTCCTCCTTGCTTAAACTTGCTTGTGCAGTTTTTGCAATAGTTTCTTGAAGCATATTTTTTGTCCATATCTACTACAAATCTTTCCTTGCATGATCTGCAGAATCCAATTATCTTGTACAGTTTTATGTGCTTTTTTGTTTTTTTCATTATTGATTTTTTCATTATAGGTGTATAATTGGTTACTTTAAAATACTATGTTTTTTCACTCGTACTCAATCGTTGCAGGAGGTTTCTGGCTTATATCATAAACAACTCTATTAACGCCCCTTACTTCATTTATTATCCTGTTTGAAATTATTTCAAGCAGTTCATTCGGCATTTTTGCCCAGTCAGCCGTCATTGCATCTATGCTCGTGACTGCTCGTAATGAAATTATGTATTCGTAAGTTCTTGCGTCCCCCATTACACCAACCGCTTTTATAGGAAGCAATGCGGCAAATGCCTGCCATGTCTTGCTGTAATAGCCGGATTTTTTAAGTTCATCAATAAATATGTAATCTGCCTCCCTCAAAATTCTTAATCTTTCTTCTGTAACTTCTCCTAAAATTCTTATTGCCAATCCTGGACCTGGGAATGGGTGTCTGTTTAAGATTTCTTCAGGAATTTTGAGCTCTTTTCCAAGCTTTCTTACTTCATCCTTGTAGAATTCCTTCAATGGTTCAATCACTTTCAGCACCATCTTTTCCGGCAAAGTCACATTATGATGGCTCTTTATCTTTGATGCATATTTTGTCGGCTGGGCGCTCTCAATCCTGTCAGGGTAAATTGTGCCTTGTCCAAGAAATTTTATGTTTTTATGCTTTTTTCCAAGCTCCACAACTTTGCTTTCAAACACTTCAATGAAAGTATGCCCGATTATTTTTCTTTTTTCCTCTGGATCTGTAATGCCCCTTAATTTTTCCAAAAATATCTGAGATGCATCTATAAAATAAAAATGCTTGAACTTCAGCTTTTTCTCAAAGAAATCTTTTACTTCTTCTGCCTCACCTTTTCTTATCAAGCCATGATCCACAAAAACGCAATAGAGCTTGCTGCCTAGTGCCTTATGCAATAAAGTGGCTGCTGTTGTGCTGTCCACTCCTCCTGATACACCCATTATTACTGAGTTTTTTCCAATTTCTTTTTTTATTTCTTTGATTAGCTGTTTTGCAACATTCTTAATATGCCAATTCTTCTTTGCCTTGCAAATGCCAAAAACAAAATTTTTCAGAATTTCATTTCCCTTTAAAGTATGCACAACTTCCGGATGGAATTGAACTCCATACAATTTTTTTTCATTGTTTTCAAAGCCAGCAATTTTGCACGAGTCAGTCGAGGCAAGAATTTGGAAATCTTTTGGAAGCTCTGTAACTAAATCGCCATGGCTCATCCAAACTTGCTCTTTTTTAGACAACCCTTTCAATAATTTTCCATTTTTTTTGACATGCAATTCCTTTTTTCCAAATTCCTTTAGTTTTCCTCCAAGTACCGTGCCGCCAACAAATTTTCCGATTAATTGCAAGCCATAGCAAATGCCAAGAATTGGAATGCCCAAGCCAAGAATCTTCTTGTCCATTGTCGGGGCATTATGCTCATAGACGCTTGCCGGACCGCCTGAAAGTATTATTCCGTCTGGCTTTAGCTTTCCGATTTCCCCCAAAGAAATGTCGCACGGCAGTATTTCTGAATAAACACCCAAATCACGCACTCTTCTTGCAATAAGATGACAGTATTGTCCTCCGAAGTTTAAGACTAAAATCATTTTATGTACAAATCAAATCAAGTTTTCCCATTTCCAATGCTTTCTTTATCTCCAAACCGATTCTTTCTCCATAGCTGATTGAATAACCATAAAGATAGCCGCTATATGGTGTAAACAAAGTTCCTGGGCTTCCGGGAATGCGCATACTTACGTCAAAAATCACAATGTCTTCCTTGCCTTCTTCTGCAACGACAGCCCCCTGCAATGCAAATGGCCCGATTATTCCGGGTGGGTGAAATTTCTTTGTTGCTGCAACAAATCTTTCTCCAATTTCAAATGCTTTTTCAAGCAGAGACTCTTTGATTGTTACAGCATAATGTCCTGTCTCAATTAATTTTGGTTTTATGTGCCTTAAAACTTCTATTTGCTCTGTTGCAGGCAATCTCAAAATTCCATCCAGATTTGTCTGCCTTCTTGCGTCTGTGCCCATCAGCTCTAATTCGTTATTTAATGGACTGTAGAAAAAGTTGAAGTTGACATGAGCGCCAATAACATACTCTTCAATAACTGCTTTTTTCAAATCTTTTTTTGTTATTATTTTTTTGTTCAATAACTCTGTTGATTTTTCTTTATAATCTTTGTAAATTGAGCAAAAGAAAAATGCTCTTTCATAACTTCTTTTTGCCTCTGCAACTTTGACAATAACTAATCTGTCAATTTTCTTTGCGTCCTTGAAGATTTTTGGAGTTCTTATGCCTGCTTTTTCAAGCAAAAAGTATTGGTTTTTTGGAATGTCTCTTTCCTCAAGCTTAATCATGTCCCTTGTGCCGTAAATTGGCACCACAAATTTGTTTTCAATATCCTTGAAGTTGCAGTAAACCCAGAAATACCGGTTATGCACGAAGATTGTGTTTTTTTTTCTCAGCTCTTCCTGCACTTCTTTTTTTGTTATGTCGGAGAATTTATTAACAACTATTACATCATCAACAAAGCCGATGCCTTCCCTTCTCTTGTAATATTTGGTGTATGTTTTTTCCCTTCCTTTCTGCGCAACAACAACTGTCTTGAAGCCGTGAGAATGAGCGCCCCTGCACACGTCCAGAGCAGAATGCCCGCCAAGCACTCCAATGGTTATGTGATTCTTGTCATAAGTTTCCAATATTTTTGAGATTTGTTTTTGTGTTATCATTTTCAAAATAATTTAAATTTAGTTTTTTAATGTCTTAATTTCAATTTGCCTGCTCAAATTTATATTGACAATTTTATCATTTCAAACCGTCGCTGTTGCGTGCGAGAACGCTCGCACGCTCGCGTTCATGTCGGCGACATTAGTTACTGCACGTCGGCATTCTACTGTGAAGGCAGCATTCTTTTGTGCTCCTCCTCCGCGCCAATTTATTCAACAATTTCAGGCAGACATTCCTGAGCTGGGCTCCCACACCACCTTAGCAGATGCTGGGAAGCGACGTTTTTGTTTGAAACTATTTTCTGTCATTGATTTTTTATGACTTATGCGCCACCGCCGGGACTTTCATCCAAGTTCAGAATTTGAACCCGGAAGTCTGGGAAGACATCTGCTCTTGAGGCAGACGCTCTGCCGGATTGAGCGACGGTGGCTCTGCACACCTCTTTTTTAAAATCGAAACATTTATATATCATAAAACTAATTGACATCTCGTCTGGGAAGACGGTCTCTACTGGATTGAGGGACTTTATTTCTTTTCTTTTCTTTTAATTGTCATTTTATTTTTCTCATTTTTATCCCAACACTTTCTTCATCTGATTCGTCTTAATCGCATTCTTTATTTCAATAGCAATCCTTCTGCCTGTTGACATAGGAATATTGTATTTCAGCCATGTATAAGGAGAGCCTTCAATGAAGGGATTGGTGCCTGCAACTATCCTTGCTGATATCTCAAAAACATAAATGTCTTCTTCTGGAGTCAATATGGTTTCAAGGCAGAATGGGCCGAACAAGCCAGGCGGGGCAAGCTTCTTTGACGCCTCAACAACTGACTTGCCCATCTCTATCAATCTGGGCAAAAAGGATTCCCTGACGACAACCGGAATATTGCCGACTATTACATAGCTTGGGTCGATTGTCGGCAATAAAATCTGGTCTCTTGCGGTTATTCTTCCAAGGGAATCAACATTGCTCTCGTACCTTATGTCACATCCCATGATTTCGAGCTCATTGGTCAAGGATGAATAGAAGTAATGAATGAACAATGGCACTCCGATTATGTATTCCTGAATTACGTACTTTCTTAACCTGTAGGGCTTTATCTTTTTGTTGAAGTCCTTTTCATCCTTCGCCAAGAAATAGCCCCTGCCCCCTTCTGCCCCCATAAACTTGACAATCACCAGCCTATCAATGTCTTTTGGGCTTCTGAAAAGCAAAGGAACCTTCAAGCCGGCATTTTTCAGCCACTGCCTTTCCAAGTACCTGTCTGACTCCCATTTCAGGACTTTCTTGTTGCCATAATAAAGAACTTTAAGCTTTTCAACTTCCTCATAACCCATGTAAGTGACAAAAGAGCCGTGAGGAATTATAATAGCATTCTTCTTGATAAGCTTGTCCTGTATCTTTGGAAAATCCTTGTAAGAATTGATTGAGATTATTTCATCTGCAACGTTGAACATCTTGTACGGAGATTCAGCGCCCTTTTTGCAGACAGCGATTGTCTTGAACCCTTCATCATGCGCTCCTTTGAATATTTGCAATGCAGAATGAGAGCCAATTGTTGCAATCTTGTATTTTGGTTGCGCCATATCAGAGGGTAGTGTTTGTTGTATATAAATTTTACTACCAAGATAGTAAACAATAGAGTTGTTTTCGATATAGAAAATAATATTATAAATCTATTCCAAAACCTTTAAATAAAATCCTCAATTCCATTTTAATTATGCCAAAACAAATTAATCCTTCAAACATTGCAATTGTCGGAATGGAATGGGGTGATGAAGGCAAGGGCAAGATTGTTGATTTCTTGGCTGAAAAGGCAGATGTTGTTGCAAGGTTCAATGGAGGAAACAATGCAGGACACACAATTGAGGTTGATGACAAGAAGATAGTTCTTCATTTGATTCCTTCCGGAGTAATGCATAAGAACAAATTTAATGTTGTAGGAAATGGCTTGGTTGTTGACCCAAGAGTCCTGCTTCATGAGATTGAATTTTTAGAAAAAAACAAGATAAAAGTTTCTCCTGACAATTTGGCAATAAGTGAAAATGCACATGTTATTTTGCCGCATCATATTGAGGAAGACAAAAAGGTTGGAGGTGCAATAGGTACAACAGCACGAGGCATAGGACCTGCCTACACTGACAAAGCAGCAAGAATTGGCTTGAAAGTTTATGAGTTTGTTGACGATGCAATTTTCAGGAAAAGGTTTGGGGAGGAAGAGTTTTATCAAGAGTACAAAGAATATGCAAATGAACTGAAGCAATATGTCGGTGATACTTCAGCAATAATGAACAATTCAATTGACAGAAACAAAAAAGTTATTTTTGAAGGCGCTCAGGGAACCTTGCTCGATATAGACCATGGAACTTATCCTTTTGTTACATCTTCAAATGCAACTGCTGGGGGAGTCTGCACAGGATTGGGAATTTCTCCGAAAAAGGTACAGGGTGTTTTGGGAGTTTGCAAGGCATACAAAACAAGGGTTGGCTTGGGACCATTTCCAACAGAAATAACAGGCGCTGTTGGCGAGAAAATACAGAAAATTGGAAAGGAGTTTGGCGCAACAACCGGCAGGCAGAGAAGAGTTGGGTGGTTTGATGCATTGATTGGAAAATATGCAGTAATGATTAATGGCATTGATTCAATTGCATTGACGAAGCTTGATGTATTGACAACTGTTGAAAAACTAAAGATATGCGTTGCTTACAAGCACAAAGGCAGCATTATAAAAAATTTCACAACAAACATGAAGGTATTGCAGAACTGCCAACCTGTTTATGAGGAATTAGACGGATGGTGGGATGACATTACCAAAGTCAGAACTTATGACAAGCTGCCAAACAATGCGAAGAAATATCTAAGAAGGATTGAAGAACTGCTTGGAGTTCCAATCTCAATAGTTTCAGTCGGGCCAAGAAGAGAGCAGACGATTGTGGCGAGGAATGAATTTCTATTTTAACTTGTAACTAGTTTTATGCCATCAAGTTCAGGCTTTATAACAATTTCTTCACCCTTCTTTAATTTATAGCTCTTTACAACCTCATTTGGAAGTCGTACACCTAAACCTGTGCCAACTTTAACTATTTTTATCTCTTTGCTCATCTGCTCACGCAAAGAACTTATAGCCGTTTTGAGCCTATTATTCTCTGTTATGTTAAACCCACACTTTTTGCAGTGCAAAGACTCCACTTCTACTCCATAGCCTATAACAAACTTTACTTTTTCTAAATTTGTCTTGCATTGTGGACATTTTTTAGTTGCCATTTTTATAATTACTTTGATATAAATAAAACACCTTCTTTATTTTTAAACTCTTTATCGCCAGTCACAAATTTCAGATTATTTTCTAAAGCGTAAATATAACCAATACAGTCAAATATGGATAAATCGTCTTTTTTATTGTCTATTCTGTACTTTAAAGCCTTGATTAAAATTTCTCTGCTGACTGGCTTGCAAAAAGATGCTAATCTGCTGTGCCAGTAAATTGCTTTATCTTCTTTACCTTCTCTATACAAAATAGAGTAATATTCTGCCATTGTTAAATCCGTTATAATGAATTCCTTATTTAGAAATTCCGCAAATTTTGGATTTCCATTTCCTATTTCAGCAAGTGCATATGTGTCTAAACAGAACATCTTAAATGTATTTACTCTCTTTTCCTCTAATTTCCTTTAATATCTGTTCAGTGGGCTTGCTTAATTTTACAGAGCCAAACAATTCTTTTAATGGATTGTCTTTTGGTTTAACATCTATAAATACGTCTTGGTCTTCCCTTAATTTTAGCTCTTTTACAACTTGCTTTGGTATAATAACCCCCAAAGAACTTCCCCATTTTCTTGTTTTGGATATTATCATTTTTATTTAATTAGATTTAATATATAATAGTTAGATATCAAATATAACTAATATATAAAGGTTTTGGTTTTTGAATTGAATATAAAGTATGCGATCGCTGTTATACGCAATCGAGAAAAAACTCTAAATTATAGAAAGGGGTTTGGGTTAGGCTATTGGTGGAGTTGCTGCGTCATAACTAATTTTGGCTGCCTTAAAATTTTAGTTTAAGCATTAAATCTGGCAATGGCTGGATTTTATTCTATACTACTGATACTATGACAATAAGTTTCCTGACGTATTGGAAGATTTCTCCATTTATTTTCTTTTAGATCATTTGCAATCAAAGCAAGCAAATCGGTGCGGTCTTGAATTTGGGAACAATAAATTTTTCTTTCATGGAAATCAACTGGTTTCGTTAATCGTTTTATTTGTCCATATGGCGACTCGTTCTCTGTTTTAAAGGGGATGCGTTCTCTATAAACAATTTGCAATATCTCTCCTAGAGGTTCTTCCCACCTCAATGTTACGTTTACATTTTCATTCTCACAACTTATTATGTAATTAACATATGTCCAGTGCCAGTTCCAAAATCCATGAACTTGTGGCTTAAGACCATTTGTAAAAAGGGAATTTGCTACATCTGTTAGTACATTCATAAATTTTTCATTTTTATAAAGGGCTTCTGCTTGTATATCTGTTGTTTCATCATAAATGGATAACATCAAAATATATAGATCCTTAGGTTCAACTTTTCCTGCAACTAAATGCTCTAATGCTGGATGAAGCCAAGAAGGAAAATTCAGTAGGTCCTTCTCATCAAATCCTTTGTGCCTGCCAGGGTCTTTTCCTTTTAAGTAGGCAAAATAATTATTTGCCCAGAATTTTTCATCATCTGAAAATTCCAACATATATTTAAAAAGAGTATTTTCGTCAACCACAAAAACATCTCTAGGATGTAAATGTTCTAATCCTTTGATTCTTGCTTGTCTAACATAGCGCGTTTGGTTTGGAAAGGGTTCATCTTTTTCAGGATCTAAAGTAAATCCAGTATTTTCCAGTAAATTTACAATTTCAGCAATTCCCATTCTATCATTTGATTATATTTCTATTATTTAAATCTTTCTCTTTATTAGTACTTATAAGTGGTGAATTTATTTAGTCCCAACCCTTGATTTATTATATTAATGATGCTTCGCACTTGATACGAGTTTTTTCTTGACTCTTCGGTTTTCGGCTTCGCCGATCGTTGCACTAAACCTCGTTCCTATCGGAAGCGTATAACAGCGATCGCCTATGTTAGAAATCTTAAACCAAAATCTTATATACAAATTTTCTAAATCTTCTCCACACTTAACTTGCCCTTCTCTACTTTTAATACGACCTCATCCTTTTCTCCAAATTGCGCAATGCCTGTGACAATTTTTGGCAGCAGAATCCTGTCTCCTCTAAAATCAAGGTTTGTTATTATTTGCTGTGCTATTTCTCCGCTTAATCCCAAGTCCTCGAAAATTCTCAAGGTTGCTTCGTCCCTGTCCCTTGCAGAAAATATCTCTGATTTTTCAAAAAGGTATTTTGCAATCTTGTCAGCAACATTTATGCTAGTTGCTTTTGTAATACCTTGCAGTCCAGGTGATAAATTTGCTTCGATAACCAATGGTCCTTTTGGGCTTTCAAGCATGTCAACTGCGCAAATCTCTGCTCCGATTGAGTTTGCAGTGTCAATTGCAATTCTTTTTGTGTTTTGGTCAAGAACAACTGGTTCTCCTGTTCCGCCTGCATGGATATTTGCTCTTACCTCACCTCTGATAGCTTTTCTTTTCATTGAGGCAACAACTTTATCGCCTACAACAAAAGCCCTTACATCAACTCCTCCTGTTTCTATGTATTCCTGAATCAAAAATGGTTGTTTTAACGCAATCAAAGCATCAAGCATTGAAGAGGCCGCTGCAAAGCTCTCTGCAAACATTACCCCTTTTCCTTGTGTCCCATGAGGAAATTTCAGCACAATCGGGTAATTAACCTCATTCAGAATCTTCTTTGCAGCCCTTGTTGAAGATGCAAGATAGGTTGTTGGCATTGGAATGCTGAAGTGCTGCAATGCAAGATGCGTCAATAATTTGTCATGCCCTAAAGTAAAAGTTTCCGGCTTTATCGGCATGTAGGATGAGCGATACAAAGTTCTTGTAACAGACCTTAACAAGGGAGCGTATCTGAATGAGCCTCTTGCATAAATGCAACTGTACTGCGGCAAGGGCTTGCCCTCATACATCACCTCTAATTTTCCAACTCCCAAGCTAACCTCTACATCCCTTATATCTATATTATCAACAGAATCAAAGTAATTCTTCATTGCTTCGATTATCATCAAAGAGCTTTTGCTTCCAAGCGACATTACAGCTGATTTCATTTTCAATAAAAGTTATAATAATTTTATTTTTCAATCCGTCGCCTTCGGCGACATTAGTTACGCGCCTCGGCATTTTGCAGTTGAGGCAGCATTACTTTGTGCTCCTCCTCGGCGCAAATTTATTGGGACTGCCAGCAATACGTTCCTGAGCTGGGTTCCCATTCCACCTTTATAGATGTTGGGAAGCGACGTTGTTTGAAAAATATTTTAATTATTTATTGTATATTTAATCTTCATTTTTTAATCATTCGAATTGTTTTATTGATTTTTATTTTGTTGGGTCAATCAAAAATCCATCTTTCAATATGTTTTGCCCGATTAAAATCCTGAATTTCATATGGGCTCTGTCTGCCAATGTAAATTCTGATTTTATCTTCTTTCCTGCCAATTCAATTTCTGCTTCTATTATTGGGCGGAGCTTTGAGCCATGCGCTGATTTAATGAGTTTTGATTTAATAACAGGGCCTAATCTTAGCTCTGCTGCAAGATTTGTGTCAATCGAGCTTTTTGTTGCGCCTGTGTCTATCTTTGCAATTACACTTTTTCTGCCGCCTTTGTACTTTATGCTGACTTTTTCAGCCAACCCAATGACTACTTTGCCATTCAGAACCTTGTATCCACCCATAGCAGGACAAAAACAAAGATGGTTTATTAAGTTTATTGTTTTTGCAGAATAAGTTCAGCTTCCTTCACACCTTCAGTTTTCCTAATCCTCTCCAGCAATTTCTTAATTCTGTCAATTCTCCCCTTTACTACAATCAACTCCAAGCATGTGTGGTGGTCGGGGTAAGTGTGCATCGAAGAAAGAATCTGGCAATGATAATCATGCTGCAATGTAGATACATTCTTACTGTAATGACCAATTCTGTGGTCGTAAAGAACCTGTATGGTACCAATAATCTGTTCTTGATGCCTGTGCGTCAATCTGTCTCTTATGATGTCATTTATTGCCTCTGACCTGTTTGTGTAGCCGTGCTTTTTTATGAAATTGTCAAACAGCTTGAGCAGTTTCGGCTCAAATGATATTCCTGTCCTTACAACCTTGTCCATAATTTATTATTTTATTCCAATCTTTAAAAAACTTTCGTAACACGCTTATAAAAAGCGTAATATTTAAATACAAAGCAAAATATCTTTTTTGCAATGATTATATTACCACTAAGTTTGCTTGGACTCGGTTTTTTGCTTGGGGTAAAGCATGCATTTGATGCAGACCATATTGCAGCAGTTTCAAATATCTTAATTAAGCAGCATTCAATAAAAAAATCGTCATTGCTTGGGATGTTCTGGGGATTTGGGCATACAATGTCGTTATTTGTTGTTGGCTTGATAGTCTTGTTGTTAAAAATAACAATTCCTGAAAAAGTAGCTTTGTCTATGGAGTTAGTTGTAGGATTGATGCTGGTTTTGTTGGGAGTTAATACTTTAATTACTATAAACAAAGACGGGATACATATTCACAAGCACAAACATGGAAAAAAAGAACATGTACATATTCATTCGCACAAAACTAGCGAATATCATAATCATAAACACATTCCATTTTATAAATCTTTAATAGTGGGCATAATTCATGGATTAGCAGGAAGCGCTGCACTAACTTTATTGGTTTTAACCACAATAAACTCAATTTTCATTGGCTTATTTTATATCTTAATTTTTGGGATTGGCTCAATGATTGGGATGTCTGTAATAAGTGCAATAATTTTATTGCCGCTAAAGTTAATCCCAAATAATTTTCAAAAAATACACAGAATTTTAAGTGCAAGTGCTGGATTAATTAGCATTTTAGTTGGATTAAATATAGTGTTTTGATGATATGAACCAAGAACTACAGCAAAAATATATAGAATTGAAAAAGATAATAAAAAAATTAGACGGTGCTATAGTAGCATTTTCAGGCGGAGTTGACAGTGCATTGATGGCAAAGGTCGCCTATGATGCTCTAGGGGACAAGGCAATTGCAGTGACTGCAGACAGCCCGTCTTTGCCAAGAAGAGAGCTGGAAGAAACAAAGAGAATTGCGCAGAAGATTGGGATTAAACATATTGTTATAAGCACGGAAGAAACAAAGAATGAAAATTACCTAAAAAATCCAAGCAACAGATGCTACTACTGCAAGTCAGAGCTTTATACCGAGCTTAAAGAATTTTCAAAAAAAACAGGAATGAAAAATATACTCAATGGCACGAATTTTGATGATTTGGGAGATTACAGGCCGGGACTTAGGGCAGCTGATGAAAACAGAGTAATAAGCCCATTAAAGGATGCAAAAATAACAAAAAATGAAGTGAGAGAACTGGCAAAATATCTTGGCTTGGAAATTTGGGACAAGCCATCAAGCCCTTGCTTGTCATCAAGAGTTCCATATGGGCATGAAATAACTATGAAAAAGCTTGCAATGATTGAGCAGGCAGAGAATTTCCTGAAGGATTTTGGCATGAGGGAATTAAGGGTAAGGCATTTTGGAGACACAGCAAGGATTGAAGTAAATGAAGGCGATAAATTGATTGTTGATAAAAATTTTGATAAAATTGAAAAAAGATTCAGTGAGATTGGATTCAGCAACATCATAATTTCAAACTTTAAAAGTGGAGCATTAAATTTGATGTTAAATGTACGAGCATAAAATTAAAGAAATAATGCTGGGGGTAAGAAAAAAAAGGATAAAGGTAGATGAGGCTATGAAAAAGCTGAAGTTCCTTCCCTTCGAGGATTTGGGATTTGCAAAGATAGACCACCATCGTGCTTTAAGGAGGGGCTTTCCGGAGGTTGTTTTCTGCCAGAGCAAGACGACAGAGCAGGTTGTTAGCATAGTCAAAAAAATGATGGAAAAAAACGTTGATGTGCTTGCGACAAGAGCTACTGAAGAGATGTTCAATGAAGTAAAAAAACACGCCAAAAATGCAAGATACAATAAAATTTCCAAAACAATAACAATAACCAAGAATAAAAAAACTAAAAAAGGCAAGATTCTTGTTTTAAGCGCAGGCACTTCTGACATTAATGTTGCTGAGGAAGCTGCAGCTGTTGCAGAGGCAATGGGCAACAATGTTGAAAGATTGTATGATGTTGGGGTTGCCGGACTGCATAGGCTATTGGGCAACAAGGAAAAACTGGACAGCGCAAATGTTCTTGTTGTTGTTGCCGGCATGGATGGAGTGCTGCCAAGCGTTGTTTCGGGGTTGATTGGAAAGCCAGTAATTGCAGTTCCGACATCTGTCGGATACGGCGCTTCATTTAAAGGAATTGCTCCGTTACTGACTATGCTAAATGCCTGCAGCCCCGGAGTTGTTGTTGTAAATATCGACAATGGATTTGGGGCAGGGTATTTTGCAAGCTTGATTAATAAATAAAACAATAAAAAATAATCGACGAAAATAAATTCAAACAACAAATCCAAATAATTCAAATGAAACAACAATCAACAAAAATAAAATTCAAAAAATCCAGAGCGTCCTTTGAAAGTAATAGTGATAAAGGAGACCTGCTTTTGATGATTTTAGTAAAATTGCAAAAAACTCAAAAATGAAAACAGCTTATTTTGATTGCTTTTCAGGAATCAGCGGAGACATGATAATCGGTGCTTTGCTAGATTTAGGGCTTGATTTTAAGTATTTGAGAAAGGAATTGGAAAAATTGAATTTGAAAGGTTATAAAATAGAAGCGAAGAAAATTGTCAAAAATGGTATTTCTGCGACTAAATTTCATGTGCTTGGCAAAAACAATCATGAAGACGAGCGCAATATAAATGGAATCAACAAAATAATCGACAATTCAAAGCTGGACAATGAAATAAAAAATACAGCCAAAAAAATATTCCATAAAATTGCACAAGCAGAGGCAAAAATCCATGACAAGCCAATTGACAAAATCCATTTCCATGAAGTTGGGGCGATTGACACAATAATTGATGTTGCTGGCGCTATCATTGGCTTTAAAAAATTGGGAATTAAAAAAATTTATTGCTCAAAATTGAATGTTGGAACAGGGTTTGTCGAATTTTCTCATGGAAAGTTTCCTGTGCCAGCACCTGCAACTGCAGAGATTCTGAGAAATGTGCCTGTTTATCACAACAACATTGAAGCTGAGCTTGCAACTCCAACTGGCGCTGCAATAATAACAACTCTGGCAGAAAAGTTTGGAGAAATGCCTTTGATGAATGTTGAGAAAATTGGATATGGAGCTGGAACAAAAGATTTAGAGCAGCCAAATGTTCTAAGAATTTTTTTAGGAGAGTTGGATAAAATACATAATGAAACAGTGAATATTATAGAAACAAACATTGACAACATGAACCCCGAGATTTACCCTTATGTTATTGAGAAACTGATGGAGAATGGCGCAATGGATGCCTATCTGACAAGCATAATCATGAAAAAAGGCAGGCCTGCAATTAAATTGACTGTTTTGGCTGATGCCAAGTATACCGACAAATTATGCAGAATTATTTTTGATGAAACAACGACATTGGGAGTAAGGATTTATCAGGCAGAAAAAAGAAGGCTTGACAGGGAGATTAAGACAATAAAAACAAAATACGGAAATGTAAAAGTCAAAATTTCAAAATTAAACAATGAGATTAAAAATATAATGCCTGAGTATGAGGATTGTGTTAGGATTGCCAGAAAATATAAGATTCCGTTGAAAAAAATATATCAAGAAATTAAAAAGTTACTTTAAATTTCCTCAAACAACTTAACCACTTTTTCTTTACCCAATGCAAGAATAAAAGGAGCTAATTTAGGCCCTCTTTCTTTGTTCAATAAAACTTTGTATGCTGCCTTGAAGAAATCCTGCGGCTTTAATTCCAATTTATTTGAAACATTGTAAAATTCTTCAAATAATGTTTTATCATTGTATTCATTTTCTTTCAACAATTTTACAATCTCATGCAACACTTTCTTCTCTTTTGCACTCAACTCAATATCTTTTGGCACATGTTCCTGCACTTCAAACTTGACATCTTCCGGAGCATACTTCTTGAGCCAGATTTTTGCCCTATGCAATCTCTCAAAAATTATGTCATGCTCTTCCTTGCTGTAATGCCCTGTTTTTTCCAAACTTTTTACTATATCTTCATCATTTGCAAAAATCTGGGCAATGACTGCTGCATGGGAAAAGCTCATTTCTGCCGGCTTTTCAACATCTTTTCCATGGCTTACCTCAAACAATCTCTTGTAATGCGCTTCTTCCTTTTTGTTATCTAATTTCAAGTCGCCAAAATAAATTTTCGAGATTTTATCATATTCGTCATAAATATTGGGCAAATCCTTCCATGAAAAGCTTCTTGTTGTCATCAATCTTTTGTTGTAAAATAATCTCAGCAATTCAGGCGGAGCAACCTCAAGCCAGTCTCTGGGATATATTACATTTCCCAAAGAAGCGGACATCTTTTGGTTGTCAATCATTATGTGCTCGTAGAAAATTGGAACAGGCATTGGAAAATCTAAAACTTTTTCAACAATCTCGCCGTTAATCCACCACGCGCTGTTCGGCACTTGATATTCCTTGCCAGCGCCTTCGCTTACAACCTGCCATCGAGCCCATTGCGCTGCCCATTCTGACTTCCAAAGAAGCTTGCCGTTGCCTTTCAATGGATTATTCTCACCCTTATGCCCGCAGCCCTTTGCAGTTGCAGTTTCAAACTTATAATCTTCACAAATATAATTAACAATCCTATCCTTAAAATCAATAACTCTTGGAGTTACAATCTTGCTGCAATTCTCGCATATCGGAGTCCATGGCGACCAATGCTTTGGCAGCGGATTTGTCCTGTACCTGTTTTGGATTTCCTTTACATCTTCAATTTTTTCAAGAATTTTTTTAATGAACGGATTGAAATGCCCTTTCTTGTATTCTTCCCTCATTGAGAACTTCTCCATCTTTGTAATAACAAACTCATCCACTACTTTGAAATATTCTTCAGTATGGTGCTCTGCATAAGAGCTATGGCAGCCATCTGTATCTGGAATGTCTGTTACCGGCATGCCAATATATTTTTCATAGCTTTTTGGAACACCTTTTGGCACTTTTCTTAATGGGTCCATGTTTTCAGCAACCCATATGAATCTTGTCTTTACTCCAGCATCTTTCAATGCAATAACTACTGACTCCCCCCTTATGGTGTCGCTTAATCTTCCAATATGAAGAACTCCTGAAAGAGAAGCTGATGTTTTGACCATGTATTCATTGAATTTTGATATTTTTTTGTCTAAGTAATAAAATTTCTCTCTTGAGATTATTTGCTTTGCCAACTGGTCTGCCCAAAAGATATCTTCTAGATTTTTGTCTTCAAAATTCTTGTCCTCAGTCTTGTGGTGCATAAATCAATTTAATGGCAGATATTATATAAAGATTTTGGAAAAAGGGAAGATTCTGAACAATAAGTTTAAATTTATTGACTTAATTTAATATATAAATGGATAAAATATTGTATAGAAGCACTAATAGAAAATCAAAATTAGTCAGTTTTAAAGAAGCGCTTCTCCAGGGGCAAGCGCCTGATTACGGGCTTTATGTTCCAATAAAAATACCTAAAATATCAAAAGAGGAACTCGAATCATTTAGAAATAAGAAATATGCTGACATTGCTTATATTGTTGTAAAAAAATTTCTACAAGATGAAATAAATGATAAAGATTTGAGAAAATTAACAAAAGAATCTTACAATTTTGATGTACCTATTGAAAGAATTGAAAAAAATTTGTTTTTAATGAGGCTTGATAGAGGACCAACTGCTTCTTTCAAGGATTTTGCAGCAAGATTAATGGCAAGGTTAATGCATTATTTTGCAAAAAAAGAGAACAAAAAATTGATTGTTTTAGTTTCAACATCTGGAGATACAGGAGGGGCTGTTGCAGACGCTTTCTTTGGATTAAAAGAAGTCAATGTAGTAATATTGTTCCCTAAAAATGGCGTTTCTGAAATGCAAAGAAAGCAGATGACAACATTAGGAAAAAATGTAAGGGCTTTTGCTGTAAATGGAGCTTTTGACGACTGCCAAGCAATTGTAAAACAAGCATTTAATGACAAGGACTTAAAGAACTTAAACTTGACTTCTGCAAATTCCATTAATTTTGGCAGGCTATTGCCACAAGCTGTATATTATTTTTATGCTTATTCAAGATTAGGCAAAGATAAAATTATTTTTTCTGTACCTTCTGGAAATTTCGGCAACTTGATGGGGGGATTAATCGCAAAGAAGATGGGGCTTCCTGTTGAGAAATTTATTACAGCTGTAAATGAAAATGACGAATTTCCAAAGTTTTTGAAAACAGGGAAATACAAGCCAGTTGAGCCGTCAAAAAAATGCAGCTCAAATTCCATGAATATAGGGCATCCAAGCAATTTGGTGAGATTAGTAGATTTATATGGTGGATGGTTATATGATAAAAGAGACAAAAGTGGCAAGGTTATCAAAAAAGGGCTTCTAAAAGTAAAACCAAATATGAAAAAATTGAGAAAAGATATTGCAAGCTTTTCAATAACAGACAAAGAAGTTAATGAAGCTATCAAAAGAGTTTATTTGAAATATAAGAAACTACTTGAACCACATGGTGCAGTTGGATGGTGTGCTTTGGAAAGATACATAAAAAATAATAAAGCTTATTTGGTAGTTTCGCTTGAGACAGCAGATCCTGCGAAGTTTCCTAATGAGATTAAAAAAGTGCTAGGCGTAGAGCCAAAAATCCCAAAAAGCTTAGCGGGATTAAGAAAAAAAGAGGAGCATTTTGAGGTTATAGATAAAAATTATGAAACTCTTAAGAAAGAATTGCTAAGATGAAAAAATTAAAAGTTTTTGCACCAGGAACAATTGCAAATTTAGGTCCAGCTTTTGACATATTAGGGGTTGCCTTGGACAATATCGGAGATACTATTGAAGTAAAAGAAAACAATGAAGGTGTTTTAAAGATAAAAGAAATCAAGGGAAAAAACAAAAGAATACCTTTTGAAACAAATAAAAATGCAGTCACGCTCGGCTTTTTGGAAGTTAAAAAAATACTAAATATTGATTTTGGTGTTGATATAGTACTTGAAAAAGGATTGCCTATAAGCGGCGGCTTGGGAGGAAGCTCTGCAAGCGCTGTTGCCGGAGTTTATGCTGCAAACCTTCTCGCAGGAAATAAACTAAAAAAAGAAGAATTATTGCCTGCTTGTGTTAATGTAGAGGGCATTCTCTCGGGATATCACGCAGATAATGTTGCTCCTTCTTTGCTTGGAGGATTTATTTTGATAAATTCTTACAATCCCCTGAGTGTTGTCAAATTAGGTATAATTAAAGATTTATATTTTGCAATTGCCCATCCTGATTTTGAGCTTGAAACAAGAAAATTAAGGGCAGTGCTTCCAAAACACATTGAGCTAAAACAGCATGTCTTTAATTCCTCAAAAGCAGCTTCAATCATAGCTGCGATAATGAAAAAAGACGTCAAATTGTTAGGCAAAAGCATACAAGACAATATTGTTGAGCCAGTAAGGTCTAAATTTATACCTGAATTTTATGATGTAAAAAAAGCTGCTTTGGATGCAGGCGCGTATGGAAGCTCTATCTCTGGCTCAGGACCTTCTGTGTTTGCTGTTACTGATGATAAAAAGAAAGCAGAAAGCATTGGAAAAGCGATGACAGAAGTGTTTTCAAAGAAGAATATTGAGTCAGAGTTTTATGTGTCGAAGGTTTCTATGGAAGGGGTAAAAAAGCTATTTAATAAATTATTTCTAAGATAATTTATACTGTCTGACTTGCTCGACGTGCAGCCTCCATTCTCAGAGTTTCTTGTGAATGAAGTGGTGCAACCTTATCATACACTCTCATTATTGGCTTATATTTAACATAACTAATTTGTCTACCAGGTGACTCTCCTCTCACTATCTTGCTGATTTCATCTAAATCGTGCATCATTGCAGATGCAGTTTCTTCAATTCCAGCGCCAGAGCCCGGACCTACAACTATAGCATTATCTTCACTTGGCTCTCCAGCAACTCCGAATAATACAATATTATCTTTGCCTTTTAACCTTCCAAATGCACTATCTTTAGGCACTTTTTTTAAACCCACATTGATAGAATACATTCCTGTTTTTGTGTTATAGCTAATTTCTCCCACATACTTTAGCAAATAATCTTTTCCGGCTTCAGCTTGAAGTTCAGCAAAAGAGCCATCAAGAAGCCGTAATCTTTGTACAAACTGTTCTGAGTCCAATTGATTAATATCTTCCATTGGAAAAGTTCCTTTGCCATTTTTTTGTTCGTATCTTTTAATAGCTGCATCAATGAATCTTTCATGATTTATTACACAATCAAAAATATCTATTCCATATTTTCTTGCAATTGTGCGCCATAAAATAATTACCTTCTCCAATACCCCTAATCCAGAATAATCTTCGAATGAATTTGATTGTGTTATTTTGTGGTCTATTGAGGCTTGCACAGCTTGTGAAAGAGTTATACCTCTTTCTAACTCCGCGTAAGTATATCCTAATCTTCCGCTAAAGCATACTTGCACTGTAACATATGGTGGATTTTCTGCTAGAATGTCCAATAAAGTTCCATGTACTCCAAGGTCAGCTCCAACAGTTCCTCTTATGAATAATCGGTTGTCAAACATTGCACTAAATAACTTATCAACATTTTTCCTGAGCCAGTCTTGGTTGCGGGTTCCAGTAGGATCCTTTGCATATGGCTTTTTGTTGACAGAAATACCTGAAGCTCCTAGGCTGAGCGCATGCAACATAGTGCTGTCCATATTTTCATCAGGTGTTGCATCAACAACAACAAAATCCCCAGTACCCATTCCATAAACATTCTTGAAATTTCTATCTTGTGTGTAAACTGCACCATTTATCTTCATATCTTTGATTTTTTTGCCAGCGCTTCTCTGTGCAATCATTGATTCTAAATCTTCAGAACTGAAGCCACCAAGCTTGGCATAAACCCCACTTGTATCTAAAACTCCAACCACATTTAACCCAAGTTCGTCATACCTCTCCTTCACTCTTTTCAAAAATTCAAGTCCGATATCACCAAGCCCATACAACACAATATTGAGCCGCTTTAACTGATTATAGACTAAGTCAACAACTCTTCTAACATCTTGTTGCCTGACTGCCATTTGTATTGTATCTCCTGTTATAACAAGGGGGTGGCTTGCGTACCATTCTGGTTCTTGGTACACTAATCCAAGAAGCGTTTTAATTTTTGATATATCGTGATTTGAGTTGCCTAATCCTTCGCCGCAAACTGTTACATGAGCTACCTCATGACCCTGACCATCTTTTAAATTAGAAAGCACACCTATTCCTTTCATGCTGGAACGAGCTTTAATGGGCTCAGGAGTTATCAAAGTGCCAGGGTTTTCTGGATTAAATGAATTTCTTACGTAAATTTTAGGCTTTGCGCCTGTTTTACGAAGTATTTCCAATGAATTCTCTTGCAATACCTTCATGCCGCCATTTTGTGCTAATTGTGTCACTTCACTGTAAGATAAATGCTCTGCTATCTTGCTTGGCCTAATGCGCTCATCAACTAATAGAATGCCATCCTTATCTGAATAGATTATAATTTCTTGAGCTCCAATAGCGGCGGCTAAAGCAATGGCTGTAACATTTGAGCCATCTCTTCCTAAAGTTGTTCTGTTTCCATTTTCATCCCTTCCTACAAATCCTGGATAAAATATAATTCTGTTTCTGTTCCTTTCCCTCAAACTTCTATGGTAGTTTGCTATTTCTGTTTCAAGGCTTCTATCAAGAAGTGTAGCATTAGTAAATTTAGAATCTGTGACGAACCCTGCTGTGCCGGGGTCTTCAACTACAACAACATATTGTCCCTCACAAGCCTTTAGTTGCTCATAAATTCTGCGCTCTCTTCTTCTTAAGCCAGAGCTCTGTAATTTGCTCTCCAAATCGCTGAACATTGCTTCTAATTTTCTTTGAACAACTGCAGCGACAATAGGCGTTGAGATTAATTCACCACTAGCGGCAAACATGTCAAGTAATTTTTCTCTTTCAATTGCTGTACCTTGATTTAATTGATCTAAGGTGTCCCTTGCAATTTGCTCAAGTTTAGATAGATTCGCATCCACTAAATTTTTATCAATGGCTAATTTTCTATCAAGCACGAGTTCATCTACGATTCCATAATGAATTTTCCTTACTTTAGCTATTTCACCAAGTGCTTTTTCTAAATTTCCGTTTAGAACATAATTTGCACCAGTAAGCAAGATGTCGGTGACTTTGGGTTCTTTTTTTCCATCTTTTTTTCCAGGCTCTACACCAAAAGCAGACATCACTGCATTTAATCCGACATCTAAATTAGCGAGATAATGGTCTATTGTTATGTCTGCAACATTTTCTATATTCCTAGCACCGGATAAAGAACTTCCTCCAGCCTTAATTACTACACCATTCATTTAACTTCAAATCAAAAAACTGAACTTATCATATTTAAATTTTTCCACTTTTACTACTAAAGAGTAAATTAAAAAGATTTGAAAAAAGAAAAGTTTATAAAAGGTTGTGTGTAACCATTGGAAAATTATAACTACTATTAAATAAGAAAGATTGTGATATTAAATGACTGAAAAATTAGGTTCAAGTTTAATAGTTCTTGGCGCAGGCGGAGTAGGCTCTAGCGTCTTGGAACAGATTATAGCAGGAAGCCATAATTTTATGCGTAGTTTAGGTGGAATAGTGGTTGTTGATAGCGGGCATTTGGTTTTAATTCCTTATGACTCTAATCTGGGGGCTGTTAATGAAGAACATTTGAAATTAGTTCTTGAAGCCAAAAGAAAAGTTGTTGATGGAAAACGTGGAAGTCTAGGTTCTTTAAGGGATAGATTAGATATTAGGGAAATAGGTGAACTTTGGGATTATATAAATAAAGAGGATTTAGCAATTAACACCTTGCCAACTGAGTTCTCCAATTCAGAATCAGGTAAAAAAACTCAAGATGCCCTAACCGCAAGAATCAGAGAACCTTCTCCATTTCTTTTAGCTAATCATATTCCCATATCCGTTTTATACAACATACTAGCAATGCAAGAAGGTGCACACGTAGTCGACGCATCAAAATCAGCTTTTGGAAAAAGGGAGTATTATCAAGCAATAAATATGGTTGCTTCAAGTAATTGTGTTGATTACGATCCAAATGGAGCAATTATGGGTCCAACAAGTGCTTTTGCAGTGTTAAGATGGCTTACCGAGCATAGTATTGGCATAAAGAGTGTAAGAGCAATACTTAATGGAGCCACAAATTACATTCTTGGACGGGCGAAAGAAATAAGTGTTGAAGGAGCTTTGAGAGAAGCACAAATTAGAAAGATTGCAGAGTCCGACCCTACAGCCGATATTGAAGGGTACGATCCTGCGCAAAAATTAAGAGTGATTGGGAATTCTTTGGATTTAGACGTGCACCCAAAAGTATCTGGCATAGATGATAAGCATCGCGGCATCGATGGGGTTACTAATGAATATCTACAAAAAATAAGAGATAATGGTAAACTTAAACTTATTTGTACTTTAGATACTACAACTAGAGAGGCAATAGTGCGTCCTGAAATAGTAAGTCCAGATGACCCACTTTATGATGTAGATGGTACACAAAATGCAATTGTTCTTACTTTAGACCAAAAACTAAGATTAATAGAGCCTGGAAATTTGGATATCATTCGGAAAAAAGATACCACCAAACCAGAACCGGATATACTAAAAATGCTACTTTCTATCTATAGGCATACAACTACTATCAGTGCCAATGGTACATCTACAGTCAGGGTTACTTATCCTTCATTAAGTGAAGGACATAGAGTATACAACCATTATAAAATACAATTTGTTTACGATCCAAGAAGAAACCAGCTAATAATTAAAGGTCCTGGAGCAGGTGCTGCTGAGACAGCTGCTGCATTATTAGATGCAGCATACGCTACATTAGAACGACGCGGAGCATTAGTTGTACCTGCACGTAAGCTTATTACACTTTAAAGGTTTAAGCCTTTTAATTTCTATTCAAACCAACCCCCTTCACCTTCATCAATTCAGCATTCAATATAGCAGCTCCCGCAGCCCCTCTTATTGTGTTGTGGCTTAAAACTAAAAATCTGTAATCCAAGATATTACATTTTCTTATTCTTCCAACAGCAACTGCCATTCCATTGCCTAAGTCCCTGTCATACTTTGGCTGTGGCCTGTCTATTTCTTCCCGAACAATAATAGGCGGGTTAGGTGCAGATGGAAGATTTAATTTTTTCAATGGATTGAAATTCTTGAAGGCGTTTTTGATTTCATCTAATGTCGCTTTTCTACCTAATTCGACATTAACAGCTTCCAAATGCCCGTCTTTGACATTTACCCTATTGCATTGAGCGCTTACTTTTATATCTGCATAAACAAACTTGTCATTTTTAACATTTCCCAATAACTTCAATGACTCTGACTCCATTTTTTCCTCTTCTCCGCCAATGTAAGGAACTACATTATCCAAAACGTCAAGAGAAGCAACTCCTGGGTAGCCGGCTCCGCTTACTGCCTGCATTGTCGTTACAAATACTTTCTTAAGCCCAAATGCATCCTGCAGTGGCTTTAGTGCCATAACTAACCCCATTGCAGAGCAGTTGGGGTTCGTTACAATAAATCCCTTTCCAAATCTCTGCTTTTGCTTTTTGATTATGGACAAATGCTCTGGATTAACCTCTGGAATAAGCAATGGCACATCATTATCCATTCTATGGTTTCTGGAATTGGATGATACAACATAGCCATTTTTTGCAAACTCCTCTTCTATTGGCCCTGCAACTGACGAATCCAAAGCTGAAAATATAATCCTGCAGTCTAAATTCGGCTTGCATTCTTTAACCTTCATTTTTCTTACTTTATTAGGAATCTCGGCACTTACTTTCCATCTTCCTTCCATTGCCTCTTCGTAAGTTTTACCTGCGCTTTTCTCTGATGCAGCAAGTTCTGCAATCTCAAACCAAGGATGGCTTTGCAATAAATCAATAAAACGCTGTCCAACCATTCCTGTTGCCCCTAAAATTCCAACTTTGATTTTGTTCATGTTTATCACCCAAAAAATTCTTGATGCAGAGTTTTGACTGCTTTATCTGCGTCTTTTCCATCAACAACAAAAGTTACGTTTATTTTTGATGCCCCCTGGGATATCATCTCGACATTGATTTTCTTTTTTCCCAAAGCTGTAAATGTAGCACCCCCTATTCCCGGAGTGTATTTCATTCCCTCCCCAACTACACAGATAACTGCTTTGTCATTGGCAACTTCAACATCTGCAAATTCCTTCAGTTCATTCACTATGTAATTAAGATTTTCGCCGTTGTCAATAGTCAATGAAACGCTAACCTCTGATGTTGTGACTACATCAATGCTTTTCTTGTAGTCGTCAAAAATGTCAAATATCCTCGCCAGAAATCCATAGGCGCCAAGCATCCTGGTTGAGTCAATATGGACAACCGTAATGTTTTTCTTGCATGCAATTGCCTTTACCGTCCTATCGGCTTTTCCCGCTTTGTTGACTATTGTGGTTCCTTTTCCTTTTGGATTGAACGAATTCAAAACCTTGACAGGAATGTTTTTGTCCATTGCAGGCAGAATTGTTTTAGGATGCAAAACTCTAGCTCCAAAATAAGCAAGCTCAGATGCCTCTTCAAAAGAAACTTTTTCTATAGTTTTGGCATTTTTTACAATTCTGGGGTCAGTTGTCATGATTCCATCAACATCAGTCCAAATCTGGATTTCTTCTGCACCGATTGCAGCGCCAATAATTGCTGCTGTGTAATCAGAGCCGCCCCTGCCGAGAGTTGTTATATCCCCAGCTTCTGTTTTTCCAATAAATCCAGTTATCACAGGGATATGATTCAATTTTTTGATATTATTTTTCAGATTTGTATAAGCGATGGCAAGCGGTTCTGCGCTGCCAAATTCAGCGTCAGTCAAAAATCCAAGTTCCCATGAGTTGTATGCCTTGGCTTTTACTCCAATTTTGTTTAACTGCTCTGCAACAATCTTTGATGATATTCTTTCTCCAAATGACTGGAAATAGTCAAGTATTTCTTCATCGATATTTTTATTTGATTTTGTTTTATTGACTAAATTCGATAATTCCTGCAAGTCATTTTCTATTAAGGATTTATCTAATTCTAATTGTTCTATGATTTTATAATGTGTTTTTTTGATTAAATCAAAAGTTTCATCTCTTTTATCTTCTGCGCTTTCCTTGGCAAGTTTTATCAAATTGTCTGTTATTTTTGTAACAGCAGAAACTACTACGACAGGATTCTTTTTAATATAAGATTTGACAATACTTGCAACATTCTTTATCCTATCTGAATTTCCTACAGATGTTCCGCCAAATTTCATTATTATCATTTTTAATTTTTTGATTTTTATTTTAATTATTTTATTTTTTAATATTTTAAATTTTCAATCTGTCTGCGACGCATGCTACTGCGCGTCGGCATTCTGCTGTGGAGGTTGCATTACTTTGTGCTCCTCCTCCGCGCCTATCTATTTAACACAAGTCAGGCGAACTTTCCTGAGCTGGGTTCCCATCAACGACAAAATTCGTTGACACTTTAGTCAAGTTGGGCATAAAGCCAAACGAACTTTGCAGATGCTGGGAAGCGACGTATTTTGAATTTTTGATTAAATGTTTTTATTGTCATTATTGTTTTCTTTACCTCAAATATCTCTTTATTCTTTCAGCAGCTTTTTTAGTTTCATCTAGTGTCGGAACCAATGCAAACCTTACATAATTTTCTCCTGGATTCAAGCCGTTGAATTTTTTTGAAATCCAAGCACCTGGTGTAACTACGACAGCAATTTCCTTTTGCAGGAGTTTTTTTGCAAATTCCACTGAGTTAATGCCCTTTGGCGTTTTCTGCCAGATGTAAAGGGTTGCATTAGGAGTGCAATCTTCCAAGCCGGCTGAAACTAAGGCATCAACCAGAATGTCTCTTTTTTCTTTGTATTCTTGTCTCATTTTTTCTACATGCTTTTCGTCGCTTAAAGCAGCAATTGCAGCATCCTGAATAAAAGTAGGAGTGCCAGAGTCAATATTAGTCTTTAATTTCTTGAAAGCAGAAACTATGCTTTCATCTCCGGCAACCCAGCCAATCCTGTAGCCAGTCATTGCGCTTCTCTTTGAGAATGATTGGAATGAAACAACTCCTTCTTTCGAGAATTCCAAAATTGAATGCGGCTTCTTCCCGTAATAAATTTCTGTATAGCATTCATCGCTTGCAACAATTATGTTGTTGTCGTGCCCAAAATCAATTGCTTCCCTGAAGAATTCTTCTGTTGCAACTGCTCCAGTAGGATTGTTTGGGTAGTTAATCCATAAAATCTTTGTTTTCTTTACAATTTCTCTGGGAATGCTGCTCAAGTCCATCAGATAATCCTTTTCTTTCAGCAAAGGAACATAATAGCTTCTGCCTTCTGCAAATAAAGTGCCCCTTTCATACGGAGGATAACCAGGATTCGGCATTATTACATAATCTCCTAGGTTAAGAAATGCCTCTGGAAAATTAAACACAGCTTCTTTTGCTCCTATTGTGGAGGTTATTTCCTTTTGGTAATCCAGATTAACCCCAAATCTTCTTCTTGTCCATTCAGCAAGTGCTTTCCTGTACTCATCTGTGCCAATGTAACTGGGATAGCCAGAACTTTTTCTTTCATCAACTGCTTTCTTTATTGCATTTCTCACTATTTCGGGAGTCGGTTCTTTTGGATCGCCAACTCCAAAATCAATTGGAGCTATGCCTGATTTTCTCAGCTTTGCAACTTCATTGTCTACTTCCGCAAAGGCATATCCTGTAAGACTGCTTAATCTGTTTGAGATTTTTGTTTGCATAGAACATCACTTAAAGTTTTTAACTCCTGCAAAATCCAATGTTGCAAAATAATCCTCAACAGTTTCTGCCCTTCTGATTTGTGCAACGCTTCCATCTTCTCTTAAAAGAAGCTCTGCTGAGCGAAGCTTTCCGTTATAGTTGAAGCCCATTGCAAATCCATGAGCGCCTGCATCATGTATTACAAGTATGTCTCCTCTTTCTATTTCAGGCAATTTCCTGTTTATTGCAAACTTGTCATTGTTCTCGCACAAAGAGCCAGTTACATCATAGACATTATTATATGGATCATTCTCTTTTCCTAAAACTGTTACATGATGATAAGCACCATAAATTGCAGGGCGCATTAAGTTAGCCATGCATGCATCTGTCCCTACAAAATTCTTATAGGTATGTTTTAGATGGAGTACTCGAGTTACTAAATAACCATAAGTGCCTGTAATTAATCTGCCGCATTCCATGAATATTTTAACAGGATGCAAATTGTTTTTTACAATAATATTATTGTATGCATTTTTAACACCTCTTGCAATGTTTTCATACGAAACTGGTTTGTCCTCTAGCTTGTATGGAATGCCGATGCCCCCTCCCAAGTTGATAAATTCCAGCTTTATCCCTGTTTTTTGGTAAACTTCAACTGCAAGCTCAAACAGCATTCTGGCTGTCTCAATAAAATAATCCTCATTCAGCTCGTTTGAAATTATCATTGTATGCAACCCAAATCTTTTTGCGCCTTTTGACTTGAGTATTTTGTATGCTTCAAAAATTTGTTCTCTTGTCAATCCATATTTTGCCTCTTCTGGCTTGCCAATTATGTCAGTGCCTTTTCTTGCAGTGCCTGGATTAAACCTTAGGCAAATCACATTAGGAATGCCTGTTGCTTTTTCAAGAAACTCTATATGGCTTATATCATCTAAGTTTATTATTGCACCAAGCTGCTTTGCCTTCTGGTATTCAATTGCTGGAGTGTCATTTGAGGTAAACATTATTTCTTCTCCTCTAATTCCAACTTTTTCCGACATTAAAAGCTCTGGCAAAGAGCTGCAGTCAACTCCAAAGCCCTCTTCATGCAAAATTTTTAGAATGTACGGGTTTGGCGTGGCTTTTACTGCAAAATACTCTTTAAAGCCCTCAAGTATGCTAAATGCTTTCAAAAACCTTCTTGCATTTTTCCGAATAGCCATTTCATCATAAATGTGAAAAGGCGTCGGATATTTTTTTATTATACCCAATACTTTTTCCTTTGAAAACGGAAGAATTTTCTTCATTTTATAATATTTTCAAGCTCTTTAAGATGTTCCTTAATTTTTCCTTGTTTTCCGGCTTCATCTCGCACATCGGCAATCTGTATGCTTCTTTAATCATGCCTTTCATTGCCACTGCTGCCTTAATTGGTATAGGATTTGTTTCTATGAAGATTCCTTTAAACAATGGCAATAAGTGGTAATGCAATCTTTTTGCACTTTCTAAATCGCCGTCTAATGCGTACTTACATAACTCATGCATCTCTTTTGGAACAATGTTGCTTGCAACGGAGATAACACCTTTGCCGCCTAAAGCCATTAAGGGCAATGTTAAATTATCATCTCCTGAAATCACTGCAAAATTTTTGGGCAGTTCATTTATGACATCCATCATCTGTGCTACATTGCCGGATGCTTCTTTCACTCCAACAATATTTGAGTGTTCTTTTGCCAATCTTGCCAGTGTTGCTGTCTCCATGTTAACTGCTGTCCTTCCCTGAATGTTATAGATAATTATCGGCAAATCAACTGCTTTTGCAATTGCGCTGAAATGCCTGTACAAACCTTCCTGAGTTGGCTTGTTGTAATATGGGCATACATGCAATGTTGCATTTGCTCCAATATCTGCTGCCTTTCTTGTCAATTCAATTGCATGCTCTGTTGAATTGCTTCCAGCTCCTGCAATAACCGGAACTTTGCCATTTGCAGCATCAACAACAGTTTTTACAACTTCAACATGCTCTTCTTCATTCAATGAAGGGCTTTCTCCTGTTGTGCCGCATGGCACAATCCCGTCAATGTGATTTTTTATTTGGAATTCAACCAATCCTTTCAAGCTTTCTAAATCTAGCTCACCATTTTCTGTGAATGGCGTAACAATTGCTGTGATAGCTCCTTTAAACATCTTATTCACCCCCAATTATTGATTTCATCATGTCATTAATATCATAAAATCCTTTTTTTCCATTTATCCATTGCGCTGCCATTACTGCGCCAAGCGCAAATCCTTCCCTGTTTCTTGCAACATGCTTTAATTCAATTGTGTCTGCACTGCTGTCAAACCCAACAATATGCGTGCCTGGGATTGAGCCTGCCCTTACAGATGCAAAATGCAATTCATCTGGCTCTATTTTTCTGTCTATTTTGCCATATTCCAGCTTGCTTTTTCTCTTTATATTTTTTATTAAAATCTCAGCAAGAGTTTTTGCTGTTCCGCTTGGGCTGTCTATTTTTTTGTTGTGATGAAGTTCATAGCCATAAACATCATAGTCCTCTATATTGTTGATTATTTTTGCAGCATTTTCGACTATCTTGAAAAACACATTTACACCAATTGAAAAATTTGATGCATAAATTAATCCTATATTGCTTTGATTGACTATTTTTCTTGCCTCTTCCAGCTTATCGTACCATCCAGTTGTGCCAACAACAATGTTTTTCCTGAATTTTGAGATTTTTTGTATGCTGTCTATGACTGAGTTTGGTGTCGTAAAGTCTATGCATACATCCACGTCTTGCATTGAATCTTCATTGATTTCTCTGTGAGTTGCATCACTCGCATTTGGGTCTATAATTGAAACTACATCTATGCCTTTGGCTTTTGCAATCTTCTCAATTTCATGCCCCATTCTTCCATATCCAACAATTGCGATGTTCATTTTAATTATATAGCATTAAGAGTAATTTTTAACAATAAAAACTTATTGAAAAACCACCCTTTTACTTATCTGAAAGATCGTAAGTCAAATCTATAGAGTCCAGAGAAAACTCTAAGTCTTTTTTGCCTTTATTCATTATTTTTCTAAGTTCCTCAATATTATCTTCTTTCATCTTACGACAAATTAGAAAAATTTATATACTAATATATAAACATAATGTTATTATAGTAACAGTTTGATATAATTTTGTACTATGGTAACGATAAGCCATATTGTAAAGAAGATTGTAAGCGAGCAGGCGTTTGTAGAGGAAGCGTTAGGCAAAGGGATAATCAGCTATGGGGGGTTAGCTGAGGAGATGCTGCCGAGAATCGAGAAAGAACTGAACAAAAAAATAAAGCTGGCTGCTGTTGTGATGGCTTTAAGGAGGCATGCTGAAGAGATTTCCGGGCACAAAAAAAGGATAAAATCATTCGATTATGAAGGGGAGATTTTGATGAAAACGAACATATGCGATTTTTGTGTTGTCAAAACCCCAGCCTTGCTCGCAAAACTAAAAATTATCCATACACTCGTCAATTTTGAGAGGGGGGATACGCTGAATGTTATCATAGGCAATAATGAAGTCAGCATTGTAATCAATGAGAAATACAAGGATAAGCTGGCAAAATTTCTTGCGGGAGAGAGGATTTTAAGCAAGGAATTTGGATTAGTGGCATTGACAATAATATTCACAGCAGACGATTTTTTGCATACACCGGGTGTTGTGTTTAATGTCATCAGAAAACTTGCATGGGAGAACATAAATATTTACGAGATAGTTTCAACAATGACTGAAATAACTTTTATTATGAACAAGAAGGATTCTATGAAGGCGTATGAAGTGCTGCAGGAATTAATAAGTGGTTAACAAATTTATATATGAAACCTTTGTAAAAATTTGGTACAAATATCACAGAACATATAACCTCTTCCATCAATAATTGCTCTCACATACCCAATTTCTCCAAATCTTTTAAAATCTCCTTTAGTCATAGGGCAATGTCTACCATCTTTTGAACTTTGGTAAGTATAATGATGCGTTAAACCAAAATTATGCCCAACTTCATGCAAAGATTCCTTAGCTATTCTTGATAAGTATAAATTATAACTCTCTTCTAAAGTAAAATCTTGCGGGCATAATCTTTTCGTAGAGACCACCGCTACATTTGTTTGAGTATTTTTGCCTCCAAATATATAGCCCTCAGGAGCATCTGCTAAAGTTAGATCAGCATCAGTTATTCCAAGAACGTGCTGCCCTCCAAATTCGTCATTCAAAATTTGTGTAAGCAATAAAGCATCTATTTGGTCAATAGGAGGAATATTGTAATGAGTTAAATTACATTTCCTGATTAAACCCCGAAATGCTCTCAATATAATTTCCTGAACTTCATTGAGACTGCCAATACTAATATGATGTCCTATTCTGACTATTTTTAGCTCTTCAAGATTGGTAGACATTTGTCATTTCAATTTTATCAATTTATATAATTTTATGATACAAAATCCAATTAATAACAAATATATGGGCCCAAGGGGATTTCAATTCAAGAGACCAAAGCATCGGCTTATGTCTTCCCCTGACCCCAAGATCGCTCCAAATGCCTAAGAGTCTTGTGCTCTAAGCAGGCTGAGCTATGGGCCCAATAAAAGCTGTAGAAAAAGCAGCAATTTAAAAAACTAACTACACCATTTTCAGTTTCCCTGTTATCTTGTCAATCTTCTCTTCCAAGTCAGGCCCTATTCCCAAGCAAGTTATGGTGCCTGGTTCCAAAACCGTATGTCCTGCATCAACAATTAATGCTGTCTTCAATCCAGAATCTTCTGCCATCTCTTTGTATTTTAATAATTCTTTCTTGTCCATTACTTTCAGAATTACTTTTTTCCCGCCTTCCTTTTTCCACAAATCAACTATTCTTTTGTCTGATTTTAGTGTAGCATCCACAGAAGCATGGCTCGATTGCGCTGCAAGCTTTCCTTTCGGCAGCTTTAAATCCTCTCTGACTAAAATAACTTGTTTGTATGGCATTTTTAAATGATGTTTTATTTTTTTGTGTTTAATTAAAAAATTCAATCTGCCTTCGGCAAATTCTACTCTCGCAGGGCATTAACCCTGCTCGCTATACATTATAATACACATCAAAAGCTGGTTTCCTTTATCACTTATGAAATCCAAAGGACGCTCTCGTGTTTGTTTAATTTTTTGATTATTTTATTGTAATTGTTTTTTATTATTGTTCTAAAATTGTCTTATATTTATATTAAATATCAATTTTATCCTTTATTTTTAATACTTTTCCATATAGTCAATGCCTGTAATCACTATTGCTTACTAAACAATCTTTTTATATTTTAAGAGTTTCTAAAGCAGTATGGAAAGGTTATTCAAGGAAAAAGGTTCTTATTTTGAAGGTTCTGATAAGAAATACCCTGAAATAGAGCTGCCAAAGTGGATGCAACAGCTTGAGGAAGAAGATTGATTATATCTTAAGTTTCTCATCGTCCAAATATATAGTGGGGTTCTTGAAAACCTGGTCAAGATGGATTATTGCATAGATGTTGCCGCCAAACCAGTAGTTTGAGCCGATGCCAATATGCGCTGTTCCAAGAGTTTTGTCGTCAACAATCATGGCTCCGATTATGGAAGCTTTCGGGTTCAAGCCGATCCCAAGCTCGCAAATCCTTCTTACGTTGCCGGGGTTTTTTGCAACAGAAGCTGCCCATTTCAAGGCGTTTTCAAGCTGCTTTGCCTCTTCCCCGCCTTTTATTTCTGTAATCACCCCATCTTTTATTGTCAATTCGATTGGTTTCTTGATAAGTATGGTATGCTCATGCGTTCTTGAGCTGCCGTCAATCACAACCTTGCCTTCTATTCTTTTGCCGTTTGGAGTGGCATAAACCTCGCCTGCAGGCAGATTTCCTCCTTTTCCAGGCATTGTGTAGTTGCCGTCTGCTGCAATTGCATTGATTCCGGATTTGTCATAGTACAAATCAGTTCCTGCTGGAGTGGTTATATGGATTTCCTTTGCTTTCTCAAGCTTTTGTCTTATTTGTTCATGCTGTGTTTGTAATGGCTTGTAATTGACGTCGATTGCTTTCAGGATTAAATCAATGTTGCTCGTTGCCAAATCACCGAGACTCATGGCAGAAATAAAACGATGCTGCTTTTTTGCAACCCATTTCCTGAAGCTTTTTCCCAATTGCTGTATATTGCCGAGCTTGTCAGACATGTTCAAAATGATTATGTTGCCTGAAGGAAGCTGCGACAATGCATTGACTACATCCTCGTCAGATATATCGCCTCTTGACTTGGCATTCTGCAATAGAAGCTTTGCGTCTAATTTTAATTGCTCTGCTGCAAGATAATAAGCGCCTGACATGACAGCAGCGACATTCCTGTTCTCGTAGCCGACATCCCCCACTATAAGCACTTTCTCATCCTTAACTGCCAAGCATGGGGTAAAGATTTTTTTCAGGGAAAGCGATAAATTGTAAGCCAAGTCATAAAGATGATGCTCTTTAAGCCATTTCAGAGATTCTAGTGTTTCCATTGGATTTTAGAGATGAAAGATGATTTTTAAAGGTTGCGATAAGTTTGATTTAATTAGAAATTTATTTATATACTAAAAAAATAAAACATTTATGCAAATCTGGCTTAAAGTTTTGATTTTCATTGCATTATGGTTTATTTTATTTTCTCTATGGACTTTCTATATGTCGATACACCCTCAACAGATTATAACTGATTTGCTTCCTTCTGATTTAGGATTGAAGTATGAAGAATCAACTTTCAAAAGCACTGATGGAATCAAGCTAAATGGGTGGTTTATACCCAATAACAAAACAAAAGCAACAATCATTATAATGCATGGCTATCCTGCTGACAAGGCAAATCTTCTAGGGATTGCGGAGTTTCTGGCAAAGGAATTTAACGTGTTTTTGTTTGATTTCAGGAGTTTTGGCAAGAGCGAAGGCAAATACACGACAGCAGGCTATCTTGAAAAAAATGATTTGAGCGGAGCAATTGAATATTTGGAGAAGGAGAAAAAGATTACTAAAGTCGGGCTTTATGGGTTTTCTTTGGGAGGAGCAGTTGCTCTTATGACTAATCACAAGAATGTGAAAGCAATAGTGACTGACAGCGCATATGCAAAGCTAAGCAATATGGTTGAGCATATGTACAAAATATTTTTTATCTTTAAGTACCCTTTAGTTTATTTGACAAAATTTTATGGACTTTTGTTTTTAAAAATAAATATTGATGATGCAAGTCCAGTTGACAATATAAAAGATATCAAAGTGCCGATATTACTGATACATGCAGAGAAAGATTCTCAGATACCTGTTGGTGAAGCTTATTTGTTGCATGATGCAAACAAAAAGGCAGAATTATGGATTGTGAAGAATGCGGATCATGGGATGGCACATTCTATTAATCCGGAAGAATATGAGAAGAAGGTAATTGGGTTTTTAGAAGATAATTTGAATTAGATTGGATACTATTTTAGAGTGGTTAAAATAGAAAGATATAAAAATGGATTGATTTAATCAATAAGATTTGTGTTGTATTAAGATGGTGGTTTAAATCTCAAGCAATCATTATATTGATAAACAGAAATTATTAGGGCTGCTAGAAGAAGCTAGAACTTTTGCAGCTTTATATGAATCTGAAAATAGAAGGAATCCTAAACATAGATTTGAATGGAGAAGTATAGATGAAATTGCTTTAAGATTGTTGGAAAGGCATGAGGGTATAATCGCTATAGGTGTTAAGTTGCATGGAACAGATGTGAAATTAGTAGCAAGAAAAGGTTATTTTGGATATGACGGATTGGTATTTGCAGATGTTCCAACAGTAGAGTATCTACTCAAGGGATTTGGGCATAGTACAACAATCTCAAGATTTGTAGCTTCCGTATCTAATATTTTAGATAGGAGGTACCTTGATGGCAATGATGAGCTAAAACAAATAATGATGGATAATGTAAGAGCCTATACTGCTAGAACGAGGAGAGAAATAGGACCTTACTTACATTAACTAATATTAATTTATTTAAACCTGTCCTAATTTTATTCTTTCATGACACGCCGCCAGCAAATCATAGAAATCCTGCAGCAAAACAAGCAGACAGCGCAGCAATTGGCAAATTATTTCCAGACAGACTTAAGCGAGATTCTGGAGGATTTGCAGCATATTGAGAAATCAATTAAACCAAAAAAACTCAAAATAACTCCAGCTTATTGCAGGAAATGTAATTTTATGTTCAAGGAAAGAAGCAAAGCCAGCAAGCCAAGCAAATGCCCTCGATGCAAAAGCGAGTGGATAGAAGCGCAGATGTTTTGGATTGAATAAGTTTAAAATCTATAAAATATAAAATTTTCAATCCGCCTGCGGCGCAGTGGCATGCGAGAGCTCGCTCTCGCTCGCTCAGCTACCTGCGCGTCGGCATTCAGATGTTAAGGTTGCATTCCTTTGTGCTCCCCCTCCGCGCCTATTTATAATTGCAGTCAGGCGAACTTTCCTGAGCTGGGCTCCCACATCCTGCATGCAGATGCTGGGAAGCGACATTGATTGAATTATTTTTTATTTGTTGTTATTTTATTGATTTTTATTATCTTTATACTTTCAAATTTATTTCAACAACCTTTAAATAACCAATTTACCCTCTCTCCCCCTATGATAAAATCAGCAATCTTTGATTTAGACAATACATTGATTGATTTCATGACAATGAAGAAGCATAGCTGTGAAGCTGCGATTTCTGCGATGATTGGTGCTGGGCTGAATGTTAAGAAAGAAAAGGCAATGAAGGAGTTGTTTGCGCTCTATGACAAGTATGGACTTGAGGAAAAAACAATTTTCCAGAAATTTCTCAAAAAGGTTGCAAAAAAGGTTGATTACGAAGTACTGGCAAGCGGTATTGTGGCTTACAGAAGAGTGAGAGCTGGCTTTCTTGAGCCGTATCCTCATGTTTCAGAAGTGCTTTTTGAGCTGAAAAGAAGAGGCATAAAGCTTGCAATTGTGTCTGATGCTCCAAGATTGAAAGCATGGATAAGGCTAGTTTCAATGAAGATAAACCATCTTTTTGATGTTGTTGTTACTTTTGACGATACTAAGGAGATGAAGCCAAGCACAAAGCCATTTCTGGTTGCCTTCAAGAAGCTTAAATTAAAGCCGCAGCAATGCCTCATGGTTGGCGACAGGCCAGAAAGGGACATCAAAGGGGCAAAAAAGCTTGGCATGGTTACTTGCTTTGCAAAGTACGGCAATCCTGGCGCAGGAAGCTCTGAAGCGAATTACGAGATAGATGATATCAAGGAGTTGCTGGAGATTGTGGAGTGATTTCTAATCATTGATTTGCCCATAAACCCATAAGCGCTTAATAAGCCAATTATACATTTCATTAGTTAATATTCCTTGCTTTGCAGCTAAATTGAGCGCTCTTACGTTTCTGTTTAATATTCTTACAATAACAGCATTTTGCTCTGTTATGGCGTATTCTTGTTTAATATCAGCGTAAAGTTCAGGGGTGCTTTTTCTTGCTTCCAATAACTTGTCTCTTCTTTCTTCATATGTACACCTAGGACTATTACATAAATGCTCCACAACAGCATCCAAGCCATCTGTTTTATAGATAATATCTAACGCAAGTAGTTCATTATACCAGTCTCTTGCAATTCTAGCACCTAATGGTTGGGGTTGAAATGACATAGATTACCCTACAATTAAACTGGTTTATAAATCTTTCTATTTTTTACTACTAATAAGTTATTAATTTATTATAAACAAAAAGAGCTTTCGTGTCATTAATTATGGAGTGATTTTAAACCCCAAAGTAACAAATCACCTATCAAATTTTCTAATTTACCTATGAAAAATCCAAATGTTTATATATAACTTGATATACAGCTTATTCATAGGTTTAAAATCCTAGATTATTTTAAAATTTTGAGGTGAATTTGAATGGCAAGAGGAAGGTGCATGAAGTGCAGGAAAGAAGTCGAGATCAAAGATGGCAAGGAAGTCACTATGAAGAATGGCATGAAGGCAATGAAGGGAGTGTGCGGCGCATGCGGCACAAAGGTTTTCAGGATTCTCGGAAAGGCTAAATAAGCCTTTTTTCTTTTTTATATATACCTTGATGTAAGTTCTATAAATAATATAAAGTTTATATAGGCAACATATAAATATCTCTTCTAATGACAAGCAAGCGGGGGTGTGTAGCTGTAAGACTCATTTACAGTTGTAAGTGCTGACTCCACATTTGCCAAGGCTGATTAATGCCAACGCGAAATGCAAGGCTGCGCAAGTAAGCTCTGCAGGAAACATTGGCTAAACGTCAACTATTGGCAGAATTTAAACCTCTGCTTGCGTAAAAGGCTTAAACAAAATGGAGTTAAATTACTATAACTGACAGCAATGGTTGAGGAGACAGCGAAGCCCCTACCTTTTCTTTAAACATTTAATTAATAATAAGTTTTATATCCTATATTTATAAATCAACAAAAAATAAAATTTCAAAAAACGAGAGCGACTTTGAGAAGAAAGGGTGATAAAAGTAATCCGCTTGTTATATGTTGCTATTAAGTACAACTTTTTAGCATAACAGAAGTATGCGGGGCACCCATTTTAGTTCATGGAAGTGCATGGGTCGCCGATGGATGTTTTAATAAAATTCTATTTTCTCATCTTCGGCAATAACTTAAACGCAAAAAAAGCAGCAGCAATGATTATCACCCAGAACAAGATTGCGCTGATGATTTTCAAGACAAACAAGGTTACATTAACAATCAAAAACAAGATAATCAGATAAACCAGAATTCTAAGATATTTGTCTTTAATTTTCATTTAATCTTAACAATCTCTTTTTCATTCTCATGAATGTAATTCCATTCCTTTTTTCAATCTGTTTGTGGATGTATATATTGCCCTCTATCGTAATGAAATCTAGCTTCTCATTATCGGAAAAGAGCTGCAATATATCCACCCCCACGTATGAGTTTTGTTGTTAACTTGATATAAAAAGCTTTTGATTTATCGTATACAAATCAGTATACTGGGGTATTATTTTCTTTAAAATTATATTTTCTTTATAAAGTTGTATACCTCTTGATACACCTTATTCTTATATTCGTCTTTGAACAAATCATGCCCTGTTGCGTTAATTATGACTAGTGTTTTATCTCCCGAGTTAACCTTTTGGTAGATGAGATTTGCGCTATCGGGCTGTATTTTGGTTTCATCACTAAGTTGAATTATCAATATTGGCTCTGTTATTTTTTGTAAATCTTTTTTATAGATATTAATGAATTTTACAAGCTGTTCAACCCCGGCTGCAGAATATTTATCATAGTGGTAAATCTTTTCTTTTTCTGTAAGGTTTCTTGCTTCATATTTCTTGAAATATCTGATTACCCATACATATTTTGCCCTTCTGTCTTTCAAGCCAAGCGGTGGCGCAAGAGAAATAATGCCAGCAACATCTTTTTGCTCTGCAAGGTACAAAGCCAAAGCCCCTCCCAGAGAATGACCGCCAACAATAACTTTTTTGGTTTTGCTTGAGAGTTGGTTAAAGCCATTCTCGTAATCTTTATACCATTCCTGCCATTTTGCCTTATCAAGTTCCCTTATATTAGTTCCATGCCCGCTTAATCTAACTGCATAAACTGTAATGTTTCTTTCAGCCAAGTATCCAGCAAGTTCCCTTAATTCAAGCGGCGATGCTTCAAAACCATGTGTCAAAAGAATTCCAATCTCTGTATTGTTCCCAACCATAAAGTCTTCATGTCCTGGCTTTACAGGATAAGGAACATTTTGAGAGCAGGATATTAAAAAAATTAGGACAAACAAAAAAAGTATTTTATTTTTCATTTTAAAATAATGCGGAGGACACACTTACTATTGCAGTTCAATGCGGTGACTTTTTTACTATATAAAAATTTCTTAAAGTGCGTTCCAAAAACGAAACATTTAAATAAGTAAACTTACTTAACCTACTTAGGTGATAAAAATGACTAATATGACATTAGCAGTCCCAGAAGATTTGCATGAAATTATGAAAAAGCATAATGAAATAAAATGGAGTGAGATAGCGAGACAAGCATTGTGGAATCATGCAAGAAAATTGGAACTGATGGAAAAGCTTCTCGCAAAAAGTAAATTAACAGAAGAAGATGCTGAGAAAATAGGACACAAGATAAAGCACGGGATAGCGAAAAGGCACGGGCTTATCAAATGAAAATTGTCGCAGATACAAACAGAATAATTGCAGCCCTAGTGAAAGAAAGCACTACAAGAAGCATCTTATTTGACAAGAATTTTGAATTTATAACATCCGACTACACTATAAGCGAGATGCACGAGCATAAAGACGAATTGAAAGCCAAGACAAATCTAAGCGATGAGGAATTTGATATTCTTTTGACTTTAATTTTTGAGCATATTAAAATTATTCCAGAATCATATTACAAGGATTTTATGGATGAATGCAAGAATGACATAAGCGATCCAGATGATATTCCCATTCTAGCTGTGGCAATTGCTGCCAAAGCCAATGGTATTTGGGCACATGACCTACATTTTAAGAAACAGAAAAGAGTGAAAGTATTCACTAACATGGATTTGTTGAAATTAAGTAAAAAGAATGAGTTCGATTAAAAGTAATAAAATATGCGGAGGGCAGGACTTGCGTGCGAGCCTCGTCAAAGACTCGGCAGTTCGAACCTGCGTAGGCACTAAGCCAATAGGTGTCTTAATTTCATTGCATTCTATGAATGCTCATAACACCAGAAATGCCTAAGCCTATCCCGTTTGACCATTGCGGCTTGCGAGCGAACTTATCGTTCGCATGTCTCCGGCACCTCCGCATATGGCAAGATTAGAGAATATTGTTTAAAAAGGTTGCTAAAAATAAGTTAATAGTTAAGAAGAAAATTTCAATCTGCCTTCGGCAAAAACTTGAATCTTAACTTATTGTTTCAATCCGTCGTGCTTCGCACGACAATATCTTGGCGCGTCGGCAGTCTGCTGTGGAAGCTCTTGCCTTCGTACTCCTCCTCCGCGCCTATTATATTCAATAATTTCAGGCGAACTTTCCTGAGCTGGGCTCCCATATCATGCTTGCATATAGTGGGAAGCGACGTTGATTGAGATATTTTTCATTGAGTTATTTATATTTGAATTTTATTATTGAATCTTTATGTTTTAATTACAATAACAAAGAACTCAAACTTTTTACCTTATCTTTTTTTGCCAAGTATAGCTTCTCAATCTTTTGCTTTTGCCATAACCGCATGAGCTGCACCTTTTCTTGCTGCCTATATTAAAAGTCCTTTTGCCGCAGCGCCTGCAGTAAATCATGTTCTTCTTTCCAGACTTCTCCCCCATTGAAGGCGTGCCTTTCATTTTATTCCAGAAATCTATTCAGTTGATATTACGGTTATTGTGTCTCCTCTTATAAAGATAGTATTGAGCTTTCTTGTCATTTCTCCATCAGCCCTTTCCTCAACATCTTCAAGAACTACATTAATGTGAATGTCAAATGATTTAAGCTTGCCGATGTACTGCTTGTTGTTTTTCAACTCAACAATAATTCTTTTGTCTCTTGCCTTGTTCAATGCATCCAGTGGTCTTGCCTGCTCCATAAAACACCTCGGGTGGATGAAATTTGGCTTGTTTATAAAACTTTCCCATCATTTCTTTTTCAAAACTCCGTCAGGGACTTTGTATTCGCGCCATGAGACATTCCTGTTTTCAATCGCCGATTTCAGGGATTTTTGGATTGGCGAAACTTGGGATGTTCCGCTTTTCACTTCAACAAAAACAACTTCATGAATTTTTTTTTCGTCCATTCCCTTGAATACAACAAAATCGATTGGCTTGCCGATGAACCTTGCCTCTGTCGGCTTAAAAGGGAAATCGGAAAAGTATGGCGCTAATTGCTCGGAGAATTGCCCGCCCAAGACAGCCCTTGACTGCTTTATAGCGTCTTCCCTTATTTCAGGTATTTTTTCTTTGTGTTGCTTGTGGGAGATGTATTTTCCAAGCAGATACCCAATAAATAAAATTACACACAATAATGCGATAATTCTAACCAACTCAATGAATTCCATAAAAAGGGATTAATTTTGCTTTAATAAATAATTATCGATATAGAAACACTTATAAATCTTTAAAAATTACCTTATGCTATGGCGATTTCGCAGGCACGTCCTAAAAGAAAGGTAACTGGCGGAAGGTATATTGACTACAGAAAGAAAAGGCAGTACGAGCTAGGCAGAGAGCCGTCTTTCACAAAGCTTGGCAAGAAAAGAGTGCAAGTAATAAGGACTAGAGCCGCAAACAGAAAGCTAAGATTGCTAAGCGCAGACATTGCCAATTTATTTGACCCTAAGACAAAATCATTCAAGCAGGTTAAGATAAAAACAATAACTGACAACCCTGCAAACAGGCACTTCATAAGGAGAAACATAATGACAATGGGCTCTGTGATTGACACAGAGCTTGGAAAGGCAAGGATAACTTCAAGACCCGGACAAGATGGAGTTGTCAATGCTGTGCTGATTTCTTGAGTTTGTTACTTTAGAGTTAAGAAAAGAGAAAGGTTTAAAAATAATCTATAAATGACTTGCCTAATGGAGGAAGTAGCCAAAAGACCAAAACCATCAGGGAATCTTTTGTTTAGTGTATTAGGCGGTAATCTTGATCGTCTTGAAGCTTTGCATCATGGTTTAGCAGAAACACCCCTAAAGGAATTTTACCCACATTTAAATCTTGAAGAATTGATTGTATTTGAAATAGCTTCTTGGGAACTAAGAAGTACTCATGATTCTGGCCTTCGAAATGCAGTAAGATCAAGAGATATTTATGGGATTTTTGATTATATATTTGGTTATGGTTTTCCTAGAGTTCATAGATATGAACCAACTTCAAAAATACTAAAGGGGAGATATGCAAGAATGAACCCATTTAAAGGTAGAAACTTAAGGCATAGGCTTCAAAGAGTTAGCTTAGGAGTAGTTAATGATTTAATTGATGCATTAAAAGCTCCCGTCAATAAATACCTATTCGAGAGTGATTTCGAAGATTTTAGTAGGTTTACTGATATGGACGCGACAAAAATGTTAGGATTTCAGCCAAAAAGATACAACAGAAAACACAGAGAATCTATTGCTCAGAGATATGCTGCTGAAATTGCAAGATTTATTTCTCAATACCTGGGAGATTATGTTCCCACTCCCAATCAAGGCCAACTTTTTCCTGTTGCTGACAGATATTCTAGAAGAGTTCCTGTGCATAGCTAAATTTAAATAACATTTTCATTATCGCTTTTCTATGAACAAACTACTTAAAATCTACAACTCGCTCCATTCCCATTTCGGTTTACAAAATTGGTGGCCAGTAACCGAAGAAAGCAAGATTCATCCAGAGTATTCTGGCGGTCCTAAGAATGAAAAACAGCAATTGGAAGTAATTTTTGGCGCTATTCTTACACAAAATACAAGCTGGAAGAATGTGGAAAAAGCCATTGCTGAATTGAA
Organism: Candidatus Woesearchaeota archaeon; assembly: GCA_016185945.1. Classification (GTDB taxonomy): domain Archaea; phylum Nanobdellota; class Nanobdellia; order Woesearchaeales; family GW2011-AR4. The sequence goes on from JACPMR010000010.1 coordinate 113,186, forward strand.
CAAAAACAATTTAATTGATATCAAAAAAATAAATGAAATTGAGCATCAAAAATTAGCTAGAATAATAAAATCATCCGTCTACCACAATCAGAAAGCGAAGAAGCTGAAGAATTTCTGCAATTTTTTATTAAGAAATTATAATGGAAATTTAAGGCGATTGTTTAAAAAAAATGTTGGTGAATTAAGAAAAGAACTTCTATCCGTTAATGGAATCGGACCTGAAACTGCTGATTCAATAATCCTGTATGCAGCGAAAAAGCCCATATTCGTAATTGACGCCTACACAAAAAGGATAATCCATAGGGTTGGCTACAATGAAAAAACTTATGACGAGCTGCAAAAGCTTTTCATGCAAAATCTTCCAAACAGCGAAAGATTATTTAATGAGTGCCATGCATTATTAGTAGAATTAGGGAAGAATATATGCAAGAAAAAACCGTTATGCGTTGAATGCCCAATTAATATGCATTGCAATTATTATAAAGCCTCATTCAAGCTTTAACTCTTTTAGAATAACATTTGCTACATTCTCTGTTACCAACTGATTTGCCTTTAAGGTCGGATGCCCAAAAGTTGGACGAATATTATCCAAAAAATATTCGTTATATGATGCATTTTCCAATGCTTTCTTAAAATTCTCTTCATTGCTGACAAAGATTATGTCTTCATCTCCTCTAAAATAGTTTTTTAAATCCCGCACATCTAAAGTAGGATACTGCATTGCTATAAGTTTAATTCCTCTTTCATTTAGTGTCTTGTACAATTTCCTGTAATTTTCTTTTGGAGTTGGCCTATAGTAGCTTTCACTTTCTTTAAATGCCTTATTAATCATTTTATCAGCTTCATCAAACTGTCTGTTTTTCTCGTAACGAGTTGCTAGTGTTCCGTAAGCCATTATTTTTGCATTTTTTTCTTTAATATTCTCAAGTAACCCTTCCGCCTCTTGTGACCTATTATTTTTTAAATAATGCCATGCAAGTTCAGCATATGCAGCATAATTAGTTTGGTTTTTTTCAATTGTCCTTCTTAATAATTCTACAGTTTCATTAGTTTTTTCCAATTTCTCATAAAGCTCGCCTATCCAGAATATTTCCTCAATTTTGCCTGAGTTTTGTTCAATTACACCCTTTAACATTGTATAAGCCATAAAGGAGTTATTTAATTGCATGTAAAGTCTTGCTGATTGTATAAAGACGTGCTCGTCATATTCCTTTATAACTTGCAGATATCTTAGATACTCTACTAGCGCTTCTCTTGGTCTATTAGTTTTAATATAGAGTTGTGCCAAATATAGGTATGCATATTTATCGTCAGGCTTTAGCTCAATAATTTTCTTAAGAACCCTCTCAGCATCTTCGTACATGCCTGCTAGAAAAAACCCGTAACCTAAATTGCTTTGTGGCTTAAAATCGTCAGGCTGTACCTCCAAAAGTTTCTTTGCCACTTGCGCGCTTTTAGCATACTTGCCATACTGTCCGTAAAATTTTCCCAATTCAGCCAATGCATTTAAATTCCCTGGTTCTTTCTCAACCTTCATTTTTAACTTTCTTTCTTCTGCCTTGTATTTTTTTTCTCTGTACCATTCTATTTTTTTAATAATCTCCTGCTTCAATGACTTTATACTAAATTTAATTAAATTGTATATCCTAAAATCTTTCAAGATTAGAATAATTTTTTGATTATCTTTCGGCTTAAAGTAAAAATCCGGCTCGTTAACCCCCATCATTGTGATTACCACGTGTGGTTTGTACTTATCTAAATTATCGTTTAAGTTCCTTACAATGTCGTAGCTGATTCCTGGCGAAATACCCTCATTGAATACCTTGAACTTTACATTTTTGCTCTCTTTATTTAAAATAACGCCGAGCTCTTCTGGCCATGAACCCTGCCCATTACGAAGGTCCGCCGTTTCAGAGCCACCCAAGGCAAGAATACGATACGTACCCATTGTATTGCCTGCTTTGTTTTGATGACGCTGCCAAGCAATGTAACCAAAAGCATTGACACGAAGCACTACTTCGAGCAGAATAATTATTAAAAGAAATCGAAATATTGCTATTCTTATTTTTCTCTTAGAAAATCTCAAAACTATCATCAAATAAGGAAAGTTTATATAGTCTATTTAAATTTTGTTGCAATTTAAAATGATATATTTATTCAACTCAATCGATTTCATCTTATTTTTTATTTTAATATTTCTTGCATATTGGATTCTGCCTAATCACTTCAAAAATATCTTTTTGCTTATTGTAAGTTATGTTTTTTATGCAAGCTGGAATTGGAAACTGTTAAGCTTGCTTTTGATTTCATCTATTGCAAATTATTTCTGCGGATTGTGGGTTCTCAGAGCAAAAAACCAAGCTTCAAAAAGATTCTATTTAATTTTGGGCATTTTATTTAATTTATCATTGCTTGGATTTTTTAAATATTTCAATTTTTTTGCTGAAAATTTCTTTAACTTGCTGAATGCTATAGGCTTCAAAGTGAGCTTTACAGCACTAAAGATTATACTCCCGCTTGGAATATCTTTCTATACTTTTAGAGCATTAAGTTACATTATTGATGTCTATACTAATAAATTTGCGCCAACAAGGAATTTCATTGATTTCTCTTTATTTATTGCCTATTTCCCGCATTTGATTGCTGGCCCAATTGAAAGGGCAAAAGATATCGTACCTCAATTACAAGCTGAAAAACAGTTTAGGAATATTAACTACAAAGAAGGTTTTTATTTGTTTATATATGGCTTGTTCAAAAAAGTAGTCATTGCTGACACAGTAGCATCTGTAGTCAATGGTATATTCGCATTTTCCAGTCCCTCAGGTGCACAAGTTTTGCTTGCAATATACGCTTTTGCAGTTCAAATTTATTGTGATTTTTCTGGCTATACCGACATGGCACGAGGCATCTCATATTTTTTGGGAATTAAGTCGAGCATAAATTTTAATTTGCCATTTTTTACCAAGAAGCCTTCGGATTTTTTAAAACGATGGCACATAACTCTGTCAAAATGGATTACAGATTATGTTTATATGCCACTTTTTTTCCATTTATCTGGAAAAAGCTTGATGTTTCTCAAGAATATTAGGGTTAAGTTTTACATTTCTGGTATTATTGCAACTTTTGCCACAATGGTGGCATTTGGCTTTTGGCATGGTGCTTCATGGAATTTTATATTCATGGGCGTGTACCTATTTGCTATAGTCATGGCGTCCAAAGTTTTCGAATACTTATCAAAAAGATTTGTTCCAGCAATAAAGAACAAATTTATACAATATATAACTTCAGCATTAAGCATTGTGCTCACATCTCACATAATTTGGTATGGACTAACATTTTCTTATAAATCTCAAAGTACGATACAAGTTTACACATTTACAAAATCATTAATCTCAAATTTTAAATTATCAGAACTATTTGTTCTGAATTACTGGTATCTTTATTTATTTATAGCGTTTTTAGTCATTTATGAGGTACTTCAATATATGAAAAATGACGAATTATTCATCACAAAACAAAATTTTTATATCCAGCTTGTATTTTATTTGATTATAGCCCTTGTATATATCAATGTTGGGGCTATAACAAATGTTGAATTTGTTTATTTCCAATTTTGAGTAATAATGAAAATAAAAAATAAAATTGGAATTGGTGCAGATATTGTCAGAGTTAATAGGTTTGAAATCGTAAAAAATGACAAAAAATTTTTAAATAAAGTATTCTCTAAGAAGGAGATAGAATATTGTAGGAATAAAGCCAATGCTGCAGAAAGATTCGCAGCAAAATTTGCTGGGAAAGAAGCTGTTATGAAGGCATTCAGCGCCTTTAACAAAAAAATGAATTTAAGCGATGTAGAGATTATAAACAAAAACAAAAGCCCAAAAGTAATAATAAAAAACCTTAAAGGGTTTAATATAAACTTGAGTTTATCGCACGAAAGGGATTACGCTGTTGCTTTTGCATTAATAACAAAAGAATAAGGGGGTAATTGTGGTAATAGAAAAAGTTATTGCTTTTTTGCAGTCAGACCCAGAGGTCAAGGAAAAATGGGATGATAAAGTTACCCATGACACGCATTTGATTGATGCTGGAGTTATAGATTCTTTCGCAATCATAAAACTGATAATGTTTTTAGAGGAAGAATTTAACATTAAACTAGAGTCAAATGAACTCGTTGAAAACAATTTTTCTACTCTTAAAAATATTGAGAAACTTGTAATTGAAAAAAATAATCAAAAATAAGATGGCTGAACTAAAATTTAGCGAATATATCAACAAAAGCCCAACATTGGTTAAAAAACCGTCAATGAAAGATGTTAAAGTTGCATTTCTATCAAATTTTACAATTACAGGGCTTGCTGAAACATTCAAAGTTTTATGCTATGAACATGGAATTTTCATTGATTGCTATACTGCCCCATATAATCAATATCAGCAAGAAATCCTAAACAAGTCCAGTCAGCTCTACAAATTTAATCCAGATATAATTTTTATTCTGTTGGATGGAGAGCAGCTTTTCAGCGATTTTTATTACTTTCCATATAGAATGAGCGAAGAGCAAAGAAAACAATTTATTGAAAATCAGTTTAAAGAAATAAAAAATTTGATTTCAATCTTAAAGGAAAATACTAATGCCAAGATTGTGATTAATAGTTTTCTTGTTCCACATTACTCAAGCAGAGGGATTATTGAAAACAAGCAAAAAAATGGAATAAGAAGTAGTATTCAGGCGCTTAACAGCATGCTTGAGTCGTTATCACATAAAAATTTGCAATTATTCGTATTTGATACAAGCATATTTTGTTCTAAAATTGGATACGAGAATTTGGTTGATAAGAGACTATATTATTACGCTGACATGAAAATAGCACCAAAAGCATTGGTAAAATTAGCGAATGAGTATTTAGCATACATAATCCCACTAGCATCTATGACAAAAAAATGCATTGTTCTTGATTTGGACAATACAATTTGGGGAGGCATTATTGGAGAGGATGGCATTGCAAATATAAAACTTGGACCTGAAAAAGATGGTAAGCCATATTTTGGTTTCCAAAAAAGATTGCTTGAATTGCATGAGAGAGGCATTATATTGGCCATTAATAGCAGAAACAACTATAAAGAGGCAATCGATGCGATAAAAAACCACAAATATATGGTTTTGAAGGAAGAACATTTTGCCAGCATAAAAATCAACTGGGAGGATAAAGCTACTAACATTAGGGAAATAGCGAAGGAAGTGAATATCGGATTGGAAAGCATGGTTTACATTGATGACGATGTCAGAAACCGGGAGATGATAAAGGAGCTTATTCCTGAAGTTTTTGTAGTAGAAATGCCAAATGACTATGCTATGTACCCTGAAGTTATTGAAAATCTGAAAATGTTTAACACTTTTAACATAACAAGCGAGGACTTAAACAGGGGCAAGATGTACTTAAGCCAGAAAAAAAGAGAACAATTAAAGTCAAAAGTGCAGGACTTAAATTCGTTTATTAAAATGCTTGGAATTGAAATAGACATTTCTAAAGCGAATAACTTTACTATACCCAGAATAGCGCAACTCACCCAAAGAACTAATCAATTTAACTTAACTACAAATAGATATAGCGAAGAAGACATCAAAAAACTAGCTTCAGATGGCAATCATTTAGTGTACGGAGTTAATGTCAAAGATAAATTTGGCGACAATGGGCTTACCGGAACATTTATTATAAACAAAAAATTTAAGGAGAAATGGGTGATAGACACGTTTCTGTTAAGTTGCAGGGTGCTTGGCAGGGATATTGAAAAAGCCATGCTTAATGAGCTCATTAGCATGGCTCATAAGGAAGGAGTGAAAGAATTGATTGGAAAATATTTTCCAACTCAAAAAAATATGCAGACTGCTAAATTCTATGCAGAGAACGGGTTTAAGCATTTAGACGAGAATACTTTCTTGTGCGAGAATCCTAGTCCTACAGAGAATATCGATGCAATTAGTGTAATTTTAAATTGATAATCTGAAAGCCATGAAATATGAAGATATATTGATTGGAGATACGGCTTCATTCAAGCATACAATTACAGAAAAGGATGTTGAATTATTTGCAAAAATATCAGGTGACAAAAATCCGCTGCATTTTGATGAAAATTTTGCAAAAAAGGCAGATTTTTCAGGAAAGATAGTCCATGGAATGCTTGCCGGCTCATTGTTTTCGAAGCTTGTTGGTATGCATTTGCCTGGAAGATGTATTTATGTTTCGCAAGAACTCGAGTTTAAAAATCCCATAACCCCAAATACCGAAATCATTATAGAAGGAAGAGTAATAAAGAAGATAGATGTATTTAGATTGGTGACTATAGAGACAAATATCAAGGATCCATTGTCAAACAAAAAATACATAACTGGCAAAGCAAGAGTAAAAGTTCTAAATGTCGATTAAAATGATATTCAGTGAGCTTAAGGAAAAGTATCCTTTACTTGTTGACACAGCTAACTATCTTGAACAGAATTCTTTCTTTTTCAGAACCACTCTTACAAAAATTAAGGGCTCGGGGTTAGATTACGAATTGGCTGAAAAGCTTTGTAGTGATTGCCTAAATCATGTTAAACAGAATAGAGATGGGTATTTTAAATGCGTTCATACACTGATAGATTTCTCTCTTGAATTTCTAAAGCTGCAAATGCATCTGGAAAAGACAGGAAGGTACACCTATTCAACTTTCAAGGAAATAGAAGAAAATATTTACAGCAATCCTAATAGAAAACTGAAAGGTCCGTGGTATACCTGGGCACTATACTTTTCACAAATTTTTTGGGTTAGCCACTGGAATGTTTTTAGGTTTTTTCTATCAGAATTTGCAAAAAACAATAAAGAGCATGGAGAAGTGCTTGAAGTCCCAACAGGAACAGGGATTTATATTGCACAATTCCTTGCAAATAATCCATCGTGGCAGGGCACTGGTGTTGATTTAGGGAATACTGCTATCGAATTTACCAAAAACGTGCTTGCATGGAATAAAATACCAAGTCATAGAATTGCTCTTTATAAAGAGGATATTTATAAATTTGAAACAGACAAAAGATTCGATAGGATTATGTGTGGAGAATTCTTAGAGCATGTTGAAGATCCTCTTGGTGTATTGATAAAACTCCACAAACTTCTCAAGCCTGATGGAAAATTATTTCTGACTGTTGCAGTCTATGCTGAAATGATAGACCATATTTATCTCTATAAGAGCGCTGATGAAGTACGTGGGCATGTAAAAGAAGCAGGATTTATACCTGAGAAGGAGCTTGTGCAGGCTATATTTGAAAACAAATCCCCTGAAGATAGAGATACGCCAATTAACTATTGTGCTATACTCAAAAAGATTTAAAAGGTTGAATATTAACAGATAGCTAAAATGGTATCTTTATTATCAATAGTTATTGTGGTTGTTGCAGGTTATTTTTTGGTTATGTTCATATTGCATCATTTGTTTGAGAAATTTTTCAAGATGATATTTTATATTGGGACTATCCTGTTTGCCCTTGGGCTGATTTATTATGTGCTCAGAGGCGCTTAATCCAAAAGTTTATATATGTCCAAATAAAGCAAATATAAGAGAGGTGAATAGATGGCTTTCTTTGACAAGCTGAAATTCTGGAAGAAAAAGGATGATTTAGGTGACATAGGCAAAGACTTGGGTTTGGACAAGGATTTGGGTTTGGGAAAAGATTTTGGAATGGACTTGAGTTCAGGCCCTTCGCCAGATTTGGGAATGGGGTTGGATACAGGGCAACCACCGCAGCAGCCATTCCAGAAATACCCTTCATTCCAGCAACCTAGTTTTCAGGCACCTTCTTTCCAGTCGCAACCAGCTTTTCAGCAACCTTCTTACCCAAATGATATAGCATCTAAAAATTTGGAAGTTATTTCAAGCAAACTTGATGCTTTACGGGCTACGCTGGACAGCGTCAACCAGAGATTGGCAAACATAGAGGCGATTGCAAGAGGCGAGCAGGAAGACGCAAGAAAGAGGAGGTATTATTGAAAAGTTTTTTATATGCTCATTCCTTGATTTCTTCTAATGAACAAAAAAAACATTATTATATTTTTGACTGGATTGTTAATTCTGCTTTTAGACCAACTAACCAAGTTCTTGATAAAACAAAATTTTCAGTTAAGCCACTCAACTCCAATAATTAAAAATATCCTTCATGTGACTTACATAACAAACACCGGCTCTGCTTTTGGCTTGTTTAAGGGCTTTAACCTGTTTTTTGTATTGTTTTCTGTTATTGTGGTTGTTACAATAGTTTATAATTTAAAAAAAATAAAGAATAATGAAAGACTATTGCAGTTTTCTGTCGGATTATTGATTGGCGGCACAATCGGAAATTTAATTGACAGATTGCTTTATGGCGCTGTGGTTGATTTTATTGATTTCAGAATCTGGCCCGTATTCAATGTAGCGGACAGCGCTGTAACTATAAGCATAATCATGCTGATAATTTTGCTGTGGAAGAGGTAGTCAAACACATGCGTCTGCTTCAAGCCCTTGAGCTTCTGCCTCTTCCCTTGAATCGAACCATAGCTGGTTTTCTTTGCCAATCCTTTTTGCCCAGTCGCATTTCGGGCTGTGAAACTTGTTGGCTTTCTTGCTTGCGACATATTTGCCGGGAGTAAATGTTTTTTTCATATGTTCTTCAGGTTCTGCAGCTTGTGGCTCCATCTTGTCGATAAAAGGATGGTAATCTTTAACTTTTTCATATTGTTCTGTTGTTTCTGAGCGCTGAAACGTTTCTCTAAGATTAAACAACGCCAAGATTATGCCGATTGCAGAAAAAACGATTATTGTCAGATGCGCAGTATCAAATTCTCTTGCTAAAAAATAAACAAAAAATGTGTTGAACATTACAAGCATCAATGCTAAACCTAAAATCGTCCATCCCCATTTTTTGTTATGATAAACAGCAAACATCCCAAGCGCAACTATAAAAATGAATATCAGCAGCATAGTCAATTCAAAAACGAAAGCAAACCTGTGCAAATCAAAAACAACCAGGATAAAGCTTGTAACCACAAATAGCATTATAAAGCTCATCACAAAGAAACTTAATGGGGGTTTTTCCATCAATCAAAGTAATATATTTTTGTATTTAAAGATTTCTATCAAAGAGTGGTGATCAATTATATTTTGAATAAAAACAAATAAACGTCAATTAATAGACTCAAACAATAACGAGAGCTATTTTGGATTAAACAATAAATAATAGAATATTCAATCACGATGGCGACCCATGCACACAATCAAGTAAGTGACTTGTGAGCGAGTTCGCTGTTGCTTGCGAGAAAAGCTCGCAAGCTCGCTTTTCAGGTCGAACGAAGCTCACTCGCATGCCACTGGGTGCCCCGCGTACTAAAGTGGCACTTTATGCAAACAATCAAGTGCGACTGCAGAGGCTGTGGCTCCCTCATCACAACCCGTGGGATTGCAAATCCCACTTGCACAAGGTGTCAACGGACTTTGCCGTTGCAGGGAAGCCCCGTGATTGAAATAAAAAATTTTATCATTGTTTTTTAGGAAGCCAGATTTTTGAAAATTGTCAAAAACCACCAATCAAAGATTGGTGGCATGCTGCTAACGCAATAGTTATTCAGTGGTTTTTGAGCATGCTCGAAAATATACCATAATTGGTAACCACATTTGACTTACGTCCATCAGTCATAGACTGATGGTATATTTTCGACATATTAAAATTGTTAATTTTCTTAGAACTCTTCAAACTCCTCCAGTTGCTTCAGATATCCTTTTTTCTTTAGGAAAGAAGTCTGTGTTGGAGTGTACTTGTAGATTATGTCGCCTTTTTCATCGCCAGAATATTCCCACGGCTCAACAATTACAATGTCGCTTTCCCTCACCCACAATTTTCTTGTAAGCCTTCCTGGAATCCTGCAAATTCTTGTTTTGCCATCCAAGCATTTGACGCGCATTCTGCTTCCGCCAAGTCTTTGCTCAATAACGCCAAAAGTTTCTCTGCCCCGAGGAAGATGAATCCTAGAAATCTCTTGCTGTAATTTTTCTTGTCTTGCCTGCTCTTCCTTTTTTTTGCTCATCCAATAAGTTGGAATGAGGTTTGTTTATATAACTTTCTATAAAACACAATTTATAAATACTTAAAGCCATCCTCTGAAATAATGAAACACCTTAATCTCCCGAAAGAAAAAACCTTTACAGGGCCTGCTTCAATATGGAAAAGGATTTTTGCTTTCTTTGTGGACATTGCAATAATAAACTTAATTATTTTGTTTCCGTTCAGGAACTTGTTCAAAGATATTATTCCAAAGAGTTACTCTTTTTCAGAAGCTTACAGATTTATGAGCACCAGCACTAATTATGCTGGATTTATAACCTCTATAACTTTTGTAATGTCTGTGCTGGTTATTTTGTATTTTTACATGATGGAAAAGAGGATGGGACAAACAATAGGCAAGATGCTGATGAGAATTTTTGTTGTGAGCGACAGCAAGGAACTAAAGGCATGGCAAATGCTTGTGAGAAATCTTGTTTTCATCCCTATATTCCCTTTTGTTTTATTATGGGTGATTGATCCAATATTCATGTTTTTCACAAAAACAAACCAGAGATTAAGCGAGATATTGAGCAGGACAAGGGTTGTTGAAAGATTCAGTTTCGAGCAACAAATTTAATAAGGCAAGAATTTTGGCGATGCAGATGACTGAACAAAAAATTTTTTTGCTTAGGGTTGATGTAATGCCGAACAACATACAGACAACAATGAAAACCCAAAATGTAAGCCCGCAGGAAGCCCTTGGATTTTTGGAGATGGCAAAGGACCAGATACTTGATAATTTAAAGCAGGGAAGAAAAGACATATTCCAGGCATTCAAGAAAGAAGGTGAGCAATAATGAATGCCAACCAGCCGAATTTCAGATGGGGTTATGCAATATTTGTTTTATTGCTTTTAAGCTTTCTTGCGCTTATATCTGTAGGAGTATTATCGTTGTTTGTGGGCGTTGATGTTGAAAGCTTAGGCGGCAATGTCGCATTGATACCTGTGCACGGGGTGATTTTGGGAACAGAGGATTCTGAGTCATTTTTTGAAACCACAACAACTTCCACAGATATAGTGGAGCTCATAGAAAAAGCCGACAAGAATCCCGGCATCAAGGCGATAATATTGGAGATAGACAGCCCAGGCGGCTCAGCTGTTGCATCGGAGGAGATAGCAAATGCTGTCAAGAAAACAAACAAGACAACAGTTGCGTGGATAAGGGAATCAGGCGCTTCGGGTGCTTACTGGGTTGCATCAGCTGCTGACTATATAGTTGCCAGCAAAGTTTCGATAACCGGCTCAATCGGTGTGATTGCTTCTTACCTGGAATTTCCGGGCTTGTTAGAAAGGTACAATGTGACGTACCAGAGATTAGTTGCTGGAAAATACAAAGACATTGGAAGCCCGTTCAAGGAAATGACAAACGAGGAAAAGGCATTATTCCAGCAGAGTTTGGACGCTATAAGGGATTATTTTGTAAGCGAAGTTGCAAAAAACAGGAATTTGAACAAGAAAGATATTGACAAAATCGCGAATGGCTTGTTTTATCTTGGGGTGCAGGCAAAGGAACTTGGTTTAGTAGACGAACTTGGCAGCAAAGACGAAACTATTGCCTATATAGAGAAGAAAGAAGGCATAAAGGCAGAGCTTGTTGAATACAAGAAAGAAAAAGGTTTATTGGAATTGCTTGGTGAGGTTTTCAGCAAGCAGTCATTTTTTGTTGGAAAGGGCATTGGAAGCTCTTTGCTTGACAGACAAGCTGTTTCAAGTGTCAGTATAACAACGTAAGATGTATGTAAAAATATTCAAAATATTCAAATATACGGTTGGTATTGTTTTAATAGTTATTGGCGTCATAGGGCTTTTTCTCCCAATAATACAAGGCATTCTTTTAATAATTGCCGGGCTGCTTTTGATGGGTGTGAAAAAAGAGCAGATTAAGAAATGGTTTAAGAAGCTGAAGTTTCGACATTCTTCTCAACAAAATCTGAGATAAATTTTTAAATGATTACTATTAATAAGTGCTAAAATGTCTGCTCAAGAAAGACTGGAGTTACTAGTATCACAGCATATAGAACATGGAAATAAAAATCTTGCGGCAGACAAAGCATTAGTTGAAGCTATTGTTCTTAATTGTGCTGTAGATGAGGCTACTGCTAAAGAATATCTGGAATTCGCATCAAGGTCGCCGCTTTTTGAAGTGGTGCATAGCTTGCAAATAGCTTTTACCCAGATTAATGGCAGCTATCACAACATATTGAGAAGCCTTGAGAGAGCTGTTGCTAAATATGAATCCTGGCTTGATGAATCACAAAAAGAGCAGTCAATAAAAGGAGTTTTAAGGCGAGGTACGCCTCCTGTTGTGGTAGTAGATTTGTATAAGAATTCTCACTTAAGCCCAGAACAAGGAATGGAATTAATAGAAAAAGCAGTTGCTTTAACCTCAAGAATAGATTACGCATTGAAGCATATCCCTAATGAAATAGAGGTAATCCAGCAATCGGGAAAATTCCGGCATCTGCGAATATTGATTGAAAGACTGAAGTCAATGTTTGATGCAGGAAGTACCCAATTAACAGAAAGATTTGTGCAGGATTTTTTAAGGGAATTGAACATGGCACAGATTCTTCCTTTCTCAGATTTAACTTCCAATTCAAGAGGAATATCAAACGATTACATTAATATGGCTATTTATGCAATGCTAGGTTCAAGGGCTACACCATTGCTCAATGAGCTAGAAAAAGCATATAGGGCTTCTTACTTGAGACTGGCTAAAGGGTTAGAAGGAAAGATATTGGACTCTATCCCGCAAGATGAGAATACGGGAACTTTTGAACGAGCAAAATTTGTTGGTTTAATTGCAGACAGAGTTGCGAGTTTGGCAGAATCCAAAATAAATTTAAGATATGTACGGGAATTAATGTATGCTGTAAATTCAGAGCAAAGATTTGGATTTTTAACCATACTTAGCGTTAAACCTGAAATTGTTTTGCTGTATGAAAGGTTGGCGAAGACAGGGCTTAAAGCTGATGTTTATACTGGATTTTTACTTTCTCAAAGCAGTTCAATTGAATCAGATGGAAAGCAGAGAAATTTATTTGATATAGTATTGGAAATATCAAATACACAAAGTCAAGTGCCTGCAGCTGCTTGCCTAGTTGAAAACTCCAGTTACTTTGTTTCAGGTCCAAACACACAAACTATGTTTAGCATTGCTAAGAATTACGAGTTAGCGCACTTGGTTTTGGCAGATTACTTCGGGGCAGTTCAAAAACCTGAGCCAAATAAGGCAGAAATCTTGCTGAGAATCGGGCAACGACAACCATCTCAATCAACATTAAGGGAACTGCTCGGAAAAATCCAACAAATTCCTGAAGAACAATTAGAAGACTTAGTGGCTTTACCATATGATGAATTACAAAGTAAAATTTTAGGCTATAGCAGGTCCGCCACTTTACAAAGAAGTGCTTCTCAGAAAAATCCAAGGGATTGGCACCAAGAAATGTTGAATTATATTCGCAAAAAATACTCTGGGCGTGGAACCCCGGCAATTGTAGAGCATGCTTACAGAATATTGCACGATGCTTCCTTATCTAATAGAATGAGGGCTATTTGGACTGAACAAAAAGAAACGCTTGAGGATTTTTGCAGGGATGTAGTTGAGTTTAGAGAAACAAGAATATTCCCATTTTTGCTGAATTATCCATTATTTGAACTTTATAAGCTAAAACTCGCTGGTGGGAATGGTAAGCTTAGAAATGAACTAAGAAATATTGCTAATTCAAATACCCCATATGCTGACTTAAGAAGGGTTTTATCACCTAAAGTTCGCTCTTTAGCAAAAGCCCCTGATGAAGAATCGTCAGCAACAGAGACCTTATCGGCTAGACCAAATTTCAGGAAAATTTATGTAATTGGAGGAGCATATTCTGAACCTATCAGAAGAAGGGTGAAAGAGGCAGTGAATCAAACTCCAGTTGTATTTTATGATAATGATCCTAAGGCAAGCGACATTAAAGGTTTATCACCAGATTGTTGGGCAATTTTAGTCCTTGACATAGGCCACGATACAAGAGACTATGTGATAAGTATATGCAAAGAACACAAGATACATTTATCCAGGATATTTAAAGGTAGGGGAACTTCACTTCTCAGAGTTATAGGTGCACTATATACTCCTTACTGATTTTTCCAAAACTTTATCAAAAAATTTTAAATATTAGACTAAGTATCATTCAAAAATGAAGAGGGGGCTATTGGCTTTTTTGGTGCTTGTTATTGTTCTAGCTTATTCTATGTCTGCCTATTCAAAATCCCATAAGGAGATTGAGGAATTATTCGGCAACGAAGAAGAGATTGAAATTATTGTTGTTCTGTATGATGACTATGGTGTTTTAAGCAGTTATGGCATAAGCAGTTATAATGACAAAGACAATTTTGAAATGAAAAAGCTAATGATAAACGAGCAGCAGGAAGATGTCTTAAAAGAATTAAAGATAAAGAAGAAAGACAATGATTTTTCAATTCAATCAAATCAAGATTATGATTTTGATTTGACGAATACATACACAACAGTTAATGGCTTTGCAGGCAAACTGAAAAAATCAAGTTATCAAAAATTGAAGAATAATCCGAAGGTTAAATCCATATATAAGTCAAGGAATATAAGTTTATTGCTGAGCGATTCTGCTGGAATTATAAATGCAACAAGAGTATGGAACTTGATTTATAATGGCACGAATGTGACAGGCAAAGGCGAGTCAGTTTGCGTGATTGATACCGGGGTTGATTACACTCATGCTGCGCTTGGCGGTTGTACATCTGCTTCTTTCCTAAGCGGTACATGTTCTAAAGTTATTGGTGGCTACGATTTTGTCAATGACGATAACAACTCAATTGATGACAATGGGCATGGCACTCATGTAGCTGGGATTGTTGCTTCAAATGATACAACATACAAGGGCATTGCTCCTGATGCAAATATCATTTCTGTAAAGATTTTGGATTCTAGTGGAGGTGGAACAAGCGCAGACTTGATAAGCGGAATTGATTGGTGTGTAAATAACGCATCAAAGTTTAACATTAGTGTTATTTCAATGAGCTTGGGCACACCAACTTTGTTTACTTCCTACTGCGACAATGACGACACTACATTAACAAGTTCTATAGCAAATGCAATTGCAAAAAACATTAGCGTGATTGCGGCAACTGGCAATGCTGACAGCACAACAGGTATTGCAAATCCAGCATGCATAACTAACGTAACATCTGTCGGAGGAACAACAAAAGCAGATGCAATGGATTTTAACAGAAACAGCATAACTGATTTATTGGCGCCTGGAGTTAGTATTACCTCAACTCAAAAAGGTGGTGGTTTTATTTCACAAAGCGGCACTTCAATGTCAACTCCCCATGCAGCAGGAGCATTTGCATTATTGAGGCAGTACAGGAGACTAGAGCAGAATGTCACATTGACGCCTGCGCAGATACAAGATGCTTTGAATGATACCGGAAAGCAAATATCAGATTCTGGCAGCGGCCTAACTTTTTCAAGAATCAATGTTTTTCAAGCTTTGACATCCCTTGATACAACCGCCCCAAACATAACAATTGTTGCGCCAACTCCGGAAAACAACTCCAACTTATCAAATCATTCTTTTGTTATCAACCTCACATCCAATGAGGTGCTTTCCACAGTTGTGCTGGAATTCAATGGCACCAATGAAACAATAAATTCAACTTCTATTCAATTAAATTGGATGGTAAATAAAACAATAAATCTGTCAAAGTTTGCAACATTTGGAGTATTTACTTACAAGATTTACGGCAATGATTCTGCAGGAAATACAAAAATAACACCGATATTCCAGATAAACATAAACAATACAGCGCCTAATATAACATCATTTTATCCGTTAGAACTTAATACAAGCATAAATGAGCCCAATAATTTGACATTTAACATATCTGTTGTTGACATAAATGGAGATGCAATAACAACAAAATGGTATCAAAATGGAACTTTGAAGTCAGCAATAAACAATTTCACATTTGCCAATAATTTTTCAGCTGCAGGATTTTATAATATTACAGTCATAGTTTCTGATAATAGTCTTGAAACCTCTGTATCGTGGAATTTGAGTGTTAATAATACGAACAGGGTTGTAAATATTACTAGTTTCTCTCCAAATGCAACTTTGGATGTAGCAGAACCCAATAATCAAACTTTTAACATTACATATATTGATTTAGATACTAACGATACGATAAATGTGACTTGGTACCAAAATGGCACTAATAAGTCAACAACCATAAGTTCACAATTTAGTTCTTCTTTTTCTGTATCTTCAGGTGGCGGAGGTGGTGGTGGAGGGGGCACAGCGGCTAGCTTAGAAAGGGCTTCCAACTTTACCTTTTCAGGCAACTCAACAGCAGCAGGATTTTACAATATAACCGTGATTGTTTCTGATGGTTATAATTTAACGTCACAATCATGGAATTTAACTGTTTACAATCCGCCCCCGAATGTTGCATCAGCAGGTATAACAAATACCGATGATATGAATAGAACGAATGGGACGCTATTCGGAGAGTTGGTTGCTTCCGATCCAGACGATGACAATTCAACTGCAAGGGAAACATTATGGTACATCAACAATACATTGGCGGCAATTTACACAAACAAGACGCTTATCCATCCAATCAACACAACAAAACTAGAAAACTGGACATTTAGCGTAAGAGTTTTTGACGGGCAGAACTGGAGTGATTTTATTAACAGCTCGACAATAAGAATATCTAATGCAAAACCAACAATAAACATAACTACACTTTCAATAACAGTGCTAGAAACTCAACTTGTGAATGTCTCGTTAAATGCTTCTGATTTGGATAATGACGCCTTAACTTTTACATCCAACAGAAGCGAGTTTTTACTGTCAAATAATTCACTATTATGGTTTACCAATTTAAACAATAGCGGAATTTATGCAATAAATGTTACAGCCAATGACAGCGTTGAAATAGACTCAGTAATTGTTAATGTGACAATAATAGATGAAAGAGATTTGGACAACGACGGCAACCCTGACTTTAACGAAACAGATGATGATAATGATGGAATAAATGACGTAGATGATTTTCTGATTGGCAATTTATCATCAATAAATACAACCCTCTTACTTAATTTAACAATAAACGGAACATCAAATCTTTCCAAATTATTTAATGGGACTTTCACAATTAACATAACAAATGGAACTCATCCAATTTTGGAATTTAATTTCACATTAAATGCTTCAAACATTCTTGACTTTGGAAATCTGACAATAAACAGAACAATAAATGGCAGCAGTGCAGTTTCAATAAGAGGATTGCGCTTGGCTAACTCAACCAAAACTATTTTCTTGGAAAAAATAAACACAACTGCAAGGGCTGTCTGCATAAAAGATGCTGATGCTGGCTTTGATACAATCAGTTCTGCATGCAATTCTGCAAATGAAACTCTGCTGAGCTGCGTCAACCAGTCAAGCGGACAATACACTTGCCTGGATTTTGGCACAAGATATCAAATCTCTGGCTTGAACCATTCTGCTGTAAAAGAGCAGTGCACGGACAATGACGGGGATGGATTCGGCACTGGGTGTTCTGCTGGAAGTGACTGCGATGACAATGACAGAAGCAAAACAACCAACTGCGGTGGCGATGGTGGGGGTGGCGGAGGCGGGGGAGGTGGCGGAGGCGGGGGTGGCGGAGGTGGTGGAGGTGGAGCTATTTTCGTATGCAACATGGACTGGAAATGCGGAGAGTGGATTGCATGCATAAATGGACTGCAAACAAGACAATGCGAATTTGTAAAAGTTCCTCAGCATGCTTCTGATGTGCAATGCCCAAGCCAGTCAAGCCAGCCTATAACAAGCCAGAAATGCGAAGTGCCAAAACAAATAGCTTTAGCAGCGGAAACCTGCGAGGATGGCATAAAAAATCAGGACGAGATTGGCGTTGATTGCGGCGGAGTATGCAAGCAGTGCGTACAGCAGATGGCAACTACTGAAGCTGTCCAGAAAAAAGAGGAAACAAAAATAACCGGATTTGCAATCAGAGATTTGGTAACAAAGCCAAATATTATGACAATTTTTGTTGTAGCTCTGATTGCACTTGGTTTTTTTGCTTGGCTTAAATTCTTAAAGCGCAGATAACAACAAAGTTTAAATAATAGTTTATAAGGAGAAATGGAAAAAGAGGGTGTTAAATGCAAAACAACAAGCTCAATATTTTTGAGATTGTGCTTCTAGTAGTCGGGTTAGGGGCAGCTGTGCTCGGGTTCCAGCTTATAAACCAGATTTACAAGGCGGAGAGCGGGCAGCTAAGCTGGCTGATGATTATCGCAATCTTTAATTGGCTTACTTTGCTTGTCATGTTTATCCTTCTAAGCTTGATGGTAGATGTGTCAAAAAGAGAGCTGAGCGAGACAAGAAACCTGATTTACCTGCTGATGCAAAACCTGAATAAAAAGAAGTGATTATTTCATTGTTAGTGTCAATAGCTGCATCTTCTCTATATCGCTTAAATCCACTAACGGCTTAGGAAATTTCTCATAATCATCAACTATTCTGTTGCAGGCAGTGTTAACCCAGCATTGAACGAATGGAAAGTTCTCTACCTGATTAAACTCAAGCGTGTCGCAGGCAAATATGTAGCAGTTCTTGTCTTTTAATTGGTTTTTCAGCTCAACTGCCTTTTTGAAATTGTTTTGCCCCGGCTTCAATGAAACTATGATGCCTATTTCTGTTGCCTCGAGGAATTTCATGTATGCTGCTTTTCTTTTCCTGTTATATTTTTCCACTTCATTTCTGTCAATCTTTGACATTATTGCATTTATTGGGTCGTAGCAGAAAACATCCTTATCGACATTCAACGCAATTCCTAGTGGATGGAATATTCCGGTTCCGATATAAAAGAAAGCATCAACATTGTCCTTTACCTTTTCCGCAGCGCCTGTGTCGCAGCCAAGCAGCTGCCCTTCGTATTTTTGTTTTATTTTATCAACAAAAATTGTCTTTCCACTTTTTTCAAGGTATTTCTTTATTTCATCAACATAATCAAGAAACTGCACAGTTGCCGCTAGTCCAATTTTCTTTGGTAATATGATTGTGTCCAAATTTGAGAGGTTTATTTTGCCTTTGTACCTCCCCTCAACCATCATTATTTTCATGATTATTTAAGTAGGATTGGCTGTTTTTAAAGGTTTGCGATAGTTAGTGTTTGGGCGTTTATTAAGCCGCAGTATTCAAAACAATAAAAGTACAGCCAGGGCATAAAGACAAAAAGATTTTGAAGGCTTATTTTTTGAATTTTTTATGTTGTTTTTTGTATAAGTAATTCAAAATTAAAGCAAATAAAATAATAACCAAAGCGATGACAAGATAATTTGACTTTCTTTTTTCCTCTGTTTTCTCTTCAAACTCCTCAAACCCTGTTGCAATCCCGAAAGCAGTAAGAAGATTTTTGCATTCTTCATCTATTCTTTTGGAAACCTTGTAGGAGATTTCCTCTTCCTTGTCAACTTTTGCGAATGCCCACAGAATCAATGGTTCGTCATTAATGACTTCATAGCCTGCTGTTATGAACAGGATTTCATTAACGTAATTGCTGACGCATTTGGGGATTTTTTCGTAAACGCTTACATTCAGCAATGTTTTTTTCGGCTTAAGGTTAAGTTTTATCTGTGTGCTTCTGTCTGTTTCATTATAAGCTATTTCCCTTGTTATTTCAAGGTTCTCTCTGGTAAAATTAAAATATTTGTCAAGAATTGAATTAACCTCCCTCAAAATCTCATCTTCTCCCAAAAACGGCTTTTTCAGCTTTATCACTTCCAGCATTATCTCTTTCGGTGATGCCGATTCTGCTTCTGCTATCTCTTCTTTGACTTCTGATTGCTCTTCTTGAATGAGAGATGACTGAAGATTTATTGTGCTTTCACGAATATTATCAAGCAAAACATTATCATCAATATCGTTATTGAACGAATTAAACAAGGCAATGCCAAACTTGTTTTTTGTCAAATAGTTGTTGTTTAGGAGATTATTAGCGGAATTGTCCAGATAGATGCCTACTTCAAAATTTGAGATATTGCAATTTTGAATTCTCGCATTATCAACGTTTTTTAACAAAATCCCGTAGCCGATCCCATTTCCAACCAAGACAGAGCTGTTGCAATCCAAAATTACACTGCTATTAGCTATTTTTATCCCATTTTCAAGATTGTAAGCCCCAAAACAAAAAATAGTATTATCATTTATTTCCATCCCCTCAGTTGGGGTTATGCAGACAGCATTAACCATAGGCACTAGAAAAAATATCATCAATAAAATAATCGCTCCCTTCATAATCATTACTTATCACATGCCGTATTTATTTATTTCTATTTCTATTAAAGAATATGGCATTAAATACCCAATAACAAAAACTCCATCAACACGAGAGCATCCTTTAGATTAAAATTTAGACATAAATAAAAATAGATTCAATCAACTTAGAGCTTCCTTTGAAAGCAAGCGCGAAGAAGGAAACCTGCTGTCAATGTAGCACTATAAATCACGACAAACAAGTGCGACCAGAACTGCGGGGCACTCATATCAATATGCAGAAATTGGGTCGCCTGTTGTTTTTAAAAAATTCAATTTTAATTGTTTTTAGTCACCACAATATAGTATAGACAATTATTTTTAAAGATAGGTAAACAAAGCCAGTATAATGGCTGAGTTAAAGAGAGTTCTGGGTTTTTGGACTATTCTGGCGCTTTCGATTGCCTCAATCATGGGAACTGGCTTGTTCTTCGGCGCTGCAATAGGCTCAAGCTACTCCGGCAACGCTTCAATACTGGCGTGGCTTATCCTAAGCTTTGTTGCTTTTTATATCGCAATGTATTTTGCCGAGCTTTCCTCTATGTACCCAAAGGCTGGCGGAGTTTACGAGTTCAGCAAGCATGCATACACCAGATTTGTGTCGTTTTTGATGGGGTGGATTGCGTGGCTTGTCGGCAACCTCGCAACTGCTTTGCTTGTTGTAGCAGCTATTGACTACCTTATTCCGGATTCTTCGCAATTCTGGCTCAAGATGGGCATAAGCATATTGTTGATAATCATATTAAATTTGGTTGCTTATTTTGGAATCAAGGCAAGCGCACTATTGCTTGCAGTTTTTGCGTTTATCTCAATCGGCGTCCTGATGGCCTTTATATTTCCGGGATTGTTTCAAATCAATGCAGCCAATTATTTTCCAATCTATGAATTTGGATTCTCTTCTGTACTTATAACGATGTTTTTTATTGCAGAAAGTTTTTTCGGATGGGAAAGCGCCACTTATCTCGCAGAAGAAACTCAAGAGCCAGAAAAGGTTATACCCAAAGCGATTTTAATAGGCACGATAATAATAGGGGTTATAGGAATTTTAACTTTTATCGTGTCGCTTGGGGTTATTCCATGGAGGATACTTGCTGCTTCAAACGCGCCTCTGTCCATTGTGTCTGAAAAGGTGCTTGGCAGTTTTGGCATGAGGGCAGTCAATCTTGGAATTTTTGTTGCGCTCATCGGCTCTGCAGCAGGAGGCATAATAACAATGCCCCGCCTTATTCTTGCATTGGCGAGGGACAAACTGTTCATCACCCAGTTAAGTGAAATTCATGA
The DNA here is from genome assembly GCA_016185945.1 of Candidatus Woesearchaeota archaeon. Lineage (GTDB taxonomy): Archaea > Nanobdellota > Nanobdellia > Woesearchaeales > GW2011-AR4. Next base: position 134,919 of record JACPMR010000010.1, read on the forward strand.
AAAATTCAAGACTCCCCATAAAGCGATTATTTTCCAGACAATTGTTTCGCTTCTTGTATTCGGAATGGCTTTTGGAAGATACAAAGCCTTGCTTAGCCTGCTACTTCCTCTTGGCTTTATGATGTACTCATTTGTGATATTGTCAGTTCCTGTGTTAAGGAAGAAAGAACCAGATACGAAAAGGGGGTTTAAAGTGCCTTTTGTAGGTGTTGGCTCTATTGTTTTGATTGCCTTCATAATAAGCGTTGTGGCTGTTTGGCTTTTGTCAAATCCTGACGCAGCCAACACGCTCAAATTAGGATTTTCGCTTTTTTTCGTTGGAGTGCCAATATACCTTATGCTTGAGATATACTACAACCCGGATGCCATAATAAAAATAAACGACATGCTCGCTTATTTGACTTTATTGTCCGAAAGCATAATTTTGCCAAAAAGCGTCAGAAACGAGATACTTGCATTACTTGGGGATTTGAAAGGCAAAAGGGTTCTGGAGTTTGGCTGCTCCGTAGGGACATTGACAATGCATCTTGCAGAGGCAGTCAAGCCAAACGGAAGGGTTTATGCAACTGACTTGTCGAGAAGGGACTTGATGATAACAAAGAAAAGATTGAATAAGAGAAACCATAAGCATGTCATTGTAGTGCATGATGAGCACCAAGTAAACAGGGTGCATCCGTCCATTCCTCATGTTGATGCAATAGTAAGCATAGGAATGATGGGATATTTGCAGGATGTGAAAAAGGTTTTGAAAGAGATGAGGGAATTATTGCCTTATGGGAGCAAGATTGTTTTTGTTGACTATGCTGATTTCTTTAATATCATTCCAAATGTCGCATGGCTTTCCAATGACAGAGTTATTGAAAAGATGTTTCGTGATGCCGGCTTTTCTGTCTTTGTGACGAGAAAAAAGGGGTTGTTCTGGAATTATGTCTATGTTTATGGGATTAAGTTTCAAGAAAATGTGCCGTATGTTTAGAAATATAAATTTTTAAATAAAATAAAAAATTATTTCAAAAGGATGTATAGATTAACAACTAGAAGCAGAAGAGCGGAGAAACAATTTTATGATTTTCTTAATTCGAGAGATGGTATACCAGAAAAATTAGAGAAGCTTAAAAGAGATCCAAGAAGGGAATTAGATGCGCATAAGCTTAGAGGAAAGTTAGAAGGAAAATGGAGCTGTAGGGGGAGACATAAGAATGGTTTATGAAATTGATGACGAAAATAAAGAAATAATAGTTGTAGCAGTCGGCTCTCATAAGATTTATCGTTGAGTTTTAAGCTCCCACGTTTTAACGCCTTTCTTCTTGGCCTCGTCACTTTCTTTAATGGCTTTCATCATTTCCTCATTTCTCAATATTCCTATTTCTTCAAGAAGTTCTTCATATTCCTTTCTTGTTATTTGAACCATTTCCTGTTTCATATTAATACTTTAGTTATTTGCTGTTTTTAAATCTTTTGCTTTTCTTAGTGGATAAAATTTATGAGAATGTACCATATTTTTGAACGGAAAAATTTAAATAAGATTAGGCATTAACTTAACTTGGGGGTGTATGGCTATTTCGGAGTGGTTAATAGCTAGGATTGGGATTTTGACTTCTATGTTCTTCTTTTGGGAAAACTGCCATTCAATTTCATCAAAATCTATTAAAAAACAAAGATGGTTTTCTATGAATGGGGGTTAAGATGAGAAAAATAATTATTTGGATTTTTGGGGTGTTTTTGCTGGTTATGCCGCTAGTTAATGCCTTCGTAATAAATGAAAGCTTTGTGAATGAGAGTACGCTCAATAATTTTCTCACAACAGGTTATGTAGATTTATTTGATGGAAAATTTCATGCTAACTGGATTTATAATTGGACAAACACTGAAGAGGATGGCAGCATAAGCGATTGGGATGATTCAGCGACTGGGACACTTGTGACAAGCCCGGTGAAGAAGGGAGTATATTCCATCAGAGCAGACTCTGGCATTTATGACAACTTTGTAAGTGCTGCTGCAACCGATTTATGCGGAGAATGGTGGTATCAAGATAATGGCGGAAATAATGAGATGCATGGATTTAGGGACAGCGGTTCTACAGCCCACAGGATAGGAAGATGCAGCGTTGGGGCATGCGGAACTTCTGACAGCTTCTGGACTTATCAAGATTCAGCTTCATTGCAAACTTCAAACATACCAATGGATACAGCATCAGGCAAATGGGCAAAAATAAGAATGTGTGCTGGTGCAGGCGGCGGCTACATTCTTGTCTGGGATAGCACACAAAAAGGAAGACATGTTGCCAACATATCTAACTTGTATGCCATAAACAGGTACGATTTGGCAAGTACCGGAGCATGGGGGTTTTATGTGGATGAGCCTAGGGTATTCCGCCCAAGCGCAGGCGCAAGAAACGCAAGCACAGGCTCTATGTCATTTGTATCCCTTCCACAGGAATTAGGTTCGCAGGAGACGTCTATAAAAGCAAATTGGAAAACAATTGTTGGCTCTGGAGTGGTGGTAAAGGTAAGCTTGGATAATGGAACAACCTGGGACACAATATCCGCGAGTGGAGATTCTGTGACTCCTGGCGGAACTTCTGGGCATTTAGTGTACAACATTTCTGTAACAGACGCAACTACTGAAATTGATTGGGTTTCATTTGAACGCGGAGTTGCTCAGGCTGTTGAACAAAATTGCTGGTCAATGGATAAAACAGACATGAAAGATAACGAAATATTGAAGGATTTAAACAATACAAACAATATGACTATAATCAGCTCTCCCTTAAACGAATCGGGGACAGATTGTAAAATAGGGGGATGCATACATTTTGACGGCAATTCTGATTATTTAAAAAGTCAGGAAAATGCCGGAATAACAGGTGCAAGTGCAAGAAGCTGGACTGCATGGGTTAAGCATGATGCAGCCCCGGCTACAACCCAAGATTTGTTTGTTTACGGAAGCGAAGTTGACTGCGGAGTTAATGGTTTAATAACCTTAAGCAGCAATGTTTTATACCATTTCGGATTTGGCCCTTGCGATATTACTTTCACAGGTTATAAAGCACCGGAAGAATGGACATTTTTTGCTGTTGTTTATGATGGTAATACTCTAACTTTATTTATCAACGGGACTAATACAAGTTCCGGAGTTGTACCACTTAATTCTGTGAATAATAAAATAAGCGTAGGTCTTAGGCAGATAGGGGGAAGTCCTACAACTTATTTTGATGGCAGAATAGATGAATTAAAATTTTGGGACGGGGCTTTAACTTCTGCTCAAATAACATCTGAGTATAATTCTGGAAGCGGTATAAGTTGTAGTGGAACAACTGCTCCACCCCCAAGCACACCATCATCAAAATTTCCCTACTCCAGCCCGTTAGGCAGAAGTGGAAATGAGACTTTCGACAGCAATGCTGTTATGTCTGTCAACTGGTCAACAGCTTCAACTTCAAATGGAGTTGCATCTATCACCAATGGCTTGAGTTCAGCAACACACAAATATCATTATCAGGTTGCAGAAGCGACTGGTGCTACATTGCATTACCCAGTTTCACAATTCTTTAAATTCAGAGTAAGAAATTCAACTGCAAATTGTAACTTAATAGGATGGATGTCAACCAATGATACAACAGGAGGAGGTATAAGTTGGTATGAAAGCGGAGGAAATTTTATATTGTATGATGATGAACGAGGTAACTTCGATATTATTGATGGGTTAAAGGCAGACAGCACTTGGCAAGATGTGGCAGTTAAAGCAGGACTCGATGGCAGAATAAATGTTTCTATAAATGGTACAAAAGTCGCTTCAGTTGAATGGAGAGCAGATGGAGCGCCAAACGCACCACCATTGTTTTTTGCATTAAGAAGATTTAAAGGTGCAGACACTTCTTGTGGTTATGAGCTTGATAATCTGGTTTTTGTAAATGGGACTAATTATCCTGCTGACCAACAACTACCTCCACCACCTCTTGACACAACACCGCCAGGAATAACATCATATAACATGACTTCGTCTGGAGGGTGCACTAATTGGAACATTGACAAGAATAATCCTTGTACAACCAGCAATACTTTGCCAATTGTAAGCTTTGCAACAAATGAAAGCGCTTTCTGCAGGATAGGGGTTACTAATGTAAATTACACAAGCATGGGGGTTACTAGAAATTGTTTAGGTGGGGAAGGAACAATACAGCACGCATGTACTTTAACCCAGCAAGACCAGTTGACACAGCAGAGCTCTTTCATTTACTTAAGCTGCAAAAATGCAAATAACAATGAAAACCCAGCAAGCACTTCTGGAGCATTGGCATTGACTATAACGGGATTAGTAGCGGATGAGCCACAAGGCGTCGCTGCAATAGAAACAGGCATCAGCAATGCTCTTGTTTCTGGCTACACAGTTCACTCAAATCAGAAGATATATGTAAGAAGGCTGGATGGAACCCAAAGTTATGGCACATTTGACAGAGTGGCAAAATGGAATGGAAAGATATGGGCATTTAATTATATTACGGGATTGGATAATCTGATGGGCATGCTGAATATGACGCCTGTGCTGCATGTGCTTGAGCTTGCAAACTTGAGCACAGCAACTATTACATCTAATGTTCAAGCAACTATAACTTCAACCAAATGAGGCAACAAGAGTTTATGGCAAAGAAGGGTGTGCTGATGAAAAATCAGAAAAAATGGCAGGCAGCAAGCTTAGTTGCCCTTTTGATTATTCTAGTTTCTATGATTCCTTTGTCTCTGGCAGCTGAAAACCAGCAGACTAATAGAATAGAGAAACTCTCTAAAGCCCAGCTTAGTAAACTGGACGAGCAGGTCAAGGAAAGGCTTAATTCTTCCGACGCCACCATAAAAGTCCTGCTAAAGAAAAAGAAAGCAAAAAAGGTTTTTGGAATTTCAGTTCTGGAGAATGCCAACAGGAAGGCTGTCTTCAATGCCTTATCCGATTCAGAAGGCAAAGTTTACAGGGAAACAAAAAATTATGTTGTTGCAGAAGTTCCTGCTGACAAATTAGCTGATTTGGTTTTGAGCAATTCTGTGGAAATGATGTATGCTGAGCAAAATTACAACTTACTTCTTGAGCAAAGCGTTCCTGCTGTCAATGCTCCTGCTGCATGGAATATTGGATATACAGGAGCCGGAGTTAAAGTTGCCGTGCTGGATACCGGAATAGACTATGGGAATAGCGCTTTTCAAAATCGAGTTGTTTTGTCCCAGGCATTTACAGGAGAAAATCACACTATTGACCTGCATGGGCATGGCACTCATGTTGCCGGCATCATAGGAGGCAATGGCACATTGAAAGGAGTTGCTCCTGACGCATTGCTATTAAATGCAAAGGTACTGAATGACTATGGCAGCGGAACTTCATCATCAATAATTGCAGGCATTGAATGGGCTGTGCAAAACGGGGCAAGAGTGATTTCCATAAGCTTTGGAAAATCTGACAGCTCCCAGGACATTCCATTATTTGAATCGTTGCAATATGCGATTGACAATGGAGCAGTTGTTGTTGCAGCATCCGGCAATTGCGGAAGCTGTGGAAGCTGCAATGGGTTTTTTGGAGTTACAACTCCCGGAAATTTCGAGCCTGCCATTACAGTGGGAGCTGTTGACGACTTGAAGCAAATTGCCTGCTTTTCCTCGGGGCAGGATTTTGGAAGCTACGTCAAGCCCGATGTTGTTGCGCCTGGCGTCAATATAAACTCATATTATATTAACAGCCAGCTCAAGGCATTAAGCGGCACTTCAATGTCCACTCCCCATGTTTCAGGAGCAGTGGCTTTGCTATTGCAGAAAAATTCCAGCCTGAACAATTCCGAAGCAAAAAAGCTGCTTGAAAGTTCTGCTGTTGATTTAGGCGCAGGCGGAAAAGACATTTCTTACGGAAGCGGATTCATTGACATAAGCAAGCTTGTTTTGGGCAATGCCGCAAACCAGACATTAGTCGTCAACAACACCAATATCACAAATCCCATAATCCAAAACACAACAAATGGGCTTATTGTTGATTTCAGAAAAACTATAGATGTAAACGACACCAATCCAATCAGTCTAAGCAGCGAGCAATACCTTGCCAATATTTCCTTAACAATTGCCAAAGACGGCATTCCATCAGTGCAGGAATATTCGGAAATGCATTATTTTGAATACAACTTTACCAAAAGCTCCGAGATTGGCAATTACAATATGAAATTCAATCTCTGCGGAGACAATTGCACTAGTTTGAATTACAGCTTCGATGTTGTTGACAAAAATGATGGCATCCAGATTGTAAGCATCCAGCCAATAAAGGAAAGCGATATTGCATTTATAAAAAGCGTGAGCAACACTTTCAGCATTGATGCTGCCAACGAGTCAGGTGCTTTAGAGTACTCAAGCGCGGAAGCAAGCAACACATGCACAGGTGCAGGTTTGCTTAACCTAAATACATTGTATTATGCTTACATTCAATCTGCCGGCGATGTAGATTGGTTTTACTTCAACGTGCCCGGCGCAGGCACAGGGGAGTTTACGACAACACTTGATGTCCCCACAAACAGGGATTATGAGCTGGAGCTTTATGACTCGTGCTCAAACATGATATGCTTCTCATATGGAGGGACTGGCACGGATGAAAAATGCATAGCCAACATAAGCAGCAAGAGCAAGATGTATGCAAAAGTCTATGGCTACAATAGTCAATACGACGCGTCCAGCGAATATTATATCAAGAGCACTTTTCAGGAAAAGACAGGATATGCAAGGCTCTATGTCAACAACTATGAGCCGTCAGGGTATTATTTATACATATACATTGATGGCTCTCTTTACGGGAGCATTAGTGTAAGCGGGTACATAAATTATTTGGTGAATCCTGACATTGTGCTGTCAAGCGGAAGCCATTCCATAAGGCTGATAGGGACAAACAACTACAACAGCAAAACCTATGACAAGACAATTACACAAACCATTAGCGGCGGGGCTGTCACAACCTTCCAATACAATATAGACTTGAGAGACTGCACCTCAGGCAGCTGCTGCGATTCATATGGCTACTTCAAGGGCACTAATTGGATTTGCAACAGCATATACCAAACAAGCTATGGCTGCCCTTGGGGAACTGACGCAGGAAGCGATGTTGGGATAAGATACCAAAGGATGTATTGCAGCGGCACAAGCTCGTCCTGCAACGGAAACACTGTATGGGGAGACTGGGCTCTTTACGCAAGCTGCAGCTCAAGCCAAAGATGCAATTCCGCGACTTTAAGCTGCGAGAATATAGTTGTATGCGGCGATGGAACATGCAGCAGCAATGAAGTATGCCCAAAAGACTGCCTGAAAGTCACTTCTTTTACTGCGGCAGTGCCTAGTGAAGTAAGTGAAGGGCAGGAAATCAATGTAGAAGTAAACATAAAAAATATCGGAACCGTAACGCAGTCAGGAAAAGTGGAAGTTGGCATTATACCAACTGACTTTTTTAACAGGAATATTCTCCAAGCGGATACTTCTTGGCCAGTAACAGGGTGCTGCGAGCAAAATGAATACTATGACACGAGAGAAGTGGAAAGAGATCCCGGAAGTCAGAAGTATACTGTGTTTACACTGAAAGCTCCCACCACATCGTCATTTGATAATTGCGATGCAAACTCGCCAAAAAAATCAGCATGGGGCAGCTCTTTTAAAGTCATAGCAGGCGCTTACGACGCATGCGGAGGTAGCTATTATTCAAGCATTGAAAAAACCATCAGCATCAAGAACAGATATGATTACATTGACTTGGTTGATTATAGTTTAGTGCCTCCCAACCCCATAGTCTATAAAGGAAATTCTCTTAAGTTTAGATATCAAATAAGCAACAGCTGGCATTCTTCGGTAAATGTCGGGCTTGGAGCATCACTGAGAGATTCTAATAGCAAGGGGTATAATGATGAGCCAAATGATATAGTCATTTCGGTGTTGCCCGGGACTTATTGGTATGAAAGGACATTTACTACAAACAATAATTACATATTTGGTAATTATGATGCTGCTTGGGGCGTACATAAAGTTGACGCTAATAATAAGTTTGCTGGTGAAATTGAATTTTCAAATCCTTTGTGGGCAGATGATTTGGTTAAAGTTGTCGGTTGCGGTGATGGCGCATGCGGCAGCGGAGAAACATCAACGTCATGTCCTCAGGACTGTTATGCAAACATTCAGATAGGCAGGATAGAAGAAATAAGTCCAGCAAGTGCTGTGGAAAATCAGCAAGTTACCTTCCAAGCTTCTGTATCTAATACCGGGACTGTTCAGGGAGAGAAGTCAATAGAGGGCGCTGTTGTGCCTGAAAGCTGGGCAGGAATAATTTATCCAGCTACCGAGTATTCAACATCTTATGTTGAGCCAATAACCAAACCATGTCCTGACAATAAATATTATGATGCTTTCAATATCACCTTAAATCCAAATGAAGGCGAATTTGTGCAATTTACTGTGATTGCGCCAAACAGAACTTCAGTAGATGCCTGCAATCCAAGCAGGAGCGCATGGGATCCGAATGGGAGATTCAGAGTTATTGCAGGAACATTCCAAAATGCAGGCGACACATATGAAAGCTTTAAGAATGTTTCTTACACAGTAAATCAATATGTCTGTTTAGTAGATTCTGAATGTCCAGACGGAGCTTTGATAACCCAATATTGCTTGGGCAATGATATCTATGAGGACTATAATGCCGGAAAATGCTCAGATAATAAATGCTCCTTTCAGCCAAAATCAAGGCTAGTCAAAAGCTGCGCTTATGGGTGCACTTCCGGAACCTGCAATCCCCCTCCTTGCAACTTCAAAGACGGCTCTTCAATGGACTGCGAATGCGACTCTGATGTGGAGTGCCCTTCGGGACATTATTGCAACCAGGTTTCAGGGCCTGATGCTTGTGAGAAAATAATTTATCAAAATCAATGCTCAAATTTCAATGATTATTTCTGCGAAGATGGGGCTGTGAAGAAATGCGTCAATAACGGAAAGTTTTGGGAAAAGCAGAAAATCGATGGTTGTACTGGCAAATTTCAATATTGTGATCCATCGGTTGTTGATGGAACTGGGAACTGCTCTGAGTATCCTAAGAATTTTGATGTATGGCTTGATTATGCAGACACTGGAATGGTTGTGAACAAACAGCCAGGGGACAAATTAAAGATTAATGTTTACTCTGAATCTTCATATACATTGAATGTTATTTATGATTCAAGCATCTTTGCAGGCAATTGCAGAACAATGTCTGTGCATTCAGGCGAAAATACTTGTAGTTTGACTGTGCTGGACACTGCTGAAGAACAAACAATTTTCATTAAGGTTGAGAACAAGCCAAAGCAAGTCAATATAATAAACAAGCCAGAGCTTCTCATAATAACAGATTCTGAAAAACTTACTCAGCAATTCCAGTTTGAATCGAATGGAGTAAAAGCAGTTTTAAAGCAGGCATATGCAAATGCCCGAGATAAAGGAGTTGTTTATGACTTAAGCTGGTACAAGAACGAATTGGGAACTTCAAGTCCATTTAGTTCTTTTGTTGCTTACAACGAGAAAATAACAAAGCCATCAATGACAGATAATTCCTATAGCACAGCAGTCTCTACATTCATTAAAGACAAATGCACTGATTGCAAAGACGTGATGATTGTTGGGGATGATTATGTGGTGCCGGGGTATAGGGCAGAGACTGTAAATTACGACTCAGACTGGTATTATTTATGGCTAAATAAACGTATAGAAACTTCACCTATTTACACTGACTCACCTTATATCATCAAGAAAAAAACATTTGGAGAAATAAATTCCCTCTTTGTTGAAAATGGAAAAAAGAAAAATGTAGCTTTAGTTTATTCGAATAATGCAGATGCAGAAGTTATAAATGAGATAAGTAATTTAAAAAACTTAATCAAAACAAAATATTCAATTGACAGTGAAATAATTGATTCTTCTGCGGTTGCATGTAATTCCTTCAACAAGCTTAAAGACAAAACTTTGATTATCATAGGAAGAAAAAACTCAAATAATCTTTTGCCTTGCTATTCTATGTTTGAATCTGACTTTAACAACTCAGTTTCTATAGAAAGAAATTTATGGTCTAATAAAAAAGATTCCTCTGTCATTATAGATGAAAAGAAAAGAGCCATATTAACATTTGAAGAATTTATTAAAGATAATCAAGAGTTAGTTAAATTCAAGGAAAAATCTAAAGTTTATGCATATGCAAATGATTTCCTGGATATTTTTAAAAATTTTGAGGTAACATTAGATGATGGAACAAAAATAACTATAGAGCAAGGATTCAGAGGCTATATTATGGGCCAATGCGAATATATTCCTGGCTTAGTAAACAGCCTCAAATGTTCTGCTTTTGACATGACTGTTTCCTCAATTCCCGGCGTTGGGATTGTTACTGATGCGAGAGATGCGGCTTTAATCTGTCCAGAATTTGTTGCTGAAGGAGGTACTTTAAATGGCATTGTCTGCGGTGCATCTACAGGAGGCGCAATTACTTCTGCGACAACTATTATTTTTGGAGCTACAGTTGTTGGAGGAGTTGCTTCAGAAGGGGCTGATATTGCACTTTCAACTATTAAGGTTGTTGCTAAAACCATTGCAAGGGTGGACAAGAGAATCTTTGAGGTATTTAAGTTTGGGAATAAGATTGATTCGATGAAATCTTTCTTTAAGATAAACGACTGGAAAGAGGTTTCAAAAATTAAGTCTATTTTGAAGAATATGCTTGAAAATGCAAGACAGATAAGAGTTTTAATTGATACTAAAATTGATGTGATTGGAAAGCACATAAAGAGTTTTGATAATTTGGTAAAAACTTCTAAGACTTATGATAAAGTATCTAATTTCCTGAAAAACAATTTAAGAAATAGTGATAGCGTTAAAAAAGCATTAGATGAAGGAAAAATCAGTCCTGATGACTTAGAATATTTTGATGAGATGCTGGCTAACAAGAATTTGAAAGTTAGTAACTTTGGTAAAGGTGCAACTGAACAAGGCGGTGTAAAGTACCCTGTTACACTTGAGAATTTTGGAAAACCTCATGATGAGGCATATGTATTTGTTAGAAGTAATTATCCCAATCCTCAGAAATTCAGCCATCAACTTCAAGTAAAAAATGGGGAGAAAGTTTATAATTTCAGGTTGGATAGTGATCCTAAACCCCATTCAAATATTGAAATCAGAAAAAAAGAAGAGCTGGATGCAATAGTTAATGAACATTTAGACCTTGATTTAGATATTAAAAATCAAAACGATATGGACGATGCTCTTGAGAATTTCTTTACACTCATTAAATCAACTGTTAGTAGGGGTGAACTGCCATGAGAAAATTTATTGTAAATAATAAGGGATTTATAGAATTGACATTAGACCCTGAAAGGAAAAAAGACCAGTATTCGCGTATGCAGGATTTGAAGAAATTATTTGAACTATTTTCCAAATACTTAAATGTAAGATATATTTGTATACTTAGTGGATCATCCCCTATTTCAGAATTTTTTTCTGTTCATGACTTTAGAAATTCTTTACAACTCATGAAAGGAGTCTATGATTATATTAACAACCATGCTATTGAATGCAAAGGTACCAAAAAATTAATTGGGGATGAATTCCATAATAGTTATGCTTACAGCGAGTATATTCTAAAAATTGATGAATTTTTTAAATTAATTGACAATTATGTTAAACTCAGGGAGAAATATGAACCAAAATATAACGCAAGGAATTGGATTATTACAGAAACAACTTTTGAGTTACTTGATAATAATAATGGGACTATGTTGGCATTCCATAATTATGATAGCGGCCCTTTTATCATTAGCAACAGATTAGATGATATGTCCAATCCTGTAACCCCTGATTCTGATTTTGTTAATAAAATCTTGCCTATATTAAAAGAATGGGAGAAAGAAATAGAACAAGAAGAAAAAAATGCAAGGAAATAAACTGTTAATCAGCATTATTGTATTGTTAGTTTTGCCCAGCTTAGCCTACGCACAAACCCATTTAGAAGAAACCTCCTCCGTCTCAAGAATTGTCGGCGAATCTCCGACAGAGATGCTGAGGCAGATGCAGAGAAACGGGATAGAAGGTGAAAAATGACCTTTGAATCTGATTCGGACATTGAATGTGCGGCTTGCGGAAATAACTTTTACAGAGGCAGTATTATTGGGCAGTGCATAAATGATGGATTGTTTATTGCAGGAAAAAATAATGACGGAGATATTAACGAATCAGTTAAAGCAGAACAAAATCACAGCCCAACCTCTTTCAACAGCTCCGAAGTAGAATATACTTTTACTTTTGATTGCCGCTTTAAATGCGGATCATTTGACCAGATTGATAGTTTAAGTTTCAATGCTAGAGCAAGGAAGTCTGTATCATCAGGATGCATTGGTATTAATGAAAGAGACTCTGGCAAAAATTGCTTGTACTCATCTAAAGGAATAAACTCGACAAATATTGCAAGGTCTCTCCTTAACTCCTTGAACTTTTCTAGTGATATGCCCGTTTTTTCTATAATTTCATCTGAGTATTTGTTGATTTCCTCCAGTGCAAATTCGGGAGCAAAAAATTCCAAATCTTGGTCTACTAGCAAGCCTTTGGTAAATGAATTTTTCCAGAAAAATGTAAACAGAATATTAGTGTCTACTACAAATTTCATTTATACTAAACCCTTCTTTTTTAACTCATTAAACCTGCCTCTTCTAGAGGCTCTTTGCAATTTTACAGACCAGTCGGTCATTTCTTTTTCTTCTTCTAATTGCTTTACTAGCCTTTTGACTAAGATGGACATGTCTACTCCAGATTCTTTTATTTCTTTATTTAGCTCATCAGGAATTTCAACCTTTAACTCTGCCATTTTGCACTCACCGGATAAATACTATGAAGTTGTATATTTAAATGTTGCGGAAGTCGTTGACTCTCAAAAATATGATAATGCTCTATTAAAAGTATTGGACGAAGTTAAAAAATTGAAGGGGTATTTAGGCGAGAAATGAAAAAGGATAAACTAATAACTTCATTTTTTGTATTTGTACTACTTATTAATATAGCCTCAGCCATAACCACTTACGAAGAAACCTCCTCCGTCTCGAGAATAGTCGGCGAATCACCTACAGAAATGCTGAGGCAGATGCAGAGAAATGAAATAGATTTGCAGCATGCAACTTACTTTGGCCATAACCTTATTCTTAATGAGAAAATATCTATTTTGAATGAGCAGTTTAAGGCAAACAAGCATGTTGAGACTGGATGGATGAGAAGAGAATTAGATAATAAAATTCCGGGATTTAGCACAAATGAGCTGTTTTTATTGGAAACAACTGGAGAGCCAGATACGCTATATGCAAAATCTAAAACTCTTACGTTTTTTGATGAAAAAATAACTCCAACCCATTTGCAACAATGGCAATTGTCATTCGAGACAAACAATCCATTAATGCTGTGGGACAGCCCTTATGCAGGCTCGTATCTTCCGAAAGAGGATACTTTTGTTTCGAGACTGGTAAGGGACACAACAATAATTGCTCCAACTTCGTTCAACAGCCCTGAATTCACAAAATCTTTCCTTTGCCAATTAGTAAATGACAAAACCATAGGGCAGGTTTTCAAGGAAGCAAGAAACTTCCATTACAATGGAGGCTCAAAAACATCAGGAGATAATTTAATCGGATTAGTTCTGCAGTCATATGCTTTGTACGGCAATCCAAGGCAGGTAATAAAAATGGACTGGAACGATGCAGATTTGGAAAAAATAAAAAAATATTGCGAAAATTTCCTAGAAAACCTTGCGCCAGACATTGATTTTCTTGAGCAGGTTGGAAACTATTCAAAGTTCAGGAAGCATGTTGTGTTTGAGATTCCTTCATACACAATTGAAAGCAACGGCAACTACTCTATAATAAACGCTGAGAACACTTTCCAGAACCTTGAATTTGGGGAATTAGTGCTGCCAATGGCAGTAAGGACAACACATTTCCCATTAAACACTTTGATAACCAACTTTTCTGTTGACTACATTGGAGATTATGTTGATTTGACAGTCAATGACTTGCCATCTTACGAGCAGGAACTAGCAAACAGGACTTGCTATACAGACAATGAAAGCCATTCCATACAATTTGAAAACTCATACACTGAAAACAGCCAGGATTTCATTGCAAGAATAACTCCAGTTGAAATTATAAACTGCACTGAAGGAAGATTCAGGCTGTACAAAAAATTCAATTACTCAGTAGATTATATAGCGCTAAGCCCTGTTTTAATAAAAAGCATTGTTGCGCCGATTGTAGAGCCGGTAAACAGCATAGTCAATATAAGCATTGAGCTATTGCCATTGACAAGCAATGTATCAAATGGCTCCTTGGCGATATTTGATGAAAACAACAACAAGCTCTGGGAGCAGGAAACAACAACAAACATAACTAATTACAATGCCTCATTCTTAGCGCCAAACAAAGAAAGCTTAAGCACTTACAGCGTTGAATTCATTGTAAATAATGAAACCCTGAACTTTGATAAATTCTCTCTATTTTCAATATTGCTGGATGTCAGCGCAGATATTCCGGTGCATGCAAACTCAACTCAAGCAATAAACCTTAACTTTTATTCCTATTCTGCAGACAGCTTTGAGCTTCGAGGAAAATACTATCTCACAAAAGGAACGCAAATCATAGCAGAAGGCAATATAACAAAAACAATAAGCCAAGGGGCAAACCAGCATCAGCTTGTACTCTCCAACCTCTTAAGGGAAGAGCAAAGCTATACCCTAACTTTCGAGCTTAATTACCTCGAGCAGAGCAAGACATTAAGCTATATATTGAGCACAAACAATGTGCCGATTCTTTTCGCTGACATCTCTAAAAGTTACACAGAAAATGACACTGTAGCTATAAACTATACGGCATTTGATTATGACAACGACGCATTGAACATAACAATAAACGATTCCAGATTCGTAAACCAAGACAATGCATTTTTCTGGAAAACAAATAAGGGAGATGAAGGGAATTATAGTGTGAAACTTACAGCAAGCGACGGCTTAACCCAAGATACAAAAACACTTTCTTTCAGCATATCAAAGCCGCCTGTATTAACATTCATGAAAATTGAATCATTAAGCACAATATACACTCAAGGCTACTATAAAATATTTGAGTTTGTAATATTTAATGATGGATTTGTTACTATAACAGATGTCCAATGGCAGTTCGACACTGGTGACGCAAATATAATATCAAACAATCAGAATATAACTTCTTTAAGCCCTGGAGAAAGGACATTTGTCATTGTTGAATACAATTACACAAACAATGGAGTTTATAATGTGACTGCAAAAGCAAGCGGCATGGGGCAAGAGCCAGTAACAGCTCAATTAAGCTCAAGCGTGAATATTGGAGGGCTTATAATAAAAAGGTTTGATGCAATCAGCATTATCGGAACTAATGCTGTATTTGAAGTGGAAGCCCAGAATATGCTTAACGAGCCGATAGGCAGCATAAGATGGACACTGGCAACAGGAGATGGAAGCATAATAAACTCGACAAATAGCTTCATGCTTGCTTCAAATGAAACCATAACGCTATTATTAGAATATAATTACACTTCAGGCAGTGTTTATAATCCAGTTTTTGAAATAACTAATGGTACTTACTCTAATTCAAAGTCAATGTTGATAAACACAACAAGCCCGGGAATATTGCCAACTCCTGTCCCGGCAAACAGAACGTTTCCAGATGTAAGCAAATTCCTTGTCAAAGACTCCTCTGGCAACAGCATAGCATGGTTCGGAGATGCCGGCAATATTGTTATAAAAGGCGTGCTTGAGCAAAACTCCAATTATCAGGAACAGCCAAATGACCTGTTTGCAATGGCAAAGGATGGAAATGTGTTCTTTGTAATAGCGCAAAACGGCTCAATGTACATTGACGGAACTTTAACTGAAAAATTTGAAGGAACCTTGACATCCTCCAATGGGGTTAATAATTTGGGAATTTACGGAAGTGATGGCAACCTTGTTGGACTGGTAAACACTTCAGGGCACATATTCCTTAAAGAAACTTTAACTCAGAATGGTAACCCTTAATGTTGCTTGCGGACTAAAACGGTTTTACACCTCTTTTTGCGTAAAACCACCCTTTGTCCGCAAGGTTTAGAATCATAAAATTAAAATTGTTTGAGGTGAATAAAATGGAAAAGATACGTGAAAAGGAATTTAAGACCAGAAAAAAGAATGTATTGGGCAGAATATTCTCCCACAAATTAACCAATTTCACCTCATTAATATTTATCCTAGCGGCAGCCCTAATCTTCATGCCTCTTGCAAATGCAGCCACTGTAAGAATCCAGAACGGAGTTTTAAATATCTCAAATAATTTGTTAGTCAGCACAAATGCATTATTTGTGGACGCTGCAAACAACAAGGTAGGCATAGGCACCACAAGCCCGGGCATCGCGACCACAGGCTCGCCGGCATTTACTGTTCTTGGCTCATCCGAGACACTAATTGAAGTAGGCAGGTCAGCTCCCATCTCTGATGGACTTAGGTTGGGGCAGTATGACTTTATTTCGACAGCGCAGAATCCAGGGAATGAGCAAGTAGGTGCCATTATCGGCGAATTGCAGGGAAACCATCCTGGAGTAAAAGGAGGAAGGATCCTGCTGCAAACGCGTGCAGATGGAGGCGGGATGACAAACCGAATGACGATAGACAATGCAGGAAATGTCGGCATCGGTACGCTTTCCCCGGAAAGCACGCTTGATGTCAGGGGCGCGGTGAAAGCAACATCCTTTGCCGGGGATGGAAGCCAGCTTACCAATTTGCCAACTGCAACAGGCAGCAGCAATTCTTTATGGAACAGTACAGGCAACAATATCTATCAAAGTGAATTGAAAGGAAATGTAGGCATTGGTACGGCTAGCCCAGATACCCTTCTTCATCTAGCAAGTTCTACCAATGCAATGCAAATCTTGGAAACAGCCAATGTAGCGAACGCCGGCGGCATGAATTTCCGACGGGCAAGAGGAAGTTTAGCAAGCAAGAGTGCTGTTCAGAACGCTGATGAAATTGTGAACTTGCAGTTCCAGGCTTATGACGGAACAGCTTACAGGAATGCAGGAGTAATCGGAGCGATAGTTGATGGCACACCGGGAAGTAGCGATATGCCGGGAGCGTTGCTTTTTCTGACCACTCCTGATAATTCTGGCGCAGCTTCGGAAAGAATGAGAATTGACAGCAAGGGCAACATCGGCATTGGAACTACAAACCCTCAAACTAAGCTCGACATCACAGGCACACTTCGAGCATCTTCAACGATAACCTCTTCAGCATTAACGCAAGGCTCGGTTATTTTTTCTGGAGCAAATGGGGCATTATCGCAAGATAATACAAATCTTTATTGGGACAACACGAATAAGATACTATCTCTTGGAACGACAACGCCGACAGATGTTACCAATGATGCAAAAGTCATAGTAATCGACGCTGGAAGCGGCAGAGCGAGTTTCAACATAGCAGGTTCGGCAGGCGGGGAAGGAGAAGTCTTCGGAATGATGGTTTTCAACAACAAAAACTCTGATGCAGCAACGCTTTTCCGCACGGCTTCAATTCAGGCAATTCAGCCAAGCACGGACGCAGATGAATCCGAAGTACAATTCGCTGTCCATAGCGCAACGGCAGGAGGGGCAGGCAATGTCCAAGCCATGCGGATAGACAAGAGAGGCTACGTCGGCATAGGAGACACGACTCCGGATGCAATGCTTGACGTGGCAGGAGAGATGAGGGCGGATGGCGTAGCTTTAGATGGCTCTGGAAAAGTTGTATGCATCAAATCAAATGGTGATTTTGGGACTTGCTCGTCGGTTGCAGCATCAGACGGAACTTGCACTTGCGGGTAAACTGAGTCAATTCACAAACACAATCCCATTGCTTTTTGTTACTTTGTTGCTTCCCTTTGCAATATTGCCCGTGACATTCGCAGGCAGAAACTTGACATATTCATTGCCGAGATAATCCACAACAATCTCCTTGTTGTCAATCACGCTTATGGTGTAGTTAATTCCATTGACTGTCTGCGGCATTGAAAATGCTCTTATGTAGCCGTCATTGACTGACTTTGCAATCTCAATTTCCCTGTAGGCAAAGTTTGCTATGTCCTCTGCAACCTTCTTGTTGCCTTCCTCTTTTGCCTCGAGAAATCTTGAGCTTGTGACTGCGAAAAATCCAAGCATAACCATAAGCATAAAGGTTGCCAGAAGAACAAACTCCATGGCTGACTGGGATTTTGGATTTGTTTTGAGTTGATTCATTCTTAATTGAGGTTATTGTGATTTTAATTTTTCAATCTGTCGCTTCGCGACATTGGTTACGCGCCTCGGCATTTTGCTGTTGAAGATTGTTTTTCTTTGTGCTCCTCCTCGGCGCAAATTTATTTTGACTGCCAGCGATACGTCCCTGAGCTGGGTTCCCACATTATGCTTGCTAATAGTGGGAAGCGACGTCGATTGAATTATTTTTTTAATTGTTTTTTGATTTTTTAATTATCTGGTATTTTCCAAACAAATCAAATAACATCTATGCTGACAGAGTTCTTGCCTGCCTCTACCTTGACTTTCTTCAGCCCTGAGCTTGAAAGCCCTGGAAGCGAGCATATATTCGCGCTGCAAGTTCCGGCTGTCGTGAGATTTACAGAGGACAGGAACACAATCTCTGAAGTGCCGAAGCTTGTTGTCAAATTAAAAACAAGCTCCCTGCCGTCTATGATTATTGCGCTGTAAACACTATCTGGAACATTAAGCTCAAGTGTTGTCTTGGAGCCCTGCCCTGAATAGAATATTGACTCTGCGGCATCAATTATCCCCCTGCCCAGCTTTGTCAGCTGCGCATCAGCTATCTCCTGAGTTGATTCTTTTGAATAGCTGTAAAACAGGTAGGTTGTCGGCACTATTATTGCGAAAGTAAGGGCAACCACAAGCAGGTATTCCATTGATGCCTGGGCCTTTCCATGCCCTTTAGCTTGATGTGATTTTTCCATTTATCTTGCCATTTACTATATGCACAGGCTTACTAGGAGTGTTGACGGCATAATAGCTCATTGAAATTTTTAACTCTGCTCTTGTGCCTGCAATATAGCCGCCGCCGGAGCATGATTCAAATTTTATGTCTTTTTCAGAGGCGTGAGACCAGTCAAATGCAGCTTGAGGAGCGCAGCTTATTGGAGGGGTAGCATCATTTGTTATCTGAAGCGATGTGACCTTTACATCTTCTCCCAGATTATTGACCAGCTTTATCCTGACTTCGGACGGCTTTAAGCCAAAATCCAGGCACTTGAACTGGGACGGGAAAACGCATTTCTGCGGCAAATATTTGCCAAAATCAAAAACTCCAAAGTAGTAGAGCGCGCCTATTGTAAGAGCGATGGCAAAAAAAGCCCATACATATGTGGTGAGAAACTCTAAGGCAGCTTGCGACTTTTTATGCATTTTAACCTCTTTTTAAAAGTCAAAAACCACCCATCATAGATGGGTGGCATGAATATGTCAGCATAAACATAGCGTGGTTTTGGACATCACAAAATTCCACTTATTCATGGGTTGTTTTTGAGCATCGCGAAAATCGTAGATTTTCGGGATCCTGAAAATTCATTGAATTTTCAGGATATCCAAATTCCATGCAATGTCATTGTTACACTTAAACCACTTGTCAAAAATTCCATTAATATATAAAAAATACATGGAATTTTTGAGCATGCTCAGAAATCGCAACTATTATAAAATGTATATTGCGATTTCTGACATATGAAACATAAGTGGGGTTTTGATATTTAAAATCTAAAGAAGACAATATATAAAATTTGCGTTTTCAAGAATTATATAACAGTCGAGAATATTTCGCCGTTTACTTCCTTAGCGTAATTAGAGCCGCTGGATACTGTATAATAGGCTATTTTAAACAGGACTTTTCCCTTCTCTCCGGAAAGCATACCAGATGCTGCTGAATTGCAGCCGCTCCATGTTAAGTCCACAATCTCTCCCGTCTTCCAGCCTGTAGGCCATGGCGGAGGAGTGGTGCATGCATATTTAGTTGCTGTTTCGCTGTCGAGTGTTATTGAACTGACTGTTATAGGCTCTCCTATGTTATTCTTCAGCTTAATTTTGAATGTACCGGTAGTTGCACCTACATAAGCTACCTGGTAGTCAAGGCATTGGAACTCAGGACCCATTGTGCACCTGTTTGGAAGCACTTTGCTCGGCTTCAAAATGCCAAAATATGCAAGAGTGCCTATCATTATCAAAATTATCAGAAATGCCCAGCCGTATGTTGTGAGAAACTCCAATGCCGCCTGAGCCTTAGGGCTTTTAATTTTCATTCTTATCAACCATCTTTTTTGATTTTAATCCAATCTATTGTTTATAAATCTTTCGATTAGTGATTTTATTTAGTCATAAAATACTGCCAAACAATGACGTGAAAATTTTCATAAAAAGGAAAAAAAATGACATTGAACCAAAAATATAAAGCGGAAGGTACTTAAGCCCGCCTTTTATGTCCCCTTTTTCAACTATAGCAACTATCAGCGAGGAGAAAAGGGATATGACAAATATTGCAACCATTGAAAATATCCTGAAGTCATTGGGATTTATGTTAACCTTTGAAAACAAGAATGGAAGGGTTGCCGCCTTTTGGGCTGCAACTGAAAGCTGCCCTACAAATTTTAAGGTGAGTATCAGCAGATGAAACGAAAGCGCAAACAGCAAGGGGCTTATTACAACAACAATAACCGAGATGAATATTACATACGCTATTGAAGCTGCAGACATCTCGTCTTTCAGCGCTTTTGTTTCCTTCAAATTGTCCACAAGCCTGTCGATAAGCTGGGCAACATTGCCTCCGCTTTCAATTTCGCTTATTACCAAGTCGACTGTCCTGCGAAGCATCAATGAGTCGTATTTTTCAGAGAGTTCTATCAGTGCCTTGCTGACCTCGTAGCCCGTCATCACTTTTTTTGAGGCCTTTGCCATCTCGCTCCCCAGAACGCTGAATCTTGGCTTTATCGCTGCCCACAGAGCCCTTTCAAAAGTCATGCCTCCTTTCAGATTGGCTGAGAGGATCTGAAGAAAATCCGGCAACTGCTCTTCCATCGTTTTTGTCCTTCGGTATATCCTCAAATCCAAGTAAAAATACACAAGCAATATGAATAATGCTGCAAAAAATAATTGTATGGCTGCCCATGCAATGAAGGAATAAACATAAACCTCAAAAAGCGAGAATTTTTTCAGGTATGGATAAATAAAGACTATAAAAATCAATGTTGTTATAAAAGCTGAGATATAAAACAAAACTCCGAAGAACTTGTACGGGACTTCATTAAAGCCTGCCTTGAGCAGGTATCTTCTCAAATTCGGCGCAAGCTTCTTTGGCACGAATGCCTTTCCAAATTCCTCCAAGAATATTATTTTGAGTGCCATCAGAGATTCACCATCGGCCTTATTGACTTGAACATTGTTATGAATATAAACTCAATAATTCCAAAGAAAAACACAAACAAAAGCAGTGCCTTCAAATCAATAGGCAAATTAATGAAGCTTGATATGACAATAAGCATTGCAATGCCAAGCGAAGGCAGTATAACGGCTCCAAGCATATAAAAAATAACCAAAGTACTGAGCTTTTTCCCGTATTTCTTTATCTCTATTTCCTCTTCCTTGGTTATTTCGTCCAAAACCGATTCAAGCGGCTTTGTGACATCGATGCCAAGCTGCAACGCGTTGTTTACATGAAACAGTATTTTTCTCAATTTATCGGAAGGCGAGTAAACCATTGCGTTGTTAAGAGCCTTCTCAATTGTATTGCCTGTGTTAATGTCGTCAACTATTTCCTTTATGTATTTTGCAGCTATGCCCCTGCTTTCAGAGGTTTCTATCAGCGCATTGAGCAAAGGCCTTCCGGAATAAAGCTTCACAAGCAGATATCTTCCAATAAAAAGCGCTTCTTTGTTGATTTCACGCTCTCTTTTCCTTATTTTTGCCTTCACTGTAAGAAAGGAATATTCAAAAAGCAGGATGAATATTACAACAAATATCGGCGCAAGAAGCGGCAATGGCAATTTTGCCTTTTGAAGCACGAAAAAAAAAAGAGACGTAAACAAAAATGCGTACAAGGCATTTATTTTGAGATTCTTATTCACGAATTCTACAGGAGTATAAGGCAGGTGGGCTATCCTTAGCCCTGTCTTCAGGTTTGGAGAAAGTGAAGCTATTCTGTCTACAAAGCCGATTTTACACACCCTTTACCTGCATAAACGGCTTGTTGTGGTAGTACTTTGACATTATCAAGCCAATTTTATTGACATCTGTTATGTTCTTGCTTCCCATCCATTTCAAAATTTCAATCTTTGAATGAATGTCTGATGATACTTCTGATTTTGAAAGTCCTGTGTAAAGGTTTAATGTCTCAGCAATTGCAACCGGCTCATTGACAATTTCCAAAGTGTCCTTGATTGGGTTTAACTGCATCAATACATTTGGATCACCGCTTGGCAGTATTTCGGCAATCTGCAAAGTTCTCCTTCTTCCAGTTCTTCGGTTGATGTGCTGCACACATATAAGCGAAAGGGCTGACAAAAGCTGCTTTGGCAAGTCAATAGGCGGGTTTGTAAGCCTGACTATCACCTCTATCACATTGCTTGCATGCAATGTTCCATAAACAGAATGTCCTGTGTGCATTGCCTCGAAAAGCACTTCTGCTTCCCTTTTTCTTCTTATTTCTCCCACTATTATTCTGTCAGGCCTCATTCTTAATGAGTTAACTATCAAATCGAGCATTTCAATGCCGCCTTTGCCTTCTGGATTTGGAAGCCTTGTTTCCATAGGCACCCAGTGCAGCATTTTCGGCAGTATAAGCTCGCGAGTGTCTTCAATTGAGATAATTCTTTGATTTGGCGGAAAAAAGTTTGAGATTGCATTCAGCATGCTTGTCTTTCCAGAAGCTGTGCCGCCTGCAACTATTGTTGACAATTCATTCTGAACAGCCATCCAGAGCAATGCAGCGCCTTCATAGGATATTGTTTTTTCTTTTATGAAGTCTATTATAGTCCATGGCTTGACTGCAAATTTTCTTATGGTTATTGTATTTCCTTTTGACGAGATTGGCGCAAGAGTTGCATTTACCCTGTCGCCTGTCTTTAAATGCGCATCCATGAGAGGGTTGAGCAATGTTATTTCCTTGCCCACATCTCGGCCTATTATTGTTGAGTAATGCCTTATTCTGGCTTCATTTGGCAATAAAACATTTGTCTTCAGCCAGCCGTGCTTTCGGTGGTAAACCCATACCGGTTCTTTGGAGTTGTTGATTACAACCTCCTCCAAGTTCGTGTCCTTGAGAAGTATGTCCAGATTTCCCAGTCCAATGTTCTGCTGAAGTATGTAATTTATCAGCATGTCCATTGTCTTTCTGCCTGCGTTCGGGAAATATTTTGCAAGCAATTTCAGTATTTTTTCCTTGAACTGCTCCTGTATGTCATAAACGCTTTCCTCTTCGCTCACTGCTTTTGTCTCTTCTGAGACAAACTCGTCCCTGATCTTCTCGAGAATCAGCTTTGTTGTGTCGCTTATATTGGTTATTGAAATGCTATATGTCGGCACCGGGTCATCTTTTTTTGCAATAATTGCAACATCAACAACTATGTCGTTTACGATAAGTTCATAAGAATCAATTATTTTTTCGTCTTGCATTTTTATTTGGAAATTTTTATCGACAAGCGGATTACTTTATTCACTTTTCAAATCCAAATGTCGCTCTCGTTGATTGAATTATTTTTGTTGTATATTGTTGTTTTTTTGGTTTTATTTTTTATTATGTAATGTTACCTAATTGGTTTAAATTTTTATTTTTATTGCAGTGTCCTTATCTTTGCGTGTATTGCCTTTGCCTCTGCATCGTTTGGATCGAGCTGCAATGCTTCTCCGATTTCCTTGGCTGCCTCGTTGTAAAATCCTTTTTGCAGATTTTTCTTTGCGCGCTCTTTTTTGATGCTCGATAATGAGCTTGTTTCTTGCGGCAGGGCACTTTGACGGACATGCTGCTGCCTTAGCTGGCTTTGCAGCTCCGATATTTCATTGTATATGCTTAGATTCTTGTAAATTTCCAAAATCTTCATGCCGACTGAGTTCCTCTGCATAAAAAATCCCTCTGGCACTTGGTTGTAAAGCTGTATGCACTTGTTGTAATTGTAGACTGCATTTGCCATGTCGTTTGCCTGTATTGCAAAGTTTGTTTTGTCTATAAGCTGGCTTATTTCATGCATCAAGGAGGCTACCTTTCTTATAAGCTCGCTGTCTGTTGTGTTTTTCAGCTCTTTGTAAAAGTCGCTTATCTGCTGCTCCAGCATCCTCTTTTCCTCAAAAAATACATTGGGTATTGAATTAAAAATGGCTTGGATTTCTGAATAAAGCTTGAGCGGCATTTCCCTTTTGCCTTCCTTGAAGGATGCTCTTGCACTGCTTATCAACTCGTTTATTTGCATTGATTTTCTTTTTACATCGCTGAGCGCCTGGCTTAAAACACTTGATAATTGCCTGCCGAGAATCAGCAACTGCCCATACAATTCTTTATTCCATTTCAGCTTCTGCTGCATAAGAGCATGCCAAAGCTGAAGATAAGATTGCTCTGCCTGTTTGAGGTTGCCTTTGCTCAAACTGGCTTTTATGTTTTCAAACAAAGAATGCTGCTCAGGTGCGCCTTCAAATTCGGGAATTTCAATTGCTTCCTTTTCAGATTTGCCTGTCTGTAAACCTAAGTCAGAAAGCTCTCTATCCAAAAACTCATCAATGTCCATTTTAGTTACAGGTTCATCTATAAATATGAAATATATTTATTCCAGATATCCTCTATTTTTTCTCCAGGCAGATTTCTTTCCTTTGCCTTTCTCAAAAATTCTGCCCTTATCTGAACTAGGTTTTGCTGCAGATACCTCCTCCATAGCCCCTCAATGTGCTCGTGCGGCACATTCCTCTCTTTTGCCTTCTCGTAAAACTGCTCTTTTGTTATAAGCCCTTCTGTAAAGCTCTTTTCCTTGCGCTCTGTTTCCTGCACGCCTTCCTTGTATATGTAAACATAGGGTGTAGTGAATTTGTATTCAAGTCCAAATACCTTTTCCTCCACCAAAAAATCTATCAATGCCTGGACGCTGTCAACAGACATTTTAAGCTTTTTGGCAGCTTCTTCTACCGATATTTTCTTGCTTATGTTGACTAGCTCAACAAGCTCGTCTGCTACTGTCCTCAGCACATTGTCAGCGGGCATATTCTTAAATTTGATGGATGATATAAAAACTTTAGTCATTGTCTGTGAGTAGCAACGTAATTGACTTTTTTGTTTAATATTTAAATATCTTTTATTTTAGATTTTTAAATCCGCCTTCGGCAAACTTTAGTGCTCGGCAAAACTTTTCTATCATTAAGTTTTGCCTTGCCTATAAATTTAAAATTTTTGAAATTTTTATTTTGTTGATTGATTTTTTATTATTGAATTAATTTTTATCATTAAATTTTGTTTTTATTGCTGTTTCATATTTTTAACAAGTCTTTACAGCATCTTGGGCTGTTATGTTATACTTTATTACATTGTCAAAGTCCAGCTTGAAGTGCCTGAACTCGTCCCATAATCCGGTTATGTTGTAAAGCTGCGTGCAGTTATTCTGGAATTTATGCGTCCAAAAAAGATAATCGATGTAGCTTTCCCTCTGGTCAGACGGGCTTATTTTGTTTGGGTTGACAAATGCCTCGATGCCGCAGCAGGTTGAATTTGCAATTGTGTTTGTGAATCTCATCAAAAAGCCTGGAGCTTTTTCTGACTGGATGTAAGTGCCGTTTCTTACGTGCTCCCTTACACTTGTTATGTTCCACTGGTTGAAAGGCACGCTTGATTTCTTAACCTGGTTTGTGTATGCCTTGTTTGTGTTTACAAGAAAATAAGGATCGTGCAGCCCTTCTATGCTGATTGTTGTTGTGATTACAGAATTTCTTTTCCACTCAGCAACATTTGATTTAATTGTTAAATTTATGTTAAGGGCAGAGTCAATATTCCATGGCTTTGTCTGGAATACACTAACGTTGTTGACTATGATTGTTGCGTTTACATTCAAAGTGTCTTTTGCCGACTCAACTATTCTATTGTTCCAATCAGTTAATGTGTTGTTCTCCATAATTTTTTTGCCTGTTACCGAGTCAATAGGCTCTCCGCCAATTTTTCCTGTCAGCATAACCTCTGAAAATGCAGAGTCAAGGTTTGGAATGTAGGAGCCGGTTGAGTTCATGTAGAATATCAAAGACAAGATTGCCTTGTGGGTTGTTGCTCTGAGCACTGTTTCCAAGTATCGATTTTCCAAATCGCTTACAAAGCTGTCAACAGAGCTTATCCTTGCCCTTACTGACTGCAAATCCTTCTGCAAGCTTATGTCTGCCTGCGGCGTTGATACAAGCAAGAATACTGCCATTAGAGTTATTGCAATAAATGTGAAGAATATGCCCTTCTTTTTCATTGCTATCTTTCCCATACAAACACCTCTGCCTTGTAAGGGCCCCATATGCTGCTTGTTGTCTTGTTGAGTATTCCGAATGTAATTTTCTTTGAAGTGAGCAGAATCTCTGTGTTGTTCCTTGACTTGATATGCTCTGCTGAAGGTACTCTTGGATAAAGCAAAGCGCCTTCCATTACAACTTCATATCTGAATTGTTCTGGCACAACACCTTTTGAGACATTCTGTATGAATTTTTCTGCAATGTCGAGCTTGTTTGTCGCATAAAACTCCCCTGTCTGCTGCAGCAAGGAGTTTTCCGGCTCGGTTATCTGACCCTGCAGCCAGAGCTGTCCCCCGATGCCTGCATATTGGTTGTTAAGCTCGCTTATCTTTGTGTTGGCCAAAAAGTCAAGCACGTCATCTGCAAGAAAGCTAACCTGAGCTGTCTGGGGCGCACTAAAATAGGAAGATGAGATTATGAAAACACCTATTACGAGAACGAATAATCCAAGCACAGCGTCCAGTATAAAGAAATAACCCCTCTTTTTTTGCATTTTCCATTTGAATCTTGGAATTAGTGTATTTATAGTTTTTTGTTTTGGAGAAAATAAAAGGGCTATTAAAATAACAATCAAAAAAATAATGTTTAGATAAAACAAAAATTATAACAAATCAAAACTCAAAAAATTAATTCAAAAACACGTCGCTTCCCAACATATGCAAGCTATAATGGGAGCCCAGCTCAGGAATATTACACTATATGACTGAGATTTATAGTGCTACTGCAAAAGCTGGTCTCCTTATTCGCGATTGCATATAAAGGACGCTCTCGTTGATTGAAATTTTTTTATTTGATTTTTATTGAATTTTGTTATATCGCCTTTAAGAATAATTTTACTTTTGGCTGCAAGGAGTGCCGCTAAGGTTTATGTTCGGAGAGCCAATTCCTTTATAGCTGTCGTTTATTATTATAATGTTGCCATGCTCGTCCTCAAAATAGATGCAGAAATCGCCCTCAACCCTCAATCTTCTGCTTAATTCCCCATAGCTTAAGTTTTTCAGCTCGTTCAGTTTGCTTACATTCACTTCTTCGCCGTCAACAAAGCTTAAAGGCGCTTCTTCTGAAGCAACCTGTTTTATAACGCTTGACGCCTCTTCCTTCAGATTGCTTGCTTTTGCGCTCTGGTTCGGGCTCAGCAAGGTGTAGAATATGAAAAATGCTGCTATGAAAACAACCACTCCCAAAGCAATGTCTATGCTCCATGACTGGGCTTTTGGATTGATGTTCATTTCCGCAAAAGCATTTTCACAAATTTTCCGGCTCTATTATGATTTTATCCCTTTCAGGGTGTATGTATGCCTCTTTCCCTTCCTTCAAATTGAGGAAATTCGCAATTTCCTTCGGTATCCTCACAGCCAAGGAATTTCCCGTCCTTGTGATTTTTGTCTTCTTCCCCAAGCCCCATATGCCCTTTTTTTTGGCAGCTTTCTCTATTGCTCTTGTGGTTTTTTCGTCGGTAAAGGACTCATTGCAACTGCCGCATATCTCCGCAGGAAATTCTCCCAAATAAACTCCGAACATTGTTTCCTTTATTTTGCCTTTCTTTAAAATTCCTTTTTCGCACATCGGGCATTTCATGCTTATCACCTTGGTTTTACTGTTACGACATAAAAATCACTGCCAATTTTTTTATAAACTACACAAAAGTACTTGTAATAAGATAAAATCTTGCTGGGCTTTTGAAGTCCTTTTGAGCCTCTTTTAATTCCCTCTTCAACCTCTTTTTCTGATATGCCTCTTGCAACCATTTGCTCTCTGGCGTGCTTGCTGTACTTTATAGGCAAATGTAACACCTGTAAGTACAATATATACAAAGAGTATTTAAATCTTTCTTTTACTCGCTGCAGTAAATTCCATCCTCATTAAATCTGCTTGAGCCCTTTGCAAGAATTAGGTTGCCTTCCCCATCCTCAATATAGACGCAAAAGTCTTTATTTACCTTGAGGGAATTTTTGAAATCATCGTAATCCATATTCTGGATTTCCCTGAGCTTGTTCTCGTCTATAATGCCGTCATTGGCAAAGCTTATGTCGTGGTCGTCCAAAATCATGGCAGTTATCTTCTCGGCCGCTCCCGTGCCAGAGCCTGTTTTTGAAAATATCACGGCGAAAAATATAACAAGCACTATAGAAATAATCAATGCCTCGTCGCTGATTTTGAAATTTGGCTTTTTCATTTTAACCGCATGCTGCAACAACCAATTTAACGGGCTTGCCGTTGTAAACGACAATCCTTGTGACCTTCACCAAAGTTCCGGATGAGCAGCTTGTGCTTGCAGATATCTCAACTTTCGGCTGCGGGGCTCCTGGGGCACAAGTTACATAATGGCTTGTGTTGTAATCCCTGACCCATCCGGGCTGGGAGTTGTCGCAGACAAGCTTTGAAACATCATCATAGAATGTGCAGCTGTTTTGGCTGTCGCATGCAGCATGCACAATATTGTCTGCTGCATAGGTGCAGTCTGCCTCGCATGAAGTGCCTGGGACTAATGCATCAGCTCCTTCAAAGTTTGCGATTGTCTGCTGCTGGGGATTGACTATAATGTTGGCTTTTGTCTTGGAAGCGTAATCCGGGTGGGAAGCAACTAAGTTGTATGCGCCGCAGTTTAATGATGATAATGTGTAAGTTCCCTGCGAGCTTGTTGCTGTTGCTTTTATTGTTGTCAAGTCTTTCTTTGCGCTTACATCTGCTGAAGCCACAAGCTGGTTGTTTTGGTTTTTGACATTGCCTGCTATAGAGCCATCACAGTTGTTGTCAGAGCAGTCAGTTGCTGAATCGCAGTCATTGTCCAACGAGTCTGTGCAGGCATTTTCTGTTGCTGTCTTTGTCGAGTCATAAACATTTTTGGAGTTGTCGCATAAGGAATCTCCGCATTGCAGGTCCATTGCATCGCTGTCTGCATTTGTTCCTGAGTTCTGCCATGCACAGTTCGAGCATGATTGGTATTTGCCATTGGAGCATTGAGTCTGCCCTGAATCGCATTGCTTGTTTGAGTTTACAAAATTGGCATTGTTGTCGCACAAGGAATCGCCGCACTGCACATCAGTTCCGTCATTGTCATTGTCGATGCCTGAGTTCTGCCATTGGCATCCGGAATTGCATGCCTGGTATCTTGTGGCAGAGCATTGCGTTGCGCCAGGAGCGCATGGGCCCTGATTGACGCATTGGGAGGCTCCCCACTGGCAGTTGCTTTGGCATGCTTGCTGTAAAGTGCCGCAGTTGCCGCATCCGCCTAAATTTTGAGTTTGTCCAACTGAACATGGGCCTTGGTTGATGCAATTTCCCGAGCAGTCTATTGTGCCGCATCTTCCGCAGCTTTGTCCCTGCCTTGAATCGCATAGCCTGCTGCATCCGCCATTGCATTGGATTGCTCCGCCATTTCCGCAAGCCTGCCCATAGTTAGACGGGGTTGAAACGCTGCATTGTCCGTTGCATTGGACTGTGCCTCCACAGGAGCCGCAAGATTGTCCTTGCCTTGAGTCACAAGGTCTGCTGCAAACACCATTGCATTGTATAGCGCCCCCATTGCCGCATGATTGTCCAATATTGCTTACACAGCAATCCTGAGGGCAGTTTTGGGGGTTTTCTAAATTACAAGTAGAGCCACTTCCACCACCACCTCCCCCAGCAGCTGGTGTTCTATCTTCTTCACGATATTCGCCTTCACCGCGTCGCTCAGTGGTTCCAGAAGGACCCGGGCCCGGACCTGGAGACCCAGGACCGATAGAAGTTCTACCTCCCCCACCTTCCCCACTTTCAGCTATTATATTCCCTGTGATATCATAAACAGCATTGCCACTAACAGAGTCAACTGCAACAACTCTACCTTCTGCCCCTCCACCGCCTATTTCTCTTTCTTCAGGCGGCGGACTAGGTGCAGATTCTGGTATTCTTTCCAACCTCACACAGCCACAAATTCCGTCTCCGCAATAACCGATGCCTCTCATGCCTTCTGGAATACCGCCTGTAAAACCTATTCTATCTGGGTCTAAGCCGGATGGACCTGATGAAGGGGTTCCCGAGGTTCCCCCGAAACTTGGGGCTCCTGGAGCCGTTGGGTCCCTCCCCCCTTTAAAAAAATCCCTGACAGCATCAGCAACTTTCTCAGCAACACCTCTAGCTGCGTCTAAAAATTCACCAGCATAAACAACATAAGCAGAAATGATAAAGCATACTAAGAAAACAACAAATAGTTTAGAGTGTCTCTTATTAAAACCTCTTTTTTTCATAATACACTTATCTTTTAAATTGGTTCTTAATAAATATTTCGGTTTTGTTAAAATTGTATTAATTTAACTACCATATAATAACTATAATAGAAAAGTTTAAAAAGTGCTAAATGTTTGGAAGTTTTGTCTAATAAAAATGGGAAATTTAGGGAAGATTACTAGAGGAGATTTTTTAGAAAGATTAGCTGGAGCAGCAGCTTCAGTTAGTTTACCCAACCTTATTCCTAAAGATTCGGTAAAACTGCTTTCTCTGGAAAATCTTATGAATGAATTGTCAGCACAAGCTTATGGTGCACCTGATTATCATTATGTAAAATTAGATGATGGAAGATTAGTTCCTGCGGATTTTTATGTGCATATACTAGATTGGGAAAAGAATAGGAGAAACATAGGTGGAGTTGATACAAAATTTAAGCCTCGTAAGCCTCCACATGGGGCTCCTGTTGTAAGTCCTGTCAGGGGTGTTGTCGTGCAGGTAGATAACTTTATTATAGTCGAGTATGGTATTGTCAGGATAAAGCTCGACCATTTGGAAAAAATACTCATACCAAAAGGAAAAGATATAAGAGTTGAGGTAAAAAGAGGGCAAATCCTTGGACTAGAAGGGGACCATACACAATTAAGTGTTTCAGGAGTTACTTTAGAGCGTGGCTTAACTTATGATTATGACTATCTGGATAGGTTTGAAAGAAACGAAGACAGATGGAAGGTGTGGAGGACTGTTGTAAATCCTGCTAGATTAGCTATAGATAAAGTAGGGCCAGTGCATAAATTCCCTTTTAAGTACAAATTAGATGGAGAAGATTATGACACACCTTACTTGAATGCTTCAGCTAAGGTTAAAAGCGGTTTGGAGAAATTAGCAGAAGATTTCGGAAATACAGAAATTGGAAGAAGTATAGGTGCTTCATTAAAGGGGAATAGACCAATTCCTATCATAATTAATTATGCAGTAGGAATGTATCCAAAAGTAACGGATAAAGCATTAAGGACGACTTTAACTGATATTTTTGCAGACGTAAAAGAAGCATTCAGATTGCTCAAATTAACATCAATATACATTGATCATGTAAATCCTGACGTTATAGCAGAAGCAGTTAAAGCAAATTCAAATATTGTAGATTATTTACGACCTTATTATAGGATACCCCAAGTTCAAGCATATAAATCTGCACCAGGAAAAGAGTTAGTTTCATCTTATAGCCAACCTGTCCCAAGAAGAGGATTTCTAAAAGAAGGTTTAAGACAAATCGCGTCTTTTGCTAGACGACATTATAGAGCAGCTTGAACGATTTTTAAAAGTCTTCTCCAGCATAAACAACATAAGCAGAAATGATAAAGCATACTAAGAAAACAATAAATTGTCTAGAATATCTCAAATTCCCTCTTTTTTTCATTATGCTTTTTGTTCTTGTAATTTCTTATTGATTAAAATTTCGGTTTATAAAAATGTTTTAAAGATTAACTACTAATAGATAACTAATATAGAAAAATTTAAATATGGTTAAAATGTTGTTCTTACTAAAATGGATAATGCAATAAGCAGAAGAGAATTTTTGAGGTTATTAGCAGCAGTACCTTTAGCAGGCAGTAAGCCGGTATCATTACTTGAAAGTATTGTTAGCTCTCAGCCACCTAACCAAGTTATGGTTTATGTCCCGCGTGAGGTTCCGAGACGATTGCCCAATAATCCTGATTACGATAGACCGGGTGGCACTGCAGCAGATTTTCAGTCCCATTTAAGAGATAAAGACAAAGATGAAAAAGATATAAACATTGGAGGGATTGATTTAGTTTTTGGTGATGGTGTCCCTGTCGTTAGTTCAATTGATGGTATTGTTTTTGAAGCAGATTGGTTCGACGATGCGGGTTGGAGTGTGTTTGTGGAATTTGAAGATGGTCAAGTGGCTTATTCACATTTAAAAGAACAACCTTTTGTAATCAAGAGACAAAAGGTAAAAAGAGGGCAACTACTTGGAAGGGTAGGTGACACTGGTCTTGCTAAACG
Source organism: Candidatus Woesearchaeota archaeon (assembly GCA_016185945.1). GTDB lineage: Archaea > Nanobdellota > Nanobdellia > Woesearchaeales > GW2011-AR4. The sequence goes on from JACPMR010000010.1 coordinate 167,744, forward strand.
TAGAAAACACCTTCATGTAAGTGTTGCATTAAAGCGCGAGATTTTGGAAGAGATACTTAAAAATCCTAACAAGTATGTGATTCGGGATAATAGAAGGTATGGCGGACTTATTATTGTCCGCGTTGGGGACCGGATACTCAATATAAAAGACTATGGAAATCGCTATAAGGGAACTTTTAGTATATTTAATGTAGTTGTTGACCCAAATGATTTAACTTATGTAGATCCAGAAAAACCCATAAGTGGAAGGAGGTTATTAGTAAACAATCCTACAGATTATAAGGTTGTTTATTCTTACTCAAAGTCTGACAATATTTTAGAAAGATTAAGTTCTGTTGTTTTAACTTCTCCTTTTATTGGACATAAAGATGAGGTAATAAAGCAATCTATTGAAGCTAATGGTCCAGGTACAGACAATTATTATACGGATTTCAAGCTTTTAGTATTAGCTTATTATGGCAGATTTATGCCTGAAGGCAGGGCTATGTTAGAGGATATGCTTAGAAAGCTTAATTTGCCTCAAGATGTAATTTATCAAAGAGGGCAATCTACTTTCCAACCCTATGTCCCGCAAGGAAATCTTTTAGTCCCTGACAAACAAATTGTAATTCCAGGTTATGAAAGCCAATCTGCTCTTCTAAGAAGAGAATTTATCACAGGCGGTTTAAAGCAAATCGCATCTCGTTTAGGTCACAGAGCGGCTTAAAACACTAAACATTCGGCAAAATTAACTGTCTGACTAAAAACAGTTTTCAAGAAACTCTTCAGGTGATACAATCTTAATGTTCCTGAACTTATTTAGCTTGAGTAAATGTTTATTTTGAGTCGCAATGAATTCAGCTCCACAAGCTAAAGCACACTCTATTATCCTGTCGTCATCTGGGTCTTCTTTTACTACCTTAACTTTTTCTTTTGGCTCGATAAAGCGAGTGAAATATGCTACTGCATCCACAATATTGTCAATCTCCTGTTTTTCTAACATAAAGTCTCTTGCTAATACCTTTTTGATTTCTTCGATAATATCTTGCGAAATAAATACGATAATTTCTTGATTTATTGCTTTCTTAACAATTTTGTAGGGTTTTCCTTCCCAAAATACAGCAGAAATAAAGATATTTGTATCCAACACAACAATGGGCTTATTCACTTTAATTGCCTCAAGCTTTATTGATGAAATCTTCTTCTTTCCAACCTTTCTTCTTTGCTAACTCTGTTCCCCATTTATGAACTTTTTCAAAGACTTCTTTAGCTGTAGGCACATTTACTTTCTTTAATATCAAAGTGTCGTCTTTTCCAAAAATCGCAAAATTAGTGCCTGTTTCAAGTCCAAATTCTTTCCTTAGTTGCTTTGGAACTACAATCTGCCCTTTTGAAGACATAGTTACAATTTCAGCCATTTTACATCACTAGTAAGAAAGTAAGCATAACTTACTTATAAACCTTTCGTTCAAGCAGAAATTATTTAATCTTTCTTTTCCTAACCTCCCTGCAAAAAACTTTCTCAATAGTTTTTTTGCCTCCCCTTACAAGAACTTTCTTCAGTTCACAAATGAATTTCTTTTTCCCGAATTTAACAATCCTTTTCATTTTTGTTCTTACCATGGAGTAAATAAATCATTTATGAATTTTGTGCTTATAAATTATTAAATATATATATTTTTGAATATATTTTCTATATTGAAAATAATAGATTGTTCTTATAATGAAGTATTTTTTGATGGAAAAGGAAGAGTTAGTGTTGATAAAATTTTATTATAACTATCTAAAATTACTCAATAATTTAACAAATTTTAGTTTCTTGATTTTATCAAACAGATTATCATCGGCAGTTACAAAATCGTAATTGAGTTCTTTGGCTAATGCTATAAAATATGCATCGTATAGTGTTATATCGAACTGATAAGCCAATGCGAGAGCTGATGATATAACATCTTTTGTAGGCACTACTATATTGATGCCTATGTCAATTAGACTGTTAACTGCGCTTGAAACATCTGCGCTCTTTAGTTTCTTGTTATACCTCAAGGCATTCGCTATTTCATAAAGTTGCAAGTCGGGAACTATTATATCGACGCTACCTTTAAGGAAACCTTCTCTGAACTGTAATGCCAAATCTGTATCTTCTTCCTCACAAAACCATTTTATAATTACAGAACTATCTAAAACATAATTTCCAATCAAGTTACTCTTTTTTCTCTCCATCTTCTAATCTCTTTAGAACCGTCCCAAAATCCTACTTTTGACCGAATGGAGTCTTGTGTCTTTACTGCATTTTCCACTCTAGATTCTTCTCTAAATCTTGCACCTACCATTATCCCCAGTCTTTTTTGGAAAATGTTTAATCCGTTTGTTTGTTGTGCCATGACAGAATACATGCAAGTTATTCCTTAAATATTTATCTATTCTTTATGATAATAGATTTATCTTCTATATTGAAGATAAAGATATATATTAGTGAATTCAAGGTTGCAAACATTGTTGAGATTACACTTTAACAAGAACCTTAAGTTTATCAACCATATCGCCTAAATTTCTTGTAGGTTTCTTAGACAACTTCTCAAACAATAAGTATAGGTCATATTTTTCAGCCTGCTCCAAATCTAAAAATTCTTTTCCACATTCACTGCACCTAAATTTTATTATGTGGAATGTTATTGCTCCGTCAAAAAGGTTTTTATTTTCAATAATTTTTTCCATTTTTACATTGCAGTTTGGACACATGCCTGCGGTTACCTTAAAATACCCCTCATCTATCTCTGCTTTTACTTCTTCCATTTTTTCCAATTGTTTAGATTTTTCCAATAAACTCTTCTCTTGTTATTCCAGCCTGTCTTATAATACTAAGCAATGTTCCTTTTTTAATCTCCTTCTTTAATGGCACCACAACAAGAATAGTTTTATTGTCTATTTTCTTGTGGAGAGAAACATGGCTGCCTTTCTGTCTAACAATAGCAAATCCTTCTTTTTGCAGTAATTTGAGAACGGCATTTCCAGAAACAACTGGCAGCTTCATTTTTATTGTATAGAAATCTCGACAGGGACATTTGCAGTTACAACTCTTGGCACTAGAGACTTTTTCTTTAAATCTTCTTTTGTTAAACCAAGCTGTTCTAAGACTTCATCTATTATTCCTAGTTCTTCTGCGCTTTCTATGTAAAGTTCAACAGCTTCTTTGATATTTTCTATGGACTCTTCAAATGTTTCGCCTTGAGATGCAACATTAAGTTCGGGGCAGATAACTGAATATCCTTTTTCTTCCTGTTTTACTATAACATTCAATAAAAGTTTGCTTTCCATTTTTGTCTTTATGATAATTAGATTAGCTATTATTTAAAATTATCTAAAGTAAATGTTGGATTTTATCTTCTATATAGCAAATAACTCTATATAATCTATATATTATTTTACTACTACAAACAAGTGAAAAATAGAAAGATTTATAAAGGGGGAAGATAATGGTATAGAGTATGGGGTACACTCAAAATAATGGTAGTGCTGAAACTAATTATGGAATTAGTAGAAGAGATTTTCTAAGAGTTGCAGCAGGGGTTACGGCAGGCATTGGACTTGCTGGATTGATTAATTCATTATCTTTACCCGCTCATGCACAAGGTACACCTAATTATCAGCAGAATGTTCCCCAACAGACAGCGCAAGTTAATAATCCTCTTGAAGCAAGAATCGACAAAACAACTTATTGGACTCCTGAAAAATTTATCAGAGAGATTGCAGAAAGTGATAAAATAACTTATGTCCATTGGTTATGGGAAAATAGAGGAAACATGAAAGCTGGTGACGAATTTTTAAATAATTTGATTAGAGATTTCCCAGAGATAGACAGATTTGTAATAATCGACCTAAGTAAGTATGGAGAACCTATATGGAAACAATTAGTACAAATACCCGCTAGATACAACACAGATAAAAGTGTTGGTCCAGTACAGAGAGTTCCAAGTGGCAGTTTGTTTAAACATAAAAGAGAATTGAGAATTAAGGGCCCTCCAAGCGACGAATCTCCTTATGATAAAACTCGTGCTGGGATGAAAAACTGGTTGGCTCAATTTGATATACCTTCTTAAGATTAGATATATTTAAAAATCTAGATTATTTAAGATGTATAATGCTCAAATTCAAAAAGGGGTTTGTGTATTTTCTTATATTAATTCTAATAACAAATTTTGTTTTTTCTCAAGCAGAAAGTACTGAAAAGGGAACTGAAAAGATTGGAGATAGCGACAAAGAAAAATCAGTAGATCCTCCTACCAAAGACGCAGGCGAAGCATTAGCCTCTGGCGAGAGTTTTAAAGGAGATTTCCCTCCAAACACAGTCCTCCAAACTCCTTATAATCCGATAAGTGTCAGCGGCGAAGTCTCTATCGAAAATGGTGGACTATCTGCTGATTCAATTAAATACAACGGCATGCAGGCAATAGGCGTTGTTGGATTTAAGGCAACTGCTGACGGCTACACAATTCCGCGAGTGGCTAGCTTGGAGCATAATGGCATTAAAATCATAAATGGCGACGGCATAGTTTTCAAAAATGGCGAGTTTATCATTGAGCGGGCAGATTCTTTCATCAAGGATAATTCAATAACGACAAATGTAAATAATTTGTATATTAATGCAAAATTCTTCTCTGTCAAAAAAGCAGACTCTTTTCTTAGCGATTGCATAAGGGTTGATAACATTAAAGACAGCGAGTTTAAAGTTGCAAATATTGTTGAAATTACAACAAAATCCCGTCAAAAATTGAAAATAACTGACTGCTCTTTTAATGAAGTTTTCTTTGATGGAAAAGGAAGGGTTACTTTGGATAAAAATAGTGAATCTCCAACTTATGTTTTAGAAAACGGTACTTTAACAAAAACAGAAAATGGATATAACGAAACAATTGAGTCAAATAATTCGATGATTATAGAGACGGATAAAACTTTTGGCTTTAAGTGTCTAATAATAAACCCTGTTGGAAGCTATTACTATAATGACAATGATTTAAGAAAAGATTTCATAATCAATATCCCAAAAGAATCTTCTGTTTACAGATTATGCTTGAGAAAAAATATTGCACAAAAATTTCAAAACTATACAGGATTAGTAGATTTCCCAAATAAAAAGATTGAGCTTAACGGGACTGTCAATTATCTAAGGTATCCGTTAAAAAACAGCCAAGTATCAAGTCTGCTGAGTGATTTTGTCTACAGGGGATTGAAGAATGTAAAAACATTATTGAGCTATGATAATGATTTGCTGCTCTTGAAGAACGTCGCAATCAACAATATCCCGAATAACAAACAGCAGATATCAATAACAATTCCAAACAACTATTACAAAATAGAAGAGCTGCAAATTGGCAATGGGGAAATACACCGCACTTTAAAATTGAATTTGATAGACAAAAGTGACTTGAATGACGACATTTCATACAATTATGAAAGCGACAGCATGGCTCCAAAAATAGAGATAAGAAAAAGCGTTTTGGTGCAAAACTCAAGTGGAAATTCTGTTACGGTTCTGCCTCCAGGGCATCCAAGGATAGACAGCATATTAAAGGGCTTGAAAAGTTAGCAATATTTTTATATTCTGCGAAAACAAATAGATACATGGCAAAAAAAAGAGGGCAAATAACCATTGTTATGGCATTAGCCATTGTTATGCTTATAATCGCGGCATTGACAATCTACGTTCTGAATTACTACAAAAAAAACTTTACTGAGCCATTGGTGTTTGAAAAAGCAAGCATTGAGAATTACATTAACAACTGCATTAAAAAAACAGCAGAAGATGGGGTGAAGCTGCTTGGCAAGCAGGGCGGTTACATAAACTTAGAAGATAGCATTAAAGCTCAAAACAACATTGCTGTTCTATCACTAAATAACAAAAGTAAAGCCCAGCCCATTGCCGGAATGGAAAATGATTTGTCAAATTATTTGAAAAATAATTTAAATTCGTGCTTGAAGAATTTTAAAGATTTCAAGAGGCAGGGATGGCAGGTTGAAGCAGGCAGCATCAAAGCAGCTGCCAAAATAAATGAAAACGACGTGACATTTGAAGCTAATTTCCCCATGAGCGTCAACAGCAAAGGAGACACAATAAAATTTGAAAGGTTTGTTATAATGCTGAATGTGAGGTTAAAATATGTTTATGAATTAGTTGATAGCATTGTTGACTTTAAAATAAAGCACAACAGGGACATTGATTTGAAGGATGCAACCAAATATGATGTTGAAATAGTTGTGTTTTTGCACAATAAAAATATCATTTATGCCATTTACGACCATAAATACCCAATCCTGAACAAGCCATACATGTTCATATTTGGATTGGAAGTTGATTGAAATTGATTTGTGAGCTTATATGAAAAAAAGAAGATTTGACAGAGAGTCATTATTGATTATTTCATATGCAATCTTATTTATCTCCATGGCCTTCTTCAAGCTCGATTTCCTGATATGGCTTGTGAATGTCCCCTTGTTGCTGCTGGTTTACAAAAAGCCGCTGAAAAGAGCTGCAATTTTATCGCTAAAAGCTGCAATTCCCGCTGTTGCGTCCATTCTTGTATGGGTGGTAGCATACAGCCTTGACGCCTATCTCATTTCATTTCTGCTTTTTGCAAGCTTCATTTTTTTCTTTGCGATGATTTTTAACATTTTATCAAGGAAGATTAAAGGGTATTTGCAGATTTTTATCGCCCCTTTCACACATCTTGCTTTAATGATTCCTTATTCTTTCAGCATCTTAAACAGCTATTGGGCTGACTGGGCAATGTTCCAGCCGGCAGCGCCGTTGATATGGCTTATTGGAGGGAAAGGAATCACTTTTCTGATAATCCTGGTGCATTCTATAATCGCACTTTACATACTAAAAAAAGACAGAAAAATCATGGCTACCGGAATTTTTATTGCCCTAATCCTTCTTGCAAATTTTGCATACAGCTACAATGTGAAGCCCGAAGGCAAAAAAACAAAGGTTGCCTTGCTGCAGGGAAATTTTTACCAAAGCAGGGAATGGAGGCATACGAATGCAAAAGGAATGATCCTTGACATTTATGAAAACATGTCAATGGAGGCGGCAAAAAGCAAGCCGCAGGTTATTATATGGCCGGAATATGCAATTCTGGACGATGCCTTAAGCGACAATAATTTAATCCAAAGAATTTCGGGCATTGCGAAAAAATCAAATGCATACGTTATTCTCGGGGCTTTCAAATTTCAGGAGGGCTTTTACAAAAAAGAGAGGCACAGAAATGACATTGCCATTGTTTTCAGCCCGGAAGGCAATCTGATTGGCGAGTATGCCTCCCAAAAGCCATTGCCATTTGAACGATGGGTATTGCCCGGCAATGAAACAAGAATTTTCAAAACAGAAATGGCAAGCTTTGGAATATCGCTTTGCTATGAGGAAACACAAGGCATTGCAAGGGACTTTTCAGTAAAAGGTGCCCAATTTCTAATATCGCTGGCAAACAACCAGCAGATTGATTACACCCCAGGAATCCATATTACAAATCTTTACACAAATCTCAGGGCTGCTGAAAACGGCAAATACTTAATAAGAGCAACCAACACAGGCATTACAAAAATTGTCAATCCTTACGGAAAAATAGAGGCGGAAATCAAGCCGTATGAAAGGGGAATTTTGATTGGGGAGATTTATCTGAACAGCAGGACAACATTCTACACAAGATACGGAAACTTGGTTTTGAACATAGTTTTAATAATTTTGGCGATTTTGTTTTTTGTTAATTTAAGAAAAAGAAAGCTATCTTGAGCTGTCTGCCGTTCTATGCCATACCCCCCGTAGTTTATTCCATTTCTGGAAATTTATATTTAAATATCTTTCTAAAAAAATAGAAAGCTTTATAAATAAATTAATTTAATTCAGAAATATGAAAAGGACAGAAGAAGTTTACAGGGAAATCTTGTATCAGGCGGAAAAAGGTAACAATATAATTACTCAGAAATATATCTCGGATAAACTTAATATATCCCTATCTAATGTAAGCAACGCAATAAGCCCGCTTCGGAGGATGGGGGCAATACAAGTAAAAAAGATGTGCTTTCATATAGTAAATTTTAAAAAAATCCTATACCATTGGGCATCAGTCAGGAACTTAAAAAAGGACATAATTTATTCCACAAGGACTGAAAAAAGCGTTGCTGACATTGAAAAGTCAGTGCCTGATTCTGCTGTTTTCACAGCTTACTCTGGATACAGGTTAAAGTACAAAGATGCTCCAGCAGACTATTCTGAAGTTTATGTTTACTGTGACGACCTAGGTGAAATTAAAAAAAGGTTTCCAGAGTCAAAGAATACACCAAATATTTTTGTAATAAAAAAAGATAAAAACATTGACAAATATGGCAAAATAGCGACTAATGCAAACATATTTGTTGATTTATGGAATTTACCTGAATGGTATTCCCAGGAATTCCTTAAAGCGATGGAACAAAAATGGAATATTGGAACACGATAATAACAGAAAAAAGCTGGAATGTATTGCAGAAAATCAAAAAGGAAATAAAATTTATACTTATAGGCGGATGGGCAGCTTATCTATGGACAAATTCGCACAAGTCAAAAGACATTGATATTGTTGTTGACTATAAAGAGCTTAATAAAATAAAATTGAATTACAATCTAAATAAGAACGACGCCCTTAAGAAATACGAAATAAAGATTGATGACATAGACATTGATATTTATCTGCCATTTTATTCAAAGCTGCCATTATTGGAGCAAATTGAGGATTATGCAACAAATGTGCAAAGTTTCAAGACTTTAAAACCAGAAGCATTATTGGTACTGAAACAAGCTGCTGAAATTAACAGGGGCAATACAGAAAAAGGTTTCAAAGACAGAATAGATATACTCAATTTGCTAATCAGATGTGAAATAAATTTTAAGGAATACAATAACATTATCAAAAAAGAAAATCTTGAAGATTTTGGAAAAAGATTGATTCAAATAATAACCAATTTCAATGAAATCAAATATCTCGGCTTGAATCCAAGACAATTTAAACTTAAAAAAGAAGAATTAATTAAAAAAATAAAAGGATATTCTTAATCACCTTGAGCTGTCCGCCTGCCTCTCTATCTCGAGCTTCTTTGCAATCGCGTTTGATGCGTTGCTCAGCCGGTATGCATTTATTATTTCATCCGCCAATGTGCTGACAATGGACTTTTTTGTGTTGAATGTCCTGTGGTATGCGCCTTCTGTCATGTGCCTCAGTACCAAGTCAACCCTTCTTTGAGGGGAGCATTCGACTGCTTTCGGGTATCTTGCTCCGCCATACTCTATTGTGACAATCTCTTCCCTTTGCGCTGCATTCTCCAATGCCTTGACAAAAACTTTTATCGGATTTTCTTTTGCCTGCTTCTCAATCAGCTTGAATGCTTCTTCTACAATATTGTACGCTGTCTGCGCCTTGCCCGTTATATGATAGCTTGTCTTGAAATGCTTCTTGCTCTTGTGCCCCGGAATCATCAGCTTGTTGATTAGCCTTTCAACAATGAAAGTCCTGCTCTTGTGGAACTTGCTGCCAGCGTACCTTGCGCCTGTCTTTGGCGCAATCCTCGGCTGCAATGTCATGTACGGGGCAATTCCTGCGTCATCCACCTTGATGCCTTCCATGCTCCATCTGTTGAATGCTTTTATATTTGACATTTTTGTTTTGAATGTTTAATTTGTTTATTTTATTTGTTATAAAATATTTATTTTTTCAATCCGCCTGCTCAAATTTTGATATTAACAAATTTATCATTTCAATCTGTCGCCTTTGGCGACATTTGTTACGCGCCTCGGCATTTTGCTGTTGAAGATTGTTTTTCTTTGTGCTCCTCCTCGGCGCAAATTTATCGTATTAAACATTAAAAGCGGATTACTTTCTTCACCTTATGAAATCACAAAGTCGCTCTCGGGATTGAATTTTTTATTTATTTTTTACAATAAACTGATTACTTTCTTGCTTTTTCTATCCTGCCTTTCAATAAAGCATCCAGGCTTTGGTCGTTGACCTTGATAACCTGCCATCTAACTCCGGGAATGTCTCCTTTGGATTTGCCCATTGCGCCGCCAATGCATTCTATGATTACTTCGTCATGCTCGTCAATCATCTTTGTTGCGCCGTCCCTTGGGCAGAATGCTGTAACTTGCCTTCCGTTTTTAATCAATTGTACCCTTACGCATTTCCTCATTGCAGAGTTTGGCTGCTTTGCCTCAAGCTGCACTTTTTCCAAGACAATGCCTTTTGCTTGCGACGCTCCCTCCAATGGGTCAGAGCGCTCCTTCAGCCTCAAAACCCTCCTGATATAGGGCTTGTAGTGCCATCTGCCTTCGCTTCTTCTTCTCTTCAGGCTTTTTCCTGCAAACAATCCCTTTGCCTTGTGTCCCATGTTATTTGGTATTTTTAGTTGATTTTTAAAATTTGCTATAGATTTTCACTATGCGACTTTTATCTCCTTAATGTCGAAATACCGCTTGGCGATATTGCATACAAGTCCTATATTTTGCCTTTCCCTGCCGATAAGCATTGCCCTTATTGCAGTGTCTTTTCCGTATATTGTAATAGTGCCTCCTTCTTGCTTTATGTCATTCACTTCAGCAGGATAAACCAGATTCCTTACAAATTGCAATGCGTCGCTGCTGAACTCAACCAGTTTGACTTTTTTCTTTAGCGCATTTTCAATCCTCTTGATGTTTGCGCCGTGCCTGCCTATCGCCTTGCCCATCTCGTTTTCTTCAACAATGAAAATAAGCTTTTCATTTGCAATGCAGTCCTTAATCTTTGCCCCTGTCATGGACTCAAAAAGGGCAATCAATTTCATCGCTTCGGTATCAAACTTGACCTTATTCACTTACTAGCACCCTTTACAACAGCCAAGACAGAAATAGAATACGGCTTTTTGCAAATAACTCCAAGCTCATCATTTTGGTAGTCGAGCTTGTGCAGCTCTGCACCGCTAAGCCCTGCATAGTAGTTTATATCTTTTTCCACCCTCATAGGGCAGTTCGCGCTTACAAGGACTTTGTGAACCTTGCCCAATTTCAATTTTTTTATAGTCCTCTCTGTGCCTATAAGCACATTGCCTGCTTTCATCATTTTCTTGATTTCTGCTGCATTTATTTTTTTCGCCATTTTATTTTTAAGTATTGATTAATTTTTATTTTAAAATTTCAATCCGTCGCTTCGCGACATTTAGTTACGCGCCTCGGCATTCTGCTGCGGAAGCAACATTTCTTTGTGCTCCTCCTCGGCGCAAATTTATTATGTCAAACATTAAAAGCGGTTTACTTTTTTCTTGCTGTGAATTACAAAGTCGCTTTATATTTTTTTGATTTTGATTTTATTTTTATTGTTTTTTGTCTGATAATTTTTTATTTTGCTGATGAAATTTTTAATTAATGTTTATTTTGCTTGAATTTTTTTATCGATAATTTTTTTCAAACAACGAAATTAAGTTGTGTGGACTATCCTCTTCACATTGATTATCCCATTCTCTGATTTTGAAACGTCGATGCTGTCTTCCCCGTATTCAAATTGTATGATTTTCCCTGAAGCGTCTCTGACTGTGCTGTCATACTCCACCCTTAAATCCTGCATTGCGTTTGCAAGCCTTCTGTACAAGTAACCGCTTTTTGGTGTCCTTAATGCGGTGTCCATTAATGAGTCCCTTCCAGTCATAGAGCCGAAGAAAAATTCTGCCGGGTTTAATCCAGTTTTGAAGCCATTGCTGATAAAGCCGTGCGCTTCAGGGCTCAAGTCGTCTTTCCTGAAATGAGCCAGCGTCCTTTGCTCGAAGCCCTTCTCTATTCTTTTGCCCCTCATTGCCTGCTGCCCGACGCAAGCTGCCATCTGCGCAAGATTAAGCAGGTTGCCTCTTGCACCGGATTCGGCCATTATCATTGTATGGCTTCTCTTGTCTGCATGGCTGGCAACTATCCTGCCGGTTTCGTTTCTTGCCTTGTTCAAAACCTCGAGTATTCTCAGTTCTAATGTCTCCTGCATCGTCTTGCCTGGGAATGCCTCAAGCTTGCCTTCCTTGAACTGCGCAATTAAAGCATCCACTTCCCTCTTCGCCGAGTCAAGGTCCTCTTTTATTTCTACTTTTGCCGATTCCGGCAAATCCGTGTCTGACAACGAGGATGTAAAGCCCATCCTGAACAAGTATTCTATGCCCAACCTGAAAATTTTACCGAGCAAGTCAATGCTGAAGTCTTTTCCGTATCTTTGATGTATGTTCCTAAGCATCAGCCCAGACTCCTCCCCAAGCGAGTTCCTGTCCATAACGCCAGAGACTAATTTGCCGTCTTCTATCACAACATGAGTTTCCTTGTCGCACTTGTCCTTTGTCCTGTCGCACGACCTCGAGTGTCCGCTATAATTGAAATCGTCAGGCAGCAATACGCTGAAAGTTTCCTTGCCTGTCACAACCGCTTTTCTAGGCAATTTTGAGAAATCTGTGACTCCGACCGAGGACAACAAATCAATTGCCTCTTCCCTTTTTATTGAAATGTCCTTTGTCAACGAATAATTGCCAGAGATAGCATCTTGAGTGCATCCAATAATGCTCAACCCGTATCTCAATGAAATAAGCTGTGTCTGCACCTCCATCAAAATTTCAGCTTCTGCCCTTGCCTCTTCTGTCTGGGGGATATGCAGATTCATCTCATCGCCGTCAAAGTCGGCATTGTATGGCGTGCATACAGCGGGATTAAGCCTTAATGTTTTGCCAGGCAATATCTTAACGCGATGGCACATCATGCTCATCCTGTGCAAACTCGGTTGTCTGTTGAATATTGCGATGTCGCCGTCAAGCAAATGCCTTTCAACAACATAGCCTGGCTGCAGCTCCTCTAAAGAAGCCTCTTTCGTCTCGTCAGTGATTTTCTTTTTCTTGCCGTCAGGCCTTATTATGTAGTTAGCTCCCGGATACTTGTCAGGGCCGCTCTCAACAAATTTTTTCAAGTATTGCATGTTCCATTCATTAACCCTTTCAGGGACAGTAAGCTTGTTTGCAATGATAAAAGGCACTCCGACTTCAAAAAGCTCGAGCATTGGATCAGGGCTTATAACAGTTCTTGCAGAGAAGTTTGTTCTTTTTCCGGCAAGATTATGCCTTATTCTGCCTTCCTTGCTCTTTATTCTCTCAGTCAGTGTCTTTAATGGCTGCCCACTTCTGTGCCTTGCAGGTGGCAATTGCGCAATGTTGTTGTCAAAAAATGTTGTTACATGGTACTGCAGCAAGTCCCACAAATCCTCTACAATAATTTCCGGAGCGCCTGCATTTATGTTTTCAAATAATCTTTGGTTGATTCTGACAATATCGCCAAGCTTGTGGGTTAGGTCGTCCTCGCTTCTCTCGCCGCTTTCCAAAGTTATGCTCGGGCGCATTGTGACTGGAGGGATTGAAAGAACTGTGAGAATCATCCATTCCGGCCTTACATGAGGGACTTTAAGCCCGAATATTTCGCAATCAGTGTCTGGAATTTTCTCAAGCCGTGCCCTTATCTCTATAGGACTTATCCTCTTCTCGTCCTCCAAAAAGGTTGTCGGCTTTTCCAGAGTCAGTTTCTTCTGCTTTGCCTTGCAGTGGGGGCATTTTGTTGTTGACTTCAGCCCTGCTATTATTTCCTTTACTTTCTGTCTTCGCTCTTCTATGCCGCTTTCCTTTTCAACCTGATCAAGCAGCTCCCTTATTTTTGGTATCTTGTTGTCAGGAATCAAAATCCTGCCGCATTCCCTGCAGGTGCATTTCAGCAGTGTCATGATTATGTTGACAAACTTAATATGGATTATTGGCCTTGCAAGCTCTATATAGCCAAAATGCCCAATGCACTCTTTTAATTTTGAGCCGCAAGTTTTGCATCTCAAGCCAGGATCTATAACTCCCAACCTTATGTCCATCAACCCGCCGTCTACAGGATAACCCTCCTTGTCGTAAAGCTCTGGAGTGACTATTTTTGCAGAAGCCATCTTCTTGATCATCTTAGGGCTTAACACAGAAAACACAATGCTTTTAACTTGCTTGTAAATGTACTGCTCTTCTTCTATTCTTTCAGCTTTCTCTTCTTTTCCTTCGATAGCTTGCTTCACTACTTCAAGCTCTTGCTCGGTTTTTTTGTTTTCTTCCTCTGCCATTTTATTTTTTGAATTTGTTTGTTATGTTTTATTTTTAATTTTCAACCCGCCTGCGGCGTATTAATCACTTTTCCTTTGCTGCTTTCTGGAGCTTGACAGCCAAACTTGGCAGTCCTGTGCCTATTGGCACCGGCTGGTTGATCATTACATTCTCCACAACTGAATTAAGATTGTCAACTTCCCCGACTAGGGCTGCATTGATGATATGTTTTATCGGCGTCTCAAAAGATGCCCTTGCCAGCACGCTTGATTTCTCGCTTACTACACCATATCTTGTAATTCCTTTCAGAGTGCCGCTGACGCACATGGTGTCTGCAACAAGCATTATGTGCCTGACGTCCACATTTAGTCCCTGGCTTTCAATTACCTTGAATATTTCATTGACTATTGCCTGCCTTGCCGCTTCTATGCCAAGCACCTGCTCAATCTCGAATATGTTGTTTGTAGTTGTCCTGTAAGCGTCAACTTCCTCGAGCTGCAAAACATCAGCGAGGTTTGAGCCGGCTGTTATTATGACAAACTCTTCCTCCCTTTTTACTGGAAGTACCTGCTTAACGCCCTTGATACCTTTTATTGTAATCTCCTTGATTTTTTCCTTTGTTTTGTACGATTCATTGAAGCTATCTTCCTTGCTCCTTGCTTTCAATATCAGAGATTCCCTGTTGTCTCTTATGTTGTAACCTTTTAATTGCTTTGAGATGGAGTCAACGACTTTGCCAGTTGTAACGTCAATTTCCTTCATCTTTTCCCTGTCAAGCTTTACTTCGATAGTGAAATCCGCAATACTGATTGTGAACTCTGTGGAGATATCCTTAAGCTTCGTCTCCCTTATCTGCAAAGCCAAGTGCCTCAAGTCTTCAATTTTCTTTCCGCTTGCATACGGCTTCTTCAAATAAATCTCCATCATTGGGTTATCAAGCTCTTTCCTGCCGTCGAGAATTTCAATTATTCTCGGCAAGCCCAAGGTGACGTTCATCTCTGCAACTCCGGCAAAGTGGAACGTGTTCAATGTCATCTGGGTGCCTGGCTCGCCTATTGACTCTGCAGCTATTAATCCAACTGATTCGCCCGGGTGCACTTTTGCTGTCTTGTATTCCCCGTAAACAGCTTCCATGATTTTTTTCAGCTTGGAATCGCTAATGCCTTTAGGAATGCTATTTTTTATATCCCCTATTATTTTTGCCGGAAGCTTGTCCTCGTATTCTGAGATTATGTCTGCCATTTTTGTTTTGAATTGTTTAATTTTTAATTATTTTTATTTAAAAATTTCAATCTGTCTGCGACGCATGTTACTGCGCGTCGGCATTCTTCTGTTGGAAGTTAATGAGTTTTGTACTCCCCCTCCGCGCCTATTTATTATGCCAAACATTACAAGCGGTTCACTTTTATCATGTTGTGAATCACAAAGTCGCTCTCGTATTTGGATTTTTTATTTTTAATTATGTTTTTTTGTTAACGTTTTCCTTTAGTTAATGTTTTTGTGCTGCTTGCCCTTGACATTAAGGCATCTCAATGAAAATAATTTTTTTCAATCAACGACTAGTACTTGCTCTCCAACTGCAATTTCGGATAAATGCCCAGTGACTTGAACTCGTCAAGCATGAGCTTGAACGCATAGCTTATCTCGATTTCATTAACCTCTACGTTCTCGCCGCAAACCGGGCAATATGACTTGTTCCTGTAATTGTCCTTAATTGCTATAATGCCGCAGCTCTCGCATACAGGCACTACAGTCCTGTCGCTGTCAAATCTTTCCTTCAGCAGCAGTGACGCGCCGTGCGCAACAAAAGTGTCCTTCTCCATTTCCCCTAATCTTAATCCACCTTCTTTGGCTCTGCCTTCTGTCGGCTGTCTTGTCAAAAGCTGTATTGGTCCTCTAGCCCTCGAATGTATCTTGTTTGCGACCATGTGCTTCAGTTTCAGGTAATACATGTTGCCTACGAATATCTTTGCCTCGTATTGCTCGCCTGTCTGTCCATTGTATAAAGTTTCAGCGCCGCTTTCTCTAAAGCCGAGCGAAAGCAATTCTTTCCTTAATCTTTCCTCTGGCTCTGCATCAAAGGTTGTGCCATTTATGTAGCGTCCTGCAAGAGCGCCAACTTTGCCTGCAACCATTTCAATCAAATGGGCAATTGTCATTCTTGAAGGGATTCCATGAGGGGAAAATATTATGTCGGGAACAATGCCGTTTGCTGAAAAGGGCATGTCGCTCTGAGGTACAATCATGCCAACAATTCCTTTCTGGCCGTGCCTGCTTGTGAACTTATCTCCGATTTCAGGCACCCTTTCATCCCTTATCCTGGCTTGAACAAGCTTGTTGCCTTCCTCATTTTCAGTTATTAAAATAAAATCAACAATTCCTTCCTCGCCATGCTTTAAGTTTACGGAACTTTCCCTCCTTGTGCTTGAAGCCAAGCTGTATTCTTCCATCGAGCTTAAGAACCTTGGCGGGGAGGTTTTGCCTATCACAACATCGCCTTCCTTTACTTTTGCCTCGGGATAAATAATCCCGTCATCCTCCAAAAACCTGTAATCCTTTTCTGTCTTGTAGCCCTTAACATCTTTGTCAGGAATGCACACTTGGTCTATCAAGCCGCCTGCATAACGAAGCTCTTCTGCAATTGCGGGCCTGTAATAAGTGGATCTTCCAAAGCCTCTTTCTATGGAGCCCTTGTTTAATATGATTGCGTCTTCCATGTTATAGCCCTTGTAGCTCATGATGGCAAGCACGATGTTTTGTCCAGCAGGATGCTTGTCGTAATCAGAAATATCGTGCATAATTGTATTAACCGCAGGAATTTGAGGATAGTGAAGAATGTTCACGTCCATGTCCATTCTTACTGCATAGTTTGAAGCATAAAGCCCAAGTGCCTGTTTTTGGTTTTTTGAGCCTGCATTAAGCCTTGTTGACTGATTGAAATTCGCATATGGAACTAAGGAAGTGCAATAACCGAGCATCGCTAATGACGTAATTTCAAGATGTGTGTGTTCTGGAGTTAATTCGCTTTCAAAGAAAGCAACCAATGAATTTTCCTCTTCAGCTGCGTCCAAATATTCTATAATGCCCTGCTTAACCAAATCAGACCATGATATTTCATTTTTTTCTAACTGCTTGATGTGCTTTTCTGTTAGCAACGGCACGCCGTCTTTTACAATTATCAACGGCCTTCTTGCTCTGCCCTTTGAGCTTTCTAATTGGATTTCGTTTGCTTTTTCATTGTAATAAACATTAAGATTTTCTGTAATTGTACCTTTTCTTCTCTCTTCTCTTAGTTTTTGCACAAACTCTATAGGATTGTCGATAGCTCCAATAAATTTGCTGTTGAGATATACTTCTGCCATCATCTGATCACCTTCAATCCAATTGCCTTAAGCGATTTTAGGATTTCTGCTTCATTGGATTCGCCAGAAATCGTACAGAGCAAAGAAAGGTTTTTTCTCAAGCCGATGTTTGTTCCTTCCGGCGTTTCTATAGGACATAACCTCCCAAGATGAGTTGGATGAAGTTCTCGTGCCTCGAAGTTTTCCTGGGAAGCGCTTAACGGACTAACGACCCTTTGCAGATGCGACAATGTTTCAAGGTAATTCAGGCGCTGTATTCTTTGGCTTATTCCTTTTCTGCCTCCAACCCAGACGCCTGTTGCCATTGAGGAATAAATTCTTTGAGTTAAAAGCTTGTCCCGGATTATGACTTTAATTGAAGGAAATTTTCCCCTTTTGACTATTCTCTGGAAATTATAAAGCAAGTCGCCAATAAGAACTTTCAAATTTAACCTTAGCAAATCAGCAAGCAAGTCGCCGCTCATCTTTAATCTTTTGTTCATATAATGGTCTTTGTCGTCAAGAGGAAGCTCGCCATTAGAAGCTAGAATATATTTCTTTAGCATCTTGCATAGGTTGTATGCCTTAAAAATCCTGTCTTCTGTCTTGATGCCAAGATGCGGCAGAAGGTATTTGTCAAGAATTTCCTTTGTCCTTTCAATCCTCACTTCCTTCGATTGAGTGATACCAATCTTCTTTGCAATGAAGTCCAAGGATTCCTCCTCGTTTTTTATGCTCACAAATTCCAAGAGATTTATTATGATCTCGTCAAATTGCCTTTCTGACGAGATGAATTTTGTGATTTCCTCGTCTTTGAGCAAGCCGAGCGCCTTGATTATGACAATTATCGGGATTCTCTTTACTCGGGTAAAGGTAAGATAGAACAAGCCATCTTTCATCTTCTCGAGCGTGTGAGGAATCTTGTAAGAGCCGTATTCAGAAAAAAGCTTGCCGACAAATTCGCTCGGGCCTGTTGTGTCCCGCTCCATGAGGAATCTGTTTGATGCCAAATCCTCAATTGTGATAAGAACTTTTTCCGTGCCGTTGATAATGAAGTAGCCGCCTGGCTCGTCGGGGTCTTCGCCTTTTGCTATTAGCTCTTCCCTGCCGAGCTTATGCAAATGGCACCACTTGCTTTTCAGCATTATGGGCAGATTTCCTATTTGAGTGTCAAAGCTTTCACGCTGCACTCCATTTATGTGAGCGCTTACTGTAATCCAGCACGGCGCAGAATAGGTGATTTTTCTGAGTCTTGCTTCCATAGGGTATATGTTCCTGCTTGAGCCGTCTGCTTCAATCATCTTGGGCTTTTCAACCCAGATTTTGTCCAGCTTTATCTTGAACTCGTCAATGTTATGGGGAATTATTGTCGGTATTATTTCCTTGTTTTCCTCGATGATGTTAAGAAGCTCCTTGTCTATGAAATTATTGAATGATTCTATATCAGAATCTACAAAGCTCTGCTCTTCAAAATATTTCTGGATAAGAGTTTTGCCGTACTTATACATCTGCCACCACCCTGTAAAAAACTGCGTCGCCTGCTGTCTGGCTTTTCCTTACTATCTTCACTATGTCGCCTGGCTTTACGTCAAGCTCCTTGATTGCTGCATCTATCTTTAGTATTTTTGGCAGCTCCTTAGAAGTTACGTTGTACTTTTCGAGCAGCTGTGCTTTTTCTCTTTCGCCAAGCTTTAAGTGTTTTGGAGTTAGTATGTGCTTATCAACCTTAAATTTCTGTTTCTTCATCTTTTGCTCGTCACTGTCCCCAAACAATGGTTATTTTAATAAATGGGCCGGACGAGATTTCCTTAATCGAAATGGGTTGTTCGGACTCGCGACCACCTGATTAAAAGTTTCACCCCGACTTGCCTGCAACTTGTTGCAGACTTGTATCCGTCAACAGGTGCTCTTTCCTGCTTGCATAATGCAGGTACCAGGCTGAGCTACCGGCCCAATAAGAGCGCCCTGGTCGGGATTTTCAACAACGGCAAATTCCGTTGACAAATTGCGGGACATAAAGTCCCTAGTTTTTGAACCCGAGTCGGAGCCTTTCAATACAATCGTTGTACGACAGGGCTCCATGATAGTTCCTGCAGCATATTAAATGCCTTTTTTGGCTGTTCCAGGCTACACTACCAGGGCAATTGCTTGCAAAAAAGGCATAGTAAACCCTCCTCAGCAAATCAGACAATGAAATCATAGTCTTTTGTCTAAAGAAGGATTATTTCTCATCGTGTTGGGGATAATCCAGTTATTTATAAAGCTTTTGGATTTCTATATTGAAAAATAAGATTAAAAGACAATACAAAAAACACTAAAATCTCAATCAACAATAAAATAATTCATAAAAAATAAAACATTGATAAACATCTTTCAATCCCGAGAGCGACTTTGTGATTTCATAAGGTGAAGAAAGTAATCCGCTTGTGAGAAAGGCACTTTCTATCCCGGCAATCAAGTGCAGTGAGAAGTGGCTGTGGCTCCCTTATCACAAAAGCAGCTACAGGGAAGCCCTCGTGATTGAAATAAAAAGATTTAATCTCTGTTTTTGTTGGAAAGTCACTGATTGAAATAAAAAATTAAAATTGAATTTGTTTTCTCACAAACTTTAAATACAACAATCAAATTCATTTCATTATGAAAAGAAGCTCTCGTCGGTGGAAGAAGAAGCAGCAGATGAGATGGAAGTGGCAGCGCAAGAGGATCAAGAAAGAGAGAAGGCTAAGGAAGCAGCACAGGGCGACTTAATTGTTATATTTTTCACATTTCTCATTTAAACAGAAAACTATATATACAATTCATCTTGTCTTTGTTATTAGGTGGTTTAAATCTCTATGATGGATGATATTTCAAAGACCGACCCTGAGATTCTTGAGCTTGTGAAAAAAGAAGGCATAAGGATAAGGAATGGTGTTGAGTTAATCCCAAGCGAGAATTTTGTGAGCAAGGCAGTGCTGCAGGCATACGCCACTTTCTACACAAACAAATATTCTGAAGGTTATCCCGGCAAAAGGTACTATGGCGGCAACCAGTTTGTTGACATGGTTGAGAACCTTGCAATCGAAAGAGCAAAAAAGTTATTTGGAACTGAGCACGTGAATGTACAGCCATATTCTGGAAGCCCTGCAAACCAAGCAGTTTTCTTTGCTTTGCTTAATGTTGGTGATATATTTATGGGATTTGACTTGAGCGCAGGCGGGCATTTAACGCATGGCAGCCCTGTTAATTTTTCAGGCAAGCAATACAAATGTGTTCCTTATAATGTTAACAGAGAAACAGAATTGCTTGAATATGATGTCATAATGAAGCAGGCAAAGGAATGCAAGCCAAAAATGATTTTATCCGGGCTGACTGCTTATCCAAGAAAAATTGATTTTGAGGCATTCAAGGAAATTTGCGACGAGGTTGGCGCTTATCATTTTGCAGACATTGCCCATATTGCTGGACTTTGCGCAACTGGTTTGCATCAAAATCCTGTGCCTTATTGTGATGTTGTGACAACAACAACCCATAAAACTTTGAGAGGGCCAAGAGGAGCAATTATAATGTGCAAGGAAAAGCACGCACAGGCAATTGACAAGGCAGTTTTTCCAGGGCTGCAAGGAGGCCCGCATGACCATGTGACTGCTGCAAAGGCAGTTGCTTTCAAGGAAGCATTGCAGCCAAGCTACAAAAAATACTGCGAGCAGATTGTAAAGAATGCAAAGGCGCTTGCTGGTTCCTTGATGGATAATGGCTTGGAGTTAGTGACTGGAGGAACAGACAACCACCTTATGGTTATTAAATTGGTCAATAAAGGCTTGACTGGAAAGGGAAAGGAAATACAGAATGCACTAGGAGAAGCGGAGATTTACGTCAATAAAAACTCAATTCCCTATGAGCCAAACACTCCCTTCAATCCAAGCGGAATAAGATTGGGCACTCCTGCAATCACAACAAGAGGCATGAAGGAAAGCGAGATGAAAGTGATTGGAGAAAGCATTGCAAAGGTTATTGACAATTACACAGACAAAGCAATCATTGAAAAAGCAAAGAATGATATTTTGGAA
Organism: Candidatus Woesearchaeota archaeon; assembly: GCA_016185945.1. Lineage (GTDB taxonomy): Archaea > Nanobdellota > Nanobdellia > Woesearchaeales > GW2011-AR4. The sequence goes on from JACPMR010000010.1 coordinate 189,255, forward strand.
TTATGCAATGACTTTCCGCTTTATCCGGGGATGGAAGTTTTGAGGTAAAAATTTTGGTTGGAAATATTTTTAATGAGATGCTCTATTGGCAACAGCAAGAAACACAAAAACATTAAATTTAAATTAATTAAAAAATTCAATCCGTTGCTTCGCAACCAATTTTACTGCTCGGCAAAATTATCGAAAATCCAAAGGATTTTCGGGAATGCTCGGAAATCTATGATTTCCGACATTTTCCCTTTCAATCAGTTTTGCCTCGCCTATATATTCAATAAAATGCCTGCAAAAATAATTGACGGAAAGAAAATTGCTGAAAAAATAATTAATGACTTAAAGTCAAAAATAAAAAATATGAAGGAAAAGCCAGGACTTGCATTAGTTCTTGTAGGTAACAATCCTGCTTCTGAAGTTTATGTCAATTTCAAGGAGAAGGACTCGAAAGAAGCAGGAGTGTACTGCGAAAGATACAACCTTGATGAAAATATAAGCGAGATGGATTTGCTGAATCTAGTCAATAACTTGAATCAAAATCCAAAAATCCATGGCGTTCTTGTTCAGCTGCCTTTGCCAAAGCACATTGACGAAAATCTCGTGACAAACTCCATACTTCCGCATAAGGATGTAGATGGGTTTACAGCAGTTAGCTTGGGGCATCTTTTCTCTGATAAAACAATTCTTGCGCCTGCAACTGCAAGGGCTGTAATTCATTTAATTGAATCAACCGGAGCAAAGATTGAAGGGAAAAACGCAGTTGTTGTCGGGAGAAGCAATATTGTCGGAAAGCCAGTTGCAATGATGCTGCTTGAAAAGAATGCGACTGTTACAATTTGCCATTCAAGGACAAAAAATCTTGAAGAGAACACAAAAAAAGCAGACATTCTAGTTGTTGCTGTCGGCAAACCGAATTTGATAACAAAGGACATGGTTAAGGAAGGTGCTGTTGTAATCGATGTTGGAATTAACAGAATTGGCGGGAAGCTTGTTGGCGATGTTGATTTTAATAATGTGAAAGAAGTTGCCGGGTTCATAACTCCTGTGCCTGGCGGAGTAGGACCAATGACTAGGGCAATGCTGATGGAGAATACTTTGAAAGCAGTGGAATTGGCGAAAAGGATTTCTTAATTTTAAACCAAAAAGTTTTTATATATGTGCATACGCATATGCATACATCTATGGTAAAAGTAATATCATTGTCTGAAGAAGCTTACGAAAAGCTAAAGAGTAAGAAAGGAGATAACAAATCCTTTTCTGATGTAGTTATAGAGCTTGTTGACAAAAAGCCAAAGAAATCAATTATGGATTTGTTCGGGGTTTTAAAAGACGATAAGGAATCATTAAAGGCTTTTGAGGATGTTATTAATGAGAGGAAAAAGATTAAGTTAAGACCTGCGAAATTCTAAAAATGTATTGCCTTGATTCTAGCACGGTTATTGATTATATGAGGGGAAACATACACATCAAATCCCGGTTGGATCAAATAGGTTCTATCCCTATTCACATAACTGTTATTACATTATGCGAATTATTTAAAGGAGCTTATTTATCGCCTGACATCGAAAAAAACTTAAGTCTTGTAAATGATCTTTTTGACTATTTTAATATTTTGGAACTTGACGATAATGCAGCGAGGATATATGGGGAAAGATATTCTGAACTTAAGAAGATTGGAAAACCAACCCAAGATTTTGATTTGCTTATTGCTTCAATATGTATTTCGAATAATGAGGTTTTAATAACAAGAAACAAAAAACATTTCGAGAAAATCAAAGGTTTGAAAATTGAAGAATGGTCATAAACTTAAAATTTCCAGTCATAGAAACAAAGCAAGAAACACATGATGTCAAATCCATTAAACTAGATTTTGATGAAAATAAATTTGACTACAAGTCAGGGCAATACATGATAGTAGAGCTTGAAACTGGCGATGAAGAAAACACACATCCATTGTCAATTGCCTCTTCTCCTAGTGAAGATTTTTTGCTGTTCTCTACAAAAGCATCACAGAGTTCATTCAAACAAAAATTCAACAGCTTAAAAGTTGGTGATAAAGTTAAGATGAAAGGGCCTATGGGAATTTTTGTTTTGAAGGAGGATGCAAAAGAAGTCGTGCTTCTTGGTGGTGGAATAGGAATAACTCCTTTTAGAAATATGATAAAATATTCCTGTGATAAAAAATTGCCAATAAAATTGACATTGCTTTATTCCAACAAAACTCCTGATGATATTGTCTATAAAGATGAATGGGCTGTTTTTGAAGGACAAAATCCAAACTTGAAGGTTGTGAATACTGTTACAGATTATCAAGGCGCTGACTGGAAAGGAAAAACAGGAAGGATAAACGAAGAAATGATAAGGGAGTTCTGCAATGACATTAACAACACAATTTTCTACATCTGCGGACCGCCTGGAATGGTTGATGCATTGTCTAACTTGTTGAAGACAATGAATATACCACAACAGAATATTAAAGTGGAGAAGTTTGTGGGGTATTAAAAAATAGAAATATTTATATAGTACTTAAGTACATAAGTACTTATGGTACTTAAAGTTGAATTAGAAAAGGAATTGGAGTATAAGTTTAGGGAGGTTGCTATGAAAAAATATGGCTATCAAAAGGGCTCTATACAGAAAGCAACAAAAGAGGCATTAAACAGTTGGGTTAATCAGCAATCTACAAAAATTCCAAAAGTCGAGGATCCTTTTAAATTAGTCGAGGGTATATTGAGTCATTTGAAAGGCAAAAAAACTTCTGTTCAGTTGCAGCATGAGGCCAAAGACTTATGGGCAAAGAAGTATTCATAGATGCTAATATTTTTCTTGAAATTTTTCTTAAAGACAATAAATCGGAAGAATGCAAAAAATTTTTGAAATCTCTGCAAGAGCAAAATATAACCGCAGTTACAAGTGATTTTATAATTTATAGTTGTATTATCAATGTGCAAAACAATCTAAAAAATACAGAATCAATAAAAAATATAGTTATATTTTTTAATAATTATTCTAACCTAAAACTTTTAAGACCATCATTTGATGATTTTTACAACGCAGTTGAAATAATGGAAAGCAATAAATTAGATTTTGATGACAGCTTAGTTGTTGCATGCATGAAGAGTTATGAAATAAGAGAGATTGCCTCATTTGATAAGCATTTTGATAAGGTTAAGGGGATTGAGAGGATTAAACTATAAGTTTAAAACATAGAGTATAGAGAAGTTTGTTGGGTATTGAGAAAAAAAGTTCGTGAAAAGTACAGAGCAAGGCGACCCTTAGGGCTCGAGGCGAGAAATTTTTTCCTCGAAAATTTTGCCCTCGTGAGCAATTTAGTCATAATAGATTAATGCGTTAGCAGACAAGAATTAGGGAGTTGGGGCTTTATAGTATTATCTTATTTTTTTCTGAATTTAAACTTCTTATTATATCCATCATGATTGATAATATCAAGGACAAAGGCAATAATTTCAATCTCATCACTTTCAAGGGTATAAATCATCCTCCAATAATCCGGTAAATCTGCAATGAAAAGATTATCTGCACCATATTTTTGCCTGTATTCTTTTGGGATTAAATCCTTCTTTGCATTTTCTCCATAAAATGGATTGTTGGTAAGAATATCAAAAATTCTGTTAATAGCATTAAGAAGTGTAATATCTTTTGAACTTGGGATTCCTTGACTGCGCTGTTCACCAACTATTTTATTTAAGTCGTTGAATGCTTTTTCTGCATCACCAACCAATTTGATGGTAATCTTCTTTTTTATCTTTCCTTTGTAGCCTTTCATCTAACAGCCAATCCCTGCATTTTTTTAAGCTTGCTTTGTGGCTTGAACGTCCAAAGAACTTTATCATCATGAACTACAACTTTTCCGCTATACTCTAGATAGTCAATGACTGCCATCAAAGTTTGGTGCATTACTTGCTTTGGAAGCATTCTTTTAAGTTTTCCAATAGTCAGTACTTCGCCAGCTTTCCTTATGGTATCTTCTACCATCAAGACGGTATTAAGGGTAGGGCTTCTTTGCTCGCTATATTCCCTTTTCTTCATTATAAGTGTTTCTGGGCTCATTTTTACCTCATGTCAAAAACCACAATTTACAATAATCATAGTGGTTTTCGAAAATCGTTAATAGTTAATGCAAAATTTGCGATTTCCGACATATCAAGTGATATGGTATCAACTGATATATAAATGTTTCGGTTTTGAGGTTTTTCAGAGCTGAGAAAAACTTAAGTTGAGTGGAGCGAAGCTACGAAGTGGCGAGCGGAACGAACCGTTTAATATGTGTTAGGCGAGTGAGCCTACAAAGTGGGCGAACCAGCGAACGAAGTGAGCGTGACATTTGCGGACACCAAGAATGCTTTTGCCGTACTTTGAAAAGTTTGCTTAATCTACAGAGATTAGGCGAAGACAAAAGGAGAAATAATGGCTTTGATCATAGAGTTATTAGGTTAGACGAACGATAGTTTTTTATATGAAGATTCATAAATTACATTAAAAAATAGGTTAGTCATTGCATAAAATGGGAATAGCTGATTTTTTCATTGGGGATGCGAATTACAGGGCTGCTGAGGGATTTTGGAATAATCTATTAGAATATAATGTAGTTAGAAAATCAGAATTTAACGCTGGTAAAAGAAGATTTTTTCATGGATTTGAGCTTTCTTATGGTGAGTGCTCGGGGTTCTACAAATCATTTGTACATATCCTTGACAATCAAAGAACTGACCGTAGATTCACCCGAAGGGAAGAATTAGATGACTTTTCTGATGGAACTCTAAGGTTTTTGAGCAGAATAGGATTAAATGTTGGAATATATTCGATTGTCGGCAAGTTTAATCATACCTACTCAGGACGCAGTTTAGCATACCTTTTTGCATCTTTACAGTATGGTGTATCCTCCGATTATTTTATTATGAGTTCTTCTTCTTATAGAAGCATAGATGTATTTCTTAATGGTTTTGCAACCGATTTAACTACACTTTATTCTGCCAATAGGAATATTTGCGAGCCAATAAGAAAAAGAGTGCGCAGTATAGCAGAGCGACTTACAGATAAAGATAAGAAAAAGTTACTTCAAGGATTTGCAGGAAAATTTTAGTAAAATTAAAAATGGGTGGGTGGGGGACGGCAGGGTGGAGGATTAATTTTTAATTTTCAATCGTTAATGGTGCAAATTCTAAAAAATCATCAATTTTTACACTTCAAAAAATACAGCCAGCACAAAAGTTTAATGTTTTTCAACGTAATGAGAAATATATCTATCGAACCCCTTTCTCTGATTGTTAATGTCTTTTGAAAAAAAGAGTATGGTATGTATCTGGCTAAACAAATGTTTGCCTAACGTACAGAGCAAGGCGACCTTTGGCTCGAGGCGAGAAATTTTTTCCTCGAATTTTGAGGCAACCCACAAAATTCAGAGCTGAAAAAATTTTGAAGCACTCGAGACTTTTTTGAGCGAAGCGAGAAAAAGTTTGCCTTGCGAGTGTTAGGCGAGTGGAATTGAAAAGAGTTTTTTACCGCCGAAAATTCGTTGTTATCGTACTTTTTTCTTTGATTATTTAATTATTATTCATAGTTTCTTTTAGATTTGAAATAGAAAGGCTTTAATAGATAACTTCGTTAGAATTGATAATGCTATTTAGAATAAAATATAGTTTATTGGCTTTTTTGATATTGTCTTTATTTTTAGTTAGTTGTCAAAAAAAGAATATTTGTAATGAGCCTGATGTACTGATTGGAAATGAATGTTGTTTGGATAAGGATGGCAATAAAGTATGTGATAATATTCTAAGGGGAAAAGATAGTAAATTTAAGAATCAAGAAGTCAGAGAATGCATTGTTAAAGATGAATATAATGAATCTTTTTCTTTAGGTACCAGATGTATTGATGTTAAAGATTGTGACGAAAGATTAATTAAACTCTCAAAAATCAATCCTAAAGTGAACCTTTCTATGCCAGAGTGGAAAACTTTAGATTGTGTGTTATCGGAATATAAACCAATACCTGAAACTTATTGTGAGACGGATGAGGATTGTTTATTATATTTTTGCGGTGATGAGTGTGAGTCAGAATTTCAAGATTTTTCTTATTTAAGATGTGAAAATAATGTATGTGAAGGATTAAATATATTTGTAGAAAGGATGTTTGGTTGAAATATCTAATATTTTGATAAATATTTTTTTGGTTCATATGGAGATGTTAAATAACGAAAAGGAAATCTTTTGAAGTACCCCACTTTAGGCATATCTAAAAAAAGTACTCCAATTTCAAGTTTTGTTTGGTTAAATTCCAATAATTTCTGGACATCAAGAATCCATATATCTTGTGCAATATTTACTCTAGTTGGATTATTTAAATCAATTAATAATGTATCATTATGATTTCCCTTTTTTAATGTCTTATTAAAATCAAAACTCCAATAATAAACATAACCAAGACCGAGACTCCAAGAAACACCAGTATTAAATGCTTCATTGTTCGCATCAGAAGTAGCATAATCATAATAAGGATTTATTGTGACTGATATGATATAATTTTCATCAAAATAGGAAAAATAACTTACATTTAAAGCCAAATAATACTTATCTTGTAGGTATACTAAATCATCTCCGATTATATTCATAAATGGGACTAATTCTACAATTGCGTTCCCATGACTTATGTATAACCTCTTTGAATATTTGATTTCATCATTGTATAAAAAATTAATATCAGCAAAATCTCTCTTATCATGGGATTCATAGTAATTATAAATGGACAAAGGAGTTACATTAACACTTATTAAATTGGTTCCATTCTTTAAAAACTTAGATACATTAAAATCTAAGAATGGAGACCCGTATCCATATAAATTAAAAAGTAATGTATAATCACCGCCATAACCATTTTCATATATAGACAGTTGTGTTACATCAGAAGCATTATCACCATCCAAATCAAAAAAATCACTTTCAACACCATAAACAATTATATTTCTACCTTCATTAACATAAAATACTACACAATGCTTTAATGGAAGCCCCTTGTCTAAAACTTGAACTTTACAATCATCATCTTTAGTTTGAAATGAAAGTATATCCTCATATTCACCGCTTGATACATGTTCTATAAAGTTATGGTTGTATGGAGCTACAAAATCGATTTTCCATGTCCCGTTCATATTTTTTAGTGTAATATGCTCTATTAGTGGTGAATCATCCACTTTTCCATCTAGACCCCATCTTTCCTCTACTAGCACATCATAAATATTTTTATCCTTATTATTGTATTTGACTGAATAATTTACCGTTACACCTTCTGGTAAATTGCCTATTGCTCTTTGAGCTTCAAATTCCAATTCTCTTCTTCCTTCTGTAAAAGAATTTACATAAGCCCCCCAGTCCTTATTCACAATTGCAGAAAGGTATGCGTAAATAGTGTTTTCTGGAGTGTCGTATCTAAAGGTATTGTCAATAAATTCACTATCATTATATAAATAATATTTTGGTATGTAAATTCCTTCTGCTTTCAGAAACAAATATTCAGCTCTCGGTATCTTAATAGCCTTTACAGAATCATATTGTTTTATTATAGAACTCTTTTGATAAGAGCATCCTTGAATAAAGAACAGACTAATAATTATTATCCCAATAAATATCTTTATAAGATTATTCATAAACACTCAATATTACAATTAGTATATAAAAATACTGAATTTAAATTACGTAATCCAATCATTGAAGAGTGATCAAAGAAAAAAGTTAGATGAAGTAAAACGTAATAGTATAAAATACCAATTTTATGCGAAGATAACAAGGATAAATTTTCGGTTTAGTGATAAACCAAGTCGGCGGTAAAAAACTTCTTGCCTAACACATTTTAAACGAACATTACCTTTATTAAAATTTCTTTTCCATATAGCAAACATTTTCCAAACAAAAACCCAAAACTTTAAATATAGTGTTTTTAATCTATTTTCATTTGGGGGAATATGTTAAGACTTGGGATTTTAGCATCTACAAGAGCCACAGATATGCAAGCCATAATCAATGCCATAAACTCCAAAAAGCTCAATGCAGTTATTTCTGTTGTGATAAGCAACAAAGTATATGCTTATGCTCTGGAAAGAGCAAGAAATCATGGTATAAGGGCTGTTTTTGTTGAGCAAAAAGGCAAAACAAGAGAAGAATTTGACAAAGAAGTTGCAAAAGTTCTGGATGAAAACAATGTTGATTTAATTCTATTGATTGGCTACATGCGCTTCCTAAGCCCATGGTTTGTTAACAAATACAAAAACAAAATCATGAACATACATCCAAGCTTGCTGCCAAAATACGCAGGCGGCATGGACAAAGATGTGCATGCTGAAGTTCTGAAAAACAAGGAAAAAATAACTGGATGCACTTTGCATTTTGTTGATGAAGGAGTTGACTCTGGCCCAATCATAATGCAAAAAGAAGTCAAAATAGAAAAAAATGAAACGGTTGACACTTTAAAAGAAAAAGTGCAGAAGGCAGAGCAGGAAATCATAGTAAAAGCAATTGACTTGTACGAAAAAGGAAAGATAAAAGTAGTTGGGAATAAAGTTGTGATAAAATGACTGAACAAATAGAAAAAAAACCAATCATTTGGTGGAAGGACAAGAAGCTTTTGGCAGGAATTATACTTGTGCTTTTAAGCGCTATACTTGGATTTTATGGGAAGGTAGTTATCATTTCAAGATTTTATGAGCCATTGGGATTGCTCACTGGCTTCTCTATATACGCATTCAGTTTTATTTTGCTGTTTGTAGGTATTTTTCTAGTCGGATGGGAAACAATAAAGATGATTAAGTACAGGATACACCATCATTTAAAAGAGACTGCAAGGAGAACATATAATCATGCCAAGCAATTGCCAGTCAAAGGATATCATTACACAAAAGAATTGCATAAAAAAAGCATAAATAAAATAAAAAAGACAATAATGAGATGATTAAGACAGCATTAATATCTGTATCAAACAAAGAAGGCATAGTTGATTTTGCAAAACAGCTTGACAAATCAGGGATAAAAATAATCTCAACTGGAAACACAGCAAAATTGCTGAGGCAAAACAAAATCAATGTAACGCTTGTTTCTGAAATCACAAAATTTGCAGAAATGCTAGATGGAAGGGTAAAATCACTGCATCCAAATATTTTTGCAGGAATTCTTGCAGACAAAAATAATAAAAAACATCTTTATGAATTAAAAAAATATGAAATTAGCCCGATTGATTTAGTTGTAATAAACTTCTATCCATTCGAAGAAACAATAAAAGGAAGCCCTAAATTGAAAGAAGTCATTGAAAATATCGACATTGGAGGGCCTGCGCTTGTCAGGGCTGCTGCGAAAAACTGCAAGTATGTTCTGGTTGTTGTTGATCCCAATGATTATGACTTTGTGATAGAAAAAATAAAGAACAAAAAAATAACAGAAAATGACAAGCTTAATCTGGCAATTAAAGCATTCTCCCACACTGCAAGATACGACACAATAATCAACAATTATTTCAATGAAATTACAAAAAATCAGTTTCCTAAAATCTTAAATCTTACATTCAAAAAAATACAAAATTTGAGGTATGGGGAAAATCCTCATCAGTCCGCTTCATTCTACAAAGATATTGTTGTAGATGAAAGCTGTGTAAGTTCGGCAAAGCAACTGCAAGGAAAAGAATTGTCTTTCAACAACATTCTTGACATTGACGCCGCGTTTGAGTTAGTGAAAGATTTTGAAGAGCCGACTGCTGCTGTGATAAAGCATACAAACCCCAGTGGTGTTGCTTCTGCTTCAGCAATTGAGGAAGCGTATAAAAAAGCACATGAAACAGACGCAAAATCAGCATTTGGGAGCGTAGTTGCATTAAACAGGAAATGCAATAGAGAAGCCGCAGAGATTATGAAGCCGTTGTTTCTTGAAGTTGTGGTATGCCCAAAGTTTGAGAAAAGTGCATTGGATATCTTAAAAAAGAAAAAAAATTTAAGATTGCTTGAGACAGGCGCTATTAAAAAACAAAAAACAACGTATGACTTGAAAAAGGTTTGCGGCGGAATTCTTTGCCAAACTAGCTTTTATCCCGATGTAAACGAGAAAAATGTCAAGATTGTCACAAAAAGAAAGCTGACAAAGGAAGAGATTAGAGATTTAATTTTTTCATGGAAAGTAAACAAGCATGTGAAATCCAACTCAATTGTTTTGGCTAAAAACAAAATAACTGTTGGCATTGGAGCAGGGCAGATGTCAAGGGTTGATGCTGTCCAGCTTGCTGTGATGAAGTCGGAAGGAAAGAGCGAAGGTTCTGTAATGAGTTCTGACGCTTTCTTCCCTTTTAGAGATGGCATAGACGAAGCTGCAAAAGCAGGGGTAACAGCAATAATCCAGCCAGGCGGCTCTATAAGAGATAAAGAAGTTATTGGAGCTGCAAATGAATACAACATTGCAATGGTGTTTACTGGAATAAGGCTGTTCAGGCATTAGATTTTTATATTAATTGTTTTACGAAATAAAATGAGATATTTAGAAGGCAGGAAGTATGTGCTAGATTACCATTGCCACAGAACATTAACCAATGGTTAAGTTGTAAGCATACTTCGGCATTTGGGATATGACAACTTTACACCTCAAGACATAGTGGGTTATTTAGGCCCACCAAATTATGATTATTCTAAGGTAAGGGATCTTCTAATGCAATTAAGATTGCAAAAGATAATAGATTTTAGTGGGTTTAGCATTGATGCAATAGTTAGAAAATTGCATGCAGAAACTTATGCTAGAAACAGAAGTAAGGGAAAACACACCCCATCGGTAGCAAAAAGAAAACCTAAACCAAATATTTAAAAACATTACTAACGATTTTCTAAAATTATGCCACTTGAAAATTATTTAACCCTATATTTCAATGCCTTATTTGAACTATTCAAACAAGTATGGCTTTATTTCTTATTGGGCTTGGTAATCTCCGCTTTAATTCAAGAGTTTGTATCCACAAAAAAACTTTTGCTTTATTTTGGTGGCAATGACTGGGCTTCTTTATTGAGAGCAACAACTGCTGGGCTGTTTGTTTCTGTATGTAGCTGTGGCGCAATTCCGATTGCAGCAACATTAAGAAAAAGAGGGGCATCAACTGCATCTGCACTTACTTTTCTGCTCGCAGCGCCATGGGGCGGCTTGCTGCATGTTTTCTTGATTTCCGGATTTATAGGAGTAAAAAATACAATCATTTTGCTGATTTTTTCCTTGCTTGTTGCTTTCATAGTCGGCTTGATATTAGCCAAATTTGAGAACAGCGGCATGATTGAAAAAGGGATACCAAAAAGGCACAGGAAAGGGGAGAAAGTGCTTTGCGTTGAGTGCATGGATGTTGAGCATATGCGACTGAAGCACGAGAATGAGAAACTAAGTAAAAGAATCTTTTATTGCACTACAAAAAACATGTGGCAGATTTTCAAAGATGTTGGAAAATATATTATTATGGGATTGCTGATTGCAGCTGCTTTAAAAGCATTTGCGCCAAGTGATCTAGTAAGCACATACCTTGGCAATGGAAACAGATTTTCATCTGTTTTGATAGCTGTGCCGATAAGCGCTGTGCTTGAGCTTGCATCTGAAGGATTAGCGGTTTTAGGCGGGCAGCTTTATCAGCTTGGAGCTTCTCTTGGAGTTGTGTTTATAGTCATGATGGTTGGTGTTGCAACAGACATTACAGAGCTTTCAATGATATGGGGAAAGTTTGGAAGGAAATGCGCTATTGCTTATTTGCTGACGGCAACATCTGCTGCTGTTTTGTTTGCCTGGTGGATTAATTTGATGTTTTGAAGATTTTATTAAATAGCAACCCTTAAATATTAACATAATCAACCATACCAACCACAACTTTTATATACTTAACAATTGTTAACTTAATAAGATGGCAGGCGAAAATCTAACCGGGCAGCAGGCTATTAGCGAGCAAGCACAACAAAGCGCTAAAAAATACCAGATACTTCACGATAGGCCTAACTGCATTGGATGCGCTGCTTGCGCTGCTGTTGCGCCTGATTTCTGGACAATGCATGAGGATGGCAAATCAGACATTGTTGGCTGCAAGAAAAGAGACGATGAATGGGAAGAGCTTGATATTGAGGAGAAGGATTTCCAAGTAAATAAGGAAGCTGCTGATTCATGCCCTGTGAATGTGATTCATATCGTAAACAAAGAAACAGGAGAGAAAATAATTTAAACTTATGATTTCTGGTTAATTTCAATGAAATGCCTCAAATGCGGCTCTAAAGATATAAGGCTTTTTGATTACCTAGGCATAAAAGCAATAAAGTGCAACAACTGCGGCTTTGATGAAAGAAATGTTTATGAAGTTTATCCTGAGGAAAAGAAAAGCCAGAAAGCAAAAGGAAAGTATGCTGTTTACAAGACAGGCGGAAGCCAAAGGACGAGAAAAAATAAATGACAATTATTGCAGAAATTCTCTTAAGAACATTTATAAATTGTATATTCTACCTTCTAAATAATGGAACCAACTAAATTAGAAATTATGTTAGGAGCAGCAATGCGTGGATTAGGTACAGAATTAAGCCCAAGAAAGTACTATGACCATGCTAAAGTAGCTGCAAGAGTGGATGATGTATATGAAAGAAGATTTCCTTCAAAAGGTGTAGAAATGATAATAGCAGGTATTCAATTGCACTCAGGAGAAGCGTTCACAGAAGATCAATATGATGTGGCTGTAGCTACACCTTATACATTCAGACGACGAGCATTATTTGCTCAATTTGGAATAGAGTATAAAACTTTTGCAGATAGTTCTTATCCTGAACATATAGTGATATATCATAATAAAAGTGGAGAATTGACCACAAGAGATTTAGAGTATGGAAGCAGATTTCGTCAGAATATAATTCCTATTATTGTATTTTTTATTAAACCAAATGGATATATAAAAGTAACTAATCTTGAAGAAGGAGATTATCCACTTTATGCGCGAAGTTTGCAGCAACTTGAAAGGAAATTTCAGCGAAAAACAATTCCAGCTATACAACTAATTAAGGCAATTGTTGATTTCCTTAAGAAAAATCAAACACAACAACATTAATGAAAATCAAAAAATAAAGAAAGCGGATTCCTCGATCTGGAAGAGATTTTTCCCAAAGACAAACCTATTTATATCAGTTAATATTTAAAGCTTTCGCTTGTGTAGAGCCGCGGAAGCTCGATCTGGCAGAGCGCCCAGCTGTCAACTGGGTGTCTTTCCCAAAGACATGCGGGTTCAAATTTCTTTCGATAAGAAGGAAATTCCCGTCCGCGGCGCACTAATAAAAAGGTGTTGCTATTGAATATAAAATCACTACTCAACAAATTCACAATTTACCATTACATGATTTCTTTTCTTGTAATTCTGCATTTAGCTAGTGTCTTTTTCTATGGTTTTGGTGCGAAGGCGTTATTGCCAGTTTTGTATGCTGTCATTACGACAACACTATTGGACTTAAGTATTAATTATTTCAAAACAAAAACATTTGAATTTCCGCAGAGCGCATTGATTTCGGGCTTGTTTATCGGCGGGCTACTTACGCAAAATCTTCAATGGCATATCTATGTCATTGCCGGGATAATTGCAATCTTATCAAAGCACATTATAAAATTTCAGCAAAAGCATGTATTTAACCCTGCAAATTTTGGCATTTTGCTTGTGTCAATTATTTTTGGCGCTTCCCATACATGGTGGATTTCCTCGCCTTTAATTTTAGTTCTTATTTTTGGGGTTTTTATAATATGGAGAATGAAGAGATTTGACTTGACGTTGAGTTTTTTGATGGGTTATTATTTGGTCAATTCAATCATTGAGTTAATTCAAGGCACTGGGTTTCAGGAAATTTATTTCACGATAGTCAATGGAGGCATAATTTACTTTTTCTCAATGTACATGCTGATTGAGCCGAAAACTCATCCAAGTGGAAGAAACCAAAGAATTGTTTATGGAATTTTAATAGCTGTTTTATTTGTTATATTTCATTTCTTCATTCCAAGACATGACTTGCCTTTGGCACTGGCTGTTGGAAATGTTTTTGTGCCTGTGTTGAATAAGTTAAAGTTTGAGTTCAAGAAGAAGCAAGAGAAACAAGAAGCAACAATGCAAAATAAAAATCAGATTGTTGGGTGAAAAATTATCTTCTATTCATCTCCACAAAAACAAATCCATACTTATCACTTTTATGCTCTTCTCTTTTCATTTCCTTCCATTCATTTTTATCGTATTCAGGAAAATAAGCATCGCCTTCAAAATCTGCATCTATTAATGTAAGGTGCATTTTGTTTGCAATCGGAAGAAACTGCCCGTATATGTTTGCTCCTCCTATTATCATGACTTCGTTGCTTCCTTTTGCTGCATTTAATGCCCCATTAACTGAATGCACCACAATGCAGCCATCTGCTTTATAGTTTTTATCTCTTGTCAGAATTATATTTTTCCTGTTTGGCAACGGCTTTCCAATGCTCTCAAATGTTTTCCTTCCCATTACAACAGGCTTGCCTGTTGTAAGCTCTTTGAACCTTTTCATGTCTTCAGGCAGTTTCCACGGCAGAGAATTATCTTTCCCAATAACCTTGTTCCTGCCCATTGCTGCAATTAAAGATATTATCATTTTTAGCTTTGGATTTTATTTTTAGTGAATAAATAGGCGAGGCAAAACTGATTGAAAGGGAAAGTTTTGCCGAGCACTATTTTATGCGAGCGTAGCGAGCGGATTGAATTTTTTAATTAATTTTTAATTACAATGGTTTTGGTTAAAGTTTTCCTTTAGCTCTTTTCTTTTTTGCTGTTTGCCCTTGCCAATAGGGCATTTCAATAACCGTAATTTTTTCAATCAACGAACAAAACCAAAAAATTAAACTGCCATCTCTGCTTTTATAGGAGGATAGTGCTGGTAACCCTCAAGCTTTATGTCGTCCATTTTGAAATCGTCAATGTTTTTAATTTTTGGATTCAGCCATAGCTTAGGCAAAGGCAATGGCTGCCTTTTCAATTGCTCCCTGACCTGCTCAAGATGATTATGATAAATGTGGGCATCTCCAAGCGTGTGCACAAACTCGTATGGCTTCAAATCAGTAACTTGGGCAATCATGTGAAGCAATAAGGAGTAAGAGGCAATATTGAATGGAACTCCGAGAAACATATCGCAACTTCTTTGGTACATCTGCAATGAAAGTTTGCCATTGGCAACAAAGAACTGGAAGAAAGCATGGCATGGCGGCAATGCCATTTCCTTCAATTCTCCAGGATTCCATGCAGTGACAATTATCCTTCTGCTTGTCGGATTCTCCTTAATCATTCTTATTGCATCTGCAAGCTGGTCAATTTCCTTTCCATCCGGAGATTTCCATCTTCGCCATTGAACTCCGTAAATCCTGCCCAAATCTCCTTCAAACTTCGCCTTTGGCTTCCAATAACCTGCCTGTGCATTTGCAGTCCAAATGGTTTTTTTGCTTTCGTCTCTTGTGTTATGAAGTATCTCTGCCAATCTCCTTTCATCCTGAGAACCTTCAATGAACCATAATAGCTCACTCACTATAGAATTCCATGCAAGCTTTTTTGTTGTGACAGCAGGAAAGCCGTCTTCCATGCTGAAGCGCAGTTGCATTCCAAAAACTGCCCTTGTGGCTATTCCTGTCCTGCTTTGCCGGTCTGTGCCATTTTCAAGAACAAATCTTAAAGCATCAAGATATTGCTTCATTTTATCGCTGTAGAATCTCACTAATTTTAAATAAGTTTCTAAAAGCAAATCGGATTTTTATTTGTTGTTTTCTAAAGTAGTAAAATTTCTTAATCACTACCAAAAAGTATTTATATGACTAATCAAAGTTTAGTCCAGCAAGATGAAAAAGAAGACAATGCAGATGCTATTTGGGCTTCTGTTTATTATAGGTTTGGTTGTTGGCTATCTTCTACCGGGCGATATAAAAGGCCTGACAAAAAAGCCATTACAGCCAGATGTTTTTGATGTTCCGAAAAAGCTCGGGCAGCTTGACATGGAGACAGATTATTTTAAATACTCAGTTCTTGCAGAAGTTGAGACAGGCAGCATTGAATTATTAAGGATTGATGAGAAAATACCGATGCACATGCACCCAAAGGAAAATCACTTTGTTTATATTTTTAAAGGAAAGGCAAAAGGAATTGTTGGAGATGTTACTGCAGAAGTAAGCCCAGGGCAACTGGTGGCAATTCCTGCAGGAGTGCCGCACAGCTTTGAAAGAGTTGGAGACACGCCAGTCGAGGCAATTTTGTTCTCTTCACCGCCATTTGTGCCAAATGATATAGTGTGGCTGGAAAAGACAGAGAAAGAGTGAACTCATTTCTTTTTTAATAACGAAAACTCACTTGGAGTTTTCGGGATTGAAAATTTTACGCTAAAGTGTGAGGTATTAACCGTGAAATTTTCAATAAAATTAATAAACAAACACATTAAATTATAAATTTATGAAAAAATGGCTTAAGGAAGTTGCTAGGGATTTGCTTGCTTTTGGCAGCATTCCCTTCTACTTTCTTGTTGTAATAAGGGCTATTATTGGAAAGCACAATGTTTTTGTTTATCAGATGATAATAGCAGCGGCTGTTGTTTTTATTCTTGATTTTATAATTAAAGATTCTGACATGCATGTTGCAAGGGCTCTTGTTGCTGTTTTTTTTACAAGCTTGTTCTACAAAGAAGCAATTTTTACATTTTTTGCAGCGGTTGTGTTGGCTTTGCTATTGGTTTCCGCTTATTACGTCAAAAGAAAGATTGGCTCTATTATCAGGGGTATAATAGTTGGGGCTATAAGTTCTGCGGCTGGGCACTATCTAACCCAATATCTAATCTAAACAAAAACCTTTAAATAAAAAATATAAATCTAAATGTTAAAATGACAGAGCGCTTGATTATGTTTTCAGGCACAGAGTGCGTGCATTGCAAGGAAATGCATCCTTTGGTTGAGCAGCTGGAAAAAGAAACTGGATTGAAAGTTACAATGCTTGAAGTGTGGCATAATGCAGAGAATGCTGCTTTTCTCGAAAGCATTGACAAGAACCCTGATGGAAGCATCTTCTGCGGCGGCATTCCTATGTTCTACAACGAGAAGACAGGCAAGAAACTCTGTGGCAACCAGAAGTATGAAAAGCTGAAGGAATGGGCTTTAGGGGAGTTGAAGTAAACAATTAAATTTTTTAAACAATAAAAACATTTCAACAATCCCAGAACGACTTTTGAAAGTAAGTGCGAAGAAAGTAATCCGTTTGTATTGAACGCACTATAAATCAAACATTCACACAGCTGCGTGTTAACGACCCGAAGGAGCGAGGCGGCTGAGAGTTATAAAACAGGTAAATTTAAATATAACTTAGTTATATTTAGTTATATATGACAGAATTTGAAACAAAAACAAAGAAATGGGGCAGCTCGATAGGTGTTGTATTGCCAAAAAAAGTAGTTGATGAAGTAGGCATAAAGCCAAACGAAACAATAGTTATTGATGTAAAAAAGGTTGTTAAGGTAAAAGATGTTTTTGGTATGTTTCCCAGACTTTCTAAGAAAACAGCACAGCAAATAAAGGATGATATGAGAGCAGGATGGTAAGCTACTTTTGGGACAGCTATGCAGTTATCGAAGCTATTGATGGAAACAAAAACTATTCAAAGTATATTGATGAACCTATTTTGATTACAATATTCAACTTAGCTGAGATTTACTGGTTTGCGCTGAATGAATATGGGGAAGAAAAAGCGGACAGCATTTATGACAAATTTAAGAAAAGCGTTGTTGACATTGATGATGAGACTTTGAAAGATGCAATCAAATTCAGGAAGAAGCATAAGAGAATGGATTTATCCTATACTGATTGTATTGGTTACATCTACGCTCTTAAAAATAATCTAAAATTTCTCACCGGTGATAATAAATTTGAAGGCATAAATAATGTGGAGTTTGTTAAATAAACCCATCAAAAAACTTTATAAACAGCCCAAAAATCTAAGCATGAGAGGATATTATGACAAAAAAGGTGCTGAAAGAGTTCAAGGTAGAATATTTACAGATATTGAATGAAGAAGGCAATTGCGATGAAGCATTGATGCCAAAGCTTTCTAATGAAGACATCAAAAAGATTTACGAAATGCTGGTTCTGATAAGGGTGTTTGACCAGAAAGCTTTCAACATGCAGAGGCAGGGCAGGTTAGGCACTTACATACAATTCAAAGGACAAGAAGCATCCCAAGTTGGAAGCGCCTTTGCCTTGAAGGATGATGATTTTGTATTCCCAATGTACAGGAACAGCGGCTTGCTGATAGCCAGAAAGCATCCAATTATTCAAGTTCTTCAATACTGGGCAGGAGATGAAAGGGGCTTGAGAAGCCCTCAAAATGTTAATAATTTTCCCATAGCAATTCCTGTTGGGACGCATACAATACATGCTGCAGGCGCTGCATGGGCTGCAAAGTTAAGGGGCATAAAACAAGTATCTGTTGTTTATTTTGGCGAGGGGGCTACTTCAAAAGGAGATTTTCATGAGGCGATGAACTTTGCAGGCGTATTTAATCTGCCAATAATTTTTATTTGCGAGAACAACCAGTATGCAATTTCTGTACCAAGAAAGAAGCAAACACATGCAGAAACTATAGCCCAAAAAGCAATTGCCTACGGGTTTGAGGGCATACAAGTAGATGGCATGGACATATTTGCTGTTTACAAGGCAACAAGCGAGGCAGTTGAAAAGGCGAGAAGTGGAAAAGGACCTACATTTATTGAGTGCTTTACATACAGGATGTGTGACCATTCCACTTCAGACGATGCTTCAAGGTACAGGCCAAAGGAAGAGATGGAGGCATGGGCTAAAAAGGATCCAATAGAAAGATTGGAGAAATACATGCGCAAGAAGGGCTTGCTGGATGACGCTTACAAGGGTAAGGTTTTGAAACAATTACAGGATACTGTTGAAAAGGCAGTGACAGAGTTTGAGAAGATGCCAATGCCTGACCCAAAGGATATTTTCAAGTATGTTTTCGCTGAAATGACTCCACAGCAGGCAGAGGAGATGCACGAGATATTTGGCTGAAAAATGACAGTAGCAACTATTGTTCAGGCAGTAACAATGGGATTAAGGCAGGAATTGACTAGGGATAAAAGTGTAGTTGTGCTAGGCGAGGATGTTGGATTGAATGGCGGAGTTTTTAGAGCGACTGAAGGCTTGCAGAAAGAGTTTGGGCCTGACAGGGTTATTGATACACCATTGGCAGAGCTTGGCATTATTGGCTCTTCAATTGGAATGGCTGTCAATGGCATGAAGCCGGTTGCTGAAATCCAGTTCAGCGGATTTGCTTATGCTGCATTCGACCAGTTGCTTAGCCATGCCGGAAGAATAAGAATGAGAAGCAGGGGCAGGTATTCATGCCCAATGGTTTTAAGGACCCCTTATGGAGGCGGAATAAGAGCTTTGGAACTTCATTGTGAATCAGGGGAGGCAATTTTTGCCCATGTACCTGGAATCAAGATGGTTATTCCCTCAAATCCTTACGATACAAAGGGCTTGCTTGCAGCTGCAATTAGAGATCCTGATCCTGTTATTTTCTATGAGCCAATGAGAATTTACAGGGCTGTTAAGCAGGACATCCCTGAAAATGATTATATTGTGCCTATAGGCAAGGCAAATGTTTTGCAGGAAGGTGATGATGTAACACTTGTTGTATGGGGTGCAATGGTAAAGACATGCCAGGATGTAATTGAGAAGTTAAACAACAAGTATAGTGTTGAGTTGATCGATTTGAGGACGATAAATCCATATGATGCAGAAACTGTAATTAACTCTGTAAAGAAAACAGGAAGATGCGTTATTGCGCATGAAGCCATTAGGACATGCGGGTTTGCAGCGGAGTTGATTGCAGCGATAAATGAAAAAGCACTGCTAAGTTTAGAAGCACCTGTTGTAAGAGTAACATCTCCTGATGTGCCATTCCCCATGGCAAGATTGGAGAATTATTATCTGCCTGATGTTAATAGGATTTTGAAAGGTATTGACAAAGTGATGAGTTTTTAAAATAATAAGAAATCAATAAACAAAACTAAAAAATATTTCAAAAAAACGTCGCTTCCCAGCATCTGCAAAGTTCGTTGGGCTTTATGCCCAACTTGACTAAAGTGTCAACGAATTTTGTCGTTGATGGGAACCCTGCTCAGAAATGTTTGCCTGAAATTGTTGAATAAATAGGCGCCGGGGAGGAGAACAAAAATATTAGCCTCCCATAGCAGAATGCCGAGGCGCGTAACCAATGTCGCCGACATGAACGCGAGCTTGCGAGCGTTCTCGCAAGCAACAGCGACGGATTGAAATTATAAAAAATATAAAATTAAAAAATTCCAATAAAATGCCTTATGAATTCAAGTTTCCGGATGTCGGGGAAGGAATCCACGAAGGAGAGATAGTTAAATGGCTTGTCAAGGAAGGAGACAAGGTAAGGGCAGATGAGCCGCTTGGCGAGATTGAGACAGACAAGGCAATTGTTGAGATGCCATCCCCTAAGTCAGGCAGAATTCTAAAACTGCATGTTCCTGCAGGCGGCATAATACATGTCGGCGAAACAATGGTTACAATCCTGGAAGAAGGCGAAACAGAAGAGGATGCAAAGAAGCATTTTGAGGCAAAAAAAGAAGAGAAAAAAGCAGTTCCGTATACTGGCTCTGTAGTTGGATTCTTGGAAGAGGCAAAGGAAGTCAAGCCAATAGTATCTTCAGCCAAACCAACTGCATTTGTGGAAGGCGGCGGGGTTGGTGGATTTGGAGTTCAAGCTACTCCAGCAGTCAGAAATCTTGCAAAACAACTAAATGTTGATTTAAGCACAATAAAAGGAACTGGTACAGAAGGAAGAATTACAATAGAGGATGTGCAGAAAGCTGCTGCTGGCGTGAAAAAGGAGGAGCATGTAGGTATTAAGGTAACAAGAAAATACGATTTTTTTGGCTATGTTGAAAGGGTGCCATTGCATGGAATTAAAAGAACAATGGCACAGAAAATGACAGAGTCTATATTTACAGCAGTACAGCTTACTAATATGAACGAAGCTGATGTAACAGAGCTTGTTGCTTTGCGGGAGAAAGAAAAAATGCAATATGAAAAGGAAGGAATCAAGCTAACTTTTATGCCTTATATTGTGAAGGCAGTTGCATTAACCTTGAAAGAGCATCCTTATCTTAATGCATCTCTTGAAGGAGAAGAGATTGTTTTGAAGAAATACTATAACATTGGAGTTGCAGTTGATACAGAAGAAGGCTTGATTGTGCCTGTTTTGAAAGGCGCTGATGGAAAGGATATAAAGACGATTGCAAAGGACATTGACAAATTAGTTAGTGATGCGAGAACAAGAAAGATTAATTTGATGGACTTGAAAGGAGGCACATTCTCTGTCAGCAATCTTGGCTCTCTTGGGGTTGAGTTTTTCACTCCAATCCTTAACTATCCGGAAAGCGCAATTCTTGGCATTGGCAGGATAATGGAAAAGCCGGTTGTCAAAGGCGGCAAAGTAGAAATAAGGAAAATACTGCCTTTTTCATTGACTTACGACCACAGAGTTGTTGATGGTGCACAAGCTGCAAGGTTCATGAACGATTTGATTGAGAGGTTGAGGTTGTGTGATTTTGAGTGAAAAATAGGTATACTAATCCCCTACCTTAGAATAAAAAAATAAAGAAAAAGAAAATCTAAAGAAACTGTGAACTAAGAAAAGTAATCTTAGTACCTTGTTCTTTTCTTGCTGTAACAGTCCCTGCAATAGACTGGGCGTCCTTCTTTTGGCTGGAATGGCACTTCTGCATCCGCGCCGCAGTCAGAACACTTTATCTTATGCATAGTTCTGTTCTCAAAACTTCCGTAACGCATTTTCCCACGACTCCTTCTTATTAGTTACACGAAATTTACTAGAAATAGCAATTCCGATGTACTAGCCTATAGTAAGAAGAGGTTATATATAAAGGTATGGGTTTTTTTTGTTTTATTTTAACGATAAGCCCCGACTATGTCATTTAGCATATTTCCGTAAACTCGTTGAGCTTTTGGGAATGTTATATTATCTTTATTTTGCTTTGAATTTGGTAACCCAAAACTAATGTTCATACCAAATGGATTTTTTATGTGTTCTTTAAACATTTCGAATTTGTTTACTCTGCCGTCTATGCACTATTTAAATCTTTAGGTTTTTAACCACTATAAAGTGATTATTATATAAATCCGGAGAATACTTGAGTTGTATGAATCTAAACCTTAACTTCCTCGGAAAGAAATTTTTCAGTTTCCATTTTTGTTATGATGTTGTCCATCCTTATAAGTTCCTTTACCCAAGGATTCTTTGTATTCAGCCTAAACAGTTTAGCATTTCCTATTTTTCTTGTGAATATCACAATCTCCTTTTTTGTTAATTGAAGCCATATATCTGAGAAGGCTGTCCATCCGACTCCAGAGTTTTTGGCTATCTCTGTCATGCTGTAGTCCATTTCTCTTCCCTCTATCAAAAAGTCTAATACCCTGATTAAAGGGTAATCGCCAAAGTACTCCACGAATACGCTTTTTTCTTCCATTTTGCTTACACCAGTGTAAGTATACTACTATATAAATATTTCTACTATAAGAACCATGATTCATAAAACAAAAACTATAAATATGAGTGCTCCTTTTTGGAGTATGATGGATGAAAAACTTACCATAAAAAAATTTATTGTAAGGAAATTATATAGAAAAAGGATGTGGCTGCATAAGCATACTAATATTAATAATCTTCCAAAGGGTTTGTCTAATGAATTGAGAGTTTCAAGGGAGGTCAAAAAAGCCATAGAAGAACTTCTTAAAGACCAGATTTTGTTATCAAAACCTACTCATTATGGACTGGAAGTAAGTCTTAATCCCAAAAAAATAAAGGAAATTGAAGAATTAATAGTATAAAATATCTAGTCTAACTATTCTTTTATCAGCAACAGGGACATACTATAAAGTAATGATTGAATCTAATTTACTTCTGCTCAGATATAGAAACCAATGTCCTGCTCCTTATCCCAACCAAATAATCCAAAGCATCTACTAACCCATTGTACATGCTGTCGCAATAGCCATGATTGCAGCTTGTGTCATTTACCAGAATAAACCCTTTTGGCTCTTGTGCTTTTTTGTAAGAGTTCAATGCAGAGTCAAATGTAATAATATTATCATATTTATTATGCACAATCACCACTTTTCTGGGAGCTATCAAACCAATATAATGATCAGAATTTATTGATTTAAGAAATGCATTTACTCTTGTGTCATTAGTTTCTTCAAAATCAAGCCCCGAAGAGCTTATAGCCAAAGCTCCATTAACATTCCTGTCAATGGCGGCTGCAATGATTGCAATTCTTCCTCCCAAGCTTTCTCCGGCAATAGCAATCCTGTCAGAGTCAACAAAAGGGGCATTTTTCAGCAAGTCATAAGCCCTTAAGGCATCATAAACCATAAGATGCTGCACTGGCTCTTTGCCACCCAAGAAGCTTGCATAATCTTCATCTAAAGTAGGGAATTGCCCGTTTGTTTCGCCCACACCCCTTTGGTCTATTACCAATACAGCTGCATCCAATATTGCGATTTTCTTTGCGAATTCAAGCTCGCTCTCTTTGCTAACTCCGGCTCCCGGAAGTAATACAATACCTGGCAAAAGATCTGCTGCTGTGCTTGGAAGGACAAGCAACCCATAGATGTTGTCATTCCTGCTTTGGTAAATAATCTTATGTATTGTAAGGTTGCCACTTATTCCATAATCTTGTCTATTAAATTTGACTGGTTCCCTATTTAGTGGATAAGAAAGATAGCCATTTTCGTCAACTTTCCAAATCTCTTCTTTTTTTTCGGTTTTTTTTGGTTTGTAAAAGTAATAAGATGCGGCAGTTATCAAAACAATTAAAAGAACAAC
Source organism: Candidatus Woesearchaeota archaeon (assembly GCA_016185945.1). Taxonomy (GTDB): domain Archaea; phylum Nanobdellota; class Nanobdellia; order Woesearchaeales; family GW2011-AR4. The sequence goes on from JACPMR010000010.1 coordinate 213,199, forward strand.
GCAAACATAAAAATACCGTTTTTTAATCTTCATACCAAATCAACAATTTTTTTGAAATTAGCAATATTTGGACTGCTTTTATAAACCTTTGCTGATTTGATGATATCGTCCTTGATGATTTCAATCTTTTTATTTTTGAGAAGCTGGCTTGTACTTATAAGAAACTGACAAAACTGCGTGACATTCTTTGGATTTGGAGAATGATGGGTTCTTTCAAAATCTATAAGATATGGCTTATTTTTGCTGATTATCACATGTTTTAGCGGATGGTGCATCTCTTCCTTGTCTATTTTTAATTTGTCAAGAACAAACATTTGATTAAAGATTTGCTTTATTATTTTTTTGATATTGTTTTTATTGGATTTTTCAATGTAATTGATTATAAAATCGCCGTCAATGTATTCATAAACAAAATAATTATCGCCTGCAAACGACAATTTTGGGCCGATGTTGTGTTTATTCAATCTTTTTATCCATTTTGCTTCGTTTTCTATCCTTCCAACTGCAGTGCTTTGAGGATTTTTTGTCTTGATTGTTACTTTTTTTCCTTTGTATATGCCTGTAAACAATAAGCCCCGATGCCCTTTTGCCAAATATTTGATATTGCTTATGCCTTTGCTTTCAAGTTTTTTTAGAAATTCGTTCTTTTTTAATAGATAAACATAGATATCCTCAAAGAATATATGCACCTTTTCCAATTCCTGGAATTCAAGAAGATTGTTTTTAATGAATTCCCCAACTTTTTCCTTTTTTGTCAGGGAAGAGAAAACCATTAAAATAATTCCATTCGGGTTTAGATAATAATTAACTTCATTAAGAAATCTTTCAATCACTTCATAGCCCTTTTTGCCGCCTTCAATTGTCAAATCCCTTAATTTCAATTCCTGCGGCAGATAAGGCGGGTTGAAGATTATTGCATCAAATTTTCCTTTTACTTTTTCAAACAAATCCGATTGGACAAATTTTATTTTTGGATTTTGAATGCATTTTTTGCAATAATTAATTACTCCTTTCTGCACGTCTGTTGCAAGGACAGAAATTACTCTAGAGTTTTGGGTAGCAGCAATCGCCTGTATTCCAGAGCCAGTGCCCATGTCAAGAACTTTTCCTTTAGCATGCAGTCTGACTTGGCGCTCTAGCAGGATGCTGTCTTCTCTTGGGTCGTAGCCGGATTTGCAAGTTACCATTTTATCAACAATACATTTTATTTAATTTTAAAACAAGTTTAACTTTTTAACCATCAAACGACACTTTTTCACAATCAATATATAATTTTAAAATTCAAACAACGTCGCTTCTCAGCATCTGCATAGGTAATATGGGAGCCCAGCTCAGGATTGTAGCACTATAAAGCTTTGCTTAAAAGTGCCTCTGCAAAAGCGGATTACTTTTATCATGCTGTGAATCAAAAAGTCGCTCTCGTTTTTTGAATTTAATTTTTAATTATTTTTATTGATTTCGATTATATGAATTTCTAACTAATTTTAATGGACTCGGCGGGATTTGAACCCGCAGCCTTCGTCCGATTCGTTGCAATGCGAAGACGACGTCATAGCCGTTAGACCACGAGCCCAAGAATAAGTTATGAGATTTATTTTAAAATTTATTGATTGTTTATGTTATTATTCAACTGATTTAACTTTTCCACCAATTTTTTAGGCTCTTTCTCATAAATTATCCTGTCCCTTTCTCCCACTTTGTTGCATATTTTGGCTATTTGATCAACTAGTTCAGTTATTCCGCCGCTTCCTTCCACAACACCGATTGGTTTTTTATGGTGGAATGCAATTGTGAATTCATTTAATGTTCCTATTTGTCCTGAAATGATGATTATTGCATCAGAATCAACTACAAGCGGCAAGTTTCTTCCTGGGATTTCCAAGCCGGTAAATTTGATTTCAGTAAAATTTTCTGTTGGAAATTTGTATATGTTGATATGCTCATCTTTGTTTTTGGCAGGTGAAACTGCAATTACCCTGCCTTTTGCTTCAAAAGCGCCTTTTGCTGCCTCAAAAGGATAGCCCCAGCAACCGCCGAATCTTAAAGTATGGTTGTTTATGGCTATTTCTTTGCCTATTTCATACGCTTTCTTTAGTATAGATTTGTCAAAGGGTGGCAGAGAGGCGCCGCAAATTGCTATTTGCATTTTAATTAAGAAGTTTTGATTCATTTATAATTTTTGTTAAAAAAGAAAGATTGGATTTTATCTCCTTTTATACAATCCAATTAACTGTGCCTGCGCAATAATATACCCCTGCATTGCTCTTTCTATTTCTTTTTTAGTTGTGCCTTCTGGAAGATTTAGTTCTGTGTCCAGTGCATACAGCTTGAAGAAATATCTGTGTGTGCCTGAAGGAGGGCATGGACCTCCATAACCTGTTCTTCCCCAGCTGTTTCTGCCTGCAATGCCATCTGGCTCAGTTCCTTTTGGGATTTCTTTTGTTGAAGCTGGCATGTTAAAAACAATCCAATGGTCCCAAGTGCCAACAGGGGCATCTGGATCGTCCATAATCAAAACTAAGCTTTTTGCGTTTGAAGGGACATCGCTTATGCTTAAGAGTGGGCTTAAATCCTCTCCATCGCAAGTAAACTCTGATGGCATTACACCATTATTAACAAATGCTGAACTTGTTATTTTCATATCAACCATCCCTGTTTGTTGAGTTTGTTTTTCTTGTTGTTGAGCGCAGCTAATTGCTAAAAGTGCTATTAAAACAAACAAAAAGTTTGTTGTTTTCATAGTAAATAATTTTTTCTTTTATAATTCTTTCGTCAATTCCTCAGCAGCCTTCCTCATATCCTTTGCCTCATAAATCGCCCTGCCAAATATTGCATGCCATGAAGTTGCTTGCGAGAACGCTCGCAAGCTCGCGTTCATGTCAAGTTTTTTTGCCAAATCAGAAATGCTGCCGCCTTGTGCTATCAATCCAGGAGAATAGAAAACTGGATTCTTGATTTTGCTTTTAATCAAATTGACATATTCCATTGCTTTTTCCGGCTTGTTGCCAGGAATCACAAAATCTGCAACACCCATTGAGGCAGCAATCTCGTACATCCTTTTTGGTGCATTATCGTCAATAAAGCCGCCTGCTTCTTTTAGATAAGCCTGATGCGTCATCTCTCCTCCGAGTATGACATTCATTTTTGCCTTTTGCGCTGCCTTTATCCATGCAACTTCAGTTTCAGGGCCTGCCTGCGGAAACAAAATGACTGCATCAGTAAGCTTGCATGCCTTCATGAACTTTTCTCCCATTTCTGGAATGTCAGTTCCAGCTTTCTGGTGGTCATAGATAATAGGCAGCTTTGTATGTTTTCTTATTGTCTTGACAACTTTTTCCATACCATAAGGAATGACAAGCTCAAACCCAATCTTATATGCTCCAATTCCTTTAACAGAACAAGTTGCTTTGACTAATTTGCTTAATTTCTCCAAGCTATCAACATCACAGCTAGGTATTATTGATTTTTTAAGTTTAATTATTTGATTCATTTTAAACTTTAATTTTCTTTTTCCATCCGCCTTCGGCATATTTTAGTGCTCGGTGTCGCTGTTCTGCCACATCGCGACACCTCGCCTATACATTCAATAAACAATCAAAAGCTGGTTTCCTTTATCACTATTGCTTCCAAAGGACGCTCTCGGGATTGAATTATTTTTTGATTTGTTGTTTTTGAATTTTTATTATTTTTTTGAAAATTTATTGCGATTTTAATTATTTTTAATTTTTAGTTATTAAAATATCATACTGAAACCCAGCCTTCCGGATGCTTTTTCCAGTCCATTATATGGCTTAATTGCTCTTTTGAAATATATTTCTTCTGCAATGCGGTTTTTACAAAGCTTGTGAAATTTGTCAATGTCAATAATTTTACATTTGCGTTTTGAAAATTATTTTGTGATTTTTCAAGCTCGTATGTGAAGATTGCAATGCAATGCTCAACATTGCCTCCTTTTTCCCTGACTCCGTTGATTGTATTGACAGAGCTTCCACCTGTGCTAACCAAATCCTCAACAACAATGTAAGTTTTACCTTGCTCGACCTTTCCCTCAACCATGTTCTCTTTTCCATGGTCTTTTGTTTCGCTTCTCACATAAATCATTGGCTTTTTCAGTTTTTGGCTGAGCCATGCAGCCCATGGGATGCCTGCTGTTGCAGTTGCTGCAAAGCCGTCAAACTTTATTTTATTTTTTTTGATTAGCTTAATTAGAGAATTAACAACAAATTCTCTTTCTTTATTATAACTCATCAAAATCCTCAAATCTGTATAAATCGGCGCCAAAATTCCAGATGCCCACCTGAAAGGCGGCTTTGTCCTTAGCATTACCGCATTAACCTTGAGCAAAATTTCAGCAATCTTATCTGCCATATTGAACCTCCTTTGCCTTTAGGTCTAACAGCTCTTCATTGTCATAAACAACATTACCATTGACAATTGTCATTACAGCCCAGCCTTTTAATATTTTCCCATCATAAGGAGACCATTTGCATTTAGTCAATAAATCGTCATTTCTTACTGCCTGCCTTTTATATAAATCCACTATAACCAAATCTGCATCACAACCTTCTTTCAAGAAGCCCTTGTTTTTTATCCTGAAGATTTTTGCAGGGTTTTCGCAGCAAAGTTTGGTTATTTGAGGCAATGTTATTATATTCTTGTTGAAGGCGTCAAGCAGCAAAGGCAAAGTTGTCTCAACCCCAGGAATGCCAAACGGGTAATTCGCCTGCTCTTTTTCTTCTTTTAAATGCGGTGCATGATCAGAGGCAATAATATCTACAGTTTCATTTTTTATTCCAAGCCATAATGCTTTTTGGTCATGCTCTGTCTTTAACCTCGGCTTCATCTCTGCAAAAGCGCCAAGAGTTTGTATATCGTTTTGATTCATGAATAAGTGATGAGGAGTTACCTCGACTGTAACCTGATTTTTAATTTTGTTTTGCTTTGCATAGTTTAATTCCTTTTGAGAACTAACATGAGCAAAATGCACCCTATTTTTGATTTTGTTTTTAGTTAAAATATCAACAACATTTTTAACACTCCCGTCTTCGGCATGAATAACTGTCAATTTTGAAGTTTTCAGAATATCCTTAATAACCTCAAAATCGCTTACTTTTAAATCACCTGTTGTGTAGTCCATGTATAATTTTACAGCAGCGATATTTTTTGCTTTCCTTATGTCTTCCAGATTATCTTGTGTTGCGCCAAAATGAAAGCCGTAATTCACAATGCTCTTTGCTGCAAGCTTTCTCTTTTCTTCCAAAGCGGCAATCGTAATTGTAGGAGGCAATGTATTCGGCATGTCAAGAATTGTAGTAACTCCTCCTTTTGCAGCAGCCATCGAGCCTGTAAGGAAATCCTCCTTGTGTGTTAATCCCGGCTCCCTAAAGTGGACATGCGCATCAATCAGACCGGGCAAAACAAAATTATTTCTTGCATCAATTACCTTGTCTGCTTTCGGCTCTTTGCCGGTTATTTTTGCAATTTTTCCTTTTCTTATCAGAATATTTTTAACAAATACCTTGTCTTTTATGCAGAGCCTGCAGTTTTTTAGTAGGAGGGACATTTTATTTGAAATATTATCATTACTAATTTTTTATGGTTCTTCTCGTGGCATATCTAATTTATCAAAATCTTTGTCATAGCTTACAATTGCATCACAGTTACTAACTGTGGCACAGGAATAGTGGATAGCATCAAAAATGCTTAACTTTAGATTATTCACCCTTTTTAATGCTTCAAATAATAAATTAACATCTACGTCAATAATTTGAATATTTGACTTTAACAAATTTTTTATTGATCTTTGGGCAATTTCCCTGCTTCCAGTTTCTCTTTCTATTATAAAAAATGCTTCTACTAAGTTAAAAACATCAACTATGCCGCCTTCCCTTAGGGCATTTTGGCATGCATCGGTATATTCATTCGTATAAAATGCATAAGCTATCACATTACTGTCTAAGAATTTCATCTTCAATTAATTTGTCCATTTGTTCTGCCGTAAGTTTGTGCTTTGGGACTATCTTTTTTGCTTCTTCAAAAAGTTTTTCCAAGTCCTCACCTAAAGGTCTAATAACTATCTCATTTTTCCTTTTAATTACTTCTATCCTGCTTCCTGCTTTAAGCTTTAGCTCTTTTCTAATCTCTGAGGGTATTGTTATTTGCTGTCCTTTGCTTATTTTAACTATCATTTTCTTTTCTTAATGCTTAATGAAGCATGATTCATTTATAAGCTTTTCGGTTTTTGGATATTGTACTAAACTAATTCAAATTTTAATTTATTTTCAATGCCTTTCATGATATTCCTTTATCGTAACTTTTCTTCCGCTTTTCAGTCTTGCAAATTTTCCAAACTCCGACATTTGGCTTAGTTGTTTTGAATTGAAGATTGGGCCGTCAATGCAGCATATCCTGTCATTTATCATGCATTTCCCGCAGATGCCGAAGCCGCATGCCATATATCTTTCAAGCGATGCCTCGAGTTCAACTTTATACCTTGGGCATATCTCAAATGCCTTTATCATCATTATCTCGGGACCGCAAGTGTAAACAGCCTTAATCTTTTTGTTTTGATTCAAAACTGCCTCAAGCATGTCGGTTGCAAAGCCCTTTCTTCCATAACTCCCGTCATCTGTTGTTATGATTAAATTTTTATTTTTGTATCGCTTCAGATAAATCAGGTGCTCTTTTGTCCTTGCACCGCATATTATTAAAGGATTTTTTAGCACATCGATCAATGTTGAAACAGAGCTAAAGCCAACACCGCCTGCAACAACACAGGCATTGTTTTTGATTGAAAAGCTGTTTCCGTACGGGCCTCTTATCCCTAATTTGTCGCCTTTTTTAAATTTATCAAGAGCATTAGTCCATCTTCCAATTGCTTGCGATGTAAAAGCAAACTCTTTTTTGCTCCAGTAAGAAACCGCCATTGGCTTTTCATCAATTTCAGGAATCCATACCATCATAAACTGCCCTGGCTTGCAGTCAATTGAATGCCTGAAGAAAAATGACTTTTGCCCTTTGCCTTCCTGCACAACATCGCTTATTTCAAGCATTTTCGGGATGTCTGTTTTGCAAGTTTCGTGGTGCGTCATTTTATTTATGGGCAATTCCCCTTATTTCTTCCAAATTCTTCACTTTGTTCTTCTTCATCCAAACAGCCATTTCATCGCAAACTCTTTTGAAGATTTCAATCCCCCTGTAATAAACTCCTGTGCCTATTCCCACAGCTGTTGCTCCTGCCATTACCATCTCAAGAGCGTCTTTGCCGTATGTAACTCCGCCTGTGCCGATTATTGGTATCTTTACGGTTTCATAAATCTCGTAAACGCACCTTACTGCAATCGGCTTCAATGCAGGGCCTGAAATACCTCCAATCTTGTTGTTAAGGACCGGCTTTCTCGCATCAATGTCAATAACCATGCCAGTTGCTGTGTTAATTGCAGTGATTGCATCTGCTCCTGCCTTTTCAGCAGCGTGCGCTATTTCCTTTATGTCATATACATTCGGGCTTAACTTGATGCTGACTGGGATTTTGCCTGAATTTTTCTTAACAACCCTTGTAACTTCTGCTGTTAAGGTTGCATCTGCATAGTATGGCTTGCCATAGTCAAGATGAGGACAAGAAATGTCAACTTCAATCATTACAGGATTTAAAGAAGCCATTTTTCCTGCAACTTCGCCAAACTGCCCGATCCTGTAGCCATAGATGCTTCCAATCACCGGAACGCTCAAGTTATCAAGCCTTCCAAAATCCTTGATTGCAGAATCAATCCCTTGTCCAGGCAATCCGACTGCATTAAGGAAAACCCCATCATAGCCAAACATTGTCGGGTTGGCATCGCCCTGCCTTTCTTCATGGCATAATGATTTAAGGGTTACAGCGCCTGCTCCTGCTCTGCCAATCCTGTTAACGCTTTCCTTTGTCACTCCAAGAATTCCAGAAGCAAGGATTGTGGGGTTTTTCAGCCTGATTTTGCAGAGGTTTGTTTGCAGCATTTTTTATTGATAAAAATTATTCATTATTAAATATCAATTTTTCAAACAACGTCGCTTCCCACTAACGGCGAAGTCCGTTAACACCTTGTGCAAGTGGGATTTAACAATCCCACGGATCGTGATGTGGGAACCCAGCTCAGGGAAGTTGCACTATATCCCTAAACATAAAGTGCCTTTTGCTAAAGCGGTTTACTTTTTTCACCCTTTCTTCTCAAAGTCGCTCTCGTTTTTTTTGAAATTTTATTTTTATTGAGTTTTTATCGGATTTTATTTTTGTGATTAAATTATCTCAATGCCCTCCTTGCCCATGCTTCTCTCGCAATAGTGGCACTTAATCTTGAGGGGATCCTTCTTTACGACATAAAACTTTGTAGCAATCTGCTCGTTGTTTGTTATGCAGACTGGGTTTGAGCATTTCACGACATTGTCAATCACATCTGGAGTTTTTACCTTTATCTTTTCCTTTACATTGTAGTTTTTTATTATGTTGACTGTTGCATCAGGAGCAACTATTGCAATTTTGTTGACTTCTTCCTGCGACAGGCTTTTTCCACCAACCTTGATTATGGCTTTTTTTCCTATTTTTTTGCTGCTGAGGTTTGTTGCTATTGAAACAATACCTTTCTGGTTTTCCAGGTCAAGAATCTCAACTACCTTGAAAGTTGCATCTGTCGGAATATGGTCTATAACAGTACCTTCCTCTATTGCACTGATTTTAAGCTCTCTTTTTGCTTCTTCCTTTGGAGCAAAATCAATCTTCTTTGCCTTTATTTTTTCTTTTGTTCTTCTGGTTTTACTTGATGTCTTTTTTTTCTTTTTTGCCATTTTACTTTATTTTCCCGAGCACCAAAGCCAACAGTGCCTTTCTTACAGGAATGCCGTTTGCTGCCTGCTCAAAATATGCTGCATGCTCTGTGCTGTCAATGCTTTTGTCTATTTCATCGATTCTTGGAAGAGGGTGCATTATCTTCAAGTCCTTTTTTACGTTCTGCAAAAATGAATTGTCAATTCTGTAAACACCCTTAAATTTCTCGTACTCAAGAGGATCCGGGAATCTTTCTTTTTGAATCCTCGTCACATAGAGAACATCAAGCTCTTTACTGAATCTGTTCAAGTCAGAGGTTTTGAAGTACTTTATCTTTTTCTTGTACAGATCATCAACATAGCTTTCAGGAATCTGCAAGTCATCTGGAGCGATGAAGTAAAATGTTGGATTGAAGTGGGACAATGCAATCACAAGAGAATGAACAGTCCTGCCGTATTTCAAGTCGCCCACAAAGCCAACATGCAGTCCTTCCAATTTTCCCTTTATTTTTTGTATTGTGTACAAGTCAAGCATTGTTTGTGTTGGATGCTGGTTTGAGCCGTCTCCGCCATTTATCACAGGGACATTTGCTGCCTCTGCAGCCAGTCTTGCAGAGCCCTCAAGAGGGTGCCTTACGACAATCATATCGGCATATTGCTCTGTCATCTTTATGGTGTCCCACAGAGATTCGCCTTTCTGTATAGAAGTGACACTTGCTGTTGAAAATCCTATTACTGTGCCGCCAAGCTGCTCCATTGCAGAGATGAAGCTTAATCTTGTCCTTGTTGACGGCTCGAAGAACAATGCAGCAAGAATCTTGCCTTTCAGCAAATTGCTTTTTGGCTTCTGCTCAATTTGCCTTACAACCTTAAGAATGTGCAAAAGCTCTTCCTTTGAGAAATCGTTTATTGATATAATATCGCGATTTTTGAACTCCATATTAAAAAATTTAGTCACCTTTGATAGTATATAAAACTTATGATTTCAGTATACGAAAATGGTTCAAAAACGGCTTTTTGAGAAAAAGTGTACCCTATAGGTAACGAAAAGGATGGGTATTTCATATTTAAAGGTTGTGGTTTTAGTTTTCATGATTTACGCCTGCTCAGCCGCACACCTTTCGCAAAGCAATGAGCCCTTTACTTTCTTTACATCCTCGACATAAGCTCCGCAGCCCTGGCAGATTGCCTCTCTGGATATTATCCTGTCAATCGGCTTTCTTGTCTCTTCCCTTAACTCAAACTTTTCGACAAGAAGCTCGAATAAAGATGGCTCAATCTTTAGAACATCCTTTAATGTCAGCAACCCAACCATCTTGCCATTGTCAACAACAGGCAAGTGCCTTATATTTGAATCGCGCATTTTTATCAACGCATCATAAATGTCATCATCTGGGGATATCGTGATTAATTTTCTAGCCATAAAATCCTTCACTTTTTTTGTCAACGGGTTTATGCCTTTTGCAATCACTTTCCTCACAATATCCTGCTCTGTTATAATGCCTTTTGACTCGTGATTATCTTTTATTACCAAAGCTCCAACATGATTTTTTGCCATCATCTTTGCGCATTCCTCTAAAGAAGCATCTGACGAAACAGAAATCGGCTTAGTAGTCATGCAGTCATAAACCTTGTAGCCAGTTTTCATTTTCTCACGAGAAAAGTATAGTTTTTGAAGTATATTAAGGTTTCGAATTGTAAAAATGGAGTTATTAAGTGTTAAATAATTTGGAATAATTAAATCAAAAATCTGGCTTCCCTGTAACTGCATTTGTGGTGAGGGAACCACAGCCTCTATTGTTTGCACTTGATTGCTGTGATTTATAGTGCCGACATTAAAAGCAGATTTCCTTCTTCACTTGTAGAATCAAAAGGAAGCTTTCGTATTGGTTATTTTTTAATTTCTTGTTTTATTAAATCGTTGTTAATACCCCATCATAACTTCAAAGTCCTTTCCAAAGATTTTCTTCAGGCCCTCGAATATCGGCTCCTTTATGGAAGTTTTTTGCGGAGCCTGCGCAGTGGCAATTGCCTTTTCCATCTCTTCCAAAGAGCTTTTTTCTATTGCTCCTAAACTCCCATCTGCATTTATTTTTGCCTTGTCTATTTCCTTGTCCTGGGTGTCCATGTCATAAGTGATGTAAGCAGTATCCCCAAGCAAAATAACTTCGCCAAACTTCTCTCCATGTTTAACCCTTATCTTGATCCTTTCAAGCTCTCTTCCCCTTTTTCTTTGCATGTGCTCAACCAAAAATTTGATTAATGGGCCTGCATCGCGGTGCAGCTTTTCAATTTCAACCTTTGAAAGCTTTTTCTCGTCATAGTTTTTCTTTGCCTTCATTATATCCTGCAACGTCCTGAAGAATTTGGCAGGGAGCTTTCCCTCTGCTACAAGTTTATCCTCGATAACATCAAGCAGTTCATTGTCCTTGATTTTTTCCACTCCCTCTAATCTCAAAACATCTCTTATGACTGTGTTCATAGTATCGTACAAGTTAAGCATCTCCTGCTCTTCCCTTATCTTCTCAATCTGCGTGAACAACCTCTTAATTCTTTTAAGGTATTTATCGCCGTCGCTCATCAATTCGTCAATTTCCTTGCCTGTCAATTCTTTTTTCTCGCCGTGCTCGATTGCCTTTCTTATCTCCACAACCCTTTCAAGCGTTTTGACAAACTTGTCCTCAAGCAGCTTTTCCTTATTGACAAAAATCTGTCTTATCAAAGCTCCTGTTTCCTTTGGAGAAGGAGGAGCAACACCATAAAGCATCAACGCTGCCTGGCTTGGCGTTAATAAAGCATAGTAAATGTCTTCCATTCCTATTTCGTTCAATTTTAATTGCACCCTTCTAATAACCTGCTCGCCAGAGCCCATGAAAATGTCAATGGCTTCTGCGCTCGGCTTTATCTTGCCCATCTTCAAAAGATGCTTCCATGGCATGAAAATGCCCCTGTCAAAGAATGGAACGCCGTCTCTTAATAACGTGAATATGACTGGGTTTGCTTCCTTCAGCGAATCCCAGAAATCAGTCAAAATATATACCTGAATGTTGATTTTGTTCCTTATTGCTGTAAGCTCGCCTGCTTCAATGCCCATGCCGATTATAATGGCTCTTAATTTGTCTTTCAGCTCTGCCCTTGTCATTTTCTTGACATCAGTGTCATCAATTACAATCCATACATCTATATCAGAAGTCGGAGTGGCTTTGCCTTGAACTAAAGAGCCAGCCAGAACATAAGAAACAATGTATTTTTCAAACTTCTTCAAAACCATTGTCTTGTGGATTTCTGCAATCTTAATTGCCTGCAGCATTCCTGTGTCATGTATAGGGGCTGACAAAGCGATTAATTGCAACAGCTCGTATTTAGCATCAAAGCAGTTTTGCCAGAGCTCTGAAAGAATCAAAGTTTGAGGCACCATATTAGAGTCAATTTCAGCAGCAATGCTGCTTATTATTGCAGTCAGCTTGTCCTTCAGCTCAAGCTTTGACATTGTCCTGCTGTCAGAATCATCAACTAAGATTAGAACATGAATCTTGTCCTTGTCTTCAGGCTTAACCTCTGGCTGGGGCAATGGCTGCACAGGCTGCACAGGCATCTGCATCTGCTGCAGTTGCTGTAATTCCTCCGGCCTTGGAGGCGGCATCAAGGCAATGCCAACAATGTACTTATCAAATTTTTCAAGAACTTTCTTCTGGAATTTTTCAAGCTTTGATTTTATTGCAGTAAGCTTTTCCTGAACATCCTCAGGCAACTTTGAAAGCGCCTCTGCTTCCTTGGTTTCAGGTGACTGCTGTGGCTTAGCCTGAGCAGTTTCCTTGTATTGATTCTTATCCTTCTTAGCCATTATTGCCCCTCCCTCTGTAAATCTAATTTGTTTATAAATGTTTGCCTATGCTTGTAATTAGATTATTTTCAATATAGAAAACAAGTTTAAGTTTATTGTGTATAGGAAGTTTTATATACTCCTGATTATACCAATATAATCATGTTAGAGGTAGAAGCTAAAGTTAGGAAATGGGGAAGGTCTTTTGGAGTAGTTATTCCAAAGGAAAAAATAAGGGAAGAAGGAATAAAAGAGAATGAAATTATCAAACTTTTAATTGCAAAAAAAACTAACGTTTTGAAGGAAACTTTTGGTACTTTAAAATTTAAGAGAACAACTCAAGAAATATTAGACGAGTCTGATAGGGAAGATTGGGATGAGTGACGTTTTCTTCTTAGACACCTACGCTATTTTTGAGATTATACGAGGCAATCCTAACTACAAACCCTACATAGATTGTCGCATAATAACTACAATATTTAATCTGGCAGAATTAAACTATAATTTGAAAAAAGAGAAAGACAAAAAATCCGCTGATGAATATACAGACAAATACTCTAAGTTTGCAGTGGACGTTTCAATCGACGACATAAAAAGAGCAATGGATTTTAAATCAATTCACAGAAAATTATCAATTCCAGATGCTGTGGGTTGTACTGTCGCTAAAAAATACAATGTCAAATTTCTGACAGGAGACAAGGATTTTGAAGGCATGGAAAATGTCGAGTTTGTAAAGTGAATTTTAATTAATTTCTTTAATTTTGAATTTTTCAATCTGTCTTCAGCATTTTTGTATTATATATTCAATCTGTTCGCTTCGCTCACCAACGATAGTGCTCGGCATCTCTGTTCTGCCACATCGCAATGCCTCGCCTATACATTTAAAAAATACGAATAGTTTCTTTCAATATAGAAAATAAATTGAAATGATATATACTTCCACAAAGCTTAAATATAAGTTTCATTATTAGTTAGTAGTAACAAGCATCGGTTTTCTTGGAGGTGAAATTAAGTGCTCCAAAAACCGAAAGATTTATATATAAGTGTTATTATTATAAAGTAATAACAAATTAAGAGTAAAAATAATAAATAACAAAAACAAACCAAAACAAGGGGTGGAAAGAAAAATGGCTGAAACAAAAACATCAGGTTTAGCATATCAAGCTGTAAAACAGTATAAAGGACTGAAGATGTATACAGATGCACTTTCTAATGCAGTTAGGAGACTTAATTATATGACAAAGGAGGAACTAGCCAAAGAAGGGATTGCATTGGGTGATAAAGTAAATGCTCAGGCTGTTTGGGATTATGCAAATAAATTAGCTGAAAAAGCCTTGGCTGGAGTTAATTTTGACCCTAAGGATCCAAGATTTAGGAATAACTACAATGAAATTAGAAGTATTGTCAAACAATTCGCAAGTACACCGGACCTTGTTGAAGCATTGCTTGCCTCGTACATAAGAACAAGCACTAGTTACATTGACGAAAAAGTTGTGCTACCATTCCAAGCAACAAAAACAGGGGAAAGTAAGCCACAGCTTCACTTGGTTGCAACAGCTGCAGGAGTTGAAGACGAATTTAGAAAAGTAATAGATGACATCAACGAGCCTACTGATGCTGGAACTGTTGCAGGACAGATTGCACCTCAACTTAGAGAGAGAGTCTTTAGGGGTGTTGCAACAAGCACTATTGGTGGATTAGAAAAGAAAGTCATACCTAAAATGTAAAAAGCAGCCTAAATTTTCTTTTCTTTTTCTTAATTCTCTTTCTCGATATCTTAGTTGGGAAACTATTGAAGTAAAATGCCATTGAGCAGTTATAGTGTTGAAAGTCCTGTATATATAGGTCCACCACCTTTTGTTAAAGTAATCCCTAAAAAAATTGCGCCTGAAAATATCAAATCAAACCAAGGCATGGCTATTGATAGAGAATCAACTGAAGGCGGGCAGCCTACTGTCCGTTCTTACGGGCATGCCCCTCAAACTGTTATTTTCAAGAACGGAGTTTTTATAACTAGAAGTTCCAACAACACATTTGCTACAAATCCAAAAGATTTCTACAGGAACGGCCCTATAACACAGATTGATGATTACAGATTTGGCAGCTGGGTAAAAGCAGGAACAGCTGTAAAGCCAGCTATGTTTGACGTTATTCTTCCAAATCCTCATGTTGCATATGGAGAAGGCATAACTCCTCTTGGAATGTTCTTGCCAAACCCTTATGATACACAGGTTAATTTGCGCGTTACTTCAGAGACTTTCAATGCAATCCCAATAAACAAGACGGGCTATTACACTTCAAAAATAGCCAACTTGAAAGAATTGCTTAGAAACTCCATATTTGATGCTGCAAACAGGCTCCAGCCAGAAGCTGTTGAATGGATTAAGTTTTTGGCGGATAAAGGCTATTCTATTGGCACTTCCAAAGAATCAGAGATATATTCTCTGGGCATAATTGCCGATACTGTAAAAGAAGGGATTTTGGCATTTTACGATACAAAATCAGGAACTTTGGGCAGGGAGGCTGATTTATACGAGAAAGCAAAAAGAGGAATTTCAAGATATGGCTTAACTGACAGCGAAGCAGTCCAAGCATTTATGCGGGCTATTATGTTCCATGAAATAGCGCATCGCATGGGAATTAAAGGCGATGCTGAAAGTGAAAGACTGCAGGGCTACTTGCAGCATGAGTTTTACTCAAGACTTGCTCAAAAATTTAAAGGCGCTAGAAAAGGAAGAATTTATGAGGCACTGGCAAGGGAAGGCTTGGATTATGCTGCTGGCTATGAAAAATCTCTGGCAGATATTGTAAAGGGATTGTTTGATATTAAAGGAAGGAAAAAGGATCCAGTTAATTTCTTGGTATTCAAACTCGAGGCAGAGGCAGCTGCATTGGAGATACCTTATCATTTAAGGGAAACTTACATAAGAAGAAGGCTTGAAGAAATGGTTGGCCCATTGATTGAAGGGCAGCCTGTAAATGATTACAATACAAAATCAAGGCGCAAAGCACCAAACAAAAAATACGCAAAAAAACTAGAGGAATTGGTTGAGGGAGAATTAGTTAACAGAATTGTAAGCAAGTCGGAAAAGGCAGGTGTGTACAAAGAAGATGCAGAAGATGTTAATGAAAGTGACAAACCGACTTACAAAAAAATCGACAAATCAGAATACAAAAATATGAAAGATGTTGGAGAAAGAGAAGGCAAGGCAGAAAGTGCAGAAACAGATGCAAGAGAAGCAGAAGTTCCAACAGAATAAAAAACAATTAAAAATTTTCTAATCAAAAATTAGGCGACCCGATAAAAGCAAAGGTGCTATGGGTGCCCCGCATACCTGTTGTGAGCGAGTTCGCTGTTGAATGCGAGCTTGCGAGCATTCTCGCAAGCAGGTCGAGCTCACTCGCATGCCACTGATTGCACTATCTGCTTATTCTATTAAGTGCAACATCAAAAGCTGGTCTCCTTCATCACTATGCTTTCAAAGGAAGCTCTCGTGATTGTTTGAATTAACTAAATGGATTTTTATTGTTTATTGAATTTTATTTTTAATTGTATCTTATTGCTTATGTGTAAATTATATTTCCAACTTCTCAATAACATTAACCATAAATATTCTGCTGAAAATTATTACTAAAATAAACAATGCAATTGACGCAAACAAAACAATCTGATTTTTCTCAATAAAATCATATATAAGAATTACAGGGATAATTAATAAAGCGATATTAATGAAATAAACCAATAAAACATAATGTATTTTTTTTATTCCAACGCTTAATGTCTTCTGGACAATTTTTCCCAATTCGGTTTTTCCAGCAAGCGCCAATGAAACAAACATAAAAAAAGCCAATATAACTGAAAAAATCAAAAATACCAGATATTTAACAAAAAACGTTGAACTTTCCATTGTAATGTCTGCTATCGAAATATTAAACAACGAGAAGAAAAACAAAAATATTAAGCTAAGATAAAACAGTAAAACAACAAAGATTTTTAATAAATTTTTTAATGTTTTTTTGAAATTAATTTTATGAATTAATCCATGCGTTAATGCCCACATAATTGATATAAAAAGCAGCAATAATAAAAACAAATAAATCAAATATTCTCTAAAATTCTTTAGCATCTCATTGAAGTTTCTGCTTACGCTCAGGGGGTCATCTCCCAAGATGCTTTTCTGTTCAAGCACATTCTTTGCAAGAGAGGCTTCGTCCAATTGCTGCTTGTTCAGGTAGTCTGTAATTGCCTTTGCGCTTTCCAATATTTTAGTTTGATAATTCAAATTTACGTACGAAATTAGAGCAAAGAAGACTAATTGCAGGATAAACAATAACAAAAATAACAGCTTGTTTTTCCATATAGCTGAAAATGATTCCTTGAATCCGTCCAAAATAATGCTTTTAGAAGATGCCATTTTTATTGGGTTATTTCGAAAATAAATGTCCTCTTTGAGGTAGTTCCAGCATTGCTTTTTGCCGTGATTGTGCCTTCGTAAGTTCCTTTTTGCAATAGATTTCCCCCTATTATGTATCTATAATCATAAGTGTTAAGCATCTGTGCCATGTTTTCATTGTCTACAATGCTTCCATCAGGACCTTTCACAAGCAGCTTAACTTCCTCTATGCCTGATTGATGGGTGATAGTTACAACAATAGGCACGTCTTCACCTGCTTTGTAAGTTCTTTTGCTCGGTTCTTTTGGAACTATTGCAGGATTTTGCCTGCCAACATCGCTTCCCCGCAGCTGGCTGACAGTAAATGTGAATCTTCTCTCTGTGATTTTATCATTCAAATTACAGGTTTCAGGATTGCTGCCGTATTCCTCAGCATCTTCCTTGATATGGAAAAGCTCAATCAGCAAGGTTTTTTGCTGTGAAGCCTGTGTGCCTGGCTGTGGAGGATTAATCCTTATGTCGTCGCTATATCTATGAATGAATTCTTTGTCTCCAACCTGGACTGGAGTGTAGGAAATGTCACGGATTTTAATGATTGCGCCTTGCTTCTCAATAGTTATTACTGGCCTTTCTACTGGCTTTTCCCCAACAACATTTACTCTGACTTGTGTAGTCTGATCGCCTTGGATTTTGTCCCGATAATCCTTGCTCATATCTATTCTGATTCCATCAATGTATAGTTCATCATCTAGTGTGAATTTTTGCTCATTCCCTTTTTGGTAGTCTGGCTTTGTTTTATCTATATTGTCTGTAGCCTTGATGTTTATTGGAACCGTGAATTCGTTTTCCTGCGCAACAGGGTCAAAAACAATACCTCTTGCATCAATATTGCCCGTTCTTCCAAACACTGACAAGCTGGGAGTAACTGTGAAAGGCGGAATTTCTACAAATCCCTGCCCTACAACACCAACATACTCTGGCCTCTTTATGTCAGAAGACAGCGAAACCCTTATGCATTTGTCTTTGCCTGTGTTGGTTAGCTTGATGCCTACAAGAAGTTCCTTTCCTATGGGCAATTCCTTTACCTTTGAGGCTTCCTCATTGTTGATTGTAAATTCCACAAATCTTGCAATGCCCTTCTTGCTTACAAACGGCAATCCTCCGCCGCATATGAACAACCCTGATGTTACATCAGCCTGGCAGTCCGCAATATCCTTTGCTGACTTGTCAATTATCGGGAAATAAAACACGCCCTTCTCATAACCGTTAGGGAAGCATTTTGCTCTAAGTTCTGGCGGAATCCTCCTGTCAGGCCTTAAAGTAATTTTGATGTGGTCGTATCTCCTGTCAGATTCAATGACTTTGCGTTGATTTCTGTCCACCAAGGAATTCTGCTTGACTCTGCTTTCTGAGAAAAATGAAGTGGTTTGCTCCTGCTTTTGCTCAAGGCAGTCACAATTATTGTAGGCAGTTGATGTTCCCAGCGGCACAGTGTATTGTATTGAAGGCGCTCCAACTGCGCCGCAATTTACTGCATTTGGATATTCATCAACTTCTTTTCTTGTAACACAAGCCAGCTGAACATCATAGCTTTCCAAATCACATCCAGGATTAATCAGCCATGATGCTCTGTATTCATACTTTGCCTTGAACGAAACTGGGTCAACATTCAAATATTCTCTTGAGCGAGTGATGCCCTGCACAAGAGTTGCAAATGGCGCTGCATATGCGGCATCAACAAAATTCCTTGCATTGATGTCCCAGTCATAGCCAAATGCAGCAAGGCATATTTTTCTTGCAACTGTTTCTTCTCCAAATCCAAGCAAGTTGTTTAATTTTGCATTGCCATACTCGTCAGTAAGCTCTCTTGTTGCCTCTGATATGCCTTGGGTTATTCCTTTAAGCCCAAATCTTAATGTGTCCGTGAATCTTTCCTCTCTGTCGCCTGCATCAACTACGACATCTTCTGGAGTGCAGCCGTCAACGAACCATCTTATGCCCTGCCATATTAAGTTGCAGACATGCATTGTAAACAGCTCTTTACAAGCTCCTGAGTCTGCTCCGCCTGTTTTTCTTACTGAAACAAGGCAGTTTGACATTGCAGCCATTATGTTCTTCATCATCTGCAATCTTTGATTTACGCCTGTCAAGTACAGGCATTGCAATGATGCAGAATGCTGTTTGAACGGGTCAACTACAACAACTTCCTTTTCCTTTCCAAGCCATTGGTAGAAAAGATTATTCTGCCCGAAGCATGCCGGCAAATCTCTGCCTTCAATATATCTATTTGGATTGTAATTGCTGTGTATTGTTCCATCTTTACCCTTTGCCTCAAACTTTATTCTTGAATACCTGTAACTCCACTTCATATCAGAGTATATGTCATCGCCTATCTTTTGCGGTGGCTCGGATGGCTTTGACTTTGACTCATGGACTGGGTTGTCTGCAAATTTTGTTTTCTCTAATCTTGGATATTTATCTTCTGGGTGATAAAATTCCCCTGTTGGTTTGGATGATGTTCCTGCAACGCAGCAGCACTCTCTTCTAAGGTTAGAGTCTGTGGGGCTGACAACAGAGGTATCGCTTCCGTCATAGAAGCAGTCAGAAGTGTAGCCCTTCCTGTCAACGGTATATCCATTCAGTATTTCTCCATTGCCAAGCCGTATTTGTCCTTTGTTGGCTCTTGCAACCTCGTGCCACTCCCTGCATTCTGAAACAGTAACGCAGCCGCTCAGCACCTTTTTAACTTCATCTCTTCTGGCAGGGGCGGTTGAGCTTCTAAGCTCGTAAACCTTGCCATTGCTTGTTATCTTGTTTGCCTGTCCTGCTGGTTGCGCTCCGCAAAGCTCAGCGCATGTCTGTGGCTGCTTTGTCATGTAATTTTCGCCAACTTTTACAACATACCTAGTTAGTATTTCGACCGGTCCTTCTATTTTCTCTATCTCGTAAAGATTATCTTGTATCTGTCTGCCAACCTTGAATAATGTCTTTTTGTCTCTTTCTGAAATAACTAAACATTTATCATCAATCTTGAACGCATCAATATCCCTTTTCAATTGCGGGAATGAAGATTCTATGATGTCCCTGCACTTTCTGGCTGCTCCCAGGGGCCTGCCTCTTGCGTCGCCATCAGAAGCGCATGTCTTGGCGCTTGTTATCTTTTTGTGCAAGTCATCATCGCCTTCTGTCTCTGTCCATTTTGAAGGCGCAGAATGCCCAAAAATCCTGTCACAGCTCCATCTCTGCAGCTGGTAAATCTTGGCTTCTGTTTCCCATGCAGAAGCGCTTCTTGGAAAACATTTTTTCAAGTCGGCGTCGCTGAAATACTTAAGCTTCAAGCCGCCATAAGCTTTCTTCACGGCTTCAGTTATTTCCTTGCATTCCTGGTTTTGCTGCTCTATGTCAAACTTGAAGATTATCTCTTTTTTCCTGAATATGTTATTCTCGTCGGAAAACTCCATCCAGCTTCGCCACACTTTAACAGCCACATTTGCAAAATACGAAGCAAGGCACCCAACTGCAACATAGTCAATGAGCTTGTCGATTGTATCCTGAACATCTGTCAATGTTTTTATTGAGCCCTGCAAAAAGTCGACAAAGTCATAAAGCAGCCAGTCAGGCAAAATTTTTCTGGGGTCAATCAAAGTGCTGTCTACAACATAGCTTACCTGCTCGCATGTTGTTTGTGTTTCCCTCACGGTTCTGGTTTCGCCGTTTTCGTCCACAACTTCATGCTCGTATTGAATAGAAACTTTAAACGGAAAGGTTAATTCTGTGTTGATTGCCTTTTGGAAATTTTTCCAATCCGAGTCCAAAAACTTGTCCATACCTGGAAACTTTGAGAGCGGAACCGCCTGATAGGAAACTGTGTTGTCCTTATCCTGAACATTCAGCAGTTTTGGGCTCGGAAGCGATGACAGAATTGCGCAGCTTATGTTAAATCTTGGGTCAAGAACCTCTTTTGTGCCGCATGCTTTTGTCATGGAAACGCTTTTTATTTTGGGGTTCTGCCCAAGCCCGCGATAAGAATATTTAAGGTAAAAGTAAATTGTTTCTGTGCCTTCTCCAAGCCTTTCTGTACTCAGCAAAGTTGGGCTTTGGTACTGGGATAATGGAGTTGTTTCCCAGCTCTGGTTGCCTACCCAGCAAGTTCCTAATCTCACTTCCTGCTTGACAAAGTTTCTGAGCCCTGCTTGGTCGCCTGCAATCACAACAATTGTTGCTTTTCTTGATTCTTTTGCTTCTTCGTTTAGCTGAACATCCTTGAACTCTGCCAAGGACACTTCCCTTAGTCGGGCTACTCCGCCAAACCTTGCAGTCAAGTCAATCTTGTCAAACTTGAAATTGCCTTCGCTGTCTGCTGTTGTTGAGAAATCAGCGCCTGGAACATCTTCTATTTTCGGGCACTGCTCGTTTGGCTGGCACTTGTCAAATTTAGGCAGAGGCAAACTCTTGAATCTTTCCTCCAGCTCCTTTGCATCAAATGAGTCGTTAAAGCCAAAGGGCATTTTGTTGACAAAAAGGTTAACCCTTGCGTTTGGCTCTGTTTTGCCGATGATATCAATTGCATCGGCCAAGTTCTCAAATATTAAAGCCCCTGATGGCGGGCTTGTTACCTTTATTTCCGGCTTTTTTGTATCAAGAACAACATTTTTTTGAATGACAACGCTGTTGCCTGCCCTGTCCTCAAAATCAAATTTGAAGCTGTATGCTCCGTCTCCCTTGTTCAGAAGCACAAGAAAATCAAATTTGCCGCTTGTATTTACATCCACTATCATAACCGGCTTTCTGAAATCCTCAAGAATGTCAACTTTTGGCGGATTTAGGTTTAGAATCTTGCCTCCTGCCTCTGTCTTCACACTTAAGGCATCTGACAACTCACTTTCTTTCGCGAAAGTATTCACGGCAGAAACCCTGTAATTATAGGTTTTGCCGCTGTCAACAAGCGCATCAATGTATAGATTAAAGTTGGCTGGCTTTGTTGTTGCTATCGGCACATTGTCGCGGTAAACAACATAATGGCTGAAGTCCTTGTCCTTTGATTCATTCCAGTGCAGCTCAATGAAGTTCTGCCCTATTTTTGTGGCATTTAAACCTTCAATTTTTAATGGGACATTCTCAGTTGCAGATATGTTTATCTTTGAGTCAATGAACACTTTGATTTTGACAGGCTCTGTTACGGTTCCGCTCACTGAAATATTTGTTATGGATGTTATAGCAGGCAATTCATTTAATTGCACTGCAGGGTCTTCGCTGTCTATGCTTATTTCAGCTGTCTTCTCATTCTTGTTGCCAGATTTGTCCACTGCAACAAGCTTTATGATGTTGTCCTGCTCCAATTGTATCTGGCTGAAAGCAAACTTGCCAGAGCTTCCAATTTCCTTGCTGCTGAGGCTTCTTTTTGGAAGATTCATGTTGTTGACAAACAAAGTGACTGATGCAAACTGCTCTGTCGAGCCTGTTATATCAATAAATCTTCTGTTGAAAAATCTCGGGATTGTGAAGTTAAGAGATGGAGGAGTCGTGTCTTTTCCGGCAACAAATCCTTCTGGCACACCTTCGCGCGAGGAGTTTACGCAATTGGCAGAAGCGTCGCAGGATTTGACAATGAAAATGTGCTTTATGTTTTTTACAAGGCTGTCTATGACAATGCTGTGGTTTGTAACCAACTGCTCGGAGCTTTTTACTTTGTCAGTCTTGTTAATCCCGTAAAGAACTATTGAAGTTGAGTTTTCGTTTGTCAGCCATGTTACTCTTGCTGTTGTATCAGTCAAAGGCAACACTTCCACATCGCTTATAACAGGAGAAGAAGAGTCTATTGCCAATGTTGAAGCTATTACAGTATCTGATTGGGCTCCTTCATTTCCGCTCAAGTCAACAGCTGAAACCTTGTAACTGAACGCCTTGTTTGAGCTTAAGTTTGTGTTGTTGAAGCTGTTTGTCGTGGAATTTGCAACAGCAACCCTGTCCCGATAAATGAGGTAATGCCTCAAATCAGCTATGCCCGCATTAGTCCACGACAATGCAACTGAATCGGATGTTGTTGAGACTACTTTCAGCCCCAGCACTTTTGGAGGCGGTGTGATGTCTGCTGTCTTGAAAGTGTAAAAGTTGTTGGAATTGTTGTCTGCTGCTGTATTGCCTGCCAAGTCGGTTGACTCAACCGCAAAAAAATATGTTGCGTCTGGTTCGATGCCGTTGAATACCGCAATAGTATGATTGTCAATGAAGTTGTCATGCCTTTGAGTAAATCCTAGAACAGCTGTCTTTCCATACCTTACTTTGCCGTTTGCAATCGCATCGGTTGTCCATTCAATTGTTGCAGAGCTTGAAGTGACTTTTGTAACTTTGACATTTGAGATTGTAAGTCCATACACGCTGGCAGAGTAAAAAGGCAGGGTTAAAACTAACTGCATCAAAAGTATTGTTATGAGATCTCTTATTTTCAACCTTATTTTTTTATATTTCATTTTATTATTTGTTTGACATTTGTTTTATACTTCCAAAGCGGATTACTTTTATCACTTATTGATTTAAAAGTTGCTTGTTTTTTTGGATTTATTTTTTAATTGGGTTTTATTGTTTGATTTTACTTTTTGAGTTTTATTTTTGGTTGATTTTTTATTTAATTTGATATTTTGCGTTATGTTTCATTTAGTGATTCTTTTTGTGCTTCTTGCCCTTAACATTAGGGCGCTACAATAATTGATTATTTTTTCAATTAACGATTTTTCACCTCAATTCCGGCGCTGGCACATTTTTTGAATACGATTCGAGCCCTGAAACAAACAGTGCTTTCTCGTCTTCTGTTGCAATGCCCTGCCCTATAACGTGGAAAACAATTTCTTTGGCATCCTTTAATTCCTCCTTTGTTACTCTCCACTCTCCGGCATATCCTCCTATTATGTTTTCTTCGTCAATAAGGTAAATTGTCGCATCGTAGATTGCCGATTTCGTATCAGGAATCATGAGCTGGAATCCTTCTTCTTGCGGATAAACTGCAAAGCTTTCAAAGCCAATGTTCTTGCCTTTTATCATGATAATTGCTTTTTCATTTTTGGCAAGCTCCTGTGCAATGCTTGTGTCCAAAAGCATGTGCTTGACAACCTTGTAACCCCGGAATTCCTTCATTGGGTTCAATGCAAGCACATACGAGCGTCCGTCAACATCTGTTTGTATGTAGGATTGCGCCTCTGCAAAGCCCTGCCTTGCACCTTTGACTATTCCATTGATGCAATAAGGCAGTTTTTTTGTCGTGCCTGCTGCTGCTCCAAAGCTAAGCCAGTCAGTTGCGCCCAAATTGCAATAAAACCTGCCGCATACAAAAGTCAGGTTAACATCATTTATGTCTTCCCCTGTTGCATTGTTGACAGTGAAAATAGTTATTTCATTCTGAGCGTCATTGCAAAATTCTTCTGACGATAAATCGGCTGTTGTCTCAAACAATTCAGTGCCTTTATTCGCTCTGCTCGGCTGGTTATGGTCAATTGACACTTTAAATGCAAAGTTGAACTGGTATTGCCCGTTATTGTCCGTCTCCTCATCTAGAATTGCAGCTAAAACCGGATATTCTATGTCGTATGTGAAATGCCAGATGTGCAGGCACAAGAATGAAAGCATGTCAGTTCCTTTTTGGGCGTTAGACTTTAAAATGCCGTTTTCGCTTGGCCTTGCATAAACCTTGATTGGCCAGTTCTCGTACGAAAAAGCCACTTTTGTATTTTTGTAGTCTTTTTCTGCATTTGGGCTGATTTCCCATACAAAATGCTGCTGGAAGTAGGTGTCTGAGTAGATGCTCTTGCCATTTGGATTTGGGACATAAAGATTTGGATTGTAGTCAGTGCCTCTAACCCTGATGTATGGTAAATTTACTCTCAATAATGTCTTGAGCTTTTCCCTTATATTGCTTAGCCGCCAAACTTTTGCATTGCAGGTTGCCTCAATATCTGTTGTTGGAATTTCCCTGTCAATTGAATAAAGGTCAATTGTTCTTTTTTCTAGGAAATAATCAATGTTTTCCCTTTCCATAATCAGCTTTGCAAGGTTGTACACTTTCTTGAACCTTACTGGAACAATGTACCTGAATTTTTCAAGAAGGGCCTTAAAGCTGCCGTCCTTGCTTATGACTTCCAGAGGATACCTCAAGCTGACAGAAACATCATTTTCGTTGAATTGCACATCCACAATCGGCTCTTTCAGCTCGTTGATTTCAAATCTGCCGGCAAAAGGCTCGAATTTGTTGATGCAGTTGCCCAATTCCGATTTTATGTGATTCCTTAGCTGCTGGTTAATGAAAGCTTCTGTGGGAACTGCCTCTATGCCGTCATGCCACCAGTATGGAATGTTAAATCCAATTCCCGGCAGGCTAGTAAAGTGCGCTCTTGGATTGCTGCTTATTTCATTAGGCACTTTCACGTAGCCCCCGCTCAATCCAATTCTCTACAAGCCGTCCTGGGCGACAGCTTTAAGGCAATCTTCTACATACAATTTCACAGGAGTTGCTTCCGGCTGGACAACCTCTATTTCCTTTTCAACAGCCTGCCTCTGATAGAAAAAGTATAGCACACCGCTCAGGATGATAACCAATGAGATAACTATAAATATTGCTGCCTGTGAGTTTGTGTTTCTAATCAATCCCCTACAACCTCTTTTTTTGTTCATTTTTTGATTATCTTAGTTAATTTTTCATCACCATTAAAAGCAGTTTACTTTTATCACTTGTAAAATCCAAAGGTCGCTCTTATGTTTTATTTTTGAATGTTTTATCATTATATCTGAATTGTTTTTTTAACTAAATTTTACATTATTTGGTTTTCGCAATCTTGTTTTTTAATGTGAAATTGATGTTTTTTGTTGATTTTGTTTTATCTTCACAACGCACCTATACTCACGGACAAAAATAATTATACAATAGTTGTCCGTTCGTAATATGTCGGAAATTGCAAAATAAATTATAAATTGTTGCGATTTCCGCTGAGTTGAGCGAGCGAGATATGAACGCGAGCTTGCGAGCGTTCTCGCATGACATGCGAGGTTCGCCTCGCTCACCATTCGACTGATTTTTGACAAGTAAAGGACATATTTATGTATAAAAATTTGTGTCCTTTACTATATTTTTAATTTTTTCAAACCCGCTTATCACCTTTGTTTTTTGTTCAGCATTTTAACATCGATTTTATTCAAATCCATCTCAACATAGTCCTTTTCAGTCAAATTGAGGAGCTTGACAATATCGGCAGGGACTCTTACCACTAAGCCGCCGCTGGTTCTAATCAGCTTTTTGGTGTACTTCATTTTATATATGATATATATTTATTTTATATAGATTTTATATAGTTTTCAATATTGAAAAGCATAGATTTATATATAAATTATATATGGAATTTAAAAGCTTTTCTATTTTTGGGCTTCAATCTCCAGAACAAGCGTAGAAGCATAATACCTGACAACTGCCACGTAAACCAGCAACAACAGATTGGCGAAAATTAAGGCATATTTAAATTTCAACAAGCTGTTTATTTTTGTTATAATATAAAAAACAGAATAAATCAATGCGTACGGCAGCAAAAACAAATGTATTTTTGCAAAGCTAAGCTTGATTGAATCTATCACCACTTTAATTCTTTGTTTTTTCATAAAAAGAGTGTAAAGCGTATTAGTCAGGTATGTGCTTAAGACAAATATAGATGTTAGAAATACCGGAGCTGAAGAGGGCTCCACGAACAATAAAACCAAAATTACAGCTACAAGCCAAAAGCCCATCCATATTAAGTTTAATCCCAAAAATCTTGACACTAACTCAAGTGTAACTTTTGCTCCTGTTGTTTTTGCCCAGATTATCGCCTTGAAAATGCTTGCCAAAAAAATTACAATCACAACAATAAGCAAAAAAGAGAAGACTAAAAGGTAATAGAAATTTTTCATTTCGCCTAATAATTGCTGCGCTCTTTCAGCGCCTACTGCTGCAATATCGGTTGGAAGATTGAATGCATTTATTTGTCCTTGAACCCTTTTCAGCCAAAATGTTATTATCAATCCTGACGATAAATAAAACAAAAAATCCAAGAAAACAATCAATATGATATTTAAGTTAATTTTTTTGAGTGAAAAAATTAAAACCTTGTTGTTCCATTCCAGAAAATTAGTTCGGGGTTTTTTCATTTTAATTCAAACATCAAAAGTCAGTTATTTCTGTTGTGGCATTGCCTCCGATTGTTGATGTTGTTGCAGGAGCCGGCAAATCCGCAGGTTCGCCACTTGATTCCACTACTTTGTTGCACAGCTCATTTCCTCCAAGCTTCCATCTTTCAGGCTTTTTGTCAAATGTCAGGCAGACTTCGCTGAACAATGCTTTGCTCTCCTGCACAATTGCATCTCTGCCGGATTTTCTGAGCACAGAGCCCCTCTTGATATTTTGCTCCTGCTTAAACACTTTGACAACCCTGTCGCCTTTCAGCAGAACATTTACATTCATTTCAGCCGGAGCTCTTGGATCCTTCTCATAGTCGCCGTTTCTGACAGTGAAAGTTATCTTGTAAATGAACAATGTCCCGTTTTCTGTTTTTATCGGCTGTGTCCTTGTTGCTTCTACGTGGGCGCCAACCTGAGCCAGTCCCTGAGGAGTCTCAGCATAGGCAATTCCTTCTCCTTCGCCGTCCAAATAGGTTCTGCATATTGTACTGCTCCAGTATTCTGTGCCGAGATAGAAAGTGGCAAATATCCTGTCAACATTCTCGCGCCACTGCAGCAATGAATCCTCGTCAAAGAACAAAGATGCATAATAGCCGAGTCCTTGGAATTCTGTCAGCACGCGCTCAAGTTCTGCGAAGAATTTACGAATCTGGTATTCTTTTCTCAGATTTCCCAATTTAGCTACTGCCTGTGCATCGCCTTGAGGCTTTCCCTTTTTCACAATTGCTTCCAATTTCTCATCTCCTACATTGATTACAAGCTTCAGCGGTTCGCCAGTTAGTGCGTCTGTCGACAACTCTGTAAACCTCTTTAGCATTTGCCTCCCAAATTTATCTGTTTCGTATGTTCGCTCTGTTATCAGGTTATATTTCTGACCATCAATAGTTTCAGTAGAAGTTTTAATCCAACTTAGTGTTTGCACTACTCTTTCCTTAACTTCTTTTCCTTCTGCATCTTTGAGTGGATCTCCCTGCTCATTTCTTTTGACAAATTCTTTAAATTCTCTCACTTCTCTTAAAACTGAAGTTCCGTCTTCTGAAGTTCTTTTTATTAATAAAGGTTCGCCGTCTTTGAAATTACTTTCTATAGTTGTACCTTTAGATATGCCCCCTATATTTTCAAACCCATAAGCTTTAGCAACAATGTTGCCTTTCTCAGTTTTTATGATTAAAGGGTCTGTTTGTGCAAAGCTGCCTTCAGTTTTAGGTTCTTTACCAGCTGCTCTTAATAACCCTAAGAGCTCTCCATAGGCTTGTGTTGGAATTATTACATTCCCTATCCTAGCACTTACCGGTTTATTAGTATCAACTTGGCCATTTCTAATCTCATAAACTATTTGCGTATCAATAGTGCCAAATTTAGAGGCCTGTAAAACTTGCCCACTTGTCAATAATTCTTCTTTATAGTTATATACCCTACCTGTTGCATCTCTATAGATAGAAACTCTTTGTCCTTCAATTTCTAATAAAAATTCTGTTCTTGTTAAAGTAACGCCTTGTTGATTTTTTATTGTTTGAGGAGATTGTCGATTTGTTATTGTCCATTGACCAGTATTAACATCAAGACTAAGAGATAGTTCCCTACCATACCTATCAAATAATTTACCATCTCTTTCTTCTACGCCTTGTTCAGCAACAGCTTGTTTTAGGTATTGGTCTAATGCCTGTCTTACTCTTTGTTTTAGCTCGTCAAGTTGCGCTCGAATTTGTAGTGGTGTAGTTGGTGGAGCTTGTATATTCGGGTCAATAGCTCCATCAGCTCTTAATCCCCATCCTTTATTTCCTTTTTTATCTATAATCTGTCCTGTTGTAAAATCAATCTTTGCTCCAAAAGCAGAAACTCTTTGTTCAAGCTCAAATAACCTATTTAACTCTATTAATTGCGCAACGTTTGGTATTGATTGTGCAGATTCTAGATCTTCTGTTGTTATACGTCTTAGGGCATCTGCTAAAGCTTCTTTTACGCTAGGTTCATTTCTTCTTTGTATGATTAAGTCTCTTGCTAAAGTTCGTTCTGTTTGGTCATTGGAAACTGAATAACTAATCAAAGCTGCAGGATTGTCTTTTGTGTTTATGTGTATATTCCACTTCTTGAGTTCTAATTCAAATCTTCTTTTAGCTTCTTCATCTGTCGGTTTGGCTCTCCACGCATTTGCAGCATCTATTAATGGTTTTGCTCTGTTTTCTTCCTTTTTTGCAGTAGCAATTTTTACAGTATTTTGTATGTATTCATCCATTTTTCTAGAAAATTCGTCTGCATTATTAGGGTCAAAAGTTGGGGGCTTTAATTGGTCAGGTTTTGAAGGTTGATATTCAGATTTCAAAATCCAACTTCCTTCTGCTGGTCTGCATATATCGCCAGCACATATTCCAACCTTCAAATTCAAAGCTGTTGCGATGGATGTCTGAGTTATGATTACTCTCTGTTGCTGGTCTAAATAAGCCGCTCTACCACCAAATAATGTTTCTCCTATATTTGAACCTTCTTTAAATAAAACTGGTTGTTGTGTTTCGCTTGCAGTACGTGGTATATTTCCTCTAACTATATATTCTTGACCTCCTATCTTTATTCTATCGCCCACTACAAATTCTTTTTTATTATATCCGGATATAGCCAAATCTAATGTAGCATATTCTACTTTAAATACAAACCCGCTTATCCCTTCCAACCCAGTAACCTCTCCGGTTATTTGATTTTGAGTTATTTGTTCTTCATTTTTTTGCTGAATTGTTTGTTTTTCAATCAAACCTCCAACACTTTCATCAAAAATAAAATCTCCATCCTCATCAACAACAAGCAATCCATTCTGCTGCTCTGGATTCATTACTTTAATATAAAGCAGAACATAGGAATCAAAGGTTTCAAGATAGAACACATAGCCATTCCTAATCTGGTACCACCCTTCGTTTAATTGATTTAACTCCTTGACATCGTCAACTTCTATTATTGAGATTCTTGTTGAACTTGAGTCTATTGAAGCTTCTTTTATTACATTTGCAGTTATGTTGTTTTCAGAGGCAAAAATTGTTGCTAATATGGAAGACAATAATAAGAGTATTGCAGTTAAACTTACCAAGCCCTTTGGAATTTCTTTTTTACTTGATTTTTTATTGCTCATTTTTATATTAAAATTGGCTCTAGTGCATAACCAACTCTTCCTATTTCGTCAACATAAACATGCATTTTTTTCTGTGGTTCTTCGATAAACTTTATTCTCGCTATTGGCTTTGATTCTTTGTCTGCCCAGTATACAATGCCTTTTTCATCGATGTAATAATTTCCTGTAGGCAAATATCCTAAATAGTGGACATCATCAAACTCAAACAAGTCATCAGCGGCAATTTCTTGGTTTAAAGTTGCAAATCCTGTCAATTTATTCTCTTCTGTAATAAAGGAGAATAAGGATATGGCTACTGCCAAAGACACAATTAACAATGCTTCACTAAATACCTGTTCCAAGTTTTTTTGCCTGTTATTCATTTTTGAACATTGGCTGTTGTTGAATTTCCTTTAGCCTGGGTTTTTGTGTCATCAAACTGCAATCTCGAGCAGTAGTCCTGCCTTATCGTAAAGCCTTCGTCTATTATGTTTTTTACATTGCCCAAAACTTCCCCCATTGTGGAGAATAATCTGGCAGTAGCGCAAGTGGTGTATACTGCTGTTGCTCCAGGTGCGGCTTTTTTACAAGCTTCATAACAATACGCTGACAAGCCTACGCCAAGAATTCCAAATGGATTTGACAATGCATTTTTTATAAGCCTTAAGAAATGGTCGAGCACAGCTGTGTAAGGCACCACCGCAAATATTTCTCCTGTTACATATTTGCATGTTGCATACGCCTTTTGGTCTTCGCAAACAGTTACAGGCAGTCCGTCTTTGCCGACAGCATTTTCCAAGCAGTCAGCGTATAGGCACTTGATTTGCCTATATTTGTCCAAACTATAGATTATCCCGGGCAAACAGGCGAATGCAGTGGCTGTTATAAGATTGGTTTGTGGATTCATATACTTAGTGAAATCGCGCGAAGGGAATACTCCTAAGCTGGGCAGCTGATTAATTTTTCCAGCTACATTTTTTTGCCATTGCTGGAAAATGCCTGAGTCTGGTTGGCAATTGACAAATTTGCAGAATTTATTGCCTGTTAAGCTGTAACCTTT
This sequence comes from Candidatus Woesearchaeota archaeon, assembly GCA_016185945.1. Lineage (GTDB taxonomy): Archaea > Nanobdellota > Nanobdellia > Woesearchaeales > GW2011-AR4. The sequence goes on from JACPMR010000010.1 coordinate 244,563, forward strand.
TCTTGCTCCTTCTTCTAGGTTTTCCTTGCCCCAGCATACCTTGGTTTTTGCAGTGTAAACCAATGGACATACCGCAATTCCAAGTATATTTGTGCATACAGCATCTGTTTTGCCTGCAAGCAGCACGGTTACTGTATGATACACGGCCAGAATATTGTATATTATGCCAAACAACTGGCATATTTTCCTTGCTATGTGCATCAATTTGTTCAGCGAAGAAATCATGTTCAAGATTCCTTTTGTGTCGTCTTTGGCTGCCTTGATTTTTTCTTGTATGCCTTCACTTAGCTCGCCTAACGGCAAATTAGAAAATTGGAGATTTATTTTTACATTCTCAATTTCAGGATTTTGGGTTACTGTAGAGGTTTTTCCAACCTTGGAAAAGATGTTAAGTGAGCAGCTTATTGTTGCGTTGTTAACCTTGAAATCATCTTTTTTTAATGTTATCTTGATGACAGGCGAAACGCTTCCGGCTTCCTTGTTGAATGTTTCCGTATTTTGCACAATTGAGCTGTCGCCTGTGCAGGCTGCATCTCCGATAAAGACAGTTGAAACAGATTTTGTTGCGGATTTTTGCTTTAAGGCAACTTGACAGTAGATTCTCTGGTTTATCAAGGGGCTAAGCTGCCTGTCAATTGTTTTTGGAGAACATTGTAATGTATTGCTCCAGAAATCGGGCACAGTGGCATTCTCCAAGCCAAATGTCCTGAATTGCTTTGTAACGATTAAAGTGTTGCCTGCATTGTCGCTGAAGTTAAAGGTTATCTCATCAGACGCCTGCAGATTAATTGAATCTGTGAGCCATGTGCATGCGTGCTCGTCAGCCTGCACTCTCTGGCAAGAGCCAGCTATTTTTGAAGCATCGCTTACAAACTTTGAGAAATCCGCAAATGCAATGACATCATTTTCTTCTGTGAGATTTGCCTCAACCGCTATTTTGTCGCCTATTTTTGCAAAGCCTGAAAATGCTTGCGCAACACTTCCAATAGAGGTTATGTTTAGATTTTTCAGGACAGGAGCATTTTTGTCAACGCTAACTTCAACATTGTTTTCCTCGCTTACCGCATTTCCCAGTACATCCGCTGTGTCAGTTCCTATTGATATCTGCGCCTTGCTGCCAAAGTTTATGTTTTCCCAAGTGCAAGTCCAGCTTGCCTGCTTTGTGCAGCTTGTTGCAGGCACCTTAGAACCATCGACACGCAGGAATATGTCATCCGCGCTTACTCCCGTTGCCTCGTCAAAAACTGATATGACTGTGTTGCCGCTTGACTTGCCAAATACCTTTCCTTCCAATGCAGTAGTTGTCGACAAGGATTGAACTACAGGCCCTTTGTCATCAACAATCAATTGCTTTGTTATTGTGATGCTTTCTGTGTTGCCTGATGTGTCAGATGCATTTACAACAATGGATTTTGAGCCGGCTGAGCCCGGATTTAAGTCCATTAACCATTTGCATATGCTTGTGTCATCTTCAACTGATGTGCAAGATGCCTTGGCATTCTTCAGATTTTGGCTGGGATTTAAAGCGGATAAATCAGCAGTCACAGAATTAAGATTCAAGTCGCTTCCTGATATGTTTACGATAACTTCCACAGGAACCTTACTCGGGGAGAATGTGCTAAGGCTTACACCTTTTCTTATTATCGTGAATGAATTCGCCAGCACAGAAGGCGCTGATGCATCCACATTGAATGTTACAGAAGCTTCAGGAGAAACTTGGTTAAACCTGTCAGCAGCTTTTGCAAAAACAGAGTTTGCGCCGTCGTTAAATATTTTTGAGTCAATGCTTATGCTTGACTTGGCGTTGCATTCTGTTGCGTTTCTTGGCTCGATTACCTGCTTGAATGCCCCATCTGAAGTGTAGAACTCAATGCTTTTTATTCCTACACATTTATTGCTGCATGAAGGGTCATCGCACGCAAAGTCAGTTACGTCGTAGGTGACGATAACATTCTGCTGTGACGAGAATCTTGGCTGCGAGCTTAACATAACTTGAGGTGTCTTGGTGTCGATTGTGATGCTGCTTGATTTTGCGTCGTTAGTTGTATTATCCTCATTAAGCAAGGCAACTGTAAAAGGGACCGATTTGGCTTCAAACGCCTCTGTGCCGTTGCTTGGGAATCTCAAAGTGCATTCAGAGCCGTTGCTTATTGGTATGCAATTATCAAATTGTTTGTCAGAGCCGAGCACCACTTGCTCATTTGTTATCGTGTCATTGCTTATTGACGCCTGCACGCTGAAAGTTAAGGAATCCTTTGTTCTTGCCAAGCCCTCGATTGCGTCATTGCCCTTGACTGTTATTTTGTTTATTGCAGCATAGGCGCTTGTCGTGTAAAATGGAATAGCGAGTACTAACAATATCAAAAACGATGCGATGAAATGCAAATATTTTTTCCTGTGCATTTTATTTCTCTTCGTTGATTGTTATTCTGCGATTATTAATGGAATACTTTTTAACAACAAGCTGCTCTGACGCCTGCCTTCCGTAATGCTTTATATCAAAAAATTCTGAAAATCTCTTTTTCAGCATTGTTGCTATTTTTATCGTGTTCATTTTTATTCAAATCTTGGCTGCAAAGCCAGCTGGTATGTGTTTGAATACTCGTCGATTTTGCCTATTTGCTCGGTATCTTCAATTTCCCTGCTTTGCTCAGGCACGCTTGCAAAGTCGATTGCCACGGCATAAAGCACAATGGCGCCGTATTTTTCAAGCTCGTTTGCGCTTATTGTAATGTTTAAGTTCAAGCCGCCTTCAGGGAATATTTCTTGTCCTGGCGTTGATGCCTCGGCAAAATCCACTTGCGGAGTTGTATAGCATTCAAGATTGAAGATGCCAACTCTTACGCATTTTTGCTTTTCAGGAATTGCAATTTTGTCGTTCAACAGAAGACTGATTTCAGCAGTGTATTTGCCAGGCGCAATCTCTATGTCGCTTGGTTCCTTCTGCTGCCCTTCATAATTCGCAACAGAAGAGAAATCGAGCTCGCCTTCGTCACTTATCCTTCTCAATGTGACAGCAACAGTTTCTTTGTCGTTAAGATTAAGCGGCGCATCTACAAACTGCCATCCATTTTGCGTCTTGACAACGTTTTTCTTCCTAACAATCAGTTTTTTTGTGTAGGCTGGCTGCAGTCCTACTTTAAGCGAGGCGTCTGTATTTACTTTCGGGTCAAACTCAGCCACTTTTCCAATATAGCCGTCTTTGACTACGTTAACAACGCCTCCTATCCCAACTGGGAAAGCTTGTTTTAGAACTCCGTTATTGTCTGTAGAGCCGATAAAGCAGCTTTCGTCAACGATTGTGTAAAGTATTTGTGCATCACCAACGGGCTTTTTGGATGCTGCATTGGCAACATTCACAGTTACATTTCCGCTTGTTCTTGTGTCGCAAAGCAGGGATTTTTCAGACAAATCTGTCCTTTCCAAAGGAGAAAATCCAGATGGCATAGGCTTGTTGTTTCTTATGTTGCCTTCTAGAAAGAAATTAAAGGTGTAGCCTTGTCCGTCCAATGCAAACGGCTCTTCGATCTCAACCATAACCGGGAATGACAAGTCATAAGCAAACCTGTATTCCTGTATGCCGAAAAATGATATAATGCTGTTTGCAGAGCTTGGCACGCATTGCTCTCCCCTGCAATTCAAGTCAAAGTAAGTACGCCAGAAATCAAGATAAGTGAAACTGGCTGCAAGATTTCTGAAAGAGCTATTTGCTATTGGTATTATGGTTGAGTCGTACAACCTTTGCTTTAATTCAGAGCCAAACAAGTTTCTTTCGTAATTGTAAGTGCCATCAATCTGAAACAACGGGATATAAGACGCAAGCAAACCAGTTATTTTATTTCTGATGTCGCTTTTCTGCCAGCTTATCGAGCTGCCAAAATTAAACTGCATGTCGGCCATTGGAGGCAGCTTTTCTTTGTCCACTCCTGAGAATGAAACAAGCATGTTGAGCATGTGCTTTTCCAAGTATCGGTGCTTTATCTCGAGATTTGTTATTTTTGTTGCCAAATCATAAATCTTGTCGAGATTGACTGGGATACTTACAAAAAACTGGCTTATCCTTGTTTTAGCGTCCTGTTTTTCTATGTCTAATGGATATTCTATTATTACAATTACCTCCTCTGTGCCAATTGTCACATCGCTTTTTAGCTTGCTTTCTTCGATTATTTTGTAACCCTGCTCGGCAAACGGTTCAAAATTGCTCAGGCACTCCCTGAATTTCAAGTCTATATATCTTTCCAGTTGCTTTTCAATAGAATTTTCCGTGTTTCTAAGCTCAGGCTTTTTTGATGCAAACTGGCAATTGCCTTTGCAGTTGTTTGCCGACTTCAAATACCACCAATATGGAACCCTTAAATCAGAGTCAGAAGCAAAAACAACAGCGTCGCTCTCTGTCGGGTTATTTGATATTGCAAATCGTTCCTTGTTCAAAGTTCTGTCTGCAAAGCTTATGTAGCCGCCTTGCTTGCCTATAATCTTCAAGCCCTCAACTCCAACAGAATAAGCGCAGGCACTGACATATTCTCTTATTGGATCAAATTCAACTGGAACTTGCTCCTGAACAATTTTTATTTCCGGCTCATAAGGTTTTGGGAGTTTCTGCGTTGAGTAAAAAAATATTGCTCCTCCTATCAAAATAACCAATCCGACAATCAGGAATATTGTTGTTTGTGATTTCTTATTTGTGATTATTTTTCTGTTTGTTTTCATTTTTCATCCAAATCTTTCAGTTCTTTCTGTATCAGTTCCAAATCGTACATTTTCTGCTCCATCAGCTCTCGGGCTAGCATTGATTTCTTCTTGCCAAGCTTCTTAGAAACTTTCTCAAGTAAGTCGTTTATTTCTTTAGATACAGTAATCCTTATCTGAATACTCATTTTTACCTTGAAATATACATTATTTAGTCTATTTTTAGTATTAATATTTAAATATTGCTATTAAAGGGATGAAAATTTTCATTAAATTTATACTAAATCAAGTATAAATAAAGGATATATTGTTAACTTATAATGTATTAAATATAGAAAATTCAAACAAAAATCTTTATATACATTTGGCATTCGATAAATTATAATGGCAGAAAAGAGGTTGGTAGATTATGTTAGGGGGCTCTTGCAAAGAGGCTATTCTGCTTCTGCAATAAGAGATGTTTTGCTTAGATATGGATATTCTGCGAAAGAAGTGAATGATGCAATCAGCATGAGTTTAAAGCCAACAATAAGGCATGAGATTCATTTTTCATTGACAACAATTATTGTGATTTTTTTAATTGCAGCTTCCATCATTGGAACTGGGTTGTTTTTTTATTTTAATCAAAAACCAGAAACAAAACTTCTTGACTTGAACTTGGAGCCGATTGCAACAACAGTTGAGGCAGGGCAGAGTATTTCTTTCTTGAAAGAGCTTTCAAATCTTGGCTCTTCGAAAAGATACGATGTTTTAATCAAGCAGGAAATCATTGATTCAAAAACTAATAAGATAGTAACGCAAAAGATTGAGACAAGGGCGATTGAAACCTTTGGCTCAACGCAGACAAACATTCTTGTTCCAGAAGACACAAGAGCAGGAGATTATATCTTAAGGGCTATTGTTGAATATGATAACAAAAAAGCAGTTGCGACTTTGCCTGTTAAAGTTCTTGCTCTGTCTGCAAAAAAAGAAACATGTTTTGATGGCACCAAAAACCAAGATGAGGAAGGCATTGACTGCGGTGGAGTTTGTGAGCCATGCCAGCTACAAGCATTTGAGTGTAATGATGGTAATGTATGTACTGAGGATTTTTTTGAGGAAGGAAAATGTGTCGATAAGCCAATAACACCTTGCTGCGGCAACAATGTTTGTGAAGAGGAAGAAAAAGAAGTTTGTATTGCTGACTGTCCTAGAGAAGAAGAACCACAACCAACATTAACAACAGATACTTTGGAGCAGATAAAGGAAACTGCCAGGACGAATCCAGATAAGGCATTGCAAGAGTGCAACAAAATAGAAGTGCCTGACTTGAAGGACACTTGCATTGGCAATATCGGAGAAGTTCAGAAAAACAAGATTTATTGTGAAAAAATAACCAATGCAAGAATCAAGGACTTGTGCTATTCCAATATTGCAAAATTAAACAATGACAACTCGCTTTGCGCTGAAATCTCAACAGACAGCAGGAAGGATTCGTGCTACATGACCTTTGTTTTGGACAACAAGGATTATTCTGTATGCGACAAGATAACCAACAAGCATTTAAGGCAGTCATGCGAGTCATTGAGGCAGCTGAATGAGTTGAGCCAGCAGCAAGAAGGTAACCAGACTACTCAATAAAATAGTTATTTCTTTTCTAGAATGGGTTTATTTGTAGTATAAGCATTAACTTTACTAACGTAAGCTTTAGTTATCGGGAACGGCGGCACCCCTCTATACCTATTCACATTGCCTAGCCCTGCATTGTAGGCGGCAGCAGCTAATATTTTATCTCCTTTATAGAGTCTTTGAAGATAAGCCAAGTATTCTATAGCAGCGGCAGCATTTTTATAAGGATCGTCTCTAACGCCAAGTTTAACTTCACCAGTAACTGAGTCTTTGACATTTTCCCAGCTATATTTTTTATAGCCAGCAAACCTATTTACATCCTTAACAGCTATTTCCGATATCTGAAACATTCCACAACTTTTTCTATTGCAGCCTGTTTTAGGGGTGCAGCTTGATTCCACTGCACATATTGCAAAGACAAAATCAACAAAATCAACACCATATGCTTTGGCTTGATCACTAATGAAATCTCTAAGCTTAGGATTATTATTAAGATTATTCCTTGAATTTACTCTTCTTGGCTCATCAACTAAATACCCTGCTTCTGCACTATATTGCTTACTCTTGGAGTCTGTCCTTAAATTTACATTAGGCTCATAAACATAATCAGATATTTTTGGCTTTATAACCCTTCCTTCTTCCTTAAAAGTCAAGAGCAAATTTTTATTTTTGGCTGTTATTTCCCTTCCATTTATTGTTAATTTTGAGCCTACTTCCATGAATATCCTGCTGTTGGCGTCAAGCTCTATATTGCTATCACCCAAGAAAATTTTTGAACCAACTTGCCTTATATCCCCATTAGGCAGAGTTGGGATTGTAATAGGCATTTTAGGGTCCGTATTCAAAGCAATCTTGTGTTTCTTTCCTGCTTCCTCCAATCTATAAACAAAAACAGTTCCTTGCCCAAATTGCTGATTGGCGACAGAACATTTCTGAGAGCACGTGCCTGATATTTGGTTTCCTCCAAAAGTGACTCCTTGGCTATTCTCAATTCGAATTGGAGTTGCATAATTATACAATAAAACATTTGCTCCTTTTATTGTAAATTTGCCATTGGAAAATGTTGCTCCGCCATCTTTTAAAGTTGTCAATGTTCCTTTATTTGCAATCACTATACTGCCTTGCGTGATTTCAACATTTCCATTAAAATTTTCAGGGACTCTAACAACTCCCAAATCGCTTATTGTTAGTGTATTGGTAGATGGATTATATTTGAAATTGTTGCCTTCAGTTTCAATCTTCAGATTTTCCCTTAACCAGTTTCTTCGCTCTTCAAGCGATTTATCTGAAGGATAACTTGAAGTTTGTGCATAGACGGAAGTTAAGATAATCAAAACAAGAAATGCATAAATGGATTTTATTTTTCTCATTTTATTCTGTTGCAAAGCTAAAAACATATGGATTGCCATCTATTGTTACGGCGTTATCAAATATGGTAAATATTAAATTTCTTTCCTCCAAATCAACATCTATGCCAAGATTATTTTTTTCAGCCAAATCTATGACGCAATCAACGCATAATGTGCCCTCATTATCTAATTGATTTTTAGTAAGTTCAAGTGCAATGCCATAAATTGCATCAATCCTTAAAGGGATTTCAGCTCCAAAGTCTGAAACCTGTATGCTTGTACCTGTTCTTTCAAGAGTTAAAGGGTAATTTACTCTTACGAAAACATTATCCTTGCCTATTGTCGTGGTTACAGAATTTATTTCACCTTTTAGTTTGGTGTTTTCAAAATCCAAGCCATCTACACAATCTGGCAGTGTTTCCTTGATGTAATCTGAAATTTGCGATTCAATTATTGTAATTGAAGGTGTGGTGTTTTGGTTCAAATAAGCATACATCGGCATTTCGTCCAAGTCATTTACAATCTTAGGCTCAGGAATATTGTAGTAGCCGCCGTGAAGTCCAGTGTAGCTTAATGCTTCTTTGATTATACCTTCAACGCAGAAATCAACATTAGATTGAATCTGGGCTTTTAATGACAATTCAGAACTAGTTACAGCAATCTCCGTTTCTTTTATTGCCCCTGATTTCGCCTTTTCAGATGATAAATAGTTTATAAATCCAACTGCAATCAATATTATAACTCCAAATATGAAAAATAGGCTGACTTGGGCTTTATTCACCATCTTTTTTATTTGCTTTGCACTTTATTCTTAATAAATCTTTTGGAATCTGAACTTGGTGAGATTTTTTATATTCTTTTAAGAATAAATTTATCAATTAATTATTTAAATATGAATAAAAAGTATATAAAAATAACTAAAACAAAACATTTAAATATAAGCCTTGCTTCTGGAAGCAGAAAAATGGCAAATAGCACATGGATGGGAATGGGTATTCTATCACACAGGCCTATCCATATTACAGCTCTTACAGCTGTGATGTGTTAGTTGCCGATTTTAATTCACTTTTTCTGGACAAGAGGTGTTAAAATTGGTGAACAAGACAAAACTAAGCTCTGCGGAGTATGAAAAAACTGAAGATTTTCTTCAGAAGTTATTTAGTGTAGACTTCAACAACCGCGGGGAAGAAAGCAAATACAAGTAAAATGGAATGGCAAAAATCAAATAAGGGATATAAAGATTTAAATAGGCATAGCCATAACATCAATTTCATGATTAGGCAAGATTATTATAGATGTGATTGTTGTTGCTAGTTCTGATTAAGATAGTTGATATTTTTAAGATTATTCAATTACATAAATTTGATAAATAAAATACATTAACGATAAACCAATAAAACCATTTAATAAAACTTAAAAATCGTCGCTTCCCAGCATCTGCAAAGTTCGTTGGGCTTTATGCCCAACTTGACTAAAGTGTCAACGAATTTTGTCGTTGATGGGAACCCAGCTCAGGAAAGTTTGCCTGACTTGTGTTCAATAAATAGGCGCGGAGGGGGAGCACAAATAAAAGTAAATTCAACATCTGAATGCCGACGCGCAGTAACATGCGTCGCAGACAGATTGAAAATATTAAATTATAAATATATAACATTCACTTTCAAGCGAGGGTAGCCAAGCGGCTAAGGCGAGCGTTTCTCTGCAAAGGAGAACTCGATGCTGCAAAGCAGCATAATGAGCCAAAAGCGATGACATGTTGCGCAAAGCCCGCTTATTCAAGGGTTCGAGTCCCTTCCCTCGCTTTTAATATTAATAAAACTCAAAAATTTGGGAGGCAAAATGATAAATGTAAACAAAGGTGGTTATCGGTGCAGAATCGAAATCAAAGAACTCAAAATACGATTTCAAGACTATAAAAGTTAGACCTATAACCTATAAGAGATTAGTAAGACTTAAAGCATTAATTGAAGGAGAAAAACAAGAGCTTTATTCTTTTGATGAATTAATTAACCACATAATTGACTCTATTGAGAAAGATAACAAGTAGAAATTTTCTCCGCAAAGAATATTAACTTGATGCAATTACTTATCCAAAATGGTTCAAAATAGATTTTACGATACAATAACCTGTTTTTGTTAATTATATTTCTATTTTAATCCATATTGTTTTAATTTTTAATAAACTCAAAATCTTGGAGGTATAAAAAACATGATACATGTTGATTATCGGTGCGAATGGAGAAAATGATATTCACTTAGATAGTATTAGAGTTATATCACATAAAACTGAAAGAACTGGCATAAGTATCGATGATATTATAAAAGAACTTGAAGGGGAAAAAATATTATTATATCAATTGGAAAGTTTGACTTTTGGGTACAGCGATACTTTATTACTACCCTATTTATGGAATATAGTTAACCTTCTAAAAAGACAGCTTGGTGCTGAAGCACTTATAGTACACACTGGGACAAAATGGCAAAGTGCAAATAATGTTCCAGAAGATATTACCAATCAAGCAAGTAAGGTTAGAAAAGCTATATTCAGCTCTTACAGAGAGGTTGTTAATTCTGGTACTGAAAACATAAGTTCAGATGAAATAGTTAATGCTGCTCTTGTTGATTTTTTTAGAGAAGAATTAGAAAGATGTGGGGATTATAGACGCTCAGTAAGACGCGTAAGCAAAAATAGTCCATTTGGTATTGGCTACACATTATGGGAAATTGCCGCAAATAAAGCAATAGTCGATTACGCAACTAAAAATGATTTTAAACCAGTAAAAATAAGCTTAGCAAATCAGGCGGTGGATTTCATAGTTTCAAGAAATCTAGAACCTCTTGATGTATATGTTATCAGGTTTCAATTACCTATACAATCTTTTGGTAAAGGTGTAGTGCCTTATAGTGTACCAAGTACAATACATGGTAACCTAAATGGATACTATCTTCTTGACGATTCTCTAGACACTCTAATTGCAAAAGTAAAAAGGGCACCAGTTGACGATTTATCTCTCACAATACGTTTACTTTTACATTTAAATGGCAATAAGCATTATTTAGATTTAAATGAAGAATCTTTATTAAAAGAAGCATCGGCTATAGGTGCGTTATTTCTGAGAGCTGCCCAAAATGCAGGCGGATACCCATTAAAGAATTTTATTCCTGCAATTGAAGTTGGAGGTTTTAGACATGGATAGAGATAATATTTATTCTTTAGTGGATAAATTTGTAGATGATGTTCTTAATGTAAAAAATATAGATATTAAAGAACCCAAAATAATTGTATCTCCTCCAGGACCAAATAGCAGAAGAATTATAAAGAGAGATGAAAAAATAAATAGTAAAGGCTCATTTTCTAGGCTTTTACCTATATCAATCGAAAGTGGATACAAAGAATTTGTTATTGATGTAGATGGAAATATATATAGAGACCATTTTTCTGGAGCAACAGCTGCAAATCTTGGATATGGATTGAATGAATTTACAAAGTCTATAATAATTCAATTAATAAAACAATCTATAACAATTCAGCATACTCCTTATATGTATTTATCTAATCCATTTGCTACAAGGTTGGCTGAAAAATTATTGGAGATATCTCCAGAAGGCTTTGATAAAGTTTCTTTTTCTGTAAGTGGCTCTGTGTCTAATGATTATGCAATAAAAATGGTTAGGAAATATACGAAAAGAAAAGGGCTGATAACTTTTGAAAATGCTTTTCATGGGAATTCATTTGGCGCGGCTTCCGTATCAGGGTTTAATTTATTATCTAAAGAAATGGGAAATATAGGCAACATATTTAGAGCGCCTTTTCCTGTAGATGATGAAACAGCTAAGAATTCAATAGAAAAAATTAAAAAAATTATATCACGTAAAAAGATAGGTGGGATGTTTATAGAAGCTATTCAAGCTGATAGCGGTATTTTAATACCTCCAGAATGGTTTTTTAAAGAACTTAGAGAAATATGTGATAAAAGTAATGTTTTAATAATTGATGATGAAGTACAAACTGGCTTGGGAAGAACAGGCAAGTGGTTTGCCATAGAACATTTCGACATTATTCCAGATATCATAACAATAGGTAAGGGACTTTCTGGAGGTTTTGTACCAATTTCTGCAATCATTACAAGACAGGATATAGCTGATTCGACTCAAAAACCCCAACTTATTACAACTTTTCTTGGCCACCCTATAGGTTCAGTAGTTGCATTAGAAGTCATACAAGTAATAGAAAAATTATTACCATCTATAAGAAAAAATGGAGAGTTTATAGATAATTTGCAAAAGCGATTTATTAAAAAATTTAAGATGATAAGAGATGTTCGTGGGATAGGTTATTTAAGGAGAATTGAAATACAACCACAATATGGACCTTTAACTATATTCCGTTCATTAGAAAAAGGTGAGCTATTTGGACTATTCGGAATAAAAAATGAAGTTATTAGAGACGCTCCACCTTTTATTATGAGCAAAGAAAGCATTATACAAGGATACAAAAAACTAGAAGAAGTTTTTATGGAAATAGAAAATAACTTAATTCCAGAATCAACAATTAATAAAGTTAAAAAATATTTTAAAGGTATGTTATAAAAAACAAAAGAAATTAAAAGAAGCTCTTATTAACAGAAAATGGGTATAATATGGTACTAAAACTATACAACACCTTAACTAGAAAGAAGGAAGCATTTAAGCCAATAAAAGCCAACAATGTGAGCATGTATACATGCGGGCCAAACAAAATTACAATGTAATTTTGGGCATTCCGTATATGACTTCGCTCACATCGGCAATTTCAGGGCTTATATATGCAGTGACATTCTTAAACGCTATCTCAAATACAAGGGCTTCAAAGTAAAGCATATTATGAATATTACTGATGTAGATGACAAGACAATAAAAGGCGCAAACAAGGAAGGAATTTCTCTGAAAGAGTTCACTAGAAGATATGAAAAGGCATTCTTTGAGGACATTAAAACTTTAAACATTGATAAGGCAGATGTTTATCCAAGGGCGACTGAGCACATAAAGGAGATGGTTGCAATAATCAAGAAATTGCTGAAAAATGGAACTGCTTACAAAAGCGAGGATGGAATTTACTTTGATATTTCAAAATTCAAGAACTATGGCGAGCTGTCGCATACAAAATTGGAAGGGCTTGAAGCAGGCAAAAGAGTCAAACAAGACCAATATGAAAAAGAGCAAGCTCAGGATTTTGCGCTTTGGAAGGCATATGACAAAGAAGACGGTGATGTTGTCTGGAAAACAGACATTGGGCATGGCAGGCCGGGATGGCATATAGAATGCTCAGCAATGTCTATGAAATATCTTGGCGAGCATTTTGACATCCATGCAGGAGGCATAGATTTGGTGTTTCCCCATCATGAAAATGAGATTGCGCAGAGCGAGGCATCTACAAAAAAGAAGTTTGTTAATTACTGGATTCACAACGAGCATTTGCTTGTTGATGGGCACAAAATGTCGAAATCACTGAGAAATTTTTTTACACTTCGTGATTTGCTGAACAAAGAATATTCTCCAAGAGCGATAAGGTATTTGCTGCTTTCCGCAAATTACAGAGTACAATTAAACTTTACAGAAGAAGCTGTTAAAGCGGCAGAAAATGCGGTGCAAAGATTGGACGATTTTATGATTAAATTAAAGGAAATAAAAAACAACTTCAGTAATAAAGAAGTTGAAAAACTGATTCAAAAAGCAAAAAAGGAATTTGAGAATGCAATGGGCGACGACATTAACATAAGCATCGCGCTGGCACATACATTTGAGTTTATTAAGGAAATAAATGTTTTAATGATGCATGACAAAATTGGGAAAAACAATGCCAAAAAAATAATCAATTTCATGCAGGATATTGACAAAGTTCTTGGAATCCTGAAAGAAAAAGAAGAAAAATTAAGCCTAGAATTGAAAAAACTGATTAATGAAAGAGAGAGGGCAAGAAAAAAGAAAGATTATTCAGAGGCAGACAGGATAAGGGAGGAATTAAAACAGAAAGGGATTATCTTGGAAGATACAAAAGAAGGGGTTAGGTGGAAGAAGGTAAATTAAGGTCTCAAAATTCCATCTCAATCCCCAAATCTTTCTCAAGCCCTTTTCCTCTTGTCGGCTCAAAAACAATATGCTCTGCTGCTGTTGCTGCCTTCAAGTCAAGCTCAACAGCATCAAAGTCCTTTTCCTCAATTTTTGCCCTTATTATTAATTTTTTAACAGGAGCTTTCAATGACAACTGCTTTGCTGTTTTCTGCCTTCTGACAAATTCAATTGCCTTTACTACAAAATCCCCAACATGCTCTGCGTGCTCGTCAACCATTTTTATGTCTGGCCATTTTGTAAGATGAATGCTTTTTGTCTTCTCATGTTTTCTGTAATATAGCTGATAAAGCTCCTCTGTTATGAATGGCATTATCGGCGCCATTAGTTTTATTATCGCAAGAAGCGCATGATATAATCCATATTGCGCAGACAATTTTGCTTCTTTTCCTCTTTTGTCTGCATTGTACAATCTGTCTTTTATTATTTCCAGATAATTATCACAAAAAGTATGCCAGAAGAAGGTCTCTGTCTCGAGCTTTGTATGAGAATATTCATAATTCATGAAATTTTCAGTTGCAGCTTTGACAACCTTGCTGAGCTTTGACAAAATCCATCTGTCAGGCATTTCAAGCTTTGCGGGCTTTTCCACCTTGTAGTCGGCAAGGTGCATGAAAGCGAACTTTGAGGCATTCCATATTTTTGTAGTGAACTTATTGCCTGTTACCAAATCTTTTTCCTGAAAAGGCAAGTCATCTCCAAGCCTTGAGCCAGCTGCCCAGAATCTCAGCGAATCGGCAGAATATTTTTTCAGCATCTCCCTAGGGTCGATTACATTGCCCTTGCTCTTGCTCATCTTCTTGCCATGAGGGTCAAGAGCCCATCCTGAAATCATCACATTGTGCCATGGAATGCTCTTGTGATGAAAATAGCTTTTGACAACTGTGTTAAACAGCCAGAATGTTATTATGTCATGCGCCTGTGGCCTTAAGCTCATTGGATGCAGTTTCTTTTGTAGTTTCTTGTCAAACAATTCAATTGCAATGTCTGGAGTCAAGGAAGAGGTTGCCCATGTATCCATAACATCTTTTTCTCCGATAAATTCGTTCGAGCCGCATTTGCATCTTTTTAATGGCTTGTCTACAAGAGTGTCAACAGGCAGCTGCTTTTCTTCTGCAACAACAATTGCATTGCACTTTGTGCAGTACCATACTGGAATCGGAATTCCAAAATGCCTTTGTCTTGAAATGTTCCAGTCCCATTTCAAGCCCTGAATCCAGTTTTCGTATCTTGTTTTCATATGCTCCGGATACCATTTTATTTTTCTGCCGTATTTGACGAAATCATCCTTTAAGTCAAGATATTTTATGAACCATTGGTCTGTATTCAAGATTTCAATGTCTGTTTCGCATCTTTCATGCACATTGACAACATGCCTTATGGGCTCAAGCTTTGCAATCCTTCCTTCTTCCTGCAATGCCTTGATGACAGCTTCCCTTGCTTTTTTAACATGCAATCCCTTAAACCTGCCTGCTTTTTCATTCAAAGTTCCATCTTTTTCAACAATTTCAATTGGCTCGATGTTGAATTCCTCAAGCCATTTTACATCATCCATATCACCATAAGTGCAGTGATAAACAATTCCCGAGCCAAAGTCCATGTCAACATCCTTGTTGGCTGTGATTGTAACTTCTCTGCCTGAAAATGGAATCTTGGCTTTTGCTCCAATCAAGTGCTTGTACCTTTTGTCATCAGGATGGATGTGTATGGCAACGCATGCTGGCAGTAATTCTGGCCTTGTTGTTGCAATTGTAATCTGCTCGTTCTTGTTTGTGTCAAAAACCTTCGGTTTTTGAGCATCATCGGAAATCGCGGAGCGATTTACCGAGATGTCAAACTTCATATAAACCATTTTGCTTTCTCGCTCGCTGTCCTTCATTTCAACTTGTGCAATTGCTGTCTGGCATTCAGGGCACCAAATAAAAGGCGCTCTTTTCCTGTAGATTCTGCCCATCTTGTAAAGTTCAACAAAAGAGCGCTGGCTTATTCTTTGGGAATGCTTATTTATTGTGGAATAGAAAATGCTGTAGTCTGCGCTTGTGCCGATTCTTTTCCAGTCATAAACAAAATCGTTTCTTATTTCTTCCACTGTTGTGTAACACAGCTTTACAAACTCCTGCCTTGGCATGAACTGGCCTTTAACATTCCTCATTTTTTCAATCATCCTTTCTGTAGCAAGTCCATTATCATCTACGCCGAAAGGATAGAAAACATTTTTGCCAAGCATTCTCTGGAATCTTACAACAAAATCCTGCTGCGAGTAAGAGAAAGAATGCCCAAGGTGCATCTTGCCGGAGACAGTTGGCGGAGGAGTATCAACAGAATAAATTTCTGCCTTGCTTTTTGGGTTGAAAGAATATACTTTTTCCTTTTCCCAGAACTCAAGCCATTTTGGCTCTGCTTCATGAGGGTTATAGTTTTTAGGAAGCTCCATAACTATAAGATTTTTGGTTTAGTATTTAAATGTTTAATTGTTGTAAAAAAAGGTGTGTTAAATCAAGCCATATAAATTCAAATCTACAATCAAGCGACCCATTTTCTGCCATAACTGATATGGGTGCCCCGCAGTTCCTGTTGCACTATATTGTTTGATTGATTGTGCTTGAGGCAAAAGCAATTGCTCAAGATTTTTAGAAATGTTTATATAACAGTAGTAAAAAGAAGATTCTATGGTTTCAGTTGAAAGAGCAGAGAAGTATGCAACACTATTTTTTAAAGTAATGCCGAAAAGGCTTAAACTTCTTTTGCAATTGAGAAGAGAAAAAGTGAGACTTGATGATAAGATTAAAAGAAATAGATATAATAACTTCGATATTTTTGATTTAATGAGACTCCTAGGAAGGGATTTTCTTTTTAGAAAAGCTGAAAATAGAAACAAGCCAACATTAAGACATTTGATAGCCAAAATCACAAAATCACTTAAAATTTTTTACAGAAAATTCGGTGATGACGCTCGTATTAGGGTTTTTGGAACTCAATCATCTGATTCACTTTCTAAGGACATAGTAAATCTAAAACAATTTTTATTGTCTCTAGAACCGCATGCCATAAAAGCGCTTGAAAATTTGGATGAAATCTACCAACAACAATACAATTTATTAGAACAAGCGTGGAAAGATAATACGGCAGCCTTAAACTCTTATTTGAATCTTGTTCAAACTGAAACAAGTGGGAGAGCTAACGAATTAATCGGCAAGATTAGGGAAGTTAATTTAGGTTTTATAAACCTTGCCAGAGAGTTGCGAGGTGGACTAAACAAACAATTAGTTACTGCTTTGAAAGGTAGGTTAAGTACAGAAGAAAGCGGTAATCTTAAAAGGTATGCAGAATTTTTTTGGATTGCAGTATCATGCTCTTTAATGGGGGTAGCAGCAGCTTTGATAGTGCCCCCAGGCGCATTAGGAGAGTATGACAAATTTGTACCAATCACGTTCGCAATAACAACTTTTTTAAGTGCGGCAACTTATATATTTCGTATAGCCAAAATATATCAGAATGCTTTATTTGAAAAGATTATAGTAAGTTATTTTGCAGCAGCAGGTTAATTATTATTCTTTTTATATCTCTACTTCGAAGCACACCTATTAGGTCCAAACTCGAGTTGCTCGCCCATTTGCCTTGGTACTTGAATTAAGTTCAAATTGAAATTCTTTATCTGCTCGTAATTTGGCGGTGTCATTGGAAGGTTATTTAAAATATAGTTGATAAATTCTGACTCTAAATTTATTTTTAATGTTTTATTGTTGTTTAATAATGTATTTAGTTTTTCAGAAATGGGTGCATTATCAAAACTAGTAAAATGTGCTGGTAAGACAATTAAATTCTGATTTAATGATTTTATTTTGTTTAATGTTTCGAATAATATTTTTGCTCCTCTTTCAACATCTTCTTTGTTTCTTCCCAAATCAGGACGTCCAACACCTTCCAAAAACAAAGTATCACCTGTCAATAACGCTTTGTCGTTAACAAGCAAACAAACACTTCCATCTGTATGTCCTGCTGTTTTTATTATTTTTATTTTGTTGTTTCCGATTTCAATTTCATCTGTTTTATCCAAATCAATAAAATCTACTTTTGCCTTTAAATCAGTGCCAGAAATATAATATTTTGCTTTTGTAATTTCTTTCAATAATTTTGCTCCAGAAAGATGGTCTGCATGGACATGAGTTTCTATAATTCCTTTGATTGCAAATCCATTTTCTTTCGCAACTTCAATATACTCTTCAACAAATTGGGAGGGATCAACAATAAAACATTCTTTTGTTGATTTTGATGCAATCAAATAAGACAGGCATCCTTTTCCTATTCTTATTATTTGTTTCAACAATAAATCGTCTTCGTCTAAAACATCAACTGCTTGGTGCAAAGTGTTCCAGCCCATCATGCCTTTTTCAAGAACTGCAGTTTTGTACTTCATTGACTCAAGGAGCATTGATGCATTTTGGGAAGTGACTCCTGCATTGCAGACGGTGATTATTGTTTTGTCTTTTGGCAACTGGCTTAGTTTTTGCTTTACAACATCAAAATTGCCATTCCAAATTTCGTTATAGATATCAACATTTATGCTATCTTTGATATGCCAATCTTTGAATTTGTTTTGTTCTCTTATATCAACTATCAAAATTGACTTGTCGTTATTTTTTGCAAGTTCTTTTGGAGTTATTGTTTGCATTTTATCTAATCTGGCTTTTCAACCAGTCAACTTCCTCTTCGTTTAAATTAAGCTGGGTTATAAGGTTATTTCTCATCTGTTTATTCTTGAACATCACAGGAACATAAGGCATTGTATTTTTCAGGATTTCTCTTACAGAGGAGTGTGACTTAGCCGCAATCTTTGCCGCAATCTCCTTTTTCTTTGCTGCTTTCTGCTTTGCCCACCACAGCTTGAGGATTCTTCCAGTGGGCTTGTATTCAGCAAAATGCCTGTATTTTTCCTTTTTTGCAGAGGCAATGCCCGCTGTAATCAATGCATTAATGTAAATTAAAAATCTGTAATGCTGCCATCTCCTGATTCTTCTATTAAAGACATCCGCCTTGCTCAGCATTTCATACGCTTTTGCCAAATCTTCTGGCCTTGTGTACTCTTTTGGCAGATTCTCATCAATCCATAAAAGCTGCTCGTCAAGCTCCTCCTTGACATTGTCAAATGCTGAAATGGCAATTTTCAAGTCAGTTGTCTTGAATATTTTGTTCAATGCCGTCATTATGCTCTCTAATTTATTTCTGTCAGCTAATTCTTCCAGGCTTTCTTTTGTTAACTCCTTTTTCTCATGCGCCAATGCCTGCAAGTCATTTATTGCAGCCCTTGCATCACCCCCTGCCCTTCTTGAAAGCGCTTTAAGTACGTCTTCATCATATTTTATTTTTTCCTGCTCGCATATCTTCTTCAATATCCTGAAAATAGACAAATAATCAAGCTGCTTGAATTCCATCAAGTTTGATTTGCTTCTCAAGGTGCTGAATTTGCTGTCAAAGGGGTTTGTGGCAGTCAAAATTATGGGGTATGTAGAATCTTCTATTAATTTTGCAATTGCCTGCACCCCTCCCCTGTCTTCATTGCCGTGCAAGCCGTCAACCTCGTCAACAAGTATTACCTTGCCCTTTGCAAACAAGCTTTGCTGCTTTATTGCATTGCCGACTTTTTGGTTGATTTGTTCTGCATTCCTGAAATCAGATGCATTTACCTCAATAACTTCATAGCCAAGCTCGTTTGCAATTGCATAAACAGAGCTTGTCTTTCCCGTGCCGCTTGAGCCATAAATCAATGCAGAGTTTTTTTTCTCTTTCTTGAAATTAAGAATAAAATTCTTTAATTTAGCTAGGATATCGTCATGCCCAATGATTTCTTTTGTTGTTTTTGGCTTGTGCTTGTGTACTAAGGGTTGCATATGGTAAAGGAAGATTTCCGGTTTTATTAAGTTTGCGGAAAAAAATTTCCGAAAATCCCGAAAGCTCAAAAATCTTTTTAGATTTTTGGCTCCCGAAAAACCTTGTTTTTCGCGGAATCTTCGATTTTCGATGTTATTGATTTTTGAATGTTGTTATCACTCTTTAATCAAAAAGTTTAAATTTAATATAAGAATAACTTCCCAAATGAGCAATAACACAAAGTTCTTCTTTGTTTTAGCAGCAGTAGCAACTGCTTTGGGAATTGGCAATATCTGGCTTTTTCCTTATTTTTCTTATAAATTGACGGGGTTATTTTTTGTCCCTTATCTCGTTGGACTAATTTTGCTTGGTGTGCCTTTGCTTATGCTTGAATTTTCAATTGGGCAATACTTTAACAAGAACATTGTTGACTTGTTTTCAAAAATAAAGAGATGGTTCAGCGCAATTGGCTGGCTGATGGTTTTTAATGCATTTATCGTAATGAGCTACTACGCTCTTGTTGTTTCATGGCATGTAATTTATTTTTTTATTTCATTTGGGCAGCAATGGAAAAATGATGCAAAATCATATTTTTTTAATAATGTACTCCAGGTTTCTGATAGATTTTATGGCTTTACACAATTTTCATTGCCTTTATTCGTTGGTTTGGTTATAAGTTGGCTGATTATTTTTTTATATGTAAGAAAAGGATTTGAAAGCCTGAAAAAATGGTTTTTAGTTGTATTTCCTTTTTTCATTGCGCTTATGTTTTTATTCCTTATTTATTCCTTAACACTCGATAACGCATTAAATGGCGTGTATAATTTTCTGAACCCTAGAATGAAAAACCTGCTTGGCTTGGATGTTTGGATAAGCTCATTTTCATTGGCTGTGGTTTCTTTGGGCATATCTTTTGGGATTATGCCTGCATTTGCAAGGAAAAGCGGCAAGGGATTTATTACGGGAAATTCCATTTTTATTGTCATGCTTAAGCTTTTGGTTGGCATCACTCTTGGATTCATCTTGTTCGGCATTCTTGGTTTTTTAAGCATGAAGCAAGATGTTGATGTTGACAAGCTTGCGTTTTCTGATTTCAGCTCGGAGTTTACAGTATTAACACAGGCATTGCCTTTCTTTTACAGGCCGACTTTAATGAGCATTTTGTTTTTTGCGTTTTTAGCCATGTTTTTTATATTTGGGACAGCTGCTTTGGCTTATTCCATAACCCACGTTCTGGTTCACAAGTTCAAGACAAAGCATGCAAATGCTGCAATTCTTGTCTCTGGAATCGGGTTTTTGATGGGACTGGCTTACACCATAAAGCCGGGATTTTACATAATGGACATTGTAAGCCATTTTGTTTATTACAACATTTTGATTGCCGTCTTGCTTGAAGTAATTGCCATTGGATGGGTTTTTGACAGCGAGAAGATTGCCGTTTTTATCGATAATAACTCTGCTTTGAAGATTGGCTATGTTTGGAGGTTTTTCATTAGATATTTAATTCCTATAATTTTATTGGCTTTGCTGTTTTTCCAGATAAAGAAGGATTACTTATTGAATTACAATAACTATCCTTTGATTTATGTATTGATTTTTGGCGTTGGGATTGTAGTTGTTCCGATTGTTTTAGCATTCTTAATGCCGCAGAAGATATTGGACAGGAGATAGAAATCTTTTTATTCTTAATTTTCTTACTATGAAATATGCCGGATTTGTTTTCAATCATCCTTATTGTTTTTGGCTTAAGCCTGTTTGAAATAATCATAAGCGTAGACAATGCCATAATCAATGCAGAAGTTCTCGGCACGATGTCAAAGAGGGCAAGAAGATGGTTCTTGCTTTGGGGCATTATAATTGCTGTTTTTCTTGTTAGAGGGCTGCTGCCTTGGCTTATAATATGGATGAACAATCCAAGCCTGGGTGCAATAGGCGCTCTGACAGCATCTTTCAGTTCAGACCCGAAGATAGCAGAGGTCATTGAGCAAAGTGCTCCTGTCCTGCTTATCGGAGGCGGGGTTTTTCTTGTATTCTTGTTCTTTCACTGGCTTTTCCTTGAGAGGAAGAATTATGGCCTGATAGGGGAAAAGTTCATTGAAAGGCAAGGCGTATGGTTTTTTGCCGTAGTTTCTGTCTTGCTTTCCGTGATTGTCTGGAAGGCAATCAAGGTCAATCCTGCGATGGCTTTCGGCGCTGTTGTCGGCTCGACTGCCTTCTTCATAACGCATGGATTCAAGGAGAATGCTGAAAAGGCTGAAAAAGAGATGCTTGAAGGCAGCGGCAAGATGAGCGATATAGCAAAGATTTTCTATCTTGAAGTAATAGATGCCACATTCTCTGTTGACGGAATTCTGGGCGCATTTGCATTCACATTCTCCATTCCGCTTATATTAATAGGCAACGGCATTGGCGCTTTGGTTGTAAGGCAGCTTACAATAAGCAATGTAGAGAATGTCAAGAAGTACAAGTATTTGAAGAATGGAGCAATGTACTCCATATTGGCGCTTGGCACCATAATGCTTGCTGACAGCTTCGGATTTCACATTCCGGAATGGTTCGCTCCAATCATAACTTTTACAATAATAGGATTTTTCTTGTGGAAGTCTGTAAAGGAGCTGAAAAAACAATAAATTTATAAAAAATATAGGGCGCTTTCAATGTAATTGTTTGCATTAATACAATTTACATAAATAATTCAATAAATAACAAAAATTCCAGTCACGTCGCTTCCCAGCATCTGCAAAGGTGATATGGGAACCCAGCTCAGGACATTTTGCCTGACTGAGTTGAATAGATAGGCGCGGAGGAGAAGCACAAAAGCTAGTACCTCCACAGCAGAATGCCGACGCGCGTAAATATTGTCGCCGAAGGCGACGGATTGAAATATTAAATTAAATGTTACAAAACACTGATAAAAATGGAAAAGCCAAAACTTACAATTGACGAGATGGCTGTTTTCTGCAAGAGAAAAGGGTTTGTTTATCCAACTAGCGAGATTTATGGCGGAATAGCGGGATTTTATGATTTTGGGCATTTGGGAGTTGAGTTGAAAAACAATATCAAAAATGAGTGGTGGAAGGCATTTGTGCAGCAGAGGGAGGATATTGTCGGGATTGACGGCAGCATAATAACCAACCCAATGGTGTGGAAGGCATCCGGGCATGTTGACGGCTTTACAGATGTTTTGGTTGACTGCAGGAAATGCGGCTCAAGATTCAGGGGGGATCATCTTATAGAAGATAAGTTGAAAATTTCAACTGCCGGAATGTCGCTTGATGAGATTGCAAAGGAAATCTCACGGCATAAAATCAAGTGCCAGAAATGCGGCTCCGAGCTGGGAGAGCCAAAGAAATTCAATTTAATGTTTGCAACAAATATTGGTCCTATGCAGGCATCAAGCTCTGCTGCATACTTAAGGCCCGAGACAGCGCAGGTTATTTTCACAAATTTCAAGCTGGTGCAGGAAAATGCAAGGCTGAAGCTTCCATTTGGAATTGCGCAAATAGGAAAGGCGTTCAGGAATGAGATTTCCCCAAGGGAGTTCTTGTTCAGAATGAGGGAGTTCGAGCAGATGGAAATAGAGTATTTTGTGCATCCTGAAAAGCAGGAAGATTGCCCTTACATTGACGAAATCTTGGATTATGAGTTGAATGTCTTGTCTGCTGACATGCAGAAGCAGAAAAAGAAAATGCAGAAAATGCCAATCAAGGAATGTTTGAATAAAAAAATAATAAAGACAAGATGGCATGCTTACTGGCTTGCGACCATGCACAAGTGGTTTGCTGACTTAGGAGCAAATCCGGAGCATTTCAGGATAAGGCAGCATGTGAAGGACGAGCTTAGCCATTATGCGCTTGACACTTGGGACTTGGAGTATGAGTTTCCGTTTGGATGGAAAGAATTGCAAGGACTGAGCAACAGAACAGATTTTGATTTAAAACAACACATGCAACATTCCAAAACTGACTTGAGCATTTTTGATGAAGAAACCAAAAAGAAAATAATTCCTCATGTCATATGCGAGCCATCTCAGGGAGTTGAGAGAGCATTTCTTGTGTTTATGTTTGATGCTTATAATTATGACAAGAAAAGGGATAATGTTGTTTTGAAGCTGCATCCAAAATTATGCCCCATAAAGATTGGAGTTTTTCCGCTTTTGTCAAACAAGGAAGATTTGGTTAAGAAAGCAAGGGATGTTTATAACGAGCTTGTGAAAGAATGGACATGCACTTTTGACTTATCAGGCTCCATAGGCAGAAGATATGCAAGGGCAGACGAGATTGGAGTTTATGCCTGCGTCACGATTGACTTTGATAGTTTGGAAGACAACAGCGTGACTGTAAGAAGCAGAGACACAACAGAGCAAATAAGGGTAAAGATAAAGGAGTTGAAGGAAATATTAAGAAAATTCTTAGATGGAGAAAAATTAGGGAAGTTGGGGGAGAAGGTGGAGTGAGATATAGATAAAAATTCGTTTAACTTTTGTTTTTAAATGCACTTTTTCGACACACTTTCGATTACTATGTCCTTAAAGAGAAAGAAAGACTTAACGGATAATGAGGTTAGATTTTAGTTTGTCCTTGTGAGATATCCATCCACTTCTAACAAATAGCAAGGTCTATAAAGAGTAACTTAAAGAAAATGTAGCATAGTGGATGGAAAAAATAACCAATATACCGAAAGATTTATAAATAAAATCCCACTACTATACATTTAGTTAAAGTAAATGACAAAATGTGTCATGGAGGAAAATATAAAATGGAAGAAAAAAAAGGACTAAGACCACCATATGCAACTTCTGGGCAAGTTGACCAGATTTTAGATATTTTTAAGAGGATTGCCCCAAGAAAGATTGACGCAAAATTTGTAATCGAAAATAAAATTACAACAGCCCCTAATGCATTTAAAGTCCTAGATTTCGCCAAATGGTTGGGAATAGTCGATAATTCTGGAAATGTAAGGGAAGAAATATCCAGTAAGCTCAGGTTGGTAGGAGAAGAAAGAGAAAAATTCATAGCTGAACTAGTAAAGAAGTCTTATAAAGATATTTTTGATAGTGTAAACCTCGAACAAGCTAGAAAGGATGACATAATAAATTACTTTGTAAGTCACTATAAGTTTGGAGGGTCGCAGGCTCTATATGCTGCAAGATTATTTATGCACCTATGCCAAAGAACAGGTGTAAAAGTATCAGAAGATCTAAAAAAGAAAACTCATACTGGCACTTCTAGCCCAAAAAAATATAAAATAAAATCTGTGAAACCAGACAATAAGAAGATAACACAGAATGATGAAAGACCACTTTATAATGTTCCGGAAGAAGGAACGATTGTTCTGAGCATTGTGGGTAATGGGCTAAACCGAAAGGTAATTGCTCGAAATAAAGAAGAACTTCAAGAGCTATACGAAGGAAAATTTAAATCCCTTGTTGAAGCAGCTAAACTATTATTTCTTGAAGAAGAGCAAAAAACTGACAATCACATCAATGAATCTGATGAAGAGTTAGAACCAGACTAGCTCTGAGAATTTAAATGTGGTCGTGGGGAGTTCGATACAACCATTCAGGACCCCAGATCCTGAAAACTCTTCCCACGTACCTTTTATAATAAACTAATGAAGGATAATTTTAAAATCTTTCTTTTTATTTTATTGATTGATACCATGACGTATTAGTTAAATATCTATAGAGTTTGAAAAAACTAGCCTTGCTCTGTACGTTAAACGAATTTTCCACCCTCAATTCAACCTCAAAATCCAATAATTCAGCAAAACTAACCCAAGCAAAGTCCGGGATTAGACAAAACTTGTTTAAATCAAGAAAATTCCAAAACCTTTATATATTAATCCCACATTAATCCCATATTAAGGTGATGTTAATATGGTACAGGCGATAATAAACATATCGGAAAAGGCGAACAGGGTTTTGAATATTGTGAAGGCTAAATATGGGTTGAAGGACAAGTCTGAGGCGATAAACATTATGGCAGAGGAATACGAGCAGGAGATTATTGAGCCTGAGCTAAGGCCCGAATATATTGGAAAATTGGAAAAAATCCAGAAGCAAAAGGGAGTGCCTTTCAAAAATATGTCTGAGCTGCGAAAAATAATAGAAGGATAAAAATGATTTATGAGATACTTCCTTCTCTTCAAAAGAAGCTCAATAAATTATCCAAAAAGGACAGCACACTTTACGGGCAAGTTTTTAACAAAATAGAAGAAGTGATAAGCTCTGCAAATGTTGAACATTATAAAAACCTAAGGCATGACATGAAGGACAAAAAAAGAGTCCACTTAGGGCATTTCGTGTTGGTTTTTAGGTTTATAAAGGCAGAAAACAAAATTATTTTTGATGACTTTGACCACCATGATAATATCTATAAAAAATCTTAAATAAAAATCTTTTCAACTGGTATCTTCGTTAAGTCAAATAAAAAGGGAATGAAAAAATAATTCCTACCATAACCTTATAAATACTCATCTATCCTCCTAGTTTAATTGAATTTGAAATATGAGAAACTTTAATCGAAACAGAAAATTTGGAAGAAGGGATTCTAGGCCAAGTTATGGAGATTCAAAAAGATTCAGCAGGGATTCTGTCAGGCCTGGAAGAAGAGATTTTAGAAAAGAAGTTGAAATGCATAGCGCAACCTGCGACAAATGCGGTGCAAGATGCGAAGTTCCCTTCAAGCCAAGCGGGAGCAAGCCAGTTTACTGCAATGATTGTTTTAGAAAAGGTGAAAATTCTGAATCAAAGAGCCCTGACCAGCATAACAAAGAGTTTGATATAATAAACGAAAAGCTTGATAAGATATTGGAAGCATTAGGAAAGGATTGATTTTCTAAAATATATAAAGCTTTGAAGTATGCATTTTTGATTGTCGTTTTATAATTTATATAATCTAAAACCAAAAACTTTAAATATAAGCACCACCCTGAAAACATACTACATATAGTATATAGACGACATCTAACATACTACATATTGTGTTTTCGGCTAAGTAGTGAAAATCGGTAAAAAGGGCAATTTTGACAATAAACTGCATTAAAAACATAAAACAAACATTAAAACAATAAACAAACACGAGAGCTTCCTTTGGATTCCATTGGTGAAAAAGGAAACCTGCTTTTGATGTTTAATGCAATACATAGGCGAGGCAAAATCGATTGAAAGGGAAGATTTTGCCGAGCAGTAAAATTTGCGAGCGAAGCGAGCGGATTGAAAATAAAAGTTAATTGGTATGTAAACTAAAGAATAAAAGAGGGTTAAAAATGCAAGCAGCCAAAATTTCTGGAATAAGGAAGCGAGATGGAACTGTAGTTGAGTTTGACCAAAGGAAGATAACAGAAGCCATATTCAAGGCAGCAAAATCAGTTGGAGGCAAGGACAAGAAACTTACTCAGCAGCTAAGCGACAAGGTAGTCCAAAAGCTTGAAGAGCTTGGCAAAGCCACTCCAGCAGTTGAAGAAATTCAGGATTTAGTTGAGAAAGTCCTTATCGAGGAAGGGCATGCAGCAACAGCAAAAGCTTATATTCTTTACAGGCAGCAAAGATCTGAAATAAGAAAGGAAAAACAATTAGTCCTTGAAAAGGAGGACATTGATGAAGTTGACAAAAGATTTGATGTCAATGCATTGAGAGTTTTAAAGGCAAGATACTTGAGAAAGGATGCAACAGGCAAGCTGATTGAAAATCCAAAACAGCTTTTCACAAGAGTTGCTGTTCATGCAGCTTTGCCTGACTTGTTCTACGACAAAAGGGTGTTTGACATCGAGGCAAGGCAGCCTGAAAATGAGACAGAAGAGTTCAAGCCCGCTGTTCATGAAGACCAATATAAAATTGGAAAATACAAGCTGAACAGATATCATCTTGAGGCACTAAAAAGGATGTATGACAGATTCAACAGGAACAAGCAGATGAAAGTAAGCTGGAGCAGATTCTTCGACATGATAAAAAAAGGCGAGTTTGACAGCTATGAAAATAACCTTGACGAGTTCTACAGCTTAATGACTCACAAGCTTTTCATGCCAAATACTCCTGCTATTGCCAATTTCGGCAACCCTCTTGGGATGGGCAGTGCATGCTTTGTATTAGACGTTCCGGACAGCATAGATGGCATTATGGAGACATTGAAGAACACTGCCATTGTGTTCAAGGCAGGCGGCGGAATGGGCTATAATTTCAGCAAGTTAAGGCCAGAAGGAGATTTTGTAAGCTCAACTGGCGGAGTTGCATCAGGGCCATTAAGCTTTATGCGGTTGTTTGATACAATGACAGAGGTAATCAAGCAAGGAGGAATAAGAAGAGGGGCAAATATGGGCATTCTTAACTCCAACCATCCTGACATTGAAAAATTCATAACAGCAAAGGACGGCAATAAAGCTTTGAGGAACTTCAACATATCTGTGCTCATAATGCCTGACTTTTGGGATTACTATGACAAGAACGAGCCATATCCATTAACGAATCCAAAAGACGGCAAAGTGGTCAAGTATGTGAATCCAAGAGAGTTGTTTGACAAGCTTGTTTACCAGGCATGGGAATCGGCAGAGCCTGGAGTGATATTCTTTGACAAGGTGAATGAGTTCAATCCATTTTACGAGTATTTAGGGCCAATTGTGACAACCAATCCTTGCGGCGAAGTCCTTCTTTATCCAAACGAGCCATGCAACCTTGGCTCAATCAATGTATGGGCTTTTGTGAAGGAAGACGATGACGGCAACAAACAAGTTGACTGGGATGCTTTGAAAGTTGTTGTAAGAAGCTGCACAAGGCTTTTGGACAATGTTATTGATGTCAATAACTTCCCATTAAAGGCAATCGAAGAGATGAGCTTAGCAACAAGAAAGATTGGCTTGGGAGTGATGGGAGTAGGAGACTTGCTTTACGAATTAAAATTGCCTTACAACACAGAAGAAGGCAGGAAGTTCATGGAGCAGTTGATGGAATTTATTGCCTATTGGAGCAAGGTTGAGAGCATTGAATTGGCAAAAACAAGGGGCAATCTGCCTTACTACGACAAGAGCTTCTACAAGCAGGGCAAGCTTCCGTTCAGCGGAGGATACAGAAGACAGGAATGGCATTTTGACTGGGACAAGATGAGCAGTGACATAAAAAAATATGGCATCAGAAATGGTTATACAACAATAATTGCACCAACTGGAAGCATTTCAATGATTGCAGGGTGCAGCTCTGGAATGGAGCCTGTGTACAGCCTGGTTTACGAGAAAAATGTCAAGGTCGGAAGCTTCTTTTATGTTGATCCTGCTGCTGAGAAAGTTATGAAAGAGGAAGGAATTTACAGCGATAAACTGATGGAAGACGTAAACACGCATAAGGGATCTATACAAATGATGGAGTATGTGCCTGAAAGAATAAGGAATGTACTAGTGACTGCCTTGGACATCACGCCAGAAGACCATATCAGGGCATTGGCAGCCTTCCAGAAATGGGTTGACTCAAGCATTTCAAAGACAAACAATTTCCCGGCAGAGGCAACTGTGGAGCATATGAGGGAAAGCTATATCCTGGCTTACAAGCTTGGCTGCAAGGACGTGACTGTCTTTAGGGACACAAGCATCAAGGACCAAGTTTTGGTTGCCCCGAAGAAAAAGGAGGAAAAAGAAGCAAAAATCGAAGTTGACATCAAGCCAGAAATGAAAAAGACAATAAAAGAGTCGGAAAGCGGCTTGGTGTTTGCCAATGGCAACGGAAATGAGGCACAGCCAATGACGAAAGCAACAATAAAGAACTGCCCGGAATGCGGCACAAAAGTCGAGTTAAAGGAAGGGTGCCTGCACTGCCCTAGCTGCGGCTGGGGACTTTGCATGTAATTTTTTTATTTTCTAATTTTTTGATTTAAATCTCCAAAAAAGAGTGATTTGTTGTTGGATATTACAGCCAATAGATGAATTTATGAAATACAAAAACAATATTAAAAATATTTCAAAACTAAATAAAGCAATCAATAAAATTATTTCAAACACGTCGCTTCCCAGCATCTGCAGGCATTAATGGGAACCCTGCTCAGGAACGTGTCGCTAACATTCCCAATAAATTTGCGCCGAGGGGGAGCACAAAGGCAAGAAGCCTCCGCAACAGAATGCCGAGGCGCGTAACTAATGTCGCCGAAGGCGACGGATTGAAAATAAAAAAATTAAGCTTAAAATTTCATTGAAAATGGCTCTGACTAAAATAAAAAATCCCATCAAGGTAAGGGGGGATGACAGCAAGGAAAGCCTTGGATTAGTTCATGTAGTTACAGGAGACGGAAAAGGCAAGACAACTTCTTCTCTGGGATTGGCGCTAAGGGCGATTGGAAATAACTTGAGAGTGCATATGATTCAGTTTTTGAAAAGCGGTTTTACAGGGGAATTGGCAAGCTCAAAAAAGCTTGGATTTGAGATTGAGCAGTTTGGAGTTGATGCATTGAAAGAAAGGCAGGAGCATCTTCAGGAATTTGCAGACAGGACAGGAAGATTTGTTTTCCAGCCGGACATAAAGGAGAAAGATGCTGCAATGCAGGGCTGGGAGCATGCAAAGAAAGTCATTAAAAGCGGCGATTATGATGTTATAATTTTGGACGAGATAAATTGTGTTCTTGCCAAAGAATTGATTCCATTGCAGGAAGTCCTTGACATTGTAAAGAATCATGGGAAAGTCGAGTTGCTTTTTACTGGAAGGGATGCACCAAAAGAACTGATGGAAGCTGCGGATTATGTCAATATCGTGCAAGGCATAAAGCATCCATGGCAGAAAGGGATTGTGGCGAGGAGAGGGATTGAGTATTAAATAAGCTGCTCAATAATTTTCGCCAATTTAAAATCCTTGTAAGTCAGGCCGCCTTCTTCATATGTTGTCAATGTTATTGAGACCTTGTTGTTCCTTATAAAAATATCCGGAAAATGGTGCTCACGCTGCGCTTCTTCTCCTATTTTCTGCACAAATTCCATAGCTTCCTTGAAATCGTTGAAATGAAACTCTTTCGTTATCTCGTGCCCAATTAAGTCCCAATCACCAAGTTCCTGCAGTCTGTCATGGATTTCTTTTATTGACAAGTGCTCCATACTGGATTCCTTGATTTGGTTTTATATAAAGTTTTTTCTGTGCTGTTATAAAACCGATAAGTTTATATATAATTAGATTATACATAGATTTGGTGATATGAAATGGAACAATTTGAAGCTGTACTAAAAAAATGGGGCAATTCTTTAGGAATAACCATCCCTTCTGAAGTGATAAAGGAAGAAAAAATAAAGCCGAATGAAAAAATTAACGTGCTTGTATTCAAGGATTCAAAAAAGGAGTTTAATGAAATTTTTGGCACATTAAAACTTAAAATGCCTACACAAAAAGCTATGGAAGAAATTGATGAAGGTTATGATGAGCACTAATGCTATCTTCTGCGACACTTACGCATTGATAGAAATAATTGGAGGCAATAAGGATTACAAGAAATATGAAAATGCCACCCTAGTAACGTCAGAGCTTAATTTAATTGAGCTTTATTATCATTTCCTTAAGAATTATGGCAAAAACAGCGCAGAACGTTATTTTAACCATTGGTTAAGCTTATGTGTAAAGATACCCTACAATGCAATAAAACTTGGAATGGAGGTAAAACTAGCAAATAGTAAAGAAAAATTGAGTTATATAGACTGTATTGGCTATGCGTTTTGTTTGCAAAACAATATTCCCTTTTTAACAGGCGATTCTAAATTCAAAAATAAAGTAAGAGTTGAATTTGTAAAGTAAAATGCCAAAAATAAACCTTTCAAAAAACGCATTGATGATACTAGAGCAGCGCTACCTGGCAAAAAACAGCAAAGGCAAGGTAATTGAAAAGCCGGAAGACTTGTTAAGAAGAGTTGCAAAGAATGTTGCTCAGGCAGATGCAAAATACAAGAAAAGCAAAAGGAATGCCAAAAAAACAGAAGAGAAGTTTTACAACTTGATGGCTTCTCTGGATTTCCTGCCGAATTCTCCAACTTTGTTCAATGCAGGAAGAAAATTGCAGCAATTGGCGGCTTGCTTTGTACTTCCTGTTGAAGATAATATAAGCTCTATATTCAAGACTTTGCATGACGCTGCATTAATCCACAAAACAGGAGCAGGCACAGGGTTTAATTTTTCTATGCTAAGGCCAAAAGGCGATGTCGTAAGCACCGGCTTCACTTCTGGTCCGGTTTCTTTCATGAAAATATTTGACGCTGCAACAGAGCAGATTAAGCTTGGCGGCATCTTAAGAGGGGCAAATATGGGTATTTTGAATGTCGAGCATCCTGATATCGAGGATTTTATCAAAGTAAAGAGCAAGGAGAATGTTCTGACTAATTTTAATGTCTCGGTTGCAATAACCGACAAATTCATGCAAGCTATAAAGAAAAACAAAAGTTACAATTTGATGAATCCAAGAACAAAAAAAACAGTTAAGAAAGAAAGCGCAAGAAGAGTTTTCAAATTGATTTGCGAGCAGGCATGGCTTAATGGCGATCCCGGGGTCATTTTCATAGACAGAATAAATGAGTTTAATCCAACTCCAAAGCTTGGAATGATTGAGTCAACAGACAGCTGCGGCGAGCAGCCATTGCTGCCTTACGAATCGTGCAATCTTGGCAGTATTAATTTAAGCAATGTCGTAGAAAATAAAAAAATAAACTATCAAAAATTAAAAAGAATAACCCATTCTGCAGTGCATTTCCTTGATAATGTAATTGACATGTGCAGATATCCATTGAAAGAGAACACAAAAATCGTATACAAAAACCGGAAAATCGGCTTAGGGGTTATGGGATTTGCAGATATGCTGATTAAGCTTGGCATTGCGTATGATTCTGAAGAAGGAATCAAAACAGCAGAAGAAGTTATGGAGTTTATTTCAAAGGAAGCCAGCATAGCATCTATGAATTTGGCTGTAAAGAGAGGCACGTTTCCATCTTGGAAACAAAGCGTATGGAACAAGAAAAACAAATATTTCAAAGGCTGCCATATACTTTTAAGGAATGCAACAAGAACTACAATTGCGCCTACTGGAACAATAAGCATTATAGCTCATGTTTCAAGCGGCATTGAGCCGTTGTTTGCTTTGAGCTATATAAGGAAAACAGCAGAAGGAAAAACATTGGTTTATTTTGATGAAAATTTAAAAAAAGCCCTTGTGGAGTGTGGCTTATACAATAATAAAATAATCGAAAGAGTAAATAAAGAAGGCACGATAAAAAACATTAACGAACTACCAAAAAAAATAAGAAGGATTTTTGTTGTCGGCTCTGACATTGCGCCGGAATGGCATGTGAGAATGCAGGCTGCTTTCCAGAAATATGTTGACAATGGAATAAGCAAGACAGTAACACTGCCGAAAGACGCTTCTGTAGAGGATGTTGAGAAGATATTCCTGATGGCTTTTGAGCTTGGCTGCAAGGGCATTTCTGTCTACAGGTACGGCTCAAGAGAGGGACAGGTTATTTATTTAAGCTCGAAGAGGGACGAACAAATAACTTTAAGCGGGTTTTTGAAAAAATAAAATGCCAATCATCAAATCAAAAAGATTCATTTTGAGACATTTTAAGAAAGAAGATGAAAAATATCTTACTAAATACGCCAATGACAGGCTTGTATCGAGATACATCTCAACAATGCCTTATCCTTACACAATAAAAGATGCAAAAAAGTGGATAAATCATTGCATTGCTGCGTACAAAAAGAGAAAGAAGAAAGAGATGAATTTTGTCATAGAAATTAACGGACATTTGGCAGGAGCAGTCGGACTTTCACATATTGACAAGCATAAGGCAGAAATTGGGTACTGGCTTGGCAGAGATTTTTGGAATAAAGGGATTGCAACAGAAGCTGTTAAAGTTATTACAAATTTTGGATTTAACAAACTGAAATTAAAAAGGATTTATGCCTACATATTCAAACAAAATAAAGGTTCTGTAAGAGTTTTAGAAAAAAATGGGTATAAATTTGAAGGTTTGCTGAGAAAGCATGCAAACAAAGATGGAAAATTGATTGACTCGTTGCTTTATGCGAGGGTAAGATGAACTTCATAATTATCCACGGAGTTTACAACAATCCGGAAGGAAATTGGTTTCCCTGGCTAAAGAAAGAGCTTGAAAGCAGGGGCTATGAATGTATTGTGCCAAAATTTCCAACTCCATTAGATCAAACACTTGAAAGCTGGATGAGAGTAATTGCAGATTATGAAGCCAAGATAAATGAAGATACAGTTTTGATTGGGCACAGCTTGGGAGCTGCATTTATTCTTGATTATTTGGAACAAACAAGCAAAAAAATCAAGGCGGCATATCTTGTTGCCGGATTCCACAAATTGCCTGGAAACCAGTATGATGAAATTATGAAGACTTTTGTTGACAGGCAGTTTAATTGGGATAAAATAAAAGCAAGCTGTGGCAAATTTTTTGTTTTTGCTTCTGACAATGATGAGTACATTCCTTTTGAGGTTACAAAGGAATTAGTGGAAAAGCTAAATGCAGAATTCAATCTCGTTACGAATGGCAGGCATCTGAACAAAGAGGCTGGTTTTGAGGAGTTTTTTCTTTTGCTAGAATGTATAATTTTAGATTTGGGGTAGAATTTGTTGATTTTTAGATTAAAAACAATACAAAAACTATAATAAAATCAAAAACAATTTGAGACCCATGCGCTTCCACGAGGTTAAATGGGTGCCCCTCATACAATTGTAGCACTTTATCGCCAACAATCAAGTGCGGTAAGAAGTGGCTGTGGCTCCCTCATCACGAAAGCAGTTACAGGGAAGCCCGTAATTGAAATAAACAATTTAATCATTGTTTTTAAGAAGTCAATTGGTGATTTAAAAATAATTAATCAAAAAATTATGTTTAACAACAACGCTTAAAAACAGCAGCAAATTCTCAATTTTTATGGAAAAAAGAATTTTTACTGTGTTGTTTATTGCAGTTGTCGCAACAACAATAGGCATTGGAATAATAGAGCCGTTTATGGGCATTTATGCCGAAAGCTTGGGGGCAAACGGCTTGATGATTGGAATTATTTTCGGCTCCTTCACTTTGTCAAGGGCGATTTTCACACCTTTTATCGGAAGAATATCTGACTTGAGGGGAAGAAAAAACTTGATGCTGATTGGCTTGGCGGGCTACACAATCTTGTCGTTTTTCTATGCTGCTGCGGACACAACAATTTCGTTGACAATAGTAAGGTTCTTTCATGGCTTGGCTTCTGCAATGGTGCTGCCTATTGCAATGGCTTACATTGGCGATATTGCACCTAAAAACCAGGAAGGCAAGTATCTTGGGACTTTTACAATTGCCTTTTTTATGGGAATGGCGCTTGGCCCTGTGATTGGAGGGGCGCTGCATGACATATGGCACATGAACGCTGCATTCTACGCAATGGGCGCTATGAGTTTTGTATCATTGCTTTTGCTTATTTTTATGCTGCCGGAGATAAATGCCCACAAAAAGATTAAGCCGTCATCAATCAAAATAATACTTAAAAATAAAACAATGCAGGCAATGCTTCTTTTTAGAGTGCTAAATGCATATGGGATATCTGCATTAATGGGGTTTCTTCCCTTGCTTGCAGAAAAGATAAACGTAAGTGTATTCCAGATTGGGCTAATAGTAACTTCAAACCTTCTTGTTTCTTCTGCATTCCAGAGGTATTTTGGCATATTGGCAGATAAAAGCGACAAGGTTGCAATGCTCATTGCAGGAAGCATAATGATGCTTATTGCGCTCGCGCTTATGCCCCTTGCCACTAACTTTTACACCTTGCTTTTGTTCAATCTAATGATGGGTTTTGGCTCAGCAATATCAATACCAGCAAACAGCGCGATAACAGCACAGCTTGGAAGAAAGCTCGGCATGGGCTCTGTGATGGGGCTGTTCAACACCGCCTTTGGCATTGGAGGGGGCATAGGGCCAATTGTTGCAGGGCTCATAATGACTGCAACAAGCCTTGCTTTTGTGTTTGTGTCAAGCGCAATAATTGTTTTGATAGGGACATTGATGTTTTATAGGTTGATGAAGAATAACAATGACTACAATGTAAAAGTGGTGAAAACATGAATCAATCAACCAAAAGATTGCTTAATGAATTAGAGCATTTCGGTAGAAGCCATAGCGGCTATTACAACATTTCTGCTGACACAGGCGAGTTTTTCTATATGCTTGTCCTAATTGCAAAATCAAAAAATATACTTGAAGTTGGGACTTCAAATGGCTACTCAACAATATGGCTTGGAGAAGCTGCAAAGCAGAGCAAAGGAAAAGTAGTAACAATTGAAATAAATGAGCATAAAGTTAAAATGGCTGCTGAAAATTTTAAGAGGGCCAAATTGGACAAAACAATAAAGATTGTGCATGGAGATGCATTGAAGGAAATTCCAAAATTAAAGGGAAAATTTGACTTCTTATTTTTGGACGCAATAAAAGAAGATTATATCAATTATCTCAAGCGTGCTTATCCAAAACTGACAAAAAATGCAATAATTGTGGCTGACAATGCAATCATGTTTGAGAAGTATATGAGAGATTATCTGCATTATGTTAGAAACCATAAAAATCTGAGAAGTGTTTTAGTGCCGATTGGAAGTGGTGTTGAGTTTAGCTTGAAGGTGAAGTGATAACAAACTTTAAAAAACAATAAAATATACTTTATTTATGGACAATACAGAAAAATTAAAAGCAGATTATGAAAATAAAAAACCAAAAATACAGGAAAGATTAAATCAATTCCACAAATTCTTCAACGAGCCGTATTCATGGTTTTATAGAAATGGTGAATTAGTTTTATTGCCAGTTGAGACAAAAGATGACTACAGGATTTTTGAGGAGCTTGCTTTCTGCATTTTCACAGCGAACACAAGCGCTGAGATGGGCGCAAAGGCAGTTGATGCAGTAAGAAATGTTTTGATAAGCGGAACTGCAAATGACATGACAAGGAGGTTGGAAGGAATTTATAGATTTAATAATGTAAGACCAGCTCATATAATTCATACAAGAACCTATTTGAAAAACTCATTAAACTTTCGATTAAAAAATAAGACTAAATCTTTCAAAGATAAAAATGAATTAAGAAATTTTTTCGCTTTAAACAAAGATATCAAAGGGCTTGGCTACAAGGAAGCATCTCATTTTTTGAGGAATATTGGATTTAAGGGCTATGCAATTCTTGACAAGCACATAATAAATTCATTGCATGAATTCGGAATTTTAAAAACAAATGAAAAGCTGAAAAACAACAAGGAATATCTTGAAGTAGAGCAAAAATTTATTTATTTCTCAAAAGAAATTGGAATTGATATGGATGAATTGGATTTATTGCTTTGGAGCAGAAAAAATGGAAGGATTCTGAAGTGAAATGGATAAAATCAAAAACATCTCCAAAATAATAAATCTCCTCAAAAAAGAAATCCAGCACTTTGAAAACCCTATCGCAACCGAAATTGGAGAAAGAACAGAAGATCCATTTCTTGTGTTGATTTCCTGCATTTTAAGCTTAAGGACAAAAGACACAACAACAGGGCCTGCTTCAAAAAGATTGTTTGCACTGGCAGATAATCCATACGATATGGTAAAATTGTCAAAAAAGCAGATTGAAAAAGCAATATTTCCAGTCGGATTTTACCCGACAAAGGCAAAATGGATTAAGCAAGTTTGCAGGATTTTGATTCAGAAATATAACGGAAAAGTGCCTGACAATGAGGAAGAACTATTGCAGTTTCCAGGCATAGGTAGGAAATGTATGGGGATTGTCATGTGCTATGGTTTTGGAAAAAACTCCCACATACCTGTTGATACACATGTTTTTAAAGTCACTAACAGATTAGGCTGGGTTAAAACAAAAACCCCGGAAAAAACAGAGCAGGAATTGATGAAAATTATTCCAAGAAAATATTGGCACGACTTAAACAATTTATTGGTTGCTCATGGACAAAATATATGCGTACCTGTAAGCCCTTTTTGCTCAAAATGTTACATAAGCAAATACTGTCCAAGAATTGGTGTAACCAGAAGCCGTTAAAGAATATTTATAAACATAGAAATATACTCATTCTTCATGAAAACAAAAGTCAATTGGCTTGAATGGAATAAAGAATCTTTTGAGAAAGCGAAAAAAGAAGACAAGCCTATTTTATTAGATTTGACTGCTGTTTGGTGCCACTGGTGCCATGTTATGGATGCTACTTCTTATTCTAATGATGAAGTTGCCAAAATAATAAACAAGGAGTTTGTTCCAGTCAAAGTTTACATAGACAAAAGGCCTGACATAAGGGAAAGGTACAACATGGGCGGATTTCCATCAACTGTTTTTCTTACTCCAGATGGCCATATGATTTCAGGAGAAACGTATGTTCCGCCAGAAAGGATGAGATTATTATTAGAAGCAATCAAAAGCGCTTACAAAAACAAAAAAGAAGAAATCAAGAAAAAGATTGAAGCAATAAAATTAATCAAAAAAGAAAAAAAGATTTCTGATGATAGATTAAGTGAAGACATAATAAAAGAAGTAATGCTTTCCGTAGAAGACAACTTTGACAGTTTCTATGGCGGTTTTGGAACACAGCCGAAATTTCCTTCTCCTGAAGTTTTGGATTTGTTATTTATTCAATATCAAAAAACTAAAAACAAGAAATTTCTTGAGATGTCACTGAAAACTCTTGACGGAATGCATGGTGGGATTCACGATAAAATAGATTTTGGTTTTTTCCGCTACTCTGTAACACGGGATTGGAAAATGCCGCATTATGAGAAGATGCTTGACACAAATGCAGGCTTATTAAGAAATTATGCAACTGCTTACAACATAACAAAAGACGAGAAATACAAAAAAATTGCAATTGAGACAATAAATTACACCAACAATTTCTTATCAAACCTAAAAGAAGGCGGCTTTTATGGCTCGCAAGATGCAGATGAGGAATTTTATCATTTAAGCAAGGAAGAAAGAGAAAAGAAGAAGTATCCTTATGTGGATAAAACAATTTATGTTGATTGGAATTCAATAATGATTTCTTCTTATATTAAGGCTGGAGCAATATTGGATGATGACAATGCAATAAATTTTGCAATAAAGACAGCTGATTATATTTTAAAGAATTGTTACGATAAAAAATCTGGATTGTTTCATTTCTTTGACGGAACAGCAAACATAAATGGATTGCTTGCAGACAATATTTATTTTTTGAATTGCTTGATTGATGCATATTACATAACTCAAAATCGAAAATATTTGGAAAAAATAAAGGAAATCGCAGAATTTATCTTAAAAAATTTTTATGATGATAAAAATGGTGGATTTTTTGATAGAGTACTTAAAGAAGAAGATTTAGGAACTTTAAAATTTAAAGACAAGCAATTTCTGGAAAATTCTTTTTGTTCAATTGTTTTTTTAAGATTATATTATTTAATAAAAGAAAATCCATGCAAGGAAGCTGCTGAAAAAACATTGTTATATTTTGCTGACACTTACTTGAATTTTGGCTATTTTGCAGCAATGTACGCGATTGCAGTTGATATGCTGTTAAATGGTGAAATTAAAGTAGATATTGTTAATAAAAAAGAAATGATACATGTTTGTGTTAGTTCAATAAATCCAAGAATTGTAATAAATTACTTTGATAGGAGTGATAAGGCTAACCCATATAGTGTTGAAGGTGCTTATGTTTGCAAAGGCACTTTATGCAAAGGGCCGATAAAAGATAATAAAAAACTGGAAGAAGAGCTTATGGATTAGCCAAAACATATTTAAATATCATTAAAATCACCAATTTTATGGAAAAAACAGCTATTTCTGTAAAAGCATCAAAAATAGAATTAAATAAAGTCAAAGGCAATGCCCTCTTGATTGGTTTGCTCAAGGACAAATTAACTTTAAGCGGGGAATTAAAAAAATTGGACGAAGAATATGGCGGCATTATCAGTTCTTATATTAAAAATAATCACTTCAAAGCGGAAAAAGGCGAGACAAGAAGCGTTTTTGTAAACAGAAACATCAAGAACCTCGTGCTTGTCGGCTTGGGAGAAGAAGAAAAATACAATTTAGATGTACTATTGAATGCAATCGCTGACGCATCAAAAAAATTTAGGGACAATGGAACTGAAAACTTTAGCTTATGCTTAGATTCTTTCAAAAATAAGTTTAAGGAAGAAGATGTTGTTGAAAAGATTGTATTAAGTGCATTGATTGGCTTGTATAAATTTACAGAATTCAAAACAAAAGATAACGGCAAGATAAGACAAATCAAGCAAATAACAATTATAACTAATTCCAACAAAAATTTTGACAATGAAGTAAAATACGCTTCTGTTGTTGCTAACGCTGTCAACAAAACAAGGGATTTGGTTAATATGCCTCCTAATGTTGCAACCCCCGAGTACATGGCAGATTATGCAAAAGAGCTTGCTAAAAAATCCGGCTTGAAATGCATTGTATTTGATGAAAAGCAGATTGAAGGTATGAAAATGGGCTGCTTTATAAATGTTGCAAAAGGTAGCATTAACAAGCCAAGATTGGTTATTCTTGAGTATTATGGCAATGACAAAAAACAAAAACCAATAGCAATTGTTGGCAAAGGAATCACTTTTGACAGCGGCGGCTTAAACCTTAAGCCGTATCCTTACATTCTTAACATGAAGGACGACAAAGGAGGTGCAGTTGCAGCAATGCATATTATTGAAGCATGCTATAAATTAAAATTTCCATTAAATCTTATTGCTATTATGCCATTTTGTGAGAACATGCCAAGTGGCTCTTCCTTCAGGCCAGATGATGTTTTGACTGCCCATAATGGAATGACTGTTGAGATTAAAAACACAGACGCAGAAGGAAGATTAATATTAGCGGATGCATTAAGCTACGCTGCTGAAATGAAGCCGCAAGCCATTATCGACATTGCAACCTTGACAGGAGCAAGCTTGATCGCACTTGGATATATTGGAACTCCATTTTTGACAACTAATGAAAAATTAAGGGAGAAAATAAAAAATGCGTCAGAAAAAAGCTTGGAAAAGGTTTGGGAATTCCCTCTTTGGCAGGAATATGAGGAAAATATCAAAAGCGATGTTGCTGACTTGAAGCATATAAGCGAGGAAAGCGATGCAGGAGTTATAATAGGAGCTACATTTTTGAAGAATTTTGTTAATGAAATTCCATGGGCTCACATTGACATAGGCACTACAGTATGGAGCAAAGCTGACAAAGGAGTTCTGACAAAAGGAGCAACTGGAGTTACTGCAAGGTTGATGATGGAGATGCTAAGGGAGTGGAAATAAATTTTATTGAAAATCTTTAAATATTAATGATAAAATTAAACCCATATGAGTGTACTGCTTTCCTTCATTGCTTTACCCTTGGGCATTCTAATAACTCTAAAATATTTTGGTATATACAATATTTCAGCAATCTTGCCTTTGGACATAACACTAATAGGGGCATTATTTTTGATTGCAATGCAGATTTTTTCTTATATAACAATACACAGCTACAATAAAGGCATTACATTCATGGGAAGATTAATCAAAACAATATTGGCTATTCCAGGCATTCTTTATACTGTGAATATATTTTATCCTCTGAATTTAGGGATTAATCTTGAAATTATAATAGCATTATTCTTATTTACAGAAGGGATTTATGGATTGCATTGAATAAACAACAACCTTTTTAAAACAGGGATTTTTTCTAGAAATTATGTATGACGTGATTATTGTAGGGGCAGGCGCAGCAGGGATGACTGCTGCAATCTACACTTGCAGGAAGAAGCTTAAGACAGCAATCATAAGCATAGATATTGGCGGGCAAACCAATCTTACCAGCCATATCGAGAATTATCCAGGTACAGGGGCGATGCATGGCATCGAGCTTATGAGAAAGTTCCAGTATGAAGCTGCTGGCTTTGGAGCAGAGTTTATAATGGGCAAGGTTATTAAGGTTGATAAAATAGACAATAGCTTTAAAGTTACTTTAGCAAACGGCGAAGCTTATGACTGTAAGGCATTAATTCTTGCCTACGGAAAAGTGCCAAAAAGTCTAGGCATTGAAGGCGAGGAAAAATTCATGGGAAGGGGTGTAAGCACTTGTGTGACTTGCGATGCGCCGTTATACAAGAATCGTGATGTTGCTGTCATTGGAGGCGGCAATTCTGCAGTTGAGGGCGCTTTGGAGCTTGCAACAATCGCAAAGAAAGTTTATATTATCCACAGAAGAGATGCTTTTAGGGCAGATGAGATAACAGTGGAGAAGTTGAAAGAAAACCAAAACATTGAACTTGTTCTTAACAGTGTTCCAATAAAAGTAATTGGCGACAAGAATGTTGACGGCATTGAAGTAGAGAATATCAATACAAAAGAGAGAAAAGAATTTAATGTTGATGGTATTTTTATTGAGATTGGCTATATTGTGGACACTTCCTTTGTACAGCATCTTGTAAAGGTAAATGAAAAGAAGGAGATTATTGTTGATGATAAGTGTAACACATCACATCCTGGAATTTTTGCATGCGGTGATATAACTCCTGTGCTTTATAAGCAGACTGTAATAGCAGCTGGTGAGGGTTCAAAGGCTGCCTTGGAATGCTACAGATGGTTAACAGGCGGAAAAGGAGCTGTATTGGACTGGACGCATTAAAAAATTAAAGATTTCTTTTGAATCAAAACAATAAAATTTTAAAATAAATAAAACATTCGTCA
The DNA here is from genome assembly GCA_016185945.1 of Candidatus Woesearchaeota archaeon. Lineage (GTDB taxonomy): Archaea > Nanobdellota > Nanobdellia > Woesearchaeales > GW2011-AR4. The sequence continues at coordinate 286,877 of JACPMR010000010.1, forward strand.
AAAGAATGGTTAAATTAAAAGCTGGCGATAAAGCCCCGGACTTTGAATTGAATGACGATGAAGGCAACAAGGTAAAGCTGTCTAATTTTAAAGGCAAAAAGTTTGTCCTTTACTTTTATCCAAAAGATGACACGCCTGGCTGCACTAAGGAAGCATGCGATTTCAGGGACAATCTAAGCAGCTTGAAAAGGCTGAATGTTGAAGTTCTTGGAGTCAGCAATGACGATGAGAAATCTCACAAGAAATTCAAGGAAAAATTCAGTCTGCCTTTTAGGCTGCTTTGCGATGTTGATAAAAAGGTGTCAAAGGGCTATGGAGTTTATGAATTAAAAAAGTTCATGGGCAAATCTTATCATGGAATTACAAGATCAACTTTCTTAATCGACGAAAAAGGAAAAATAGAAAAGATATTCTATAAGGTAAATCCAGAAAACCACATTGAGGAAGTGATGGTTGCGATAAGCAAATAAAATATTTTCAAATAAAAATAAAGATAAAAGGATTATTTTAAACATTTTAAAAATATTATTCAATCAATAATAAGCGACCCATGCACACATCCAAGCAAAATGGGTGCCCCGCATACTAAAGTAGCACTTTATCGCCAACAATCAAGTGCAACAAAAGGGCAGGTTTCCTATTATTGTCGAGAGAGTGCCAAGGAAGCCCACGTGATTGAAAAAAGATTTAATCATTGTCTTAGTCCAGCTGATTGAATCAAAAAATTAACTTCAATAAAATGTATAAGCGTATTATATCCTTAGCTCCGAGCAACACAGAAATTCTTTATGCTCTGGGGGCGGAAGACAGATTAGTTGCTGTCACTAGATACTGCGATTTTCCTGAAGATGCGAAGAAAAAGCCAAGGATTGGAGGATGGCTTGATATAAATGAAAAATTAATTCTGGAGTATAATCCAGACTTGCTCTTGACTTCAACTTTTGTTCAAAACAACATAAACAAAAAATACAAAAAGCTTGGAATGAACATTGTTGCTGTCATGCCTACAACTTTAAAAGGTGTTTTTGATTCGATTGAAAAAATCGGAAAATTGGTTGGCAAAGAAAATGAATCAAATCAATTGATAGATGTAATGAAAAATAAGCTTAATGAAATTGAAAATAAAGTGAAGAAAGCAAAAAACAAGCCTCGATTGTATATCGAGGAATGGCATAAGCCGCCAACTGTTTCCGGCAACTGGGTTCCTACTCTTGTAAAAACAGCAGGCGGTGATTACGGCCTGATAAAGGCAGGAGTGCACAGCAAGGAAGTTACTACAGAACAAATAAAAAAATATGATCCTGAAATGATTGTTGTTTCAATCTGCGGAATGGCTGACAAAGTGCCAAAGGAATGGATTACAAAGCGAGAAGGATGGCAAAACTTAAGCGCTATAAAAAACGATAGGTTTTACGTTTTTGACGATTCTTTACTGAATCGCCCAGGACCTAGATTGACAATTGGGTTGGAAGAATTGGCTAAGGCAGTTCATCCTGAGTGTTTTGATTAAGCTGGTTTTGGAGCAGGAGCTGGAGGTGCTTGCGCAGGCGGTGCAGATTTAAATAAATTTGATATTGTTGAATACAAACTGCTTCCAACAGCTCTTGCTGTTTCATAAACACCCGTAATAGTTTTAGCTCCGACAGAAGCTATTCCAGTGACTACAGGGAATGGATTTGGCACATACTTTAACGGGTTTAAGGATTTGCCCCTGTATAATAAATTCCAAACAGCAAGGGCTGGGAACAGATAAGGCGCAAATGCCGGAATTGCGGTTGCTGCTCCAACCATAGCAGCAGCAGGTATTCCAAAGTATGTGAGATATTGCTTTGTGTCTTTCCAATAGTTTTCTTTCATGTAGTTGGCCAAACCATCAATTTTCTTGTTTTCAATTATGTATTTAACCGGTTGATAAAACAAATTTATCAAGGGCATTGCTGCCAATGTTAATCCGCCTGCAACAAGCGGAGCAGGAACTGCACTCATGACAGTGCTTTCAAGCCCTGATTTTGCCAAGTTCTGGGCTGCAGTTGCAGCAAAATACAATCCAGAAGCTCCAACCGCTCCTTTGATCGATTCGTCTCTTAAGTCTGCTGCCGTGAATGGTTTTCCTTCGTTTCTTTTTCTTGCTAATCCGCTCAATGGGTATGAAGCTGCAAACGCTAGAGGGCCAAGTCCAAGGAGGCCTGTTGCAGCTAGATTTGCTGTCGCTAAACCAGTGTTTGTTGCTGAGCTAAGAAAATCTGTGCCCTCTTTTGCTGTTAATTCCAGTCTTGATGGTGCGGGCTTTTCGCCTTTCTTTCCTTCTGCTGGTTTTTCCGGTTTTTCGTCAGGTTCTGCCATTTTCCACCTCTAGAAGTTTTTTAACAGCATACTCTACAACATGGCTTTTATTGCGGAATTTACCGCTAGAAATAGCTCTAAGAATTTCGTATACAAGGTTTTCATCCAGTGTAACACTTAGCTTGTGTTTCATTCTTTACCCATTATAGACTACTACTTAGTAGTATAACATACTACCCTTTATATATTTTTCTATTTTTATTACTAACTAATGGTTACAATGATAGTAATAAGAATTTTATTTTATACCAAAAGATATATATACCAATTAGAATAGATTAATGTAATCGCAAACTTTAAATAATAGTTCTTTACAAATTGGTATATTAATTTTAAATTTATATACCGAATAGAATAAAATAGTAAATCGAAATATTTTTATATTATTAGTATATATTCCAAATGGTATAAGATAAGAGTTGAAATAATTGGCGGCAAAAGAGGTTTTTGTTAGGAGGAGTTTTTATTCAGATTTGTTAGAAAGAAATACGGATTCTTTCAAAAAAGGAATTTCGAAAAACATTGCTCTGTTCGGCTCAAGAAAGTCAGGCAAAACTTCAATAGTCAAGGAGCACATCAAAAACGTCAAAGATGTTGTGCCTATTTACATCGACTTATGCAAAATAAGCTTGAATCCCGAGAATTTTTCGATTGAGTTTATCGGCAATGTTGTTTTTCATTTTCTAAAAAAACCATTAAGCCAATATAAAAAGTTTCTATCTTTGGGACATTTGTTAACGATTGAAAACGAGCTGAAAAGCAAGAGTGCATTTTCTTTGATAAAGACTGTTGAGAATGAGTTGTTAAAAATCAAGCCGGACCAAAGGCTGCTGGTGGAGAGTGCTTCCAAGTTCAGCGAAACATTGGCAAAAGACTCCAACAAAAAATTCCTCATAGTTCTTGACAATTTTGAAAATCTGCTGGACTTGAATAATTTTTCGCAAATCAAAGATGTTCTCTCAATATTTAATTTTGAAGCTGAAAATGCAAGCTTCATTGCAACAAGCTCTGCAATCAAGGAGTCATTGACTTTATTGAAAAAATTTGAGTGCTATGAAATAAGAAATCTTGAGAAAAATGAAGCATTTGAGCTTATTGAAAACATAATAGGCAAGAACGGCAAAGCAAGCGAGGAAATTTTTGCATTGAGCAAAGGGCATCCGTTTGTGGCTATTCTAATTTCAAAAAAATACAACGAAACAAAAGATGCGAAAAAGGCATTTCTAATTGAGTTGTTACAAAAAAACAATTCAATCTACAATTACTGCAATGATTCCTTTAATTACTATTACAACAGGGCCAGAGGGCAGACACTGCTCAAGACAATCCTGAAAGTGATTGCAAATGAAGAATTAAGGCTAAGCGAGATTGCAAAGCGCATCTACAGGAGCGCTCCTGTAACAAAAAGCATTCTTGAAAGATTGATGGAAGTTGATGTAATTTACAAGAAAGACAATAAGTTTTACTTTTCAGATGAGATATTGAAACTTTGGCTGAAATTAACTTCTGAAGGTTACGATTTTGACGATGTTCCTGATGACAAAATGATTGACGAGGTAGAGAAAGGGCTATGAGCAAGAATAAAACTGCATTAAGCATTGCATTGTTTTTGGTAGCAGCAGCTTTATTGCCAATAGCCTATGCCCAAACTTTAGCAGGCGGCTCAATATTTTATGTGTTAGTCAATGCGCTGATTGTTGGAGTAATATTGTTTATGCTGCAGGCGTTCCTGCTGCCGCAGAAAGATCCAAAAGAACAGACTGCTGTATGGGTTGCAATTATAGTTGGCTCGCTGCTGATTGCATGGTTCTACGGAAGTCAAGGATATATTTGGAAGGTTGGCCCATTGGCAAGGTACCTTAGAATAACATTCTTCGTCAACACATTCCTTATAGGGGTTATAGCTTACTTCATACTCGGATTTTTGGATGTGCAATCAAAGCTGAAATCTACCCAGGGACAAGGCGGCTTTGCCTTGATTATATTCCTTGTAGCAGCAATATGGGCTGCATGGATACAAGGCACTTACGGAGACAAGTTTATATGGGAGGCATATCAAGGAGTTGTACAATTCCTGATTGGCCCTAATGGAATACTCACCTTAAGGCCACCCCATTACAGATTAGCTGTGCTTACATCAAGTTTCTTCCTGTTGAGTTACTTTTTCAATACATATTTGATAACAGGCACAGGTGCAGACAAAAAGATAAACTATGCATTAGCTGCTGTAATGGCAATCAACATGGCTTCTTCTGGCATAAGCCCGGGTGTTGTTGTACAGCTTGGCGAGTTTATTTTCATTTTAACCTTGGCTCGAGCGCTAGAAGGAACGGCTGGGAAAGGTTATATGCAATGGATAATTGCAGTGCTATTGGTTGGCTGGGCTTCTGCAGCTATTTTCTCAGACACCAAGCCAGAGTATATGGGCTGGGCTGGAAGATTGATAGGAATTCCTTTCATGACTGCATTCGGCTTGAGCGGTGGGGCAAAAGACGAAGCATGGTACTTAACTCTAATCAAGTTCCCATTAAAGGCATGGTGGTTGTTGCTGTTGCTTGGATTGGGAGGGTTTGCGATAGCGAGGGGTGAGAAAAGAGCTAGCAGAGTCTGGCACGCATTCAAGAAATACGGGATTAATCCATTTTTACGCGGATTGAGAAAATATCCAATGGGGCCAATAAAATGGCTTTTGCAAAAATGGACTGCAAAAGATTTGTACCTAACAGGAGAGCTTCCACCTGTATTCCAAGACATTAGGGCAGAGTTAATGATGCTGATGAATTATCAAACAAGATCACATACATACATTGGCAAACAAACTCGTGTAGTAGAGTTCTTGAATCAGGCAAAAGGAATCGAAGTTCACTTTGAGCAAGCTGCCAAAACTTATGATAAGATGAGGGCGTCATTAGATAATAAATATAGATTTGGAGGGGTAGATCAGGCTGCTGGTTCGTATGGGTGGTCCAACAATAGGGATTTGATAGCTCTCTTATTCAATGAGCTTAAGCAGGTACTTGAAAATGAAGGTGAATTGAAGAAAGAAGTTGTGCATGAGACAGCAAGCGCAAAATACAGGGGCCCATTAAAGGAGATACTTGACAACAGATTAGACTTAATGCAAAAAGCATATAGCCAGTTTAAAACTAATGTCAAAAGAATGGGCTTAATACACAGATTAAGAAGTCTGAAAATAAAACTGCTTGATTTATTGGCTCTTTATGGAGCGTATAAACATTACTACAGATTCGCCAATGAAGATGCTTTATTTGAAAAGTGGAAATGGAAACTTGAAAATAGCGAAGTGGTTCCCACCAAGCGCGATGAAAAATGGGAGGAGGAGAGAGAAAAAGTGGTTAAGCCTATTAAAGATAGATCTTTCAATCAAATAGTCGAGAAAATAAAGAATGAGAAGAGGGATGAGTTATACGAAGCAATAAAAGCAGAATTCCGCACTGAAATAGAGAAAAAGGTAAGTGAGTACAGGCAGAAGTATCCGAAAGCAAAGCCAAAAGTTGAAATAACCGGAGAGGCAGTAAAAAGAGCAGTAGATAGATTGTTGCAAGCAAGAGAAAAAGGAATCCAAGAGGTAGTTGAGCGTGAACTTAGAAAGCGCACAAGTGATATAAGACAAGGCAAAGTAAATGCAGACGAATTAAGATACCAGTTATACGAAAAGTATAAGGCAGAATTCCGCACTGAACTAGAAACAAAAGTTCGCAAACAATATGAAGATTATAAGAAAAAGGTGGAATCTGCTGAAGCTCTTGACGAAATGTTTATTCAAAATGCAATAAACAAAACACTTCAATCAAAAGAAAATCAAATTAGAACAAAGGTTGAAGCAGAATTAAAAAATATGGAAGAAGAAATTAATCAAAAAGCTTTAATCGAATTTGAAAGTGATGACATACAGAAAAAAATAATTAAGGAAGTGCCAGATAAATATAAATTGAATTTTGTTGCAACCACAAATGAAGGTAAGTTGAGACATGAAGTTGATATTAAAGGCTTTGTTTTAAAAGATATGCATGAAATAGAAGTGGATGGAAAAGGCGAAGCTGAAATGCCTTTAGTAAGAAGAGTCAAGATTCAAGACATTGAAGATTTCCAAGGCGACACTGCTGAGAGTTCAACATTCGATGCAATAATACCTAAGATTTTATCAGAGTGGGACTTCCTCATTCAGGACTTAAGGTGGGGAAATTTCCATCCTTTTAGCAGATCATCAATAGACTATACTAAGATAATTAATGAGCAGAAAATACTGAACTTTACGTATGTTGGCAGAACACGCCCAAGCAAAGATCAGAATATTGGGGCATTTGATTTGGAAGCACTTAAGGTTTCAGGCAAATGGGTTTACTGGGGTAAGAGGAATTATTGGGATTTAATGCCTGAACTTAAGAATTCCTATCCTACTCTTTCAACAGTCGGACTCTCAAGATTCATTACAGAAATTGTTAGATTGAGAGTTTCAAATGTAGAGATAGCCGACAAGTACTTAAGTTACTGGGTATGGGATACTGGTGTTGAAGACCGTGTATTTACAACATTATTGGGCAAGGAGGAAAAATGAATGGGGATAGTGATATAATAAAAAATTTAGAATATGTTGCTAATGCGTTTGAAGAAATATTTGGAAAAAGATTGTTGTTCATAGCGCAAGTTGATGCAAGAAGAAAGGCTGTATCAGATATCATAAATAACGACGCCATTTTTATGGAAAAAGATCCCAATTTTGTTTTGATTAGAATGATTGAGGAAACAAACAGACAAAGCCAGAATTTCTTGACATTTTTGAGAAATCTTCGGGCTAAACGTGCTCAAATACAACAGCTTGAGAGCGAGTTATCAACGTTTGTTTTAGAGCAATTACAAAGAACTGAGGAAGGATTTGGAGGTGAGGATTCTTTTGATATATTTTGGAGACTTTATGGAGTAATTGCCAAAAATCCAGATAAAAACTATATTGAAGGATTTTTAATAACACCTCCTCATCCCTTTGAGTTTCAAAAGGCATTAAGCAAATTAAAGGGAGGAAAATTTGCCAGAGAATTAAGAAAATTAATTGAGGGACTAACAAATCAGGAATCACTATACTTAACAAGATACCTCGCAGAAGTCAGCAATTGGCATAACAGAGAGATTAACACAGAAGAGGTACCATTTTTCGTTTCCAAAACAAATTCATTTCTGTATGGAGGGGGAATGTATCTAGGCATTTATTCATACTTCAAAGATAAAGCACTGCTTAGCTACATATTAAAAAGTCATGCAATTTTGCATTTGATGAGATACCAACAAGAACTAGCTCTGTTGGAAAAATTAAAAGAAGATGTTATCTCATACCATACTGATGCGGACTGGGCAAAAAGCACTTCTCGCTTTATGCAGTTCTATAATAGAATAAATAAGATAGCTGATACATTTGCTAGTCGCTTCGGTAATCCAGCTACTGCAGCAAAGTTTCTGGAAAATAAGGAAAGATTTGGTGAATGGCCTGAAAAATGGCTCGAATTTATAGAAAGTGAATTGTCTGAAATCAGTGCTCCTAATTACAGAAGAACACAAATAATACAACCATTTGTGTTGGAACTTGAGAGAATCTTTGGTTTGAGGCTTTCTGAGTTGCGTGCCACCAAAAAGCCTAGACTTGAAGAACTTAAAACTAAACTCGAGGAACTAATCAGGGCAAGAACTGAAAGCGAAAATGTTTCTGCACGTAGCATAACCCAGGCTAGTGAAAACTTCAAAAAGGAATTTGGCAAAAGAAGTAGAAACTTAAGACGAAAGTTTGAAATATTAAGCAATAACTGCATTGATAAAATGATGGATTTCGTTAATGCGAAATACAATCTAATTGAGAGGAGGATAAGGCTTGAGATATATAGACGATTAAGAAATGCGCATGCTGCTGTGAAAAGTGAAAAAAAATTTGTTCAGCACAGCTTAAATACGATAGGTCAAGATTTCGAAGGAAATTTACTTAATCCTAATAGGTTTATTGCTTTACTCTACGACTTTCATAAATTAGCAATCATAACCTCAATAGCAAGTGAAAGTTTAAGGTCTATTGGGGTTGTGTTGTCAAGAAGAGATGTATTAAGGAGGATAGGAACTTTGAATAATTATTTACTTGCAGCTGAAAAAGCATACACGCAAATGGATAATTTTATACTAACTGAACTTGGATTTTTAGTTGAAAACCAAGAGCCAAATGTGAGGAGGGAGGAATATGGCAGAGCCACAACAAGAAGCTGATAAAAAGCCAGGCAAGTGGTTTGGAAGAGTTACCAATCTGATTACAACGGCTATAAGAAGCGTTGTAGGATTACCTATTAAGAAGGCAACAGGCTTCGAGCCACAATATAGATTATTTGAAGGTCAGAATTTACTTGATGTAAATCCTGCTTGGGAACTAAGGCAGAGAAATATGTTAGAGATTTTGGGTAGCCGCATCAAGGCAGTCATTAACGTTGAAGCTCGTTGGGATAAGTTTGAATCTTTTAGAAAGCAAGTTGAAGAGATTTATGCACATTCAATGATTTACATTGATCCAGACATAAGTGAATATGAATATCCATTGTATCAAAATGGAGTCGCTAAAGGTGATCCAGAAAAAGATGAACAAATTAACACAGTGATAAGAGGTAAAAATTATCAATATCCTGTTCCTCCAAAGACTAAGATAAGATACCCTATTGCTGGCATGAAAAAGGAATGGATAGTTACTATAAATCCTTTTGGTTACAATGTGATAGGCCAGTATATAAACAGATATGTTAACTTAATAAGTAAGATTTGCAAAGATGCTGAGGAGTCAGCATTAAAGAATGCTAAGTCTGACGAAGAAAGAAAGAATATCCAAGACAATATTGGATTTATAGAATCAATCTACAAAGAGCAAGTTACAAATATGCTAAATCAATATTCTCTTGATTCTATAGAATCTGATTATTATACATTTGTTAAAACTGCTGCTGGATATTCAAAAGGATTAAAAGGATTCTATAATCATCTGCAAGCTGATAGAATTAAAAGGCAGGATGTTTTATACTACAATACGTATAAAGTAATACAACCTAAGGTGTATGGGGTTGAAAGAGAGAATGCTGTAGCAAAGGAAATACTGGTAGATGAGAAAGACAAAACAGACTACACTAAAATTTATGGTCCTCAGGTTAAAGTTATAAGATGGCGGGTTAAAGAAAATGAAATGGGACCGGGTCTTGACGCGTATGGTTATCCTTTAGAGGTAGACGATGACGGAATAGTCATAATTGACAAGCATCATGATGCAAAGGGTCCTCAAAGAAGAGTGCCTCCTCAGTTCGTCAAGGACTTGGACCTTCTTGAGGCTGTAAACTATATGAATGCGCACTTCGATACTTACAGAGACGACTTAAGAGACGGAAGATACCATCCGCATAGTTTAACAATAATGGAATACGTCCAAGCCAACAGCAAATCTATATGGGACTTATGGAATTTAAGGAACGAAGAGGGTATAAAATCTCAATCGATATTTAAAGTCCCTAAATTAACAGAAACAGGAGAAAATGGAACTCATGAAATTACTATAAGGCCCTCTGACAAAGACCCTGCATTTGACTTAACAATACTCCAAAAAGGGCAAACAACTATTCCCACATGGAGACATGCAGGCAGAAAATATTACTACGATGTTCCTGATGGAACAATGAAATGGCACAACCAAGAAAAGCATTTATCTTCAAGAGGGGTTTCGATGTACATCATAGATAAGGTGACTCGTCAAATGGAGAGGTTTGACGAAGCCATTCAAGTATTGAAAGAGATAGGGATGACTCATGGCTTTGACTATGGCACAAGACCATGGGACATGTGGGCTAAAGAAATGATTCAAGATGTGTATGGATGGAGACAAATAATGGAAAGGGTTAATACAACACTTCAACAAAAATATTCGCTGAAAGATTTCCAAGAAATGTATAGTATTAAATAAGCCTTAGAAGTTGGAAATATTGATGCTATAGGTTACTTCATAATTAAAATGCCCCTAACAACCTTTCCCTTCAAGTACTACATAATTTTGCTAGAATCTATACTCATGGACAAAAATGATTATACAATATATGTCCATTCATAATAAGTAAATTGAAAGCGACTAGGATAAAAGAGCAATTCTAATCAAGCCGCCCAATCAGAAAACCTTAAATAGCATATAATTTAAACATATCAAAAAGAGGCAGCTTATGGAAATCAAGTTATGGAAAAAGCCGAAGAACTGCGCAATCATTGAGGGATTTCCAGGATTCGGGCTTGTCGGAACAATTGCATCAGAGTTCTTAATTGAGCATCTGAAGACAGAGCAGATTGGCAAGATTCTATTCAACGATATGCCTGCAATGGTTGCGATACATGACAATAAATTAGTTGAGCCGTTGGGCGTTTTCTACAATGCAAAATACAATCTTGTAATACTGCATGCGATAACAGCAGCAACCCATTACGAGTGGGAGATGGCTGAAACCGTTGCAAAGCTTGCCTTGCAGCTTGAAGCAAAGGAGATAGTATCGCTGGAGGGAGTTGGCTCAGGAGAGGACAGCGAAGGCGACAGGATATTTTACTATTCCAATAATGAGAAGAGTACAAAGCTTTTTGAGAAGATTGGGATTGAGGCACTAAAAGAAGGCATAATCATAGGGGTTACAGGCGCGGTTCTTCTTAGGGTTGAGAAAACTCCAATAAGCTGCATTTTTGCAGAAACGCACAGCAATCTGCCCGACAGCAAGGCAGCTGCAAAAATAGTAGAAGCTCTGGACAAGTATATTGGCATGGACTTGGACTATAAGCCATTGCTCGAGCAGGCAGAGAAGTTCGAGCAGAAACTAAAAACAATAATGCAGAAAAGCCAGGAGGCGCAGGAAATCAGTGACAAGAAGAAATTGAGTTATTTTGGGTGAAAACATTAAAAATTTTGTAAAAAATCAACAATCAAAGCCTTTTTCTGCAAAGTGATATGGGTGCCCCGCACTTCTGTTTGCATTTTCTTGCCTGAACATTAAATGCCGCTGTCCCGAGCTGGGTTCCCACATTAAGTTTACAGATTTTGGGAAGCGACGTTGTTTGAAGTTGATTGCGTATTCTAATTTGAGGTTTCAATTTAATAAACCCTGTCAAACACTGAAATATACCCCTTAACCAAATCCTCATGCAGATTTATTGCCTTTCTTCCTTTTTTAACCATAAAATCCACAAAAGCAAAGGCAACATCGTGCAAGCCGTTTCTGGCTGGCTGGAAGTCGAACTCGTCTTTTATGCTTGGGCCGAGATTTGCTATATTGTGCTGTTTTATCGTCTTTGCCCACTCTATCGAGAAGGCGAATGCCTTTGCTTCTTCGTCGTGCTTGTTTGGCAATGAATCTGTCAAAACATGCCCGATTTCATGCCCTATGACGAGCATTAAAGCATCAAGATGATTTTCCCTGACGAAGATTTGCTTGCTTTTGTTTATTGAAAATCCTAAAACACCGTTGCTCCATGCTCCAAACCTTGAATGCAATGACTTGAATTCCTCGAAAGGCAGAACATTTATTGGAATATTGCTTGGCATTTTTTCTTTCAACATTAATTCAAAAACTTCTTCTGCAATATCTCTTGCTTCATTGTTATCGACGATAAATCTTGATTTTGGGCGTGACGGGTTTAAGAAAATTTCCGGTGTGAACGAATGGCTTGTTGCATAAATTGTTTGATATTTTTGTTTAGGTTGAGCATATTGTATTGGATTTGTTTTTCTGATGTATTGCGGCTCAAAAATCATTGAATTTCCACTATTAAAACCATATTTGTCGTCGGTATTTTTGGAAAAATAGTTGATTGCAGAATATGAAGTATTGCTATAAGAACTTCCAACAATGTATTCCAAGCTGCTTGAATAGTGCATTTCTGGCTTTAACCTCACTTTTTGTTAATTCAATCAAATTTATATGTTTATTGGTAAACATTTAGAACGCCTATAAAGCTGGAATTCAAGCTTTATACAGCTTGTAATATTGAAATATATACTAATCTTCATAGTGCCTAATTTTTATTATGTACTCTCCCTTTTCAAGTTGTAATTGAAAATTTTAGTATAGCTTTATGCTGATCAACCATATTCCATAATCGGATTTTAAGAAACAGCTAGTTTTCGCTCTTTAAGCTAGCCTAAAGAAACAAAACAACTAACTTGATGTTTCATCATCATATTTTGACATTGTTAACTTACCCTATAGATTGCACTTAATACCATCCTTCTCTTTGTTTTTTCTAAAATTTATATTTATTCCAATTCCTTTACCACTCATTTTTGCTCTACGAACTCTCACTTTTTACTCTGTAGCATCACTATTATTAAAAATTTTCAATATGGAAGATTAATAATAGATTTAATAGATGATTTAAAATATAGATTATAATAGTTAGTTAATAATATTTATGTAATAAAAATTTTATTAAAATATGATAATTATATTATAAATATTTTAAAAATATAAATAAAATATATATTTTAGATAGAAAGATATGACTTAAAATATACAATAAATAATTAAAAATTTTAATAATTTCTAATTGTAAAATTTAAACAAAACATTAAAATTCTTGCAAATTTTTAATAAAAAATGAAGCAAAATTTTGTGAAAATTTTTGCAAAAAAGATGGTTATATTTTTGATATTTTTTATTTTGATTTTTCTAACGAACTGCACGAAAAACTTTGAAATAAAGGAAACAGGAAACTACAAACAAATTTTTATAAATAACGGAGAAAAAACAATCAAAATAAACGCTGAAATTGCAGATGACAATGAAGAAAGAATGAATGGCTTGATGTTCAGGAAAAATTTGGATGAAAATGAGGGCATGCTTTTTGTTTTTGACAATGAAGAAGTGCAAATATTCTGGATGAAAAATACTTTGATTCCTTTGGACATGATTTTCATCAACGAAAATCTTGAAATTGTGGGTATAAAGCATGCTGTGCCTTGCGAAAAAGAACCTTGTGGAATTTACCAATCGGAAAAGCCGGCAAAATATGTGCTTGAAGTAAATGGAAATTTCACAATAAAAAACAAAATTAAAATAGGAGATAGAATTAACATAAGCTGAAATGAAGAAATTCATCATTTTTCTTGCACTTTTGCTTGTTTTAGCCAGCTGCAATGCTCAAGAAACGCCAAAAAAAGAGGATTTTTGCGGTGATGATGTTTGCCAAGACAATGAAAAAGAAAGTGGCTGTGCAGCCGATTGTGGCGGCTTTGAAGGCATAACAAAAAAGCAATGCGCTGATGCAAGAGGCAACTGGAATGATTGCGGCTCACCATGCGCTGGAACAGGTGCTGAGTACTGCATTGAGGTTTGCCAAGCTCAATGCGAATGCGGCGGCATAGCAGGATTTAGCTGTCCTGAAGGTTATAAGTGCAGATTAACAGGAAAAATAGCAGATGAAATGGGAGTTTGTGTTAAAGAAAAATAAATTTACAATTAAAACAATAATAAAAATTCAAAAAACAACTGAGACCCATGCGCTTACATGAGCTAAAATGGGTGCCCCTCAATAACTGCGGCGCTTTAACGCTGGCGATAAAGTGCTACTGAGTGGCATGTGAGCGAGTTCGCTGTTGCGTGCGAGAACGCTCGCACGCTCGCGTTCAGGTCGAGCTCACTCGCATGTCACTGGCTGTGGTTCCCTCATCACAAAAGCAGTTACAGGGAAGCCTCGTGATTGAATAAAAATTTTATCTAAATTTACCAAAATTACAAAACTATTTAAACAACCTTAATTCTAAAAAAATCTATGGCAGAAATAAAGTGCAAGCATTGCGACGAGAAGATGCACAAGAAAGGCATAATCCAAAGTGGAAATTCCAAGTATGAATTATACAGGTGCAACGAGTGCGGCAGTGAGGAGATGAAAGCGATCGGGGTTAATCCGAAATATCATAGGTGAAATTCAACAAAAAATGCTTTGTTTTATGCAAATAAGTCAGATTCCAAGCAGAAAATCAATAAAATTTTGATGATTCTAGGAAAAAAGTTCATCTAATACAGATTGGGCGAAGTTTTTTATATAAGTTACTACAATAATTTCCAAAAAAGGTGAAAATGTGTTTGATAAACTTGAAACAGAGCTAAAAATAAGGGGATTCAGCAAGCGCACTGTTGATAATTATATCTATCACAATAAAAAATTTCAAGAATTTGTCAAGAAAGAGCCAACCAGTGTTGATGAAGATGATGCAAAGAATTACATCGCTCATTTAATGTCAGACCTAAAATACAGCCCCAGAAGCATAAATCTCGCTTTAAGCTCGTTGAAGTTCTTTTACAATGAAATTTTGCAAAATAGGGCATTTATTAACGTTAAGGCGCCAAAATCTGAAAAGAAACTTCCAACAGTTCTCACAAAGAACGAGATAAAGAGAATACTGGATGCTACAAAAAACCCAAAGCATAAGCTATTGATTGAGTTTATGTATTCCGCTGGCTTAAGAGTAAGCGAATGTGTAAACATAAAACTTGATGATCTCGAGTTAAGTGAAAAAATGGGCAAGATAAAGCACGGCAAGGGCGCGAAAGAAAGGTACATAATCCTTTCTGACAATTTGATAAATCATCTAGGTGAATACCAAAGAATAAAGAAGGACAACAGCCCTTATATCTTTTCTGTTAATGGCAGGCCTATAACAACAAGGCAGGCGCAGAAGGTTGTGAAAGAAGCTGCAAAAAAAGCTGGAATAAAGAAAAGAGTGTTCTGCCATGCATTAAGGAGCAGCTTTGCAACTCATTTGCTTGAGGCAGGCACTGACATAAGAATAATCCAAGAGCTTTTAGGGCACTCTGATTTGTCTACAACTCAAATCTACACAAAAGTATCAACTCAACAGCTTAAGAAAGTAAAAAGCCCTCTTGATACTTTATGAGCCCTGCCGGTAAACTTTCGGCTCTGGAGTAATTCTGTCAAAGATCTCGATAAGCCCATAATAAAGAGGAAAAAAAATGATTATTGCCAAGAGTGTGTAAAAATCAAGCTTTACCACATTGTAAATTATGGGGGTAAACACCACAAGAATATAAGTAACCCATCTTATTTTGCCTATGTAAAAGACAATTGAATGTATCTTTATCCCTGCAATAATTACAAAAATCCCGTATGCAAACACAGTCAATGCAAGAAAGAATTTCATAAAAATGCCAAATGTAAAACTAATGACTCCCTCTGCAAGCAGCCTGTACAAATATCGTGCCCAGTCCAAGCTTGCAAGTATCGGGATCACGCCGTTGCTTATAGCATTGCCGAAGCTTGTGCCATACTTCTCCTGGAAAAATTCTGTAAAAAACCAGTTAACCCAGACTGGGATGATTATCCAGAACATCTCGGGCTTTTGCAAAGGCGCTGCAAAGATTGAAAGCCAGTGCATAAAAATATTCCACAACGCCTTAAGCGCTGCCAGAAGAACACTAACAAAGCTTATTATTATCACCTCTTCATTTGATTTTTTAGAAAGAAGTATAAAAATGTGTTGAAATTTTTTGAATTTTTGATAGATTTAAGGGTAAAAAATAGATGGAAGAGGTTGCCCTAAGCTAGTTTTCAGATGAGCAAGTGGGACTTGATAGAGAGGATTTGTACCTACTAACGCTTCTAATTCAAGAATAAAAGCACCTAAAACTTGTTCAATCATAGTTATACCTTTTCCATCTTTGCCATGGCTCAGTGTTATGTAAATCTTCCTTAAAGCGGGATCCTTTTCTTCAAATATGTCATCTGCAGTCACTATTACTCTCTCACCTAGCTTTAATCTTTCATAAAAAGGCAAGATCCTGTTTAATCCAACCAAAATCTCTTCTACTTTTGAGTATCTTTTAGCAACTGGATCTGGCCCTATTCCCTTGTACTCACTAAAAGTGTTAGGGTCAAAACAATTAGGTCTTTCTGCTGTTATACATGCGTTGTGTACTTGAGCAAATTGTATTTCTTTGGCAGTAAGAGTTACTGTTGCAATAATTGCAGCAGCACCTAGTGCCAATGACATTGTCCGTATTATTCCTTCAAGTGCACCCCTACCCATATTTTTAGTTTTATATAGAGAATTTATAAACCTTTTGTTTCTTTATGGTAGTGAAACATTGATTAGTATCTATTACACATATCTGCTTAAAACTTTTAATCAAATATAAAAAAGTTTAAAAAAGATTTAGAAACCGAATTCCTCCAAGCTTAATTGCAGGATATTCTCTTTTGTCTGCAATGTCTTGAATACAGGATCAAGCTTCAGGAACGGCTTTGAATTAAGGTAGCACTTGATTATTGGCACTCCCTTTTCTATTATCGAGGTAACATAACTTGCTGCCAAATGCCCTGATATGCCAAGTTTTTCTGCTATATCATCATATGTTATGCTGCCCTTTTCTTCTTCGAGAGTGTAAATCACCAAGAAAACTTGCTGCTCCATTCTGCTGAGCTTTTTTACTTCAAAATTGCTCCTTCTTGTAAGTGCTGCTCCGTTTGATTCAAGAAACATCTGTATTTCATCAATTCTTGCGCTTAATCTGTCAAGCTTTGCCTCAATCTCGCAAATATACTCGTAATTTGCAACAATCTCATTTGTGTTCTCGTTTATCGTCTGCAAATGCTCTTCCAAGTCATGCCTTATTTTGGCTAATTCCTGCTTTATTGTCCTTCCAACATTGCTTAGACTAATGCCTCTAAGAAAAAATTTCCCAAAAATATTAATCACCCCCAATCTTTTTTTGCCAAGCAAAAAGGCTTGGCCAAAAATTGTGGGATTTTTTAAAATCCCACTTACTGAAATTCTGGGTTTGTGGCTTGTTTAAATAGATTTCTATTTTTCAGTATAAGTCCTACTTTTTGAGAGGTAGTGCTTCTCCTTGCCTTCTTTGATGACTCCTATGTCTTCAAGTTGCTCAATCTCCTCAAGAAGCCTGTAAAAAGAGCTTTTTGAGCAGAAGTTTTGCTCATCAACAACCATTTCCTTAAGCTGCAATGCAGAAATTTTCTCGTATTTTTTTATGTAGGAAAGGATTATACTTTTAATGTATCCCTTTGAATTTCTAGTCAGCCTTTTGATTATTTTTTCCTTTACAGACATCTTTTTTTGCTCGAGTTTTTCAATCCTTTTTTCGATTTGTGATAAGTCAACATGCGCTTCCGAAGTCTGATGAACGGGTTTTTCAAATTCTTTTCTTCTCGCTAATTCCTCTATTTTGATGTCTAGCTGCCTTATTTTTGCCATAATACCCTCAAAAGAATAGTAATCGTCGATAATTCTTCTTATGTCTTCCCTTGTTTTTGGCATGTAGGAGAGTTCCATATGAAGCTTCCTAATCGTCTGCTCCTGCTCCAAATTTTTTCTGTAAAGGTAGTTCAGCCACTGAAAAATATTTGTAGTGTCCCTTTTTACGTTCGCAAATGATTTCTTAAGAAGCTCGTTCATCTGCTTCAATCTTTTTTCTGTGTCGTCCTTTTTCCAAAACATAATAGTTAAATTTATTCCAAATTATTTAAATCTTTTCATTCTCAAGACTATTTTGGGACTAATAGTGGATTGAATTGGGACAAATTGTAGACGATAAAATTAAAAATTTGGGATTGTTTTGGGATAGTATTGGGAATATGGTGGGATTGAATTGGGAATAAAAAATTTTGCAATTGAATTGGAAAAGTTAATATAGTACATTAAAAATTTAATAAAAATTTAGAAAATATCAAATTAAATAAAGTAAAAAACTAATCAAAAATAGTGTCAAATTAAATCAAAAGATAAGGATATCAAGATATGGATGGATTTAATTTCCATATTGAAAAAATTTGATAAATAAAGTTGATTCGTAAAAGGTGAAAGATAATTAATGGAAATAATAAATATTATTTTCAATATCGAAAAAATATGAATATAAAGAACTTTACTCGTGTAAAGTGAGAGTTCAAAATGGCCGGAATTAACTCAAAATCAAGGTTGGCAATTGTTTTGTCGCGCTTGGAGGGCTTTTCAGAGCCGAAAGTGAGGCAGGAGCAATATGTAATGGACTCTGAAGTAGGAGCTTCTGTGCTTTGGAATGCCTATTTGCTGGGCGACGTAGAAGGGAAAGTGATAGCTGACCTTGGCTGCGGCACAGGCGTTCTTGGCATAGGAGCTTTAATGCTTGGTGCAAAGCATGTTTTATTCTTGGATATTGACAAAAATGCCTTGAAAACAGCCAAAAACAATCTTTTCAAGGTGAAAAGTGAGGGTTACAAGTTAGGCAAGGCAGAATTTATATGTAAAGATATAGGAAAGGTAAAAATAAAGGCAGATATAGTCATCCAAAATCCGCCTTTTGGCACGAAAATAAGGCATAATGACGCCTTTTTCATGGAAAAGGCACTTGAAACAGCTTCTATTGTGTATTCCTTCCACAAAAGTGAGAGCAAGGCATTTCTGGAACGGTTTTCAGCCAGGAAAAATGCCAAGATAACGCACATTTGGGACTATAAATTTCCCTTGAAAGCAAGTTTTTCATTTCACCGACGACAAATTCACAGAATTGATGTCGGTTGTTTTAGATTAAGTAAGTTGAAATAAATTTTATAGTCGACAAACCTAATATTTTTTGCAGCAAAAGATTTTTAAATATGGTGAATGTTCCTACTTCAAGCAAACATGGAAATCAAAATTCTCGACGATAAAAAGAACAGACTTATCATTGAAGTGAAGGACGCTGATCATACTTTATGCAATGCGCTAAAAGCAGAGCTATGGAACGACAAGCATGTCAAAGCAGCAACATATAGCATAAGGCATCCACAAATCAGCATGCCGCAGATGGTGGTTGAAACTGATGGCGAAGAAAGCCCAAAAAACGCCTTGCTGAACGCTGTTGAAAGGCTGCACAAGACAAACGCAAGGTTCAAGAAAGAGTTTGCTGAAGCGATAAGGTAATTCTTTTTCTTAAAGTTCGTCTAATTTGAAATTTATGTATGAAAATAATTTAGAACAATCATCAAAAAGCTTATAAATTCATAGTGCCTAACTATCAAAACAATAGAACAACTGCACTAGATTTAATCGACAAAAACTAGAGCGACCTTTAGAATTTGCAGGTGAAGAAGGTAGCATCTTATAACAGCAATAAAATGTTCTTACGTATCAAAAAAATAAAAGGAAAAGAATATGGGTATATTGTCAAGAACGAGTGGAAGAAAAGAGGAAGCAGGCAAAAGGTAAAGGGCTACATTGGAAGAGCCTACCGATTTGAATTGAAGGAATACATTGAATTTATGAAACATTTCAATATTAATGATATAAACAACTACATCGAAAACAATGACAAAAACAGGATAATCAATGATTTGATTGAATGGGAATTGCATAAATTTGGCGTCGATAAAGAAGAATTTTTAATAGATGTTGCCGATATGAAGATTCAAAAAAACAAAAAAGATATTATTTTGCTCCTGAATGAAGGTTATATGTGCAATTTGACTTTGAAGAGTTTGATTGACTTCAAGCCAGAGGACGAGCAGACTGATGGTTATAGACTGGCTCGTGCATTTGTCGAGGCAGGCATTAAGGTACCGCATGAAGTGTTTATTGGTTTATTCGGAAAGATATATAAAACAAATTAACAATTTTATCCAAATGGTAAAACTGATTGGAATGCTTTTGATTGTAACAAGCTTGCTTTCATTGGTTGCAGGCGCCTTTATAGATTTTAGATATGGCAGTAAGGAAAGCATTACAGGCAGCGCAATATCCAACATTATAGGCCAAAGCCCTGTTGCTTTAAACCTGTTTGATTATATTGCCGGAGTTGCCTTTTCTTATTCCATTGTAAGCTTAGTAATGGGGATTGTGTTTTTGAGAAGGGATTAATTCGCAAAATCCATCAAAAATTAAAAATTTTCGGAGGTTTGAAATCCCCTGAATTTCACAAATCTATTTAAACCCTTAAAATTTCCTTTTCCTATGGATTTTGATGTCCCGAGGCATGTTGCGTTGGTGTTAGATGGAAATAGAAGGTATGCCAAAAAACTCGGCTTGCCGCCATGGAAGGGGCATGAATATGGCTTGAGGAAGCTGGAGGAACTGTTTAAGTGGTGTATGGAGCTTGGCGTAAAAGAGCTCACTTTGTACTGCTTCTCAACTGAAAACTTCAGAAGGACAAAACAAGAAGTGGATTATCTTTTCAACTTATTCTGGCATGAATTCAACAAGATGGAGGAAGGCAAAGGCGTGTTCAAGAACAAGGTAAAAGTAAATGTGATTGGCAGGATTTATATGTTCCCAAAGAAAATGCAGAAGGCAATGCTTGAGGTTATGCAAAAGACAAGGAAAAACAATAAGCTAGCAGTCAATTTTGCATTGGCTTATGGAGGCAGGCAGGAAATAGTTGATGCTTTCAAAAAGATATTAAGAAGTTCAAAAAGATTAAACCCAGATAAGATTGATGAAAATCTAATCACAAAAAACCTCTACTTGCAAAGCGAGCCAGATATTCTGATAAGGCCGGGAGGCGAAATAAGGACATCAAACTTTTTGACGTGGCAGTCAATCTACAGCGAGTGGTTTTTTGTCAATAAACTATGGCCTGAATTTACAAAACAAGATTTAATGAATTGCATTGAAGAGTTTAATGAAAGGGGAAGAAGGTTTGGGAGGTAAATAAAGTTAATTAATTTAAAAATAATTTGTATAACTATACTCACAGACAAAAATATTTATACAATAGTTGTCTGTTCGTAATATGTCGGAAATTGCAAAATAAATTATAAATTGTTGCGATTTCCGCTGAGTTGAGCGAGCGAGATATGAACGCGAGCTTGCGAGCGTTCTCGCAAGCAACAGCGAGCTCTCGCATGTCACTGCCCAAAAATCAGTGACATGCGAGGTTCGCCTCGCTCACCATTCGACTGATTTTTGACAAGTAAAGGACATATTTATGTCTAAAAACTTGTGTCCTTTACTAGATTACCAAATAAAAAACTATAAATATTGTTAGGGTTAATTTCAAGCCGCACAAAGAGGGTTTTTGATGGATGCTTACGATAGATTCAATGAACTAATAGCAAATGCTACTGAAGAATTCAAGAAGATTGATAAGAAAGAGATTATAAGGCTTGTAAGCCATTTGGATGCTGATGGAATAAGCGCAGCAGCAGTAATGATTAAGCTGCTCAATAATGACAACCGCAAATACTCTGTTTCTATAGTGCAGCAGTTAAGCAGGGCTGTATTGCAGCAACTTGCCTCTGAACCATATAATTGTTTTATCTTTACAGATATTGGCTCTGGCGTTATTGATGATATTAAAGAGCTTCTTAACGGCAAGAAAGTGTTTGTTCTTGACCATCACAGCATAAACAGCAATGATTTTGGCAATATCGTCTTTGTAAATCCTCATCTTTTTGGCATTGACGGCGGCAGGGAAATAAGCGGCGCCGGAGTTGTTTTTAAGTTTGCTAGCGCTGTTGACAAAAGCGTGGAAGAATTTGCGCATATTGCAGTTATAGGTGCAATAGGTGATTTGCAGGAAAGCAATGGGTTTTTGAGATTGAACAATGAAATTTTGAAAATTGCCATTGAAAAAGGCAGGATAAAGGTTATTAAGGGGTTGAGGATTTTTGGAGCGCAAACCAAGCCATTGCATAAAGTGCTTGAGTACTGCACAGATCCATACATACCAGGTGTTTCCGGCTCTGAGTCCGGAGCAATACAATTTCTTTACCAGATTGGCATAGAGCCGAAAAACGGCAATGAATGGAAAAAGATAGTTCATCTGGATGAAGAAGAAATCAAAAAACTGGTTACAGGCATAATAATGAAACGACTGAATGAAACAAATCCCGATGATGTGTTGGGCAATGTGTATATTCTTCCTCATGAGGAAAAGGAAAGTCCTACAAGAGATGCAAAGGAGTTCACAACATTGCTTAATGCTTGCGGAAGATTAGGAAGAGCGTCTTTTGGAATTGGAGCGTGTCTTGGAGACAAGAAAATAAAGCAGCAAGCCATAAGAAGCCTGAACGACTACAAAAAAGAGATTGTGAATGCGCTGAACTGGTACAATGAAAACAAGTTCAGCGATGATATCTACTGGGGCAACAGGTTTGTAATTATAAATGCAAGGCAGAATGTCATGTCAACAATGATAGGCACTTTGGCTTCTATACTTTCAAAGTCTAATTTGATGACGAGCAATATCTTTGTGCTTTCAATGGCGCAGTCAATGGACGGCAATACAAAGATTTCATTAAGGACAACCAACAACTTGAATGGAATTCTTGACTTGAAAAGCATAATAGAGGAGATTATTTCGGGCATAGGAAATGCAGAAAGCGGAGGGCATCAGAATGCAGCAGGCGCTGTTATTCAGACAGATAAAGAAGAGATGTTTATAGAAACAGCAAAAAAAGTTCTTGGGAAGTATGCGATGGAGGAGAAGATTGGGTGAGTTTAATAAAGTTAAATATTTATATTTGCTTGAAATTTTTACATAATATATGACAAAAATAAAGCTTAATGATGCGTATCTACTTAGGTTATTGAGCGAATCTTCTTTAAAGAAAATGTGGGACAATATCTATGATAATCAATGGGATGTTTATTTTAAATAGATGATAAGTTACAAAAAATAATGCTTGCTATTGGCAAATATCAATTTTTAAGCAATATTAGATAGAATCTCACAACACAGTCCTTATTGAATCAATCTTCTCGGCTATTTCCTGCCCTGTTTTGGTCAGGGTAAGAAGCTTTAGCCTGCCCTGCTTCTCGAAATTAACAAGTCCTGCTTTCTGCATCTCCTGCAAAATCTTCACAACATGAGAATAAGTGCAGTCAACTGTTTTTGCAATTGAAGAAGCGTAAATCTCGCTTTTTGCATTCTTCAGCTCAACCAGCATCATGGCTGGCTTTTCTCGAAAAAATACGCTGAATATTTCCTTGTTTTGATTCGGCATAACTTACCCCCTGACCCAATATATCTTCTTTAGTATATATTTTGCATTAGCTAAGTAGTATTTAAAGGTTTCGAAAAATTAGTTGTCTATCTTTGCAAGCTGTATCTTGAAGCAAGATTAGTGATAGAATCAAGTTGTTTTTGTATTCCTGCTTCGTCTTCATCGCCATAAGAAATTAGTATTTTATCCAAGTTTTTGATGACGTAATTGTCAAATTCGTTGTTTAATTGTCCGTTTACATAAAACTTGAGCTTTTTATTGTCTTCATTACAATAGTTATTTCCTTCAATCAAAATGCAATCATTGTTAAAATCAATTGCAAGTGACTTAAGCATATGCCCGACTGTCAAGCCAGCTGCGTGAGTGTGAATCACGTCTCCAATGCCTTCCTCGAAATGTATAAAGCTGTTTCTAAGCTGGTATTTTTGCTGTGAGAAGTCAATTGCATTGCCGTTAATGTAAACTTTTGCATCTGCATGAAGATGGGCAGAACCTAATTGCCCTAAACCTGTCAATAATTGTATTTGATAGTTGTGTTTTTGGGATTGATTTAGGTGGCTAATTAAAGCTCCCTTTGAGATCCATTGCCATAGAAATAATACAGTTAAGATTAAAATTGCAATGTAGAAAATCAAGTCCTTTTTTGTCATTTTATTTTAATATTTAATTTTTTTTAAAATGTTTTCTTTTACGTTCACCTTTAGTTCTTTCCTTTTTTACTGTTTGCCTATCCAATGAGGCAATCTCAATAAAAAATTTTCAACAAAATATTTTTTTCAAACAATAAACTATTGTTCTTCTGTCTGTTGCGCTTTCACTACCTGATTTGTTGTTAAATCCTTATATGTCCCTACTGCTTCTGCTGTCCTGAATACAAACGAGCCGTCTTTCTCAACAGAAAAGAACTGCTTAAGCGCCAAACTTGAGGGATAAACGCTTACTTCGTCAGACAATATAACCATAGGAACTTTTGTTACATTGTATTTTGCAATAAGCTCTTTTCCCTTTGCATCGCTTATGTCATAAGACTCTTCTTTGTCAAGTGTTATGTCAAATCCCTCAGGATTTGTAAGCACTTCCTTGTGCTGGCTTACATTATAGCACTCTGCACAACTCCCGTCAGTCAAATAAACAACATTTACAAGCCCTTTTAGCTTGCCTGTTGTCAAGTTAAGGAACGGAGGAAAAACCAATCTTGTGACATAAGAGCCATCTGCTTCTTTGCTTCCAACCTGCTGCCATGCCTGCTGGATTAGTTCGTAGAAGCCTGCATCTTGTGATAATATTAATGAAGGCACAAAATCAATGTTATATTTTTTCGTCAATTCTTTTCCTTCATTGCTGTTGGGTTCTATTGTTTTTTCTTCGTAAATACTAACGCCTGCATTTTTAATTTGATTTATCAAAAATGTTAAATCGTTGCATTTATCACATTTTGAATCTTTTAAATGATACAATGTAACCCTTCCCTCTATCTTGCTAGTTGCTGGATTTGTATAAGGGGGGTTTATTTGTGCAAATAGTAATGCATCTTTATTTTTATCCATGCCTTGTATGCTAACTTTATCTATCTCGCCTTTAATAACCAAGGCAGGTACTTTTCCAATTTTATACTTGCTGATCAACTCCTTTCCCTCTTTTGAATCAAACTCCAACGTTGTTTGTTTTGTCAAGTCCACATTCACACTTTTCAGATATTCAATAACTTGTGAAATGTCAAAGCAATCATTGCATTTGGAATTTTTAATTATTGTAAGCTCGATTTTAGCCGGCTTCAGCTTTTCCTTTAAAGCTTCTGCACCTTTTTTTAGCTCCTGGTTTAGGTTGTATGTCAAGAAGATATTGATAATTATAACAACGCCAAGCAACATAGTCACTATAATAAAGATATTTTCAATATCCAATCTTTTAGAAATTAATTTTACCCTCTTTTTTTCCGGATCCATTCAAACCACACCGCATCCTGCCAGTTCGGACAATTTGTCGAATGACTGCACGTTTTCATGCCATGCTCCGTTAATAACCCATGTTGGTGTTTTCTTTATTCCAGGCAATTCAGGAAACTCGTGATAGTTTATGTACTTGAAAGATTTGCCAAACATTGCTTTTTGAGCTTGAGTGTATTTGCACCAGTCCATTGCACCGTACATGACAGCGCCCTTTTCTGTCAGGCACTTTGCAAAATTATCGTAAGGGCCTGACTTGTTAAGCGAATAAACAGAATAAGCAGCTGTTGCAAGGATAATAATGCCGATAACAGCTGCAATTGCGTAATATTTTGACTTAGTTGGTTTTTGTTGCTGAAATTGGCTTTGCTGCTGAAGTCTTTGCTCGTGCTCTGCTTGCGCTTGATGGCTTTCCTGCCTGAGCTTTTCCAATCTAAGCTTGCGCTTCTCCCTCTTTGTCAGTTCCATTTTGCAGAATTACACTGCGGAATCTGCTGAGCCAAGAGCTTCTAGTGGAGTGTCTGCATAATCAGCGCTAGGAGCAACTCCGCAGCCGCCGCCTACATACTGCCCCTGCTGCTGCGGCTGGTTGTATGTTGAATAGCCGCTTTGGCTTTGCGTGCAACCAAACAAAAAAACGCCTAAAACTAACACTAACAGCACTATTGCTTTTGTTTTCATTTTACCACCCTTGAAAATCAACACCCGCCTACCATTGAT
Organism: Candidatus Woesearchaeota archaeon; assembly: GCA_016185945.1. GTDB lineage: Archaea > Nanobdellota > Nanobdellia > Woesearchaeales > GW2011-AR4. The sequence goes on from JACPMR010000010.1 coordinate 312,874, forward strand.
GGAAGGTCGTTTAAGTTGGAAGGAACACTACCTGAGCTTTGCACAGGTGCATTCCCAACACTAACCTTGCCTGTTGCTATGCTTGTCTTCAGGCTGCTGAGCTGTATTGCCTGTACTGCTGTAAGCAGCACCAGAACAACAAGCACAATCACAATAATTACATTCCTGTTCATTTTCTCACCTTTGTGTTTTATTTGGTTTTATAAAGATTGCTATTTTTGTTTTGATTGTTGATTGATTTTGATATTTTTACTTCAAAAGCGGTTTACTTTTATCACCTGTAACATCTAAAAGTCGCTCTTGGTTTTTTGATTAACTTAATTTTTTAATTGATGTTATTATTTTTATTTTGAAATTTTTTTATTAATAATGTTAAAACATTTAATGTTTTACTTTCTTCTTGCCCTTGCCATTGGGGCAATACAATAAATAATTATTTTTTTCAAACAACGATTAACAGCCGCCTACCATTGAAGGTAAATCTGATAAGGGAGTTGCTGATGCATGAGTTTGCTGTTGAGTGTTAGGAGCCTGCTGCAAAAATTGTTGTCTTATGCCCACTGAGCCTCCATGTGTTAAGATGGTTGCAGGCTGCTGTCCTGTATAAACCAAGTAATCCTGAATCATGCCTTGTGGATACCAAAGCCCTTTCCACTTTGTCATCTCGCCAAGTATTTGCTCATCTGTGTAGTCAGGATAATATTTAATGAAGAATTTTGCCATGCCCTGCCATGCATAAGAGTGTGCACATCCACATCTGTTGATTGTTGTGACACTGTTTGGGCCGCCGCAGCAAAAATCGCATGTGAAAACAGATGTAAGCCTTTGCCACCGCTGCTCTTCTTCTGGAGTTAATTGAATAGCATTTGCAGTGCCAAATCTTCTTGAGCCAAGAAGAGAAGCCCATACCTTTTGGCTTGTCAATGGGTCGTCAAAGCTTGCGCCTTTTAACTTTTCAGCGCCAGGACCTTCAAGAACATAAAAGGGTGTTCCTATAGGTACAACTGTTGCTATTGCATCCTGTGTTGGGTTGCCTGTATTTTTAGGAGCGGGTGTTTCGCTTATTGTGGACCATTCTACAAGCTTTGTAGTTCTTCCATCTGGATTAATTTGTGGCCCAATTACAACACCGCCTTTGCCAGAGCCGACTAATTTTAAAGGAGCAGATGAAGCAGATTTCATAAAGTTCCCAACAGGCGACGATGTTCCGAAAGCCACTGCACTTACTTGAGATATTTGAAATTGATTAAACAAAATTAAAACTGCAATAAAAGCAACAAAGCCCCAGCTTAGTTTTTCATGAAAGGTTAATGGTATTTTTTTAACTTTCTCATGTACAATATGTTCAGCATGATGCTCTTTATGTTCATGCTTTTCCTTACTTTGAAAATTCTTTAAATTTTCTAAGTTCTCAGAAATCGGAGATTTCTGCGATTTCAAAAATAACCAAACAACTAAACCAATCAGAACCAAAATCAATAAAAATGATATTGAATTAAGGAAAATATTTGATGAAAGCTTCGCATACTGGTATTGGTTGAAGACAAGGACAGCCCCTACTACAATAACCAAAAACAATATAACTTTTTCTAAGAAAATGTCATCTTTGCTTCTTTCATGAGTCATTTTCATATTAATTACTCCTTTTTATATATATTTTACTTGAAAAACAATGTAATTTAAAAAGCTTGTTTTTGCTTAAAAAGGCTTAAAATGGTTTATTATCGTTTATAGAGCTTTATTTTTGCTTTTTGTTATGTATAAACAAACAATCTACCAAGCACTACTTGGTTATAAATCAGGTAAGCGCCTGCAAGTATTACAATAATTGAGCCAAGCTTGTAAAGATAAGGCATCCATCTTTTCAATAATTTTTCCATAGCTGTCTTTGATAGGGCTACTGCCAGTGAAAACAGTATCATGAAAAAGCTCATGCCTGCTGCATAAATTAGAAATATTGCAAGACCATTTAAAATGCCACCTGCCTTTGACGCAGTTGTCACAACAAGCAGAAAAATGGGCAGAGTGCAGCCAAGAGAGGCTATTGCAAATCCCATGCCATATAAAAAGAAGGAAGCGTATTTATTTTTTAGCTTATTTGATTTCAGCATTTCTCCAAAATTTGTCAATTTTTTAAAATGAGTTTTCACATTTAAATTAAATAAATAAACAAAACCAATAATAATCAGTAAAATTCCTATGCTTAAATCAAACCAACCAACATAACGCAATAGCCCCCTTCCAATATAATTAACTATAAATCCAATCAATAAGAAGATTACAACAAAGCCAAGGCTTACTAATAAGCCGAATAATAGTCCAGCAAAAATTCTTTTTAGTATATTTGCTTTTTCGAGCCCTTCGTTCTTAAAATAATAAGTTATGTAGACTGGCAGCATTGCAAATCCGCAAGGATTTACAAAAGTAATCAAACCTGATGAAAAAGCCAAAGAAGCCAATGCAAGATTAACCATTTTAAATCAGCTTTTCAACCTCTTGTGCAAGTGCGTTTGGGTCGCTTATAATCTCGTCTTTGTATCTTATTATGCCATCCCTATCAACAATGTAAGTTGACTCAAGGGTTCGCATTCCAAATTTTACAGCAACTTGGTCTAGGTCAACTGTCCAGCGCCAATCACCACCATTAAATTGCTCTTTTGTGTCAAGAGCGCCATTTATATCTTCGCTAAGAACATCTAAAGAAATTATCTCCAAGCCTTTATCATGAAGTCTCTCATAAACCTTGTTTAAAGTAGCGATTTCTCTTGCACAGGAACTGCAGCCAGGAGCAAAGCCCTGCAACATGTATACTTTACCTTTTAGGTCATTGTTTGTGAAAGTAACTCCTTTATCATCTGTTAATGTGAAAGAAGGGGCTGGCTTGTTTGGGTACTCGGGAGCACCAACAGTAAATTTTTGAAGATTTTTTAATGGATCAGGTGCTTGCTGTGTTGTAGTGCTGCAGCCTAATAAAAATAATGCAATTATAACAAAAAATATTTTTCTCATATCATTTCACCGCAACATCAGAGTTAGCTGTTTTTGTTCTACCTCCTACTGAAAATTGAATCCAAATCTTGTGCTTGCCAGCTTTTTCAAATGCATGTATAAATGAAATCTTGTTATCCTTGTCAAATTTTTCATCATGGTTGTGTTCGAATTCTTCTAAAGACTTGTCAATAGATATTAGATGAGCATCAGCTGCAAGGAATTTTTCTGTTATTGGAACTGGCTTATTGTTCTTGTCAAAAATTTCAAACTTTAATTCTATTTCCTTGTCAGCAAATATCTCATTTGGAGTTAAAAAATTGACCTTTATACCATCAAGCAGATTTTTTTCTTCTGATTCAACATCGCCTGGAACATTAATGTCAAAATCAACTATGTGCTGCATGCCATCTATTGTGAAATCAATCCAGATTCTGTATAAGCCTGATGCTAAAAATTCATATGGGACAGCAAAGCCCCCTGACTCTACCATTTTAGGATGAACATGGTCAAAATGTTTTAAATCATCTCTTACAAGGACAATATGCATTATTTTGTCATGGATTACTTCCAAGTTAGATACCGGCTTTTTGGATTGTATATCATTAATTGTGAATTTAAGCAGTGCTTCTTTTCCAGGCTGCACATCTGGTCTTATAAAACCGACTTTATACAAATGGATATCAACAGAGTTTCTTGTACCTGCATGCGCTGTCATAGCCATATGCTGCATTGAAGGCATGTCGCTTTCCATATTTCCTGTTATTTTTTCAAATTTTTCCATACTACAGACATGCTCTATACCCTCAATCATGCAGCCCCAGCACTGTTCTGCATCCTTTATGAATTTTCCGTCTTGTGTCGGCTTCATCAGCATCCACTCATAGCCTGCTCCTTGGCACATTTGCTTGAATTCTATATCCTCTTTTGGCTGATTTGTACAACTTACAATGAAAAATAAAAAACCGACAAATACAATAAAAAATAAGTTATACGTTTTCATTTTGCTCATCTTTTTCCGTTTTAGTCAAATACCACACAACAAAAACAATAATCAATAATGCAACAACAATTCCTAAAATATTTCCTGCTGTTGATGTGAATAAGTTTGATTCAAGCGCTCTTTCATTCAAGTACCCCCAAAACGACATTGACCACGGGATAAGCTTCGGCAGCTCTGTCTGGAAGAAAAATGTACCTTTAAAAATTACCATCAGCAAACCAATAATCAATAATAAAATTCCGCCGATTATGTTGTAAGTATGCGTTATTATTTTTTTATTGAATAAATTAAATTCTATTTCTTTTCCTCTCAACAATTTGGAATTTGCCCAGTCAAATCTATCAGAAAAATAAGCTAGAATGATTAATGGCGCAACTATGCCGATGCCATAAAATATAAGCATCAAGGTTCCATTCAAAACTGTAGAAGCATTTGCAGCAAGAACTAATATGCCAACTAAGATAGGGCCTACACATGGAGTCCAGCCAACGCCAAAGAAGAAGCCTAGTGCTGCAACACTGAAAAAGCTCTCCTGTTTTCTGTAATCCAGCTTAAAATTGAAAATTGTGAATCCCATGTTCAAGAACAATAAAATTCCAAAAAAAATCAATATAAAGCCAGATACAACAGCAAAAGTAAGCTTGTAAGTATTAAAGAAATTTCCCAAAAAGCCTGCTATTAAGCCAAAGATTGTGAATGCAATTAACAAACCAAGTGAAAAAGCACTTGTCATTAGAACTGCTTTTTTCCTGTTATTGAATGCAACAGAAAAAAATGTCGGCAACAAAGCAATTCCGCAAGGAGATGTCATTGAAATTAAGCCGGCAAAAAAGGCAAGAAGAAATGTTATGCTTGACGCTAATTGTTGTTCGTATTGTTTTAGTCGTTGAAGACCTATAGGTAACTCTGACTGGGCAAAAACTAGAGTAGATAATAGTAAAGATGCCAAAACCATATAAAAAATAATTTTTCTTTTCATATTCTCATCAAAATAATCCTAATAACTTTTCTTCTAATCCAAAAATCCATCTCTGGAAATTGGTTGTTCTTACAAATTTGTTGAAAGCATAAAGGTAACCCATTGACATCAGTAAACCAATTACAATTAATAAACCGCCACTTATTAAACTTGTTGAATGCAGCATTATTTCTTTATTAAATAATTTTAATTTCCATTCCTTGCCTTGCAAAAATTTCCAAAATCTGCTATTCTGGTCAAGTTTGTCAAAAAACAATGATAGCACTATTAAAGGAATCGCTAGTCCTAAAGCATATAGAAATAACATAATTCCTCCAGCGAAAGCCGTTGCTGATTGAGAGGCAATTATAAATAAGCTAGCTAATATTGGGCCTACGCATGGAGTCCAGCCTATACCAAAGGTTATTCCAAAAAGAAATGAGCCAAATATTTTGTTGGGTGCCTTCTGCTTAATTCTTATGCCTGAGAATCCTTTGCCAAATATAACGAAAATTCCGAATATTATTACAATTAATCCTAGAAACCTGCTTATTGTCAAGCTATTATTTCTTAGCAATGAACCAATTAAAGTGGAAGTCATTCCAAGCAAAGCAAAAATCAATCC
>JACPMR010000011.1 GCA_016185945.1 Candidatus Woesearchaeota archaeon
TTCTTATTTTTTCGCATTCCTCAACCAAAGCGTCAAAAGCCTTTATCAAGAAGCTTCCAGAACCGCAAGCTGGGTCAAGAATTTTTACTTTATTAATAGAAGCTATGGATTTTCCTTTAATGTACTCTTTAACCGTATTACGAACAATGTAATCAACAATGTAAGTTGGGGTATAGTAAATCCCTTCGCTTTTTCTCTTGCCTTTGCTTTCTTTTTCCTTAAATCTCTTTTCTCCTGCAATAACATGTCCAATAAAGTTTTCATAGGTTTTACCAAGAATATCAGCTTCTATAATAGAAAAATCATAAGGCTGCTTGCCTTTTGGCTGCCTTAAATCCTTTAAAACCTTAAGCAAAGTATTGTCATCAAAATAGAACTTGTCGCACCAGCTTTCATTAAACAAATCGCTGTTGTATTTCTGGAGATAATCTTCAAATAATTTTCTTGTTTTGTCAAGAGCGTGCCATTCTTTATCCCAGTGTTTTTCTTCTTTATCATATATTATTGGATTCAGCTCAACATCCATAAGCTGCTTGTCTTCGCAATAGCAAATGAATACAAGCCTGTCAATGAATTTTTGCACTTCCTCTTCAATTTTGCCTATATCTTTGTCAAAATCGTACTTGTTCTTTTGAGGATGCTTTTTTAAGCTATTCAGCAATAACTCCCGCCATCTCTTTAAATCATCAAGCAGCTGCTCATCAATCTTCTGCTTCTTTTTGCCTTTAAGCTTCAGCAGAATTTCATTATTTTCCCCTTTTTGCTGCCATACTTCTTTGCTGAATGCCCATAAAATATCAAAATCCCCATCTTTTTGGCTTTCTAAGTCAATGAAAGCTACCTCAGCCTTCAAAGGCTCAGTAATAATCTCCGCATCCAATATGGCAAATTGCTTAAAATTTGTAAGAATGGCAAATTTTTTCTCTTTGTATGACGCATATTGAATAGCCTGCTGATAATATTGGTAATCTTTTCTTATATTGTGAGTTAGTGCTTTTGCTTCTATAACGAATTGAGTAACACCATTTAAACAAATCAGCATGTCGCTCCTTTTCCCACCCATACTGGTTTGAACCTTGAATTCAAGGGGATTGGTGGTGTCGTATCCTAATACAACATTAACGAATGGTTTTATTAGGCTTTCAGCTATTTGGCTTTCATTTTTGCAGAAATCTTTATTGTCTTTAAGCCCTTCATACTTTTTGATTAAACCACTAAGATTTATTCTAGCCTGTTCTCTTGTAAAATTGGCCATAAATCAAGATTATCCTAAAACTCTATAAAAAATTTCCTCTTTAGTGGCTCAGTTTAGCCTGCCTTTCACCCTTTTCTTCCTTAATTGGCTTGCCTTTGTGCCATCCAGAATAATACATTATTGACTTTTCCTTTCTTACTTTAAAAATCGGCTTCTTTTTCTTTTTGGCTTTCTCTTTTTCAACTTCCTTTTCCAGAATTTTCAAGAGATAATTGTCCATTGCTATAATTTATGCACTAACCTTAACCCTAGAATTCTCAATCCTTCTAAATAGATAGAATATAATTCCCAAATAAGAAGCATATGCAATCACTTCCAGCAGGCTTGGGTTTCCATTGTAGCCGAACAACCCTTTCAAAAAGCCTCCAATCAATCCTTTTTCGCTCAAGATATTGTTTATGTCAAACAAAGGAGATATTATGCCGCTTACTACTCCTGCTTCCTCAAACTCGTGGATTCCATGCGCCACTAATCCGGCTGCAAACAAAATAAGCAAAATGCTGCTGATGTTAAATAATTTTTTCAGGTTAATCTTTCTTGTGCTTACAAAAAACAAATAGCCAACGATAATGGCAGCAACAATTCCCAAAGTACCTCCAATGAGATTAATTCCGCTCGCATAATTAATCGCATTTAGGAAAATAACAGTTTCAATGCCCTCTCTTATGATTGCGATAAATATAAGCATGAATATGCCTATATGAGAAAATAATGGCTGTGTGCTCATCAGATGCTTCTCAACCTTTCCTTCAATCTCTTTTGCAATGTGCCTTTGCTGCATCATCCAAAGAATCATTGTCGTAAGCAAAAAAGCACCAATCAGCATTGTGATTCCTTCAAAAATCTCCTCTGCCTTTCCTTCAAAGCCGCCGGCAAAAAACATGAAAAGCATTGCAGCAATTATGCTTGCAAGAACCCCAAAAACAATGCCATAGTAAACTGTTTTCCTGTAATTTTGATTATTGGTTTTGTTCAAGTAAGCAAGAACTATGCCGACAACCAAGCTTGCTTCCAATGTTTCCCTTGATGTTACTAAAAATGATTCAAGCATTGTGCCTCTTTTATTTGCGATATTGGTTTGAAAGTCTGTAGTGACTTGCGCCAGTAGCAGCGTCATAGCCAATAGAACCAGCCGCAGCACCTATAAAAGCACCTGGAATTCCACCAAATCCAGCACCTATCGCCGCGCTTACTGCTACAACTGCAGCTTCGGCTAATGTTTGTTCTAAACCCATCTAAACCACCTTTACTTAACAATTGTTAATTTTGGAATAAGAAGCAATATTTAAAGCTTTCTGAGTGCTTTCCTATATACGTTCAGAATAGTGCGAAATTCGTTATAACAGAAAACAAATGATATGCAAATTAAATCCAAACAACTTCGCTTCCCAATATCTGCAAAACTATAATGGGAACCCAGCTCAGGAAAGTATGCTTATTGTCTCGAATAAATAGGCGCGGAGGAGAAGCACAAAGGAATGCAATCTCCACGGCAGAATGCCGACGCGCAGTAAAGTTTGCCGCAGGCGGTTTGAAAAAATAAGATAATCAAAATTACAAAGCACCCTTTAAAGTATCCTTGATTATGGCAGGGCATATCCTTGTCACTCCATCAATCCCTTTTAATTTGTCAGAAACAGCCCTTAGTTCATCATCATTTTTTGTCCAAACCTCTAGCATGAACATATGATCTCCTGTTGTGGATGCAGCAAACTTTACTCCGTCAAATTCTGCCAGTTTCTTTGCCACATCAAGGTATTTTTCAGGCGTTACATCAACGCCAATCAAAGCCCGGTGTGCAATACCTATTTTATTTGTATCAACAACCAAAGAATACTTCTTGATAATGCCTTCGTCCTCAAGCTTTGACACTCTTTTCCTTATTGTTGACTCAGAAACTTTTAGCTTTCTAGCTATCTCCATGAACGGTGTTCTGGAGTTTTTGGAAAGTGTTTCTATAATGCCTAAATCTAATTTATCCACAAAACCACCCAAAAAATAAAAAAGTTTAATCAAGCAGCATGCTTGAACAAAACATATCTCTTGTCTACACTGACATAATCTGATTTTGTCCTCGCATCAAGCTTGTCAAGCAAAGTGTTTAATGCAATGAATGAAACAGTAATGCCGCCTGCAAACAACAATCTCTCAAAAATCACAACTGGGATTAAAGCAACCCATGCTGCTGGTGTCATTGGCACTATGTAATTCCACATTGCACCTCCGACAGAATGCGCTGTAAAAGTTGCTCCCAAGCTTTTTAGGAATGCTCTTTCCCCGTACTTTTTCGGCAGCAATTTGATAATTATCGGTATTGTCCAGAACAATGTGAAGAACCAGACTTGCCTGCCGACTGGGTGAGCAACAAACAATATAATTGCTGCAACTGGAACCAAGAAACTTACCTTGTCATATTTTTTAGTTCCAAAGTACCATGCTGCAAAAAGCATCGGCAATAACCTCAAGGTATTGACTAAAGTAAATGCTTTACCTAATAACAGATAACTAGACACTTCTGCAATCAAAACCGACAAAACTCCTACAACTGAGCCGAGAAACGCTCCTGCAACCGGGCCGAAAAACTGAAACAAAGTGAAGAACTGGTTTTCAGCCCCAACAAGCTTTGAGAAATTTATCCTGTCGCCAACAAAAACCAAAACGCTGAAAATAAGCAAAAATATCAATCCCTTTGCCGTAATCAGTTTATTTAATTTCATCATACCACCAATGGCTTTGGTAAATAGTCAGTTTAAATAATTTTCTGTTTTAAAATCTGCAAGAAGGTTCACTAACTCTTTGGCCAATTCAAGGTTATGAAGCGTTATATACTCTATGTTCAATCCCACTGGTATTTTTACATCAATTCCATCAAGAAAACTGAAAATTTTGTTTACTAATTCTATTATCACATTTATGGACTCTTTGCCTGTGTCATCTGCAAACCTTAATCTGCTTTCTGTTTTCTCCGTCATATGAGCTCCAAGCCATTTAATAAACGCAATGTCCTCAGAATTGGACACAGGCGAAAAGCTCAAATAAAATTTTGCAGGCTTTAAATTAAATTCATTACATTTTCTTGAGTATTCTTTTAGAACATTTACAATTTTATCTGACTCAAACAAAACCTGGCTGGTGAAAAAATTGCATCCAGAAGCTGTTTTGCTTATTAGCCTGTCAGCCTCATTATCCCTTTCAGGTATGAAAATGTTGCCAAAATTGATTTTTTTGTTCTTTGCAATTGAATTTGCTTCTATAATGCTTGGCCCAGGGTACTCAAAAGAATTGATTTTCTGCCCCACAAACACAAAGTTTTTGATTCCAAATTTGCTGATGCTTTCATCAAGCCATTGCTCAAATTTGTCTTTAGAATTGTGGTGCACAACAACTGTATTAATTATTATCTCTCTGCCGCATCTTTCCCTTAGCTTTAATCCAAACTCCCTAGTATCAATGTTTTTATAATAAGGCCGTCCAAGATGATTTTCTTCAACTATTTCAGGAATGTTTAATGTTGTGACATTTTTCATGCCTTCCAAGGCATTCGTTATTTTGTCTATAATCTTTCTCGCATACGCCTCAGAGGCGCTTTTTGTGCATGGAATAACCTCAAAAACTATGCCTCCTTTCATTTTTGTGATTCTTTTCTTGCCAGCTTTGCCCCTTCAACCATGCTTTGCAATTTGGCGAATGCAACTTCCAAGCTTCTTGTCCTTAATCCGCAATCAGGATTTACATATATCTTATCCTCACCTAAGACTTTAGAAGCATATAGAATTCTGTCTCTCACCAATTCAGGCGGCTCAATAAAATCTGTATGGACGTTTAGTACTCCTAAACCTATTCTGCCTGGCACATTATGCTCTTTAAACAAATCCAAAATCCTGTAGCCGATTCTTTTTTGTCTGTCCATGCCAAGATTTGTAGTATCGGCGTTTGCAAACTCCCATGCGTATTGATAGCAGTTCTTCATTTCAAGAATGCCTGGGAAAAATACCTTATAGTCGCTGAAGCACATATGGATGCTTGCCTTTACATCCAAGCCTTTAACAGACTCATTGAAAGTTTCAACTACCAAATCTACTTCATCTGGATAAGTAGTGGCAGCAGGCTCATCAATTTGCACCCATTTTGCGCCATTTTTGACAAGGGCTGCAATATTGGGCCTGATAACATTTTTTGCAAGCGCCAAAGCCATTTCCCTTCTGTCTGTTTTTTCAGAGCCAAACAGTCCAAAAATATCAAAATCCTTATTTTTCTCTCCATAAAACTCATTGTAAGACCATTCTGCCAATGTATACGCCCCCGTTATAGGCACTTTTAATTCATGCTCTGTCTTATCCTTCAAAAAAAGAAACTCTTCAAGATGATATGGGAGTTTGAATGACGGCTCTGCTATGCATGCTGCTTTCCTGTACTTCATTACATCAAATGACCTTACCAAACCTTTAAATTCAAAACCATCTACATCACTGATAGGATCTTCATACATCTCAACCCTTGTTTGCTCTCCGTCATAAATGATGTCAAGCCCAGCCTTTTCCAAAAATCCAAGCGCAAATATCTGTGATTCTTCTTTTAATTGTCTCCTTAGTTCATCTTTATCTTTTTCCTGTCCGTTTTTTATTTTTTGTATGATATCAACTACAATTGGTATTCTACCTTGTAGATTCAGCTTTGTGCACCATTTTTTAAGCTCCTCAATGTCATTTTGAGTTGTCTTTCCTGTCAATCCTTTAACACGCCAAGACGGCTTTTGCAAGCTTCCGATTTCCTGTGTCGGGAATAAGGGCAATGTCATTTTAGTCCCTCAATAAGTGTGCTGCCTTTGCCAAATTCTCGATTTTCTTTATCGCTATTTGCTGTGGAACTAACTCCAAGGGCCTGTTAGGCACCAATGCTAAACCTTCGGGATTTATTGTGTCTTGTATTTGTCTTGCATACTTAACGATGGCTTCAGGCTTCTCAATCAATGAATTTTTCGAATTTATTATTCCAATTTCAAGAAATTTTTTAGAATCTGCAAACTTTCGGATATTTGTTGCATAAGCATCAAAACCTATCCTGTTGACAGGCAGTTCAAGCAATTCTGGCAGAAATTTGGATACATCCCCATTGTATAAATGCAAACTTGTAATAGCTTTAACGTCTTTAGTCGCTATGCGCAAAGACTCGTTTATAATGCTCCAAAATGATTTTGCTTCATCAGCGTATGCAATGCAAGGCTCGTTAAATTGCACAAAAGAGATTTTGCTTTCTTTCTCTAATCTATGTATTTCGTTATTTAGAATTTTTGCTATGTTTAATAACACCTCAGCAAAAATATCATTTTTTATTGTTCCATCTTCATTGCGATGAATGCCATCTGAAAGATATGCTAAAGCAAACGGGCTTGGCAGGATTATTTTTCTTTTTCCTTCTTGGGTTTTGTTTATAAATTCTGTATCGATGATTTCTTTGCCATTTCCAATTTTATTAAGAATTATGGGTTTCCTGTAAAAGGTATTTGTGTATATTTGCCTTGTTACAGGATTTTCATTGGCGTTGCTGTTCTCCCTGTGCAACTCAAGTGCAATAGCTATTTGCCTCAGAAAATCATCCCAGAACAACTGCCCGTCTGTAACGTAATCAAGCCCAAGGTTATGCTGTAATTCTATAAGCTCTATAGTCTCTTTCTCAAGTATTTTATAGTAATCATCTTTTGTTACTCTCCCTTTTAGCCAGCTGCTTCCGGATTCCAATGCAAAATCGGATCTTGGAAATATGCCGTTTAGATATGCTTCTACATTCATATATGGGTTATTTTAACTTCTCTATATAAATAATTTTGCCAAATTTATTCCTAAAGGAATATTTGAAATTATATTTTATTTTTTGATTAATAAAGTGAGAATCATTTCAAATTAATATTTTAAAAAATAATCAATTAAAAATATAAAATCAATCACTTGGTTTAAAACAATGATTAAATCATTTTTCCATCACGTGGGCTTCCCTGTAACTGCTATTGTGATGAGGGAACCACAGCCTCTTATATCTGCACTTGATTGCTGGGATAAAAAGTGCCTCAGCAAAAGCGGTTTACTTTCTTTACTTATAATATATAAAAGTCGCTCTCCTGATTTTTGGATTTTTATTTATTATAATTGTTTTAATATATCTTAAAAATTAAATTTAAAAATTCTCTGTCAGATAAACAGAATAAGTTTTGCCTTTAGCTTCTCTTTTAACCAAATGCTTTTTCTCAAAATCTGTCAGTATTTGGCTTACTTTTGCTTTTGATAAGTCTGTCCTGTACCTCAAAGTTGATTGTGTAATACCACTCTGTTCCTTGATTGCCTTTAGCACCTTCTGCTCGTTTTCATCCATTGCTTTCAATATCAATCCGAATTTATCCTCTCCTATCTTCATGTTCTTTTCGTCTTCCAGCCTTTTTAGAATTGCTTCCTCGCTTGTGCTGAAAAACAGCAGGTAAACACCCAATGCTGCAATAAAAGAAATCAAACCGACTGCTATATGGCTTAAGCCAAGCAATGACTCAACCCTCTGGCACTCGCTTGTTGGATAACACTGCAATGCAGTTGTCTGCCTGCCTAAAACACCCAAAAATCCAAATGCCAATATGGTTGCAACTATGCTGAATGACAGAATCACAAACCCCAGCTTCTTATTTTCCATCGACATCTGTTATATTTATTTTGCAGTATATAAATTTTTTGGAGGATTTAAGCAGATTGTGTTAAATGGGTTCCATCAAGCGGCATAAACCTTTAACATTTAGGGATGATATACCAGTATTGGTATACACAATACTGAATACCACCAGACAATAAAACCAGCACAACCTTTTTAAACCACTACTTTTTACGATGTGCGGGTGAAAAAATTCAGAACATTAAAAAGACAGAAAATACTAGTAACATCTGCATTGCCGTACGCCAACGGGCCGATCCACGTAGGGCACCTAGTTGAATACATACAGACAGACATATTTGTCAGATTTCTAAGATTAATTGAAGAAGATGTTTTGTATGTCTGCGCTGACGACACCCACGGAGCGCCTATTGAAATAAAGGCAGCAGAGTTAAAAATAACCCCAGAGCAATTAATTGCAGATGTCTATAAGGAGCATGTTCAGGACTTCAAGGATTTCTCAATCAGCTTTGACAATTACTACACAACAAACAGCCCGGAAAACAAGCATTACAGCGATTTAATATTCCTGAGATTAAAGAATAAAGGCTACATTTACACAAAAGACATTGAAGTTACTTATTGCGAAAACTGCAAGAGAACATTGCCGGACAGGTATGTCAAGTGAAAATGCCCAAAGTGCAATGCCCCTAATCAATATGGGGATGTTTGCGAGCAATGCAATGCAGCTTACAAAACCATTGATTTAATAGAGCCGTATTGTGCAATATGCAAAAACAAGCCAATCAGAAAAACTTCAACCCACTATTTCTTCCAATTAAGCAAATTCTCAAAAAAGCTTGAGTCATGGCTGACAAAAAACAAAAACTTGCAGCCGGAAGTAAAAAATTTTGTCCTGAACTGGATAAAAAATGGATTGGAGGACTGGAACATAAGCAGGGACGGCCCTTACTTTGGCTTCAAGATTCCAGGGGAAGAAAACAAGTACTACTATGTTTGGCTCGATGCCCCAATCGGCTACATTGCAAGCACCGATAATTATTGCAAGAAGCACGGCTTGAAGACAGAAGATTACTGGAACAGCAAGGATGCGGGAATCTATCATTTCATCGGAAAGGACATTACTTACTTCCATCTCTTGTTCTGGCCTGCAATGTTGATGGGTGCTGATTTTGAATTGCCTCAAAGCGTTTATGTCCATGGCTTTTTGACAGTCAACGGCGAGAAGATGAGCAAAAGCCGGGGAACTTTCTTCACCGCAAGGGAATTTCTGCAAAAATACAACCCGGAATATCTTAGGTTTTACTATGCGAGTTTGTTGAGCAGGAATTTGTCGGATATAGATTTAAGTTTTAATGATTTCAGGAAAAAAATCAATAATGAATTGGCTTCAAACATTGGAAATTTCTGCTACAGGGTTCTGAATTTCCTGAACAAGCATTTTGGCGGGCAGGTCAATGGCTTGGACAATAACAAGCAACTAACCAATGAAATCAAAGAAAAAATCAAAAACATTGAAAAAAATTATCATGACTTGAATTTCAATGAAGCTGTCAAGGATATATTGCATATTTCTTCGCTCGGCAACAAGTATTTCCAGGAAAGCGAGCCATGGAAATTGATTAAAGAAGACAGAGAAAAAGTTAATAAAATTCTTGGCTTGTGCGTGAATATTGTCAAAAATTTAAGCATTTTAATACAGCCAATTCTGCCGGATTTTTCGTCAAAGCTGCAGCAGCAATTAAATCTCAAAAACCTTAACTGGAGCAGCCTTGGTTTTGAACTGAAAAAACATAAAATAGGAAAAGAGGAGATTTTAATCAATAAAATTGAGGAGGAAGGGCAAAAGCCGATATTCCCGCTTAATTTAAAAGTTGCAAAGATAGTTGAAGTAAGGCAACATCCGAATGCCGACAAGCTCAGCGTCTTGGATATTGACTTAGGCGCTGAAAAAAGGCAGATAGTTGCTGGATTAGTTGGACACTACTCAAATGAGGAATTGAAGAACAAAAAAATAATTGTAATAACCAATTTGAAATATGCAAAGTTAAGGGGGGTTGAAAGCCAGGGAATGCTGCTTGCCGGCGACGACGGAAAGAATGTCGGCTTATTAACTGTTGAGAAAAGCAATCCCGGCGACAGGGTTTATTTTGAAGGGTACGAAACAGGCAGGGAAGAAACAAGCTTTGACAGCTTTCAGAAGATAAGGATGCATGTGCAGAGTGGCAAGGCATATTTTGAAGGCAGGGAATTGAAAACAGACAAGGAGATTGTAAAAGTGGAGAAAGCAGCAGACGGAGCAAGAGTCAGATAGCTTTTGATGCCTTTTCTATTTCTTTTTGAGTATATCCCTCCTTTAAAAGAGTGTCTTTTATTTGCTGCAAGGTAAATCCTTTCCTTATGCTTTCATCAAAATATTGCTTTAAAGAACTTATTATCTTGTTTTCTTTATTGATTTTCAAAAATAAGAAGATCAATGTGAGAATAACAATGCCGAACATTAAGAATATCCAATTCGGCATGTTTGGTGGTTGATTTGAAAACCCTGCTCTGTTTTCTGTATTTAATGAACTTATTTCAATCTCCATGACTTTTGAATTTTTTAAATTGTAAATTTCAATCCTGCCGGCATTATCGCTATGCGGTATATATACTTGATAATTTTTATTTTCCAAAAAGCTATAATAAAATGAATAGATGTCTGAGCCATCAATGGAGACTATCTTAACTAAATAGCCGGATTTATCAGGATATTCTGCTTTCTCATCGGATTCCATGACTTGGATTTTATTGAATGCGAGAGAGCCGTCATTGTAATTGACATCCAGCACAAAATATTTTTCAGGATTGCTTACTGCAAAAGCGGTTATTTTTTGTTGTTGATTTTCATCTAAGATTGAGTAAAACGAAAAAATTGAAACAATGAATAAAAATGAAATTAAAACAGCATAATTTTTGACAAACTCCAATTCAGCGTGTTTTTTCACTAAAACACCAACATAATCTTCATCGTATCCGTAATCAACCAAAACTTTTCTTACAGCATGCTTGGAGTAACCTTTACTTAAATGCTCCTTTATGTACATTTTCAGTTTTTTGTCTATCCTATTTTTGTCCAGCATTTTTTAACAAAGAGACTAGGTTTTTTGACTTGCCGATGTATTTGACTACTTTCTGCTTTACCTTTCCATCCACTCTTGTGCTTTTTACAAGGTAATAATAGTAATTGTTGTTGATTTTCTTGACTCTGAGGAATACCATAGATGATTTTAGGCATTACATATATTTAAATGTTGGTATTATTTTAGATTTTTAGGCATTACTTTAAATATAAGATTAGGCACTACTCAATTGGTTAAAGTTTTATCGAGTTAGGCATTACAGAAGTGTATTTGAATGTTTTAGGCACTACAAGAACACAAACTATAATGATAGGATAAAAATGTATTTAGGCACTACAATAAAGATTAAATTACCAACAAAAACATTTAAATATCAAAGCACTTAACAATTGTTAACATGGAACAAGAAGCTAAACAAGTAAAACAAATCATAACAAAAGACATGACTATTGGTGATGTTGTAGCTAAATACCCAGCTTGCATAGAAGTATTGATGTCTGCAGGGGTTCATTGCGTTGGATGTCATGTTTCTTACTTGGAAACTCTTGAGCAGGGATTTAAAGGGCATGGAATGGCTGATGAGGAAGTGGATGCAGTAATTGCCAAGCTAAACGCAGCTGTTGAAGAGTCAAAGCTTGATGAAGGCAAAGATTTCATAATCACAAGCAAAGCAGCTGAAAAATTAAGGGAAGTTTTGAAGGAAAACAATAAGGAAGGCAGTGGCTTGAGGGTTGAGATTGTGCCGGGCGGCTGTTCCGGTTTCCAATATGGCTTGGAGCTTGACGACAACACAACTGACTTGGATTTGATTTTTGAGGAAAAAGGGGTAAAAATAATAGTGAACAAAGAAAACATGCAGTTCCTGAAAGGCGCAAAGCTCGACTATGTTGACAGCCTGCAGGGGGCTGGCTTCAAGATAAGCAATCCAAATGTCAAGAGCGGCAGCAGCTGCGGTTGCGGGCAGAGTTTTGAGTATTAAGGTTTAAAATTTCAATAAACGAAAAATAAATTTAAAAAAATCAATCCCGAGAGCGACTTTGAAATCTAAAGGCGATAAAAGTAAACCGCTTTTAATGTTATTAATGATAGGCGAGCTCCGAACAATTGGCAGGGAAGTGAGGAGCGAGCACTAAAGTTTGTGAGCGTAGCGAACGGATAATTAACTAATAAATCAAGGTGATTTAATGGGACAAAAAGGAAGGGAAATTTCAAAAGTTGACAAGAAATGGGTTTTGAATGAGTTAAGAAAAGCTTATGCTTTTGAATGGGTTGTTCACTATTACGCTGCATTGGCTTCTCAAATTGTTGCCGGACTAAGAACGCCTGTTTATGAAGAAATTTTTGAAGAAGCGGCAAAAGGTGAGTTTGAGCATGCAAACAAGATTGCAAAAAGGATTGCAGAGCTTGGCGGCGAACCTCCTGAAACAATGGCAGAGATAGAAAAGCTTGCCAGCTTCGGCAAAGTAAATTTTCCAAACGACAGAAGCGACATTAAGGGTTTCCTGAAAATTTTCTTGAAAATGGAGCAGCATGCAATTGAATTATATGATGATCTGGCGCAAAAAACCCATGGCAAGGATTTGGTGACGCATGAGCTTGCAGAAGATCTGCTTGCAGATGAAGTTGCTGAAGAAGAGGAATATGAGAATATGCTGAGGGAGTAGATTTTAGATTTTTATTTTACTATACTCCCTGCTGGAACTTCTTTTTCTGGATGCAGAAGAACAGGTTTTCCGTTAACATCTGCTGCCAAAATCATTCCTTCACTTTTAATTCCTCTAAACGTTTTTGGCTCTAAATTGACTAATATTGGCACTTCTTTTCCAATAAAATAATCAGGCTCATAAAATTCTGCCATTCCCACAACAATCTGGCGTTTTTCAGTTCCTAAATCCACTAAAAGTTTGATTAGTTTATCTGAACTTTCAACTTTCTCTACAGATATAATTTTTCCTATTCTTATATCTAATTCTTCGAAATCTTCAAAAGTTATATTCATTTTTATCACCTGTTTCCTTTTTTATTCTATTAAAAAATGAAAAAATAAGTTTTTGAATCTTTATTATTCTGGGGGTGTGTTTTGATGTCCCATCACCCTTGAGTATAATGAGCATGTTTCTGCATACTTCATTGAACAGGGAGTAATAACTGAATCTTTTCCTTGTAACATGGGAATTATTTTGATTGGGGTTCCGCCTCTTGCATTACCCCCATCAACACTACATCCATACACTTCAAAAGGCACTTCTCCTACTAAAATACCCATTACAACATCTTCTTTACCAATTAATGTAAATGGACATACTCTAAAACCTAACATTTGCTCCAACCTACTTAATTGTTCAGATGTTATTGGCTTCATTTTATTATTCTCCGCGTTTTAAGTCCGCATGACTTTTTAGAATAGAGTTTTCACTAATCGAAAACTCAAAACAAAATTTTTAACAGAATTATCTGGAAAACCAATAACCCGTCGAGATTTTGAATATTTTGATATCTAACAAAAACAAGAATTTAGAAACTCTGCCAAAGGCAATCACTCTGTTTCATAAAAATTAGAAAGCATATTAAGTATATAAAACTTTTTATTTTTTTCTGCAAAATAAGTTTATAAAAAATAGTTTATCCTTCATGTCAAAAATATTTTCAAAAATTTTTCTAAATAATTGAAAAATTTAAATTTACAAAATATTTTCATACTCTAATAAGATGCAAAGTTTTTTCTCAACTAAAGGATGCAAGAATAGAGATTTTATTTTCCATATAGCAAATAAATAAAATAATCAGTATACATTTCTCTATATTAATATACAAAATCGGAACATTTAAATATAACTTATGAGCAGAAATGTTAAGCGGTTGTTTCTGTGTGTTAAAAGAGGTGATTTGATGAGAAAGATTGCCATATTCAACCAGAAAGGAGGTGTAGGCAAGACAACAACCGCTGTCAACCTTGCTGCAGGCCTTTCAAGAAACAGCAAAAGGGTTCTTTTGATTGACTTGGATCCTCAGGGCGACATAAGCGCATGCCAAAACATAAACTCGCAATACAACATCTATCATTTCTTGATGGAAAACGCCGATTTGCAGGACTGCACAAGCAGGCTTGGCAAAAACCTTGACATTATACATGCAGACCACAAGCTAGCTGATGCAGAGCAGCAGATTGCAAAGGAAAAAGACAGCGTTAACTTTCTTAAAAATAGGTTTTCCTTAAAGCTTGATTATGACTATCTACTACTTGATTGCCCTCCATCATGGAGGTTGCTTAACAAAAATGTTTTGCTTTATGCAAGCGAAGTGATAATACCCACATCAGCTGATGTGCTCGGCTATGGTTCTCTGGAAAAGACGGTAAAAAGGATTACAGAATTCAACAAAATGAATGGACACAAAATTTTAGTCAGTTCTATCCTGCCCACAATGTTTGACAAAAGAAACAGGATTTGCAATGAAATATCGCTAAAGATGAAAAAGGAATTCACGCCATTGCTTGTTGCAGAGCCTATAAGGATTAATTCAAAGCTCAAAGAAGCGCCAAAAGCAAAGATGTCGATTTTTACCTATGACAAAAAATCAACAGGAGCAGAGGACTACTGGAAATTTACAAAGTTAATTTTGGAAAACGAGCATATGTTTGACTTAAATCTGCCACAACCACAGCGAGAAAAGGCAATGAAAGAATACTTTATCGACGGCAAAAAAAGGGAGTTGATGATTGTTAACAACAAGGTAACTTTCGGATTCAAGTTTATAAATTTCGCAAACTCGATGAAAACCCACTTCGAAGAAAACCATAAAAAGCTGAAGAGGTTTGGATATGCTTAAAAAAATAAGATTAATAATAGCTGTTGTTATTGGTTTTTTATGCTTGGGAATTTTTTACAAGCCAAATTACTACATGCTAAAGTCGCTTTTTGACATTATAAAGCACAAAATTTAAAGCGCAGAATTTTGAATTGGCTATCTGCCCTTGTTGTTCTTAAGCGCTCTTTCAACAACTCCAAGAAAAGCTTCTGATAAGGTTGGATGGGCATGGATGGTTCCGCTTATCTTCTCTAACGGGATGTTGTTTTTGATTGCCAAGGCAACTTCTGCTACCAGATCAGACGCATGAGGCCCGATAGCGCAGAAACCTCTCAAGTAGCCATCTTCATAGTAAATTTTCACAAACCCGTCTGCTTCTCCCATTGCTCTTGCTTTTCCATTTTCCGCAAACCCGAATTTTGCGGATTTAAGCTCTGAATTGCGCACCCCGACAGAAGAAATTTCAGGAATCGTGAATATTGCGCTAGGAACTGTAGCCTCGTCAAATTCTGCCTCATATCCCATGATGTTCTTGGCTGCCACCTGCGCCTGCGCATAGGCATAATGAGCCAATTTTATCTTGTCAGTCACATCGCCAACTGCGTATATATTCTCAACAGAAGTTTGCATCTTGTCATTTACAATTATGCCCTTGCCATATTTTACTCTTAGGTTATCCATTTCGCTTCTGTTGAAATACGGCTCAACGCCGACGGCAACCAGTATTTTGTCAGCCTCAACGTATTTTTCTGTTTTGTTATGTTCGAACTTTACCTTATTTCCGTTGATGTCAAGCATTTTTGAACTTGTGAATATTTCTATATCTTGTCTCTTCATTATCCTTGCCAATTCTGCAGATATGTCTGCATCCTCATTATAAAGTATACTAGGCATCATTTCCATCATTTTTACCTTCACACCCAAACTTGCGAATATCGAGGCAAATTCGCAGCCTATATAGCCGCCTCCTATGATGATTAATGACGACGGCAATTCCTTCAATTCAATCATTTCCGTGCTGGTTAACACTATGTCATTTAAAGAAAGTCCTGGAAGCATTCTGGGAACTGCGCCTGTTGCAATCACTATGTTTTTTGCATTAAGGGTTTGTCCTGAAACAGCAACTGTATGCCTGTCCTTGATTCTTGCTTCTCCGAGCATCATTTCCACATTCGCGTCGCTAAGCATTTTTTGGACTCCTTTGGACATAATCCTGACAACACGGGCCTTTTTTTCCAGCATTTTTTTAAAATATTTTGATGGCAGCGGAACAGAAAATCCAGAGCTGATTTCCCTTTTAGCATCAGAAAAAAGCGATGCTGAAGCATGCAAAGTCTTTGTTGGTATGCATCCAGAATTTGTGCATGTTCCACCAAAACTATTTTTTTCAATTATTGCTGCTTTCCCCCCTGATTCTGCCACCCTTCTTGCGCATTCATAGCCGCCAGGACCTGAGCCAATCACAACTGCGTCGTACATAGGTTTTTGCCTCTTTATGTTTTAAGATTCCAAGTATCTGTCGAGTATTTTTCCTTCTTTAAAGTATCTGCCAGTTTCTTTTCCTCATTGGTTAATTCGTCCTCAAAAAAGTCGAATTTAAAATTCTTTTGGAAACCATGCTTAATTGCAGATACCATTTCATTGTAGCTGACATCAATGCCCAACTCGCGTTTAATCGAGGTTATCCTTTTTTTCAAGCCCTCTGCAAGCTCTTTCGCATTGTCTGAAGGGAATAGCATCGCATTTTTCTCATAATCAAAATCAATAAGCAAAGGACCGTGCTGTAGAATTTTTCCTTTTAATCTTCTTTGCGCAGAGCCGGATATTTTTTTATTGTTAACTGTTAGTTCATACCAGTTTGAGCTGTTGAAGCATATTGGAGTTGCTAATTTTTGCGGTTGTTTTTGTATTATTGCTTTGATTCCTATTGTTTCAAATGCAAGGACTAATGCCTGTGCAATTACCTTGTAGGACTTTAATATATCACGCGGCATTTCAAGCAAATTTTCAGGAAGTATGAAGCTGTAGGTAACCTCTTTATCATGAAGGACGGCTTTCCCGCCTGTTATCCTCCTCACGATTGGAACTTTATGTTTTTTGCAATTATCAAAATTTATCTCTTTGCCTACATTTTGGTTGTAGCCGACTGAAATTGAAGGAGCAGTCCATTGATACACCCTTAAAGTTGGCTTTTTACAAAAATTCAAAATAGATTCATCTATAGCCATGTTAGTGTACGCATCTTTATGCCCCGTATCAATAAACCTGCATTTCATATTATTTAATCTCATAGCATTTAATTTTTAATCAGCATTGAGCTGCTTGGTTTATTATTGCATTCAGCTTATCTGCCCTATAAGAACTCCTGACTAAAGGCCCTGCTTCAACGTGTTTAAACCCAAATTCATAGCCAATCTTTTCCAGCACTTTAAATTCTTCTGGGGTATAGTATTTTTCAATTTTGACATGCTTAACAGATGGCTGCAAATATTGTCCCAAAGTTAAAAAATCAACATTATTTTGCCGCAACTCAACCATTGTCTGTTTTAGTTCGTCAAGAGTCTCATCAAATCCCAATATAATGCTGGATTTTGTCGGCATTTTTGAATTGATCTCCTTTATTTTGGCAAGCAGCCTTAGTGAAACATCATAATTGCCTCCTGGCCTTACACGAGTAAAAACTCTTCTCACAGCTTCTATGTTGTGAGCTAAAACATCGGGCTTTGCATCAATCACGGTTCTTAATGCATCAATATTTAACTCTCCCTCCCTTAAAACTTTGCCCGTCATTAGCTTAAAATCGGGTATCAGCAGTTCGACAGAGCAATCCGGAGCTTGTTTTTTTATCTGTCTCACAGTTTCTGCGAATATTGAAGCGCCGCCGTCAGCCAAATCGTCTCTTGTCACAGAGGTTACAACAACATACTTAAGACCCATCTTTCTAACTGCATCAGCTACCATCTCCGGCTCCTCTGGATTCGATTGGGAGGGCTTGCCTGTCTTGACATTGCAGTAACCGCACCACCTTGTGCATGTGTCTCCAAGAATCAGGAAAGTTGCAGTGCCATGGCTCCAGCACTCAGAAAGATTTGGGCATTTGGCCTCTTCGCAAATAGTGTGCAGCCTATTTGTTTTTACCAAATTCCTTACTTTGATATAATTTTCTCCAGAAGGCAGTTTTATTTTCAGCCATTCTGGATGTCTTCTTTCCTTTTGTATTTGTATTGGCATAGTCAATAGTGCGTCTTTTGTTTAATGCGTCGGCTCATTCAATGCCATCGTTCTTTCATATCTTAAGATTGGCTTTCTTGCAGCCAATACGCCATCGAGTCTGGAAACGGGAGTAGTTAATGGCGCTGATTTCAGAATTTCAGGATCATTAACGGACTCTTCCTTAATCTTAATCATTACTTCCGCAAAAGCATCAAGGGTTTCCTTGCTTTCTGTTTCTGTGGGCTCTATCATGATTGCGCCATGCACGATAAGCGGAAAATATATTGTGGGTGCATAAAAACCAAAATCAAGCAATCTTTTTGCCACATCATTTGTTGACACATCGTTGCTAAGGTATTTGTCAGTTAATACAAATTCGTGCTGGCATGTCCTGTTATAAGGGACATGATAATGCTTTTTCAATTTTGCCAACAAATAATTCGCATTCAGCACAGAATTTTCCCCTATAGCTCTGATGCCTTCAAACCCGTTAGATCTTATGTAAGTGTAAGCCCTTACTAAAATGCCGAAATTGCCGTAAAATGCCCTTACCCTTCCAATTGAATCCGGAAGATTGTAATTCAGCCTGTATTTTTTATCAACAACCTCAACGCTTGGCTTCGGCAAAAATCTCTCCAAATGCTTTTTGACCCCAACAGGCCCTGCACCTGGTCCGCCGCCGCCATGAGGCGTAGAGAAAGTTTTGTGCAGATTAATGTGCAGGATATCAATCCCAAAATCGCCTGGCCTTGCAATGCCAAGCATGGCATTTAAATTTGCTCCGTCCATATAAACAATGCTGTTATTGTCATGCATTAATTTTGCCGCATCCAAAATTCTTCTTTCAAACAACCCCAAAGTATTGGGATTTGTAATCATTATAGCAGCTACATCCTTAGTGAGTTTGGATTTCAAATCGTCTAAATCTATCTCTCCCTCGCTATTGCTTTTGATTTCAACGCACTCAAACCCGCATAATGTTGCAGACGCAGGATTTGTCCCATGGGCCGAATCGGGAATCAAAATCTTAGTTCTTTTTTCATTCATGCTCTCAAAATATTTTTTGACAATCATAATTCCAGTTAATTCGCCATGGGAGCCTGCAGCAGGCTGCAATGTAAAAGCATCCATGCCGCTTATCTCCTTCAAATACTGCTGCAATTCATAAATAATCTGCAAAGCTCCTTGGGAGGATTCTTCCGGTGCATAAGGATGCAGCTGAGAAAAGCCCTCCAGTCTTGCCATATCCTCATTTATCTTGGGGTTGTACTTCATCGTGCAGCTTCCTAATGGATAAAAGCCATTGTCAACTCCAAAGTTTCTTCTTGATAATGCAGTATAATGCCTTATAACATCCAACTCGCTAACCTCCGGCATATCCAGTTCCTGCCTTATAAATTCTTCAGGGATTAAATTAGCCTGAAGCGGAACATCCAGTTTCGGCAATTCAACTGCTTTCCTCCCTTTCACGCTTCGCTCAAAAATTAATTTCATTTTAATCAGAGGACAATGCCCCAACAAGTTCGTCTACCTGTTCTTTTGTATGCATTTCAGTAATGCAAAAAAGCATCCTGTTTTTATGCTCGGGATAAAACTTGCCCAAGTCCAAGCCAGGCAATATGCCATTTTTAATCAGGTTCTCGCTTGCTTTTTTCAAATCCTTAACCTCGACAACAAATTCATTATAGAAAGGAGCTGTGAAAACCCTCTTAATCCCCGCATTTTCCATGCTGTTTACAGCATAGTGTGATTTGTGCAAATTCTGGATTGCCAGATTCTTTAACTCTTTTCCTAAAGTTGATAAGGTAATTGTGACAGCCAATGCATTCAAAGCCTGGTTAGTGCATATGTTTGAAGTAGCTTTTTCCCTTCTTATGTGCTGCTCTCTTGCTTGCAGAGTTAAAACAAATCCCCTGCGTCCTTCACTATCAACAGTCTGCCCTGCCAATCTGCCTGGAATCTGCCTGACAAATTCTCTTTTAGTTGCCATAAAGCCCACAAACGGGCCTCCAAAGCTGATAGGATTGCCAAATGAATGCCCTTCGCCCACAACTATGTCTGCATTGTAGCTGCCGGGGCTTTTTAATATGCCGAGAGATGTCGGCTCATTGACGCTAACAACAAGCAAAGCACCATTTTCATGGGCAAAATCAGAGATTGCATTTAAATCTTCTATAAGTCCAAAAAAATTTGGCTGCTGCACAAGTATGGCTGCAAAATCTTTATGCTCGCCAATTTCAGTGGTTCCATTGCTGCAGCCAACCTCAATCAACTCAATTGAATTTGCATTTGTGTATGTTTTAACAACCTCTCTGTGCTCCGGATGCACTGCCCTCGAGATTAAAATTTTATTTTTATTCTTTATTCTGCATGCCATAATCGCAGCTTCCGCCAAAGCGCTGCTGTTATCGTACATTGAAGCATTTGCAGCATCCATTCCTGTGAGGTTGCATATAATTGTCTGATACTCAAAAATGGCTTGCAGCATTCCCTGGCTTATTTCCGGCTGGTATGGCGTGTATGCTGTAAAAAATTCCCCCCTTAAAAGCAGATGATTGACAATTGTCGGTATGAAATGGCAGTATGCGCCTGCTCCGAGAAAAGAAATCATGCCGGTATTGTTTTTCGCAGCTATGCTCTTGAGCAATCTCCCGACTTCCATCTCCGACAAAGCAGATGGAATTTTCAGTTTTTCTTTTAAGATGAGGCTTTGAGGCACATCTTTAAAAAGCTCGGATACGTCATTTGCTCCAATTACATCAAGCATCTCCTTTATCTGCTCTTCTGTATTTGAGACATAATGCATTTTATTTTACAATATTTAATGTTCTAATCCTTCGAGGTATTTTTTATATTCTTCAGCATTCATTAAATTCTTTACTTCGCTTTCATCAAAAACTTTGATTTTTGCTATCCACCCGATGCCATAAGGATCCTGATTCACGTGCTCTGGGTTATTGCTTAGGTTATCATTGACTTCAACAACATCTCCGGAAACAGGGGCAAAAATGTCAGACACAGACTTTACAGACTCCACAACGCATAAAGGCTTGAATTGCCCTGCTTTTTTGCCTACTTGGGGCAATTCCACAAAAACAATATCTGTTAAAGCATGCTGGGCATAATCTGTAATTCCTATTACCCCATGCGCACTTTCTATTTTAACCCACTCATGCTCCTTAGTGTACTTTAATTCTTCAGGTATTTTCCCAATATATTTCATCACTTACCACCCTTATATTTGTAAAATGGTCTTTCCACTATAACCCCTTTATATTCTTTTCCTCTGATTAATACCGATATTTCACCACCGACATTATACAAATCAGACTTAATATAAGCCATGCCCAATCCTTTTTTGAATGTAGGCGAAAATGTCCCTGAACTTACAAACCCGACATTCTCATTATCGACTAAGATTGGATAATTTTCTCTAGGAATAGACTTATCAATCATCTCAAAGCATACCAATTTTTTTCCTGTGCCGTTATTTTTTTGAGCTTGAAGTACCTCCTTTCCAATAAAATCTTTGTTGAGCTTAACAACAAAGCCAAGCCCCGCCTCAATTGGCGTTAAATTTTCGTTTATTTCATGCCCATAGAGGCTGTAGCAAGCTTCTATCCTTAATGTGTCTCTTGCTCCTAAGCCGCATGGCTTTATGCCAAATTCTTTGCCTGCTTCCAGCAGATTGTTCCACATCGTTACAGAGTTTCTAGGGCTAAAAAATAGTTCAAACCCGTCTTCTCCAGTGTATCCAGTCCTGGAAATAAGGATTTGCTCATCAATATCCTTGACGCTAATCTTCTCGCATCTAAATCTTTTAATTTCGTTTAAATCAAAATCAGTCAGCTTTTGCATCGTATCATTTGCAAATGGGCCCTGCACATCTATCTTCCCTATATTATCGCTTATATTCATTAAATCCACGTTATCCATCTTGTGATTTGCAAACCAGTTAAAATCCTTTTCAGTTGTTGACGCATTGACTACAATAAAATATTGTTTGTTATCTAACTTGTAAACAAAAAGATCGTCAACAACAGTTCCGTTTTCATAGCAAAGGCAGTTATAACAAGCCTGCTTTATTTCCAGTTTGCCTATGTCATTAGTCACTAATTTTTGCAAAAATTCCTCAGAATTATTTCCTGACACAACAAATTCGCCCATGTGGCATATGTCAAATATTCCCGCGTTATTTCTAGTTGCAAGATGCTCTTCTATAACGTTTGTATATTGGACAGGCATGTTCCAGCCGCCAAATGGAACCATAGAGGCACCTAACTTGATATGCTCGTTAACCAGAGGCGTGTTTTTTATTTCATTAGGACTCAAAATTAAAACCCCCTTAAAGTTTCATTTCAATAACTTCTTTATATAAGTTTCGTATTTTAGGAATGGTAACGAATTATTCATAAAGGAAAGAGAATTCTGATATTTAAAATTTTCAAAAAACTGGCTCCCTAACATCTTTCCCAACTTTCATAGGGGACACCGCCTCTGCAATTTGCACATGAACGCATGCTTTATAGTGCCTTCTGTAAAAGCTGGTCTCCTTTTTCACTTTTTAAATCAAAAGGACGCTCTCGTATTGGTTAAATTTTTATTGAATTTTATCGAAAATTGATATTTTAATATTTAACTTAATTAAACTTTATTATAAGCAACCTATTTAAATACTCTACCTATACCAATAAAATCATGGGCTTCAAGTTTGTTATAAAAAACGGAGAATTAATAGAGAAAGAAAAAGCAAATGTTTCGGTTTACAACAAATCATTATTTTTTGATTTTGCTGTTTATTCCAACTTGAAAATTATCCAAGGCAAAATGTTTTTGCCTGAGATAGAAATAGCAAAATTGCTCGAATCCGCGAAAGAGATTGAATTAAAGCACAATTTTAAACAAAAACAAATTATTGAATGGGCTAAAATTCTAATCAAAGAAAATAATATTCAAGATGCCCTGATAAGAGTCTTGCTGATTGGCCCTGAAAAGGGTGCAGAGCCGT
The DNA here is from genome assembly GCA_016185945.1 of Candidatus Woesearchaeota archaeon. GTDB lineage: Archaea > Nanobdellota > Nanobdellia > Woesearchaeales > GW2011-AR4. The sequence continues at coordinate 23,057 of JACPMR010000011.1, forward strand.
TGCTTTTCCTGTTTCCTCTTGGATTAACCTTCTATCCCGATAAGTTATACAAGCAGGGCGCCAAGGTAATAACATACCATGGTGAAAGGTTCATGCCCGCATCCAAGACAAAAAATCTCCTTATGAGCTACATTGCATACCGCGAAGCAGAAAAAAATGGTGCAATTGATGCTTTGTTGATTGATAGAAAAGGCAACATAAGAGAAGGCACAAGAACAAGCTTTTTCGTGATAAAATATGATACATTGATAGCTCCTCCTAAAGAGAAAGTGCTGCCTGGAGTAACAAGAAAGGTTATTTTTGATATTGCACCAAAAATAATGAAAGTCAAAGAAGAGGATATACCATTATCAAAAATAAAAAACTATGATGAGCACTTCATAAGCGGAACTACAATAAAAATCATGCCAGTTAGTCAAATAGATGATACAGTTTTAAGAAAAGGAGTCGGTGAAAAGGTTAAGATGCTGCAGAAGATGTTTAAGGAGTATGTTGATGATTATGTTAATTAAATATCCACCACAACAACCGCCTTCCACTTATTTTTTTCTTTTTTCACTTCAAACATATGCATAGTGACTGCCTTAATGTCATTCTCCAATTGTTGTTTTTGGGGATTGATTCCTTCGCCTTCAAGGACTGCTTTCAAATGATATTTTTTGTTTTCCTTTATAGAAACCTTAACTTTCTTAAAAACCATATATTTCGAATCCTTCAAGAAAAGAATTTCGGAAAGAAAATCATACAACAAATTTTCAATCTTATCATTTTCAAATTCAAATTCAATTTTTTCCTTTGCATCAACTGTGTCGAGATTTGCGCTTAGCTCAAAAATCGCCATTGCAGCATTTTCAAACAATTCGTTCAAGTCCTTGCCGTATGCCTCATATGCTACGTCAGCGATTGCCACGTCTTCCAAGAACTTGTATTTTTTCCTGTCGTTGTTTATGTTCATTTTAATGCCCCTCAAAAAATCTGCCGACAAACCAGATAATAAAAATTCCTAAAACCATAAGCGCGAACTGTGCTAATGACTTGCTCAAATTTTTCTCTTTCTGTATTTCCGGAATCAAATCGGTGCTTGCTATATAAGTGAATGCACCAACTGTAAAAGCTATGATATATGTGCTTGAGTTTTCAACTGTGTTGGAATAAAAATAAGTTAGTAATGCTCCTGCAACAGCAGTCAATGCAGTCAAAAAATTATAAACCAATGCCTTTGCCCTTGAAAACCCGCCGTAAAGCATCACAGCAAAGTCTCCAATCTCCTGCGGTATTTCGTGTGCGATAACCGCAATTGTAGCAACTATTCCCAGCGCTGTGCTGTTCAAAAAGCTTATTGCAATGACAACACCATCAAGGAAATTATGGATTGCATCGCCTACTATGTTAAGATATGTAAAGGCGTGCACTTCTTCGTGCTCCTGCCCTACATGGTGATGATGCCAATATAGGAATTTTTCAAGAACGAAAAAAGACAAAATGCCGAGCAAGATGAATAATGGTATTGACTCCTTAAATCCGCCTTCAAGCGCTTCAGGCAGCAAGTCAAGAAAAGCCACTCCAAGAAAAGTTCCTGCTGCGAAGCTAACCAAGAAAAATAAAATCTTGTTCAGAATTTTTTGCTTTAGGAAAAGGAATATCCCAATAAGGGAAACCAAACTAACAATGGTGACGGCGATGATTATTTGGAGTAGTATTGCGGGCATTTTAAAATTTGTTATTATTTTCTTAGTTTGTTATAATCCTAATTCCTGTCTTTTCAGGTATTATTGAAACTTCTTTTTCATTTTTTAATTTGTATTTCTCCACAAGCTCCTTTGGTATCCTAAGTCCCAAGCTTAAACCCCATTTTGAAAGCTTTACATTATATTTTTTTAATGTTCTATATCTTTCAGCTACTTCATGCAGTTGCTTCATATCTACTATCTCTTCCCCATCTTTCCTGCACTTATAGTAATTGTATTCGATACCTTCTGGGGTTTTTGATTTTAATTGCTGCATGAATCCACCACATTCTGCGCATTTTTTCATTTTAATTGCCCTCCTCAATTGTTATTATTTTTAACTTATTTCCTATAAGCTCGCCAACACAAATTATAGTTCTTTTTGAACCTTTACTAACAAACTTTATCCCGTGCTTACCAAATCTTTTCATTTTTCCTTTCAATAAAGTATCTTCAATCATGTCTGGATGTATACCACGCTGCAAAGCGCGTTCAAAGACATGCCTTTTAATCACTAAATCATATTTTGAAATATCCATTAATATCAATATATATCTTTTAATATTAATTAGTATATAAATTTATTGTTTTTTAAAAAGAATTACGATTAGCCTAACCCTTCACATTCCCCACGGGCTTCAATCCAACAACAGGCATAGAAATTCCCGCCTCTGCAACCGCATTTATTACATCATTAATATTTTTGTATGCAAAACCAGCTTCTTCAGCCAACCCCGACATTGAGATTGCTTTCACGTAAATCCCTCTTTTCTCCATGTCTCTCTGCAACTGCTCGCCTCTGACTTGCCTTTTTGCAGCAGCCCTTGACATTGTACGTCCGCTCCCATGTGCCGTACTCCCGAAAGTCTCGTCCATTGCCTTTTGGGTTCCGACAAGCAAGAAACTTCCAGTTTCCATTGAGCCTCCTATTATTACAGGCTGCCCTGTTTCCTTGTAAAGTTTTGCAAGTTCAGGATGATGCGGGGGAAATGCCCGTGTGCTTCCTTTTCTGTGCACAACAACCTTTTTTTTGTGCCCGTCAATAACATGCTCTTCAAGCTTTGCAATGTTATGCGCGACATCATAAACCATGTGCATCTCCAATTTTTCTGCTTCTGTCTTGAAAACTTTTGAGAATCCTTCCCTTATCCTGTGCAAAATAACTTGCCTGTTAGCAAATGCCATATTGGCTGCGCACGCCATTGCCTTGTAATAATCCTGCCCTTCATTGCTCTGGAATGGAGCGCATGCAAGCTCCCTGTCATAAACTTCAATGCCGTATTTTTTCATTGTTCCTTCAAAAATTCTTAAGTAGTCAGTCCCAATCTGATGCCCGAATCCTCTGGAGCCGCAATGCACCATAATAACAACCTGCTCTGGCTGGGTAATTCCAAATTTTTTTGCAAGTTCTTCGTCAAAAATGTTTTCTGCCTTTACAATCTGTATCTCAAGATAATGGTTGCCAGAGCCCAAAGTTCCTAATTGTTTAATCCCTCTTTCCATTGCCTTTGAGCTTACTTTCTCCGGCTCAGCCCAGTCAATCCTGCCATAGCCTTCAGTTCTTTCCAAATCCTCTGTCCAGCCATAGCTGTTTTCAATACACCATTTTGAGCCATATGTCATTATTTCCTTGAATTGCGATCTGCTTGCATCCACAAATCCTCTTGAGCCGACACCGGCAGGAACTGTCCTGAACAAAGTGTCAACTAATTCCCTTAATTTTGGCTGTACTTCTTTGTAGGTTAGATTTGTTGTAACAAGGCGCATGCCGCAGTTGATATCAAACCCGACTAAGGTTTAAATTCCTCCGGGTGATATCACGCCAGTCTCAGCGTCAAAAGCTGCAACGCCGCCAATGGGAAAACCGTCAAGGGCTGAATAAGAGTTTTTACTTACTCAGAATCCCCAGTGCCCATCTGGCATGCAGAATGCATATTTCTGGATTCCTGGCAAACAAGCTACATTTGTTACCTGATTAAATACACCTTCATCCATTTCCCTAAGAAGTTTTTCGGTTGCATAAATACGTGCAGGAACAAGCATACCTTTCTTATAGCTCATAGGTATTTCCCACACAGTTTTATCTACCCGCTTCATAGGTGGAAGCTCTGCCATAGTTCTTTACCTCCTTCTTGTTTAAATTGATTGTTTATTATTTTAATTTTTCAATCCGCCTTCGGCAAATGTTAGTGCGCCTCGGCATTCAAATGTTGAGGTTACTTTTTTGTACTTCTCCTCGGCGCAAATTTATTGGGACTGTCAGCGACACTTTCCTGAGCTGGGTTCCCATTAATGCTTGCAGATGCTGGGAAGCGACGTGTTTGAAATATTTTTTTTATTAAATGTTTATTTTTATTGAAATGTAAATAAATCCATTTTTGCGTAGAATTTGCATTCCACGCACGCTCTCTGCAAGAACCATATTGCGAGCATGCGCAGTGAAAGATAGAATACTTACTACTTATTTAAAGGTTGTGGTTATTATTTTACTATTTTAGCCAAAAAGCAAAAATAACCCGAAGATTAAAAAAATTACAGAAAAAACAAAAGAAAATGCTAGACGAAAATTCCGTATAATAGGATTCTTATACTTATCTTTAGGAGCAAACATTTCTGTCTTGCCGCGCAATAAATAATAAAGTGAAACTGAACCGATTAAAGCAAAAATTATTCCCAGAATAATTTTGCCAATTTTGTCTCCAAATACGCTCTGGATTAATTTTATTATAGACTTAAATATCAACTTAAAAACCATTTTAGCTTAACATTCATTTGCGCTTTATAGGCACAACTTTTTCTTCTCCAAACAGTATAATGGGCTGTATACCTTTTTCCGTTAGTATAATCTTTGAATTCCTCTTTAGACTTTCCTCTGTTACCTCAAATTGTTTTAGCAATTGAGCATTTCCTTTGAAATATTTATCAGCAGATTCATTTACTAATTTTATTGCCTCTGCTTTGGCTTTTGCCCCTATTTCCACTGCCTTCGCCCCACCTTCTGCAATTTTGATAGCAGCCCTTCTTTCACCATCTGCCTGTGTTTCTTTTGCGGTGGCAAAGTCAACTGCCGCTATTTTTTCATTTTCAGCTTTTACAACCTTATTCATTGTTTCTTGTACGTCCTTCGGAGGATCAATCTCTTTTAATTCTGTTCTAACGACTTCAATGCCCCAATTTTTTGTTTCGCGCATTAACGTTTGCATCAATTCTTTGTTAATCTGGTCTCTACCGCTATTTGCCTCGTTTAAGGTTAACGTACCTATGATATTCCTTAATGTGGTTCTTGCTAAATTTACAATCTGGTTTTCGTAATTAAATACATTATATTGTGAATCCTTTACATATTGTTCATTGTCTTTAACTTTGAAATATACCTGAGCATCAACTCTGGCATTAAGTTTATCTTTAGTAATGATTTCTTGCGGTTCTGCATTTACCATCCTTTCAGTTATATTGACTTTTATCATACGGTCTATCACAGGAATTATCCAGTTAAATCCTGAAGTTGCAAATTTTTTGTATTTACCAAGTCTTTCAATCAAACCCCTTTCAACTGGTCTTACTATCCTTATTCCAGCAAGAAAAATTACTGTTATAACTATTCCAATAAACCAGTAAACAATAGAATTTACCATTTTTTTACCCCCTACAAAGACGATTATTATAACAACTATTTATTCTTTTCTATAATGAAAAATTTTTCAGTCTTGAAAATAAGGCACTTATTTTCAATATTGCAAACGAACTTCGCATTTCACTCGTAAATTCATTTCTTTCAATATTACCAATAATTATGATTTACGAGCTTTTTCGCAAGGCATTTAAATCAGATGGGATGAAAGGGATAAGCCGGCAATTGATTAAAATCAAGCGAGGTGTTATCAATGGCTAAGAAGAAAAAAGAACAGACAGCACAAGAGCAATGCCAGTGCTGATTTACTTCATAACTTAATTTATTTATTTTCTCTTTTTTTTATTTTTACATACTGCACAATATTTATATAATCCAAATGAAAGCTATAGCGTTATGAAGGCAATTAATCTCAAGCCAATCGGCTACGTAAAAAATAATATTAAAAAACATAGGTTTGGAAACTTTGCAAATGAAGTTTCTGAAGTTATAGTTGATAAAAAATTTACTGAAGCATTGGATGGTATTGATGACTATTCTCATATTATAATAGTATATTGGATGGACAAAGTAAAAGATTATGTAATAAAGCATCAGCCCCAAGGCAATCCAAATGTCCCAGTAGTTGGAATCTTCGCATGCAGATGCCCCAGAAGACCAAATCCGATTGCAATTACAACGGTAAAACTATTAAGGCATAAAGGGAATAAAATAATAGTTAAGGGCTTGGATGTTTTGGACGGTACACCTGTGATTGATATTAAGCCTTATTGGCCGCAATACGATAAAGTTGAAAATGGTAAAATACCTGATTGGGTTAATAAATTAGATTTCTGATTTGGATTGAAGCATAAATTTAAATATGAATAACCTAATTACAGATAAAATGCAGATAAAAGACTTAAAACCAAAGCAAGGCAATGTGGATATTGTTGTTGATGTTGTTGATGTAGGCGATGTCAGGGAATTCAACAAGTTCGGAAAGCCTGGAAGGGTTGCGACTGCAATCGCAAAGGACGAAACTGGTGACATTAAGCTCACTTTGTGGAATGAAGACATTGACAAGGTGAAAGCAGGCGACAAAATTCATTTGGAAAACGGTTATGTAAGTGAATGGCAGGGGGAAATGCAGCTTACAACAGGAAGGTTGGGAAAGCTCGAAATTGTAGGAAAGGCAAGCGTTGATTTAAGCAAGGAAACAGATACGAAGATAAGAACCAATATTCCATCGCAAGAGGATAAAGAAAATTTTGAAAATCTTAATGTCGAAGAAGAGGATATTGAGGATGGTAATGACGAGGAGATTTAAAAAATAATTCTTATAGGAATAATTTTTTCAAAAGAATTTATATTATAGCAAATCACACTAACATTCGTATCTTTTCATTGTGATTTGCTTATTAGGAAATAATAAATGTATACGAAAATTAAAGTTATTTCCTATAAATTGTTTTAAATAATACTTTAAAGGTAAAATAATGTTGATAAGGCAAGCTACACAGCACGATATTGGCAGATTAGTCGAAATTGACAGAGATGCTTATGGGCAAACAGGTGCTGACAAAAACTACTTTTCTAAAAAAATAAATTCTTTTCCTCAAGGAGTTTTAGTTGTTGAAGAAAACAAGCAAGTAACCGGCTTTATAGTTTTTGACATGCTTTCTGAAGGTAATATCCCAGAAGATTTTTGTGACATGCACATTTCAGAGCCAATCAAAGGAAAATGGATTTATATCGCTGCTTTTACCACAAAAACAAACTATAAGGACAAAGAATCAGATTCTAAATTGCTTTTGGCTGCTGAGAATGTTGCCAAGAAACTAGGCTGTGTTGAATCTTGCGTTCCATTGAGTATAGAGCATCCATACAAAAATAATGGTGTATTTGAGTTCTGGGAGATGAACGGCTACAAAAAAGATGGAAAAATCAAATGGAAGGTAAATGAAGAGGAATTTGTCGAGTGTTGGTTTTATAGGAAAGAGTTAACTTGAAACGAAACTATTTTAAATTATTGCTAGTTCTGTCTCTTTTAATGGGGCAGTAGCTCAGCCTGGGTATTGAAGCAGGCTTAGCCGGGCTTTCCTTCAGGAAAGAGCACACAACTTTTCCAGTTGGCTTAAACGGCTGAAGACGGTATTTTGAGCAAAGAAATTTGCAATGAAATGTCCGATACCGTGGAGTCAGGAGTTCAAATCTCCTCTGCCCCACTCTTAATATTTTTGAATTTTTTTATTAATTATTTTAAATCAACCATCATGCGACCCAATATCCGCACACTGAATTGGGTGCCCCGCAGTTATTGTTGCACTTGATTATGGAGGTAGATAGTGCCTGTAGCTAAAGCAGGTTTCCTTTATCACCTAAGAAATCTAAAGGACGCTCTCGTTATTGTTTGATTTATTTTTTATTTAATCAATCAATCTAAAAGTCGCTCTCGGGATTGATGGGTTTTTATGGTATTATAAGATTGATGTTATAAACTATTTAAATTATTTCTAAGCACTTAACGTAGCCGTCAATATCCTTCCAGCAATTATGTTGAACAATAGCATCACAGCAGCGGATATGAAAACATAGAGTATTGTGCTTCTTATCAAATTGTTTCCAAGTTCAAATCTCTCGTTCAATTTATCCGAGCCGTTCTCAACGCCATTTGCAATAATAGTCAATATGAAAGTAATTTGCACCACATAAACACCGACTATTAGCTGAAAGTAATAGGTTGGGATCCCCTCTCCAAACAAGCCCAGTATACTTGTAGGCGCTGCTGTGTCTGCTCCGCTGACAGACGCTGTGACCTGCTGCAATTGCCCGCTTAATTTTCCAAGTATTGCTGTTATCATAGATGTTATTCCAATCACTACCCCTGCAATTGCAGGGGTCAAAAACTTAATCTGGGAGTGCATCGAAGCAATAATGTCAGCCATCAAGTCCTTCAATCTTTCATTTACGCGATGAATTTCCTTAATATAACGTGCAACATTTGTCAATGCCTGCGCTGCAATCAATGGTCCTTTCTTAATCGCCTGCGTCAGGACTTTCATTGAGCTTTCAATCAGATTGCTGGGAAATGAAACCAAAGCGCCATGCATTGGGTCAAAAATCGCCTTTTCGATGCTCATTCCAAGTCTTCGTATATTCAAGCTTACCAATTGGAAAAAGCTTCCTGATACAGTTCCCTCCATAACATCAGCAACTTTGCCAACTGCTATCTCAACAGGAAGATTATCGCCCAGTCTGTTGCCTAGCTGAAACAATGCATTTGCAAACTCAAGCTCAAGCTGCTTTGCCTTTTCCCTTATCTTTATGATGTTCTGCGATTTAAGCCTGTAATAAAACCCAAGCGCGACTCCCAACCCCAAAGGTATGAACAGGCTTGCAATAGCAGCCCCTAAGCCGTAAGGACCAAGCTCCTGGTTTGTTGTGGCGCTTGTCCTGTATTCCAAAAAGCAGTACCTCTGCTTGCAGGATGTTGTCAAATCTTCTCCTCCAAAACCAAAATCAGGAACGCCAATTGCATGAAATATCAACGGGCTTGCTCCAATTAAAAACAATGCAGCGCAGACAAACACGCTAATAATTGCAGGAGTAACCTGCACTTCTTTTTTTCCGATTTTTATCAGTATGTTCCTGTACTTCTTAAGTTCGGGATTTTCTTCTGCAATATCTGTATCTCCATAGCCAGTGGGCCTTGTTGAAAGAATATTCCTTCCCAAATAATAAACAACCACAGTCAAAATAACATTGTAAATAACGGCAAGATGGTACCACTTCACGTCTTCCATAAAGCTCACGACAAGCGGCAAAATAACCAAGCCAAGAATCGGCAGGATAATTCCCAACATGTGCAGCATTGTAATGGGGTTCTGCAAATTGTGGGCGTAGTGCAGCATCTTTTCGTATGTTTCGTCAAGAATAACGTCAAGCGCCTTGTCAAGCGCATTCAATCTTCTTGCCTCGTCTCCTTCATACAGAGAGCTTTCAATCAAGTGAAACGCCTCGATGAACTCAATATTCCATTTCTTCCATGTATCAAGATAAAAGTCCAGAGACTCTTTTACAGAGGCGTATTTTTCAGTCTCGACATCCCAAAGCACTTTCTTCAAGTCAAGCGACAAAGGGGGCACAAGATGCTGGCTTGCAAACTCAATTGCCCTTTCAAGATTTGAGGTGTGCCTCATGTATGTAACAACATAAAAGATGCACAGCACCATCTGGTTGCTTGCCTTCAGGCGCCAGTTGTTGGCGATGAACTCGGGAACTCTTCCTAGAGGCTTTATAAGAATTACGGCACCAATTAAAAACAACAAAACAAAAAAGATGGATTGGAAAATTAAAAATGCAAGCAAAGAGCTGACTAAAGCCACAGCCAAAGGTATCAAAAGTGAGAATGAAACGGCTCCTGCTGGAGTGATGTTAAGATGCGTTATGTTGATTGATTCCTGCAAAACATCTGCGGTTTTTTTATCAGGCTTAATCTTAAGGATTTTTTCGCTTAAATTGCAGAGCTTCTCGTACAAGCCCATGTGCTTTGGAAGAAATTCAGCCTTGAATTCCTGGTACTCCTTTGTTGTAGGCTGCTCCGGATGGCTTTCAAGCTTCGCTCCCAGCTCTTTCTCTAGGTGCTTCTTGTAAATCTCCATTAAAGACAACAACTTCTGCTTGTCTATTTCGGATGGCATTGTAGAAAAATTATTTTTCACCTCTTTTTTTGATTTTATTTGAGTTTCCTAAATTCTAATTTTTTAATCCGCCTTCGGCAAAATTTATTGAATTATTTTTTATTTCTTCAATCCGTCGCTGTTGCTTGCGATTGACATGGCGAGTGAGTCTAGTGACATGTGAGCGAGTTCACTTCGCTCACTCGCATGCCACTCGAGCCTCACATGTCACTGCTCGCGTGCATGTCCCACATCATGCTTGCAGATGCTGGGAAGCGAAGTTGTTTGAATTAATTTTTTGATTTTGTTTTTTATTGAATTTTTGTTGTTGATTTTAAATATTGTATTTATTTTATTAATCATAACTTGCTGTGAAAATCCATTTTCTTAACATGCCTTTTCAGCCATTCGTTCCAGTCAAAAAATATCCTTTTTGAGTCGAGAGTTCCAATCTCTTCCCTTATTTTTTCTGATATTTTATGGAACTGGTCATTGCTTTGTATTACAAAATCAGCTTCAAGAAGCCATGGCATGTTCTGCTTTGTTGCAAAATCGACAAGCGCTTGCTTTGTATTAGCCCTAAGCATTACGTTGTCCCATACAGCATCCCAGTTGCCAGCCCATTCTTTTACATTGCCTGCAACTGCCTTAAGTATTTCAGAGTCGCCATTAATCAATTCCTCGCTTGCCTCTAAAACATCCTTTCTCGAGTCATATTTCATCAAATCAACAAAACCCTTTTCAACCAATGGATCTTGCTCCCAGTGCTTTCTTACCTCTGTAATTTGAGTGACTCTTCTCCATCTGTGCAGTCCGTCTGCGCTTCTTACGGGATTTGCAACCACAATAACATCAGTTGCCTTGAAGCTTGTCCTTGGAACTTGCAAATCATTAACAACCCTGTCAAAAACCCCGTATGGTGAATCACCATGAATAGTGCCTGCAACAACATTTGCCAACGCCCCCACTCTCATTGCCTCGTATAAAGCAAGCGCTTCTTTGCTTCTTATCTCTCCAATTATCAAGGCAGAATCCCCCATCCTTAAAGTTGTCCTTATTCCTTCATCTGCTGGCACTTCAGCAGTGCCTTTTGTCAAGGCAGCAGCGACCTTCAGTGACTGAATGTTATAGCCAAGCTTTCTTAACGCAGATGTTGGTAATTCTAAAGTGTCTTCAATCGTAATCACTCTATACTTCCTCATCAATTCAACCAACACGGCTCCAAGCAAGCTGGTTTTGCCTGCGCTTCTTGTTCCTGCTATCAAAAGCGTCCTTGAGCCGTCAATCAAAAAGCTCATAATGCCTGCTGCCAATGGATTCATCATCTTGTTTTGTATGAACAAAGGCAATGTCCATGGCTTGTCTCGATGCCTTCTGAAGGCAAAAGCCAATCCGCTTGGATTCAGAGGAGGAGCAACGACAGCAATTCTTGAATTTGCGCCTGGAATTGCAAGCTCTGTATCCAAAATTGGATTTGCCTCATCCAATGGCCTGCCAGAAATCAACCTTAACTTAGACGCCCATGACTCTGCTTCTGGGGTCGTAGGTATGATGTTTGTCTTGCAATCACCATAGTCCTGATGAACTATAAACATGGGAGTTTCTCCAAGAGGCGAGTTTATTGTTATGTCCTGAACCTTTTCATCCTGCAAAAGAACCTCTATCAATCCAAATCCGACTGTGTATCTTATAAGGATTTTAGCCATTTCATCGATGTCAGATGAGGACAATCTCAAGTTCCTGTAATTTGCAAGCTCGCTAATCAAGTCAGAGCCGATGTTATAGAACACCTGCCTCATCCTGTCCGGGTCAATGAATTCCTGTCTTGTCGGCTTGTGCTCTGTCATTATCTTCCTTGCAGTGTCAAGAATCTCATATTCCTCTTCGCTTAGCTTGAACTCCGGCGGAATCAAATGATACAAATATTGCACATTATCCGGAAGTTCAAATATGGTTACTTCTGTATTCTTGTCAAGTGTGTAGCTGTCGATCTCCTCTCCTTCAGGCGGATAAGAAGCCATCAGCTTTGTGAACATAAAGTCAGGCCTTATGTCAGGAGTGAATATCCTCCTGTAAACACTTCTGTCGCCTAGCTTATATCCGGAGAGATATTGCTTTGCAGCTTCAATCAGCTTTGTTTTTTCCAGCAAGCTCATTAAGTATTGCAGAACAGCGATGTATTTCTTTGCGCATCCAATGTAATTTTCATCTAATGTCCTGTCAGTCTTCATTCTTTCGTCTCTGATTGTTCTCTTTAATTCAACATACGCCCCTATGGGATCCCTTTTTAATAAATCAGAAGTAATATTTTGAGTTGTTGCATACCATTGCGCAGCCCATCTCGTGCATTTTGGGTCGGCAAGCAGATTGCCATATCCAAATAAGTCCCTTCTTTTTACTAATTGGGCATACAGCTTTGCAACTTCCTGCATCATCGATGTTTGGTTGTAATCATACTCGTAATTTCTTTTTTGCGTATAAATAATCTTTGTAATGCCGCTTGTCTCTGCAAGAATATCAATAGTCCTTGACATGCTTACTGGATCATCTTCAAGGGAGGGTATTTGGGGGTATTGCTCTAAATCAATCATCAAAATTGTTTCCTCGCCTTCTTTTACAATGTCGTAGCTGAATGGTTTTTTTGTCTCGCCGAATAATGCCATTATTTCCTTGCCTCTTTTTTTAATGATTCCAAAGCTATTTCTATAAGGTGGGATTTGTTCCTGTATTTCTTAGTTTCATTTACTTCCTTTTCAATCCAATCAATCAATTCTTCGTCAATTGTTGCGCTGATTGGTTTTTTCATGAATACCAACTAGATTATAATATATATTTTATATTATTTCCTATAGATTATATTATATTATAATATAAGTGATATTTAAGGTTTGCGGTTTTGGTAAACGATAAAAATTAAAAAGAATCAAAATATACTATTAACTATGCCAAAAACTAAAATCTGCGCCATTCAATTTCAAGTATCTCAAAATTTCAATAAAAACATATCAAGAGTAGAGCAATTCTTCAAGAAAGCCAATAAAAATGATTGTGACATTATCTGTTTTCCTGAGATATTCCTGACAGGCCCATTAAACAAGGAAAAATACAATCCAAAGGTTCCAGTTCAATCAAAAAAATTGTTTTCTAAATTGTCAAAAAATTATGGAATGTTTTCTATTATGGGCTCTATAATTGAAAAAATAGACAATAAATTCTGTAATATAAGTTATTTGTTCGACGATAAAGGAAACATTGTTGGGAACTATAAGAAAAATCATCTTGTCCAAAAATCAGAGGCAAAATATCTGACTGCAGGCAATGAAGTTTCTGTTTTCAAGACAAAAATCGGCAATATTGGCATTCAGATTTGCAGGGATTTGCTTTATCCTGAAATATCAAGAAAGTTAATGCTAAAAAAAGCAGACATTATATTCTGCCCAAGTTTCTGGAGCGAGAAATCCTCTTCCTACGACTGGATTTACAACAACAAGTATTTCAAGACTAAGCCGCCAAGGGAGGTAGATGTTTTAGTTTCAGCACGCGCAATTGAAAGCGAAGCAGTTTTTGTTTATGCAAACGCAGCAGGTGATTTTATAGGAAATGGAATTAAAGACGAATTGCTCGGAAGAAGCCAGATTGCGCTGCCGTTTTATGGGACAACAGATATTTTAAACCGCAACAAAGAAGGTACTTTAATGAAAGAAATCGATTTGAGCATTGTAAAGGACGCAAAAATGGTTTATAAAATTGAGAGGGATTTAAAGGATTACTATAAGGGAATTAACAAAGTTTAAATAATCGGTAATAAAAGGTTATTGTATTATTGTTTTTTGAAAAAATAATATTTATTGTAATGCCTCAATGTCTAAGGCAAGAAGAACTAACATATCAACTAAAGGATAACTTCAAATAAAACGTCATTAAAAAATAAACTAATTTCAATCCGCTCGCTATGCTCGCAAAAGATAGCGCTCGGCAAAACTTTCCCTTTCAATCAGTTTTGCCTCGCCTATTCATTCAGTAAAAAATAAAATAATAAACCAAATAATAAAATGCCAGTTCAAGAATCTACTTTACCACCGCCTCCAAAAAAGAATGAGGGAATTCTTAAATTCGGCAAGCAGCAGCAGCAAGCGCCTGACATAAGCGGAATAACTGAAGATGTAAGCTCACTGAGCAGGCGATTAAGGCTTCTTGAAGAGGGCTTCACCAATCTTAGAAGATTTTTTCAGGTTACAGAACAAAACGTGATTGCAAAAAACAAGCATTTCTCTGCCGAGATTAAAACAATAAATTCTGACATCATGGAGATAAGAAAGGAAATGCAAGAAATCAGGGACAAATTGATGCTTGTAATAAGGGAGCTGCAAACAGTTGCAAGAAAAGAGGAAGTAAAAGTTCTTGAAAAGTATATAAACCTCTGGAATCCAATCAGGTTTGTAACGCAAAACGAGGTTGAGCAGATAATAAACGAAGTTCTTGAGAAAAAGCAGCAATAGAAAGCTTTAAATATATTCATTTAAAGTAGAACCTCAAAAGAGAGGTGTACTGATGGTGTTCTTTAAATTTGGAAAGAAGAAGAGAGAAGAGCCATTAGATATGCCAATGCCCGAGATACAGCCGATGCAACCTCCAACTTCAGCGTCTCCTATCGAGCAAGTTCTTATGATGAAGCAGCAGGGCTACACAAATAATCAGATTGTGCAAGCCCTTCAAGGACAGGGTTTTAACACTTCTCAAATCTATGATGCAATAAATCAAGCTGAATTAAGCGGTGGCTTTGGAGCAACTCCTCTGCCCCAGCAAGAGCAGATGGATATGGGCATGCAGGATTATGGGCAGGGCTACGAGCAACCTTCTTATCAGCAGCAGTCATTCCAGAGTGTTCAGCCGCCGAAAGAAACACAACCTGCTTCAGTAGATGAGGAAAGGATACAAGAAGTCGTTGAAGCGATTGTTGACGAGAAATGGGACGAGCTTGTAAAGGACATAAGAAAAGTAATTGAATGGAAGGACAGAAGCGAAGAAAGGCTGGCAAAGCTTGAGCAGCAAATCATAGATATGCGCCTGAGCATTGACTCATTAACCAAGAGTGTGATGACAAAAATTTCTTCTTACGACCAGAACATTGTTGATGTGGGCACAGAAATCAAGGCAATGGAAAAGGTATTCCAGAAAGTTCTGCCTTCTTTGACTGAAAGCGTCAATAAATTGGACAGGATGACTAAAGTAAGTAAAGAGCCGGTAAAGAAATAAGCTAACTTCTCCCAGCCAATAAAGCAATTGTAAAAACAGCTATTGCCAAAACTAGAACTGCTCCAAGGAATGTGGGATGAAAGATAAGGTTTACAGTTTTTGAAAGATCTGTCTGGGTTTCAGATATGTTAACACTCTCCCTAAACTTAACCCCTGCTGCAACGACAAGAATAATAAGAATAAATACCAAAAACACCCCCTTAAGTGCAGGAAATCCTTCTATGTCGCCGCCAAGCATCTGGGTTGCAACTGACACAAAGATAACGAACATAAACACAAGAGCTATGAAAGGAGCAGTACTTGCTATAATGTCTGTTGCAACCGGGCTTATCAGCACAAATATAGCAAGCAGCAACCCAACAAGAGTATGTACGAACTTATTGTCGCCAAAAACTTTTACCCATGACATGACAGCAAAAACTGCAAGCCACACAAACAAAAACACGAAAATGCTTGAGAAATGCTGCAGTCCTGTCACATCAAGAAATGTTGCCATCTTATTTTTAATATGACTATTTCTTCCCAAATAGCTTGCTAAAGTCCATGCCCAGTCTGTTGAGTATTGTCTTTGTCTCTGCTTCCTTTGAATCGCCTGTAACCCATGCTATGATTATGCCAAAAGTCAGAAGCATGATGAATATAGCCACTCCGTCTGTGCCAAAAAAGTTCTCCAAAGTTTGTCCAAATCCGCTGTCCCACCAGCCTGCTGCCCCTCCAAATATTATTAAAATAACTGCAAAGGACACAAAGGAAATCCAGGCAGGCATTGTCATTCCTAGGAACACATAATCCTGTCCGAATACTCCAATCATTACAAGCAGGAAAACAATCGCTACAAGCACTATTGATACTTGAGGCAAGGCATTGTTTATTATCAAAACAGGATCCGCATTTTCAGGGAATCTCCCAGTAACATGGGGTATAACAACAAGCAAAGCAACAACTATAGCCACAACTGCATTTAGGTTTTTCTTATCCTCGCCCAATATTTTTGTTTTTGTTAATATGGCGTAAACAATAACAAAAATTAGAAGGAATGGCAGCATAACATCTGTCAAGCCCCAGCTCTCCAAAACTCTGACAAAACCCTCGAGCTTGAACGCCTCTACAGCCATTTTTGCACCTCTTTAGCTTTTTATTTAAACCATTAGTATATAAATTTTATGCAAATTACGAATGCTTTGCTTCTTTTGATGGCTCTTTCATAGCGTAAACGACAAAAAAGACTATCAATGCCAGCAAAACGATAGAGCCTACCACTTCATCGCTGCCTGATCCTGCAAAATCTCCTAATCTTTCAAGCCATGTCCTTCCATCAGGGCCTTTTATGGCATCAAGGAAAATGCCGACTATTGCTATAAACACAATTATCATGAAGACAACCTTCCAACCGCCTTGAAGGTATATTGGTTCTCCTTCCTTGTGGAAAGAGCCAACCAAAAGCAAAAACAAGACCGACAAAAACAACACAATAACCGCGTTTGCTGATACCTTGGTTATTATCTCAACAAGCTGCGAAGAGGCAACAACAAGGAATGCAATGACAAAAGAGGCGATTGCATTAAGGTTCTTTTTTGTATATTTCTTGCCATCAATATCTTCTGTGCCTAGAACCCTTGTCTTTTCGAATATTGCAAAAACAATTGTGAAAACAAGCAGAAATGGCAGTACAACATCAAATAATCCTATGCTGTCAAAGAATTCCAGCACTTGCCTGAAAGGAGTAGCCATGCTATTTTTTTCTTGAAAGAGGTATTTAAACTTTTTGTTTTTATTGAAAATTTCAATTAAAAACCTTTATAAACAAAATATAATAATCAGTTGATATGTTCAACAAAAAGGAATTCTCGAAGATTAGGGAAGAAATTCATAATTTTGACGCCAAAAGGGAGGATGTAATCCAGCTTTCAAGGCACATCATAACCCTGTCAAAACAGGTAATTTATGCTGCTCAAAGGAATGACTTGAAAACGGCTGATTCTGCAATTAAAAAAATCAAGGACAATGTAAAAAAATTAAAAAAAATCAACATAGCAACAGACACGAACATCAATTCAGTTGCATTCCAGGAGTATGTTGAGGCAGTTGCTTTCTATGAATTTGTCAAAAACAAGAGGATACCGACAAAAGCAAGCTTGGGGGTATCTGCAGAAGACTACTTGAGCGGGCTTTGCGACTTGACAGGGGAGCTTGTAAGGAAAGCAGTTTATGATGTCATCCATAAGAGATTTGACGAGGCGGTCAAGATAAAAGAGCTGGTTCATGACATCTATGGAGAATTCTTAAAGTTTCATTTAAGGAATAGTGAACTAAGAAAAAAATCCGATTCAATAAAATGGAATCTGAAGAAATTGGAAGAAGTGATGTATGATATTGCCATTCACAAGAAAAAATAATATATTGTTGCGAATGGCAAGATAGCCGCCAAAAACAAAACATGATTATTACTTTTTGGTCGGCTATATTTCTATGAAAGGAAGGAGTTAGTTTTGGTTTTTCGTTGATTGAAAAAATAATTGTTTATTGAAATGCCTTATTGGCATCGGCAGAAACGAAGTTTCTGACGAACTTAAAAATGTTAGTTTTTAAGTAGGGCAAGAAGCTCAAGAACATTAAATTCGTTAAATAATTAAATTTTCAATCCGCCTGCGGCGCATGTTACTGCTCGGTGGCATTAACCGCCTCGCCTATATATTAAAAATCGAAGATTTTTAAAATCCCGAAAATCTCGCGATTTTCGCGACATAATCGAAAATAAAATGCTTCTTAACAATAAACTTTAAATAACATTCTTCAAATCCATGATCTCATGAAAAGAACCCAGACTTGCGGAGAATTGACAGATAAAGACGTTAACAAAAAAGTAACTTTATGCGGATGGTGCTCGACAAGAAGAGACCATGGCGGGGTTATTTTTATCGACTTGAGAGACAGGTATGGAATAACGCAAGTAGTTTTTGATCCTTCTTTTAATCTTGAAGCGCATAAAATTGCTGAAAAATTAGGCAGGGAAGATGTGATTCAAGTAAAAGGCATTGTAAAGCACAGAAAAAAGGGCATGGAAAATCCAAAGCTTAAAACAGGCGCTGTTGAAGTTTTTGTTGAGAAAATAGAAATTTTGAGCGAGTCAGAAGCCCCTCCAATGGAAATTGATGACAGGATTCTTACAAGCGAAGACACGCGCTTGAAGTACAGATATCTTGACTTGAGAAAGCCGGGAATGCAGCACAACATAATAACAAGGCACAAATTTGTCAAAGCTGTCAGGGATTATTTTGACAGCCTGGATTTTGTTGAAATTGAAACTCCTATTCTTGCAAAAAGCACTCCTGAAGGCGCTAGAGATTATCTTGTGCCGTCTAGAATTCATGCTGGAAAGTTTTATGCTCTGCCCCAAAGCCCTCAGATATTCAAGCAGCTTTTGATGGTCTCTGGCTTTGACAGGTACTTTCAGATTGCAAGATGCTTCAGAGATGAGGATTTAAGGGCTGACAGGCAGCCGGAATTCACTCAGATAGATGTAGAAATGAGCTTCGTTGAGGAAGATGATATAATGGAAATTGTTGAAGGCATGCTCAAGCACGTCTGGAGAATTTTGTTGAACAAAGACTTAAAAACGCCATTTCCAAAAATAACCTACAATGAGGCAATCAGCAAATATGGCTTGGACAAGCCCGATACAAGGTTTGAGCTTCATCTTGTTGATGTAACCGATGTTGTCAAAAACTCGAATTTTGAGGTTTTTACAAAGGCAATAAAGCAAAAAGGAATTGTAAAGTGCATAAATGCAAAGGGCTGCGCAAGCTTCAGCAGGACTGTTATAGAGGAATTGACAAGCTTTGTTGCAATTTATGGTTCAAAAGGGCTTGCATGGATGAAAGTTACAGAAAAAGGGCTTGAAAGCTCTATTGTGAAATTCTTTGACGAGAAAATACAAAAGGAATTGCTCAAGGCAGCAAATGCTAAGAAAGATGACTTGTTATTTTTTGTTGCTGACTCAAGCCATAAAGTTGTAAACGATTCACTTGGTTATTTAAGAATTGAGATTGCCAAAAGATTGAATCTTATTGACAATAATCACTTTAGTTTTGTGTGGGTTACTGACTTTCCATTGGTTGATTGGAGCGAAGAAGAGCAGAAATATGTTGCAGTTCATCATCCTTTCACAAGCCCAAAAGACGAAGATATAGGGCTGCTTGATAAATCTCCGGAAAAGGCAAGGGCAAAGGCATATGATATTGTTTTGAACGGCACTGAAATCGGAGGCGGCTCTATAAGAATCCATAGAAGCAATATCCAGTCAAAGATGTTTTCTGTCTTGGGTTTAAGCAAGGAAGAGGCAGAGCAGAAATTTGGATTCTTGCTCGAGGCATTCAAGTATGGCACTCCGCCTCATGGAGGCATTGCCTTGGGAGTTGACAGGATTGTTGCTATGATAACTGGAAATGAATCAATAAGAGAAGTAATTGCCTTTCCAAAGAACAAGGCAGCAGAGTCATTAATGGATGAGGCGCCAAGTGCAGTAAGCGAGAAGCAATTAGAGGAATTACATATCAAGTTTGATTTTGTAAAAGAGCAAGTAAATGTTGTGTTCGGCAAGATAAGGGATGTCTTGAACAAGGAAAAGATTGAGCATGAAGTGCTTGAGCACAAGCCAGTTTATACGAGTAAAGAAGCAGCTCAAGTAAGAGGCACAGAGCTGAAGCAGGGCTGCAAGGCACTAATTTGCAAGACAGAAGAGGGATTTATCCAAGCAGTTGTCTCTGGTGCAAAGGAGCTTGACATTGGAAAATTGCAGAAACTGACTTTGTACAAGAAAATCGAGCTGGCAAATGCAAAGGAAGTAAGGCAGGCAACTGGATGCAACATTGGCTCTGTGCCGCCGTTTGGAAATTTGTTTAATTTAAAAACTTACTTTGATAAGTCAGTTGTTGAGAATGATATAATTGCATTTAATGCAGGCACGCATACAAGAAGCATCAAGATGAAAGCGAAGGATTTGATTAAGGTTGTTAATCCTGTGGTTGGGGAGTTTGGTAAGTGACGAGTTTATTACTTGATAGAAAATTTATTATAGGCGTATACTTAAATTATAGATATGATTGATAAAATACCTTATTTAGGAGATTCTTGGTTAGGCAAATTAATAGCTTATATAGTTTTGGTCTTCATTTATTATTTTTTATGGATGGCTCTAACAATGATTTTGCTAAACAAAACTACCAAACACGCCTATTTGTATGGTGAATTATCTGTAGCCAAGAAGTCTGCAAGGGGATTAGTAATGCTATTTTTAATATTCGGATTTAATATGGCGATGTATGCTGTAGGATTATATAAACCTCCAACTGATGTAACCTTTTTATTCTTATTGAGCATGTTGTTTACATTCATGATAATGTCTATGATTGATATAATGGGTAAGAAATTCTCTGGAGGCGAAGAATTTTATGACACTATTATCACTTTTATCCTAACAGTAGGTTTCCTATCACCTTCAGCTGGATTATTAACTCTAGGACTTTTTGATAAATTATACCTCTTAGGTGGATTACTGGTTAATTCTTTTTTATTCACATTCAAATTTGTTAATGATTGGGCTGGAAATATTACTAGTAAAGTGATAAACTATATGGCACGCAATATAAAAATAAAATGATTAACCACTACTTCAACAAAAAAGGGCAAGCTCAACCATGGTTAATAATAATTATTGTCATTATTATTTTGTATCTTCTCTGGAAAAATGGTTATCTTTAAGTTGAGGAATAAATTAAGATTCTATCAACTAATAAATTTTTGATAATATTCCAAATCTTACTTTTATAATCTGCCTATATCCATCAGAATTTTTCTCCTTTTATCTATATAATTAAGCATTTCTTCGATTTCTTTTATACTTGAATCTAAATGCAATTCATCTTTTAAATTCTCTAATTTCTCCTGTTTTGAGCCAATTTTTGATTTCTTCATCTCAGTTCTGGTCTATCCGCTTTCTTTACCTTTATTTCTTTGAGTATTATTTTGTTAAATTCTATAATTTCCTGTGATGTAGGATACTTAAACCTAGTCATTAGCTTATTCAATAACTATCGAAAGATATAAAAGTTTCTAAATAAAAAATCAAAACTTAACCTCAGGCGCTTCTTCAGCCCCGGGCTTTGCCTCGAAGTAAGGCTTGTCAGCATACCCAATCTGCTTTGCAACTATATTTGTCGGGAATGTCTTGATTCGGGCATTGAAATTCCTTACAGCCTCGTTATATCTGCCTCTTTCAACTGCAACCTTGTTTTCTGTGTTTGCAAGCTCGTCCTGCAAGGCCTGGAAGTTCTTTGTTGCAGTCAGTTGGGGATAGTTCTCTGCTATAAGAAGAAGTCTTGACAAAACTGTTTCAATTTGATTGGCGGTTTCCACTCTTGCATTGACTGTTGCAGATGTCTGCCATTGGCTTCTCAATCGTGTAATTTCCTCCAAGGTTGATTTCTCAAAGCCGGCTGCGCCTTTCACAGTATTCACAAGGTTCGGAATCAAGTCAACCCTTCTTTGATATTGTGTTTCAACCTGAGCCCATCTGTTGTTTGTCTCTTCATTAAGCCTTATCAAGGAGTTGTAAGTTCCAATGTACCACAAAGCAATCAGCAGAACAACAGCTAATGGAATTCCTATCCCGAATAGCAATTTTTTATTCATTTTGCTTCTGCCCATTTTTTCATCCTCTTTTCTTTCTTTTTGAAAAATTATAAAGCAGCTTCACTTCGTTCCTGTCGAGCCACATGCCTCCGCAATGGCCGCATACATCCAAAATAGCTCTGGAAGGGTGCTTGATTTTTCGCATGAATTTTTTCCGCCAAATTCCCGAGCATCTTGGGCAGTGGATTTTCTTCATATTAGGCGTATGTTGACTTCTATTTTTAAGTTTTACCATCCTCCTGAATGCCCGCCGCCTCCAAATCCTCCTCCGCCTCCGCTAAAGCCGCCAAATCCCCCTGCGCCTCCTCTCCCAAAGCCTCCTGAAAAAATCCCGCCAGCAGCTCCTCTGTAAAAACTATCGGTTGTTTTTTTATATTTGGAGGATTTGCTTAATTTTTTGGCTTTATTAAATGCCACGAACAAAACAAAGAAAATAAATATTATTAAGAGAATACCAAAAATAATGCTCAAATTATCCGTCTTCATATTATTTTCATTTTTCAATGCAACAATATCAGGGTCGTTAGAATTCAATAACAATCTTTTTACAACATCAGCTGCCTTTAGGATTCCTGCCTCATAGTCTCCATTCCTGAAATTTGGAACAAGGTAGTCCCGTGAAATTCTTCCCAGCAATGCTGCATTCAAAGTGCCTTCAACGCCATAACCTGTTTCCCACCTGTAAGCTTTGTCATTGACAGCTACGTAAAGCAATACTCCGTTGTCATTGCCCTTTTTCCCTATTCTGTTTTTCTCGGCGATTTTTAACGTATATTCTTCCAAAGAATACTCTTTGGGGTATTCATTTTCAATGTAAATGGCGAATTGCACTCCATTTGTCTGTTTTTCCAGGTCCCTTAATTCATTCTCAAGGTTCAATTTTGCCGCAGAGGCAAGAATTCCTGCATTGTCGGTAACATAAGAGCTTATTGCAGGTATCTGGGCAACTGCAAATTGCGCAGTCATTAAAATCACAGCTATAATCAAAAATAATTTTTTCATAAATATAGCTTAACTATAACAATATATAAATATAACCCATTTATCAGCAAAACAAATGAAAAGGTCCAGATTAACAATCAACTTCATCACATCCAACAAAGGCAAAGTAAAGGAATTCAAACAAATTCTTGAGCCTGAAATAAAAGTAAACCATATTAAAATGTCTTATCCTGAGCTGAGAAGCGATAATCCTGAAGAGATTGCAAGAGCATCAGCAGAAATGCTGGCTAACAAATTAAAAAAGCCAGTTGTTGTCGAAGACTCTGGTTTGTTCATCAAAGCATTAAATGATTTTCCAGGCACTTGCTCTGCCTACATCCATAAAAGAATTGGATTAAGGGGAATAATTAAATTAATGGAAGGTATAAAAGACAGGGGATGCACTTACAAAAGCGCTGTTGCCTACTGCGAGCCAAGCAAAAAACCAATTAGTTTTCTTGGAGAGGAAAAAGGCAATGTTGCAGAAAGCATAAGAGGAAGTCATGGATTCGGGCACGATCCAATCTTCATTCCAGAAGGCAGCAGCAAAACATACGGCGAGATAAAAAACTGCGAGGAAATAAAGAAATTCAGGAGAAGGGCTGTTGAAAAATTGAGAAAATATTTGTTAAAAAAGAAAAAATTATAAATCCATAGAAAATCTCTTTTCTCTATGTTCCAAAAAATAAAGAACTTAATGAAACTAAAAGAGGAGATTGATGTAATAAACAAGAATGTAGAAGAAAACAATAAAATTATTTCTGAACTTAAGACAGAGCTTGAATCGTTGAAAAAAGATTTGGTAGAAAACAAAAAATTACAAAGTGAATTTCTGAAGGATTTCAAGGAAAATCTAGGCATAATACAAAACCTAAGGGAAGATTTTGCAAAGGAGATATATGAGTTCAAGCTGTTAAAAGCGCAGATGCAGAGAAAGATTCTTGAGAAATTTGAGGAAGAACTGCAAAAAGACTTGAAAATCAATAGAGAAGCATTAAGTAAAGACACAGAAGATTACAATGAGTTAAGGAAAAAGGCTGCTGAGATCCTATCGAGATTAAACTTAACAACAGAAGAAATCAACAAGTTCATTGAAATAAGCAAAAACATCAAGAAAGAAGATTTCGAATTAACTAAATTTGCAAGGCACTTGATTGAAATGGACAGGGAAAAGCTTGAATTAATGAGAAAGATTGATACTTTGGAAAGGCTTGTTTCTAAGATACGAAGAAGGGAATTAGTTAGATAATTTAAAAAATTAGTGGATTCTTTAAAAAACAATAAATTAAAAATAAAACAAAAACTTAGAACGACTTTTTAAAGTAAGCGTGATAAAAGTGAACCGTTTTAGATGAATGTGCTATTTTTCATAACAATCCAGCACAACAGATGTGGCAGGTTTCCTATTATAGTCGGGAGAGAGCCTAGGAAGCCTCGGGATTGAAAAAATTTATTATTGAAAACTTATCTATCTTTATTTTAACCTTAACTTAGCAGTCAAATCAGGCCATATCTGTTCGGGATTTACACTAGTAAATGAGCTTCCTTGAGCAAGAACATAATAGTTATTGCCTTCCTTCTTGCATGAAACTCCTGATGCAACATCTTTTCTTGCCTCGCTGAACTTATTCGTAAAGCCGCATATGTCAGCGTCAAAACCAGAGTACTCAACAACCGCGTTCTTGAAATTCTTTCCTTCTATAGAGCCTTTGATTGTTTTGCCTGCCTGCTGTGATAAATAAAGTTTATCAAATTTCTTCATTCCCTTTACATAAGACTCGTCAAAAGGCGGGCTTGTTATTAATCTTTTGATTGAACTGATAATGCTTTGTATCAGGCTGCCGAAGAATGTTGTTGTTTCCTGCTCTGAAGGCACGGTTATTGCGCTTTGGCTGTAAATGAAGCTTTTCAGTCTTTTATTGTACCATACTTTGTTTGTTGTGTCGCACGCATGATAGTTGCCGTCATCAATCAATGCTTTATCGCAGCTTGTGATGCCGAGTATGTTAAGGGCGGTTGCTGGCGCTTCTTCAAGGTTTTTGTTGATAGAGGTTGCTGCTGTTATTCTGCTGCCTGCTTTCAAAACGCAGAAATTATTAGTCTGTATATTTGAAAGTACGTCTGAAATAAGCTCGTTTGAATCAGTCAGATACTGCAGGTTGTTTAACGAATTTTCTCTTGCATCGCAGAACAATGTGTAATCTCCGCTCTTAAGTTTTAACAATTTCAGTGCCAGCAGCTTTGTCCTTGTAGTCCACAGCCCATTCTCACAATAATTGTCGTTCACATACTCTCCAGATTCGATGCATTGGTTTGTCTGCCCAAATACACTTGAAAGGCATTGAGACTGCTTGGGGCAAAAGCCGGAAATATCCTCATCAGGTGTAAATTTCAAGGCTGAAGTTGTCCAGTTGCCGTCTATGCATCTTAATCCATTGACCGGTTGCGCCAACGGCTTGTTTCTCTGATTTTCAGCGCATATTGTGCCATCCCAGCACTCATCTTGAGCGCAGCATTCTGCTGCAAGATTTGGATTTGCCACAGGGGCAAAGCTCAAGTGGCTTTTGTCGTTGCCATTTGTCAAAATCCATTTTTCTGTGAATGAGCAATAATAATTGTTCTCAGGGTCTTTAAAGCAATAATCGTGGTTTGTTATTAAAGGAACTCCTGACTTATCTGACAAGCCCAATAAGTTATCATTGTCCTTATTGAAATTTATCTTGTCAATTGCACAGCCATGGAATGAGCCCTGGTAGTTTATAACCGAGTCGTCTGTGCCTTTGACAACATCAATACTTCTCACAAATTCCTTGTTCCAGCAGCCTCCTATCACACCGGCATCATTATAGTATTCGTTTGAATCGTCTGCCTCGCTGCAGCATTTTGTGCCAGTCCACTTGAAGCCTGCTTTCTCGCATGTTGACTTGTCCTTTGTGTCCAAATCTGTTGTAAATGTTTTGTCTGATGCGCAGTAATAAACTTTATTGCTGTAGTTTACCGATTGTCCTGCTGCCAATCTTTTGCCGTCTGTGCTTGACTTGCAGGAGCTGCTGCCGCAGCATTCAACAATTGATTCTTTGCCCTTTCCAGTGCACATAAACTCGTTGCCGCTTACTTTTGTCTGCCAGAATGCACCATCGCAAGCTTTCCACGCGCTTCCATCTGCTATGTATTCCTTGTCAGCGCAACCAAGATATTTTATGTCGCCTTTCAACTCAGAAGACTGCATCCAGAATGGAGTTGTTCCTTCTGCATCAAGATGGCAAATTCCCCCTTTTGCCTGCAATGCACAATCAGTCTCGTCGTCTCCGCAACAGCCACCATCACTCCAGTCTCTTGAACCGGCATTGTTGCCAACTGGGCAGCTAGTGCACGAGACTGCACTCCAGTCTGGTTCGTCTTCTTTGTCATCTCCGCAGCATTTGCCTTGCTCATTGTCCCACACCCTTCTGCCTGAGTTGTCTCCTATCTTGCAGCTTGTGCAAAATAATTCCCTTTTATCAGGGTCGTCTTGCTCTATGCTGTCATCTCCGCAGCATTCCGCATCCCAAAAAGTGTCTTTTAAGCAAGCGCATGCCCTTTCATCAGAATCAGGCTCGAAAATACTTGTTCGTTTATAGTCCCCGCCAGGATAATAGCCGCCAAAGTTGTCTTTGCTCAAAGAACCTCCTGGAACAGGCCTTACGTCAGGGTTTGGCTCTGTGCCTTTTGGATAGCATCCAATCTGGGCAGAGCTTCCGCCGCCACCGCCGCAAGCAGCTATAAAAATAAGCAATGTCAAGCATGACAAATAGAAAATTGTTTTTCTTCTTATTTTTACCATCCTCTTTTTTGATATGTTATTTTTGTTATGCATATAAAAACTTTTTGATATGGTGGATATAACCTATGCTTACTTCAAGATAATTCTTATACTGAGGGCGTCCCGTTCACTTCATGGAAGCGCAGTGGTCTCCAATTGTTTTTTTGAGATTTTATTTATGTAATAAGCACATTTCAATAATATATAAATTTCAATCACGAGGCGACCCATCGACACAACCAAGTGAGTGACTTGTGAGCGAGTTCGCTGTTGCTTGCGAGAAAAGCTCGCAAACTCGCTTTTCAGGTCGAACGAAGCTCACTCGCATGCCACTGGGTGCCCCGCAATAACAGAGGCACTTAAATGCAGCGATAAAGTGCAACATAAGAGGCTGTGGCTCCCTTATCACTAGGACATTGACAGGGAAGCCTTGGGGATTGAATAAAAGAAGTTAATGAGTCAAATAAATAAACTTTAACAAAATATATAAAAACAGCCCAAGATTAGCCATGGTTATGGAAGTGGACAGGAAGCTTTTGGAGCATGTTGCTGAATTGGCACGGTTAAAGCTCAGCGAAGAGGAAATCGGGAAATTCCTTCCTCAACTTAAGGAAGCACTTGAGTTCTTTTCAAAGTTAAAGGAAGTTGACACAGACAATGTAAAGCCTAGCTTCCAGCCAGTTGAGATAAAGAATGTTATGCGCGAAGACAAAGAAGAGAAATGCCTTTCTCAGGACGATGCATTGTCTTTGACAGAGCACAAAAAAGACGGCTATTTCAAGGGGCCGAGGGCTGTTTAAAATGCACAAGCAATTAAGGCTTTTTTTAACGGCAAATTCCTTTTTTGCGCTGGCGGCAGGAATGCTTGGGCCTATATATGCATTATTTGTCAAGCAGATTGGAGGGGATGTGCTGGCAGCTAGCGGTGCATGGGCAACTTTTATGATTGTTTCAGGACTTGGCATATTTTTAATGGGCAAAATCCAGGATAAAATAAAAAGAGAAAAGCCAGTTATAATAATTGGGTATTTCCTGCAGAGCTTGGGTTTTCTTGGATATTTTTTTGTTTCCAATATTGTTCAGTTATTTATAGTGCAGGTGATATTGGGGGTTAGCTTAATGATTCAGATTCCGGTTTTTAATTCATTTTATACAAAGTATCTTGAAAAGGGAAAATATGCTTCCCAGTGGGCTGCTTGGGAAGGGTTGTATTTCACGATTACGGGCATCGCGGCGCTTATTGGGGGGTTTGTAGTGAAATTTTTTGATTTCAAGTTTTTATTTTTGATGATGTTTGGCTTGTCTTTAATTGGATTGGCATTGTCTACTCAGTTAAAAGAGGAAAAATGAGCATTCATGATTTCATCAAAAAAGTAAAAAACAATGAAATTGATATTGTTGAGCATACACAAAAAGTTATAGAGGAATGCAAGGAAATAAACACAGAATATAATTATTTCAACACAATTTCTGAAGAATTAGCATTGCAACAGGCAAATAATATTCAAAAACTAATTAAAAACAAAGACAAGCCATTAAAGAACAAAAAATTGCTTGGAGTTGTTATTTCTGTTAAAGACGGCATCTGTGTCAAAGATGTTGAAAGCACTGCTGGCTCAAGAATACTCCAAGGGTATAAGCCGTTGTTCGATGCTTTTGTAATTCAAAGAGTGAAAGAAGAAGGAGGCATTATTATTGGAAAAACTTCACAAGATGAGTTTGGATTTGGAAGTTTTTCTGTCAATATCGGGGTTGGCTACAAAGTTCCAAAAAATCCCATTGACAAGGAAAGAAGCTGTGGTGGCTCTTCAGGAGGAGCGGCAGGCATATCAAAAAAGGCATCTTTTCCGCACATTTCATTAGGAGAAAGCACAGGCGGCAGTATTGCGGAGCCAGCTTCTTTCTGCGATGTTTTTGGATTATGCCCAACTTATGGCAGGGTTTCAAGGTATGGTTTGATTGATTTCGGCAATTCGCTTGATAAAATAGGCCCAATTGGAAGAACAATTGAAGATGTTGCATTATTAATGGATGTTATTGAAGGCTATGGCAAGAATGACAGCACTTCCTTGAATGTTAAAAATGAGGATTATTCAAAATATCTAAAAAAATCAATCAAAGAAATGAAGGTTGGCATAATAAAAGAAGCATTTGCAGAAGGCGTTGAGCCGGAAGTTGAAAAAAATGTCTATAATGGAATTGAAGAGCTTGAAGAGGAAGGTGCAAAAGCTGAAGAAATTTCTTTGGAGCTGCCTATAAAATACGGGCTTGCAACATATTACATGATTGGAACTTCTGAGGCAAGCACAAACCTTGCAAAATACTGCGGCATGCGTTATGGCATTAGCGAAAAACTGGAAGGCAGCTTTAACGAATATTTTACAAGGGTAAGAAGCAAAAATCTTGGTGATGAAGCAAAAAGAAGAATTATTCTTGGTACGTTTGCAAGAATGGCTGGCTACAGAGATGCTTACTATATAAAGGCAATGAAAGTCAGGACTTTGATGATTCAGGAATACAAAAAAGCCTTCAAGAAGTTTGACGCATTAGTTTCTCCAACTGTTCCAATTCTGCCACCAAAGTTTTCTGAAATAGAAAAATTGACTCCATTGCAGAACTACATGATGGATGTCATGCTTGTCGGCCCAAATGTTGCTGGCTTGCCCCATTTAAACGTTCCAGTCGGCTATGAAAAAAATCTTCCAGTTGGAATGTTATTGATAGCAGACCATCTGCAGGAAGGGAAATTGATACAATTGGGAAGTGCTGTAGAGAAGGGGAAATGAAAATTAAAGAACTATTTGAAAGTTGGATTGTTGATTTAGTATCAAGTGTATTAGGTGTAGCTATGGTTGTATACTCTTTTGAAATAAAGCAACAAAATCCGTACTGGTGGATAGCTTTCATTTCTGGACTAATTTTTCAAATTCCATTAATTTATTTCAAGATTTGGAAATTTATAGAAGAAAATTTTGGTTAAAAATGAAACACTTCACTAGCAACATTGTGATTGGACTTGAAATCCACACAGAGCTAGACACCAATACAAAACTCTTTTGCAGCTGCCCAACCAAAGGAAACGAAGAGCCAAACACTAGAACGTGCCCTACTTGCTTGGGAATGCCAGGCTCAAAACCAGTTCTTAACAAAAAAGCAGTCGAGTTTGCTCTAAAATTATGTCTTGCTTTAAATTGTGAAATATCTCCAGAATTAATTTTCTCAAGAAAATCATATTTCTATCCAGACATGTCAAAAAACTATCAAATTTCTCAATATGATATCCCTCTTGGGAAAAATGGCAGTTTAAGATTAAGGGATGGAAAAGAAATTGGTATTATAAGAGTTCATTTGGAAGAAGACCCTGCTTCTCTAATACATCCTGCTGGATTGAAAGAAAGCCAATATGTTTTGGTGGATTACAACAGAAGCGGAAATCCTCTTGTTGAGATTGTAACAGAACCAGATTTAACATCTCCAGACGAAGCAAGAGATTTTATGAAGCAGTTGATTACAGTGCTTAACTATTTAGAGATTTTTGATATAAATGAAGGAATCATAAAGGCGGATGCAAATGTTTCAATAAAAGAAAGTGATTATGCAAGAGTTGAAATAAAAAATATCACGGGCTTTAAAGAAATTGAAAAAGCGTTAGTTTATGAAGTCAACAGGCAAAAAGAAGACACAAAGCTTCATAAAAAAATCGAGCAGGAAACAAGGGCATGGGATTCAGAGAAAGGAGTTACATTTACTTTGAGAAAAAAAGAAACTGAAGAGGATTATGGCTATATTATAGACACTGATTTGACTATTGTTGAGATAACTGACAAATGGGTTAAGGAAATCAAAAAGGAAATGCCGGAATTGGCACAGGACAAAGTCAAGAAGTTTGTTGAAAAGCACAAGATAAAGAAAGAAGATGCAGAAATTCTTGCAGCAGAAAAAGAATTAGCAGAGATGTTTGAGAAAGTAGCAGAAGAAATTAATCCAGTCCTGGCAGCAAAATGGCTGAGAAGAGAACTTGTTAGGGTTTTGAATTACAACAAAAAAGAATTGCGTGAAGTTGAGATTGATGAAAAGCACATGATTGATTTATTAAAATTAGTTGAAAACAAAAATATAACTGATAATGTTGCATCTAAAATTCTTGAAAAACTGATTGAAAAACCGTTTAATGTCAATGAATATGTGAAGAAAGAAAAATTGGAAGCAGTTTCTGATACTTCTGAACTGGAAAAATACTGCAGGGAAGCGATTGAGGAAAACCCACAAGCTGTTGAAGATTATAAGAAAGGAGAAAAAAGGGCACTGAATTTCATTGTGGGAAAAGTTATGGCTAAAACCAGAGGAAAAGCAACTCCGAAAGAAGTTAATGAGATTATTCTGAGATTGATTAAATAAGAATAATGATTATTTCACAAATTCCACATTTTCCATGTCTTCAAATTGATTATCCCCAGTCAGAAACTTTATTTTGTTTTCTTTGGCAAAAACATATCCGATGCAGTCTACATAACTCAAATCCTTGCTTTTATTTTCTGCCTTGAATATCATGGCTTTTTTAATTAATGAATCATCAACTTCAATTACAAACGGCTTATATTTTTGATAGTAGAATTCGGCTTTGTCAATCCCATGCAGTATGTATAAGCGATAATACAATTCCATTAAATTCAGTTTTGTTGTTGCAATGCCTATATTTTTTAAATAACCCTTATAATTCGGATTGCCGTTAATTATTTCAAGGAATGCATAAGTATCATAAAATAGGATAATCTCTTCTTCCATGCGCATTTATCCCTTCCTGAATTTTCTGTCGGAAGAGCTTTCCCAATCTCTTCTAGATAAATCTTTAAGCTGCTGCCCAGTAAGTTTTGTTTTTAGAGTTCCAAAAGTATCGCTTAAATCCCCCTTTTTGAATATACTTATAACTATTTCATCGCCTTCCTTGATATTTTGCTTCTGGACAATTTCTCTTGGGATTATAACCCCAATCGAGCTGCCCCATTTCTTTGCAGTTACCATGTGCTACTCACTTAGTTATATTTTTAGTTAACTAGAAGTTATATTTAAATGTTTCGGTTGCAATAATAGAAATCACAACTCCAATTCCAAAATCCTGCTAACTTCCTCTTTAACCCTCCTTTCAAAATCAGGCACTATTTCTCCTTCCTGCTTTTCGGTTACTAGAATCCTCATCAGATTTTTTATCAATTCTTCCTCCTTTTCCAGAGTCAAATTTTCCAGTTTTATCTGCCCCAAATGCTCTTTTATCAAAAACGATTCAATATCCTCGACATTTCTTGCATCAGTCTTCACTTCTTCAAATTCCTTTGAGCTTACAGCATGCGAGCTTTTCATCACAAAATATGCTGATTTGTTGTAAAGATATTCAAAAATTTCCTTGAAATCTATGTCGCTTGGCTTGCCACTTTCCAAGGTGCCATTCAATCTTATCAAAACAAGGGTATTATTCAATTCCTTGTTTTTGAAATGCTCCAAAATTTTGTTTTTTACCCCATCAGGGCTTAAATGGTTGCAATCAACTTCTAATTTCTCAACATTATAGATTTGTATCGGCTCCCATTTAACATTTTCGTCTTCAACAATAAAAAAGCCGCCTCTCTCAAGCTTTTCAAGCTCTGCAAAGCTGTTCGGGAACAAAGGCCCGGGATAAGCAATCCTTCCATAGCCCTCAATCTGCTTGTCGTCAACAATATGGACGTGCCCGCCTGCATAATAGTCAAAGCCCTTTGGCAGCAATGATAATGGCTGCGATAGTATATTCTCCATTTCCTTCGGCTTTAATTCATCAATTCCAGAATGAAACAAGAATATTTTATAGCCGTCTTCTTTTTCAAGATGCTCGGTAATCAATTTTTCATAATATGTTTTTTCCAAAGCACCTCTTTTGCCCAAAATTCCCGTGATTTTTGCTCCTGTGTTCTTGTCGATTGTAAAATTCAGCTTTAATTTTCCGTTCTCAACAGTTCCTTTAAAGACATTAAAGAACAGTCCAGCTTCTTCCAGAACATCAAGAATCGTCTTGCCGCTTGGGCTATAGTCATGGCTTCCTGGAACAATGTAAACTGGAATGCCTAAATCCTTTAATTGCTTGAATTTAGAAACAACTGTCTTTAGATTGTCTAATCTTGGAAATGAAGTATTAAATAAATCGCCTGCTATAAGAATGAAATCTATCTTTTCCTTTATGCATTTGTCAATTGCCTTGCAGAAAGCCAAAGTGCTTATATCCTTCAGCTTTGGATCTCTCCAAGAGCCGATATGGCAGTCTGCTAAATGGGCGAATTTCATAAGATAAGGTAAGGTATAATGATTTTTAAAGGTATTTATACCACTGGACACTGGACATCTTTGGCTGAAGTATTTAAAGGAAGAATTCTATCCTTAAGAATAAAGAAGAATGGCCGAGTCTGGCCGATGCACTAACCTAAAATCCAGTTGACATCTACCCGCAAGAATAATCATATTAGTGAAGTATTTAAACTTTGCTATCGGCAAAGCCAGGGTGGCAGAGTTCGGCTTAATGCGCTGGACTTAAGATCCAGATGACACTACCCGTGTCACGCGGGTTCAAAGTCATCATGGGATGCTGGAAATCCCGTCCCTGGCGCCGAAAAATATTGGATTTATAATTTAATGGGAAGGTGTAGTTTACAGAAAAGCTTATAATAAATCTTTTTATTCTTTATTTTAATGAAATCCAAAAAGTGGTGGCAAGCTCGATATTTTGGAGAAAGAATATATACCCCTTATGAATATCTCTATGGTTCTGGGGTGTCAATAATTGTTATTGGCATTATTTTTCTTTTAATAACTATTTTTATTAACTTAAATATTAAAAATTTAATTTTTTCAGGTTTTATAATATTTTTAGGTTTGGCTGTTGTCGTAATCTTGAAAATATTGAAAAAAATATTTGTAGATAATAAGAAATAACATACCAAAAATTAAAAAAAACATTTAGGAACCGCATTTCTCTGCATCCATCACCTCCGTTTGTTTGCAAAAGAATACCTATTGCTTCAGGTATTCGCTAGGTGATTCCGGATTTCCCAAACTTGTTTTGTTGTCGTTTGAGGAGCTGGAGTGCAGTCCCTAAATGAATATGATTAATCTGTAATTTCAATGATTTCCGGCTCAATCCATTCTTCCCTGAAGCGCTCGTTTTCCTCCAATTTCTTTAATCTTGGATTGTAAATCTGCTTCATGAATTTGTTTAGGGTTGCCTGTCCTTCTTTATCCATCGGCTGCCTGTACCTCGGCTTTGAAAAAGTGTTAATCATTATAGGCAGCGCTTTTCTTTTCTTCTCCTCATAGAGTTCTTTAAAAGTTTTCACTACACCCACCCCTAGTTGCTATATAAGTAAAAGAGGTATATATAATTTTTGCATATGATATATATAGGTATATAGGACTCAAGATAATAAATAACTTAACAGAATTAAATCTTAAATTTTTTTCAAAAACTAACAGGCGACCCAAGCACTGCTCGCTAGAATGGGTGCCCCGCAGTGCTTCTGGCGCTATAAACCATGACTTAAAGTGCCACTGCAAAAGCAGGTTTCCTCTATCATGCTTATATTCAGAGGAAGCTCTTGTTATTGTTTGAATTTTGATTTATTGTTTCTTGAATTTAATTTTATTCTAATAAAAGATATAGAATCATCCCAACTCACTAAACTCCATAACCACTTCTTCCTTTCCCTTTAATGTCTTTTTAACTACATCCTCAAAATAAGGAATGCTTATCGGAGTCACAAACCTTGCAAAATTGCTTGTTATGATTGCTTCTCCTATGTCAAGTGATGCAATTGTCCTGTCGTCATCGCTTAAGTCCTGTGAGGCGCTCTCAATTATTGCCTGCCTTTCAGGCTTCATCTCAATTCCCAAAATTATTTTTGTGTTCATATTTGCCAGTATTTCGCGAGGAATCAATGAAGGCAGTTGTGTTATTGCAGTCAATCCAACTTTGAACTTTCTTCCTTCCCTTGCAATCGTGGCAAATATATTTGGCCCTGCCTCAAGCACTTCTTTTCCTAAAACTCTTGGCGCTTCTTCAAGCACGATTGAAACAACCGGCTTTGAGTTAAGTAACCCATTCATTTTATAATACTTATACTTGTTAAAAATCTCGTTTGCGATTAAGCTTCCAATCAATAATTCAACTGCGCCGGAAAAATTTGATGTGTCAACAATAACAATTCTTCCCTCCTCAAGATGTTTGCAAATATCACTAATTGTTGTAAACCCAGAATTAAGCTGAAATACTCCGTTGCAAAATAACTGATTGTTTGCAAACTCCAAGTCAAGAAGATAAAGCAGTCTTCTCCTCACAACAATCAATGTCTCTGCCCGAAAAGCACTTTCAATGCTTAATGGCTTCTCTAAAATTATCGCTTCTATCCACTTATCGCCAAATTCCTTGTAGTACAGGCTCATCGCCTGCTTCTGCGCATCGCTGAAATCAACTACACCATCAAAATGATGTGGCTTTATGACGTCAAGATTTATTCTTAGAGTGTTTGTCCCTATCGGTGCATTTTTTGACGTGTAATAAACAATGTTTTCCTTGATTGGATGCTCCTTTAATCCAATTTTGTTCCTTCCATAATACTCATCATGCGGGTCCAAAACAAGAATGCCAAAATTCCTTCCAAAAGAGTTCCAAAGCAAATTAGAGACAAGCACGCTTTTGCCCCTTCCTGTTGTTCCGGCAATCAAAATATGGTGGGAAAAAACCTTTTCCCCGTCAAGATAAATCGGTACATCAAGCACTTTTGAGCCGCTTCTCAAGTTGCCAACAAACAAAGCATTTTTTGGCTTTGTTAAAAATGATAAATCATCCTCTTTTATCTCCCTTACTTCAGAAAACACATTCGGCAATGATTTGCTGACAATCGCATTCCTGTCTCTGATTGTAACTAATGACTTCATCATTGCAAGCATATAATTTCTCAAGTTCGCATCAAAAAGCTCAAAATCAGTTCCTTCCTCAAGCTTCATTCCCGAAATCATCTCAAGGTTCTGCTGGGATATTTGGCTTCCATAGATTAAGTCATAAACCTGCAGCAGGATTTTTCCATTTGGCGAGTCAGCAACAAGCAATTCTCCAATCTCAATCTCTGCTTCTGATTTCTGCCTTGCAATAATCTTGCCAAACTCCCCAGAAATAACCTGTCCCTTAATCAACACATACCACCCAAAAGTAAAGAATCAAGTTTTGTATATAAAAGTTGCTGTTAAAAAAATATTTTTGAGTTTTTTGAATTTAAATTTTGATTAATGTTTATGCCCCAATGTCAAAAGCAAACAGTCAGAAATGTAAGAGCTAAAGGAAAACTTGAAAGAAAACATATTAATATAAAAATCGAATAATTCAATCCGCTCGCTGTTGCATGCGAGGAAAGCTCTGTTGCTTGTGAGCGTGCTCACAAGCTCGCACGCATGTCGCATGCTCGCTTTCCATGTCGCTCGCAAATTTTACCCTCGCAAGGCATTAACCTTGCTCACTATATATTATAAAAATCACTCACCTTTAGGCGGCATTAATGACTTTTTTCTTGCAAACCAATAAACAAAAATTACTGAAATTAAAGTTGTGCCGAGCATGATTAGTAATTGAGTACGCCATTCAACATGCTCCCCAACTGGTGTACCAAAAATAGTAGCTATTGTATTTGGCACTATAAATGCAGTACCAATCACAGCCATCCAGACTGCCAAAAGTGACATCCTGTTATTTAATATTGTTAACTGGTTATTGTAAATGCTCTGCAGAACCTCTAATCCAGAAGCTAATACAGTTGACATCTGCTCGCTTATTGAAATTTGTCTTGTCAAGTCAGTTGTGAGCATGCTTATCTTTTGAAGAATTATGGGATCGTCTGTTATTATCTCAGCATCTCCATATCTTAAATAATGTACAACATCAAGAGTTGCCCATAATGCCTCAAGGTAAGAAATCAAAGCATGCTTCATCTTGTAAATGTCGCTTCCAAGCTCCTGCCTTGGCGCAGATGGCTGAATAAGATATTTGCTTATCTCTTCGCCCTGCTCCTGTATGGAGCGTATGCCGTCAAAGTTTCTTTCATTGTTTTCATCTAAAATCCTGATTAGAACCAAAGAAATCTTGTCAACGTCCTCAAGATTCTTTGGCACTTTTTTGAAGAAAGTGACAGCATATCTTGCAAACTTCACGATTCTTGTGACATGCTCGCCGTGGATAGTCACAATCAAGTTGGTTTTCATCAAAATTATAAGCTTGTTTATTTCGACTTCAAGCTCACTTACCCTGACTGCAGGCAGCAGCAAGCCAAGCTCTGTTGTGTGGTCTTCATAGCCGGAAAATCTTTGCTTGACAAGTTCATCTATTATCATAGGATTAAAACCAAGCATTGAAGCTACTTCTCTTCCATCTTTTTCCAAGTCACCAACCTGTACGTTAACCCAAGCAAAATCAGAGTCCTTGATTGTCTGTAGAAATTCTTTGACTTCGCCCTCAAGCTTTACTGTGCTGCCGTTCTTCAGCATTGCAACGCAGAAAGTTGGGCTTTGGTTATTGGCAGTTTTTGTCAATGTGACTTCTAGTTTTGCTTCTGCCTCTGCTTCATGCTCATGCTTTTTCATTTTGTCTCTATTCTCAGTATCTGCTCTATTTCTTCCCTTGACACCGCGCACCCGTTTAGTTTTACTCCCCATAAGACGCTTTCCAGCAGGTTTTTCCTTGCATCGGGTATTTTTGTAACATAGCTGTCCAAAAATCCATGCTCGTATGCAATTGCAGCCAACTCGACAGAGCGTATCGCCCTTATCCCATCCACAGCATTTCTAAACTCTTTTAAATTACTTTCGTTTACATTTATCGGAGTATGCAATGTTTTTTTAAGAATTTCAAGGATTATCCTGGGATTTTCAACCAAAAGCCGTGTTGTTTTTTCGTCAATGACAATTGCATCAGAGCCAAGTTCCAGCGCAGCTGCTATCACGGACATTTCGGCGTAATGGACAATCTTCATGTAATTTCCAAATGCCTTGAATATTTCATTCGCCGTACTTAACAACATTGGCGTTTTCTGTCTTATCGAGATGTTGTCCACAACTTCCAATATTCCCCTTTCTATCAGTGTCTCGACTTGTATAGCCTCAAACTTGAATTTTCTTGTTTCAAGAGGCCTGTCAACCAATTCCCGCCTTACAGCATCAGTAATATAAAACTCTCCATCAAATTTTTTCTTCAGTGGCTCAAGAATCCAAAGCAGGTTGTTTGTTGCCAGGCTTATTATCGGTCCTGCATCAAATATTAATGATTTCATGAAAATAATCCTCTCGTGAATTTTAACCTGCTTGTAACATTAACCGGCTCGCTGAACTGGTCTATTATGGTTGTTTTGCCGAGGTAATGCATAAGCTCCCATTGCGAAATGCCTAAAACTTCTGCTGCCCTTGCAACGGAAATGCCGTGCTCGCAGAGCTTTGAGCCCTTTTTTATCTGGGCCTGATTTATGACCTCATGGATATATAATTTTAATTTTTCATCCATTGTCCGTATGAAATTAAATATGTTTTTTATTGATTTTCTGAATTGTTCGTCTTCATTATTATTTAAACTTGAAATGCAAGAATTTAGCATGTCCAAGACTTTTCCATAATCCAAATCTTTCTGTTTTCTGTCTATTATTTTTGACAAAGCATAAATAAGAATAGCCACAGAAATGGAGTCTTCGTCCTGAAAAACGCTTGCATTATGAATTACATGATTGCTTAGTTTCTTTACTTCAACAACATCAGTTTCTTCCTTTACTTTCAGGATTTCAACAAGCTCGTTCAAGACAGCCAATATGTCTCTTTTGATTATGTCATGCATCGGAGAAATTCTTGAAATATTGTTTATATAAAGCTTTCTATAAAACAATTTATTTTTTTGTTTGCTGTCTGGAAATTATATTATTGAAATGGCTTATTGTCAAAGCCAAGAAGCACTAAGAGGATTATAGTAAAGGCAACAAATAATTGAGCATAAATTATTGCCTTTACTTGTCAAAAATCAGTCGAATGGTGAGCGAGGCGAACCTCGCATGTCACTGATTTTTGTCCAGTGACATGCGAGAGCTCGCTGTTGCTTGCGAGAACGCTCGCAAGCTCGCGTTCATATCTCGCTCGCTCAACTCTATAAGCATGAAATGCATTCTATAAACTAAAATTCAATCCGCTCGCTACGCTCGCATAAAATAGTGCTCGGCAAAAATTCTTCTGTCATTGAATTTTGCCTCGACTGTTTATTGAATTATTTAATTAAATTGAAATCCCTAAAAGCTTCATCACATTCTTCTTTACTTCTTCCTTTCCCTGAATTAATAATTTTCCGTTCTTGTAAAGAACCACGGTGCATGGGCCTTTCATGACTGCCAGTTCGTGCTCTGACTTTGGAGTTTCAAAGTGAAAGCCGAATTCTTCCAGTTTCTTCAAATCTTCTAGAGTATGGCTTTTGTGCTTTTGCTCTTCTTTTAGGAATTGCGTGAAATCGCCCAGGCTTTTCTGGAATTTCTGGTTAAGCAAGTCCTTGTACGGAAACCAGCTTTTTCTGAACAAGTCAGGATAATTTTCAAAATTATTTTTCAGGAACTCAACTGTCTTTGGGTCCGTCATGTAGCCCGAGCCGAAGTCAATGCCGATTTGTTTTTTCAATTTTTCAATCTCATTGTCTCTTGTGACTTTTGCAAGGATTGAAGCAGCAGAAACAACTGGATAATTTACATCTGCCTTATGCTCGAGAATCAGCTCAATATCTTTGTTGTTTACAAATTTTGATAAATATTTTTTATAGCTTTTTATGTTGTTGCTTGGTGTATCTATGATTGCTTTGTTCGGATTTAGTTCATTTAGGATTTCTGCAGATTTTCTTGCTTCAAGCTTGTTCAGATTCAAGCCATCGTGGTAATGCACAGCCCTGTCAATCTCCTGGGGATTTATAACAATAATCTTATGCCTTTTAGAAACATCCTTGATTTTGTCAAATAAAAATTCTCTTTGTTTTCTTGTTAATAGCTTAGAGTCTTTAACTTTCAATCTAACTAATTCCTTTTCATCCTCTTCCTTGATTAATAAACCGCACATCACTAGAGGACCGATGACTGGACCACGACCCGCTTCATCAATGCCGCAAATTAACATTAAAACACCTTTTTACTGGAAAAGAATTAGTGTTGATTTATAAAAATGTTGTGGAAGAATGAATAGCGGGTTTATCTAACCTTTTAAACATACAATACTTAATTTTAATCAAATTCCTTTTATTTTTAAACCACCTTAAACATTGTCTTAATTACCAAATTATGATTTTTGGTTCTCCAATATATAGTTTGTTGTAGCAATGGACACTGGACATTTCTGTGTGAAATATTTAAACCAGAAAATCATTTACATAGTTTCAACCCATAAATCTCGGTGATTTAAAATGGAATTTAATTTAGATTCATTAAGTAATGAAAGGTTAGAGATATTGACTAGAATACACGCCCATTTATGTGGAGATGGTAATTTGTGCTTCTATAAAACTTCTGAGAAAGACAGGATAAATAGGGCTTCTATATCTTATTTTAATACAAACATAGATTTAATTAATTCTTTTAGAACAGATATGAATAATTTATTTGGGGTAAAAATGACATATATTCCTAAGCTAACAAGAGTATCAGTTCAAAGTTTAAGAATTGCAAGAGTATTATCTAAATTAGGAGAGTATGGGGCAAGAGACTGGAGAATACCTAGAATAATAAAAATGCTAATAGAAATATTAGATTAGAGTGGATTAAGGCTTTTTGTTATGATGAAGGATACACTCCTAAAGGTAGGTCAATTATTAGAATAAAATCAATGAATATTAATGGTTTAAAAGATGTCAAAGGTCTTCTGCATTCTATTGAAATTGATTCATGGATTACAGGTATAAATTGTGATGATTCAGGGTATTTAAACATTAGAAAAATGAGAGAGTTAGAAGATTTCTATAAGAAACCATCAAGAAAAAAGATAATAGCGGGAGGAAGACTTCCCTGAGCATTGCTCATTTTGAACTTCCGACCTTTCTCCCTAGCTTTTGGCTAGTATGGGTGTCTAGAGCTGATAGGCTATATGAGCCCATCGGGCAAACAGGCACTATTAAGTGTCTCCTGGCTGCCCTATCCCGCTATAGTAACTGAGAATAAAACGCGCTTTATAAACGTTGCTGAAAAATATGCAAATTAGTATTCCAGCTTTTCAAGAATTTCTTCTCTTGTTAATTGCCTGAATTCCCCGGCTTTTAAATCTCCAAGCTGCAAGCCGCCGATTGAAACTCTTTTTAAATAAACTACTTTGTTGCCGATTGCCTCAAACATCTTCCTTATCTGCCTCTTCCTGCCTTCTGATATTGTTATGTAGGATTCTTTTTCTCCGGCAATTTTGATTTTGCATGGCTTTGTTGTGTATGTCTCGCCATCAATTTCTATCTTTACACCTTTTTCCAATGATTTTATCCTGCTTTTGTCAGCAGGCTTTTCAAGAATTGCATAATATTTCTTTCCAATTTCATTCTCAGGCTGCAGTATTTTGTCAGGCAGCCTGCCATCATTTGTCAAAATCATCAAGCCTTCTGTATCCTTGTCCAATCTTCCTACCGCAAACAATGATTTAATTGATTCTTTTGACAGATTAAGTTTTTCCAGCAAATCATAAATTGATTTTTCATTGCCAGATTTTTGGGACAAATAACCTGCTGGCTTGTTCATTAAGAAGTAAAGTTTTGTAATTGGCTTAATTTTTTCATTTTCGAATTTAACAAGCGCGTTTTTTGAATTAAAAAAATAATTCGGGTTTGTGATTGTTTTGTTGTTTATGGAAACCCTGCCGTTTCTTACAGCCTGCTCGCAATCGTAAACCTTTTCAAATCTGCCGCATTTCATCAGAAACTGCTTTAATGATGTTTTCTTGGACATTGGCAGACTATCTTTTCTCTATTATTTGAATATTTCCTTTCAATTCGACAAAAGTAACATTGTCGCCTTCATTTATTTGATTAAACAGCTCTTCAGGGGCATTTGCGTCAAGAGTTTCATAGCTCACCATATCCATTATCTGTATTTTGTCGCTTGTTTTTGCAATCACTTGCCCGAGTTTTCTTACAATGTCAACAATCTCAACTTTGTCTGTATGATGAAAATTAACACTTCTTTCTACCTTTTCATTTAACCCCTGGAAAAAGATTTTTAATTTGCTGTGTGAATGGGTTCCAACAACAATTACTTCTTTCCTCAAAACTCTGACTGGTGCTCCGTTGTGGATGAAGTAGGTTCCTCGTTCAAGTTCGGTAGCGGTTGGCATTTTGAAATAGATATAAATTTGGTTTATTTAATTTTTTGTTATGTTAGATTATTTACTTTCGTCAAGTATTATGGCAAGGATTCTGTTACTTATTTGGGTTTTTACTGAACTCTTCTTTTATTTTTTCCAGTTCATCCCTTATTTGGCCTATTTCCTCCTGCTTTATGGAGTTAATCGCCTCTTTGCACTCGACAAGAAAAATCGGGGCATTTTTCATCATTTTCTGGTAGAATTGGTCATCAATGCCCCTGTTGGAATAGTATTGCATATCAATCCTTGCATGCATGGCTTTTTTGAGAAAATCCGAATCAACTTTTTCAAATTTTTTAGACAGGAACTCTTTCATAAAAGCTATGCTGCAGCTATGGTTCTCGCATTTGACTCCAATCTTGCTCATAACTGCATACAGTGAAAAGTACATGGCATAATAGCTTGAAGAAACCTCCCATTCTTTATTCCCTTTCAATGCTGAAGCTGCATTTAGCGCTGTTTCTGCTTTTTTTACATAAGCTCCGCAAAGGTTGTCATTTGGAGCTGTAAGCTCAATTCCGTTTTTCAGCTTCATGCACCATTTAATCATTTTCGGCATCCCTAACACATCCCACAAATTCCTGCGCATTCTGGATTAAAATATGATTGCTTATTACCTCTTTTATTAATGGGTCG
Source organism: Candidatus Woesearchaeota archaeon (assembly GCA_016185945.1). Lineage (GTDB taxonomy): Archaea > Nanobdellota > Nanobdellia > Woesearchaeales > GW2011-AR4. Next base: position 65,849 of record JACPMR010000011.1, read on the forward strand.
TTTTCATTTAAAGCTTTTTTGAATTCCAACATCGTGTATTTTTTAATATTAATCTCCAAATGGTATGCATCCCCAATTTTATCAATTTGTGCCTCATCTACGCTTCCTGCAATAAAAATGTCCAAATCCGAGCCTTCCTTCTCATTTCCTTTGGCATAGCTTCCAAATATCAATGTGATTCCATTTATATGAGTCAGTATCTTTGCCGCTATTTCCTTGATTAGAATATGCTTTTGGTAAAAATTTATTGTTCTCGCATTTTCAACTGCCGAGATGAAATTTACAATCAGCTGCTCATCGCTTAGGTTCAGGAAATACAGTTTGTTCCTGCCTTCTGCAGCGCTTTTCAGGAAATTCTGGCTTTCAAGGCTCTTTAAATAATTGGAAACAGTCTTTTGGTTCAGCTTCCTGCTTTTTGCTATAGAGCTGCCCGTAAGCCTTGCCCTGTAGTCAAGGACAAAAGGCTCCAGGATGGCCAGTTCTGTATTATTAAGTAACATTTTACTAATATAAGTAATAAGTTATTTATAAAGGTTTTGGCTTGTAGTCGTTGAAATGCTTTATGCAGAAGGAGATTAGCTTCTTGTATAGTCTTCCATTTTTCTTAATTTGCTTTTTTCTTCTCTATTTTATTCGATTGATTGTTATATTATAAGGATTCTAATTCCTTTCTTATCTCTTCCATTTCCGAAGTTTTAATTGCACCGATGAATGTTTTTAATTGAAGAATGAAGTTTTCTGAGCTTTTTATTGCTTTTTCAGTTGTGTCTTGGTTAGCTTCTTCTTTAGTTTCAGAAATATAATATTGGCTATCAATTCTTGATTTTTTTGCGTCCTTCAATGACTCTGCCAATTGGGGCAAATTAAAGATTTCTTTTAGGATAACGATTGAGCCGGTATGATTCTCGCATTTAATTCCGCATTTAAAAAACAATGCCAATACGCAATTATACATTGCATAATAAGAATCTATAGTAGAGTTCTCATAAAGTGGCTCTTTTAAGAGAATCTTTGCAGATTTCAGGCAATTCTCAGATTTTAATAAGTATGATTCGCACATCTCTTGGGATTTCTCAACTATCCCTAATTTTTTCTGCATTTTTAGTTTAACTAAAAAGCTGTTCATAAAATCGTTCAGCCCCTGCAAGTATTATATGATTTTTTATAATCTCTTTAATAAGCAAAGAATCCTTATTGAATTTGCCAATCTTAATGCTTAGCTTGGAGTTTATCTCTTCTGCTTTTTTCTTTATATTTTGGTCTTCTGTTTCTATGTATACGTCGATGTCGCTTTCCTGTTTTGGAATGCCTTTTGCATAGCTCCCAAACAAGATTATTAATTTTGAGCTGCATTTTTTGATGATATCCTCAAAAAGCGGCTCTAAGTGCGGATATTTTTCAAGAAATCTTATGAGCTTGTAATTCTCCATCATCTCCAGCATTTTTCTTGACTTTAGGTTTCTTTTGATAAAATACTGCTTGTTTTTCCCTACAGTTTTGTAGTCTACAATATTCTGCCTTTCCATATTGCTTAGCTTCCTTATCAGTGTTGCATGGGGTATCTTAATGGATTTTTCCATGCCTCTTATATGGGCTTCGCTATTGAAAAGATGAGCCAGAATTTCCATTTCCTTATTGTCCCTTTTTTGAACCATGTTATATCATAAATGAACCAGTAGTATATAAATTTATCGTTCTAATTTGGCATGGTGATTAACAATCTTCCTTATAATTTGGCTTGTAATCATCAAAATGCCTGAGGCAGAACTTGACTAGCTTAAACTTGATTTTTGCATGGCGTTTGGCTCTTTCAATATCCTTATCATCAGAAATTTCTTCTCCATCTTCGCCAATAACTTCCTAACTGCTTAATAATAAGGTTTGCCCGTCAGAGTTAGCATATTCTACATGATAGGTTTTGCCTTTGTGTTCTATAGTAAAACTTTTTAGTAAAGTGTTTTGGATAATTTTGATTTAATCGCCTGTCAAAAACCGCAATTTACCAATGATTTATTAACGGTTTTTGAGCATCATCGGAAATCGTAATCATTTTCTGTTAATTTTGCGATTTCCGAGATTTCCAGATGAAGTGTTTTAGGCCCTTAAACAAATCATTTCTATCAAAAAAATCGTGGGAATCTACTTTATAATTTCTCCTGCCATTTTTATGAATTTCTCCGCTTTTCTTTGCATCTGCTCAAAATCATTCTTGCTGAAAAAAGCGCCTCTATATTCTGCCTTTGCTTTATTGCTGATAGAGTCTTGTATTATATCCCTATAGCCAGCATATTCGGCTTTGACGAAATTCTTCTTTATCAAATCCTCAAACAGCCTTCTGGCATCGTCATGGCGCCTAGCTGTAATATTCATAAACTTTAAAGTTAAGGCGTCATTGGCTTTTACGATGGCGTGGACTGCCATAGCAACTCCTACCGAATATTTATTCTTGTCTTCCGAGCTTAAATTGGCGACATATTTTGCGCCTTCCAGCCATAATTTGGCCTGATCAAAATGGGCTTTTTCCATACAATAGCTCCATATTCTCCATAATGGATTTGATGAATGTGCTGCCCTTTTCTTTGCGTATTTGATTTACATCCATTATGACGGCAGATATTGTCTTATTTGCTTTTGACGATATTTGAGCAGCAATATTTAATATTTTCTCCTCCAGGATTTTATTTTTTTTATCTAATACAACTAAAATGTCTATATCGCTTTCCGGCTTTGAAGTTCCTTTTGCAGCTGAGCCATATAAAGCAACAGAATGTATGTTTTTTGATTTAATCCTGTTGGCAAAATTTTTCGCAATTTTTTTTGAAGTTATCTTGCCTATGTTTACTGCCCTCTCTAGTTCCTTTGCCAAAGGCGAGCTGACCAGTTCGTATACTACATCTTTTTTGTTTATTTTTGCGGATTTTAAAATCCCGAACTCTTTCAATCCTGACAATGTCCTGTAAACAGTTGCATGCGGCATTTTTGTCATGTCCTCCAAAGCAGAGCAACTCCACTGCCTTTTTGGGTATTCGAGCAGCGTTATGGCTATCTTCTTCCTTTTTTCGGATCCTAAAGCGAATGACAAAACATCTGTTCTCATTTTGAACTAATTAGTTCATAAAATGAACTAATATTTAAAGGTTTTTATTGCTATCAGCTGTTTATATTTGGATTGTAATCGTTAAAATGCCTGATGCAGAAGGAGGTTAAATGGTCGAGCAAATTACTAAGTCGATCTATTCATATAGACAATTGCGTTGATTTATTGTATTTACACACAATTGTCTATCTCGTAAATTGCGGCTATTTATTAAACCAATTACCGCAATTTACGATAACATCAATAAAATTGGAATAATTGAATTGCTGCCTTTCTCCTTAATGATTTCTTTTATTTTGTCATATCTGCCCATATTGAGATAGTATTTCCATCCGTGTTCTTTTTTCTTTTTGCAGCAGATGTTCTGTTTAACTAAAGCTTCCAATACAGTCTCAACTTTGTCCAAATCTTCTTTTGATATCCCAGATTTTAAAATATGGATGTAAACAGAGCCTTTACCAAAGCAGTTTTGGTCAAAAAGCTTCTTTACTATTGTCCTGCTTATTCTTATATATTCGCTCCTCTTTACCTTAGTCATAGAAAAAACAGGAGTCAGGAACTATATAAACATATAGTCTAAGTTTAGTCCCTTATGAGCCTAAATAGAAACCTTTAAATAGGAATCGATACTTACCATCCTTACAATGCCAAAATAAGTATTTTTACAGGAAGAAGGGAATACTCCAAAAAACAGGATATGGGGCTTTTTAATAGTCCATTCAGAATATGACTACTCAATGAAGGACATTGCACGATACTCTAAGGTAGGCTATACTACACTAAAAGGGATATGGAAGGAGTTTAAGGAAAAAAAGACAGTAGTGCAGACAAGAGTTGTCGGAAAAGCAAAAATGTACAAGCTAAACCTTAAAAATCCAGTAGTAAACAAGTTTATAGACTATTATTGGGCTGTAGTGGATTCTGTTGTGAGAAGGGAAAACAAAATTAAAGATGAGGAAACCCCGCATCACACATCTTTAGCTGGCGCAATCCCTGTTTCCGCTAAACATGTTTAAGGCTCTAATTTCGGTTTGTAGTCGTTGAAATGGTTTATGCAGAAGGTGATTAGCTTGTTGTATAGCCTTGCGTTTTTCTTGATTTTCTTTTTTTCTTCTTCTGTAGTGCCTTTAAAAATATAGATGTTTAATTCTTCGCTGCTGAAAAGGGTGGTTAAATTTTTATTTCTTACTAAAACAAAAATGATTGTTCTTCAGCATAAATTTTATTACATCCACTAGGGGTTTATCTTTGACAGAACTAATATTAAGGCCATATAATTTATTAACCTTTTTTACTATACCTTTAATTGTTTTTACATCATCAGCTACGCCTAGGAAATCATATAAAGAAGATTTATTTGAAACAAAAATGCCATCAATATCATGGCCAAAAAGATTCTTAACTAAATCTTTCATTTCGTCATGATATTTTTCTACTTTATTTGTTGGCGCAAATATTATCTTATTCATATTCAAAGTATTTTTTGTTTGGTGCGCCATGAAAATGTAAAACTAAATATGTTTATTAATTTCATGTATGATTTTGATTTTAATCGCCTTTATAGATGAAATGTTTTAGGTCTTTAAACCAAGAGTGACTTTCATTTCTTATTTCCCTGAGGTTTATCTTTTCTTCTCTGTCTTCTTCAATTATGCAAGATATCGCAACCGAAAGATTTAAATATATGGTTATATTACCATAATTCTATGGTGTTATTAACATGAGAAGCAAAGAATCAACTATCATAAGATTCCTCATAGAGAACAAGAATAAAGAATTGAATATTCGCAGCATATCCAAATCCCTGAAAATGGACTACAAAAATGTTTATTCCATTATTAAAAGGCTGGAAAAAATATCATTGGTAAAGCATTTGGACAGTCAAGCAGAGTAAAGCTTAACGCGATAGTTCATCCTCTTGTTTTTGAAGCAGAATTTGAGCGCAGAGAAGATATTTTAAAGGATAAGAACCTTGCAGTCATGCTCAGCAACTTCAAGAGGGCAATAAAATCAAAGCTGTATGTTTTGCTGCTGTTCGGATCATATGCAAAGAGAACACAGACAAAGAGTTCTGATATAGACTTAATGGTTATATGCCCTGACGGGCTTGAAGATGCCTTTGAAAAGGATATTAATAGGGCAGCTCGTTCCATGCCTCTGCCTTTGCACCCTTTGGTATTTTCGGAAAGCCAGTTTATTGAAATGGCTAATGCAAAAGAGTCCAATGTTGGACAGGAAGCTTTAAAAAATAATGTAATTTTATATGGGATAGAGCAGTATTACGAGTTGGTTTGAATGATTGACGCAAAACAGAAAAAAGAAGCCAAGCAGAATTTTGACAAATATCTGCAGGATGGCCTGCTCAAAAAAGAGAAGAATGAAACTGCAAGACAAATGTATATAAAAAATGCAGAGCAGTCATTGGGTCTCGTTGAAGAGTGCATGAACAGCTCTCTTAGGCCTTATTTATGGGTTGTAGTTATTTCCTATTATTCAATGTTTTACATTGCAAATGCTGTTTTATTGCAGCTCGGCTATAAGACTGGCTCAAAGATAGTCCATAAAGTAACAAGCGATGCTCTGATTGTGCTTGTGATGGACAAGATAAGGAAGGGGCTGCTTGAAGAATATGAGGATGCAAAAGAAGCAGTGCGTAAATTTTTGAAAGAACTAGCCGAGTACAAACAGATTAAGAGAAAATAAAAAGGTTAGTTTTAATTTTCTAGATGTAATTTTTTTATCGTTACTGAATTCCCCCCTGTCATTCTAAAGCAAGTAAAAACTTAGGAGAGTGTAGCGAACCGTTTAATGTTGGTTATACGATTTTCCCTGAAATTCGTATTCGTTCGTTGTATGCATTAAGCGAAACAGCCCCGTTAAGAACATTCGGGACACCTTAGAAGGAGGCAACTCAAATACTTTGTATAACGTACAGAGCAAGGCGACCTTCGGCTCGAGGCGAGAAATTTTTTCCTCGAATTTTGAGGCA
>JACPMR010000006.1 GCA_016185945.1 Candidatus Woesearchaeota archaeon
AATAATAGAGAGACAACATACAGAGCTTTGGAGGATTTAGTAAAAACTAAACTTGTTTCTAAGTTTTATGATGAAGAAAAGAAAGAATTAGTCTATTTTATAAAAAATAAAAAATGAGAACAACACATAAAATAATAATCGGAGATGCTTTGGAAGAATTACCTAAACTTCCTTCCGAATCGGTTGACTTGATATTTGCAGATCCCCCCTATAATATGTCTAAAAAGAGGGGCTTGGGATGGAAGTATAGCAAACATATCACTATGCAAGAAGAGTGGGATAGGTTTTCAAAAGATGGGTACTTTCAATTTAACCAAAAATGGCTCAAGGAAAGCTTGAGAATTCTAAAGCATGGCGGCAGTTTATGGGTTTGCGGCTCCTTTCACAATATCTACCAAGTAGGATTTATATTGCAGCATATTGAAGATGTTAAGATAAATAACAGCGTTGTTTGGTTTAAGCCAAATGCACAGCCCAATATAACCTGCAGATTCTTTACAGAAAGCACAGAGCATTTGATTTGGGCCTCAAAGAACGGAAATGGCAAAAGATGGAAGTTTAATTATGAAGCAACTAAAAATCTGATTCATGATGACCTTAATCCAAAGGGAAAGCAAACAAGAAATGTGTGGTGGATTCCATTAACGCCTAAAAGCGAGAAATGGGCAGGAGAGCATCCAACACAGAAGCCTATTGAATTATTGAGAAGAATCATTTTATCATGCACAAATGAAGGAGATACAGTTTTAGATCCATTTTTAGGCTCTGGGACGACTTCTGTTGTTGCTAAAATGCTTAATAGGAATTCTATCGGGATTGAGAAAGAGAAGAGATATTATCAAATTATAAAGAAAAGATTGAGTCAGCAGAAGATTGGAGATGAGGTTGAGATTTTGGTTTGATTCATGCCACAAGTTCTTGTTTATTCAATAAAATCCAGCACCATACTGCTAATATAGAGCCACATTTAGTCAAAATTCCTCAAAATTGGCGTTCAAAAATGAAAAAATTTATAAATAAACCATGATTAATAGTATATAACCCGCGTAGTATAGGCCGGATAGAACGGCCGCCACACGCCTCCTGTCTTTCGGGCCGGAGCGGGGGCAGACCCAGGTTCAAATCCTGGCGCGGGTATTTATCAATTAGAATATTGGTATGCTATCTAATATTTAAATTATACGATTTAGGAAAAAATGACAAAGAAACAAGCAATTTTACTTAACATATCTGGAAAAAAGCCAATAAAGGCTGATTATGTAGAAGTAGATGTATCTACATTAAAATTAGATTTGTTTAATCCTAGATTTCGTCACAAATCTTTTAAATCTGAAAAAGAAATGGAAGAAGAAATTTGGAAAGAGAAAGATACTTATCCGTTATTTTTATCCATTTTAGAATCAAAAGGCATTTCTGAAGCTTTGTTCTTGAAACATGATAGAGTTGTTGAAGAAGGTAATAGGAGGGTTGTATGTTTGAGAAAAATAAAAGAGATGTATGCAGATAAACCTGAAAATTTTCCTAAAGAAGGGTATACAAAAATTCCCGCTTATGTATTTCCAAAAGATATAGACCCAATTGAATTGGATGTATTCCTTGCTAGATTACATGTTACTGGAAAGAAAGAATGGGATGCACTTAATCAAGCGGAGCATATTCATCGATTAAAGGAAGTCCATAACTTAACTTTTGAACAGATATCAAACTTAATTGGAATAAGTAAAGGAAAAATTTTCCAAAAATATTGGGCCTTTAATGAGACAAAAAAATTTTTGGAAAGGTATCCAGAGCAACCTATAAATAGATATAGCTTCTTTGAAGAGGCATATAAAAAAAGAAATATAAGAGATTTTCTAAATTACGAGTCTAATAAGAAAGAATTTTATAATTGGATTATTACTAAAAAGTTTGATAAAATAGGTGCTGTGGATATTAGGGAATTATCCAATTTTATTGAGAATAAAAAAATTTTTGAAACCTTTAAGAAAAAAGGTATGAAGGCAGCTTATATTGAATATATATCTCAAGACGAGATTAAAGAACACCCCTCAATAAGGTTAATTGAAACTTTAACGACTACTCTTAAGGATATGTCCAGAAAAGATTTGGAAATAATTTCAAAAGATAAAGATAAAACTAATAAAATCAAAGATCTACTTAAAGAATTAAACTCTATATTGGACCAAATAGGATAAAAATTGTAATATGGTGACTAGGATGGACTTATTTAACTAAAATATTTAACTGCCACTAAAAACTTCTGGCTTAATCCTATCAATTATATTTTTAATTCTGTTTATTTTCTCTTGCGTAATCTCAGGAAATATTTGGTATATTGGGATAAACTCGTTTTCTAAATTAAAGTAATAAACAAGATCCTCAAATTTGTGATAATGCTTTCTAGGTATCTTTAGTTTAGAAACATACTGGGCATAGACATATTCTCCTGCTGGAACTATCACAACTAAAATTGAATCATTCCAATATTTATAATATCTGTCAATTTTTGCTTTGGATTGTATATAGGAGTTTATATTTGTAAATCCAGTAAATTTTGCTTCCACTAGATGAACAATTTTCTTTTTATCATTTAGAACCAGAAGATCTGGCATACTCCTTATTCTTCGTAATGTATCCGTTTGTTTTCCATCTCTACTAATTCCTGCTGTAATCCTACTAAACAAACTTTCATAACCAAAAGGGTAGGTTTCATAACCAGCCTCTTTAAATAAATGCTCTAATAGAACTTTTGCATTAAATCCTCTGAGACTGTTCCTGTAAAAATCCTCTGCTGTTCTTTTTTTAAACATTTTATTTTTTGTTATTTCTTAACCTTGTAAACCAAAAAGCCCATTAAAGAGCCGATTAAAAACCAGAAGATTAGACTAATGATAATGGACATAGTACCACTTAAATTTAACAAAACTCCAGGTAGTAACGGGATTATCAATAGACCAAAACACATTATATCATCAGTACAGAAATTGTATAAAATTAATTCAATAATCCCAATTACAACTGCAAAAGTAGTACCAAACAATAAAATAAATCTATTTTTTGAGTTTGTCATCCTACAATATCCGATTGGTTAAGTAAATTAAATGTCTTTTCAAAAAAGGATAAATCTTCATTATTTAATAGCTTCCTTATTAAAGTTTTTGATTTTTGGGTTGTATCTAAGTTTGAATGAAAAGCTAAAACTCTGAATGATTGCTTTAAGGGATTTATTTTATCATTATTTGAATTTCTTAATTTAACATTGCTATAGATAGAATCTTCGTCAATAGTAGGCACTATTCCATCACTTGTTCCAAAAGCATTACCTTGTATTATTCCAAATTTTGTTATATTAATTTTTCCTGGTTGAGTATCATTTGAAGAAGACATAAAAAATAAGTATTTTTTCCATAAATTTAAAGAAATTTTTCCAGTTTCTTCTTTTGTTATATCATTTTTATTTAATAAACCTAATTTTAATAAATCATTGACATCCACATGATGTACATTTTTATTTTGAATGTTTTCTAAAACTTTATCATCTACTAATAAAATACCACTATCTAATAAACTAAGTTTCTCAAACCCTCCCGGACACCCAACCGCCACAAACGTCTCAACTTTGCTGGAATCAAATTTATTTCTTTCCAAACTATCCAAAGCCGCTCGACAGCCATTACTAAACCCAACATACTGTATTTTATCTTTTCCAGTGAAATCCAAAACTCCATTAAGCAATGCAGGAACAAATACATCTGTTAAGTTGTAAAATGTGTAATCAATGCAGTCATCGCAGTCCTGCCCTGGACCTCCAGTAATCTCAATAAGCCATGTATCTCTTCCAATATTGGAAATTTCAGCTCCTAAAACTTCCCAAGAAGTTAAGTTGCTAAATAACCCATGTGCAAGTACGACAGGCATCTCCACCGGCACACCTGTACTATTCAAATACTCCAAATAATCACTGCTAGCATTTGGCTTTAAATTCCTTAGCCTTAAAGTTATTCCATTGCTTGTTACAACGCTTTTATCAAAAACATTAAACATCTCGTCATTAAGCGCATTCCTGACAATCCTTTTAAACGCATCATTTCCTACTTTATAATGCTGTTCATTTCCGCCTAAATGCAAATAATCCCATACCTTAACAGCCTCAGCATTCTCATCATCAACAAAAACTGCTTCATAAGTTTTGGTGTTCAAAAACAAAACTTGATTCTTAATGAATTCTTTTACTGCTGCAATGTCTCCATCAATTTCATTGCCAGCAATCATTATCTTTGTCTTGCCATTTGCATCCTTAAAGCTTCCAACTAAGCCGCTAAAAGGCAAAGTGCCAGTCTTATCATTAAATATTATATTCCCATAATCATAGCCAAACTCAAACTCATCAAGTGTTCTTACATTATTAACAGCATTTATTGGATGATTCTTGCCAATATACACTTTAACATCTGCTTCATTCTCATTTGTTGTGTAATAGCCAGAAGTCAATTTGCTCTTAATATAATTCTGAAATTTAGAGCCAACAATAAACGGCTCTGCATCAACCGAAACAAAAACAAAAGGCAAATCAACAAATTCCTTAACAGCAGCATTATTTGTTTCATCAGTTTCATTAATCTCATTATCAAAATCGACGCTTACAAGCACTTTCTGGCTTTCCTTTAAGCCGAGTAAAGCGCTTATTGTAGCATTTCCATTTCTTCTTATATTTAATGAGAAAGTTTTATTCTCCAATGTTTCTGTATTGTAAATTATTGTCCTGATATTATTAACTTCAGCCTGTCCTATATTTTTTATCAAAGCAGAAACATTTATATGTGTTTTATTGAATTTTGTAAAGATTATATCATCCGCATTAACACTTAAATCAACACTATAATTAAAATTATCCAAAAACACCTTTGTCTGGTAATTTCTTGTCCAAATCAAATCAAGGCCGTTATTTCCATCAATATCCACAGCAACTGGATGCGACACATTTAATGGATAAGTAAATATGGGTGTTCCATTTAAAAGATATATTTTATCCAATGTTATAATTTCCTTCTCGCCGTCATTGTTCATATCAGCCGCCATTGCAGTTCCTTTTACGCCGTCTTGAATATCAGTTAAATTCACTTTAGCAATCTCGTCTCCGCTATAATTATAACAGTTCAAAGCCATATAATCAAAAGAAACACCGGATTTCTCGTCTTTTATAAAGCAAATATCGTCAATGCCATTTTTATCATAATCCAAAACGAATGGATTTGTGCCTTCCCACTTATTGATTGAACCGCCTCCGTCGTTGCAGCCGCTGCTGATAATAGTAGGAGCTTCACATTTTGAAAATAGTTTTGTTCCAGTGTAACTATAAACAAAAATTTCAGTAAACCAATCTGTATAAGCATCAAAACCAGGAAAAAGATTATCGTCATAAAAAACGCTTGCAGCAATCTCCAATTTTTTGTCATTGTTCAAATCAACCAAAACAGGCTGTCCTTTTAGTGCAAAACTTTCTGCTGAAATGGGAATGAATATATCATCAACAATGCCGCTGTTGTTGAAGTTTGTCTCCAGACTCCTGTTGTTCAAATCAAAAACCATGAAACCATATTCTCTGTCGCCGTTCTCGTCAAACCAAAAAACTGCTTCATATCTTCCGTCATTGTCTATGTCACCGATTGCTGGAACCGTTTGTTTAGTTTCATTATAGGCTGATGTATTATAAGAAATATCAGTTTTTGACGCCATATTAACTATGTGAACGTAATTTCGTTTGTCCTTAAAAACACAGGAATTAGTGCCGTTCAAGTTCAGGCATTTTATTCCGCTGAAATTGGCTTCATTATTTAATGTAATGTTAAATTCCTGCCTTAAGTTTGAATTATTGTATTGGTAAGCAAAAAAGTAATCTGTTGAATTTTGTATGGAATTAAATATGATTTCAACTAAATTGTCGCTGTCAAAATCAAACAATGCCGGCTGCCCTAGAATTGCTCCAGTTTTTGTTTGATTCAATATCTTTAATTGCGGGTCAAAAACAATCAATGAGTTGTTTGCAAAAATCACTATTTCAGCTTTGCCGTCCAAATTCAAATCCTCTACAAGCGGCTGGAACTCCATCCCCAGATTATCTTCAGTAAAATTTGCCGTGTTTAACGGAAAATACCCAGTTCCATTTGCAGTCCCGGAATTCCTCAAGTCATTCTGGTAAGTCTGCCAAGATGCAAATACATTATAACTCGATATAACAAAAATTAAACAAAACAACCAAAACCTCATCTTCCACCCCCTTTTTAATACTGATTCTATAGAATTGTTATTTAAACTTTACTAAATAAAAACTCCGAGGGGAGCTTCTATTCTCATTCTCTTATCATAGTTTTTCTTTTTAGGTAAACCTTGAAATATTTAATTTTTTGCATATTTCTTTGTTGTAGTCACCTTTAATAGAAAAATTTAAATATGTAGTCACCTTTATGATATTATGTTCATTGAAATAAGAAAGGCAGGGAAAAAGAAAAAATACTATCTGGCTCACACTTTCAGGGAAGGCAGGAAGATAAGGAAAGCAGTAAGATATCTTGGGGCAGATTTATCAAAAAAGAAGCTTGAAGAGCTTAGGAAGCGGGCAGAAGTTCTGATAAAGGAGCAAATTAAGTCCTATAAGGAAATAAGGGACCCTTTTAGGAACATATTGTCAACTGATGAATTAAATCAGCTAAAAAGTTTAAACATAAAGACAACAATAAAGGTTTCTCATCTTTCTGAAAAAGACTGGCTTGACTTTGCAGAAAAGTTCACTTATAACACAAATGCGATAGAAGGATCCAGAATAACATACACCCAAGTCAAAGACATTATAGAAAAGCAGAAATGGCCAAAGTTCTCTTCAAAAGAAGAAGTTTCAGAGACATATGGGGTGGTTGATGCAGTAAAGTTCATAAGGGAAACAAAAGAGCATATTCCCATAAACCTCATAAAAAAGATACATGGAGTAGTTTTTAGGAATTCAAAGCCGTTTTCAGGCGAAATTCGCCAGAAAGGAATAGAAGTTGTTGTGGCTGATAGGCAAGGCAATGTCATACACCGCGGAGCTCCTTCTGAGAAATTAATTTCATTATTAAAAGAGCTTGTGAACTGGTACAATAAAAACAAGGACAAGTATCCGCCAATAGTTCTTGCTGCAGTTGTCCACAATCAGTTTGAGGAAATCCATCCATTTCAGGATGGTAATGGAAGAGTCGGCAGGCTCCTTCTCAATAATATCCTTATAAAGCACAATCTGCCGCCTGTTAATATACAGCTAAAAAACAGGGAAGAATACTATAATGCGCTGCAGGAATACCATAAAAGCAGCAATATAAAGCCAATGATAGACCTCATATTAAAAGAATACAAATAATTAAAGAACATAAAAGGCAGGTGACTACAAAAATTGAAGGTGTAGTCACCCAATAGCAATTTGTGGGCTTCTAGAATAAGGATAAGCGCCGAGGGGGAGACTTCCAAACAGCATAACATTAGTTCGGGGGACTTTTGCGAAGCAAAATGTCGCCCAGCGTGTAAACGGAGCTATGCCGTTTTTGAACTCCCGAGTCCTTTCGGACAGTGGATTTTTGTAGCCACCATCAAAGGCGTTTAGCCCATAGCAATCTTGCAGTTTCATTTGGAAATCACCGCAATGGCCGGGCTATGCGACCTCGGCAATAATAAAAAGATATTTTGCATGTTTATTAAATTTATTGGTTTAAATTAATGCTATATGATTAGTGATACACATTATAAAAATTTATCAATCCCGAGAGCGACTTTTATAAGCAAAGTGGAGAAAGTAAACCGCTTGTGATAAAGGCACTATTCATCCCAGCAAGCAAGTGCAAACATCAGAGGCTGTGGCTCTCTTATCACAAAAGCATTTACAGGGAAGCCCAGTAATTGAAAATTTTAATTTTTTGATTTTTGAATTAATAACAAAACTTATAAATCAAGAGCAATCATTTGTTTAAATGAAAAAATTGGTTCACAAAGAATCAAATTAATCTAATCTTTCTTAACAATCAAATCCAGATTATCAAATTTTGCAGTAAAGCTTCCACTGCCACCTATTTCCTTCTCTGCTCCGCCTATGTCATAAATGCCTGACCTTAACGCCAAAACAAATTTTCCATATTGCGGGAATTCGCGATCTACCAATTCTACTCCGCCAAAACTGCAGATGAACTCTTCCTTTAAGGGATTAAAAGAAACCAGCATTTTGCCTGCAGTTGTTGGCACCCCAATGCCTGGCTTAGCCGATTTTCTTGTTCTTAATATAGCTCCGTAATTAGAATTTATGCTCAGCTCACAATAGTTTCTTTCAGGCATCTTGCCTTTTGATATTCCGTCTAAAGTCTCTAAACTGATTATTGCAGCGGCATTTCCCCTTTTTACATCAGCTGTTAAATCTATATCAGCTGTAATTGTGAAATCTTTGGCAAGATCTATGTTTTGATTTGTATAAAGAATGTTCCAAACTACTTCGTTAGCAGCATTGCCTGTGATTATTATCGCATTGTCTTGTGCTATAGAGCCTTGTCCCACTACCTTGGTGGAATATTTTTCTGTATTAATGTACGTACCTTCAAATGAGTCTGGGTAAGCACTTGACACTAATTTTGGCTCTGGAAGTTTCGGCTCAGCTGCTGCAACTGGCGGCGGTGTTGGTGCTGCCGGAGGAGGAACTGGTACATTTGGTGTTTCTGGTGTTTTATTTGATTCTTCTGGAGGTGTGCTGACTGGAACAGCCTCCTCTGGAGAAGGTTGTGGTTGCTCAACTTCAGCTAAAGGCTCTTCCTGGCTTGGCTGGGTTTCAACAGGCTGCTCTCTTTGGGCACAACTGCTGATAAGAAGAATGCCAATAATTACAAGCATAGGGAAGTAGCAAGATCTAGTGAATTTCATCAACATTGTTCGCCTAACCCTTTCTTTATAAATATTTCTGTATACACTTTAGTCATAACAAACCTTATAAATAAATGTAATAATAAATTGAAAAATGAAAAGACTAACATTATTTTTAATATTTTTAATTACAATTCCATATGTTTTTGCCGACTGGTTTTATCACAGCCAAAACATCTTTACCAATATCAGGATTAATGGTGACGCTGAAATTGTCCCATCAACGCCATCAGGCTATGTGCAGGAAGCGACAATAAACATGACTTTTATTCCAAAAAATACAGATGTACAGGAAATAACAAAATTGCAGACAAACCCTCTGGCTGATTTCACAGGCGATTCCTTAAAGTTCAAATTCCAAAAGCCAGAAGGCAAGATTGATTTCAATGTCAATGCAGATGTCAAAACAATAAATTTTATGCCTGAAATAGGGCAAAAGATTGGCTTTCCAATCAAAGAACTGCCGAAAGATATAGCAATTTATGCAAAACCCAGTGAAACTATTGACGCTGACAACGAATCTATTGTAAGGATTGCGTCTGAGCTTGTAAAAGGCGAAGACGACTTGTATTCTGCTGTCTTTAAGATTGCAGACTGGACTAAAAACAACATAAACTACAACTTAAGCACTCTGACAGCAGAAGTAAGCCAGAAAGCGTCTTGGGTGCTTGAAAACAGGCAAGGTGTTTGTGATGAGTTAACTTCTTTGTTTATCGCGCTGTTAAGGGCAGTTGGCATTCCGGCAAGGTTTATTTCAGGCATTTCTTACACAGAATCTGAACTCTTTCCTGATAACTGGGGCGCTCATGGTTGGGCAGAAGTTTACTTCCCCGGCTACGGATGGGTACCTTTTGATGTTACCTATGGCGAATATGGGTGGGTTGATCCGACTCATGTCAAGTTCAAGGAATCTGTTGATTCTGATGAGCCATCGACATACTACTCCTGGATTGGAAGAAATGCTGACTTAAAGACAGGCAAGCTTGACATAAAAACAAACTTAATAGATAAAGTCGGATATTACAGAGTCCCTATAAATCTTGACTCTTCTGTGCTGAAAAAATCAATCAGCTTTGGCTCTTACAATTTGCTAACGGCATCAATAGAAAACTTAAATGATTTTTACTATGCAACAGAATTGAGGTTAAGCAAGCCAAAGGAAGTGAAAATAATAGGCAGCGAACATAAAAGCATATTGCTTCTTCCGCTGGAAAAAAAGGAAGTGTTTTGGATATTGAAACTAGATGAAGATTTTGACAGCGGATATTCCTATACTTTCCCTTTACTCATAAGCACAACTAATAATATCACTTCAGAAACAAGCTTCAGTGCAAGCATTAGAGAGCAGGATGTTTCTTTTGAAGAGATAGAACAAATTACAAAATTAATGGAGGAAGAAAAGGAAAAAAAATACTCTGGAAATGTAGTTCTGGACTGCAAAGCAAGCAAAGACGAATTTTACGAATACGAGGATGCAGAAATCTATTGCGATGCAAAAAATATTGGAAATGTGTTTTTAGAAGATGCGGATGTCTGTTTTGAAGGAGAATGCAAAAATCTTGACCTTGGAATTGGGCAGGCAAAAAATGCTACATTTGGAATAAACAAATCAAATACTGGGCTTAGAGAAGTGCCAGTCACATTAAGGAACGAACTTGTTTCAAAAGCATTTTATGTTAGCTTCAAAGTTAATGATGAGCCAAGAATCGAGGTAGAGGGTTTGGAGTTTCCAATTAATGTTTCTTATGATGATAAATTTGATGTTTTATTCACATTAACAAAAAAGTCACAGTCAAGTCCAAAAAATGTTGGGATTGTTTTTTCACAGAATGGCTTTGAAAAGAAATGGACAATAAATGAGTTAACAGAAAACAGAAAATTCATAGTGAATGTTCTTGGAAAACAATTGGGATATGGAAATAATAAGTATACAATAAACATTAATTATTTTGATGGGTTAAACAAACAATACAATGCTAACAAAGAATTTTCAGTAAATTTGACTGATATTACATTAACACAAAGAGTTCTTTTGTGGTTTAATAATCTGGAGAATGCCAGTCTTCGAACAATTGTGATAATGATTGGTGTTGTATTTATTGTGCTGATTGGGTGGCTGTTTAGGAGAGGTAAATAAATATATTATTTCTTCCATATAGAAAATAATAATATTATCACTTATCAGTAACAAAAAACAAAAGATTTAAATAGTAGTTCTTCTGTAGTATTAGCAAGATGACTAAAGCACAAAGAAGACCTATTGACGAGATTGTAAGGGCTGAATGGGGTAAGAGTCCTAAAGATAGACAACTATTCAATGATACATGGGCTGTTATAAGGGGTGGTGTTGGCGAAGAGTTCGCTGAAGAAAATAGGTGGATACGTGATAGAACGCGAGCTCAGCATCGTCTCGAGCACAGAGAACCAATGAGCGAGAGAGAGCTTGCTTTAATGGTAGCTAGCAGAGATGGCAAAGGAAAGGTTCATACTAATTATAGGCATGAGACTTATGTTGGTGTTAGGGATGGTGAGCCAAAAGAAGCTGTATACGGAAGTCTTTTAGATGTGGATGGTGAGCCAATGATGTTTATGGGTTATGCAGCTCGAAAAAGATGGTTTAGAGACCCAAAAGCAGAAGATCTAAGAGGTTTATTGTCTCAATTAATGTACAAACTCAACGAACATTCTAAGAAATTATATGGAAAACCAATTAGATATGTAGCAATAGAAATTGAACCGCATCAAGGAAAAGATATACCATTAGCTAGATGGGCAATGGAAGAATTGGGGGCATATCCTTTAGATCTGGGAAAGCCTGGCTACACTCAACCTGGCATTGATTTTGAAGAGGTTGGGAAAGCTGGATACAAACCTGAAAAACTTTTGCTATTATTTGGAGATTTGCGAAGAAAAGCAACGAGAGGTGGAGCAAAAAGCAGAACTTATAACAGAGATTTATTATTAAAAGTAGTAGAAGGTGCTATCCTTGACAAAGAGTATAGAGAGTTCTCAAAACCAGGCCCTGCATGGACTCGTGAAACATCTCCTGCTCTTCAAAATTTTAGAAGATCTATTGAGGGTAATAAAAGAATTGGTTACGATTTATCTCAACTGAATTGGATTTACAGAAAATAAAAGAAATTTATTCTTCAATATTGTAAATAATTAAAAATCCATTATTTTTTCTTTTCTTTCTATATAGAAACTAAACAAAAACCAAACTTTTATAAAGAAACAAAGATTTCTGAATTACTATGGAACAAGTAAAAGAGGAACTTATAGAAAGGATTGTGCCAGATACTTCTGTCATAATTGAGGGATTATTGTCAGAAAAACTACACAATAACCATATAAAAGCAAACGAGATAATAATCCATGAAGCTGTTATTGCAGAGCTTGAGCATCAAGCCAATCTTGGCAAAGCCATTGGCTTTCTTGGCTTGGATGAAATTAAGAGGATAAAAAAACTCTCAACAGAAAAAGGTTTTCAGCTTTCTTTCAAAGGCAACAGGCCAAAAGCAGCAGAAATAAGGCATGCCTCTTTGGGAGAAATTGACTCTTTAATAAGGCAATTAGCTTATGACGAAGATGCAACCTTAATCACTTCTGATAAAGTTCAAAGCGAAGTTGGACTGGCAAAAGGAATGAAGGTTGTCTATTACAGAAGGCCTGAAAAAGGGCTTAGAAAATTAAGGCTTGAAAGATTCTTTGACGAAACAACTATGAGCGTTCATTTAAGGGAAAATGTGCCTCCTTATGCAAAGAAAGGCATGCCAGGCAACTGGCAGTTCAAGGAATTAAGAAAAGCAGTTTTAAAACAAGAAGAAATCCAGGCAATATCAAGAGAAATAATTGAAGATGCAAAATTGAGAAAAGACGGCTTTATAGAGATTGAAAGGGCTGGCTCAACCATAGTTCAGCTTGGAGTCTATAGAATTGTCATAACAAGGCCTCCTTTTTCAGATGGCTGGGAGATAACTGCTGTAAGGCCTGTCAAAAGATTAAACTTAAGCGACTACAAGCTAAGCGAAAAATTGATGAAAAGGATTGCAGAGCAGGCAGAAGGGGTTCTTGTTGCAGGCGCTCCTGGAATGGGCAAAACCACATTCGCCCAAAGTTTAGCAGAGTACTATGCCTCGCAAAACAAGGTTGTCAAGACAGTAGAAGCTCCTCGTGACTTGATTCTGCCGGAAAACATAACGCAATATGCAATATCCTATGGAGATGCTCAAGAAATTCATGACATATTGCTTCTTTCACGTCCTGACTATACAATCTTTGACGAAATGCGAAACACAGATGATTTTAAGCTATTTGCAGACTTGAGGCTAGCAGGAGTTGGTATGGTTGGAGTTGTGCATGCTACAAGCCCAGTTGATGCAATCCAAAGGTTCATTGGAAGGGTTGAGATGGGTGTTATCCCCCAAGTTATTGATACTGTAGTTTTTATCAAAAATGGCTTTATAAACAAAGTTCTTGCCTTAAAGATGATGGTAAAAGTCCCTTCAGGAATGACAGAAGCAGATTTGGCGCGTCCTGTTGTTGTTGTCAATGATTTCGAAACTGGAAAATTAGAATATGAGATTTACAGCTACGGCGAGCAGACAGTTGTTATCCCAGTACAGGCAGGCAGGGAAAAAACAGGTGCGCATAAGCTTGCAGAAACAACAATACTTGCAGAGTTCAGCAAATACTCAAGAAATCCAGAAGTTGAAATGATTTCTGACAATAAATGTGTTGTCTATGTGCCAGAAGAGGATATTGCAAGAATCATTGGAAAGCAGGGAATCAACATCTCCAGGATTGAGGAAAGGCTAGGCATAGGCATTGATGTAAAAAGCCTGAACGAAAAATACAACATAAAAGGGGCTGCGAAAGAGCAGAGAGAGATTCCATTTGAGATTTCCTACAAGAAAAACCAGTTATTGATTGAGCTTGGCATGGAGATGCAAAACAGAGATATTGATATTTATGTTGGAGATGAATTCCTATTGAGTGCAAAGGCAGGCAAAACTGGCATTATAAAAATAAAGAAAAATAATAATATTGGGAGAAGACTTTTAGAGGCGCTTAATAGGAAGGAGAAGATAAGGGTGGTGGTTTGAAAAATAATTATCCTTGAAGAAATCTTATTGCTTCATCAATATTACCCCAAAAATGATTTGTAAGTCCATGTCCAAAATGTTGATGCCTGCATGCAGAGTCAGCTGCCATGTATAAGTGCTCTTTTGCTTGCCTCACATCCCATCCTTCCCTGTATCTCCGCCCAATTAATTTTACAACATGGCTTATCGCATCGTTTCTATCACCCAACATCCAGCTTAAATCTCCTGTGCCATTTTGCATTGCATGGACATGATTCCATGGCCATATATTTTCAATATCAGTCTGGTGCAAGTTCCAGTATGATGCTGCATTGCAGTTTATCATCTTAACTCTTCCATATCTCCTGTAAACTTCATCTCCTATACAACAAAGCCTTGCTATTCCATCATGCAAACCCATTCCTCTCATTCCATTAAATTCGTCAATATCACATCCTACAACAACCTGCCCAATATCATGCTCATGACCATAAGCTTCTACTGCATCAACAAAATGCCTTGCGTCACAAAATTGCGGGTCTTGCGGTTGAATATCATTTGTTCTCATAAGGTGCCTTAATCCAGATGCCCAATACAAAATTCCTTTAGCATGCCTATCGTCACCAAGAAATTCACCACTAACAATAACAGTATCTAAGCCATGTTGCTTTAACTTATAGGCTGCAGCTGGTGCATAAACTCCGTCAGGTGGGTGAAAAGTAACCGGAGTTTTCCAAAACTCGTGTTCTGCCTTAGCTATACTTCTTGGTATTTGCTCGGGAAGAATGCCTTCCAAGTATTCTCTTTGGTCTTCAAGCCATGGCTGTACCAAAGGGACATGATTGAATGTCATTATTCCAAGCTCCGGTTTGTGAGGATCATATCTTCCAGTTCTTGGATTGATAAAGTGATCACTTTGTATTGCTCCTACTAAATCGAACCATAATTCACTCCAAATTGCATCTCTATGTTTTACTATTGCATCTAACTCTATTCCAGAAAAAAATAAAGTGATTGGTATCCCTTTCTCAAAAGCGACACGCTGAGTAAATCTAGAATCTCTGACGAAGTCATCCCAATTGCCATGATGACATAAAAGATACAATGCAAGAGTTACATCATTAACCAATTAAACCCCCTTTATTCAAACTTATAATAATCTTTTGAAATTGCTTCCTTATATACCTTTCCTTTCCGCAACCTTTTTATACATTCCAAGGAATTCTTTGTTTATGTTAGATATAAAATTCATTCGCGAGCATCCTGAAATTGTAAGGAAGGATTTGGAAAAGAGAAATGAAAAGGAAAAGCTTGAATGGCTGGAGGACTTAATAAAGAAAGATGCTGAATACAGGCAATTATTGCAGGAAAACCAGAGATTGAGGCAGAGAAGGAATGAAATAACAGAGGAAATTAACAAATTGAAAAAACAAGGAGAGGATATAAAAGAAAAAATACAGGAAGCAAAAGAACTTCCAGACAAGATAAAAAAAAGTGATGAACTTCTTGAAGAATTAAAAAACAAGATTGAATATTATTCGATGAGGATTCCAAATATACTACATGAGTCTGTTCCAGTAGGTAAAGACTCAAACGATAATGCTGTGGTTAAAGAATGGGGAGAAAAGCCAAAATTTAGTTTTGAATTAAAGCCGCATGGCGAACTTCTTCAAGAGCTTGGATTGGCGGATTTTGAAAAAGCAGCAGAAGTAAGCGGGCACGGCTTCTATTACTTGATGGGCGACATTGCACGGCTTGAATTGGCTTTGGTAAATTTTGCTGTTGATTCTCTGACAAAAAAGGACTATGTTCTTGTTGAGCCTCCTTTAATGTTAAGGAGAAAGCCATACGAGGGAGTTACAGATTTGAAAGATTTTGAGACAATGATGTACAAGATAGATAATGAAGATTTGTTGTTGATTGCAACATCAGAGCATCCGATTGGAGCAATGCTGATGAATGAAACACTAGATGAAAATAAATTGCCGATGAAGTTTGTTGGCTACTCTCCTTGCTTCAGGAAAGAGCTTGGCAGCCACAGCATTGACACAAGAGGCATTTTCAGGGTGCATCATTTCAATAAAGTTGAGCAGTTTGTATTTTGCAAGCCAGAAGATTCATGGAAGTTTCATGAAGAATTGCTGCAAAATGCAGAGGAACTATTCCAGAAACTGAAACTGCCTTATAGGATTGTGAATATTTGCACAGGCGATATTGGAATTGTTGCAGCAAAAAAATACGATATTGAAGCATGGTATCCTCGTGAAAATCTCTATAGAGAAGTTGTTAGTTGCTCAAACTGCACTTCATATCAAGCAGTTAGATTGAACATTAAATACAGGAAAGGCGAGGAAAAAGAATTTGTGCACACATTGAACAGCACGGCAATCGCAACATCAAGGGCTATAAGAGCAATATTAGAGAATTACCAGCAAAAGGATGGGATAATAAAAATACCAACTGTATTGCAGAAGTATATGGGGAAGAAAGTGATTGGGAAAAGGGAATAAAAATTTTATTTGTTGTCCAGTCTAAAATCTTAAATCAAAATGGCAAAAATACATGGATCGGTTTATCTTTTAGTTGGCTTGCTTGTTTCGTTTCTTTCATGGAAGCTTAACTATGAAAAGCTGATGTTTTTCTTCTATATCGGATTGATTTTTGTTTTTATTGGGGTTATTAAGCTAATTACTGGGCTAATGAAAAAGAAAAACAATGAAGTTGATGCCCATAAAAAACATGGTAAGATGCCTCAAGCGCACAGACAAGTTAAGTACTGCCATCAATGCGGCTCGGCTTTAAGCCCCCATCATAGATTTTGCAGCAGATGCGGCGCAAGGATTTAACAAAAACAACATTATAATAAATTTCAATCCCGAGAGCGACTTTGAGCTGTCAAGGCGAAGAAAGTAAACCGCTTGTGATAAAGGCACTTTTTATCCCGGCAATCAAGTGCAGTAAGAAGTGGCTGTGGCTCCCTTACCACTATTGCATCGACAGGGAAGCCAACTTGATTGAATATTTTGTTTTAAGTCATTGTTTTTAAATGTTTTATAAAAAGTTGTTTTGTTGATTCTGTCAAAAAATTTATTTAGAAAAATATATAAACCATCATAAAGTGATTCACTCCAAAATGGGTGGTTTATTCAATGACATTTTGGGAAGCGGCGAAACTTTGTTCAAGAACGATGTTGCATTAGATTTCTCTTTTGTGCCTAAGCTTATTCCGTACAGGGAAAGGGAGCAAAGAACAATTGCTGGCTGCATAAAGCCGTTGTTCAATGAAAAATCAGGCAAAAATGTCTTCATATATGGGCAGCCGGGCGTTGGAAAGACAGTTGCATTGACAAAAATCCTTGAGGAATTGCAGGAGGAAACCGATGAAATAATCCCAGTCTACATAAACTGCTGGAAACACAACACAACCTACAAGATAGTAATTGAGATTTGTGATATGATGGACTTCAAGTTCGTGCAGAACAAGAAGACCGAAGAGCTTTTCAGATGGATTAAGCAAAACTTAAACAAGAAATCAGTTGTATTTGTTTTTGACGAAGCTGATAAGCTTGAAGATTTCGATTTCTTGTACATGATTCTGGAAGAGATTTACAGGAAAACTATAATTCTTATAAATAACTACAAAGATTGGATTTTTGAGTTGGAAGATAGGATTAAGTCAAGATTGATGCCAGAAATAATTGAGTTCAAGCCATATAACTATGAAGAAACAAAAGGCATCTTGAAGCAAAGAGTAGAATGGGCTTTTGTTCCAAACGTATTGGGCAATGATGCATTTGAGTTAATTGCAAAGAAAACATTTGAGATGCAGGACATAAGGACAGGCTTGTATTTAATGAAACAAGCTGGATTGATTGCAGAAGACAAATCGTCACGAAAGATAACTTTAGAGCATGCCCAGCATGCATTGGACAAGATAAAGGATTTCAGCATCAAAAGCCCCGAAGAGTTGGCAGCGGACGAAAAATTAATTCTGGATTTAGTCAGGCAAAACTCAGGCAAAAGAATTGGGGATTTCTTCAAGATTTACCAGCAAAGCGGAGGCAAGCTTGTCTACAAGTCATTCCAGAGGAAGATAGACAAATTACAGAAAAACAGGTTCATTGTAGTTGAGAAAATTGCAGGCGGCAACGAGGGCAACACAACGATCATTAAGGATGTTTCTGAGAAGAAATTGACGGAGTTTTGATTATTTTTTAAATACTTGTGGATTTTTATTCATCATATATTTGACTATTTCAACAAAAGATTTATTTTTAACTTTAGTGATATCGACATTAAATTTATCTTTGATTTTTTGAATTATTTTTGGGAAATCTCGTCCTTCTAAATCGATGAAGTCATATATTGACGATTCATCTGATATGAATATACCATCAATATCGTAACTAAAAATCTCGTCAACAAATATCTTTAACTCGTCATGATATTTTCTAACTTCATTTTGTGAAGAAAACTTTATAGGTTTCTTAATTTTTCTTTTTAAGTACCATGTTCGAATTTTTTCTAGCATTAAGTGACTATTTACATTAAATTATAAAAATTTAACCTTTCAAATTCCCCTCCAAAAACCTCAATGTCTTCTCCCAAGCATCTTTTGTTTGCTCAGGCGCATAGTTTGCTCCGCTTGGATTTGCAAAAGCATGTCCTACATCAGGATAGATATAAATTTCATTCTCGATTCCAAGCTCGTTAAGAGCAGCTTCAAACTTCTTGACTGAATCGACAGTAATTGAAGTGTCTTTCTCTCCAAAAATCCCAAGCACAGGCCATTTTATGACAGAGAGCTTTGCTTTGTCGGTCTCCAAGCTGCCATAGTAGATAATTGTTGCTGCAAGCTTTTCATTAAGCGCAAGCTGCAATGACATTCCTCCTCCAAAGCACCAGCCCATTGACGCTATTTTATCCTTGTCGACATTATTCTGATTTTTCAAAAATTCAACTGCTGCTTTCATGTTTTCAATTGCTTGACTTGGATTGTTCCTTATATTAGTCGTGAGTTCTCTTGCCTCGTTCGCATCTTTTGCAACCTTTCCATTAAATAAGTCAACTGCCAAAACAACATAGCCCTCTGCTGCCATGCTTCTTGCCATCTCTTTTATATTGTCATTCAAGCCCCACCATTCGTGTATCATTACAACTGCAGGATAGATCCCTTCTTTCTTTGGCTTTGCAAGAAAACCAACAGAATTGCCAAAATAAGTTACATTCTCAGTGACTATATTGGAAGTGTTTCCATTCTTCAGAACATCGACATTCTTTACTTGAGTTGGAGCAGCTTGTGGTGCAATATGTTCTTGTTGTGCGCATGAAACTAACAAAACCAGCGACATTGTCAATAAAACATAAACACTTTTCATTTTTTAATGAATTATCTCAAACGATTTAAAGTTTTCTGGTTCCTTGTGTTTAACTTTAATACCTTCGACCTTTGCAACACCAGGGCCTTTTTTAATAAAATCAACCAACTCGTTTAATTTGTATTCCCTTCCTTCTGCAACAACCTCAACAGTCCCATCAGGAAGATTTTTAGCATAGCCGTTTAATCCAAGCTCCTTTGCCTTTCTTCTTGTGTTGTCCCTGAAGAAAACTCCCTGCACTCTGCCTGAAACAATAAGATGGATGCATTTCATAAAAAGAGTCAGTTTTTGATTTTTATATAATTTTTGTGTATCTATAATTTATTATAAATAATACTTCAAAAAACGAGAGCGACTTTGTGTTGTCAGAAGTGAAGAAAGTGAACCGCTTGGGATTCAGGCACTATTCATCCCAGCTATCAAGTGCAAACAAAATTAGCTGTGGTTCCCTTATCAGCAATAGCAATCAGCAGGGAAGCCAGATTTTTGAATTAAAAAGTATAAGAATATCATAAATTAAATGTTATTCTTTTATTTTCAATATAGCAAATAACCACTGGACACTGGACATCCTTGCCTGAAATATTTAAAGGGGGAAATTCTCAATTCCTAATGGCAGGAAAAGGTGTTTCAATCCCGCTTTTCACCCCTAGCCTTTCCTGCTTTTAAAATTCAGGTGATTAAAATAAGATGCACAATTTGTGGAACAAGAATAAAGCCATGGTTTGAAGTGTGCTTTGAATGTTACAATCCAATATCAAGAGATGTAAAAATACCAGAACCGATAGTAGTGAAGGAATTTATGCAAAAGATGGGAATTGACAAATGGTAAAAGAAAAACAAGAGGTGCATAAAAATGGAACTAAGCAATGAATTCATAGAAGATTTGTTTTTGCAGCAAATCAAGGAACTGACAATAAGGACAAACAAGCAGCTAAGAAGCTTTGATGCTCAATTCAGTGGAATAAAGTTGAAATAAGGAGGTGGTTAATATGAAAGAATTTGAAGATGAAGAAGATTTTTACAAGGTTGAGTACCTTGAAGAGTACGTTGAAGATGACGAGATAAGCGGACTAGAAGAGGGTTTTATGGTTGGTTATTTGGGATAAATTTTTATTTTTATTCACATACAAAAACTTTTTATACTATTTTCCTTTCCCAAAATTCATGCGAATCTTTAATTTCGAAGAACTTAACCTTGAAAAACAAACACTAATGGACTCTATAATAAACGGCTCTGTTTTCATTTATCCGACTGACACAATTTACGGCATTGGATGCAATGCAGAATTATCAAGTGCAGTAAAAAAAGTCAGACAACTAAAAGGGCGAGCTACAAACCCATTTTCTGTCATTGCCCCTTCACTGGAATGGATTAACAAAAATTGTGTAGTAACGAAAGAAGCGCATGAATGGCTTGAAAAGCTTCCAGGCCCTTACACTTTGATTTTTAAATTAAAAAATACTCATTGCATTGCAAAAGAAGTGAATCCCAGCTTAAACACATTGGGAATAAGAATACCAAATCATTGGATAAGGAAGATTGTTGCAGAAGCAGATGTCCCTGTTGTGACAACATCAGTCAATAAGGCAAATGAGGATTATATGACTTCTTTGGAGGATTTAGATGGGTCAATAAAGACAGGGATTGACTTTGTCCTTTACGAAGGCAAAAAGGAAGGCAAGCCGAGCAAGATAGTCGACTTGACTGATGAAGTCAAAGTAATTGAAAGATGATTATTTATATTTTAATTTCATCACAAACAAAGAAAAAGCCATGAAGAATTCTATTATTGCAAATACAAGTAATGGCACAATCCTGTTAACTGCAGTATATAAAATCAAAAGTGACAAGCCGCTTATATAAATCAATGTCCATACTACAGAAATATCTTTTGTCGATTTCGTACGAAAAGTTTTGATTAGTTGAGGAGACAAAGCTATTGCTATCAAGAAACCTGCAATGTAGCCAACAATCTCTAAAGTTGCCATTTAATTTAAAATTAAAGTGATATTTATATAATTTTGGATAAAACTAGAATAAATTTTTTAAAAAACAATCCGAGACATGGAAAGCGAGCCTGCGACATGCGTGCGAGCTTGTGAGCACGCTCACAAGCAACAGCTTTCCTCGCAGGCAGGTCCCATGCGCTTTCCTAACAATAATGGGTGCCCCTCATACAACTGTAGCACTTTATCGCCAACAATCAAGTGCAGTAAGAAGTGGCTGTGGTTCCCTATCGTGGGCTTGAGCGAAGCGAAACCCACAAGGTGTCAACGGACTTTGCCGTTGCAGGGAAGCCCCGTGATTGAATTATTAATTTTTTATTGTTTTTATTTATTTTATAGATAATTTTTTAAATTGATGGATTTTATAGATAGTGTATGGAAAAAGACAAATCAAAGCTAAGGATACTTGCAGCAGGCGACATCCATGGAGATGTAAACCAAGCAAAAAGGCTTGCCGAGCAGGCAGAGAAGGAAAACATTGACTTGGTTGTTTTGTGCGGCGATTTGACTTATGCAGAGTCCTCAACAGAAGGCATTATAGGCCCTTTTGTCAAGAAAAACAAGAAAGTTGTTTTAATTCCAGGCAATCATGAGACAGTTGCAACTGCTGACTTTCTCGCTGAACTTTACGGCGCAACTAACTTGCATGGTTATTCAATAAAATACAAGGGGGTTGGATTGTTCGGCTGCGGCGGAGCTAACATCGGCTTGTTCCAGCTTGGCGAAGATGAAATTTTTGAGTTGATTAAGAAGGGCTATGACAGGATTAAGGGCACTAATAAAAAAATAATGGTTACTCATGTGCACCCATCCGGCTCTTTGATGGAGAAATTCAGTGACGTGTTCCCTGGAAGCGAAGGCGTGAAGAAAGCAATCGACACTTTCAAGCCAGACATTCTGCTTTGCAGCCATGTCCATGAAGCAGAAGGCATAGAGGAGAAGATTGGCAAGACAAAGGTCATTAATGTTGGGAAGAAAGGGAAGATTATTGAGATTTAATAAAACTCAATCTTAAAATTTTTATCTTTTGGCTTTATCTCTTCTTCACCCTCTTCTTTTGCAGGCACTTCATCCATTTTCTTCAGCTCTTCTTCGCTGAATAACTCTGCAAACAAATCTTCTGTTGATTGGGGTGTTGATTCTGAAGCATCGGTTTCTGCTTGTGTTTCCTGCGTTGTTTCTTGTGTTTCTGTGGTTGTTGACTGTGCTTCTGAACTTGAAGTATCTCCAAAAATATTTGCAAACGGGCTGCCTGTTGTTTCTGTGCTTTGCTCGGAAACTGGTTGATTTATGAAAACTTCTTGCGCATCTCCAACTAAATTTTGGAGCATCTTAATGACTTTCTTTATCTCATCGTGAGAATCTTCTTTTGTGTCAATGCTTATTTTCATAGTAGTAACATTGGGTATAGTGCTTAAAAAGTTTTTGGTTTTTGTTTTATTGCTTAGGCGGCGGCTTAAGTTCTTCCTTTAATTGCTCCATGGCACTTTCTTTTTTTCTTTTTCTTATCGCGACAATTATAGCGGGTACCAGCAAAATTATTGCTAAAACTGCAACAATAATGCGGATGTTTGATTTATTTAAAAAGTCAATATTAACCAAGTCAGGCCTTTTAGCTTGGGATTCCAATTGCTGCGCTTGTGGCTCTTCGCTTGTTTTGTTGTCTGGAGCCTGGGTTGCAATTGTCTGCTCTGTCTTGTTGAGTTCTAATGGCTCATTCTTAGCTGTTGTATTGGCTTTAGTTTCGTCTATTGGTTTTATAGCTTCGCTTGTTGACTTTATTTTTATTTCCAAAGTTTTGTTGATTGACTTCAAAACGCCGAAAAACTTGTATTCAATGCACAACTCCAGCTTAATTGTCTTATCAAACAAAGCATCGCTTGGAAGAGCTAAAGTGTTGCTTATTATTGCATATGTCTCATTTGGCTTGAGCTTGTTTAGTCTTTCAACAACTTCATTGCTGTAAGGCGCGGTTAATTTTGCCTGTATATCAGTAATCTCATTAAACCTGCTGGGGTTCTGGATTTTTGCAATTACCACAAATTTTTCGCCTGGAGTTATTTCAGGATTATATGTGCTGAAATTTATAACGGGTTTTGGCTCCGTGGCATTGACAAAAGTCTCATTTTCTGTCACATCCTGTATTCCTTTCAGTGAATAAACAAACTTCTGCTTTATGGGTGCCTTGCTTTCTGAGCTTGCTTCCAGATACATTGTGTAATTAAAATATGAATCTGGTTCCAATATGATGTTGTGCTTTAAAGTGTTAAATTCCTTGTCGAATCCCTCAATATTCTCAAGAAGCACCATGTTGTTTGGCAACTCGATGGTTATAGATGACCCCATTTTTTCCTCTTTATTGATATTCTGCAAAGACATATTCATATAGAACGGCTTTTTTGCTTCAGTGTAATTGTCGACAATCCTGCCTATTTTGAGCTGGTCCGGCAAAACTTTTACTGTCAGAGTGTCTGTTGTCTTTTTTTCTGTTTCATAGCCATTGAAATATGTTAAATTTCCAGACAATGAGAAAGTGCCGTCTTTTTCAGCAATTATTATTGCAGTGCATGTCTTATCAAACTTGCTCTTGAGGCTGCCTTGCCAGCTAATCTGCGTACCATCCAGTGAGCAGCCCTTAACTTGCGCAATAATAAACGGCGACAAATCCTGCCTATAATCAATGCCCGTGATTTCAAAATCAGTGGGGTTTGTTATTATGATGCTGAACTCCGTTTGCTCATTCTGCAACAATGTGGTTGAGCCTGCTTTGCTTGTTGGCGACAGGCTTCCTGTAAGCTTGTAGATGGTTGCGTCGACATCGTAGTAATAAACCCAGGTCGTTGAGTTCCTATAAGAAAAATTTGCCTTGTTGATGCATATTTTGAAGATGTTGTTTGACTTGCAGGCGCCGTTATCAACGATAAGCCCTGTTGAGGGAGTTTGCACAAAAACTTTATCGTTGTTTATGTCATAATTGAATCTGAAAATCCCGCCTTCAATAATCTTATCAGTATCAGTCAAAACTTTGCCCGAGAATATTTGGGATTCTGCAATAGCTACTGGAATGGCTAAAACAAACACAACTATAAAAAAGATGCCTCTTTTCATTTTATTCAAACACTTTCTGCCAGTTCATATAAATATTATTGCTTACCTCATTAATATCCATGCCTTTGAGCTCTGCAATTTTTTTATAGCTTTCAATAACAAAAGCCGGTTCATTCCATTGTCCTTTGTAAGGGCTTAAATATGGGCTGTCTGTCTCGCAAAATAATTGCGATAAAGGCACATTCCTTGAAATGTCCTGAAACTGCTGGCTTCTTACAACAATTGTCGGAATTGTTAAAAACCATCCATTGTCAGCAGCTCTATTAACCAAGTGTTTTCTTCCGGAAAAGCAATGCATAATTATTTTTTTGTTTTTTGAAGACTCCAGCATTTCAATGCATTTCTGCTCTGCCTTCCTTGAATGAACAACAATCGGCTTTTTCAGTCCTTCAGCGAGGTTTATCATTCTCTCAAAATCCTCAATCTGCTGTCTGCTTTCTCCATCTACAAAATCAAGTCCAACTTCACTGACTGCGACTATGTTGTTTTTATTTTTTCTGATAAAATCAATTTCTTCGCCAACATCAAAATCGGCGAATTTTGCTGGAAACTCACCGCTTTCCATCTCTTTCTGCAAGGCGTCCCTTGGATAAAGCCCCATAGCGCACTTTATAATGTCATATTTTTTGGAAAGTTCAAGGCATA
This sequence comes from Candidatus Woesearchaeota archaeon, assembly GCA_016185945.1. Lineage (GTDB taxonomy): Archaea > Nanobdellota > Nanobdellia > Woesearchaeales > GW2011-AR4. The sequence continues at coordinate 25,154 of JACPMR010000006.1, forward strand.
TTCTGTTTGTTTCTGGGTTTATGCCATTGGCAACTATATGCTTCAAGCCGGCATTTTTAGCCCTGTGAATTATATCCCCTATTTTGTCAATTATCGAAGGGTGGTCAAGATGAGTATGCACATCAACAAAGAGATTCATATTAATTTACTTTTTAATAACATTTAAATAACTATTGTGTTTACTGGGGGGTTATGGATACTGTAAGGAGCAAAGGAGCATAAAGTTTTGATAATTCTGGTAGTTTTATTTTTAGATTATTTTTTTGTTGATTTTATTTTTAATATTTTTATTGAGATGCTCTATTGTCAAAAGCAAGAAGCACAAACATATCAACTGTAGGATAACTTAAACAAATATTATTAATAAAAATTCAATCCGCCTTCGGCAAAGTTTAGTGCTCGAGTGACTTGTGAGCGAGTTCGCTGTTGCGTGCGAGAACGCTCGCACGCTCGCGTTCAGGTCGAGCTCACTCGCATGCCACACGCTGTCCTGCCACGCGCTCCGCCTCGCCAATTTATACAATAAAACAATAAAATCCCAAACAAAAAATGAAGCCAGTCAACCAAATAAAAATCAAAAAACAAATGTCGGTGAATGGATTAGTCAAACAAATGGGCTCTGCAGGGGTTTTGGGGGCAGGAAGATTGGGCAAGGCAGTCAATATCTGCGAGGCGATGATTAAGGACAAGCAATGCAAGGTTTTTCTTGGCTTGGCAGGTTCTCTTGTACCAGGAGGTATGAGGAAAATAATAATTGATTTAATAGAAAACAAATGGGTTGATGTAGTTGTGACAACAGGCGCAACCTTAACTCATGACTTGGGAGAGGCGCTTGGCTACAGGCATTATCAAGGCAGCGCAGATGCAAATGATGCGGAACTCCACAGAAAAGGGCTTGACAGGGTTTATGAATCATATATGCCGAACAAAATCTATGAAGGGATGGAAGGTTTCATTGCAAAAAATTTCAATAATTTCAAAGACAAAAAGTCAATTAATGGCTTATTGTGGGAGATTGGAAGATTAACTCCAAGCAAATCCATACTGAAATCCTGCTTTGAAAGCAAAATACCCATATTTTGCCCCGCTTTGTCTGATTCAGGAATCGGCTTGATGTTCTGGGGGCAGATTGCCAAAGGCAGAGCTATTAAAACAAATGCATTTGAAGACATGAAAGAGATAATAGACATCGCATGGACTGCAAAAAGGACAGGGGTTATCTATTTTGGCGGCGGGGTTCCTAAAAACTACATACAGCAGGCAATGCAGTTCTCGAAGAAGGCAGACTATGGAGTCCAAGTTACAATGGACAGGGCAGAGCCAGGCGGCTCTTCAGGAGCGGAGCTAAAAGAAGGCATTTCATGGGGCAAAATGAATCCAGATGCAAGATTTGTTGACTTAATCTGCGATTCAAACATTGCACTGCCGATTATTTTTGCTGCATTGAAAGAGAGGATAAAATAAAAGTTTAAAAATAGCTCCGATTTTGTACTTTGTATGACTACAACACAACAAATCAAATCAATGAAAGGCAAGCAGAAAATAGTTATGCTTACTGCCTATGATTTTCCGACTGCAAGGTTAATGGATGACATAGTTGACATAATTCTTGTTGGCGACTCTCTTGGCATGGTTGTTCTGGGTTATGAAAGCACAACAAAGGTTACAATGCAGGATATGATAAGTGCAACTGAAGCAGTTGCAAGAGGCGCAAAGAAAGCATTGATTGTTGGTGACATGCCAATTGGCACTTATGAAAATGAAAAAGAAGCACTGGAAAATGCAAAGCAGTTACTGAAAGCAGGTGCACATGCTGTGAAGATTGAAAACAAACCAGAGATTGCAGAATTTCTTGTGAAAAAAGGTATTGAAGTCATGGGGCATATTGGCTTGACTCCGCAGACAATAACAAGCTTTAAAGTTCAAGGCAAAAACGAGGAGGATGCAAAAAGATTGATTGAATTGGCAAGGGCATGCGACAAAGCAGGTTGTTTTTCCATGGTACTTGAGTGTATTCCATTGAATCTAGCAAAAGTAATAACAAAATCTATCTCAATCCCTACAATAGGCATCGGCGCAGGAATTCATTGCGATGGACAAGTTTTAGTCACTCATGACATACTGGGTTTGTTTGATGCTTTCAAGCCGAAGTTTGTAAAAAGGTATGCTGAAATTGGTAACGAAATGAAAAATGCATTTAAGAAGTATGCTGAGGAAGTCGGAAAAGGGAAGTTTCCAGATGATAATCACTCATTTCATTAATCACTTTTTCTTACAAATAAACATGCAATGATCCTTCTGAAACGGCTCAAGCTCCCTGTAATCAATAATTGTTAAATTTTTCTCCAGTTTTTCCTTAACTTCCCTGAATATCTGCTTTGGCTGCCTTGTAACATCAATGCTTCTTGCCTTGACTGCCAGCAAAGCATATCCATCATTTTTCAAAAATAAATCAACATTCTTCATAAAAATATCAACTTGATTTTTCTGTGCAACATCCTGATAAACGAAATCGACAGCAGATATTCTTTCTTTTAAATTATCAACTTTGTTGGCATCAGCCAAAATTGGAGCAATGTTTTTTCTTTTATAGCACAAAAATATCAAATCGCGCATTACCCTTGGCGCAACATCAACTGCAAAAATAAAGCCGTCATTGCCGACAATATCGGAAACGTGGCTTGCAGTTGTTCCAGACGCCGAGCCGAGATACAAAACAACATCGCCTCTCCTTAATCCGATATTTGGGCTTTCTTTCAGAATAGCCGCTGCAAGCTTGCTCTTGAAAGCATCCCATTCCCTGTATTCGACATTGTTTTCTTGTATAAGTTTTTCGCCATAAACATTGTTTCCAGCGGTTAAATTGACTGTGTAAAGCTGCTTTCTCTTTCCTTCAATAGCTTCATAAACCTCGAATATTTTTGACTGTTGGATTTTATTCATAAAATACAACCCCAAAATTTTGAAAAAATTTTGTTGTTTGAATCATTTTTCAAACTTTTTCTCCAATTCCTTCCTTAATTTATCTCCAATAAATTTGCCCTGAAAGTAGTCAACTTTTACAGCAATAGATATTTTGTCAGCCAACGTCCTTGCAATCTTGCCGTGCATTTTGTTTGGCGCCTGCGCAATCAAAGGGTGGTGGACAATAACACCATGCCTTGGCGGCTTTGCTCCTGTTTTCAAATGCCTGAACAAAGCAGTTTCTGCCCCTAGAATTTGAATCGTCGAGGCGGGCATCTCGCTTAATCTTTTCAAGCTGCCAGCACGCTCTATCAGTTTTGCTGCAACTGCAACTCCGCAAACTGCCTTTATGTTCTGACAAATTTCGTCCATTAGGGTTGAGATATAGTTCAATTGCTCTTTCTTTAACTGGTACAAATCATATATCTGATGCGCCAAGCTTTTAATTGGCTCTGTATCCTCCTGTCCCAAATCAGCGCCCATTGAATCATTTGGGTTTATTTTTAATTGATTCAGCAACTCGCTTTTCTCTTTCTCAAGAATTTCTTCGACAAATTTCTCATGATTTTGCACTGCAACAGAAAACTCCGGATTATGAAGCTCGTACCACTCTCTTAATTTTTTAATAAGGAGATTGATTGCTTTGTCCAATTCGTCAACAAGTTTAATGGAGTGTATAATCAAAATATCATTGGTTACGGAGTTTTTGACGTCGATTTTTGTCAATTGAATATTTTGACTGTAAAAATTATTAAAATATTTTCTATTCTTAAAGTGTAGCAATATACTTTTCAATGCCTTTTCATCCAATTCTTTTAGATTTTTGTGTTTGTCTCTAATTTTTTCAATGAGGTTTTCCCTGCTTTTGTAACCGCCTATCTCTTTAAATAATGTTTCATCAACTACATCAAACTTATCATCAAATACAAATACTCCTATTACATTTGAAAAAATGTACATATCAAATAGAGATAGTCATTGTTTTTTAAAGATGTCGGAAATCAAAGATTTCCGATCACTTCAAAAATCTATGGATTTTTTCCAGTAGCGGGAAAATAGACAATAAACTTAATAAACAACAAAGAAAATCATTTACTCATGGCACTCGCTTACATAACTTGCAAAGACAAAAAGGAAGCGGAAAAAATCTCAATCCGTTTGCTAAAGAAAAGATTAATAGCGTGCGCAAACATATTTCCAATAAAAAGTATGTACTGGTGGGAAGGAAAAATTGTCAACGATAACGAGCATGTCATAATAGCCAAAACAAATGAAAAAAATTTCAAGAAATTGGAAAATGAAGCCAGAAAACTGCATTCTTACCAGATTCCATGCATCTTAAAAATTAATGCAAATGCGAACAAGGATTATGATGAATGGGCGAATAAGGAATTAAATTAATATCCAAAAAGTATTGTCTTTATTCTTTTTGCAAAATTCTTTGAAACCAGAAACAATCTTTCTATTGAGTAAGTTGAGATAAAAGCCGAAATCAAAATCAATAAGCCTCCAAAAATAATTTTAATCTGGGGTGTTTCTTTAAGCACGATAAAAGAAAGAAAAACTCCAATTATCGGTCCCAAAAGCAGTACTATGCTCGATGTTGAGGATTTGACGTATGGCGCAGTATAGCTTAATAATGTGTATGGTATCAAGGTTGAAAAAATGGATATGATTAAAAGAAGCGCCAAGTGATACAATGTCACGTTAAAGAATGTTGCCGGCTTTCCATAAGCGAAAAATAGAGGGAGCAGCATTGCAGAGTTAAGAAGAAAAATCCAGTATGTTTTTTTGTAATGGCTGGTTGTTACAGAGTACCTGTTCATCACTATGTAGCCAGCCCACAACAATGCTGACAATAGAACCATAGCTTCGCCCAAAAAAGCATCTGATTTTATATTGATTTTGTTCAAGAACATTACAGCAACGCCCAACAAGCTCAGCAGAGTTGCAGTAATATCCGTAAATGTTATTCTTTCTTTAAGGAACAAATGCGCAAGAAGCAAGGACATGATTGGGTACGTCAAAAACAATAGTATTGCCTTGTTCACATCTATATAATACAATGCCTGGAAAAACAATACCATATCTGCAACTAGCAGAAATGAAAGTACGAAAAAGTGCTTAAATTCTTCCTTATTGACAGATATCAATTCTTTAAAGCTTGTTTTGCCAAGCAACTGCAAAATTATAGGAAAAGTTAGTATCAAAAACATGAATCTGAAAGCAAGAACTCCTACAGGGGTGATTGTAGCAATTAATAATTTCGTCAGTATCGCAGTGAATCCAAACAATGAAGATGCTATAAAAACCATGAATACGGGGGATTTCTTGGGCATGATTAGGGATGTTTTTAATGGTAATATAAAAATGTTGCAGAATTAACTTAAGTTCCCCCCAATGCCATTAATTTTATATACCTCATATACGCCAATTAATCCAAATGAACATTATTAAGTTATTTAATGAAGAAATAAATAATAAAATAACTTGGGTTATATTTATTATTATCCTTTCTTTATTTTTTTTAGTTCAAACCACAACACGGCTGCATACTTTTGAGATTACTGATGAATATAGCTATTATTATGAAGCTAAGCTAATGGCCGAAGGCGCAGTTCCTTACAAAGATTTCATCTTTGTTCATCCTCCGCTGAGATTATACCTTTTGTTCTTAATAGGCAAGTTATTTGGCTTTCAAGTTGCGACTTTAAAGCTGCTTCCATTATTTACTGTTGTTATAGGGGTATTTTTTATATTTAAATTATTAAAAGAATTTTTTGGCAATTTCGAAGCGCTGATTGGTACTATTATCTTTCTCTCTTCAGGCGATATATCCTGGTGGAGTACAATATCTGTTGGGATTATGGAGGCGTTATCATTTAGTGTTGTTGGGATGTATTTTTTATTGAAGAAAAAATATCTTCTTGGCGGATTTATATTTGGTCTGGCTGTCCTTATTCAAACTTATTCGTTCCCGATATTTGCCGCATTATTATTGTATACCTCATTTGAATTTGAAGGAAAAAACTTAAAATTTAAGTATAAAAGGGCGTATAAAACCGTATTAGGATTTTTAATAATTTTTATCTCTGTAATTATATTATTTACTATAATCTCAAATAATACATACATAAAACAAGTTTATATTACCCATTTTTTAAAATCGCCATATGATAAAACAGCATCCGATTATGGAACAAAAATTGACTCTTTCTTGTATAACTATAATTCAAATAAACTTCTTTTTCTTTTGCCTATTTTCTTTTTATTCACTAAAAAAAGGAAGGAGCTTATCCCTTTTTTACTTGTAACTTTATTTTTGGTTCTTTTCCTTTTTTCACTTAAAAAATTGATTTTTTACTATTTTTTTATGACTTACCCGATTTTAGCGATTGTTGGATCTGCATCTCTGACGGGATTTTTTAAGAAATTCAAATTTGGCTCTAGTATAATGTTGATATTGGTTTTGCTTCTTTTAACAAAATTATTTTTGATGCCATCTTTAAGTTCTACATACAATAAATATACTTCTCCAACGAAGCCTATAGAAGAATGGGACACGCTCAATATAATCGCATCTCACATTAAAAATTCTACAAGTGAAGAAGAATTAATTTATGGTGCTGGTGATTTATTTATCCCCGTCATTGCACTTTTATCGGATAGAAAAATTGCTGGAAATTACGTAGAACTTAGAGAAGAACATTTTAAACTTGGGCTACTAGATCTCGATGTAATGATTAATGACCTACAAAATTTGATAAAACAAAGAAAACTAAAATATTTAATTTATTATCAATGGTATGGGCGCTCTACTTATATAGATAGTCATCCAGCATATATAAAAAATGTTTTAGGGCAATGCGACGACCTCATGGGAAGAGAAATTAAAAATCGTCAGGATAGATTTGTAATTTTGCAATGTTACTAAAATTAGATGATTCTAAATTATATTCATTAGATTTTTCATAAACTATTTAAATAGCGTAATATATAAAAGAGGTATGTCTTTTGGAAAAGAGGTGCGTGATATAAAGCGGCTTAATGAGATACTTCTTGTGCTATTCGAAGAAGGCTTTGGCTTTTTGCTTGATAGGATAAAGCTTAAGCAACATGTTCCTGTAACAAAAAGATTGAAGTCCAAGCTTAGAAAAGACGAAGAAAAAAAGCCCGAAGTGCGGCTTAGAAAAACCTTGGAAAGATTAGGGCCTACTTTCATTAAATTCGGGCAGCTGTTGAGCGTGAGGCCTGACTTGATACCCAAGGAGTACTCAAAAGAGCTTGAAAAGCTGCAGGACAAAGTTCCGGAGTTTCCTTTCAGCGAGGTAAAGTCAACCATAGAGAAAGGGTTTGGCAAGAGCATCGAGCATCTCTTTATTCACTTTGAAAAAAAGCCGATTGCCTCTGCTTCCATAAGTCAGGTTCACAAGGCTATTCTGAAAACAGGCGACAAGGTTGCTGTCAAGGTTCAAAGGCCAAATGTCAGGCAGGCAATGGAAACCGATATAGAGATAATGCTTTACTTTGCAAGCCTACTTGAAAAGTATGTTGAAAAAATTAGAAGGTTCAAGCCAGCCAGGATTGTAAACGAGTTCAAGGAATGGACGGAAAAAGAGCTCGATTTCAGGTTGGAGGCAAGGAATGCAAAAAGATTCGCGCAAAACTTCAAGGGGAGCAAAACCGTACACATCCCAAAAGTTTATGATGAGCTAACAGGCGAAAAGGTTCTGACTTTGGAATTTATTGAGGGCATTGAACTTCACAACCTAAATGAAATCAGAAAAAGGAAAATTGATTTCAATCATGTTATAAAAAATGGCTTTGAAGCGATAATGACTCAGGTTTTTGTGCATGGAATATTCCATGCAGATCCTCATCCTGGAAACATAATTATAATGCAGCACAATAAAATTGCATTTGTTGACTTTGGCATTGTCGGTTATTTTGATGACAGCCTAAAGAATAAATGTATAGATTTTCTGTATGGAATTGCAGAGCAGGATGAAGAGCTGCTCATGGAAACTTTAGTAAGCATGGGAATGGAAAGCGACGACATAGATTACGAGCAACTTAAATCCGACATTGGACTTATAATACAGCCTCTGCAAAGTGCGTCGCTCAAAGAATTAAAAATCAGCAAGGTTATTGAGGAGATAATTGAAATCGGCTTGAGGCATAAGGTAAAAGTGCCTGCCCCATTTGTGCTTTTTGGCAAAACAATAGTAACTCTTGAAGGCGTTGCTCTTGAGTACAATCCAGACTTCAAGTTCATAGAAACTTCAAAGCCATTCATAGAAAAGCTTGTTAGGAAAAGAGCAAGCCCCTTGCTTATTTGGAAAAGGTTGGTGCATGATTTGCACAAGTACAGAAGATTTGCAGAGGAATTCCCAATAAAAGCTGAGCGCGCCCTTGACAAAATTCAAAAAGGAACTATGAAAGTTGACATTGAGGATACAGACATAAAGAAATTGGCTCTGGAAATCGACAGAAGCAGCAATAGAGTGGCTTACGGGCTTTTGATAGCTTCATTGCTCATAACATCGGCGATATTGTTTCAGGTTGAAAAAGGCCCTGCAATCCTAGGCGTTCCTTTCCTTTCCTTCATTAGTTTCGTTTTTGCTGTATTGTTCATGTTAGCGCTTTTGGTGTCTATAGTAAGAGAAAAATTCAGGCATTGGCAATAAAATGAGGCATTTAATAAAGAAAAGCATTTTGCTCGGCTTAGGAGTAGCGTCTTTGACAAAGGAAAGGATAGACAAGCTTGTTGCAGAATTTGTAAGAAGAAAGGTTATAACAACAAAAGACGGCAAATGGGTTGCAAGGAAGGTTTTAGGTGAGATAGCCAAAAACAAGAAAAGACTTGAAAAGCTTGCAAAGCTCCAAGCAGAAGTGCTGGAGATAAGTGCAAAGTCTATTGAGAGGAGGCTTGTAAAGAGAGGAAAGAAAACAGCTAAGAAAATCCTCAGAATGGCTGCAAAAGAGTTGAGATAATGCCACAGGCAGTAGTACATGTTTTGTTTACAATAATTGTACTGGACTTGTTTAGGGACCATTTTCTGAAAAATAAGAAAAGATTGCCTTTGCACTATGTCTTTATCGGAGGCATTGCCGGTTTGTTGCCGGATATTGACATACCTTTGTTTTGGCTGCTGAATAACTTTTTGAGCCTTAATGTCACGTGGTTTCACAGGATTTTTACCCATACATTTTTCTTTGTTTTGATATTTTTGTTTATATCCTTGATTTACTTTGATTTTAACAGAAAAGTAAGCAAGCTTTTTGCAATAATCACATTTGGGGTTGCATTCCACATCTTTCTTGACTGGTTGTTGGTGGGGGGTGTTGCGCCACTCTATCCATTTTCTGACAGAGTATACGGCTTGAATTTGATTGGAAGATTAAATCTCCCATTAGCTATAGAGGGCCTAGAAGCGATTGTTTTGCTCTGGTGGCTCTGGCACGAAGAAAAAACTCATAAGATAAGCGACTTTATTTAAAACCCAGAATTCCTCATTAACCTTGCAATCAAAGCTCCAAGCAATACAATTCCAATTGCTGTGAATACATTGCTTTTTTTCTTGTTTCGGGTATAAACTACAAAGCCAGCCAGAAGAACTCCAACAATCAATGAAAACAATCTCCATCCATTGCTTAGGTTTCTGTAAAAAAGATACCATTCCACCAAAGCAACAGGAACTGAAACAACAAGGATTAAATTCCAGTTATAGTTTTCTTCCATTTTGGTTTGGTGAGTTTTATTGTTGTATTTTTAATTTCAATTCGCTCGCTATCGCTCGCAAACTTTAGTGCTCGGCAAAAATCTCCCTGCCAATCATTTTTGCCTCGCCTATATATTCAATAAACAATCAAAAGCAGTTTACTTTTATCACTTGTGGAATCTCAAAGTCGCTCTCGGGATTGAATTATTTTTTATTAATGTTTTAATTGATTTTTAATGTGTTTTTATTGATTTTTTAAAAATCAACCGATAACAGTTCCCTTAAATCTCTTTCCTTCAAGCAAATTCTCTAAATTCCTTAAATTCTTCCCGATAATTTTTACTTTCATTCCCAGTTTTTTTGCTTCCTTTGCTGCAACTGGGTCAAATGGCACGTTCATTCCTGCTTTCCACTTATTGCTTATCATTTTGCAATATTCTTTCCAGCTTAATTTTTCCAGCTTCTTGGCATTCTTGTGCTTTCTTGGGTCCTTGTCATAAACATAATCAACATTGCTCATGTTAATTATATCTTTAACTCCAAGCTTTTTCGCATGCAAGACAGCGCAATAGTCAGTGCTCCATCCCGGCAGCCAGCCTGATGCTACAAGCACATTTTTCCTGAAATTTATTTTTTTATTTGGATTATCAAAAATAGAATCCTCTGCATATTCCTTGAAAATCATTCTGACAATCTGCGCATTTGCCTTTGTAGCAAAAATCCCAAGCCAGTCAAGCTCCTCATTTTTCGGCTTTGAGGTTTTCTTCAGCGCCTGCTGCAGTTCCCTTGCTATTCTGCCGCCTCCGCAAACAATAACAAACCTGTAACTCTTTTTAATGAATTTTCCAATAGTTTTTTTGAGTTGCTTCAAGAAGTTGGTATCTATATTTTTAGGCGCTATCAATGAGCCGCCTAACGATAAGATAATTGTTTTTGGCATATGGCTTTTATTGGGAAGATTGTATAAAAATGTTTTGGAAATTTTCATTTCCAAATCCCACAAAAACATTATTTTTGTCGGTTTCTCTTTAGCTTCCAACTCCTATAAAAGTAACTCCCAGTATAATTAGTGCTATGCCAATCCATTTCACCTTATTCATTTTCTCCCCCAAAAATTTGACGCTAAGCAGGCTCACCCAAATATAAGTCAGGGCAACAAAAGGGTATAGTACGGACAAGTCACCTCCCTTTAATGCGGGGATAAAAAGCAGGGTGCCTGCTGTGTACAAAGCAACTCCGCCAAAAAGATGGTAATTCTTCATTAATGAGCTTATTTTGGACAATTTTTTAGCAGATGCCCTTTTCAGCAAAATAGGCCCAAATGCACCTGTCAAAGTCGCTGTAATCACAAGCATAATAGCCCAAATCTGTGTTGCCATTTTAAATGACTCCCGGCATTGCATCTTTGCTGCCATAGCCAATTAGGGCAATGCCTGCAATTATTGTTATTACCCCAAGCCATTTAAAAAAATTCATTGTCTCTCCCAAAAACCAGATTGACAAAAAGCTAACCCAAACATAGCTTGTTGCAATTATAGGATACAAAACAGAAACTTCTCCGCCTCGAAAAGATAAAATCAACAATGTTCCGCCAATTGCATAAAGAAATAATCCTGCGATGATTGGATAATTTGTGAGTACGGACATCAAATCGGGTTTTAAAGCTGCAGAGCCAATCTTCCAGAGTATTTGTGCTGATGAAGTCAATAATGTAGTGAATAAAACAAGCAATGCAGCCCATAGTTTAGTTGCCATTTGGAATTTGTAAGGATATTTGTATTTATATTTTTATTTAATTACTTCAACATTACCTCAATAAAAGCAGAGTATGCAGGTCTTGTCACAAAAACTCCAATCGTAACTCCAATTATAGTTGTTATTGCAAATCCCTTCAACAAGCCCGCTCCTGCAAATATCAATGGTATCATTGCAACAACAACAGTCAGGTAAGCCAGCATAATAATCAGGAAAGCCCTTTTAACTTTTTCCTTCCAGTTGTAGACAGCAGCAGTTTCTCCTTTTAAAGTTTCATCTGTTATGACAATCTGGTCATCCACTCCAGTTCCAATAGCGACAAGAATGCCTGCAATTGCCGCCATGTCTATATTCCAGCCAATGAATGCAGCAACTCCTAATAAAATCACAACCTCTGAAAGCATTGTTATAAGTATAGGCAAGGCAATCAACAATTTTCTGTACCTTATTCCAATCACTATTGCAACTGCAAGTATTGCAAGCGATGACATAAGAATTGCATTATCGACAAAGCCCTCTCCTAAAACTGGAGAAATTGCGTCTGTCTTTACAATGCTCAATTTTACAGGCAAAGAGCCAGTAATCAAAATTGTCTGCAATCTTTTCATATTCTGCAATGAATTATATATTGCATCTTGCTGATTCACGCCAATTCCGCTGCCAGAGATTGCAATTTGCGTTACAGCTTCGCCTTTTAAGTCAGCGCCTATGTTGAGTTCGTCAACCTTTTTGTCGTCCAAGTATAGCTCCAATTTTTCGCTTAAATAATCGCTTCTTCCTGTTGTTGAGTCATATACAACTTCCAAGCCCTTTGTTGCTTCTGCCTGTCTTTGAGCAGCTTCATGGCTCAATGTAATTGAAAACCTAAACCTGCAAAACCATTGTCCATTGCTTTGCCCGCACCCGGCATTTGGATCAATTCCAGCTTCATTAGCGCTTCTTGCAACATAAACAATGTCCCTGCCCCCTTTAAACACGGTTTTGTTGCCTATTTTCGCCTCAAACTTGCCTTGTCTTGCAAGCAAATCCTTTACTTCCTCTTCTGAGGCGCCTGCAATTTCAACAATAATGTACTGGTTGCCAACCAAGTCATTTGCATCTCTTATAACAATGTCACTCAACCCGTACACATTGAGCCTTTCTTTCATATTATCTATTAAAACGCCAACATCGTAGGGATTTAACTTAACTTCTGGCTGCAAAAGAACTCTTGTACCGCCTTGCAAGTCCAGTCCTTTCCTTATGTTTGTGGTTGGAGCGTCATAAACTCTCAAGCCAATATCTTCACTTGACACCAATTTGTAAATTCCCTTTGTTGTTTTGATGGTTATTGTCCTGTTTGGCCCTATTGCTGAAATCTGATTGTAATAATCCCCAACATCCTCAATTGGCCTGTTGTTTATTGCAATTATCTTTTCCCTTGCAACCGGCTGCACATTGGGTTTTGGCTGTGGAATTCCAGCAATGCTTGCTGAGCTGTTTGTTGCAACGCTTCTTATTGCAACTCCCTTGCTTAAGGTTGGATTTATTGCTACAATGGATATTACTATGAAGATTACAAGCATTATTACTCTCCAGTTTGTTATAAGTTTTTTAAGTTTGTAGTTCATACGACAACTCCCTTCTTAGCTTTTTTCTCAATATAAATTCTAAGCAAGCCGACATTCTGTATCCATGTGTTGAAAATGTCTGCAATCAATCCAATCAGCAAAATCAGCATAATCTGCCTTATAACCTCTGATTGGGTAACCAGCATAGCAACTGTAACAGCGACAATTGCAGTGATTGTCTCTGTCATTCCTGTTTTGATTGAGCTTACTATTCTGTCCATAACAGTCCCTTCCTTTCTTTTCAAAACCCTGACAGTAAGCAGGATATCTGTATCGACAGAATAACCAATAAGCATCAAAAATGCTGCAATTCCTGCTGTGCCTATTTTAACATCCATCAAATTTATCACAGCTAATGCAACAACCATATCAGAGAATGCAGCAAGAATGACTGCAGCGCTTGGTATTAATGTCCTGAAATAAATGAAAACTACAAGTCCCATAAACAGGAATGCGACTGCCAGTGCGATCAATGATTCTTTGAAGAAGCTTGCTCCAAGCGAAGAGCCTATTATTTCAATTCCGTAATCTACTTTGCTCATATCAGTCTTCAATGAATTCCCGATAGAGCTTAACAATTTGCTAACTTCTTCTTTGTTGTTTCCGTCAATGTCTGCCTCAAATATAATGCCGACAACAGCGCCTGCACTTCTTAAAGTTCTTACGCCAATATCATTTCTTGGAAACTGCGAAGAGATTTGCTTTTCAAGCTGTCCTACATCAATATTCTGCTCGTAAGGAACTGTAACCGTAACTCCTCCTTTCAATGAAACATCTCTTTTTATGAAGTCGCCTGTTGAATAAATCTGGTAAGCAATTTGTGACAATGCAAGAAAAAGCATTATGAAAGGTATTATTAGCAAAAGCTTGTATTTCTTGTCATAAACCTCAAACAAAGCTTGTTTCAATGATTTTTTTGGGTGAATATTTTGTTGTACTTTTTTTTGTTCAATGTTTTGCTCTTCCATAAGATAAACCACCGCAACATGAATAAAAATATCAAATAGAAAAGTGGACGGTTAATAAAGGTTTTGGAAACAAAGTTTAAATATACATTCCTAAAAGAAGAATATATGAACAATAATGGACAAATTACTTTGTTCTTTATATTAGGTTTTGTTATTTTGATTGGTTTCGGACTTGTTTATTATGTATCTGGAAATTTAAGCTCTGATTTGGAAACTGAAGTTTCAAAAACCTCAAAAATAGCATTTTCTGTTGATAATGTCAAGAATTTCTTGGAGCTTTGTTTTAAGGACTTGACAAATGAAGGAATTGATTATATAAGTGAAAGAGGTGGTTACTTTACTTTGTCAAAATACTCCTATGAGTATGGGGAAGTTAGGACTGCTTATTATTTTTATGAAGACAGAAACTTACCCCCTACTTTAGAGGTATTAGAAAATTCTATCTCAATGTACGTAAAATCCTATGTAAATTATTGTTTTGATGATTTGTCAGATTCGGTAGAAATTCCAAATGTAGAATATAAGATTGAAAATGTATCCACCAAACTTGTTAAAGATAATATAATTTTGAGTTTATTAATTCCAACAAAAATAAAATCAAATAATTTAACTTACGAAATAAACAATTATCAGATAAACTTAGAAGGTAATAGATTACACGACATTTATAATTTCAATAATTACTTAATAGAAGAGCAAATTAAAGATAAATATTCTTTATGCTTAAGTTGCATAATCAGCAAGGGTGATGAATATAATTTTTTTATAGACATCGATAATGTTGGCAATAGTACTTTAATTTTTAAGATTAATTATAATGACACAAAAATCAATGAATTTAAAAGGTTTATTTTTGCAAATAAGTACAAACAATTTTCTTGTAGTAATCCTCCTTTAGATACAGACGAATATTTTTTAAGTTCTTTTATAGAGGATTGTACAAGACAGAAAATCGAGGAATATAATTACTCGTTTAATGTAGAAGATATGGGAAATTTATACGCCTATGTCGGTGTGCCTTTTATAACGAAGATAAAGGCAACAGGGGCAAATTTAACTTTTAAAGATTACACAGATCTATTTGAAATTGAATCAAATACAGGGATTATAAGCTTTGTGCCTAATGAAGAACAAGTTGGAGAGCATTTAACATTGATAGAAGTAAAAGATGGTTTCGAGAATATACAAGTGATAAGCATAAATTTAACAATTTTAAATCCATAAAATGAAGCAAATAATTAAAATTTTGATTTATATCTTGATTATCTTAAATATTATTAATATTTCCAATTCTCAAACTAGGTGTAATCCTAATTTGGATGCCACTTACAAAGATTTGGAATGCTTAAGAATTTCTGATGCAACAAAATGGAACCCAACAAAAATTGACTGGAGCAATCCAGCAGTTTTTGAAAATCCGAGTGTTTACAACAGAAAAGATATTTATAGCAATCCTAAGGTATATAACAACCCAGCATTCTACAAAAAACTTCCAGATTATGCATACAAATTATTGAATTATAAGTTAGTCCAATACGATAAGATAAACCATGATAAGATAGATGGGGCAAAATATCTTGCGAGTTTGGGATGTAGAGGTTGTGAATTTGAAAAGGAAGGTTGGGATTGCAGCAAAGGTGGTAATAAATGTGTGTCAGTAAATATTTTGCCAAGTGGTACTCTTCAATATTCAAAGGACGGAATCAGGCATAAAAATGGTGATTACATCTCAGTATCTAATTATGCTAATATTATTGTGGTAGCAACTGACCAAGTTATTATAATGAAAGCGCATCGCAATGCCAGACTTAAAATACCACAAACTGATTCTTTTACTCTTATTGCTAATTATAATAGGATAAATTACGAAGGTAAAGATGTTCTAATATCATCGGGATTAGTTTTCAAGAATGGAGTAATGTTTGTTAGTAAGGAATATGATACAGTATATTTTGGTGTTATGATATCCACAGAAGTTGATAAAGTAAGATTATTTTTTGATGGGAAAGAGCATAATGAATGTCAATGCAGTTATGTATCTCTAGATACAGGAAGAAAGATAATTATTTCAAATGTCAAAGAAGGCACGCCACAACCTAAAGAGTTTTCTATACTAAGATTGATGTTTGGTGCAGTCAATCAGTTTATTAAAATTCAAGGACCTCTTGAGATAAGGCAAAATTTTGGAACAATAATTTTTCAAAACAGAGAAAATCAGAACCTGATACCAGAAATTAAGATGAGTTTCAATCCAGAATTAAAATATCAAAGACCAAATAGTATTAAAAATGGCAATGCGGAGGTTCAGGTTTTTGACAGAAATAGCATAACAGGGGTTATAGTCCATGACAGCCAACTGCCTAAAGAGTTCAAGTCAAATCCTTTAGTTTTGATCATAGAAGATAAAAATGGACAAAGCCTTTTGGGCAGCAAACAACAACCGAAAAAGATTATATTTGGAGAAAATAATGAAATGTCAACTTTAGATTATAAAACAATCTCGACGCTTGAACCTATAAGGCTTTATTTCAGAGCATCGAATGACGTCAAAGCAGCATTAGAAAAGGCAAAAGAAGCACATAGAAGAGCGAGTGCTCTTCAAGAAGAAGCTAGAAGAAAATGGGGACTCACTGGAGTTACTTTTTTTCCGTATTTGGACGACCATCGGGAAGCACCAATATTAAGGGGCTTGAGTACCAATTGTGGTAGGTTAAATCTCCCGTTAGATTTTTGCACAGCAGTTGCTTTTAACGAAGGTTTACATCTTTGGATGGATTCAATTTTTTATATAGATCCAAAGGCGGAAGTATCTGGGTTTTTTGCACTTGGTTTGGATACTTTTGGTTCAGAAGTAGAAACTTTGAAAAGAGGAGGTTACTTACGAAAAGATTTCAGTGAATTTAAAGTAAGCGAAGCTGAGAATGAGCAACGCCAAAAAGTTAAAACTGCTACTTTTAAAAATATTGATGTTGCATTAGAGGCGTTTGCAGCAAGATTAAAATGGACAAGAGATAATGTTCTTAAAGATGCAGCAAGTCGTGGCTACAAACTCAACCAAGACCAACTCGATTACTGGACATATATTTATTGGAACTGTGGGCATGGATGCGGTACACAAAGATTGAGAAGAGAAGGTCCCCAAATACCAAGCGGGCTTGGAAGCGGATCACTCGATCCTGTACCTCATGCAAAAAATGTAATGGCTACCCGTGATTTAGTAAGAAAATCAGGTATATTTGATAGAACACTTCCAGTACAAACGGCAAGTAAATAATTACTTTCTCGGAAAAATTCCTATCGCAGTTGGTATTGCTATTTTTGCTTTAGGAATTGAAACATTTCTGTTTGGGCCGTATGTTTCGAATTGCCCATAAGTTGTATAATGCAAACTTGGAGTTCTTATAGCCATAGAAGCTTCGTAGCCGCCATCGAGATTCATCGCCGTATGGATGTCTAGTCCACTTTCTTTCAAGAATCTACCAAAATTATAGAGGGTAAAAAATCCGCCTTCTGTAACAAATACGAGCATATTTCCACTTCTATCTTTAGCAACAACAGTTCTGTTTGCCTGCCAATCGCTTGGATTGACTTTTATTTTACCTTTTCTATCTAAAAGTATTGGCCAGTGCTGAACTCCTTGAGTGTAAGAGGTAGTTCTTATATCAAATTTATCATATTCAAAATCAAGCAAATCAACAAGCGTTAATCTTTTGTCATTTGGCTCAGCAACTAACATTCCTCTAACATAAGGATGTCGCTGACCTATCAATTTACCATCAGTTATAATATAAGCAATAGGTGCTCCCCATGGCTTTGCAAGGTATTGTGCACTATTAAACATAACAGAAGCACCGGTTTCTCTTTGCCATTGTTCTATATTCAATAAACTGTATTTATTTGGACCTTCATATTTGGTAAAAACTCTAAGTTTATTTTTACTAGGATCAAATTTAGCAATTGCTATTCTATCTATAAGTTCTTCACCCCTAAGAATATCGACTCTTGCAAAATAAAGTCCGTCTTGTATTTCGACCCATTTTGGTTGGGTGTGGCTTATTTTTCCATACTCCAAAGATGCTAACCTTTCTAACCCACCTATGATTTCTCGAGGAACTGCAACAGCTACAGCAAATAATCTCAAAAAATCTCTTCTGTGTATTCCCATAGAAACAAAGTTAAGTATAATGACTTTTAAATCTTTCTATTTGTTATTATTTATTAGTGATTACTTATACACGCCTTCACAAACCCGTAAAACATAGGAGAAGGATTTCCCAATCTTGACTTAAACTCAGGATGAGCTTGAGTTCCAATCATAAATTGTCCAGGCATTTCAATGTATTCCATCAATTTTGTCTTGTCAAATCTTTCGTAATATCCTGAAAAAACCATTCCGTTCTTTTCCAATAAATTAACATATTTCGGGTTGACTTCATACCTGTGCCTGTGCCTCTCCAAAACAATTTTTTTTCCTTTTTCTAGAATTCCCAATCTGAATGTTTGTGATTTGTCTTTCATCAATTCCTGAATTCTTTTTGTGTCTTCATGCAATCTTCCTGTTTCTTGATACAATCTCAGCACTTGTGTTTTTTCTTTCATAACTGCTGCATAAGCTCCTAAGCGCATAGTTCCCCCATACATGTGCTTTTCAAGAATTTCCCTTTGCGCTGGCTGCACATCAATCACTGGATTTTTTGTTTTTGGCTCCACTTCTGTAGTATTGGCATCCTTTAACCCACAGACATTTCTTGCAAACTCCACAACTGCAAGCTGCAAGCCATAGCATAATCCAAGATAAGGAATTTTATTCTCTCTTGCAAATCCCGCTGCCATTATCTTGCCTTCTACCCCAGAAGCGCCAAATCCTCCTGGCACAATTATACCGTCATAATTTTTTAACTCATTCAGGTTTTTCTTGTTGTCTTCAAATTTTTTTGAATCAAGCCAGTCTATATCAACTCCAATGCCAAGCGATGCGCCTGCATGCAGCAAAGACTGGTTTATTGAAATATAGGAGTCAGCCAGATTATAGTCTCCTATGTCAATGTATTTGCCGACAATAGCAACCTTGACATTTTTCTTTGGATTAAGTATATTCTCCACCAGTTTTTTCCACTCATTCCAGTTTGGCTGTTTTTTCGATTTCATTCCGAATTCTTTTAATATTTTCTCTCCAAGCTTCTCCTTCTCCAAGTCAAGCGGAATCTGGTAAACTGTTTCAATATCCGGCTCTGAAATGACGTGCTCTGAAATAATGTTTGCGTAAGTTTCAATTTTTTTCTTTCTTACAATATCAAGCGCCTTCTTTGCCCTGCATATTATGAAGTCGGGAAATATTCCTGACTCGCTCAGCAGCCTTATCGCCTGCTGTGTCGGCTTAGTTTTCATCTCCTCTATATGGCTTGGGATAGGCAAATATGTCACAAGAACATAGCTCAAATTATGCTTTCCAATTTCCCTTTCCAGGCTTTTTGCTGCAAACAAAAATGGAATATTTTCATAGTCTCCTATTGTTCCTCCAACTTCAATCAGCACAAAATCAAAGTCATTGCTTGTATCCTTGATTCTTCTCTTGATTTCGTCAGGAATATGCGGAATGAACTGGACTGTCTGCCCTAGATACTCGCCTTGCCTTTCCCTGTCAATTATTGTTTTGTAAACCTGCCCTGTGGTTATGTTGTTTTTCCTTGGGATGTCCATGTCAAGGAACCTTTCATATGTGCCTAAGTCTTGGTCAATTTCCCCGCCGTCATCTGTAACCCAGACTTCGCCATGCTCTGTTGGCCTTAAAGTCCCTGCATCATAGTTAAGGTAAGGGTCTATTTTTATTGCAGTTACCTTGTAGCCATGCTCCTGAAGAATCTTGCCAATAGAAGCAGTTGTAACACCTTTTCCTACTCCTGACATCACTCCGCCAGCTACAACAATGTATTTAGCCATTCAAACCACCAATTTCAATTGGATTTAGTAAATTTAAATTTTCAAAAACTTCAATCGGGCTTCGCCAAAATCTAGTGCTCGGCGTTGCTTTTCTGCCAGTGACATGCGAGAGCTCGCCTCTCGCTCGCTCATTCACTCGCAACGCCTCGCCTATACATTCACTAAAAACATTAGTTTGCGGGTTACCTATTTTAACTCGTGGAAGCGCATAGGTCGCGTATTTTTTTGAGAATAATTTCAGATTATTGCAAATATTTAGCTTAGAATTAAAGCAACTTGATTTGCGTTGTTGCATTACTTACAAATAAAACAAGTTTTATTTATAGTTTATGGTTTGATGAATAGGTTGTAATTGTTTTCAATATGGAAAGAAAGATATGGTTTTGACATGTTTATTAAATTAAATCAAATAGTTTTATAAAGTTTAGGGATTTACCATGTGTACTATAGGGTGGTTACAATGCAAGAACATGACATTCAGAGAGTGGCTAGACTTGTAAGATCAGCAATAGCCAATAATCCAACTAATTATACCGCCCTCACTAATCAAGAGAAGGATCACATTGAAGTGAAGCGTAATGCGTGGATGGTAGTTGGGATAGCCAGAGAGGGGACAGTCAGAGAGGGACTTGAAGAAAAATTAGGATTGCAAATAGTTAGAGGCCCTAGATTTGAGGGACCAGATGAACTAGTTCTTAAGAAGATCGCAGAATACTTGGTGAAACAAGGAGTACCAGCTCAGTATTTAGCTACACCTCAATAAACAAAACCTTTTATTTTATCTTTTTGATTCTATTTTAGCAAAATTTTAATCTATGTTCTTTTTTCTTACATATATGAAAACCGACTTAGTTGTTGCAGGCTACATTTTCCACAATGATAAAGTGCTTTTGATTCATCATAGATTTTTGGATATGTGGCTGCCTGTTGGAGGGCATATTGACAAGAATGAAACTCCTGATGAAGCGCTTTTAAGGGAAATAAAAGAGGAAGTTGGAATTGATATAGAGATATTAGGCAAAAACAACATTCCATTAAACGGAAATGTTAAAAAGAACCTTGCGGTTCCATTTCATGTAAATGTTCATCCTGTGCATGGGCATGAGCATTGCTGCTTTTTTTATGTGTGTAAAGCGATTAATCCAGAGAAACTAAAAATAAATCATGAATTAAAGGGCTTCAGATGGCTCACAAAAGAGGAATTATACGATAACAATCTTGCAACAGATGTCAGAGATATTGGCTTAAAGGCGTTTGAATTGGTTGAACGGTTGAAAAAATAAATGAAATAATTGCATTAGTGTAGAACATTAACAGAAGTGTCACCTTTTTGTGTTGGTGCTAATTCTTCCAAACACGCTCTCAGATTATCTTTTGACAATTCTGCTGCTGGATTAATTTCAAGAGCCTTACTAAAACGTAATAATGCGTCTAAAGGACGTCCAAGCTGTGTCAGAGCAAGACCATAGTTATTTAGAACTTGAATCGTAGCCTGCCGAGATGTTTGTCTAACATTCGAGTCATCAGAATTAAGTAAATTGTAAATTGCGTCTAATTTTCCCATTAATGAAAGCCAGTACCTATAATCATATTTAGCCCATTGATAGTTCTCTTGGGAGAGCATTGTATCTCCTCGCTCATGATGGTGTTGAAGCATTTTATAGGGATCTTGAATTCTCAATCTTGCTTCTTGAATTAAGGGGTGATTCCGATATTTAGGGATTGCGAGCTGTGGACTATTAAGACCTTTAGTATAGAGCGGCTGACTATCAAAAAAAGCTACGTACCTTGAAAAATTTCGAGGTTTAATATCTAGATATAGTGCTTCGTGCTGTTTAATTGCTTGCTCCAAATCCGCTATTAGTTGCATAATTTTCTTAACTTTATAGTAGCATAATTTAAACTTTTCGTTATTACATTAGTTAAATATCATTAAACAACAAAATTTAAAACCTCTTATTCATTATTTGTTATTATGTACCTAACCCAAAAAAAATGTGTTCCATGCGAAGCAGGAACTCCGCCATTGGAAGAATCAAAAATAAATGAATTGCTAAAACAAATTCCAATGTGGACTTTAAAAGAAGGACATCTTTACAAAAAATTCAAATTCAAAAACTTTGTCGAGGCAATGAAATTTGTTAATTCTGTTGCTGAAATTGCAGAGCAGGAGCAGCATCATCCTGACTTTTCAGTGCATTACAATAAAGTGGAAATAGAACTCTGGACGCATGCAATAAAGGGCTTGTCGGAGAATGACTTTATTGTTGCTGCGAAGATTGATGGCTTAACTCAATAAGCTTATTACTCCAAAGAAAATAAATAAAACATTTGTTGCAATCTTTATTGTCTTTACTGGCAATCTTTTTGCTATTCTTGCTCCGATAAAGACATTCAAGCCAATTGCCAAAACAAGGGCTGAAAATGCCCCAATAAAAATATGCCATGGCAGCAAATACTTCGCAGCCAACAAGCCGGAGCTTATCTGTGTCTTGTCGCCAAACTCGCTTACAAGAACAGTCAAAAAAGAAACAGCAAACGGGATTCTTGATTGTATTTCTTTTTTTTCCTTTTTTGCTTTTTTAATATATGGCTTTAATAATCCATAAATTCCCAAAACAATAAATCCAAATCCAATAAGTGCTTTGATAACATCAGTTTCAAATTTAAAACCAAAAAAATAGCCCAATAATATTGCAATTCCGTCCATAAAAGAATGCGCAAGAAGCGCTCCTAGGAAAACTTGGAAAGCCGCCTTGTACCTTAATGCTAGTCCTAAAATAACCAACTGCGTTTTGTCAGCTATTTCTGAAATGAACGTAAAAAACAGCGCAACAAAAAATGCCTCAATCATTTGCATTAAATTAATTCAAAAGTATATAAAATTAACCAACAAAAGCATTTATTAATCCAGTAAAAACCTTGTAGCCATCAAACCCCGGCAACGGAAGCATATTAAATATGAACAAAAACATGTTAATTCTTTGCGTTAATACCAGCAGCAAGTAATTTTTTTTCTTGTATTTTGTGTGTTTCAGCACGTACCATGAGCCGAGCCACAAAGCAAGATTGACAAAAGGCCCTGCAAATGCTGTCAATGCAAACTCTAGATTAGTGCCTTGCCCGCTTATGCCTACAAATCCAGGCACGAAAAACATAAATCCAAAGCCAGTAAGCTTTGAGATTATTGTAAGCACCCCAAGCATCAAAGTAAATGAATTTCTGTAGAAAGCAAAAAATATTGCATTAAGCCCAAAGCCGATTGCAACAAACTTGTGCGCCAGTTCATGCAATATAATTGCAGGCGCAGTCGCCATTATCGCAAATTTTAACTCAGAAAAATCAAACCGCCTTTTGTAATGCTCCAGCGGATCGTATCTTTCCCTTCTGATTGGAATAATGCCAGAAAATATATACCCGACAAAGAAAGTCATGAGTACCAAATCTATGATTTCTCCTAATGTTATTAATGGCATTTTTATTTAACTAGTGATATCCATAACATATTTATATAAGTTTAGATTTGCAAATCAAATGAAAAAAACTAACTATTTGACAGCAATACCGGCAATCGGCTTGGTTGTTGTAGCATTATTTTTGGCCATAAACTCAAAGTCAAATGTTATTGTTGACCAAAATGGACTTCAGCGTGAGACAGTAAGTGTCAGCGGCACAAGCACATTGACTGTTGACCCGAACAAGGCGGAAGTTTATGTCAGAATTGTTACATTGGAAAAAACAGCGCAGGAAGCTAAAAACAGGAACAGCGAAATATCAAAGAAAGTGACAGATGCCCTGAAAAAACTTGGTGTTAAAGACAAAGAAATTGAAACTTCTCAATTCAACATTTATCCAAAATATGACTACGAAGAAGTAATAGACATAAATGTCAGGAAGTCAAAGCAAGTTTTGCTTGGCTATGAAGTAATCCATGTATTGAAAGTCACAACTCAGGACTTGGAAAAGGTTGGCAAAATAATCGATGCATCTGTTGACTCCGACGCAAATGACATTGACAGGATTTCATTCGGCTTGACTAAGGAAAAGGGGAAGGAAGTCAAGCAACAGGCAATGATACTGGCTTCAAATGACGCTAAGGAAAAGGCAGTTGCATTAGTAACGAATCTTGGCGTCTCATTAGGAAAGCCAGTAAGCATTTCTGAGTCAAGCTTTTACTACATGCCTTTTGATGTAGCATATAAAGTTGCTGCCATGGCAAGAGAAGAGGCTCCTGCACCTTCAACTGTTGTAAGCCCGCAAAAGCTTGATGTCTCGGCTTCAGTGCAGCTGGTTTACGAGATTAGGTAAATTTTTAATTTTTTATTTATTTTCTTTGGATTGATAATTCATATTTATCTTATTGAAAACATTAATATACCATTCCCTATTACAAAATCTTTATGACTGACTTGGTTGCATGCCTTTCATCTGGGGAGAAAAGCTGGGGGCATGTTGCTCGCTTGATTAAGGAGCAGGACTGGAAGAACATATTCTTGATTACAAATGACTTTGGCAAGCAGAATTTCAAGCCGGAAAAGCAAGTCAATTTTGTTGTTGTCGACTTCCAGAAGCCAGTGGCTGAATTGATTAATGACATAGTAAAAGGGCTTAAAGGGAAATTCTCCGATTTTGAGATTGCATTAAACATTGTTTCAGGCGGTGGAAAAGAGCACATGGCTATTTTGTCTGCATTATTGAGGCTAGGAGTTGGAATAAGATTAATGGCTGTGACAAAAGAAGGAATTAAGGAGTTGTAAATCAATATTAATAAACAATTAAAAAATCAATTAAATAAAAGATTTTCAATAAAAAATCAAAAAACAAAAGCGACTTTTAAATTTACAGCATTAAGAAAGTAAACCGCTTTTGCAGTTGCACTTTATCTTCAGCAATAAAATGCAAGAAGAGGAGGCTGTGGTTCCCTCATCACAAAAGCAGCTACAGGGAAGCCCGATTTTTGAATTAAATGTTTTGATTGTTAATCCCAAAAAGTCTATTCTTATATTTCTAAAGCTCCATCGCAAATGTCGCTATCATCAGGAAAATTCCTTCTATCACGAAAACCACGTTATATACGCTTCTACCCAGCCACTTGAACTGGAACCATGCAGGCCCTATTCCAAAGCTGTGCAACAAAGGAAACAAGCCTATTATCAAAACCGTGACTGCAACCCCAAAAGACCACCATCCGACGATGTTGCTGTTTGTGATTTCTACTACTGAATTAACCATCAAATAAAATCCTGCTCCAGCCACAATCCATGTAAGCAAAGAAACAGGAAGGTTATTGAGAAAAGTGAATTTGCCCATGAGTGGCATTAACCCAAGAAGAAAAATTATAGTTCCTACAATACCAGAAATCCAATCTCTGGCTTGCATCATTTTAGTGCCTCTTTTTTAAGGATTAAGTTGTTGCTGCTTTATGTCCTAAACGTTCCAGGCTTACCATTGAAATTCTTAAGGCTTGGGCTATCGTGTGGAAGTCTTTTGATATTTTCTTTTGAATTTCATTAAGTTTAATCTCTTTTCTTCTGACGAGTTCCTGTGGCATAAAATGAATGTGAACCCATCTTCTATTCATACCTTTTAAAACCTCAATATTAACCATAAGCTTAAGAATAAGTAAGAAATCTCTTTTCTTAATTAAGTAAGCTTCATAAAATGCATCTTCAATATCTTTGGCACTCTCTTTTATTATTGACTCCAATTCAGGTATTAATGCGTCTAAAGCCTGTCTATGTTTTTCTGGGCCTTTAGATTTAAATGCCTGCTCGGTCTTTTGAAGCAACAATTTACATCTATTAGCAAGCATTTGTATCCTCCTTATATCACGGAGTTCTCGTCCTATCTCCATTCTTATTGCAAATTTAGCAAGTCTAGATTGTCTTTGTAAATCTTGGAACATAGTTCTAACTATCGTCATGAACTCTTCATGATTTCGTCCCGGTTTTGCTTGATTGACAATAAGCATAATGTATTTGTATTCCCATCTTTCTTCTTTCTTAGCTTTTTTAATGGCGTTCTGAATTAATACCACAAACAATCTGCTTAATTCCTCTATTTTTCTTTTATCCTCTGTGCCACTAACGACACTTTCACCCAATTGATGAACTCTTGACATAACTTGTATTAGATTATCTGATGCTTCAAGAATTTGCATATCTAGTGTAGCTTCATTAAATGCTAAAGCATAAGTATTTGCAGCTGCTTTCTTTAATTCTAAGATTACTTTATTTGCTACCTTATCTGCCGTAGTTACTCTATGTCCCTTTTCAACTAACTCAGGCAATTGTTTGTAGATTTTCTTATCTGATGCGGCCAGATTACTGATGGCTCTTCTGGCTTCAATTCTTTCTTTAATCGAAGTCGCCCAAGGTCCTTTTAGTATTGTGCTTAGATATTGGGTGTAATATCCCATCTTTTCTCACCTTTTTGTTTATTCTTAATCTTGATAATTTATATTAACCCTTTCATTAGTTTTATTTAAATCTTTCCTTTTTGTTTAGTTTTTGAGAGTGGTAAATGTATTGGCGAGGCGTAACTTAGTGGCAGAAAAAGTTACGCCGAGCACTAACATATGCCGAAGGCGGATTGAATTAAAAATAAAAAACAATTATAAATAATAACAATATACATCCAACTATGTTAAATGAAGAGCTAACCAAAGAAATCTATTTTCCTTACGAAAAAGTCAGGAACATTCAAAGTGATATGATTTCTGACGTTCATAATGCGATCAAAAGCAAAAAGCACCTTATAATACACGCTCCAACAGGCATTGGCAAGACAGCAGCAGTTCTTGCTCCTGCTTTATCATTTGCTATGAAAAATAATCTAACAATTTTCTTTCTTACATCAAGGCAAACCCAGCATAAGATTGTAATTGACACTTTAAGGCAGATAAAGCAAAAATTCAATATTGGCTTTGAGTGTGCAGATATTATAGGAAAGAAATGGATGTGCCTGCAAAATGGCGTTGAGGATTTGGCAGCAGGCTCGTTTCATGAGTACTGCAAGGCCTTAAGGGATGAAAGCAATTGCGAGTTCTACTTGAATACAATAAAGCAGAATATGCAGCCAACGCTTGAGGCAAAGCAGGCAATTGAAGAGCTCAAGATTATTGGACCATGCCATGTGCAGGAATTCATTGAGCAGGGAAAAAAGAAGAGAATGTGTCCATACGAGCTTGCAACTTTGGCAGCAGGCAATGCAAAAGTCATTATTGCCGATTATTACTACATTTTCAATCAGGCAATAAGGCAAAGCTTCCTCTTGAAAATAAAGAAAGAGCTTGAAAATATCATTTTGATAGTTGACGAAGCACATAATCTGCCGGCAAGGATAAGGGAGCTTCTGACTCATAAGTTATCAAGCATTGTGATTGATAATGCAAAAAAGGAAGCAAAAAGGTATGGCAATGAAGAAACAATTGAAAATCTCGAGATTGTTGAGAATGCTTTATTTGAGCTTGGAAAAGATATTGATGCGGAAGATGTTGTAAGCAAAAACGATTTTGTTGATTTAATTAACAAAAGCAAGGATTACAATGAAATTGCTGCAGAGCTTTTGTTCATTGGGGAGGAAATAAGGGAAGCCCAAAAGAAAAGCTTTGTGCTGGGCGTTGCAAAGTTTCTTGAAGCATGGCTCGGCTCTGACATTGGATTTGGCAGGATACTTTCAAAAGTTGTTGATAAAAAGCTAAGGATAAATTTGTCTTATAGGTGCTTAGACCCTTCGATTGCTGCAAAAGAGATTATTGACAAAAGCTATTCCGCAATTTTGATGTCAGGCACATTAACTCCCACTTCAATGTACAATGACATTCTTGGATTTAACAATGCAGTTGAAAAGGAATACAAAAGCCCTTTCCCAAAGAAGAACAGGCTCAACTTGATAGTCCCAAAAACAACAACAAAGTTTGTTGAAAGGAATCACAAGCAGTTTAACGAGATAGCAAAAATATGTGCCGATATTACTAACCTAACCAATGGAAACTCTGCCATTTTTTTTCCAAGCTATGATTTAATGCTAAGCATAAACGAGCATTTTCAAAAGCAATCAAACAAGCCAATATTCATGGAAAAGCAAAAGATGGCAAAAATAGAAAAGGAAAAGCTTTTGGCTGCCTTCAAAAGTTATAAGGAAAAAGGTGCTGTACTGCTCGGCATCTCAACCGGATCTTTTGGAGAAGGAATTGACATGCCCGGGGTTCTCAAATCCGTCATTATAGCTGGCTTGCCATTGAACAAGCCCGATGTTGAGGCAAGATTGCTTATAGAATATTATGACGACAAATTCGGCAAAGGCTTTGAATATGGCTATGTATTGCCTGCAATCACAAAATGCCTTCAAAATGCCGGCAGATGCATACGCTCAGAAACAGACAAAGGAGCCATTATCTTTCTTGATGAAAGATACGCATGGCGCAACTATTATCAATGCTTTCCAGAGGATTGGGAGATTGAGGTTAGTTTGGATTATTTGGAAGAATTGAGAAGGTTTTTTGGGAAGTAGAATAACTTACTTCAGTCGTGGTTGATTTGATAAACGATAAAGCCGTGGGTTGGTTCAAATAGCACAGGTTTATAACCAAGCCTTCTTAAGTATAAACCTACAGCTAAATCAATTTGCAAAGTAGAAATTGTTGGATCTCCCAATCGATTTGCAACTATGTCACTTAATCTACCAATTTCCAATAAACCTATTATTTCTTGTAAATCACCTTGAGGCTGTTGTGAGGAAGGATCGTCTCGAGGCTTAAAAATTTCGTCTAGGTGAGGTGTAACCCTTATTACTAAATCTTGTATTCCCATCTTATATCTTTAGGGAAAACTGTACTTTAAAAATCTTTTTATTTATTAAATAATCAATATACATTTCTCTATACTAGTATCTAAAATCGAAATATTTATATACTTGTAATCTTTAACTGCTAAAATGGTTATCCTCTTTGACAGGTTTAACCTACCTGAAGATATATATGAAGTTATTTTTGCGACAAAGCAGCAAGTGATTGTTGCCAAACTGCTTATAGAAATGATGAAGGACAATGGCGGGGAGATAGGCAAAACAGAGATGTCTTTGTTCGCGACCAAGCTTCATGAAGGCAGCCTGATAACAGACTTGATAGAGGAACCTCCGTACAAGGGAAAGAAGGTCAAGGTAAGCTACAACAAAAGGCAGTTTTATGACAGAATCTTGACCCCTATGAAAAGCATGGGCTTGATTGATTACGATCTTTACAAGAAAACATACAAGATAAGTGACAAATTCAACAAGGACTTGCAACATATCGGCTTGCTTTGGATAAGGGAAATGAGAAAGCCCCCAAGATCATTGGTTAGGTAAATAACAATAAAATTCAAACAAATAACAATAATTAAAATAAACAAAAACAAGAGCGACTTTTGGCTTTCACAGGTGAAGAAAGTAAACCGCTTGTGATTGTTGTTTAATGTATAGGCGAGGTGGTTAATGCCACCGAGCACTAGAATACGCCGTAGGCAGTTTGAAAATCAAAATCATAAATTTACATAAAAATCAAAAAATGAGGTGAACCAGAAACTCAAGCTCTTCAATTTGGCCCCCTAGAAGCTTATTCTTCTAAAAACCACCCCCACGTATAAAAGAATAAAGGGGGCCAAACCCTTATTAAAGAGGTGATAGGGGCTCAAAACTCAACTTCATGGCTCACGAACATCTCATCAAATGGGGAAAATCTGCTTTTGAAAGAGGGCTTTCTTTAGCCCGCATCGAAAATTACCTTCTGAAAAGGGGCATGAAACAGCACGAAGCCCTTAAAGCACTGCACGAGATAACAGCTTTTGAGCACAAAATCCACAAGGAAGCTGAGAATATAAGAAAGGAATTGTTAAGTATTCCGATTTTGCTTTTGCTGATAGCATCCGGCGTCATAGTTCTTTACCTTTTTGGGGTTATGAAGGCGAGATAATTAAGCGAAAATTTTTAATAATGATTTTTTATTCTTTTCATTATGGTTGATTTCAGCAAGCTAAAAGAAGAGCAGCTAAAGCTGGCTAAGAAAGTAACTATATCTGATTCTTTTGGCAAGCCAGAGCTTATTGGCGGAGTTGATTGCTCTTTCAATCAAGACGATGTTATCGCAGCCATTGTTGTCTGCAGCTATAAAACAATGGAAGTCAAGGAAAAGGTGTTTGCTGTCGTCAAGGCAAAAGTTCCTTATGTGCAGGGATTTCTTGCTTATCGTGAAGGGCCTGCAATTTCAGAAGCATATTCAAAGCTTGAGAACAAACCAGACATATTGATTGTGGACGGCAACGGCATTCTCCATCCAAGAAGATGCGGCTTGGCTTCCCACATTGGAGTTTTGCTTGAGCAGGCAACTATTGGGATAGCAAAGCAGCTTCTTATCGGCGAAGTTAAGGAAAAGATTGTTTACATTGACAAGGAGGCAAGGGCAGAAGCAGTTGTCACAAGGGAACATTCAAAGCCAGTTTATGTAAGCCCTGGACATAAAACAAGTTTGAAAACAAGCGTTGAGATTGTCAAAAACTGCATGAGATTCCCCCACAAGCTTCCTGAGCCATTGCATTTGGCACATAGGTATGCTAACGAAGTAAGGGAAAAGATTGCAAAGGGAGAGATAAAAGTAGAGGTTAAAGAATAATTGTTGTTAATGTATGGCGAGGCGTAACTTAGTGGCAGAAAAAGTTACGCCGAGCACTAAAATTCATCGAAAATCGGAGATTTTCGAGTGTGCTCAAAAATCTATGATTTTTGACATGCGAGTGTGATCGAAAATTCCTTCGGAATTTATCGACATGCCGAAGGCGGATTGAAAATTTTATAAATTGATTAAATAAACACATTCTAAAGGGCCCATGGTCTAGTGGCTAGGACATAACCTTCACAGGGTTAGGGCAGGAGTTCAATTCTCCTTGGGCCCATTGAAAATTTGGAATAAATCAATAAAATCATCTTAATAAAATTAATCAAAAAAATAGAACGACCTTTGTAAGTAGTTGTGATAAAAGTAACCTGTTCTTGATGTGGGCACTATAAATCATGAAGTATATAGTGCTACATCCCTGAGCTGGGCTCCCATAACACCTTTTTGCAGATGCTGGGAAGCGACGTTTTTTGAAATATTTTTGATTAAATTGAGAAAAATTGTCAATAATCTATCCTATCCCAAGTCCTATCTTTGCTTCCTCAGACATTTTGTCAGGCCCCCATGGAGGGCTGAATGTAACCTCGACATCAACTTCGCCAACTCCAGAAATTGCAGAAACCTGTCTTCTTATGTCGTCCATCAAGGCAGGCCCGTAAGGGCACATTGGAGATGTGAAAGTCATAAGTATCTTTACCTTGTTGCCATTGATTTCAATATTGTAAATCAGCCCCAAGCTCCATACATCATACTGTATTTCAGGGTCGTAAACCTTCTTCAAAACTTCTATAATCTGTTCTTTCTCCACCATATCCATAGCAATCTTTTTATGCTATAAAAATCTTTGTATAAAGTAATGAAGAATAAAAGAAAAATTATTTTTATTTTATTGTTAGTTTTATTTTTAATTATAACTAATGAAGTTAATAAAGAAAAAATGAAAAAATCTAATCAAAAAACAACTCTTGCATTTACAGGAGACGTCATGCTGGGAAGATTGGTAAATGATTATGTTATTCTAGGCAACAAGCCACCAACTTATGTATGGGGAGATATGCTTGATTTATTGAAAAATGCTGATATTAGAATCATCAATCTTGAAAATGCAATTGCAAGCTCTGGCTCATCATGGAGCAAAACCCCTAAAGTGTTTTTCTACAGAGCAAATCCAAAGGCAATCGATGTGTTAAAAGCGGCAAAAATCGATTATGTTACATTAGCAAACAACCATGTCTTGGACTATGAAGAAGAAGCATTTCTTGAAACTTTGGAGCATCTGGGAAAAAACAATATTGCTTATGCTGGTGCTGGCAGAAACATAAGCGAAGCGGAAAAGCCAGCTTTTCTGGAAGCAAAAGGCATCAAGATTGCAGTAATAGCCTTCACAGATAATATGCCAGAATGGGCTGCAACCCAAACAAATCCGGGAGTTAATTATATTAAGGTTTCATTGGATAATAAGAATTTCGGCAAAGTAGAAAAAGCAATAAAAGGTGTCAGAAATAAATCAGACATTGTAATTGTTTCAGCGCACTGGGGCCCAAACATGAGACAAAAGCCGACAAAAGATTTCAAGGAGTTTGCCCATGCTGCAATTGATGCAGGCGCTGACATATTCCACGGACACAGCGCTCATATCTTCCAAGGTATAGAAATTTACAAAGGAAAATTGATAATGTATGACACAGGCGATTTTGTAGATGACTATGCAGTTGACGAAGAGCTTAGAAATGACCAGACATTTTTGTTTTTGGTTACTTTAAACAAAAATAAGATAGAAAAAATTGAATTAATACCGGGTTTAATTAGTTTGATGCAAGTCAACAAGGCAAAAGGCATTGACTTTGAGGGGATAACAAACAAAATGATTAAATTGTCAGAAGAATCAGGAACAAAAATGGTTAAAAAAGGAGATGGGTTGGAAGTTGTGATAGCATGAAACAACTAACCAAAAAAGACAAAATGCTTGTTGAAGAAGCCAAAAAGGTTGCTAAAAAATTTTCATCAGTAAAATGGAAAGGCGAAAATATCTCATCAGTAGGAGCTGCTCTAATAACTAAAAATGGTAAGGTCTATTCTGGACCTAATATTGACCACAAACAGTCTGCACCATCCTCTATCTGTGCAGAGTATACTGCCCTGGCAAAAGCTTATAGTGAAGGGCACAGGGAAATTGACACTATTGTAGCATATTTCTATCAAAGCAAAAGAGTGCAAAAAATCTTAGCTCCTTGCGGCAAGTGCCGGGAATTCATGAGGCTTTTTGGAAATCCTTGGATTATAATTAATGCTAATGGAAAATCAAAGAAAGTCAAACTTAAAGAAATACATCCCTTTGCTGATAACTGGTAAAACATGAACTTCCACAAACTCCAATACCTAAAACCAGAAAAAATAAAGCAATTACAAAACAGTCTATTAAAAAATTTCATAAGAAACCAAATACCATACCATCCTTATTACAGAAACTTATTCCAAAAAAATAATATCAAATTCTCGTATATTAAAAAAACTGATGACTTAAAAAAATTGCCATTCACATCTAAAGAAGACATTGCACCTACTGCAAAAGAGCCAAAAAAGTTTCTTGACTTTGTGCTGCAGCCAAATGAAGATTTAATAAAAAAGCATGCAACTTTTAATAAGAAAATAAAAATAATTCTAAACAAAGAACATCTTTACCACGAATACAAGCCAGTTCACATACATTTTACAACTGGCAGAACTGCAAATGCAACCCCTGTTCTTTACACAGCCTATGATTTGCAAAAACTGGGGGAAAGCGGCAAAAGGATGATGGATGTTTTAAGCGCGTCAAAGAGTGATATTGTAGTCAACTCATTTCCATATGCTCCGCATCTCGCATTCTGGCAGACATTCTATGCGACAAAAGCAGCCAACCTCCTCAGCTTGCACACTGGCGGAGGCAGGATTTTAGGAACTGGAAGAATAATAAAATCAATAGAAAGCATGAAATCAACTATTGTTGCTGGGATGCCCGGCTACCTATATCATCTGATTAGAACAGCAAAAGAGCAGAAAGCAGATTTTAGTAATGTAAATCTTGTTATCTTCGGCGGTGAAAGAGTTCCTGCTGGCTTGAGGGATAAGATAAAGGATTTCCTTAAATCTATGGGCTCTAAACATCCAAGAGTTCTATCAACTTACGCATTCACAGAAGGCAAAGCAGCATGGGTTGAATGCAAGGAAGAAAGTGGCTATCATCTTTACCCAGATTTTGAATTTATAGAAATTGTCGACAAAAATGGTGAAAGGGTTGGTGAAGATGAAAAAGGAGAGATTGTTTACACTTCATTAAACTGGAGGGGCTCTGTGTTTTTGAGGTACAAGACTGGTGATGTGACAAAAGGATTATTTTACGAGAAATGCCCCAATTGTAATAGAACACTGCCAAGGATTGATGGAGCAATTGAAAGAAGCTCTGAGTACAAAGATTTCAGACTGACGAAAATCAAGGGCAGTTTTGTCAACCTTAATGCTTTCTTTCCTATTATGATGTCCCACAAGGACATTGAGGAATGGCAGGTTGAAATAAGAAAAAAGAACAATGACCCTTATGAAATTGACGAGCTTGTTGTTTACATAGCGCCAAAGAAAAAAGCTAATTTTGAAAAATTGAAAAATGAGTTAAAAAATAAGATAATTTCTGAAACAGAAGTTACTCCGCAAATAATAAAAATGGAATTAAAGGAGTTGCTTAAAAAACTAGGAATGGAAACAGAGCTTAAGGAAAAAAGAATTGTTGATACGAGAGAAAAGATTTAAGTATTTGTTTGTCTTTATGCTTTCCAGAATGGACCGAAAAATTGAACTCATTAAGTTTTGGATAGACAATTTTGGCTTTGGAGATACAGAGCTGAAAGCATTCAAGGAAGTGAATAGAGAGGACTTCATACCAGAAGAGCTGAGAAATGCCGCCTACCATGACATGCCGCTGCCATTGGTCAGAGGCAAAACAATATCGCAGCCGACAACAGTTATGATAATGACTCACGCTCTGGAACTAGAGCCAGAAGAAAAAGTTTTTGAGGTTGGCACTGGTTCTGGTTATCAAGCGGCAATTATAGCAAAGATTGTTGGGCAAAAAGGAAAGGTGATAACAACAGAGGTTGTGCCTGAGCTTGTCAGCTTCGCCAAGCAAAATTTGAGAAGGGCTAAAATTGATAATGTTTTTGTTTATGAAGAAGACGGCTCAAAAGGCATGCCATCAGAAGCGCCTTTTGACAAAATCATTATAACTGCTGCCTGCAAAGAATTCCCGAAGCCATTGATAGGGCAGCTAAAGACAGACGGCATAATTGTCGGCCCAGTAGGCAACCAGAATGAGCAGGAGATGGTTAGGGGCATAAAAAACAAGAGCGGCACTCTTGACTTGGAATTTCTTGGCCCTTTTCTGTTCACGCCGATGTACGGAAAGTACGGGTTTGAAGTTTAGTAAAAATGATACAAAATCAAATAAAAACAATTGATACTAAATAATTTCAACAAAAACGAGAGCGACTTTGAAATCCAACAAGTGATAAAAGTAAACCGCTTTTGCAGAAGGCACTTTCTAAAGTAAGTATATAGTGCCACATTCCTGAGCTGGGTTCCCATTCCACCCTTGCTTTTGTTGGGAAGCGACGTTTTTTGAAATATATTTTTGATTATTGTGTTGATTGAAAATATTTTTATTGAAATTCTTTAAAACTATTATATTTAAGCAAAATTTAAATATAAGGATAGCTAAGAAGTTTAAAAAAGGTGATTAAAGTAAAGAAATCTATATCTTTGCTGATAGTTATTTTCTTAATTCTAAGCAATATCGCTCTTGCACAATCTTTTTCTGACTCAAGTTCTTATGAAGGCAGGCCAATAGACCCATCAAAAGAAGGTGTTGAATATTACAGGGAAGGCAATGTCATAGTCTATCCTGCCAAAATTAGTTCTCAGGAAAAGGGGATGATGGAGCGCTTTACGAAAGGCGATTTTAGTGGAGAAGAGATGCGCAAAATTGCAAAGGCAAAGTTTGGCAAGGACTTTGACGAGATGGAATTTGAAAGGGATTTTATGGAGTTTAAGGAAAGAAGGGACAGGAAAGAGGCGTTTTCATACGAGCATGAAGGCTACGAGCAAAGATATTATGTAGGGCCTTCCTATGAAGGCTACTCAAAAGAGCGCATGATTTTTGCTATGCTTTTTGAGCATATTGGCGACGAGATTGACCCAAGAGAAATAAAGCAGCAGTGCAACGAGCCGGAAAAGATTGCAGATACAGTAATTGCAAAATTAAAAAACAAGCTTGGAGATTTCCAAACTATTTGCAGCAGGTTTGAAGAGCAAGAGGCAAAATGCGTTGAGAATTCAAAAAAAGGCTGCTCTCAATTAGGCAGTGCTTTTGTAAGAGACGATGCAACAGAGCTTGAGAAATTGCAGTCAGTTGCATATTCATGCCCTCCAAACAAGGATGCTATTGTGGAAGCGTGCAAAAAAAGAGGCAAAATCCAGTTGGAGCAAAGCACAAGGCAATCAGGAGAGTCATGCGAGAGGATGTTTGAGCATGAAGGGGAAAGATTTCTCAGGGAATGCGGAAGATTCAAGGAAAACCAGATTTGTGAAAGGGATAAATATATAGAAAGGTGCATGGGCGGAATTAGAAAAGAGGATTTTGAAAAACCAATATGCCCTGCTTATCCTGCGCCCCAATGCGGCGAAGGCACAAAATTAGTTACAAGAACAGATTCGAATGGATGCGCCTCTTACCATTGTGAAACAGCATGCCCAATCCGGGATGTTCCACAATGCTCTGAAAACCAAGTGCTTCAGAAAAGGTTTGATGAAAAGGGATGTGTATCTTATTATTGTGAAGCAAGAGTTGTCCAGCAAGCATGCAAGGAAACAGACAACGGCTATGATATTTTCACCCGAGGCACCACTTATCCGCAAGGCACAGATGGCAAAAGCGATGTTTGCGTTAATGAAAAAACACTGGCAGAGTATGGCTGCAACACAGACGGCCATTATGGAGGAGACAGGCAATACACTTGCGAGTTTGGCTGCAAGGAAGGCGCTTGTTTAAGAAGCGCCCAAAATGTATGTCCGGAAACAATAATGCCAATATGTCAGTCTGGACAGACACTTCAAAAGAAAACTGATGAGAAAGGATGCATAAGTTATTATTGCGAACAAACTTCAGTATGCCCTGAGGCAAAAGAAATCCCTTGCGCTTCAGGACAGACATTGCAGAAGAGAACAGATGAAAAGGGGTGTGTTTATTATTTCTGCGAATCAACCTGCCCAAGCGTTCAAAAGCCAGCATGCGCTGAAGGGCAGAGCATGACAACAAAATATGATGAAAAAGGCTGCATTACAGGGTACGAATGTGTTACTGTCACCACAACATCTAACCAATCAATCACTGGTTATGTTGTCTTAAGCACTTATGAGGACTTTTTAAGGCGATGCGAGAGTCAATGGAGAGAGCAGGAAAGGACATGCGCCA
Source organism: Candidatus Woesearchaeota archaeon (assembly GCA_016185945.1). Taxonomy (GTDB): domain Archaea; phylum Nanobdellota; class Nanobdellia; order Woesearchaeales; family GW2011-AR4. The sequence continues at coordinate 62,266 of JACPMR010000006.1, forward strand.
CTATGGCAGAATCATGCGAAAAGGATGCCTTGATTGAGAAATGCAAAGCGCAGTCAAGAAAAAACCATGAAGAGTTGGCTCTAAAGCTAGAGAAGCATTGCGATACAGATACATTGCCTGAAATAAGGCATGCAGAGGAAAGATGCGCCAGAATTGACAAAGACAGGCAGCGCTGCCTTGAGGATAGCGCAAAAAGATGCGAGCAAATTAAGGGCACTGCTGAGAAATGCAGGGAAACATTGACTGAGGAGAATGTAAGAAAGTTCATAATCGAAGAAATAAGGAAAAGGTGCAAGTTCACTGATATAGTGCAAGACGAAGATGATGTAAGGGAATCCGACAAGGTCGAGATTGTTCTGGCTGTTCTGAATACTGCCACAGAAAAGGACTTGGATAAGCTTGAATTGTTTATTGAAGGCCTAGAAAAGGAGCTTGAGTTGCAGGACACAACTGTTTACAAAGGAATGATTGAGCCAAACAGGTTTGGAGACATAAAATTATTGCCGTTTGTAGTTAATGCAAAAATAAGCGCTGTCCAAAGCTCTGAAAGGGCAAAGGAAGTAAAGACAAAGATTGTAGCAAGGCAAAAGGTTGAAGAGGCAGCAGGCAAGCTTGCTTCATTAAGGGATTCTGATGTGCCGGCTGAATTCTTGTACATTATAGAAGACAAGGCAAGTGATGTGCTTAATGTTTCAGACACTTTGGAAGATGTAGAAAAAAAAGAAGGGCAGAAAGGAATTGGCTACAAGATAAGATTATTTTTGGGGCTGGCAAAGGCAGCTGAGCAGGAAGAAATCAAGCAGCTTGATGAAAGCAAGTCGAAATTAAAGAATTCAATAGAAACATTGACAAAGCTTGTTGACGAAGTGCCGAGCGATATTGCGAAAGCAATCCTGAAAGAGCAGGTTGAGAACTTAAAGAATCAGCAAACTGATATTGAGGTTCTGATTGAAGCTAAACAGAAGAAGGCAAAGGGATTTTTTGGAGTGTTTGGTTAATTTTTACCACTGGACACCTCTGCCTAAAGTATTTAAAGCCAAAATTCTTACATTTTATAATGGTACACATACCTCCAAAGCCGAAAAATGACGCAGAATTTCTTGAGATAATGGCTAAAATAATCTTCATCTCTGGCTTCAGATGGGATTTAGTGCATTCAAGATGGCCTAAAATAAGAAAAGCTTTTCATAATTTTGAAATAAACAAAGTTGCAAATGAAAAGATGGAGAATTTATTGAGTAAAGACGGCATGATTAAAAACAAATCAAAAATCAGCGCAGTAATTGAAAATGCCAGAATATGCCAAGACATTATTAAAAAATATGGAAGCATAGGTGATTGGATTAAGGACATACAAAAGAAAAACAGAAAATACCCTTTGTTCAATCCGACTATAAGGGAAGAGATGAAAAAATTCGTAAAAATAGGCAATACAACAAGCAGGTGGCTTGCTTATGTTGTAACAAGGGATAGAAAATTGTTAAATCACGATTAAATCATTACCTAAACCTTCTTCTATGAAAACCTCTTCTTTCGCCAGAATGCCTAGTGCTTCCTTCCCTTGGATGATATTCCTTTTTATGCTCCCCATACCTTTGGCGCGAGTAATCCTGTCTTGGGCTCTTTGAATAGGTGCTTCTTCTTGCTCCAAAATGCTGCCTTTTGTCTGACACGAAAAACGGCACTCTCTGGAATTCAGGAAGCTTCAGCTGCTCAACAATTAAAGATCTGTCCCCAAGAACGCTTCTGAAATTGTCATGGTCCTGCTCTGACAGCAGCGATATAACTTTACCCTCTTCGCCTGCCCTTGCTGTCCTTCCAATCCTGTGGATGTACTCCTTTGATGTCTTGGGAATGTCATAATTAATTATGTGACTTACATCCTTTATGTCCAAGCCCCTTGCTGCAACATCGCTTGCAACCAAAATGTCAACTTTTTTGTTGTGGAACATGTCAATAGCCTGTTTTCTCCTGTTCTGAGACAAGCCTCCATGTAATCTTTCAGATTGAATGCCCTGTTTGTAAAGATTCTTGCTTAAAACATCCACCCTGTTCCTTGTGGCGCAGAATATTATTGCCAGCCCGGGCGATTCATGTTTTAAAATATGCACCAGTAATGAGAATTTATCCCTTGAGCTTACAGAATAGAAGTGCTGCACAAGCTTTGCGCTTTCAACATACTCCTGCACCTTGACTTTCTCAGGACTCCTCATGTAATGCCTCACTATGTCCTGCACTTGCTGCGAAATGGTTGCGCTGAACAACAATGTCTGCCTGTCTTTGGGTATCTGGGAGATTATCTTTTTCACATCCTCTATAAAGCCCATCTCAAACATCTTGTCTGCTTCGTCCAATACAAGTATTTTCACCCTGGACAATTGGGCAGTTCCCCTTTCCAGATGATCGAGCATCCTGCCAGGAGTGGCTACAACAATGTCTGCGTTCCTCAAGCTGTGGAATTGGGGATTGATTGAAACCCCGCCATAAACTGCAACTATGGACATTCTCTTGTGCTTGGAAAATTTCCTCATCTCTGATGTGACCTGCTCGCATAATTCGCGCGTCGGCACAAGTATCAATGCCTGCAATCCATTGTTGTGGATTGTCTTTTCGAGAATAGGAAACCCAAATGCTGCTGTCTTGCCCGAGCCTGTCTTGGACTGCCCAATCACATCCCTGCCCTGTTGAATGAGAGGGATAGTTTTTATCTGTATGTCTGTCATCTCGGAGAATCCCATCTCTTCAAATGCCTTCTTCAATTCCGGCTGCAAATGTATACCTGAAATCATTTTATGTCTTTTTAAATAGCACAGGCATATGCTTTATATACCTTTGTTTTTATTTACCCGTTGTTTATACCACTGGACACTGGACATCTCCGCCTAAACTATTTAAACCTTAAAATTTTCCAAATGGCATGAAAAGGTGCCAATGGGCAGAAGGCAGTGAATTAATGAAGGAGTACCATGACAAGGAATGGGGCACTCCAATCCATGATGACAGAGCCTTGTTTGAATTCTTGACACTGGAAGGGGCACAGGCTGGTCTCACGTGGCTCATTATATTAAAAAAGAGGGAAGGCTACAGAAAAGCCTTTGAAAACTTTGACATCAAAAAAATAGCCAAATATGACGGCAGAAAAGTCAAAGAGCTTCTTTCAAATCCAGAGATAATTAGGAACCGACTCAAAATAGAAGCCACAATAAATAATGCAAAGTGCTTTTTAAAAATAATGGAAGAATTTGGTTCATTTGACAAATATATTTGGCAGTTTGTTAATTATAAAACCATCAAAAATCACTTTGAGTCCTTGGAAGAGATTCCTGCAAAGACAAAAGAATCTGATGCCATATCCAATGACCTTCGAAAGAGAGGCTTCAAGTTTGTTGGCTCAACAATATGCTACGCTTTCATGCAGGCTGTTGGAATGGTAGACGATCATTTGGAAAGTTGTTTTAGAAAGAGAAAATAACGACAACTCGCCGCTCGGGGCTGACTGCACCCTAAAGGGATGTGGTATTACGCCCCTCGCCAATATTGCAAAAATAAAGATATTTAAATATTTCTCTCTTGATGACTCATAAATAGTAAAAACTTAACCTGTTATTTTAAATTAACCTACCCCTTCCACCCCCTCATCAACAAGCTGTTGCTAACAACACTCACAGAGCTGAAAGCCATCGCAGCTGCTGCAATTATGGGGTTCAATAAAAACCCAAAAAATGGGTACAAAATGCCGGCAGCGATTGGAATGCCTGCTGCATTGTAGAAGAAAGCCCAGAACAAGTTTTGTTTTATTTTCTTGATTGTGTAAGAGCTTAACTTAATCGACTTGACAACATCCCTCAAGTCATTTTTAATCAATACTATGCTTCCTGTTTCAATTGCAATGTCGGTTCCCGCTCCTATTGCAATGCCAATATCCGCTGCAGCAAGTGCAGGCGCGTCATTAATGCCGTCTCCAACCATTGCAACAATCTTGCCCTGGCTTTGCAGTTTCTTGATTTCCTTCTCCTTGTCCTGAGGAAGCACTTCTGCAAGCACTTTGTCAATTCCAACTTGAAATGCAATTGCCTTTGCAACCCTTTCATTGTCGCCTGTAATCATAACAACTTCCTTGCTCATCTTGTGCAATTCAGAAACTGCTTCTTTTGAATTTTCTTTTAAAGTGTCTGCAATTGCTATCAGCCCAATAATTGATTTGTTCAAAGCAAGAATTACTGTTGTTTTTCCTTGTTCTTCCAGCTGTTGTATTTTTTTGTCAGTTTCTTCATCAATTTTTATTTTATATTGCTGCATTAATTTGTCGTTGCCGACTAAAATATTATAACTCTTGTATTTTGCAGCAACACCTTTGCCGCTTACTGCTTCAAAGTGAGATGCCTTGCTGACTTGGATATTTTTTTCCTTTGCGCGATTTATTATTGCCTCCCCCAATGGATGCTCAGAGCCCTTTTCAGCGGTTGCGGCAAACTTAATAATATCATTTTCAACATACTTTGAATCAAGCGCAACAACATCTGTGGCTTCTGGTGCGCCTTTTGTCAAAGTGCCTGTCTTGTCAAACACAATTGTTGTAAGCTTGTGCGCTGTCTCAAGCGCCTCTGCATTCTTAATCAAAATTCCGTTTTCAGCGCCTTTGCCGGTTCCGACCATAATTGCTGTTGGAGTTGCCAGTCCAAGCGCACATGGGCAGGCAATTATTAGAACAGCTACAAAAACAGTGAATCCGAATATGAATGGTGAAGGCTCAAGCGCAAAGAAATTTGGAGCTATAAAATACCAGAACAAAAGCGATAAAACAGAAATCAAGATGACAGCAGGCACAAAAATGCTTGACACCTTGTCAGCCAATCTTTGGATTGGCGCCTTAGAGCCCTGCGCTTCCTCTACAAGCTTTATTATCTGCGCAAGCATTGTGTCAGAGCCTACTTTAGTTGCCTTGACTTTGAGCAAGCCGCTTTTGTTCAATGTTGCTCCAATAACAATGTCATTCTTCTTTTTTGAAGCAGGTATGCTCTCGCCCGTTATCATTGATTCATCAACATATGAGGAGCCCTCAGCTACAATGCCGTCAGTTGCAATTTTTCCGCCTGGCTTTACTATGAAAATATCTCCAATCTGCAATTCATCGATGGGGATTTCTGTTTCCATGCCGTCTCTAATTACAATCGCGGTTTTAGCCTGCAAGCCAATAAGCTTTCTTATTGCCTCTGATGCCTTGCCTTTGGTTAATGCCTCCAGATACTTGCCTAGAAGTATAAATGTTATGATTATTGAGGATGTGTCATAATAAGTCCCGCCTGTGAATGTCTTTGGAAAAAACGTTGCCAACACGCTGTAAACATAAGCAGCAGATGTGCCTACAGCTATCAAAGTGTCCATGTTGGCTGTTTTATTGCGAAGCCCGACATAAGTTCCTACATAGAAGCGATAAGCCAAAATTAATTGGACAGGCGTTGTCAGAATAAGCAAAATGTAGCTCTGGTATGGCAAAGTTATTTTAAACCATTCCGGGAATGATAAAATAAAAATTGGAACGCTTAAGATAAAGCCAAAAATAACTTCCCATTTAAGCCTTTTTATTTCCTTCTCTCTTGCGATTTTTTCTGTGTCAACAAGTGCGCCTGTAACTTCTATCGGCTCATAACCCGCTTGCTTAATTATGCTTTTAATTTTGTCGATGCTTGTCAAGTTTGGATTGTATTTGATAAATGCATTCTGATTGACGTATAATTCCTTTGACAATATCCCTTTTATTGTATTTAAAGCATCGCCAACAGTCCCGACACAATGCTGATTGTCCATTCCAATGACTTTCAATTTTATTTCTGCAACATTGCCGGATTTATGTTCTTCCACAATATTATAGCCAGTTTTCTTGACAATTTCTTTCAGTAATTTTTCATCTATTTCGTTTTTATCAAACTCTACATTCGCCTTTTCAGAAGCAAAATTCACAGATGCCTTTACAACACCTTTTGCCTTTGACAATGCCTTTTCGATGGTTTGCGCGCATGTGGCGCAGTGCATTCCAGAAATAGCTATCATTGTTTTTTGTATATTTGTTGCTGATTTTTTTGAAGATTCATTTTTTATTATTTTTTTAATTAATGATTTTTTTTGCATTTTATTTTTATTGAATTTATCATAACAATTCTTGCTGCAGAAATAATGTTTTTTGCCTTTTTTAACTAACTTGAATCTTGCTTTCCTCTCGTCAACTTCCATTCCGCAGACTGGGTCTTTCGCCATTTTTTTATAAATATTGTTTACTGGTTTTTACTATCCACGCCCAAAATATTATGTATCCAGCACCATCCTACAAAGCTCTCCACTAAAGCAATCCAGCCGACAATTGCTATGAGCCAGTTTGCCCATTCTGCATTGTACTGCGGCATCCAAGGCCCCAGCCACCAAAAAGCCAGTGCAAATCTCAAAATTCTGTCCAGTTTGCCTAAATTTTGTTTCATCTTTCTCATCTCCAATGTTTTATTTTAGATTCCAGCTAAATTCTCTTATTGAAGTATCTGTTATTACAAGCTTAATGGATTTTGCATCCTTGTTTATTGATGGAAACTTCAAAATGCCTTGCCTGTGGTGTCCTCCAGGAGCAGAGCCTTCCCACTTTAATGGCTTGTAAGTGTTTCCCAAATCATCCTGTAAAGTCGATATTTCAACCATATCAAAATCTAAATCGACAGAATGTGTGTCAATTGCAATCTGGAATTCCAAAGCACTTAATGGAGTTACTTTAAACTCAACATTGTTTTGATTGCTTGTTATTGTTTGGAAATTTATTTCTTGCTGTATTCCAGTTTTATTGTTTTTTGAAATATAGATGTATGACAAGCTAACAGCTATAATTGACAAAACAAGCAATGAATAAAGCAGTATTTTTATTTTTTGTTTGAAAATTTTAGTATTCATCAAGCTTGCCATGTAGGTTATTCCCAAAATATTTGAAAAAACTCCTGCCAAAAGGAATGTTGACTGGTATTTTGTCAGAAACAAGCCAAGCGCAGTAATCCCAAGGAAAGGCGCGATGTCGGCAATGTGATGCGCGCAGCAAGCCACCATAGATGCTGTTGAAACTCCTGTAGACGCAGCAGCTGCGCCTGTTGCTTTTTTATGCATTTCATCCTTGACATAAAAGAACATTCCAATCTGCACTCCAAATCCCACAATCAATGGCATCATCCAGTACCAAAGCTTTGCGAAGTTGTCAAGCGCAAAGGAAAATCCGCCTAACAGGGACGAGACTATAAGATAAAAACCAAAAAGAGATCCGCTTGCTAAGATGCCAATTATCGCATATTTGTCGTTTTTGTTGTCCATAAATTTTCAAATGCCTATTTCAATTTTCCCTCAATCTGGTTATAAACAAAAGCAAATATGTAGCCAGTAACTGCTGCTATAATAAACCATGCGACAATGCCAACTATCGAGCCGTTCAAAGTTATGTTTTTAGTCATCATTCCGGTAAAATCAACGCTGTGTATTAGATTGTTTACAAATGGTGCCATCATTTGCAACGGGAAAATTGTCACTAAAATCAGGCAAATAATGTAAAGCACAACTGCAGTTATGCCAAGCGACAAAGCAACTTTGTTTGGGTTTAGTTTTGCCATTTTCACCTCCTTCTTTTTTATTTTTCAATGAAATCTGACATTAAATCATAGTCTACACTATAAATATTATCCATATATTTATTGAAATCCTGTGTTATACATTTACAATCAATCCCGCAATTGCATACTTTATTTTGGATTATTCCACCTGAGTTTTTAAATATTCAACCTAAACTAATTTTTAATTTCACTTTAATTCAAACAATAGGTGACACATTTTTTTTGCATAGTGTCAAGCACACTGCTGTACGCCTTGATACTTCCAACTTTAAAGGCAACAGTTAAAGCAGTTCACTTTCTTCACTTTACTTCTCAAAGTCGCTCTCGTTAGTGATTGAATTTTTATTTTTGATTCGTTTTATTGAGGCTGTTTAATTTTCTTACTGAATTCTTAACAGCATCCTTTGCTTTTTCCCTTTCCCATTTTTTCCACCTCGCTAAAGTATTATTACATTAACTCAATATCCAATTTTATCGGATTGGTTAAGCAATAAACTCCAGGACACCTTTCTTCTGCTAATTTCTTAACTTCATCTAAATTTTCTTCGTCTTCACTAGAAGCATTTACTTGCAACTTAACATTCTCAACAATAGGCTCATCGCTTAATCCTAAAGATTTGCTTAAATTTACCTTATTCTCAACAGCTACTTTTAACTCCTTAAGCTTTATTCCTTTCTCTGCAGCAATTGATGCAAATGTCTGTGCAAAACAAGCTGCCAAACCAAACAAGCAGTACTGCACAGGATCTGGTTTTATGCCAGAGCCTCCCATAAAAGGCGGACCATCTGCTTCTACAATTGTAGATCCTTGAGAATGCTCCAAGATTGCAGTAAATTGAACTTTTCCATCTTCTAAATTCCAGCTGCCTTCCACTCTTTTAACTTTTAATGCCTTGCTTTTGTCTTTTTTAACTTCTTCAACAAAAGCAGAAGCTTTTTCCATATCCACATTGTTTATTTTCATTTAAGCCACCTCCGTATCCAAACAATGCTTTAGCAATTTTTCATATTATCTTGCAGTCCATCCACCATCAACAACTAAATTATGCCCTGTTATAAAGCTTGACGCATCCAATGCAAGGAAAACAGCTGCATTCCCAATGTCTTCAGGCTGTCCAAACCTCCCAACAGGGGTGTTTTCCATCATCATCTTTCGTGTTGCTGCATCTTCAAGCATTGTTTTTGTCATATCTGTAACTATAACTCCAGGGTCAATTGCATTTACAGTTATGCCATATTTTGCGCAGTCAAGCGCAACCTCTCTTGTCAGTTCTGTTACCCCGCCTTTTGATGCGCAGTAAGCGCTTATGCCTGGAAAGCCAACCAAGCCAGCAATCGATGAAATATTGATAATCCTGCCGCCTTTGCCCTGCTTAATCATTTGCTGCACAACATATTTTGTGCAGAGAAAAACTCCTTTTAGGTTTACATCAAGCTGCCTGTCCCAATCCTTTTCTGTCAATGTTGTAACAGTGCCCGAAACGAGAATTCCTGCATTATTCACCAAAATATCAAGTTTTCCGAATTTTTTTACTGCTTTGTCGACAAGATTTCTGACATCTCTTTCCTTAGAAACATCCGCAACAATAAAAATTGCATCGCTTACAAGTTTTTTTATTTCATTCACAACCTCTCCCCCTTCCTTGTTGCTCTTATGGCTGTTGACAACAACATTGCAGCCTTCTTTAGCAAATGCGATTGCAATTCCTTTTCCGATGCCCCTGTCAGAGCCAGTCACAATTGCAACTTTATCTTGCAATCTTTTCAATTTACTCACCTCTAAATTGATTTTTTAAGTATTTATTTTCTTTTTCCAAAAACTTCTCGCCAGAGCTTTATTACCCACAAATAAACTAAAATCACAAGTCCTACAACCAACAAGGTTGTAAAAAAATTCAAAAAGCTCCAGTATCCATATCCAAGATTACCCATCATTCCGTATCCCATCATATTGTACATTGCCATATTCATCATTCCTCCATAACTAATTCCTCTTTTTAATCCAGTGCCCATCATTCCGTAACCCATCATGCCATAATTTGTCATATCACTTATATCATTGCAGTACAATCTCTTAGCCATTGCAATATGCATCAATCTTAAACTTTCAGAGCCTTCTCCGCCCATCATTTTGTCCATTACCTCGTGGGCTTCTCCCGGATGTATCTGCTCCATCGTGTAGTCACCCATAATCTCTAGCTGGCTTTCTGTCAGCTGACTGCACGGTGTTTTTGCGTCAATCAGTTTCTTTGCTTCGGTGAAGTCTTCGGCATCGGCATAAGCAAGCCCGATGCTCAATACAAAAATTATGATAAATGCGGCAATTCTCAAATTAATCACCTCCAATGTTTTGGATTTTGGGTTTTGGCTGCACCCAGCCATCATGTTAGCGTTGATATATCCGTTTTTGATATATTATGGGCACTGCTATATAAATCTTTCTATATATCATATTTGGATATATCAAAAAGTATTTATATAAGTTAGTTCTCATATCCTGCATGGCTGATATAAAAATAAATAATATGGTAAAATTTTATACGTTGTGCCTTTTGGCTACAGGCCAAAAGCATGGCTACGACTTGATAAAAGAGCTTGAAGAAAAGCTTGGAAGAAGGATAAGCGCAAGCAACATGTACCCTTTTCTAAACACATTAAGGAAAAACAGGCTGATAAAATTCGGCAAAATAGGAAAAAGGGATAAAAAGGTGTATCACTTGACGCAAAAAGGCAAAAATTTCACCGGGCAAATGTTCAGCAAATTCGGAGATCTAATCAACATTGCAATCAGTCCAAGGATATCAGCGTGCCCTTGCGGCTGCAAAATTTATTCTGGAGGGCATGCGGAAAAAATAAGGGGCAAGGCAATGAAATTTTGCTGCACCCATTGTGCAAAGATTTATAAGTCCAAGAACAAACTTAAGTGATATGATAAAGAGAGTACTGCTTCCTGTCGACGGTTCTTCTTTCTCTGAGAAGGCAGGAGAATATGCCATTTATCTGGCAAAAAATCTGAATGCGCATATCATTGTCATACATGTAATCCAGGTTGGCGCAACGCAGAAGCTCGATAGCGAGAATATAGAAATGAAAAAGCTCAGGCAATCTGACTTGTGCTTTAAGTCGCTTAAAGAAAAAGCCGTAAAAGAAGCGATTGAATTGGAGACAAAAATTCTTGTTTCAAGAACTATTGTGGATTCAATACTAGAGGAGGCAAAGGATGGGGATTATGACTTGATAGTTATGGGCTCCCGCGGCTTAAGCGGAATAAAAAAGCTAGTTTTGGGGAGCGTTACAGGAGGTGTTGTTAAAAAATCCACAATCCCTGTACTGGTTGTTTAACAATAAACAATGTTCAAGCCGGAAAAATTAGTAAAAATAACCTGCATTTTTCCCCAGAAATATTTATCGGATGTAACTTTAAAGCTTCAGGACATTGGATTAGTGCATCTAACAAAGGCGCAGTTGACTGATGGCTTCAAGCCTGTAAAATCGTTTGACAAAGAATATAAAAACCTTTCAGGGCTTCTTGTGAGGATAAGCTACTTGATAAATTTGATAAAATCTAGGACTTTTAAATCATTTTTCAGGGAATTTTTTGGCCCAAGGTATGTTTATGCTGCACCAAGAGCAGGGTTAGATAAAAAAAAGATTAGCAAAGACTTGGAGCGGCTGGAAAAAAAATACGGCATTTTGAAATATTCCAAGGCAAAGATAAACTGGAGCGATTACAAACATATTATTTTGTACAGGGATATTGTTGATGACATGCTAGAGCGCCACAGAGTTTTGCAATTATTCTCCAAATCAAAATACCTTATGCGCTTTGACGGCTGGGTTGAGCATGACAAAGTAAACAGAGTCAAGAATGCAGTCGAGTTTGCAACGAATAAGGCGGCTGTTTTCACAACCAACAAACCAAAAGCTGATGAAATGCCAACTTTAGTCAAAAATCCTTCGGTTGTAAAGCCGTTTGAAATTCTCACTGAAACCTATGGCGTGCCGAGCCAAAAGGAGATTGATCCCACGCCAATAATAGCAGTCACCTTTACCTTGATATTTGGGCTTATGTTTGCAGATGTTGGTTATGGCTTAAGTTTGTTTGTATTGAGCTTGTTTGTTTACTTGTATACGACAAAAGAATCGAGATTCAGAAGAAACCTGAACCTTGTGCTTATTTACCTGGGATTAGTTTCTGCAATCTTTGGCTTTATTTTCGGGGAGTGCTTTGGTGTGCATTTCAGGAAAGGTGTAGTTGACCCTATCAGAGATGTGATTTTATTTTTGAAAATCTCTATAATAATAGGATTGGTGCATCTGAGCATAGGACTACTGGCAAAAATCTTCACAAGCTTTCATGACAGAAAGAAAGTATTGCAGGGCATTTCATTGCTGGTAGTCATGTGGGCTGCCTTTTCACTGTATTTCAAGCAAACCATTTTGAATAAGGCGTTGCTTGTTATTGGCGTCTTGGTGCTTTTGGCTGTAGAAAAATTGAAAATGTTGGAAGAGATTTCTTCACTTCTGGCTGCAACGCTGTCTTATATGAGGATAGCAGCACTCGGCTTGGGGCACATAATAATAAGCAGGCTGCTTGTATCATCATACGCGCAACTAAGCGGAAATCCTGTGCAAATTGCATTTTTCATAGCGATATTTGCTACAGGCGCATTGATTCTTCTTACGCTTGGAGTGTTTGTGACGATTATTCAAGACACCAGACTTCATTGGGTGGAGTTTTTGCCAAAATTCATGGTTGGAAAAGGCACCAAATTCAAGCCATTTAAGCACATGTATTCAGTATAGATTTTGAGTTATTTTTATTTATTGATAAACAACTCATTACATTAAAAAAGAAAAATCAAAAAATAACCATACTAACAGGCAACTATTGTATAAATATTTTTGTCCGTGAGTCTAGTCATTTTGGAATTGATTGGATGTCTTTTATTATTCCTTGCAGCAATCTATGATTTTTTTAACGATTAAAGAGAATTTATGCATCAAACTTGAGTTATTATTAGGTTCTTGAATATTATTTTCCAATTCTTTTGTTTCAATCATCTTCATGTTTATTGCGAAAAATAATGAATATAACTCGAAGGCAGATTTGAAATATATGTTTGCTTCCTTCTCGTTATTTTTTGCAAGTTCTTTTGTCCCTACTTCAATCAATCTCATGCTTGCTGCAAGCAAATGCTTGCTTATGCACCATTCTTCCCCTTGGGGGTTCGTGACAATTTTTCCCAATAAAGTCTTTCTCAAGTTCCTTACAGAATTAAGCATTTCCAGGTATTTCTGGTTGTTAGTTTTCATTGCAGTAAAATAAAAGTGCTCTTCTAGGCTTATAAGATTCATTAAAGCGATGCTTAAATCCTCGTCTCTGGATAAGTCAATTTCTCCTTTTTTCATATCTTCTATTTTCCTTATCCAGCCTTTTACATCATCTTCCATTTCATTTGAAAATAAAATAAATTCCAACTCCTGATACAAGCAAAAACAGCAATGTTATTGCAACCCCCTGAAACGGAAATAAAACCTTGCCTTTTGCTTTCTTTATTGTTATATGAATCCAATAAGCAATTAATGTGATTATTCCCCCTAATATGCTGCCAAACAGCATTTTGTCAATCCAATAAACTCTGTTCAGGATTGAGCCGGATTGCCCAAAAAGCAATAATGGCAAATAAATGGCATCGTTTTGAATGTAAAAGATTGGGATAATCGTCAGCAAAAATGACGCTAAAACAATTACTGGTAGCTGGAATTTAAAGTATTGTTTCTTTACTTTCAACCCAATCCACAAGCCAGTTGAGATGCCAAAAGCGCCTATAAGCAATCCTATTATGCTTGTGTCCATGCCATAATATTTCGCTGAGATTGCAGCAGCTCCAACTGCGGCAGTGCACAATGGGCAATGTGCATGAACTGCAGGAATAATTAATATTAACAAAACAATAAATAAAATAAAAATAAATTTTTTATTCATCAGCAGCCACCTACCATGTTGGGCGATTGTTTGTTATTTTGCTGAAATCTAGCCGGCATTATTCCATGATGCTCGTACTGCATCTTTTCATCCTCTGTCCAGCTGCTTGTATCAATAACATCGCTGTTGATTGCATTTGCAGTTATTTGGTTTTTTATAGAACTAATCTGGAATGATTGAAATACAGAAATCAATAAAACCAATACAACAATTCCAGCTAATAAATAACCCTTTACTTTATTTTTATTTTCAGTTTCCATTCTCTACACCTCTGAATTTATTAAGAGGTTCCGAAAGCTCTAAAATTCTTGAATTTTCGGCTCCCGAAAATCTTTGATTTTCGTGGAATCATTGATTTTCGATAACCCTATATTTATTCGAAGCTAAATTGATGTAATTCAGTTCAATGCCTTTTCCCTTAAGTATCGCTGCCTTTTTTGCAATCGCATCCGGAAAAAACAAGGTTTTCCATTTGCCCAGCTCTTCCAATATCTCGTCATTAGTAAATTCATCTCCATGATTCTTTATGAGATATTTTGCAAGCCCCCTCATTGCATAGCTGTGGTTGCATCCGCAAGCCGGCTTTCCGTTGCTGAAGATTATCGATTCAACACCGCAGCAGTACTCACAGCTAATCTGGCTCGCAATTGAAATGTATCTTTCAATCTCCTTGCCATTTAAGTTAATCTGCTCGTCCAGAGTGCCTAATCTCTTTATTGTTGCATCTGCTTTTTGTTGGTTTGATGCAGAAACATCATCATAACTCACTCCAAGCTCCTTTCCGTATAACCTTGGAATGCCTTTTGGAATAACATCTATGCCGGAAAATGCGCTTTGTGCTGTTATTTGGTTATTTTGGTTATTTGAAGTTGATGTCTTTTTTATGCCCTTCAATTGGCTTATCTGGTAAGCATTAAAGCCCATAACCAATACAACCAAAATTAATAACCCATAAAGTAATTTGTCAGTCCGCATGTTTTCACCTTAAAATTTTAATAAGAGAATAAGTTTTTGAAACGCCTTTTTAAAGTAATGATGAAACTAGTTTCAAAATTAGTTTACATCCATTAAAGAATAAACAATTCAATCCCGAGAGCGTCCTTTGGAAGCATAGTGAATAAGGTATCGAAAATGCTCCGAATTTTCGGAACTCCCGAAAATCCCCGACTTGTGAGCGAGTTCGCTTCGAACGAAGCTCACTCGCATGCCACGGATTTTCGATAGAGACCTGCTTTTGCTGTCGCACTCTTAAGTTAAGAGTTATAGTGCAGCTTTCCTGAGCTGGGTTCCCATTAATGCCTGCAGATGATGGGAAGCGACGTTTTTGAATTATTTATATTTATTGTTTTGATTTAATTTTTATCCAATTCCTTCACTTCAATACAATTATATTTGTCATGCCCCTTCTTTTTCTTTCCAGAATGTCTTTAGACTCTAATTTGTCTAATATCCTTGTAACTTTAACTTTGCTGAATCCTGTCTCTTTCATCAAATCGCTTTGGTAAGCAGAGCCTTCTTTGCTTTTTATTACATTATATATTTTCTTCTCTTCGTCACTGAGCTTTGAAGTATCGATTTCCTTAAAATCTTTTTTTAGCTCTTTAGTTGATAGTTTATAGAAAAATGACAAATAAGCCCCAGTCCCAAATATCAAGGCTGCAATTCCATATGCTGCTGTAATCATCCAGGACACATTTGCCCAGAAACTATTGGTTTTATGCACAGGGCATTCATTCATGTTAAGCTGATTTTCATGGAATTTCTCGCACAAAAAAGCAGATTGTTCGTCAACTTGTACTTTGATTATAGTTAAAAATACGAACAAAATAACAGAAAATCCCATTAGCAGATATCCAATATTCTTTGTGTTTTGTGTCATTAGCTAATCGTATTAAAGAAAATATAGAAGTTAATTTAAATATATCGTTCTAAAATTAGTGAAATCAATTAAAATGATGCATTTATATAAAAACATTTAATAAGATAAAAATTATTTGAGGTGAGTACATGGCAGAGTTATTAATTGCGTTACTTCCGTTCATCCTATTATTTGCTTTAATTGTGCTTCTTAAGATGCCCGCCATAACAGCAATGCCATTAACTTATCTTTTATCCGCAATTATAGGCGTTGTTTATTGGAAAATAAATATAGCTATCATAGCCGCTGCTTCAATAAAAGGGCTTATTATTGCATTGGACATCTTTCTTATTGTAGTTGGAGCGATATTTTTGCTTGAAGTTTTAAGGCAAGCAAAATTTATTCAAATAATTGATAATTTATTAAAGCATATTTCCCATGATAGGAGAATACATATCATAATAGTAGCGTGGTCATTTGGCGCATTTATAGAAGGTGCTGCAGGATTTGGTAGCCCTGCTGCATTGGCTGCTCCTTTGTTAGTCGGATTGGGTGTCCCAGCCTTGTCTGCAGTTATCGTCTCACTAATAGCTAACTCTACTCCAGTAAGCTTTGGAGCAATAGGCACACCACTAATTATAGGCCTGGGCACCATAACCACTGACATAAAAGAAATAACAATTTATACTGCAGTAGTTCATTCTATAATCGGATTGTTCATGCCGTTATTAATTTCTTGTATTTCGACAAAATTGGGCAAAGAGAAATCTTTTAGAAATGGTCTAGAGATATGGCCATTTGCCTTATTTGCAGGTGCGTGTTTTGTTTTGCCATATTTAGCATTTGCCATATTTCTTGGACCGGAGTTTCCTTCGATTTTAGGCGGGCTAATTGGCTTTATTTTGCTTATTGCTGGAGCAAAAAAGGGATTTTTTATACAAAAAAAGTTTAGACTTAATAAAGTAAGACTTGACAAAACAAAAGCTATGCATGCTCTGGCACCTTATTTCCTTGTAGCTGTAATATTGGTTTTATCAAGAATCAGAAATGTAAATTCTATATTGAAGAGGGTAGATATAGGGATTAGTAACCTATTTAACACAGGAATAAGCCAATCATTTTATCCTTTAGTGTCTCCTGGAATAATTTTTTTAATTGTGTCTCTGATTGCCCTATTTTTCATAAAACTTCCAAAAGAATCTGTTAAGAATGCTATTAAGAACACTGCTGTAAAAAGTGGTTATACATTTATCGCTTTATCATTTACTGTCGCTTTGGTGCAGATATTCATATCTTCTGGCTATAATAGCTCTGGACTTCCGAGCATACCTATAGTTATTGCAAAAGGTATAGTCTCCTTAACTGGCAATGCATTTGTTGTTATTTCACCATTAATAGGAATTTTCGGTGCTTTTATAGGAGGAAGCAATACAGTATCTAATTTATTGTTTGGTGCTTTTCAACAGCAAACTGCATTTACGCTGGGATTGCCTCAAAGTATTATTTTGGCATTGCAGAACGTAGGTGGTGCAGCGGGCAATATGATAGCTATCAACAATATAATAGCTGCCTCTGCCATTGTTGGATTAAAAGGAGAAGAAGGGGCAATAATCAAAAACAATATTGTGCCTGCTTTGCTTTATGGATTGATAGCAGGGATTATTGGCTTTGTTCTGATAAAAGCTGTAGTATAACGAAATAATAGAAGAAAAGGCTGTATAGCAGCATAGAGACAGAGCGCTCTTGATTCTTTTACCGACTTAAAGGCTAAATTGTACTAACCACATTCTTAGATAGAAAACTATATATATAAAATAACAAATAAAAACAGCATGCCCAAAAAACCGTTCAAAATCGCCTTCTTCGAGCTTGAGCAATGGGAAAGGGATTATTTTCAGAAAAATTTGAAGAATTGGAATATGCAGTTCATTGACAGCCATCTAAATGAAAACAACACAAATCAGATAAAGGAAACTGATGCAGTTGGTGTGTTTATTTATTCTGTTATCAATAGAAAAGTGCTTGACAACCTCCCAAACCTTAGACTTATAGTTACTTTATCAACCGGCTTTGACCATATTGACTTAAAGGAATGCAGAAGAAGAAAAATAATTGTGTGTAATGTGCCCCATTATGGCGAAAACACAGTTGCAGAGCATACCTTTGCCTTGATTCTTAACCTGACAAGGATGATACATAAGGCATATGAAAGAACGATAAGGGGAGATTTCTCAATTGAGGGATTGAGGGGCATTGACTTGCAGGGCAAAAAAATCGGAGTTATAGGCACAGGAAGCATCGGGCAGCATGTCATAAGAATTGCAAAGGGCTTTGAGATGGAAGTAATTGCTTTTGATAAATTCAAAAATCAAAAAATGACAAAAAAACTTGGCTTCAAGTATGTAAGTTTTGATAATTTATTGAAGAACTCTGATATCATAACTTTGCACGTTCCTTACAACAAAGAAACGCATCATTTGATTGACAGAAAAGCAGTTGCTAAAATGAAGAAAGGGGTTATCTTAATCAACACAGCAAGAGGCGGCATTATAGAAACAACTGCTTTACTGGAAGGGTTGCAAGCTGGCAAAGTTGGCGGTGCAGGGCTTGATGTTCTGGAAGGAGAATGTTTTATCAAAGAAGAAAAACAGATACTTTCCAAACACTTCTTAAAAGAATGCGACTTAAAAACAGTGCTTCAGGACCACTTATTACTAAAACAACCTAATGTCATAATCACCCCCCATAATGCCTTCAACAGCTGGGAAGCACTGCACAGGATTCTTGACACTACAATATTGAACATCAATTTTTTCTTGAAGAAAAAGCCAGTTAATGTAGTGAAATGATGTTATTAAAAATTTATTTTAAAAAACAATCCGAGACATGGAAAGCGAGCCTGCGACATGCGTGCGAGCTTGTGAGCACGCTCACAAGCAACAGCTTTCCTCGCAGGCAGGTCCCATGCGCTTCTAGACAGCGAAATGGGTGCCCCTCCTATATCTGATTGCACTATAATGCAAATATTTCAAGTGCATCAGCAAAAGCGGTTTACTTTCTTCACCTGTGAAAGCCAAAAGTCGCTCTCGTGTTGTTTTTGATTTTTATTTTTCTCTTGTTTAAATTTAATGTGTTATTGTATCCTTTTTCTTCAACCTAAACAACATATAAATCCCCAGCAAAAACAATGGAAAACTAAGTAATTGTCCCATTGTGAAATAATTGAACAAAAATCCAATCTGCTCGTCCGGCTGCCTGAAAAACTCAACAATTGTCCTGAACAAACCATATAAAGTTACAAAACTCCAGAAGAGAAAGCCCTTTGGCAGCTTCTTGCCCTTCAAAACCCATAAAGCAGCAAATATAGCCAAATTCTTTATTGAGGAATAAATCTGTGATGGATGTCTGCAACCGCTTGGCAAATTTTGTACAAACTGATTTTTGGAATAATCGATGCACCAAGGTACTTCTGTAATCCTGCCGTAAAGCTCTGCATTGATGAAATTGCCTATCCTGCCCAAAGCCAAGCCCGCTGCTATAGGCACAACTGCTATGTCTGCCAAATCGTAAAATTCTATTTTCTTCTTTTTGCAAAATAAGTATCCGGCAACTATTGCGCCTGTTAAGCCTCCATGAAAGCTTAAGCCGCCGTGCCAGATTGCAAATGCTTCAAGTGGATTTTGGAGGTAAAACAGCGGATTGTAGACTATGACATAAATCAGTCTTGCGCCTAGAACAATCCCGATAATTTCGTACATCATAAAATCAGCAATATCGTCTTTTGTCAGATTTAATTGCTTTATTTTCGCCAAATATGAAATCAAGAAATAAGCAATAATGAATCCCAATGCATAAAAAAGCCCGTAGTATCTTATTTGCAAAGGTCCAAACTCAAGCAAAACCGGGTTTATGTTAGGGTAAAACATTTTATTTAATTTCTTTGGCAATAGTGTAGAAAGAAACTCTGTTTATTAATATTATGAAATAAAAAACACCATCCAGCACAAGAATAGTTATTTGCTTGAAATACGAATAAGTGATTAGGTATGATGTGTAGTTTTTTGCCACAATCAGCCTTAGCAAATATCCGCTGCTATAAAGGAAAAGCCATAAAATCAGCAGGGACAAGATAATAACCAGAATTATTTCCCTGTAAGCCCTCATTTTTCTGAAAGTAATGCTGAAGCCTTTTTTTAGCGAGTCTTTTATTGATTCGCCTTCATAAAACAAGGAATGGGCTATATTAGTTGTTACATACAAAAACAATACGTAAGGAGTTGCAAAAATAATAAAAACATAAGGCTGATAAGTAACTTTGATGTTGATTAAGACATAGTTAAGCGCCAGCATTATGGCAAAAAATATGCCTGCTATTATGATATTTAATGAATAAAATTGTCCAACTCTGCCAAATGAAAATTCCGTCTTTTTAAACAAGGATTTTAGGTAATATAAAATGTTATATTTGAAAAAAGAATACGCAAATAAGATTACTAAGTAATAAATCAAAGAAAAAACAATAAAGATAACAAATGATGCAATGGTTACAGGAATCGCAAGACTTTGTGATAGATATCCAAACAGATTTTGCAGCCCGAAAAAAGACACTAAAAATAAGACATCAAACAAAACCATCAATCCTGCACTGCTTGGATTGGTTTTTAGAAGATTAATGCTTTTAAAAAAAAGAAACTCTTTCTTGCTCTTTTTTTGCTTCATTTAGAAAATGATAATGTATTAGTATTTAAAGGTTTTATTTTTTGTATTTGTATTTTGTGACTCTGATTAATTTGTCTTCTTTCTTGAGTTCTTCTAATCTTTTTTCTGCGATGCCAAGTAATTCTTTTAGAATATTTTTGGGGACATCAATTTTATAGTTTTCTTTTAGCTCTTCCAAAAAATCGTAGAGTAATATAGGAAAAGCAGCAATTCCAATTTTGGTTTGCTGGGAGGTTTCATCTATAATAACATTCCAATTTATATTAAATTTTTTTATTAATTCTGCTGCATCGTCCCTGTCTCTTTCCCTTTCTGTGCAGGCTTTCATCATTAAGATATCTTCAGGGCTTGCGGTTTTTACGATGAAATTCTTGAATTCGTGAATCTCTCTTGTTCTTTCAATGGTATTTTTATGAATCATAAATCCTATTACCTCATTTAAGAAAAGATCAAACCTTGTTTCTTTTCCTTCCATCATTACTGGCTTGCCTGTTCTATCTTCTCTAAATATTCCTTGGATGTTTCTCCTTTCATCAAATCCTGAATTGAAAAGTATCTTTTTGACAGCATCCAAATCATCTTTTTTAAAAAAAACTATATCCACATCTTTAGTTGCATTTTTCACTCCATAAAACATCATTGCAGATCCGCCTATTGCAATGCATTCTACCTTATTTTTAAGCTGTTTTCCTATTATCTTAAAAAGTCCAATTTGTTCTTCTAGATTAATCATTCTTTATAAGCCTCTAAATCTGCCTTATTAAAAGGCACAAATACGTTCCATATTTTTTCTATACCCTTAAAATCCTTTGTCCTTGCATTTTTAATTATAAACTTGTCTTCTACTTTGCCTTGAAGCAAGGTTTTTCTTGTCCTTTCATCCATTCTTCTGACTCTTATTATTGTTCTTGTAGTGTCGTATAAAGCACCTATTTTTCTGCCTACAAGCTCTTTTTTTGCAATTTGGCTTAGTAATACCCAATTCTTAACTTTATTGAACAGTGCCAATGAAGACAATATAGTTCTAAAATCTCCTGTTTTTACTGCTCTAACAATCATTTCTTCAGGGGTTGGCTTATGGTCATAAATTCTATTTATGTAAGGCGCGTAAATTTTTATCTTAGAGTATTGGTTTAAATATTCGTAAAGCCCATCATAACCATATCTCTTCACTTTTAAAGGAGATATCTTGTACATCCTTATCTTTCTTTTCCCATACATTGTTTGCGCAAAACCCTTTTTTCTCAACATCCATACATAGTTAATGGCTGTTCTTCTATCTACGTTAAGGCTATTTGCTATGCTGTCTACTGTTTGCAATCCCTCAAGTTCTTTGGCAAGGTTAAATGTATTCATTTTATATCACATTTTTTTATTAAATTTAATGATATAAAAGAACTAATATTTAAAGTTTTCTATTTCAAAAGACATTTATAGTTCTTTTAAAAGTATTTTGAGTCTTTCAGAAAACTCCTTTGCAATATCTAAGATATGTTTTGCAGTTTCTTCGGAATAAGCATAATGATAGTCGGCCTCCTCCCTTGAAGATAGCCCAGCATTGAAATAGTTAACAAATTTTGACTCTAACATGCCTTTTTTGTTTAAATCTTCTAAAACAACACTTATAACAAAGTGTCTTTTTTCTCTGTAGCCTATTTTGAATAATATCGCTCTCGCAGAATGAAACATAGAATAATAGCTTTGGATAATGCACCATTTAAAGTCTTTTTTTTCAAAAGCTTTTTCAGCTCTTTCTAAATCGTAATTTGATTCTGCCAATTCTTTTTTTATTAAAGTTTCATCAGAGTCTACTTTCTTTAAAAATCCCTTTTCTAAACATTCACCTATATCCATTAGCACAACCTTATTTTATCTTTTTCAACTCTTTCATAAAAAGCAGGATCTTTTTTAGAGATATTGGACCATTCTAATGGCGTGAAAATTACGATTTTTATTTCCCTATTTATTTGCTTTGATATATCATTTATATATGAAACAATCTTTTCTTTATTTATCCTCCCTATTATTAACAAATCAATATCGCTCATTTCTATATCTTCTCCTCTTGACGAACTTCCATACAAATAAACTTCTATTTGATATTTTTCTCCAATTGCTTTAATTTGATTTAAAGCCAATAAATTATTTAAAATCTTTAGCTGTTTAACTATCGTATTTTCCCTATTCAGTGCATAAAGTTTATTTAAGCCTACTCGCTCTACTTTTATAAAATTCTCTTTTAACAGAAAATCCAGATGTTTTGCCAAAGTACCTTTAGCAATTTTAACTTTTTTATGCAAGTCTGTAAAAGAATTTTTACTAGTTGGATTTCTAAGAAAAAAGCTTAAAATTATTATTAATTTTCTATTTCCTAGTTCAATTAACTGAACCATTTGTCTCAATCCTTTGGTAATAAGTTCAAATATTTAAACCTTATGGTTCAAATTATTGGACTTCATAAATTATTACCAACCGAAAAGCATTTAAATAAGTGGTTACCTATTAGGTAACTATGATAAGTGAAATTCCACAATATTGTTTGAGAGCCTATGCATTATTCTTCTCAAAGCATGGCTCAAGAGAACCTTTTAAGCAGCCTGAATTAGACTGGATTGTAAGCCAGAGCATGAGGAAAAAGATATTTTCCATATTGTTAAAAGCAGGATGGATTATAAAGGCGTCGAGAGATTCTTACAAATGCATAGAGCCTGAAAAAGTTGTAAAAGGATTAGTTGAGTTTAAAGTCCCAGAATTAATTAAAGAAGCTAAAAAGCCTTATGCATTTGCAAATTTGTCAGCTGTAGAGATATGGTCAGACTACTCCTATGTTCAGAGAGGCATAGAAAAATCACCTTACTTTATAAAAGTATTAAAGAAAGACTTAAGATATTGGAAAGAGTTCTTTAACAAAAGGAACATTCCAAACTACATAAATGAGGGCTCGACAATAGGAGAATATGTTATTTTAATGCCCGTGGGCAGAATTGATTATGTAGATAAAGATGGCTTAAAAGTTGAATCTTTAAAGAAAACATTAACCATAGCAAAAAAGAATGAGATGTTCTCCTATGCTTATGACTATATGAGGAACAAATATGGAGCTGCTTCAGCTTAGAGAAAAGGAAGTTTTTGAAACTTTAAAGAAAATAAAAAACTGCAGGTTTGTGCTTATTGGAGGCTATGCAGTAAATGCATACACTTTGCCAAGATTTTCAGTAGATTGCGATATAGTTATTGCAGACAATGCTGCAGCTGCTAAAATAGAGAAAGAGCTTGTAAAAATGAACTATGTTAGGGCTACCGACACAGATTTAGTACAGTATCACGAGGATTTTCTAAAGTACGAGAAAACAGTAATGAAAAACTTCAAAGTAAGTGTGGATATATTAATCAAAAATGTATCTGACAGGCTTACAAGGGGATTATTCAGCGCAGAATGGATATTCAAGAATTCTGCTATCAGAGTGCTTAAGGGTAAAACAATACCAGAAGAATTAAAGCTAAGAATAATAAATCCAGACGCTCTTTTAGTCATGAAGATTGTAAGCTGCAGAACCGCAGATATTAGAGATGTGTTCATGCTTATGCCGCAAGCTAAAGATGCAAATTGGATAAAAGAAGAGGTTTCAAAGAGATACGATTTTAAGAATAGATTTGAAAGGATAAAAGATAAAATTGCTTCAGATGAATTCAAGAATAATTTGCAAGGAGTATATGGGTACATTGACAAGAACATATTTGAAAAGCATAAGAAAGCTGTTTTGATTGTAGATAAATAATATTTATTTTCAATTCAACATATAGCAAACCATAGAAATAATTAGGTATAATAGCTGTGGTTTGCTATCTCGCCAACCACAACTATTTGTTAAAAGATTATTGTGGTTGGCAATAAAATCAATTTTGTGTTAATCTAATTTAACTTAGGATATATATTCTATTGAAAAAGGTTTTTCATAACGCCTACAAGATTTTAAGGAGAAATGTTTTTAATAACCATTTTATAGTAACAACAAAATCGAAAGATTTAAATAGTAGTGATTAATCTCCTATCCCAAGAAAGTATTTTGAATTAAAAATGAATAAAAGAAAATCTTTAGGGTTATTGGTTGGTGCTGCTGCTGGAGTCTTAGCTGGTGGTGCTATAGCTCATGCTTCAGAACAAATGCCACCGCCTTCTCCACCAACAAATCCTGAAAAAAGGTACCCATCTGAATATTTAGGTGTTATGTTGGAACGCGGTGTTCCTGATAGATTTCCATCTTCAGTTTCATGGCATCCATTAGACAGAAATTTGGCATTGGCACGAGCACTCCCTCAAAGAGAGCCATCACAAGTAGCTGCTCAACCAGCGCCAGTCTCACCAACACCAGCTCCTACAACTTCTCGAAAAAAACCTATAGTTAGAGTTAAAAAATCTCCTACAAAGCAAACTTATAGATGGGTTTTTAATCAAGCAGAGCAAGAGCATAAAAATTTTATAGCGGGTAAGGTAAAATATGCAAGTCTCCCTGACGCTGTTAGGGCATGGTTTTCTTTAAGACATCCAAAGTTTGAATTGAGTGAGACTAACGGAAAATACGCCATTAAAGTCACTCCTATAACAAAATACAAAGGAAAAGATTTAGTAGATTTTGTGGGTGCGATTAAAATAGGAAGTGGTAAAGATGGTAAGTGGTATTATAGTTTACCCTTGAATGTAACCTCAACAATTAATCTTACACAAGAAGAATACGACGCTATAAAAGCAAGCAAAAACCCTATAGCCCAACTCATGTTTTACAAATTGGAAAATAATGGAGCAACAGCTAGAGTATATGCTTCCTTAAATTATGAAAGAGACCCATCAGGAATTCCAAAACCAAAGAAAAAAGCTGGTTTAGAAATGGTTATAGCATCACCAGACGGGGAAAGAGTTTATGTTGTAAATAATGGCAGTAAATCGTCAGCAATTCTTGTTGGAAGTTCCCCACAAGATGGAGTTAAGGTTTACAGAGGTTTACACCCATTAGCTGATGTTTTAAGAGAAGGTGGAAGTCTTGAGCAACTAGCAAGCTCACTACAAATATACAATAGTACAGCAGCTCGCCTAACAACTGAAACAGCACCACCTCAAGCTGGGGCAGTAGCCAATGATAATGGAAATATACAGCAAATAGCTTATGGAAATGGTTCTCAAGCAGGCAACGGCAAGCGAGCAACTGCATCACCTTTATTGACACAAGAGGTTGCTGCTTTAAATTCAAAACCTTCATCAGAGTCAATTGCACAAAAGATTGAAACTAATGGCATGAAATTGCCAACTGATCCAATTTTAAGAAAAGCTTATTTGAAGACTATGGCTTACTACATGCAAAAATCTTAGTCTTAATTATCTTTATTTTTATATTCTGCTATTAGGATAATTTATAACTCTATCAAAATAACTCCTAGTGCCTGGAATGTTTGCTGGAATCCAATAAGAAACCTTGCCTTGTATGTAACCCTTACCGACATAGTAATATGTGTCTTGCCTCTCCTCTCCACGTCCAGGTACGCAATATGCCGAAACATAGTATTCTTTGCCAGCCCATTCCTTGAATATTTCTCTTACCTCTTCTGGAGACAAATTTGTATATGTGGCATAACCCATTAATTTGGCAATATTGCTTCTGTCAAAAATTATCCTTTTATTAGGATCGTTGTAATACTCACGCAGAGTTTGAATCAATGCAGCTAATATTTTTGCATGGTTTTTTGCTCTTCCTACAGCAAAATCTGGATGATCTCTCGATCTTGTCCACGAGTCTATCTCGTCCCAGACTATTTTAGCATTTCTTATACCAAGTTTTTTGGCAATATCAATAAGAAAATTAGTTCTTCCAACATCCTTTGATACAAAAGAAAATATTGCTCTTAGATTGTCCCATCCTAGATAAAAAACTTTATGAACATCTACGCCTAGAAATTGTTCTAATATCTTTTTTTGAAGCTTCCATCCATTATTGCCACCATAAATCAAGCCATTGTTTATTTTTGTTCTTTTCTCTCCGATTATATTATACTCATCCATCGGGATTAAAACATAAGTGTCTCTTGGTATTGTAAGCACATTTATTACCTTTTGGACAGTATCCGTATTAATCAAAACCAATGCATCAGCTCTTTCCCCTGGTTGTTTTGTTTCTACACCTTTATACTTATCACTCCCAATCAATAATATGTTAAATACTCTTGGCAACTCAACGATTTGTGGCACAAAATTAATGTCTGTTGCTAATTCTGGATACTCCTCAATCAGTTCATTTACAACCTTTATCATCTCTGCTTGTTTTTTGGCATTACCTACTTCAACTTCTATGTTTACATAAGGGAGATTTCTCCAAGTTACAGCATATGACAACGAGCCGTCATCATTTTCATGCTGGTTGCCTTGAAGAATAACATTCCACCCTTTTGCTTTTAGAACTTCAAACCATCCTCTTGTGTTTACATAAGCGAAGTTCCACTTACTAGCATTTGGAGTTATATTCAAATCAGCAGCATGTCTTTTGAATTTTGAGTCCTTTTGGTAAGACTCTATGCTAAAGCTTTTGTTTGTAATTTGGTGAAGAGCAAAAACCATTCTTCCATGAAAGACTCTTCTGTTTATCTCGTCTTCAAACCTTCTTATAGCAGAAAGGAGTTGTTGCTTTTCTGTATCACTTAACTTATCGAAAGATACATTATTAAGTTCTTTAAGGCCGCTTACAATTCCCTGTTGACAGAAAGCGCTGTTTGTATCAATTTGATACGTTTTTTTATTTATTGTTATTTTTAAATTTCTTCCGTTATTGCCATTGGTTTCTGCTACATAAGTTATTGGCCCTTTGGCTTCTTGTCTTGCAGCTAAAAGAGCATTAAGCTCTGTAGTATGGGGAATAACAACAATGTATTTTGCGTTTCTGTAACTGCCTTCTGTATAAATCACCTTATTCACTTCAGGAATTACTACAGGCTCAAAGCTTATATCCGGAATTCCAATATCGATAATTGATTGTGCTTTCAGCTCCGCATTATAGTACAAAAAAACTCCAAGCTTGGCGCTTCCGAGAGCAAAATTACCTGGAATCGGCAATTGACTTTTCCCAGTTTTTCCTTCATGAATTGTTGCCCAAGCCTCATATTGCCTAATCTTCCATATAAACTTCATAAGCATGCCTCTATTTATCAAGGCGCTTTGCACTCCTTCAGCTTCTGCCTCCAGATAGCTAATTGGCTTGCCAATAATATGTGAAGAACCAGCAAGAGGCTTAACTATTTTCAAAGTTAAAGGTTTTATTAAAGGATTTACCTCTCTCTTTTCCACTCTTGGCAAAGGTATGCTGCCTGTTGCTGCTATTGTTGCTGCTGTTACTCCAGCAACCTTCAGGAATTGTCTTCTAGAAATGTGTTGTTTATCTGCTTGCTCCGGGCTTATTGGTTTAATTTGTTTTTTAATATCATTCAAAATTCCTGTGAAAAAGTCAATTTCATCTTTATTGAATATTCGCTTGAAAGTATCATTTTTAATTAGTTGTTCAAGTCGGTTAGAATTTTTGTACTCGACAGAAACAACCAAATAATTCAACAACCTTGCTTCTTCGTCATTAAACATTTCTCTCCATCTTCCATAGCTAATCCAGTATCTTGCTTTGGTATAGTTTTTAGCTTCAATCAACTTAACAAAATTATTAACAATAATAGTTCTATTCTTTCTGATTTCTTCTTCAGATGGTTTCACCAGAAATTCGAGATACCCTCTAACCTTTAACTCCTTGATTAATATGTCAGCATACCTTAAATCAACTTCCAGAAGTTCAACAAGATTGTTAAAATGAGAAAGATGCTCTTGCCATGCTTTATGAGGATTTTCATTTTGGCTTATTTCCGTTAATGTTGGTATAAACCATCTGTCTAGAAAATATCGCTCTTGCCCTACAAGCTTCATCATGGCTATGTA
>JACPMR010000005.1 GCA_016185945.1 Candidatus Woesearchaeota archaeon
CAATATGTTTGGCTTGTAGTCTTTAACTTCTATTTTTGTTGAGATGAAATATAAGATAACTAATCCAGCTAAAGAACAAATCAAAGCGATTTTTAGTAAGGTATTTTCTTTCATTTTTTTAATTCATAATATTATATTCTTTAATAGTTTATCTAAAGTTAATATGTAATTTTGTATGATGTCTTTTAGTTAAAATATGGAAATTTGTCCGGGCATAATGTTACTATTATAAAATAGTAACTTTAAGGAAAGCTTTAAATAGTGGCATTATTTCCTTTTCATTATGGAACGTAGAGATGTCCTTAAAGGACTGGTGGGACTCCTGTCATCCATGCTGATTAAGCATGTAGGACTTAGTGAGGTCTATGCAGGCAGTAGAATTAAAGGAACAGAGCATAAAAAAAATGGTATAGTTCCAATAAAGCCAGGAGATGTTGGAATTAAATTTCCAAACGATATTCCGCAACATGGACCTTTAGAATGGACAGAGCCATTGCCAGGGTTTCTTGAGAGCACTGTGGAAGTAATTTTTCATGGAATGTTCTATGACAGCATTAAAGTTCTAAAAATTGATCCTCGCAAATTCAAGTTTGGCGTACACAACAATTTGCAATTAATGACTATTGAAGCATGGCGTGAAAGTTTGGACGCGCTTGCTGTCATCAACGGAAGTTATTATTCTTCAAATCCATATGGCGAGCCATCAATTCCACTTTTAGAGAACGGCACATATAAAGGACCTAAACGATACGTTTCCAACAGTGGAATGTTTATTGCAGAGCCAAAAAAAGGAGATAAACCAAAAGCAACATTTATTGATTTTGGTACAAAACCTGGAAGTATCACTTCAGAATATCTCAAGCAAATAGGGTATTTAGAAGCAGTAGTTTCATATCCAGTTTTGCTGGACTCTGTAGGAAATGTTCGCGTGAAGAACAATCCCGCTTGGAGAGCAACAAGAACTTTTATTGGAATGGACAAAAATGGTTATATCATTTTAGGTAATACCAAAGGAGGATTTTTTTCGCTGCATAGATTAGGACATTTCCTTAAAAGTGTAAGAGAACTCAACCTTGGATATGTATTAAACCTTGATGGCGGTCCACCTGCTTGTATGGATGTAAAAGCAGGAAAATTCCGATATACTAATTACGGGGCATGGGAAACAAATGATGCATCAGGCGAAGAAAAGTTGTATTGGAATGATAAAAATGCGAGCAGGTGGAAAATTCCAAATGTAATTAGCGTAAAGCCACGGTAGTCGATTTAGGCTGGCCATATCTTTTCAGAACTCTATCTGTAACAGGCGTTTTTGCATTAGAAGGCACCATACTGCTTATTTGAGGGTTATTATATAGATTTAGAATAAAATTACTTAACGTATATCCATAAATAGGATAAGCCTTTCCAGTAATACCAGATCCAAAAGCCTTACCGGCGGTCAGAGAATTATCTTTAGGATTGTATCTAACTTCTTTCCCATTCCCATAATCTCCATCACGATACAAATAAGGCAGCCGGCCATAGCCATGTAAAGATTGCAAACCATAATCAATATCACCGCTTTTACGTGCCGTTTGACTTAAAACAGTATTCTGGAATTGGCGAAGTAATATAAAGGATTGAGAATCCATTTGTTCCTGAGTTGCTGTTCCACCATACTGAGGAGGATTAAAATAGTAAACCTGTTTAAGATTTTCAACTGGTACACCTAAGGAATTGGCTATTTTTTGAATTCGCTCAGAATAATCATCGAAATAAGGATTATTTTGTAATGGTGCTCCAATATTTCGTAATTCTTTTTGAATTCCAGATTGATATATCAGCCCAGAATGTACCATTTGATCGCCTATTAAAACTCCGGCTGCCCCTTGACTGGCAACAAAATTATTACCCACTGGGATATTAGAAAGATCTCTGCTTCCTATTTTCTCAGGTTCAGTTCCACCCACTCTTTTGCCTCCATATTCTACTATTGAAAATGCAATCCAGAAGTAAGGATCAATGCCCCGCTCTGCTGCTTCCAGTATCTTTTGCTCATACCATGCCCTATCGAGAACTGGTCATTGAGATTATAGGCAGGATGTTTTAACTCAATTGGTAATGCGTTTTCTCCCAGAGTTTTTACTGCGCCTAGTTGCTTGCATTCGCTACAAACCATCAAACTGCCATCTATGATATGGCAATCGTGCATTTCTCCATTTTCATCAACAAAGCTAAAATGAAAATTTGGTGTTATGCTTCCTACTGAAACATCATCAAGTAGCTGAACACCAGGGTTACCTAATTTAGGGAAATAAGCAATCGCAACTTTCTGCTGGTTTTTAAAGACATTAACCCATGCTTCAGAATCTTCTTTTTTATTAATAGTGACATCATCAAACCCCCCTCGTTGAATGTTAAGCACCATGCTATTTCCATCTCTTAAATTAACATCCAACTCTCGGGTAAACCTCGTTTCAGATTTTATTGATGGATCATTAAGTGCACCTGTATTCTTTAGTCGTTCTCTATTGTATTCATCAAGACAGCTTATTGAAGAAGAACCACACTTTCCAAGTTGAGTATCAGCGGTCATTTGCGTTACCTCAACTTCTGTTCCAGTAAGACGTGAAATGAAACTGAATTTAGATCCTTTTTCTATAATAGGGTTTCCTTGTTCATTAACAGAAAGTTTACCTTCCAAAGATATTATATCAAAGCCTCCTGTTTCAATATGGATTATACTGCCATCAGTAATTATCTGAAGAGGATTATTGCCAAAAATAATTTCATTGTTTTGCATCTTTACCGTACCATCTCCTAAGGCCAAATTTGCAGTGCGAAGGCTATCACTGATTTGTAAAGAAGGGTGTGCCTTTTTCCATAAAATCCATTCATTTCTATCTAAAGGGTCTGGAACAAAACTTCCGCCTCCCTCCATTACTCTTTTACTAATATACATTTGGGCATCCTCTACTTTAACCAAAGATATTATTTCTGTATTTGCTTGTCTAATTTGCTGGGGAGTAAGCAAAGATAGCAATTCAGGTCTTTTTTCAATAACATTGTTAATTCTTTGCGTGGAGTCTGCATATAATTGGGCATTCTCAGCGGTAAGCGCTGAAGGATTGTCGTCAAGATATTCTCTATCGATTTGGGTATGTGGCTCTGTTGGGCTATTCGAGTCAGAAGGTTGAGCAGAGGAGGAAAATATTGTTAGAATTATCAACATGAGCCATATAGTGGATATGCCTATTCGATTCATGATATCACCATTTCAAAGTCTCTAGTGTAGGACAATCCTTTATAATCAACTACTGTAATATTAATGTTATAAGTTCCTTTCTGACTAACCGAAGGAGTAAAATTTATAAGACCCGTATGGATATTTATATTAAATAAATTTGTGTTGTCCAAGAAAAACAAACTTTGATTTTCTGGATCGGTGGCATCAATTTGAAACTCAAAATGTTCGCCTGGTTTAAGGTGCTGTGGTTGAATATACTTAATGTAAGGTGGATTGTTTTCGTCTTTAATGACTAATTGAAATGCTTGCTCATCATAATTCCCTTGTGAGTCTCTGGCACCTATCAATACAAAATGTTTACCTCCTAATGTATTAGTTGGTGTAAAAAATATTTCTCCTGTAGTTTGATTAATATTAAAAAGATAAGTATAATCATAAAAACTCAAACTATCGCCTTTTGCTTTTACCTTATAATAATATTCATAATCGACATATGCTTCCTGGAGAGGGATAAAATCCAGGGTAACTACTTTAGAAAGATTTTTTGGAAAGATAGTCCAATTATATCTCCCTGCGAAAGAGAAATAATAATCTTCTTGGCTCACTTTGGAATTATTAAAAATAAGTGTATACACCACAATTCCATTAGTCAAATAATTAACAGAGAAAGATATATTATTCTCATGAGCTATCTCAGTTAATCCACCAATAGGAATAAAATCGTGTAACTTTTCTTGCTCTGCTTTGAATTCAATGATGGTATCATAAATGAGATTACTATTAAATGGAATTGACGCAAGGAATTGATTTATTTCTATGCGTTTATTATCCTGAATTATAGTTATTGGATATACCATACTGAGCACAATATTCCTTTCTGTAAATGTAACGTTAAAACTTGGTTCAGCTAACTCTATCACATATCCCTGTGCACGAAAATCAGATAAATTATCCAGGCATATATCAATATAATCCTGAATATAATCTTCCAATTCTTTTTCCATACGATCTATTGAAGGAATTGTAGTGTTTAAAAAATTAAAAAAGATAGGAACAAAATGATAGGAAATTTCAACGAAATCTAATGGTTGATGGTAATATCCTCCTTGCAATCCTAATAATTTCATTCCATCACGAGCAGTATTTTGAAAGCAGGATTGGACATATGTTTGAATTGGAATAATGAATAATTGAGAATTTTGAGATTCCTCAACCTGAGTGTCTAGATTTTTTATTGAAGAGGGAATTATACTATAAGCAATAAAAACAATAAAAATAATTATACCTACCACCAAAAATATTGCAATCTGCCCTCTTTTGCTTGGCATAATAAACCTTTAAAATATGTCTATATATATTTAGCGATTTCTTGGGCTACGATTTCTTGTTTGCGTAAGATAATGCAAGATAATACCAAACCTTTAAAAACTCAAAAATAACTACATACTTGGGATGGTTACTATAAAATTCAACTCAACAGCAGACATTAAAATACCAAAGCAGTTGATAGGCCAAGTTATTGGACAAGATGAGGCAGTTGAAGTTATAAAAAAGGCTGCTCAGCAGAGAAGACATGTTCTGTTGATTGGCGAACCAGGGACTGGAAAATCAATGCTCGGCTTAGCACTAGCTGAATTATTGCCAATGGAAAAGCTTACAGATATTATAGCATTTCCAAATCCAAATGACGAGAATATGCCTTTGATAAGGACAATTCCAGCAGGACAAGGCAGAGACCTAGTTGCAAAGGCAAGGCTGCAGAGCATGGCAATGTTCAAGAATCAAAACATAATAATGTTCATCATACTCATAATTTCACTTGCATTGCCTTGGTACATTAGGGCTTACTATAAGTCTGATATAATGTTTGCCGCATTTTTCTTAGGAGGAATGATTGCTGTTGCAGGAGTTGCACTTTCCTTAAACCTTAGCAAAAGGGTCGAGAACAAAGTGAGGATACCTCGCGTAATAGTAGACAACTACAGAAAGAAGCAAGCGTCTTTTAATGATGCAACTGGAGCTCATGCAGGGGCATTGTTAGGCGATGTACTTCATGACCCGTTCCAGTCAGGCGGACTTGGAACACCAGCCCACGAAAGAGTAGTTGCAGGAATGATTCACAAAAGCCATATGGGAGTTTTATTTATTGACGAGATTGCAACCTTGCAGCCTGCTACACAGCAAGAATTGCTGTCTGCATTGCAGGAAAGAAAATTTGCTATTACTGGACAAAGCGAGAGAAGCGCAGGAGCAATGGTAAGAACAGAGCCTGTGCCTTGTGATTTTATTCTGGTCGCTGCTGGAAATTTTGAGACAATAAAGCATATGCATCCTGCATTAAGAAGCAGGATTAGCGGATATGGCTATGAAGTTTATATGAAAGAAACAATTCCAGATACAGAAGAAAACAGAAACAAAATAGCAATTTTTGTTGCGCAGGAAGTTGTAAAAGACAAGAAAATACC
>JACPMR010000007.1 GCA_016185945.1 Candidatus Woesearchaeota archaeon
AATATGCAATTGGAAAAGATGGTGCAATTTTGTATAAAGGCTCGGGTGTATTTACAGATCAGCAATGGGAAGTCTTATTAAGCGGACTAGCTAACAGTTGATATAATGCCAAAAGCAATATGGAATGGGACTGTAATCGCAGAAAGCAAGGAATATGAAGTTGTAGAAGGGAACATATATTTTCCTCCAAGCTCCGTAAAAATGGAATTTTTAAGGAAAAGCAACACGCCATATACCTGTCCTTGGAAAGGGGAATGCCAGTATTTTGACGTTGTGGTTGGCAAAAAAGTCAACAAGGATGCTGCATGGTCTTATCCCAATCCAAAGCCTGCTGCAAAAAATATTAAGGGTTATGTGGCGTTTTGGAACGGAGTGGAAGTTAAAGAATAATCCTATCATAATTATAATGCCGAACATAAGTAATTAATAAAAATAGTTATGTTCGGCGAATATAATGAAGAACAAACCATTATTAAAAATTTAGGTTCTTCATTATAGTTGGCTAATTCACATACCCATTGAGCAGCATTCTTCCAAGCATGCTCAGCTTGATTTCAAGCCTTCCCCGCATCTCGTTTGTTTCCGCTAATCCCATTTCCTTCAATCCTTCTGATTTAAGGTTGCCGTTTATATGGTAAGAAATAAGGGGCAGGCTCATTTTGGTCTTCCTGCTCAACTCCTCCAAAGACATGCAGCAATCGGGCTTGCTCAGCATTTTTAGGATTTCCATCTTTCTATCTGTTAATAATTTATAGTAAGAGAATTTCAGCACCGGAAGGAGCATAGCAGTTCCTTTTTCAATGGAAAATGCCTTGATTCCATTTACGAAGGCAGCGCTTGTTGCTGCGCATGTTGTTGTCCTGTCGCCAGTCGCGGTATTAATTATAACATTATTTCCCTTGATTATGACATTATTTCCCTTCTCGGCAAATGTTATTTCTCCAATCTTCCTGAACATGTCTTCCCAGACATCCCCTTTTAATGGCATAGTCTTTGACGGAATTCCGAATCTTTCCAAATCCTTTGCAGCTTTCTCCGCTGCTTTGGTGTAATCTCCCGGTGCCAGCAAATATATTCTTTCAGTAGGAAATTCTTTCAGCCCAACATAAAGCGCGTTCATGTTGTCTCCGACAGGGGCAATGATTATATTTTTTGTCATAAATATTCACCTCAATTATTGCAATGCTTGCTTTTATTTAAAGGTTTATGTTTAATTATTAAAACTGATGTTTAATCAATTTCTGGCACATTTCACTACTTCTTAATAGATACGAAACCGAAAGATTTATAAATGGACGCACATTCATTAAAACAAAATAATAGGGGGGTAACAATCATGCCAAGCGAATTTACAGTTTCATTGGATAGAAAAGAAGGATTTGAATCAAGAGGACATGAAATCGGCGGAAGCGTTCTAAGAGGAAAGCCTGTATTTAGAGAAGGACAAACAGGCGTTGCAGATTCAATGGAAGCATTATTGAAAGAAGGATTAGTGCCTGCGCCAACTTATAGATTAATCGGCGGAAGAGCTTTTGCCGGCGAGGATGAGCCTGCATGGCAGCAATATCACGATACTCTTGCAGAAAGAATAACTGCATTTGATCCGAAAGGAATTCTGGGAAAAAATGGGGCAACATATGTCCTGGATATACAAAATGGCGGACTTTTCGTGCGCAATCATCCAAGAATAAGGGATGCAGTAAATAACGGACAGCTTGTCAACAGGGCTCTCCAATTATCGCAGGAAGAAGTTAATGCAGTTCTTGATGCAATAAAAAAGAAAGACTATGCAGCTTTAAAGCAAATTGTTCAAGGAGAAAATTTTGTTTTTAGCGGCAATTATGGTGAGTTTAAGGAAGAATCTTCAAAGCCAAATTTTCTCGATGGAATGTCATCTACATACCTTGTTATCAGGAATGCTGATGAGGCAAGAAAGGTCCCTTCCGGCTACCAGCCAATTGACAGCCAAAGGGATAATCCCGATTTGAT
Source organism: Candidatus Woesearchaeota archaeon (assembly GCA_016185945.1). Lineage (GTDB taxonomy): Archaea > Nanobdellota > Nanobdellia > Woesearchaeales > GW2011-AR4. The sequence continues at coordinate 1,990 of JACPMR010000007.1, forward strand.
TATTGCATCAGGCGGAAAAGCTCCCAATGAAAAAATGCTTGATAGAGCAAAAGAATTTAAGTGGAAAGAATTTGGCTCACATCATGATGGCTATCAAACTAAAAATGGTGGCCGTGTGGTGGGGCTTGACGGCCAGCACTATGGCTTGTGGGGCAGCATCGGCCTTGACGACCTTGGTCTCTTCGTCGGGGTAGCGCCAGAGGCGCGCGACGCGTTTTACAAAGGAAGTTCAACAGACCCTCTTACAGCCAAAGTTCTTGCTGCAACGAGAGGAAATCCAGTCCCGCATCATGAAGGTGTGTTGATATACGTGCCAAATGTTGCGCTAAAACAATAATTTTTTATATTATTTCTTGTTTTTCTTTTATCGTCCCAGCAGGCATATCAAAATATGCTAAAATTGGAGTAGCTGGACTACATGCCCTTTCGCTAAGGCAACGTAGTTGCTATAAAATACAGCCGCGACAGCAATGAAGCGACAGTGATAACATAAGTGAATGGGCTACTTTGGTGGCCGTGTGGTGGAGCTTAACAACCAGCACAATGGCTTGAGGGGCAACATCAACCTTGACAACAATGGTCACTTCGTCGGAATAGCCAAGCTGCTCTTGCTGGGATTTATTTTGCGTTTATGGAAAATACAGATAATTTGTTCGATAGGATTTGTTCTTATGAAAATCTTGAATTAGCCCATAGAAAGGCGAGAAAAAGAAAGACATTAAAGAGATATGTCATAGATTTTGAAAAGAGCCTGAAGCAAAATTTAGCTGATTTAAGAAATGAATTGATATTCCATACGTACAAGCCAAAGCCCTTAAAGAATTTTATTGTCCGCGACCCCAAAACAAGAAAAATAAGCAAGTCACACTTCAGGGACAGGGTTGTGCATCATGCGCTTTGTAATATTATTGAGCCGATTTTTGAGAGAAGTTTTATCTTTGATTCCTATGCAAACAGAATAGGAAAAGGCACGCATAAGGCGATTGGAAGATTTGATTATTTCAAGAAAAAAGTTTCGAAAAATAATACCAGAAAATGTTTTGTCCTCAAATGCGATGTAAAGCATTATTTTGAGACTGTTAACCATAAAATTTTATTGGAAATCATCAAAAAGAAAATCAAAGACGAAAGGATTATCTGGCTGATAAAAAATATACTGCAAAACACTACTGTTGGGGGGGGGGCGTGACGGTTTTGGGATGCCTTTAGGAAATCTCACAAGCCAATTTTTTGCGAATGTCTATCTGGACGTGCTTGACCAATTTGTTAAACACAAACTAAAAGTAAAATATTACATTCGCTATGTTGATGATTTTGTAATTTTGAACTATTCAAAAAAAGTTTTGACAGGATTCAAGAAAATAATAGATGAATTTTTGAAAGAAAACTTGGAAATTGAGCTTCATCCAAATAAATCGTACATATTAAGGCTTGATAATGGAGTTGGATTTTTGGGATTCAGATTGTTTTATTTTCACAAGATGATTAAGAAAAGCAATATGAGAAAATTTGAAGCAAAGTTTCGCCAGCTTCAATCAAACTATAATGCGGGAGTTATCGATAGAGCCAAAGCAATAGAAAGCCTTGGAGGCTGGCTGGCTTATTTGGAACATGCAGATACGTACAAATACAGAAGGCATTTAATCAGGGAGTTTAATGAGCATTTTCCCTTCAAACAAGATACAAAGATTATCAATAACAAGCAACACAAAAATTATGTTCGAAAAGTCAGGATTAGCCATCACCCATACAGCTCGCAAAAAACTTTGCAACTCCTTAAAAAAGGATTGAGCATGAAAAAGATAGCTGAGCAAAGAAATATAAAAGAATCAACTGTCTGGGAGCATCTTGCAATGCTTGTAGAGTATAATCAACTATCGGTTTGGAAGATTTTGCCAAAAGAAAAAGTTGTTAAGATTTTGGCCAATATTCAAAACAAAGACCATAACTTGAAGGAAATAAAGCGAAGAATCAATGATAATTCAATAAGTTTTGATGAAATAAATTGCGTTTTTGCACATTATAAAAAAAGCAAATTTTAGAAAAGAAAGCTTTAACTAAAATCTGATGTTTAATTATTAAAACTAATATTTAATGATACAACATCATAATTAAATCTACTTGCGATTATGTGTTTTTAATAATTTAACTTGGAGGTGGAAAGATGAATTTAAAAATATTGGCAGGAGTTTTGTTGGTGGTCGGCTTAATTGTCGGGTTTGCTGGAGGCAAGGTCTCAACAACAGGACAGGTAAATGAATTAACGGGAAGGGTCACAGATCTTTCTACACAGGTAAAATCAGCAGAGAGCCTGAAAAACCAGCTGGCAGAGACAAAAGCACAGCTGGAAAAGCTGAATGTGAATGAATTGTACGCGATGGTAAAGGTT
>JACPMR010000012.1 GCA_016185945.1 Candidatus Woesearchaeota archaeon
TTTTCTTTAGTTCATTTGGCAAATGCAGCAAGCACGAAGTGCAATCAGCGTTAGGAGCGAAAAATAACATTGGCGGCAAACTGAGTGCAGAGGAAATTTCCCATGCGAAGTGTGGGGAATTTCCTTTGCGAATAGGGTTTTCACCAAGAAAACCCGTGTTTGCCTGCCCTTGTTGTTATTTTTTGCGACGACTGAAATATCTGCATTTCAAACTAAAGAAAAAAATTGAGTATAACAGCCTATAACCTAAAGTCTTTAGATTTTAAGGTTATAAGGCTTAAATGCCTTGGATTTGATTGCCCATAACCTGTTTTTCTGTATCCATTGCGGAGTTGGTAAATAAGTTGCTACTAGTTATTTTCTATATCGAAAATTACCACTGGACACTGGACATCTCTGCATGAATTATTTAAACCTTAGATGCTCATGGAGTAATGTGATTAACATGGATATTTCAGAATTGATAAGGAAAGAAGGGCTTAGAAGAGGATTAAGCCACAGGACGATAAGGACTTACAGGCAATGTGTCAGAAAATTCTTCAATTGGCGCAGAAAGGAGCCAAATGAAATCAAGAAAGCCGATGTTAAGTCCTATCTTGACATTATGATTGAGAAAGGTGAGTGCGGCAGCACAATAAATGTAAACTTGAACGCATTGAAGTTTTTTTACGGGAATATCTTAAACAAGCGGCTAATGATAAATATAAGATATTCAAAAACCCCGAAAGCGCTGCCAATAGTTTTGACTAAGGAAGAGATTACAATGCTGCTCAATTCAATAAGCAACCCAAAGCACAAGCTTATGGCAAAGCTGATGTATTCTGCAGGGTTAAGGGTGAGCGAGCTTGTTCATCTCAAGCCGGAACATCTGGAAATAGAAAATGGCTACGGGTGGGTGAGGCACGGCAAGGGCAACAAGGACAGGATGTTTGTCATAGCGGAGAGCATCAAGGAAGAACTGGCGTCATACATCTCAAAAGAATGCGTGTCTTCTGATTCTTATATATTTAGAGGATTCAATGGCCATATTACCACAGCGTCTGTAAGGTCTGTAATAAAAAATGCAAGGAAGAATTCCAAAATATCCAAGCATGCCCATCCGCACACTTTGCGGCACAGCTTTTCAACTCACCTTATAGAGAACGGAAGCAGCGTTGCAGAAGTCCAGTCATTGCTCGGGCACAGCAGCGCAGAAACAACAATGGTCTATCTTCATATTGCCTCTCCAAAAATGATTGGCACAAGAAGCCCGATTGACAGCCTTCAAATGATGTAGCTGAAGAGATTATTAAAAATTAGAAAAGCTAAGAAAAACATGCTAAGATAATTTGGTATAAAATTTAATATTATCTAATCCAAAAACTCAATGCCAAGGTGCTGCTCAATTTCCTTCTTTTTCTTCTCGGCAGTTTTTTTGGTAGAGCCGAATATCTGTGATGACTTGACCCCTGTGACAATGAGCATTGTTCTTATTGTCTTTTCCATGTCCTTGTAGATTTGGGCGCCCCATATCACTCTTGCGTCCTCGTCAAGCTTTTCCGTTATGGTTTCAACAACTTTCCTTGCCTCATCAAGCGTCATGTCCTCGCCGCCAATTACATTAATCAAAGCGCCGTTTGCTCCTGAAATGTCAACATCAAGCAATGGGTTGTTAATGGCCTTTTCAACTGCCTCAACAGCGCGATTTTCTGTATCAGATTCGCCAACACCAATCAATGCGACTCCCCCGCCCTTCATGACAGCCCTTATGTCGGCAAAGTCAAGGTTCACCAATCCTGCTTTTGTGACAAGCTCTGCAATTCCCTTCACAGAATTTGTCAGTATCTCATCAGCAACCTTGAAGGCAGTATGCAACGGCAATTCAGGCGCCAACTCCAGCAATTTATCGTTTGGGATTACTATTAAAGTGTCAACAACCTGCTCCATCTTTTCAAGCCCGATAACAGCATTTTCATATCTCCTGTGCCCTTCCATTGAGAATGGCATTGTCACAATCCCAACAACAAGGCAGCCAAGCTTTTTTGCAACCTCTGCAACTACAGGAGCAGAGCCAGTTCCTGTCCCTCCACCTAAGCCGCAAGTCACAAAAACCATGTCGCAGTTTTGCAAGGCTTTCTTTATTTCAGGCTCCTGCTCTCGGGCTGCTTCTTCTCCCAACCTCGGCTCAGAGCCAGCGCCTAAGCCTTTAGTAAGCTCTCTTCCTATGAGGATTTTCTTATGAGCAGTAGTATAAAGCAAGTCCTGCGCATCTGTGTTGATAGCAATTGTCTCTGCTCCGACAATGCCAACTTCAGACATCCTGTTGATTGTGTTGTTGCCTCCGCCGCCGCAGCCAACCACCTTTATTGTGGCCCTTTGCCTTGCAAGCAGCTGCTCGAGTTCGGCATCAATGTCAGCAACGCTTTTATCAGGCTGGATAGGCTTTCTCTCTATAGAAAGAAGTTTGGGATTGTCGTTCATCTCGACTTCCATTGCCTGCTCAATGATGGACTTCACAAAACTCACCCTTTTATTGCTTTTTATTATTCTGGAATGGTTATAACTAATATTTAAATTTATTTGTTTTAATCTTCAAGAATAGTAAATTCCACCTTTTTGATAGATGGGATAGTCCTTTCTGCCGCTTTCCCAAATTCATCCTGGGCTTCTTTCGGCAGCTTTTCCTTGAGCCTTATTTCAGCAATGCCGTCTTTTATCTCAATGCCCGCTTCTCTTATGTGAAAATGCAGCTTCAGCAATGCGCTTACCTTTTCCTTGTCGTCCTCTACAATCCTGTTTATCTTTATATTGTATACCAAATCCTTCCCTGAAAGGGGATGGTTGAAGTCAACAAGAACTCTGCCGCCGCTTACTGTCTTTACAATGCCGAACACACCATCGATGTTGAGCTGCAATCCCGGCACTGGCTGTATGTTTTGCTTGCTGAACTTGTTCAATGGAATCATCTGGATGAGCTTTGCATCCTTTTTGCCGAAGGCGTCTTGCGAGCTTATGCCAAAAGTATACTCCTTGCCTGTCTCCTTGCCAACCATGTGCTCATCAAGCGCCTTGAGCAGATTGGCTTCTCCAACGCAAATGACAACAGGGCTGTAATCTGCCTCCTTGTCATAGAGATCGTTTGTCTTTGCAATATTTTCGCTTGTGGTGTCAAATACTGCATTGTCATCCTTTGTGCTGCCGGTATATTCTATCTCCACAAAATCGTGCTTTTTTACAACTGCCATAAGAAATGGATTTTGAACAACAAAATCGTTTATAAAGTTTTCTGAATCATACGTCTCATTAAAATAATCGATAGATTTAAATACCAATTGATATTTTTATATATCAAATGATAGAAAAATCTACCATCGAGAAGATTTTGGAAATATTTTTTGAGAATCCTTCAAGAGAATTTCATCTTAGGGGGTTATCCAGATTACTAAAATTTTCGATGCCAACAATAATCTCGACTACAGATATTCTAGCTAAAGAAAAATTAATAATAAAAATTAGAAGTAAGGTATTGACTAAAGTTAAGGCAAACAGGGAAAACATTAATTTTATTAGATTAAAGCGCTTGCATAATCTTGAAAAGATTTATGCTTCTGGAATTGTGGATTATCTCTCAAATGCTTATAATTACCCCAAACTTATAATCCTCTTTGGAAGCTTCTCTCGCGGAGATGATATAGAAACATCTGATATAGATATAGCGATAATAACAAACAAAAGGCTTAGCTTGGACTTTAAAAAATATGCTGAAATTTTGAAAAAGAACATAAATATACATGAAATTGATTTAAGTAAAATAAGCGATGAATTTAAGGCAAACCTTAAAAATGGAATCGTTTTGGAGGGCTCATGGTAAAAGAATTTGAATTCTTTTTACATAAAGGAGAAGTCAAAAAACAGCAGCCTGATAAAAATCTGTCAAAAGCCACTTTTAAGGACAGCTTGGAGCGACTTGAGTTGGCTAAATATTTGTTGCAAAAAAGCAAACCAAAGTATATTCTTGAAAACGCATACGAGGCTATGCGAGAAGCAGCTGATTCACTACTTTATTCGGAAGGTTTTAAATCATTCTCCCACGAGGCATCCATTGTGTACCTCCTCAAAAAAGGATTCAATGAACAAGATGTCATGGAATTTGACAGATTTAGAAAGATACGCAATGGCATTAAGTACTATGGCAGAGATTGTGACGAGTCAGATGCCAAATTAGCAATTCAGTTGGCGGAGAAAATCATAGATAAGGTAAAAAGGATATTAAAATAAATTGGCATTACACAAATAAAATTTTATCTTTTCTTCTCCACAAACTCCACAATCTTATCCACAACCTGATTTGGGGCTATATTTGTCGTATCAATAAAAAAGTTATACAATTTTTTGTCAAGATAATCCGTGCCATAATACTTCATGTATCTTTTCTGCTCGCTCTCCTCCCTTTTTTTGATGTTCTTTATTGTTTCATCCAAATCATTGCTTTTTTCGTGCTCCCTGTTGTCTTTCAGGATTCTTTTTGCCCTTTCTTCATCATCTGCTTCCAGGAAAACTTTGATATCTGCATGGGGAAGAAAGCTGTCAATCTGCCGTCAACAACAAAGTTGTCTTTTTCTTGTCCAAGCTCTTTTAATTTATCATCAAGCTCCAAGTCAATTGACTTGTCTTGTTCTGCAAGCTGATTTAGCTCAAGGAGGGTTATGCCCTTTTCTTTGGCCATCGCCCTCATCAAATCGCCGATAGAATAATGCTTAAGATTGAGTTTGTGAGCAAGCAGTTTTGCCACAGTGCTTTTTCCAGTGCCTGCCTTTCCAGAAATTGTTATTCTCATACAGTGCTGATATAGGAATTGGTATTTATATTTTGTTTTTTTTTGCTTTTTTCATTTGCGATTTTTACATAATTTATAAATTTTGATTTCTTACATTTCAAAAAAGTTTTTAAACCACAATTCTTTCTGCTTTTGCTATGAAGCAGACATTGCTGGATAAAGTAAGCATCTTTTTGCTAAGGAAAGGATTTACCCTAAAAAATCTAACAAGGGCTTGCTTTGATATTTTAGCAAGAAAAAACAGCCAGATTCTTTTAATCAAAGTTCTTGAGGACGCAAACTCCATAAGCAGGCAGTACACAGAGGAGATGAATGCTGTCGCTTCTTACATGAATGCTTCTCCATTGATAATTGCAGAAAAAGCAGGTGACAAGCTGGAGAATAATATTGTGTATTCAAGATTTGACATGTACACTTTGAACTTGAGCACATTCGTGCAGTGCATTGACAACAAGTTTCCTTTCATAAAAAGGGGAAAAGCAGGACTGACAGCGTCTATTGTCGGGAAAAAACTGAAGGAGAAAAGGGAGGAGCTGGGTTACTCACTAAACGCATTGTCCAAGAAGCTTGGAGTGACAAGCAGGATGGTTACAAAGTATGAAAATGAAAATTCTGAAGTCACAATCAACAAGGCAATGAAGATATACGATGTGCTTGGGCATCAGGTTTTCAGCCAGATTGAGGTATTCACGCAGAGGGAGCAGGGAGAGAGCAAGTTCGAGACAGCAGTTTCAAAAAAATATATGGAACTTGGCTTTGATGCAACCGAGACAAAGAAAACTCCCTTTGACATAATAGCAAAGAAGGACAAGGAGATAATCCTGACTGAGGTTAGCGACAAGGTAAATCCTCAATTGCAGTCATTGTCCAAATTGATTGAAGCAGACAATCTTGTTATTTTCAAAAAGAAAAAGCCAAAAGACATACCTGCAATGACAAAAAAAGAATTCATGGACTTTGAGAAGGCAAATGAACTGGTTAAGTTTCTGAAGGAGTTTTGAAAAACAATTAATTTTAATTCTAAAATTTTCAATAATCGGCTTTTGCTTTTCTAAAAAACAATGAGTAAATCTTTTTATTTCAATCACTAAGGCTTCCTAAAAACAATGATTAGATATTTTTAAATCAAAAAACTGGCTTCCCTGTCGATGTCATTGTGAGGAGGGAACCACAGCCTCTTCTGTTGCACTATTCAGTTTACATTCAAGTGCTACTGCACTGCGGGGCACCCATTTTACTTTATTGTGCTAATGGGTCGCCATCGTGATTGATTTTATATGTTATTGAAATTTGTTACTTGATAAATATTGAATAAAACTATTTTTTACCGAAAGCTTTAAATATAACTGATTTATTCATTTTATATAAAATGGCACATAGCAATAAAATGGGATTAAGCATTATTTCTCTGATTTTGCTAGTGCTGATTATCGTGGCTTAAAAGCCACCTTTACTTGTTTAAAAATTCTACAAGGTTAAAGGTGATAACAATTATGGTTCATGCTAAAATCATGCAAAAAAATCAAATGAAATCAATTTCAACCATCAACATACTGATTTTGCTAGTGATTATTATTTTGTGAAGGCTGCTTTAATTCTGGCCTTTGCATTGAAAGAAATGAGGTAATGCTACAAAATGAAAAACAAACAACAAATGGAGGATGATGGGGAATGAGCGGTTCTGATACAACTATAGGCAAAGTTATTCAGGCATTAACTTCACAAGGACATGGAATTACTACATTAAAATTGCCAGCAGGACTAAATGGTTTTACTGCAAATGGCGCTCCGGAAAGTATTGTGCCTCTTTTATCAGTTGTTTATAATGGACAACCTCAAAGCAAATTTATTCCAGCAGCCACAAAACCAAATGGACTAGAATCACAACACGTAATATTTGCTTTGATGGACACATACAACCATCTAAATCCTGATTTGAGTGACCCTTTGATGGTTGCTTACAATTATCAATAAAAATTGGAGGTGATAAGATAGGATGAAATTCGACACAATGAACTTCGAAGACACAATGGAAGAATTCAGGGAGAAGTAGAGATGAGCTTGCTTGAAGAAACTCTTCAAATCCCTAGGGGGTTTGATGTACCTAGGGTATACAACAGTAGTACAAGGAATGGAAAAACCGGTAATACGCTATTACTAGATAACTTTCTTGGTTGGGGGGCTAATTTGTTTTTTCTTACAAATGGTGGAGGTGCCGTTCATGTACATGAGCATGTGCGCCCATTCACAAGCCTTGCTGATTTAGTTACAGGCTATCCTATCGGATATGTTGTTAATGAAACTACAGCAGCGTATGCTGCACTAGGCTACTCGCTTGCATCTGGTAGAATAGGCATTTGTAGTTTTACTACTGGAGGTGCTGCGGATTTAGTTGGACCTGCAATTATAGACGCAAAAATGCATAATATCCCCGTAATTTTTTTAGGTGCACTTAGTGCCTCGACAGCAGGAAATAATGCACCTCTGCAAGATACAACAATAAATGGTTTTAATACAGTTGAAGCAATGAAGGCAAGACTTGGTGATGGTTGTCAAGTAATCGATAAAGCAAGCGCTATAGAAAGTGTATTATACCATGCAAGAGAAAGACTTGCAGATTCAAAGCCCGTAGTCGTTCTATATCACTCTGACATTTTATCTCAAAGGGTTCCGTGGTTTCAGGTTCCTTGGGAAGATAAACCTCAACAAGTTGATGAACTGACTTTAGAAAATTTAATATCCAATTTTCCCCACCAAACCAATGGAAGACGAGTAGTAATATTTGTGGGTGAAGAAGCTGCAAGATACAAAGGTATCCAAGAACTGACTACAACTCTTGCCCGAATGTTAAAAGCTCCAACAATTTATACACCTACCGGGGTTTCAGCTGTCTCACAAGAAAATGAGTTCTCAGCAGGACATGTAATGTTAGGGCATAATGATTATTCTTTCAAATTATGGAGAAGCCTGAAGCCTGAAGAAACAGTAATAGTTGTAGGACCTGAACCACATGAATATTCAACAAATCAAGAAAAATTAGGAGCAAATGCTGTTGTTATTACTAATTATAAAGATCCGTACGGTTCAGTTAATGGCAGCTTTCGACATAGAGTAGCAGGCAACTACACTCATATTAGAGGACCTATTGATGTTGTGTTGAGAAATATGATTCAAAGGTTAAGTGGTATGCACTTAGTAAGGCCAAATGTTGAAATTCCCAGAGATTTGAATGAGTCGCAGTATCAAGCACCTCCCGAAGAATTTACAAATATGCAAGTGTTCTATAGAAGCCTTGCTCGACATATACCGAAGCCCGCGATTTATATTGGTGATGTATGCAGAGGTTATAAAGACCCTCAAAATAGTTTGCAACGCCCAGTTGAAGGATTAAAATTTTTGTATGTACACCAAGGTTCATTGATGGGACAAGGAGCAGGACAGGCACTTGGAGTAAAGTTGGCACTTCCCAACCATTATGTATGTTTAGTCACAGGTGATGGTTGCTTTGAATATTCTGGAGCAGCATTAGGTCGTATGGCAAATCAAAATTTACTTTTCATTGTTTTACATGATGGTACTCACGGACTTGTTAGTTGGGGCTTAAGTAAGATTAAACCTTATTTGCCCAACTCTAGAAAATTAACAGATGTGCCATCAAATGATTATGTTATGATGGCCAAAGCCCAAGGTTGGGAAGCTTACGATTTACGTCCCGATCTTAGCAATATGGGAGAACTAATGAGAAGATTTGCCTCATTAAAAGGAAGATCTATGCTAATGCGTGTGCCAGTATTTCCTGATGATGATTTAGGCCAGAATCCGAGGTTATATGGATTAGGAAGACAAGGTCAAGCTAATCTATGAATTTTAAACACTAAAATTTTCCGAAATCTTTATATACATTCATTTTCTTTTCTGCTTTAGTGGTGTTGGTTTTACAATTATAAAAAAAGAGGTTGATTGCAATGGAAGAGGAATTTGCTTATAAGGATATTTCTGAATTGAAAAAAGAATTTGAAGGAATGAAAGGAAGAAAGGAAATTTCTACGACAGAGCTTCATGATGCCGTGCAGAAGCTTGCGCAGACAATGACTGACATGCTCGAGGTTTTCGGCGCAGCGGCAGAGCAGATGCAGCTTGAGGAAAAAGAGCACGAGGCAAGCGCCAGAAAGCATGAAATGATGCTTTCAAAACTGGACAGGATAATTGACCAGAACAAAACCATTGCAGAGGGGATGGTCGAGATTGTTGAGATGGTAAAGGAAAAATTAGTTCCGGCAAAGGAAGAGACAATGTTCAAGCCAAGAGAAGAGCCGTTTTTTAAGCCAAGGCTTGAGCCACAACTGTTCAAGCCGCAGCCGGAATGGCAGCCAAGGTCTGAGCCGGCGCAGAGAACGCAGCCGATAATGCCGCCTTATCAGATGCCAACGCCGCAAATGCAACAGCCTATGATGCCGCCTCCTTTGACAACTCCGCCATCAGCTCCTGATTTTGGAATGCCCCCAATGGAGCCGACTCCTTCGCCAGATTTGGATTTTGAGGGGCTGGACTTAGGCTTGGAGGAAGAGCCGAAGAAGAAGGGATTGTTCGGAATGTTTAAGAAATAAGTTTTATCCGTTGATTGAGAGAATAATATTTAATTGGAATGCCTCAATGGAAAAGGCAAGAAGCACAAGAACATTAAATTCGTCGAATTATTAAAAATTTCAATCCGCCTTCGGCAAAAGATAGTGCTCGCTCCTCACTCCCTGCCAATCGTTCGGAGCTCGCCTATACATTCAATAAATCAATAAAAAATGGAAACTGTACAATCACCAACCTCATTGAGGCATTTTGCAAAGCATCTTTTTCTTGTAGGCAGAGTTTATGTGGAAAGAAAAAAAGCAAGGGAGGATGTTGACAACCATCTGCAAAAAATGAGAAAATCTGTAATAAGGATGAGCCTGACTTACAGCGACATAGACAGGCTAAGGCAAAAAATCAAGAATCTTATCAATTGGGAGAGAAAATATTCAAAACTTTTCAAAGCCCCAGACAATGAGACGGAGGATTTAAAGAGGCAGATAAGGGCGCTTGAAGGGGAATTAGCCGAAGAAAGAGAGGAGAAACATACGATAATCAGCGAGAACAATGAGAGAATTGCCCAATTTACAGAGTCATTTAACAGCGTCAAAAGCCAGATGAAGCATTTGCATCTTGACAAGCTGAGAAGGCAGCAGAGATTAAAGGCGCTGGAGAGCAAGATAAGGGAAAAGGTAGACGTGCACAGGTATTTTCATTCTTAGATTGTTCTTTTTAGGTACTTGAATTATCGACCAAAATAAGTAACTACATCATTTAGTGGGGAATATAATCTTCCTTCTTGCATATCATGCGGTAATGCACCAAATCTGAAAAAGATATCAACAATTTCTCTGGTGTTTCTATGCAGCAAAGGTTTCATCAAATCAAATACAGTATCGATTTTACGTTTCAGCTCTAATTCTAAGTCTCTTGGAATAGTGCCTCCTACTTGTTCTGCCATCCTTTTATAGATAGGTAAATAATTATGATGAAATTCTCTCTTTAACATATCCCAAAATTCGTGCCAAAAAGAACCAAATATATTTCCTGAAAGCCTATTCACTTCTTTGGTTTTTACATAGATTGAAATAGCCTCTCTTAGTAACATAAGCTCAAGTTCATAAGCCTCACGCAGAGCCATTGGACCAGTAAAAAATTCAAGCTGATGTGATTTGGCATATTGGAATTGAGTTGAACTAGTTAATTCCTCATAATGTATAAATGTTCTTCCTAAGCCTTTTCCATCTACAAATACAACTCCAGTATCTGAAAAAGGTCGTATTGTAAAAAAAGCTCTTGATACATAAAATCCTCTTGTTTCAGTTGGGCGATGAAGCACCTTTCTGACTATTGGCTTAAAATTTGGAAAGATGAATCCAACAGCATAAGGATAAAATCCAGTTGCAATAGCATAAGGTAATAATACGTTATCTTCAGTCATAAAGATAGCACCATTAAAATCCTCTTCTTTAAAAGCCTCACTAAAAGTAATGCCTTGAAGCTCGTTTAGACTATCTACTAAATCTTCTAATCTTCCAGCAGAAATTTGATGTTTGGCATAGAGAAAAGAATCAACTATGTGTGGAATCTCTCTTACTTTAAATACAGCATGCTCCATGCTTGTTTCTAAATCCCGTTTACTACGATTGAGTAACATGATATATTGAGAAAAAGGTTAGTTTAATTAATTTATCGCTTATCAATTCTTACAAATCCCTCGCCATAATCGTGTTTCTTTGGTTCTGCTTTGCCCTTTTGCATGCCTTTTCAACAATTTTTTTGACTTCCTCTTCCAAAGCTTTGTAAAACTCGTCAGAAACGCTTAACGGCTTTCCGTCAAGCTTTGCATGCTCCTTTACTTGGGATTTAACTATAACTGATTTTGTCATTGTGAGTTTTTGTTTATTTTTTGTTGATTATTGGAAAAAATATACTTCTATACTCGCATTTATTACACTTGTGCGCATTAAATTCAGACTGCTCACCAAAATCTGCCGTGAAAAATCCGGGCTCACATCCTTGCTTTTGCATTTAGGGCAGATTTTTTGTTTCATCTATTATTTATTGTTGTGGGCTTATTGCCATGTCAAAGTCTATTACTCTAACTATAGGTTTGTTGTTTACCATTAGCACAACAAAATTGCCATGGTGTGGATGTCCATGAATTATGCCATTTCTTTCTAATTCTTTAATTATTTTTATTTCTTGTGAATGTACTTCGTTTTCTAATGTAGGATATTTTTCAATGAATTCGAGTATCCCTTCTCCAGCATATTTAGTAACTACAGAAACTAACTCATTTCCTTCAGAGTCTTTACTTTTTCTTTTGTATACTCTTATTATTTCTTCACAAGGAATTCCTACTTTTACTGCTTTTTCCCATGCTTCAAAAGCTTGTTTACGAATAATTCGAATTATATAGCCTGTTAGCCTTCCCCCTAAAGGAACTAAAACACTGCCGGTTTTTTTGAATGGGAGTCTTACTATCTTTTTATCTAATGGTCTAAGGCTTCCAAGTCCTTCACTAATAATCTTCTTAGTATAAACACTATCACCGAGTAATTCGAAATAAGCCCTTGCAATATCTAACAAAATGTAAATTTCTTGAAAGGACGAAATTCTACAGGTTGCCAAACCTTTAAGGAAAGACTCACCAAAACTTATGGGTCTATATTGACTCAACTGCAATAATAATGGTCTAAATTGTCTTAAATCTTCTAAGGTATTTATTATATTTTTGGATGCAAATAAATCAAATTTAACAAATGGTTCCATGAGTTCTTTTTCTATATCACTAATAATGTCTACCAATTCCTTACCGATTTTAACAACACCGTATCTTTCAATAATTTTTTCTAAATTGAGTAAACCTTCAATCACATTTAAGAAAAAATTATTGAAGTACAAACCATAAACATTCTTAGGTATTTTATACCATGCATAATTAAGTATTTCCATTAAATCTAAAAAGTCATATTTGCTAACTAAATGTTCTCGTTCTCGTTCTTGAGGAAAGAACCCAGCGCTTATAAGTGTATAATCTGTGCGGTTTAATGCCGACACTATCTTTGTTAATCCATTATACAGACCTTCTCTTTCAATTATAATTCTGCCTAAGTATCTACATAAAAAAAGATCAAAAACATAAAATACAATTTCTGGTTTGTTAGATTTGACTATTCTAAGAATGTTATCTAATCCATAATCAAGCAGTATTTTCTCACACCAACTCAACATCCTAAATAACGTGTGCACTCTATTTGGTTCTATTATATTGATTAGTGTGCGGGTAGCTTCCCAATTCGAAATAAGGTAATCTCCTAAACTATGATGTTCTCGAAAATTAAAGTCAAGTTGTTCTAATAAGCTTTTTCTTTCATCATAAAGTTTTGCTTTCTCACATTCAAGGTCCAAAATAATCCTCCTTATATCAAAGTCAATTAATCTTATCCATTCAGATTTTGATTTGACTCTATTTATATGAGTGATTAAAATTCTTATATCAGAAATTTCTTTGGAGTATCTGTACTTATCGGTTCTGTAGTAATTATGTAATCTCTTTAAAATAAAAGCAACTCTCTTAACTTTATCTTTTAACTCACGAAAATCGTGCTTTACCTCATCAGTCCAAATATAGGCAATATCTCTTTTAATACGCTTAACAACATCACTCCAATAAAATTTAATTTTATTTTCTATTTCGGACAATCTTGATAAGTCATCTTCTACCATGTTAATAATCTATTTTACTCCACATGCCGTTTTCAATCATGCGTATACCAAAACCTTAACTTATCACTTTTCTTTTCATCCAATCTGCAAAACCCGAATCTGGTAAATTGGACTACCTCATTAACTTTCAAGCCTCTAACCATCGGCTCTGCAAGCCCTTTCTTTATTTCTTTGTTCGGCATCAAAACCTCAACCTTGACCAAATCCTTCTGCACAGGCAGCCAATGGATTATCTTGTCGCCCTGCTTTTTGTATTTTTCATATTCAAGCGAATCAAAAATAAACTTGTTTTTTATCTTTTTAAAATTTAAACAATCCATTAATCTGTATAACTTACCGTCTTTAAAGTCCTTGAAATCCTTCTCTGCAACATAAAACTTGTCCTTTGTCTTGAATTTTCTAGAACCCCTTTCCTTATGCTCGGGATGCAATTTCAATTCGCAAGTTTGCTCAGGCGCATTTTCTATCCTTATTTCTTTCGGGCTTTCAACAAAGAAATAGCGGTTGCATTTTGCATCAAGCAGTCTCCTGTTATGCGCAATTAAGTCATCCCATGTCAAAACAGATTCTGTTTTTGTCAAGCCAGTTGAAAGCACAAAATTCTTTATTGCTTCCGGCAAAAATCCCCTTCTTCTCAATGCAACCAATGTTGTAAGTGAAGGGTCATCCCAGCCGATAAGCTGTTTTTTTTGCACTTTTTCCCTTATAATCCTGCCAGAGCTTTCTACTCCCTCAAGATTGAATCTTGCGAACTCATAGATTTTAGTTTCCTTGAAGCCCGCCATTGTCTGGATTAATCTCTGCAATTCATTTCTCAGCTCAAATTCCTTGCTTCTTAACCTATGGGTTACACCTTCAATGCCGTCCATTATGGAAGTTTCAAAATCATAGGTTGGCCATACCCTGTATTTTTTCTTCTGCCTTGGATGAGGCTCATCTATTACCCTAAATATGACAGGATCTCTCAGAGCAGTGTTTGGGCTCTGCATGTGCCCTTTTAGTCTTAAAACATACTTGCCAACTCTTGACTTGAACATTTCATGCCATTTCTCAAGATTTTTTTCAGGCAAAGCGTACCTGCATTGGCACTCTGTTCCATTCTTCCTGTTTTCCTTGATTGCTTCCTGCTTGCAGGAGCACACATATGCATGATTGTCTTTTATTATCTTTTCAGCATAGTTGTAGAACTCCTGCATGAAGCCAGAGGCATAATCAACTTTGTCTGGTTTTATGCCTAGCCAACCATAATCGTCTATATGGATTTTGTAGAATTCGTCTTGCGCAAGCTCGGGATTTGTATCTTCAAACCTCAAGTAGAAAGTGCCATTATGCCTTTTTGCAAGCTCGTAATTGACGATTATGGCTTTTGCATGCCCTATATGGGGGTATTTGCTCGGCTCTGGAGGAAAAGCTGTTACTACCTTTTGCCCTTCCCTTATGGCTATGAATGCAAAGATGTCCTTTTCTTCTCTTTCTTCCTTCTTTTCAAGAAGCTCTGGAGCCAATTCCTGCAGCTTTTGCCCCTGCTTTTCAAGTGAAAGCTTGTTGATATCCTTTATGACACTTATTATTTCCTTGCTTATTTCCCTTGCTTTTTCCCTTAAATCAGGGTTTTCAGCAAGAACCTTGCCTATGACAGCTCCTGGATTGGCTTTGCCCTTATACTTTATGGCGTTCTGCAAAGCGTACTTTTTTATTGTTGCTTTCAGGGAATCTTGCATAAAATCCAAAAATAGAAAGTTATTTAAATAACTTATGCTACGGCAAAAGTGCACAAGGACTAAAGGGGTTGTTTTTGATTTTCTCCCTTTTGATTTTATCGGGGGAATTATGGGACGGAAAACTTCTACAATACCAAAAGCATCTGTTGCAAGAATCTTAATTAAAGCAGGCGCAAAAAGGGTTTCTGAAGGCGGGGTTGCTGCATTTACCGAAGTCCTTACAGACATCGCAGTCAAGATTTCTTCAAAAGCATCGGACATTGCAAAGCACGCTGGAAGGAAGACAGTGCATGAAGGGGATGTCAGGCTTGCTTCTAAGTAAAATTTGTAATTATTTCTTTAATTAAAATTTTCAATCCGTCGCTTCGCGACAATATTTACTGCTCGGCAAAACTTTCCCCGCCAATCAGTTTTGCCTCGCCTATACATTGTAACATCAAAAGCTGGTCTCCTTTATCACGAATTCTTATAAAGGACGCTCTCGTATTGATTGAATTTTTTATATAATTTTAATATGATTTTTAAGAAAATCTTTTAAACAATACATTTTTCTAGTCAACTAATGGGCCGGTAGTTAAACCTGGTAAAGCATTGCTCCAGATTAATGCGCCCTTGGCTAGGGTGACTAGAGTGGAAGACTACTCTTGCTCTTTAGGCTCCGGGTTCAAAGCAGTGTGAAAATCCCGGCCGGTCCATTTTGTCAAAAATGAAGATACTCTACACAGCAGACATCCACGGGAACGAAGAATTCTGTAAAAGATTGCTGAAAAAAGCAGAAGATGAAAATGCTGATGCAATAGTTATAGGGGGTGATTTATGCCCTAGAAATGGCGATACAATAAAAGAAAAAATCAACAGCCAGAAACATTTTCTTGAAAAGTTTTTGATTCCATTATTCAAAGAATTCAAAATTAAAAACAAAAACAGGGAAATATATGCAATAATGGGCAATGATGATTTCAAAGTAAATCTTGAAATATTGGAAAAAGCAGAAAAAAACAAAATATTGCACTCAATCCACAAAGAATCAATAAAGTTAAATAAACTGAGCATTGCAGGATACAGCTTCGTAAATCCAACCCCGTTCAGATTGAAGGATTGGGAAAAGCCGGATTTTGAAGGTGATAGATTACCTACACAATTATTCAACGAAGAAATAAGAAGCGTTGAAAAGGAAAATGGGACAATTCAAGAAGATTTAAATGGATTAAAAAGATTGTCAAATCCGAAGAAAACAATTTATGTGATTCATGCTCCGCCATACAACACAAAACTTGATATTGTGACAACCGGCACCCATGTCGGAAGCAAGGCGGTAAGAAAATTTATAGAAGAAGAGCAGCCATTTTTGACTTTACACGGACACATACATGAAAGCCCAAGGATGAGCGGCTCATGGCACGACAAGATTGGAAAAACAATCTGCATCAATGTTGGGAGCAGCTATCCAGAGGATAAACTGAATTGCGTAATAATCGATGCTGACAAATTGGATAAAATAAGATATTTGGAGTTAGAATGATAGGCATAATCTCAGATACCCATGAAAATGAAGAGGCAATCAAAAGAGCTGTCAAAGTATTCAAGGACAGGAAAGTTGAGTTTGTTGTGCATTGCGGCGATATAATAAGCCCGCCGATGCTTGAGCACTTCAAAGAACTGAAAATGAAGATTGTCTATGGTAATAATGACGGCGAAAGGGTTGGATTAAATAATAAGGCAAGCGAATATGGATGGGAAGAAGTAACAGATGAAAAAGAATTCGAATACAAAGGCAAAAAGTTTTATGTATATCACGGCACTAAAAGGGAAAAGCTTTATGCAGCAATCAAAAGCAATAAATATGACTACATCCTGACAGGGCATACACATATTAAAAGGAACGATAAAATAGGAAAAACAAGGGTTATTAATCCAGGCGCATTGTTCAGGATTTATCCTTATACAATTGCATTGCTTGATGTCGATAAAGACGAGGTTGAGTTTGTAGAGGTGAAGATGAAGTAATGGACGACTGCATTTTTTGCAAGATTGTTGAGGGAAAAATCCCTGCAACGAAAATTTATGAAGACGATAAAGTTATTAGTTTTCTAGACATAATGCCGGCAAACAAGGGGCATTGTTTAATTGTTCCAAAAAATCATTCACCAACTCTTGTTGAGATGCATGAAGAAGATTTAACTGCAACTGTAAAGGCGGTAAAAAAAATTGCAAGGGCATTATCGTTAAGCTTCGGGAATGCAAGCTTCAACATGGTGATGAACAACGGCAAGGAAGCAGGGCAGATTGTGAATCATGCCCACATCCATCTTATCCCAAGATTCCAGAAAGACAGGCTGAGGTTGAAATGGAGCCATCTGAAGTATGAAGGAGAGGAAATGAACGATTATGCAGGGAGGATAAAGAAGTTTATAGAGTAATTCAGTAACCTTTTTAAAACAAAATCTTATTCTTTTTGACAATGCCGAAGTAACTCAGCCTGGTTAGAGTGATGCTCTCATAAGGTATAACCTGAAAGGCAGCGCAAATTAAAGATTTGCTGGTCTTTCTTCGCTTCGCTCAGAAAGGCATAAGTCGGGAGTTCAAATCTCCCCTTCGGCATTTATTCCAACCAAAAATTTTTAATAATCCAGAATTTACTCTTTATTCAGGTGATTTCCATGGAAATGAACACTCAAAACTTGAAATTGAAGATTGGCGACAAGGCGCCTGATTTCAGTTTGCCCGGGGCTGATGGAAAAGCATATTCCTTAAATGATTTCAAACCCAAAAAAATTCTGGTGATTATCTTCATGTGCAATCATTGCCCTTATGTGCAGGCATATGTTGAGAGGATGAAAGCAATCCAAAGCGATTTTGGAGTTAAAAGCGTGCAAGTGGTTGGAATTAATTCCAATGACGAAGTCAATTATCCAGATGACAGCTTTGACAAGATGGTTGAGTTTGCAAAGCAGAGAAAGCTGAACTTTCCATATTTAAGAGATGAAGATCAAAAGGTTGCAACCACCTATGGCGCCCAATGCACGCCTGAATGCTTTGTTTTTGATTCTGAAAGAAGATTAAGGTATCATGGCAGGATTGACGATAATTATAAGGATGAGAATGCAGTCAAAACTTATGACTTGAGGAATGCGATAAATGCATTGATACACAACCAGAAAGTGCAGATTGAATTGACGCCAGCGATTGGATGCTCAATAAAGTGGAGATAACTTTATTTCAAATTCTCCAAAACTTTCTCATAATTGTACTTTAGTGCCTTATTGTCAGGATGCTTTTTTAACTGCTCCTCTAGAATTTTCTTCGCCTGCTCAAACTTTCCCATCGACATATAGATAACTGCAAGGTTATTTGCAGGGCTTGGATTATCTGGGTTATGCTTCATGCTTTTCTTGAAATATTCTATTGCCCTGTTCTTGTCGTTCATCTCTAAGTATATTTTTGCTATCTCTGAAAATACTAACTTGTAGTTTGGACTGAGCTTTGCTGTTTTCTCAAAATACTTCAATGCATTGCTGAAATCATTTCTGCCAAGGTACATTCTTGCTGCCTGGTAATTGTATCTGGGGCTTTCTGGGTTTTCCTCCAATTGCTTCAGAATTATTTTAGAGTATTGCCCTGTTTTTTCACCAATCAAGTTTTCATTTTTCAAAGAACCGAAATGATGCAGCACAACATCAAGTTTTGTGTATTTTAGTCCTTTTTCATTTATTGAATCTTCAACCAATTCATGAACCCTGTGCTTGAAATGCAATCCTAACCTATTTTTGAATAATCTAACCAGAGAATGAGAGATATAGAATGGGTATTGGCTTACTAGTTCAAAATCCGAATCATTCTTTACAGCGCTTTCAAATATATTGTTTGTATAAGAACGCTGCTCCAATGAAAAGCCGACAAATTCATTTGCATCTTTTACATTTTTTATTTTTTCCAAATCTTTTTGCCCTATTACCTCATCAGCATCAAGCACAAATATCCATTCCTTTGTTGCATGCTTCAAGCTTTCATTTCTTGCAGCACTGAAATCATCAATCCATTTGAAATCATAAACTTTAGCTTTAAACTTCTTTGCTATCTCCTTTGTCTTGTCCGTGCTGCCTGTGTCGACTATAATGATTTCAGCTACTATATCTTTGACAGAGTTCAGGCACTGCTCTAAATATCTCTCCTCGTTCTTTGTTATCATACATAATGAGATTGTTTGGGACATTTTTAGTTTTATTATTTATAGGCGAAGGGGTTAATGCCCCTGAGCACTATCGTTTGCCGAAGGCAGATTGAATTTTTTATTATTATATTTGTTAAAGTTTTCCTTTAGCTCTTTCCTTTCTTGCTGTTTGCCTCGCCAATAGGGCAATTTCAATAAACAATTATTTCTTCAAAAATAAAACGCCAAGGCCCGGACTTGCATGCGGATGCATGCTCGCATTCCGCAATTTGAACCGAGAAGCCCTTGCGGGCAGCGGTTTTCGAGACCGCCGCAATACCAGATTCTGCCACCTTGGCACTACAAAGAATAAGTTGCTTATTTTAAAACCTTTACCTTAATGGTCAGAACAGTCCCACTTGAAGCCGCAGTTCGGGCAGATTATCTTGCATTGCTTTTCGTACATTTCTGTATTACAAATCTCACAATTTATTTTTTCAGATTTGTCCTTCACACTTGACACCAAACGAGCCATAGCTTAAAGTAAGGTTGAACTTTTTGCATAAAAGATTCATTACTATTAAATTTTTCTCTGAGGTGTCCTTTACAACGCACTGCCTGAATCCTGCATTGTCCCAATTGGAAATGCCCTCAACTTTGTTACAGAATGTAATGAAATCACTTGGCTTTTCTACATTGAAGGTTTCATTTGCGCTTTTTATCTCCTTTTCGATTTTTTTAACGTTTTCAGGAGTTGTAATAAAAGCCCAGAACAAGCTTGTAAGCACAACACCTATGATTAAAGCCCCGACAAATATAGCCCATGCTTCAAGCTCTGTATAGGTCTTCGCCATTATGCAGCAGAAGTGAAAGTGGCTTTAAAAAGGTTAATGCTCCTGTCGGGACTTGCATGCGCAAGTATGCTCGCTTGCGACAATTTGAACCCGAGTCGCGGCCTCGAGAGGGCCGCATGATTGTCCGGACTACACTACAGGAGCAAAAATAATAGGAAGTTCTGGGACTTTTTAAAAGTTGAGGTTGCGGATAAAGGAAATAATATAAACTAATCAATTCCCGCACTTTTGATGCACATTTCAAAGAAATACGGCCAGAGCAAGGTTGATGAATGCCCTTTCTGCCGGAAACAGGCAACAACCATGAACAGGCAAGCCGTGCCGGTGTGTTCAAAACACAAAGAAGAACTTCTTGACGGCATGAAATGCGTTTGCGGCTCGGAACTTGAAGTGCTTAATGGCAAATTCGGCGTTTTTTTCTCGTGCATGAAATGCGGCAACATGAACATGAGGAAAGTTTTGGAACTCAATGCAGTAAAGCCAAAAATGCAGAATCTTTCTCAAAAAACCCGATCAGGTGGGGAAATTACCGTGAGGAGCGATGACCCAAGGTATTTTGACTAAGCATATTGGATTGAACACATTCCTTAGGATCATCGGCGTTGAAGGAACAGGCGGCATAATCAAGAATATCATCCGCTCGGGCTCTGTCAAGGTCAATGGAGAATCTGAAACAAGAAACAAGAGAAAACTGCATGCAGGCGATGTTGTCGAATATCTTGGAAAGAAGTATGCAGTTGAAGAGAAACTGATAAGATGAACTACAAAGGGCTGGAACTGGACAAATTCTAGGAAGACGCGATAAAAAATATCGAGCAGAACAGGTCTGTGGTAGTTTCAGCGCCGACAGGCTAAGGCAGGTAAAGAGCGCCACGGGTGACAGGAGCCTAAAGGATATTGCTTTCGAACTGCCAGAAGATTGTAGAGGATTGTGTTGGGGAGTTTGACACGATTTGACTTTCTTATGCGATCGCTGTTATATTCTTTGTCAGTTACGGAAGTTCTGGCAAATTTCGAACCGAAAAATTGAGAAAAAGACCGAGCAATAAAGCACGAAGTGCAGTAAACTAATAGAAGAAAAGGCGGGACTTCCCTTCAATCTAAAAAATAATTAGCTTGTTTTATTTGTTTTGTTATGGGTTTAATTGTTTCTGGAGTTAATTGAAGATGGAGGTCTGGTCTACTAACTTCATTTGGACTCATGTCAAATAATACTATCCCTAATAAAGATTCTCTCCTTTGACTAACATCTTTTTGCCCATAAACTGTATAGGATAGTTCACTATATGCTCTCCCATCAACAATCAGAACTGCAAGACTTATGCCATTAGGAGCACCAGACCAAGTATAAGGTTTTATTACGTCATCTCTTAAAGCAGGATTAGCCCACATTACGTCTTTTCCTTGATATCCTGCTTTAGCAATTTTTCCATTAGGATCTATATTTCCATCAAGAACACTTTGATCCGACCTATCATTACCATTTGTAGCACAATTAATTAATAAATTATCAATCCCATGAAACAATTTGCTTTCTCCACCAAAATCAGGAACAGTACGTAATAGCAGGTAATCTGGCATTTTTGCCACTAAAGTTTTTAGTGCTTCATCTAATTTTTTTTGAAGACTTGTTTCTACACTACTTCGGTCTTGATATTGTAATCTAAAAGGATAACCATCATATACAAATATATCTATCATTAATATTGTGAGATTGTAATGGGTATATAAGTTTTTCTATTTGTACTTACTTATTAGTGATGTCATTATCTAAAAGTCCGCCTCTTCTATTTTTAGGTCTTTTTCTCAATTGAATATAACTTGGAATAATGCGTAGTTTTTTAAATGAACTTGCCAGAACACATCCATGAAGCGGGGATTCTGGATTGTTGTTAAGGACATCATCAGGAAGGCAGATATTATCTTGGAAATTCTTGATGCAAGGATGCCTGACCTCACCAGAAATAAGCATCTGGAGCAGTATGTAGCAGTTTCGGGAAAAAGGCTGATACTTGTCATAAATAAAAAAGATTTGATATCCGAGAATGCAATCAAGGGTATAGAAGAAAGATATTCTGGCCAGAATTATGTGCTCGTGTCCTCAAAGAGCCACAGGGACATGAACAAATTTATCGGGCTGATAAAAAGCAAATCAAAAAAGGATAAGCTGAAAGTGGCTTTTATCGGCTACCCAAATACCGGAAAGAGTTCTTTGATAAACATTCTGTCCAGAAGTGGGAGGGCAAGAACAAGCTTGGAATCGGGCCTGACAAGGGGAATTCAGCTTATTTCAGGAAAAGGCGGCCTTATGCTTATAGACACTCCGGGAGTTGTGCCTTATGAGGGCAGGGAAGAGGTCATGCTGGGATTGACATCAGCTATCAGCCCCGATAAGCTAAAGGATCCTGAAGCCGTTGCATATGAGCTGCTGGGTATATTCAAGAAAAGCAACCCGCTTGCCCTGAAAGAAGAGTACGATCTTGATGCCGGCCTTGATGCAGAAGAATTATTGCTGGAATTTGGAAAGAAAAGGCACATGCTCAGGAAAGGCGGGTTTGTTGATGAGAGAAGGGCAGCGATACAGCTCCTCACCGACTGGCATAAAGGCAGGATAAGGATTTGAGAAAAAAACCAGACTCCACTACAGGAACAATTGAAACAAGAAGTTTAATATCAAAATAAACGCCGGGACTGGGACTTTCGAATAACAATCTGTGTTAAGTCAGGCAACAAGCATAGCTCTATGCCTTAGTGTCAGATAGGTTATTTTTGAACCCAGATATCCTTGCGGAAACAGGCTTTCCAGGCCTGCGCAATACCAGGTTATGCTATCCCGGCATAGAATTTAGCGTATATTTTTCATTTATAAATGTTTGTTGAGAAACCGAATGTAAAACTTATTAGAAAAATCACTCAATCTCTATATTCAAACCCTCAGGCAGCGCAAATCATAGATTTGCTGGCCATTCGGGTTTGAAATAAATGTATAAGGAAAAAGTTACTCTATCATTTCTATTTCAATATTCAAACCCTCAGGAATAGGAACCCTCATCACAAGCCTTAAAGCCCTTTCATCAAGCCCCAAGTCAATCAATCTTTTATGAATTCTCATTTCGTATCTTTCCCATGTTGCTGTTCCCTCGCCGTCAGGGCTTTTCCTTGTTGTAACTTTAAGCCTTTTAGTAGGCAAAGGGATTGGGCCTCTCATATCAACTCCTGTTTTTTCAGCTATATCCTTGATGTAGCTGCACACTTCATTGATTTTGTTGATGTCAATGCTTGCCAGTTTTATTCTTGCTTTCTGCATTTTGATCACTTTTTGGAGTTGATATGCATTTAGTGCATCATGGTAATTTTCAGGTTACCGTGATCCTCGAGACGAGGAAAAAATGAAAATAATCACTTCTTAATTAGGTCGATGCACATTCCTGCTGCAACTGTAACTCCTGAGTCACGCACAGCAAACCTTGCCATTTGGGGAATCTCTGCCTGCTTCTCTATGCACAATGGCTGTATAGGCTTGATTTTGACAACAGCTGCGTCGCCATTCTTTATGAAGTCAGGCTTCTCTTCCTTTGTTGCGCCTGTCGCAGGATCAAGCTTTTTCACTATCTCAGTGATTTGGCACGCAACCTGCGCTGTGTGAACGTGGAATACTGGAGTGTAGCCGACAGTTATAACAGTCGGATGGTTCAAGACAACCATCTGCGCTGTGAATTCTGTTGCAACAGTTGGTGGATGATTTACATGCCCAAGAACATCGCCTCTTGCGATATCTTTCTTTTCTATGCCCCTTACGTTAAAGCCAATGTTGTCGCCAGGCTCAGCTTGGTCAAGCTGCTCATGGTGCATTTCTATTGTCTTGACTTCTCCTGTTATGCCTTTGCCTTCCCTTGCAGGAACTACAATTATCTTGTCATTGACTTTCATTACACCAGTCACAACTTTGCCGACTGGAACTACGCCAATGCCTGTGATGTTGTAAACATCCTGTATAGGCAATCTTAATGGCAGCTGGGTTGGCTTCTGCGGCTCTTTTAGTATGTCCAATGTCTCAAGCAAAGTTCCGCCCTTGTACCACGACATATGCTCTGTTTTCTTTGCAACGTTATCGCCAGGGAATGAAGCGCCTGCAACAAATGTTATGTCCTCGGTCTTGTAGCCGACTAGTTTAAGCTGCTTTAAAACCTCTTCCTTGACTTCATTGAATCTTTTCTCTTCATATTTTGCCATGTCCATCTTGTTGACGTAAATAATCAACTGGTTGACTCCCAAAGTTCTTGCCAAAAAAATATGCTCTTTTGTTTGGGCCTGCACGCCATCTCCCGGGTTCGCAGAAACAACAAGAACAGCGGCATCTGCCTGGGCAGCGCCTGTAATCATGTTTTTAATGAAGTCCTTGTGCCCCGGCGCGTCTATAATTGTGAAGTAATATTTTGGTGTTTCAAACCTCTTGTGGCTCAAGTCAATTGTAAGCCCCCTTTCCCTTTCTTCCTTTAAGTTATCCATTACGAATGCGAACTCAAATCCAACCTTGCCAAGCTCTTTAGCCTGATCTTTCAATTTTCTCATGGTTTGCTCGTCAATGTTGCCCGTGTCGTACAGCAATCTTCCTACTGTTGTTGATTTTCCGTGGTCTACGTGACCGATAAACACAAGATTCATGTGCGGTTTTCCTTTGGCCATTTTGCTGATTAACCTCCGTCTATTAAATTATGAATTTTAGCTCTATTGGGAAACTTATTTTATTTAAAAAGGTTGTGGTTTTTATGAGGGAAAAAGAATATTAGAAATGTTTAAATATGATTTAAAAAAGTTGCCATAAAGGTGGAATTTATTTTAAAGGTTTTTAGAGTATTTGTACTTCTAATTACTATAATAATATCTCTGAGTTCTGTAAATGCTTATGATTTAAGTGAGTACCCATCACCGTTTATTAAGAATGGTAAGTTTGATGGGGTATTAGTGGTTGGAGATACAGCTCCAGCGGAGGAGGTAATAGCACTCTCTGATATCATAGCTTCTTTACAATTTTTAGTTTTGGATAGAATGGCAAAAGATAATGTAGGCATAGATAGTCTGTACGAAGGACAAACAAGGACATACAGTTTTGGAAATATCTATTATGAGGTAACCCTAAGTTTTGTAAATACAGAGACAGCCCAGTTTATAATAAATGGAATGACTACAAAAATTCTCTTACCAAATGAATTTGAAAGATTACCAGATGGAAAAATACTGACTTTGGTAGGTATAAAAAATGATAATGGATTGTACGCCATTTTAGCTTTTAGCGACAGGGAACTTGATGCAAAAGATATCCTTATTGAAGTAGGAACAGCAAAATTAGCAAGCGAAGTGGAGAATATACAAAAAGTTAATTCAATCCTTGTAGGACATGCTTGCAATAATCCATTAGTTGCTGTAGTTAGTGGAAGAACAGACTGTAAGGGGGGTTATGAAAAAAATGTGGGGCTAATCGAAACATATGAAATGCCTAATGGTAAAGTTTCCTTGGTTGTTACTGGTTATTCTACAAAAGATACACTAAATGCAGCAAATGTTCTTTCCTATTTTCAAGACTATAAAAATAACTTAAAAGGCGAAAAAGTAAAAGTGATGAAAAAAGGGGGAAAATTAATAGTAGAACAATATTTTTCAGATGACACTAAAAAAAGTTATAAAAAAGAGTATAATAATAATTTTGGAGGCAGCATAATAATATTTTTAATATTGGTTATAATGTTAATAATTTTGATTTTTATTACAAAGAAAAAAACAAAAGCAAAAAAGTAAGATTTAAATACACATTAACGATAATCTGCTTTTTGGGGTGGAAAATGCCGTCAGACAAAAAATTACCAGATGAAAAAAATCCTTTTGCCAAAAAATCTCTTAAGGATACTGAATATGTTTTAAAAATAATTAAAAATATAATCATAGGATTTATTATATTAATTTTAATTTGGAATTCGTTTTTTGTAGTGCCGGCAGGGTATAAAGGAGTTATATTCAATGTATTTGCAGGAACAAAGGATAAGACTTATGATGAAGGGCTGCATTTTAAGCTGCCATTTTTCGAGAAAGCATTTAGATTTGAAGTTAGAACCCGAGTTTTTAATGACGAAGCATCAGCGGCTTCTAAAGACTTGCAGATAGTTTCAACACGCGTTGCTTTAAATTATCATATAAATAAAGACAAAGTTAATGATTTATTTAAGAACATAGGCCCAGAGTATGAAGTAAGAATAATTGACCCCTCCATTCAAGAAGTTGTGAAGGCAACAACGGCAAAGCACATTGCAGAAGAATTAATAACAAAAAGACAGCTTGTTAAAGACGAGATAAAAGCAAATCTTAAGGACAGGCTTGCAGGCTATTATATTACTCTTGACGATTTGTCAATAACCAACTTTGATTTTAGTGCTGAATTTAACAAAGCTATCGAAGCAAAAGTTACTGCTGAACAAAATGCATTAAAGGAACAAAATAACTTGAAAGTTGTGGAGTTCCAAGCGCAACAAAAGATAACACAAGCAAAAGGTGAGGCAGAAGCGATAAGAATAGTTAATGAGGAATTATCAAAAAGTCCAAGGTACATTGATTACTTGACAATCCAAAGATGGGATGGCAAGATGCCTCTTGCCCTTGGAAGTGGAAGCTTATTATCTATTACGGGTCAGCAGAAATAAGGAACTAAAATTTAATATACTTTTTTAATTTACTTTTTTTAATATGTTCGACCATTTCACAAAGGAAAAATCAGATTTTCTCAAAAAGAAAGACAAGAGCAAGAAGGGCAGTGTAGATGATGATATAAAGGAGATTGTTGATATTATCAATTCAAAAAAAGATTACTACACAACAAGCAGCTGCGCTGGAAGGATTGTTTTGCTGGAGATAAAATCAAAAAGAAAAGATGAATGTGACTGGATTTTTATAAAGCATGATAAAGTTAAATTTAACGAGATTGTTGAATCATTAAAAAAACATTACGATAAAAATAATCGAACCCGAGAGCTTCCTCTGAAAGTCAGCAAGAAAGAGGAGACCAGCTTTGGAAGTACTGCCAAAAATCAGATATGGTTCAAGCAGCAGCCGTTAATCCTTCATGTTGCTTGCAGAAATCTTGATGCAGCAAAAAAATTGCTTGATGTTTCAAGAAAAATATTCAGGAGAGCTGGAATAATTGGAATAACAAACAGAAAAGTAATGGTTGAAATAATAGGAGATGAAAGGTTGGAGACAATAATTGCAGATAAAAATTTTGTGGCTGATGAAAGTTATATCAAAAATTTAATAAAATATGCAAATGAGAATTTTTTTGAGAATAAAAGGAAGAGTGAGAGATTTTTGAAAATTTTGAGGAAAATTCACATCACTATAATTGACTAAAAATGGAAGAAGACTTTTACTTGGACACTTCAATTTGGCTCGATTTTTACGAAAAAAGAGAAGAGAATGGGGAGTTAGCTTTTAAATTAATCTTGAAGATTATCAATCAAAATCTCAAAGTAGCTTATTCTGACTTGCACATCAAAGAATTCAAAAATCTAGGTTACACCCAAAACGAGATTAATTCTATTTTAAGCATAGTTAAACCAAACAATATAAAACACATTCATATTTACAGGGAACAAAAGGAAGAAGCCAAAAAGACGGCAAGACAGAGAAATGTTCCAGAAGGTGACATCTTGCATGCAATATTATGTAGAGACAACAACTTGCAGCTAATATCTAGAGACCTTGATTTTGAAAAGTTAAAAGATATAGCAAACCACAGAAATAATTAGGTATAATAGCTGTGGTTTGCTATCTTGCCAAACACAACTATTTGTTAAAAGATTATTGTGGTTGGCAATATCTCTAAATCTAAATTACCAGAAGATTTTATTTAAGCTCTTTATCTATTTCCTTAAAAGCCTTTTCCCTGGCTATATGCAGTTGTGCATCAGTCGTTTTTCTCTTTGAAGCCCCATACAGCATTTTTGCCCTAAGCAGCAATTCCTCTTTTTCCAAATCTTTTATTTTATCCCTTATCGCTTCTCTAATAAATTCCGTTTTAGTTGTGTATCTATGCCTTTTCATAATCTTTTCTATGTCCTTCAGAAATCTGTCTTCCAATTTCAAGCTTATGGCTTCCATTTGTATTACTTAATAATACTAAGTAATATATAAATGTTTTGGTTTTGGGAAGGGATTGAAGAAGTAACTCGAATCCGACTTTTCAAATAATTAAGCCCCAACCATCGCTTCAGTCAAGCCTTTTCTGTCTCTAATCTGCTTTATAATCTTTCCTTGCAATTCTTCAGGCAATCTTTCAAACAATTGGTCAACAACTGAAGAAGAGCCTCTGCCGCCTGTTGCGCTTCTCAGGTCAGAGCTCCAGCCAAACATCTCGCCAACAGGCAGTTTTGCCTTTATAGTTATTGTGTTGCCTTCCTGGACAACATCAAGCAGTTGCCCTCTTTTGTTGCCGATAAGCTTTGACAAATCTCCTAAATAATCAGCAGGCGCTTCAATCTGCAAAATCTGCAAAGGCTCGAGCATCATTGGGTTAGCGAGCATCATAGCTCCTCTTATACCTTCCCTTACAGCAGGATAAACCTGCGCAGGCCCTCTATGGATTGTGTCTTCGTGCAGCTTCATATCGGTAAGCATAACCTTTACCTTTGTGCACGGCTCTTTTGCCAATGGCCCTGCCCCCATAACATCTTCAAACATATCTGTTACCATCTCAATAACTTCGCCAAGATGAACCTGCCCACGAGTCATATCCACTAGAAGATTGCCTTTATAGATGTCTTTCACTTTGATGGCGTCCTTTGAATCCATTCCTGCCTCAACAAATGCATCCCTAAGCTCAAGATCCTTTTTCTTAATCCTCATTTCAGGAATTTTGCCTGATTTTATTGAGTGATAAATTGAATCTTCCAATGGCTCAACTACAAAGAAGAAATGGTTGTGCTTGTTGGGAGTTTTTCCCATTACTTCAGGGGATTTTTTTGTTATGTTTTCCCTGTAGACAACAATTGGCTCTGATGTCTGCACATCAACAAATTTTTCTGTCCTGATTCTGTTCTCAATAACCTCGAGATGAAGCTCGCCCATGCCGTGCATTAAATGCTCGCCTGTTTCTTCATTAATCTCGATCTTAACAGTTGGGTCTTCCTTGCCAACCATTCTCAGCACTTCAATCAATTTTGGCAAATCGCTTGGCTTTTTTGCTTCTATTGCTTTAGTCATAACAGGCTCAAATATATGGGTTATCTGCTCAAATGGCTCTGTCTCATGCTCTGTTATTGTTTCGCCTACATAAGATTTGATGCCTCCAACTCCAATGATGTTACCTGCAGGAACGTTGTCAACAATCTCTCTCTTTGCTCCATTATAGATAAAAACCTGCTGAACTCTTGAATTTTGTTTCATTCTGTTTAGATAAACTTCTGTTCCCTTTTTCATTGTTCCAGAAAATAATCTTCCTGCTGAAATCTCTCCAGCTTGAGGGTCAATGACTATTTTTGTTATGACAAAGAAAATGCCAGCATTTGAATCACATTTTATCAAGCCCTGCCCTTCTGGGCCTTCAATTTCGCCCTGCCATATTCTTGGGATTCTGTATGGCTGCGCTATTAATGGATTAGGCAAATGCCTTACTACCATGTCCAAAACAATTTCATGCAAAGGTGCCTTGTCTGCCAATGGCCGGTAGTTGTCATTTAAGTAGGCTTCAATCACATCCTTGAAAGTTATGCCCTTTTTCTGCATGTAAGCAATTGACAAAGCCCATTTGTGGAAAGCAGAGCCAAAGCAAACAGAACCATCCTGGACATTAACCTGCCATTTCTCGCCATAGCCTTTTGGCGCAATGTCCATAATCAATCTGTTAACATTTGCAATTATCTTTACAAACCTCTCCTGCATCTTTTCCGGAGTCAACTGCAATTCTTTGATTAGCCTGTCAACCTTGTTAATGAAGAGAACTGGCTTGACTAATTCTCTCAATGCTTGTCTGAGCACTGTTTCTGTCTGTGGCATTACACCTTCAACGCAGTCAACTAGGACAATAGCGCCGTCTGCTGCACGCATTGCTCTAGTTACTTCTCCGCCAAAATCAACATGTCCTGGAGTGTCAAGAAGATTAATCAAATATTCATCATTTGCATAATTATGAACCATTGAGACAGCTGCTGTGTCTATTGTAATGCCTCTTTCCTGCTCATCTACATGGAAGTCAAGCTTCAATGCCTTGCCTGCCTCTTCCTTTGACATCATTCCAGCGCCTGCAAGCAAGTTATCAGAAAAAGTTGTCTTGCCGTGGTCAATATGAGCGCATATAGCTATATTTCTAATATAGTCTGGCTTCTGCATTATACGCATAACCCTGTCAACCATCTTCTCTGCCATATTTTATTGCCCCAATAGAATTTTATCAAAAGGATTTTAAGGACATTTTTAAATGTTTAGATTGTTTTGATACCTATTTCACATCGGCACAAAAACAAAGTTAGGTCCGTTTCCAAAAGTTCTGTCATAGAAATTACTTACTCCACCTTTGTCTCGCATAAGCGGCGATGTTTCCAACTGGTAAATCAGTTTTAGCGGCATTATTAGAACATGCTTATATTGTATTTGTTTTGTGTCCGGGAAATTTATTACGCCTGCAACAAAAGCACCATAATCTTCAGGAAGGAGATTGAGCCAAGATATAACTAAAACATTCTGGCCAACTCTAACGTCTTTTTCTAGGTCTGCTAAATACGTATGAAGTTGAAAATTGTTAACTTTTAATTTCTTATAGGTATCATTTGGATTTACATTATAAATTTGAAGTTGTCCACACTTTTCTAACAAAGAAGGTAACATTCCTTCTCTGTTCAAAATTTCACTAACAAGATAAACAAAAGAGGCGTCCTTTGCTTGTTGTAACTTAGTTAAAGAGGCTACAAGTTCTTCTAGTGGTATAACGCCTTTGGCTTTTTTTGCGCTTGCTAACCATTGCTGAAATGAAATTTGCTCAGGCATTTAGAGATGTATTTTTTGATACTTTAAATTTATTTTCCTCTATAACCAAATTTTTTATCATATTCTTTATGGTTTATAATATCCAGAATAAAACAGATAACCTCTACTAGATCTCCTTTGATTGTGTACAACATTCTCCAATAATTTGTCAATTCAACTCTCCACAAGTTTTTTGCATTGTATTTTATAATATACTCTTTTGGAATTAGTAGTTTGGGAATATTATTTCCATAGAAAGGATTTGCTTTAACAAACTCAATCTTTTGTTTTATTGAGCGCAGTAATTGCATCTCTTCTGTATTTTCTTTTATCTGTTGCCCAACTATGTAATTTAATTTCTTGTACTCAGAATCAGCCTCATCAAGAAGAATTACCCTAACAGGTTTATTCATACCTCTGTTCCTCTTTTTATCAACTCGTCCAATTCCTTTCTTTCTGTATATATCCAAAGAATTCCTTTAGTTCCGATAATAATTTTTCCGCTGAGTTGAAGGTAATCTAGTATTTGAAGTAAAGTTTGATGCATTACCTTTTTAGGCAGTTTCTTTTTTAATTCCGCCAGTGTCATTAAATCGCCATTCTTTAATACTTCTTCAACCATTAGAATAGTATTTAATGTAGGAGAATGTGCTAATCTTTCTCTTTTCCTGACTTGTATTGTTTGAGGCATTTTGTATATCTGATTTATATATATTTACATCTAATGAGTATACACTTATATATAAATGTTTGTGTTTTTTGAAGAAAATCAATAGCATGAAAATTGATTACTACGTAATTTTTGTGAAGACTTATTTAGGCGAATAGTTGCTACATTGTAAAAAACACTCGAATAATAGAATTCAAAACCATCATGCAAAAAGTTTAATGTGGTGGTCTTCTTGATTGTTTTTGTCTGTCCAGTTCCTCCATAAATGCCTTTACTTCATTTACAAAATATACTGGGAAAAAAACTCTAGCAACCGCTAAAATTTCTTGTTCAGTAGGAGCAATATGACTCTCTCTTCTATGACTCAAAGCAGCATAATATACATCAGATGGTTTTGGTGGTTCTGTTAGTCGAACCAATTGTCCTGCTACATAAAAACCAAGCGAGTACAAAGAGTCATGAGGGTTTGTTGGAAGATGTTTTTCAGGGTACCTTAATTTTTGCATTACTCCTTCCAAATCATTTGCTGCTAATGGCATGATACTCGCACCATCATGGTATTAGTGTATGATATATAAATATTTCGCAATTCTTTACAGAATAGTAGTGATTAGTAACCAAAGAGGACGAGTATATTGAAGCGATTTTTATTGACATTATCAAATTTATAGGCAGAATATGTATTCTATTAAAATTTCTCAAAACACATGCTTCTCATGCACAGTCGAGTAAGAATGAAGCTCTTCCTTTTTGAACCAAAGTCCGATTTCAGCTTCTGCTTCCTTTTTGCTGCCAGAAGCGTGAATTACGTTCTTGCCTCCAGAGCCTTTCTTTGAGGCATATGCCATACTCAAATGCGCAAAATCCCCCCTTATTGTACCAGGAGCTGCCTCATGAGGTGATGTATGTCCAACTAATCTTCTGACATTCTCAACAGCATGCACTCCTTCAATAACAAAAGCAACAACAGGGCCTTCTGTAATGAAGTCAACCAATTCGTTGAAGAACGGCTTTGACTTATGAGCAGCATAATGCTTTTGCGCGAATTTCCTGTCTATCCAGACCATTTTCATTCCAACTATCTTCAAACCAGCATGCTCAAATCTGCTTATAATCTCCCCAACAAGTCCCCTTTCCACGCCGTCTGGCTTTATAATGACTAAGCTTCTTTCGATCATTCTGTTGCTGCCTCCTGCTTTTCCCTCTTGAACCTTTTGCTCCATTTTGTCTCCAAAAACTTCCTGCCGAGCTTTATATGGTTCTTTTCACACTTAGTTGAGCAGAAGTATAAAATCTTTGCGTCTTTTTGCACATACATCTTTCCTGTGCCTCGCTCAATATTGTTTCCGCAAAAAGTGCACTTTGCCATTTTGTTAATGAAATTTATTTTGTTGTTCTTATTTTAATTTTTCAATCCGCTTCGCAAATTCTAGTGCGCGTCGGCATTCTGATGTTGAGGAAGCATTCTTTTGTGCTCCTCCTCCGCGCCTATTTATTAAATAATTTCAGGCAAACTTTCCTGAGCTGGATTCCCATTCCACCCTTGCTTTTGTTGGGAAGCGACGTTGTTTGAAAATTTTGTTGTTTTAATTGATTATTGTATTTTTTGTTTAATTGAATTTTAATATATTGATTTTTATCCTGAGCCTCTGCCTGCTTTGCTTAATTGTCCTGCTTCAAACTCTGTTTCTCTTAGCATTAAAATATCTCCTAGCTGAATAGAGCCCTTGACATTCCTTCTCAGCACCTTGTTTTTGTCCCTGCCCTCCATAATCCTGCACCTTACCTGTATTGCTTCCCCTCTTGCGCCTGTCCTGCCGATTATTTCCTCCACCTTTGCAGGGGTTGCAGTAGAGAAATTAACTGCGCCTTTTACTTGCTCTTCCTGTTGCTGTCTTGGCGCTTTTCTTTTGACTTGTCCTCTGTCTTCCTTCAAATGCTTTGTCGGGTCTTCTCGAGCCATTTTACTTTATTTTTTCTGCTATTTCCTTTATAAGCTGTTTTGCCTCGCCTTCCTGGATAATTGCAACGCTGCCAGTTGGCACATCAATGCCTGCTGCTGTGCCAAGCTCTTCCTTGCTCGGCACTTGCACGCATGGCACGCCTTTTTCCTCTGCTAGTATTGGAATATGCATTGTTATTTCAGGCGGATTTACATCTTTGGCAATTGCAACAAATTTTGCAATGCCCTTTTCAATCACCTTTGTTGTTTCATTAGTGCCTTTTATTATCTTTCCTGTAGCTTTTGCTACTTCTATTGCTTCATAAACCTTGTCAGCCAAATCTTTTGGCGCTTCGAATACCATTTTATTACCTCCATCATATATGTATGAGGATAAACAAAGAATGCTTACCTCACTCAGCCAACAAACAATGTTGGCTTCATCAATCACGGGTATTGTTTTGGAGTATTGGTCTATTTAAATAGGTTGCGGAAATCGTAGATTTCCGAGACCTCCCGAAAATTTTTTCAAATTTTCGATAGGTTTCTACCATTACTTTAAAACCAAAAATATTTATATACTCTTGGATATTACATCCAACAATGGAGCTTAAATTAAAACTAAAGAAGAAAAAAGAAAGCAAATCGGAAACAAAATCAAAACTAACTTCATTCCAAAAGCTTTCATTGCATGCTTTGCAAAAACAAAAACAATTGATTGAACTGAAAGAATGGCTTTTTGTTCTTGGGTTTATAGGAACTGCCTCTTTCCTGAGAGTTTTGATGCAAGGCTTGCCTAATGTCGAGCCATTAACTTTCTTTGCGGTTTTGGCAGGCTGGCTTTTCGGAAAAAAGAAAGGAATAATTGTTGGCGCTTCATCGCTTTACATCTCCAATTTTTTTGTTATAGGCGGGCAAGGCCCTTGGACAATATTGCAAGTTTTGGCTTTTGGAATTGCAGGATTTCTGGGTGGGTTTTTGAGAAAGAAAAGCACAATGCTTGAGGCGGTTGCAGTAATGGTTATTACCACATTAATCTCGCAGATTATATTTAATGTTGGCTGGAGTGTTTTGATTGGTTTCAATGTATTGCTTGCATTCGCAACAGGGTTGTTATTTACAATAATACATTTGGTTTCTAATACAATCTTCGCATTATTGTTACCAAGCGCAAGAAAATTTGTTGACAATTGGGGTGGTTTTAGTGAGAAAGAGCTTTGTGATTATTACATTAGCAGGATTAATGCTGGCTTTGATAATCGCAGGGTTAAAGCTGCAAAAGAGCATTAATGTCCAAAGCCAAGCAAATGAAGTAAAACTAATAGTAACATCAATCGGCTCAAAAATAGAAGAAACACATCCAACAGGAAAAACCGCACTTAATTTGCTCGCTGTTAATCATAATATCACATTAAAGAATACTTTCATAGAATGCATTGACAATGTTTGCGCTGATTCTGGCTACTGGTGGAAATTTTCGGTGAATGAAAAAGAAAGCTCAGAAAGCGCTCATTTTTACAAAGTCAAGGATGGTGATACAATTGAGTTCAGGTTTGCTAAAAAGTAAGGTTTTTTTGCTTTTGCTAGTAACAATTATCTTAACAAATACAGCTTTGGCAGCAAAAGTTGGGGTAGTTGTTGAGTTTAAGAATGGCGATGTCTATAAAGAATGTATTGATGCAGTGGAAAATACTGACGGCTATGATTTATTGCAAAAAACTAAATTGAGTATTCTATGGTCGCCTCAAAGCGCATTTGGGCAGCTGATTTGCAAGATAAACGGGGAAGGAACTAATGTCCAGGGAAATTTCTGCGAATTCTTTGGAGAGTTCTGGAACTTCAACATTGCCAAAAACAATGATTGGGCTCATTCTCCAGTTGGGCATAATGGTCCAGGAGGCTGCTGGAATCGCAATGAGAATTCTTTTGTCGGGCATTATTGCACAAGGGAAGGGGATGTTTTGGGATACAAGTTCACTGACTCAGGAGCACCGCCTTTCATTAGCTTTGATGACATTTGCAACACTAAAACAAGGCTTGGAGTGACAAGTGCAAAAGCATTTGTAAATGGAAAAAGAAAATCAGGCATTGACGAGAAAGGCGGCACAATAGAGGCAAAGCCTGGCTCTGCAATTAAGCTTGAAGTTGAAGTTTCAAACAAGTATTCTGAAAACGACAAGACAGAAATAGAAGACATAATAGTTGAGGGTGTGCTTGATTTAAGCTCGGATGTAAGAGATGAAAGCAGCGAGTTCAATTTGGATGCAAATGACGAGAGGCAAGTAACATTAAATTTTAAGCTACCAGAAAATGAGCCCGAAGGTGAATATAATTTGGAAATCAATGTTGAAGGAAAAGATAAAAACGACAATAAATACGAGACAGATGTTGACTTTGATGTTGATGTCGAGAAGGAGAGCCATAAAGTTACCTTTAATGACTTGTCATTGATGCCTTCTGTGTTAGACTGTAATGCAAACCCGTTGCTTACAGTTGAGCTTGCAAATTCAGGAGATAATGACGAATCCGGAATTTTGACTATTAAAAACAATGATTTTGGCATTGATGTTTCTGCGCCATTTTCAATTGCTAAAGATTCCGTTTTTAAGAAATCATATAAATTAAGTATTGACAATGCTCAATCAGGCACATACCCATTGGAAATCTCTGCTGTTTACAATAACGGGCAGAAAACAGAGAAAAATTCTGCCAATGTGGTTGTCAAATGCAGTGAATCTGCTTCAACAAAAACATCATTTAAATCAAGCAATGCAAATAATAACAATAAAAATGCAAAAATCCAATCAACTCCGGCAACATCATTGGCAGTTAAAGAAGAGCCGTTTATAATGAAATACAAAACACCAATAATTATTGTTGGAGCAGAAGTTGTGCTCCTGGTTTTCGGTGTAGTGTTCTTGGTGAATTCGTTAAGAAAATGAAGATTTGTAAATACTATTATTGCGTATGAACTCTTAATACCTCCCGTTTCCTATATATTTGACTGAAGAGTGTTTGGTCCGGAATAAAAAATTCTGGAAGAATGACTCTTTGTTTTTCAAAACCCAATCTGCTGATATCTTCCATCCATCTTCTGTACACCATTCTGTCCCTTTCTTCATCCCAAAGCGGAGATTTCTCACACATTAACCATGCCCCTTCATGCATGCT
Source organism: Candidatus Woesearchaeota archaeon (assembly GCA_016185945.1). Classification (GTDB taxonomy): domain Archaea; phylum Nanobdellota; class Nanobdellia; order Woesearchaeales; family GW2011-AR4. Next base: position 36,624 of record JACPMR010000012.1, read on the forward strand.
ATCAAACAAATGTCCTATGATTTTTTCTCTACCCTTTTCTGAATAATGCATTAAAACATTCAAAAGCAGGACTACATCATAAGTTTGAGGAAGCCTTTCTTCTAAAATATCATAAACAAAGAATCTTATTCTACCTCTGGACTCTTCGGTAAATCTCAAATGCCTAGTATCCTTATACCTTCCTTCACTAAGTGTAAAAGCTTCTTCTAGGTTATCAATCTCTAGTGCTTGGAATCTTTTTAAATCGCCGCTTGAAGTACCTGTCCATACTTCATATTCTCCAGCTGCAGCAGTATTGATATTTCCTCTATTTACATCGCATGCATCAATCCTTAACCCTTTTCTTATACCCCAATTTCTTAACAAAAGAGAGTAAGGCTCCTGTCCAGTTGAGCAACCAACAGATGCAACATGGATAACATAGCTACCTGGGTAACTTGGCAAGACAAGCCTTTCAAATGCGCTTAGAACTTGTTCGTCTCTAAAAAATTGAGTTTGGTCATTGATACCATGATTTCTGAATATCTTTAGTTGTGCTTGAAGCGGTAAACTATCCACTTGAGGATGTTCCTGAAGAAAATGCTGAAAAAGCTGAGGTTTATGCAATTCAACCAATTCGGCAAGACTAAGCGATTCTCCACCCATATCGTCTATAAACAGACGAGCCTTTTATAAAAGTTTTGTTTGCCAATAGCCAAAAACAAAAATAATTTAAACATTTCAATTTTTTGTTTTTATTATGCCAACATTTTTTTTCCAGACAGATTTTTTACCCTCTGCAATCACTTATATAATCTCTTTCATCGCCCTTTTCCTCGGCTCAATCTCAGACTTAAAAACTAGAGAAGTCCCAGACTGGCTCAATTACGGGCTTGTATTTTCTGGGTTTGGATTGAACTTGTTGTTTTCTGTAATTTATTCAACTCCTTCATTCATAATAAACAGCATTATTGGATTTTTGATATTCTTTGGAATCGCCTACATAATGTTCTATGCAGGGCAATGGGGCGGAGGGGACAGCAAGATGATAATGGGACTAGGAGCAATGATTGGCATAGATGTCGGCAATACATCTTCACAATTTTTGTTTGCATTTCTTATAAATGCATTGCTTGTGGGAGCTTTGTATGGCTTGCTGTGGAGCTTTTTTCTGATTTTCAAGAACAAGAAAATTTTTTCCAAGGAGTTCAACAAAATCCTGATGGGGAAAAATATTGTCAAAGCAAAAAAAATGATGCTGGCAGTTTTAATTTTGCTGTTTATCTTGCTGTTTTTAATTAAGATATATTACATAAAAATAATGGTCCTGACATTGGCGTTTGTGATGCTGATTACATTTTATCTCTGGATTTTTGTCAAGGCAATCGAAAAGTCATGCATGTACAAACTTGTCGAGCCGCCTAAGCTTACAGAAGGCGACTGGATTGTCAAGGACATTTATGTCGGAGGCAAGTATGTAACTGGCCCTAAGGAATTGGGCATCAGCAAAAAACAAATAAAACAACTGATTGAATTTTACAAAAAAAGAAAAGTCAAGAAAATACTTATCAAGGAAGGCATTCCTTTTGTGCCGAGTTTCCTGATTGCTTTTATTGTAACCTTGATGTTTGGGAATCCGTTGGGATGGTTAGTTGTTTGATTTATTAGTAATAATCACTTAGTAGTAATTAAAACAAAAAGTTTTATAAGTAATTGTTATATTTGCTGATTCTATGTTACCAGAATTATCACAGATTTATAGAAGACATAGTAGAAGAATTTCTAACATAGGCTTAGAATTAGTTGATGATATAGATGAAAAATTAAAAAATCTGGAAGCTATAGTTGATTCTACAAGAACAGCAAAACAAGAGCTGTTAAGGAGATCGCTTGAAAAACAACAAGAAATTGTAGATATAATACGTGACTCCAAAGAAAGCGGTTTTGAATGCAGTTATATGGAATTATTCGCTATAATGGCTATAAGATATGGCTTTACTAAAGACAGTCTTTATCAATTTGCCACTGCCTTTAGTGCCATGGCTAACAAAAGGTATTTTCGCAAAGCGGGAGAAAATCCTGGTTTACGATGGGCTTTACAGCACGATTTAGTTAGCAGAGTAGAAGAATGCTTAGATAACTTTGAGTCTCCAATAACTTCAAGAGATATAATGAGAAAACTTAATCTGGAAAACATAAAAAATAATTATTTCAGTATTCGATCAGCTTTAAATCTTTTAGAACTAATAAATAAAGTCATTAGATTACCGCATGTTTCTGAAGAAGGTGTCCCTTATATGTGGATAAGTTCTAAGTTTAGAAATTCGAGTAAAACAATTCCTTATTGGAATCTTGCATATATCATCTTGTTGGCTTTGCGAGATGGCGGTGCAATGACAAGAGACGATTTGGCTAAAAATCCTCTAGTCTCTAATCTTGCTAGTGTTCATCCATTTCAAGGTCGATTTAACTATATGACGTTTAATACATACGCATTAGATTTTCTAATACTCGCGGGGCTTGTTGAGTATAAAAAAGGTAAAAGAGTTTCGAAAAAATCTACCTTATATTCGATTACCCCTTATGGTTCAAGTCTATTGAGGAACACGGAAAACTGGGGTTATTTAGACGAGGAGCTTAGAGTAGAATTACTTGGAGAGAAATATGTGGGTTTGAGACCTTCAGAAATTATGGCGTTAAGAAGGATAAGACTTACCGCTTTCATATTTGCTAACCAATATAAATCGACGTACTTACTTTCAAAAATTTTAGGTGTCGGTAGCCATTACGTGAGTCTTGTAAGATCTGGAAGTATCGATCCTCTAAGATTCTTTAAAGAAGAAACTTTAAGACAGAAATATTATCCTTTAATTTTTAAAGAAGAGCAAAGAGGATTGGAAATTTATCTCACATTTCGAAGAGAAAGACAAATTTCACAAGCAAAAAACTAAATTTATTAATTTCAAGGCAGCCTCCTCATCTGCTTCGTGAAATACTCTTCCTCCTCTTCTGACAGAACAACTTGCTTTGGGGCATGAATCCTTGGCTTTTTCTCTTCTTTCTCGAAATATCCAATATTTTTGGTTTGTTCTTTCAGCTTCAACTCAACAGTAGACATCTCCTCTTCGCTCATCTGCTTTGGCTGCCATTGCAAGTTAATGCCGTCATTCTCCTTTCTCGGGATTACATTTATCGTGAAATGCGCAACTGTTTGTCCTGCAGGAACACCGTTTGTAACAAATATATTCGTACCCTGAGCGCCAAGAGACTCGAATATTGCGCTTGATATCTTGTTTGAAGCCTGAAACAATCTTCCTATTTCGATGTCAGGAACCTGCTCTAATATTGAGTAGTGGTTTTTCGGCATGACAAAGCAGTGCCCGGCGTTTGCACCATTTACGTCAAGAACAGCAAGCACCAAATCGTCCTCGTAAACCTTTTTTGAAGGAATCTTGTTTTCAATTATTCCGCATACAATGCAATTTGGTTTTATAGCCATTATTTGACACCAAGCATCTTGGATATGTCGTCCAAATTGATACTGCTTCTTGTTTCTTGTTTAGTTTCTGCTTCGGATTTTTTGCTTTCTTTTTTGGGCTCTTCTCTCTTTGGTTCTGGGATTTTTGCAGGAATCACTGGCTTTTCCTCTTCGGCTGCCCCGACTAATGCGGCAATCAATTTATTGCCCACCGCTTCGATTTCATTCTGGGGCATTTCCTTTTGAGGAAGCACAAAATTAATGCCGTCATTCTCCTTTCTTGGTATTATATGAACCATGAAGTGCTGAGCCCTTTGCCCTGCTGCAATGCCGTTTGCCACAATTATATTTGTTCCCTGAGCGTCGATCGACTTCAACATGGAATTGGATAGGGACTTTGCCGCCATGAAAACATGCGCAACCTCGTCATCAGGAATCTGGGGCATTATTGCATAATGCTCTTTAGTAACAAGAAGAACATGCCCCGGGTTTGCAGGATTTATGTCAAGAATCGCCAAAACCTTGTCATCATCATAAATCTTTTTTGACTGAACCTTGCCTGCAACAATTTGGCAGAAAACACATTGCTTTTTCTGGAACTCTTTCAGCTCTTCAGGAGACATCTGCTTGATTCTTTCCTGCAGTGCCTTAAGCTGCTCAGGGCTTAACTGCGGTTGTTCTGCCATTTTGTGACTTTAATTCGGATTTTTTTATAAATATTATTATTTGTCAGCAAAATATATTCATTACAAAGCAACATTTTGAATTTCTGCAGACTTGATACCATCTTTGACAATCTTTGTTGCTGGTGCATTTTCTTATGGCGCTTGACAACTCCCTGCAATCTCCTAAGCCACACACTTCGTTTGCTCCGCATGCTTTGTAAATAGTCTCCTGCTTGTTGCAGCTGTCAAACCAATAAACAGAGTTGCCAGCACATGCTTTTCTTGCGTGTGTCTTGCACAGCTGATTAACCTTGACATCAAAAGAAGCGCTCTCCCTGAATTCAAGGTCGTCAACCTGTGCGGTTACTTTTGAAACGCCGTTCCCGTCTTTTTTAACTAGGCAATCAACATGCTTTTCTATGCTTATGCTGCAGCTGACTAAATCTGAGTTTGTTTGATCTATAATTGTATAGGCCAAATTTCTCGGATTAGTTTCTTTGTCTTCTGCAAATCTCCACAAGTTCCTTATTACTCTTCTTTTTAATCCAATGCCTGAAAGCGATACATCTGGCGGATTGCTGATTTTTGGCGGCGTATTTGCTTGTTGCCCTTCTTGTTTTTCTTCCTCTTCTTCCTGCTGTCTTGCTGTCTCTGCTAATTTTCCGCCTTCTATGAATTCAGCTACTCCAAGCCCTTGTATCGCTGTGCTGCATTCGTCATCCAGCTCTGCGTTCAGCTTGTAAGAGATTTTTTGCTCTTTGCTTAGCTCTTTGAAATGCCATAATATTAATGGGTCTGATTTTATCTCCACATTGCCTTCTATGTTTTCAGCCAAATACTTGTTTAAATCATCAATACAGCTTTTCGGTATAAACTCATAGAACCTGAAATCCTTAACTTCCTCGCCCTTTTTTGGCTTTATCAAAATCTCGACATTGGTTATGCCCTCGCAAAAAGTAAACTTCCTGAACATCTCTACCTTCTGCCTTGTCAGTTTCATATTTTCCAATTCCCTATCAAGATTTTTTGGGCAGCTGGCGCATCCAAAGTCTATCGCCTCTCTCACCACTTTTTTTGCCTCTTCCTCGCTTATGTTTATAGGTATGAAAGTGCATTCCGGCTGGTTGCATGCACTTATGATTTTTGCGGATTTTCCAGTGCTTTCCACAAAAAATGATATTTTCTCAAATTTTGGTATAAAGCAGATGTGGTAAGGATAAATCATCTCGAGATTTCCTGCATGAAATGAGCGCTTGACTTGTCCTTCCTTAACCAAGAATACATTGTTGCTGCCTCCGCTTTTCAGCGAATCTTTTATCAAAGGAGCATCCCTGAAATCATTTGGATTTATTTTCTTGTTCAAGTCAAAGAAATAAATCCTGTCCACTTTGCACGGCACATCATAGCTTTGCAGATCTTTTGTGCCAAACCTCAAGCCTTTGTCCAAACCTCTTAACTCAATTTCGAATTTTGCAAGCTCCGTCTGGCAAGCCCTGTCCTTTACAGCATTTATCATTTTATAGCCCGCAAACAAAACTGCAATAGAAACGAACCCGACAAGCGCGTACTTGAAAATTTCCCCTACAAACTGCGCCTTTTTCTGCTTAATCACCCTTCCTTCAAATTTTTTCATATTTTTTATTACCGCGACAAGCTCCTCATCAATCGGCTCACTCCATTTTCTTTTGTGATATTCCATTACAATTTCGTATAAAAACATTAAATAGCCGCCAATGTAGAACATTATTGACAAAATCAGAAAGATTGCCAATATCATTCCAATCAGGAAATTTAGAGTGGATATTGTTGCCAAAATGCCATCATAAAAATAAGCCAGCAGGCTGCTAAAGAAATAATAAAGATAAATTGTGTAAAAAACCATGCCTCCGATGATCGAAATCGCATATAGCTCTTTTTTGATTTTTGGCCTGAAACTAAATGCATAGACGATTAATCCAAATAATATAGCGACTATTGATACAGCGACGATTACAGTCGATTTATTCGGGAAAAAATCGTCTAAAATTGATTTGCTCTCTAATAAGGGAAGAGACAGCACATCGATTCCGCCCACTGCTTCGTTCTCCCCGATAACTGCTCCACGTATGGAAAGCTCTGTAATCGGCTGGATTATGTAACCAGGTAAAAGAATGTATGCAACAACAGAGGAATAAATAAAAAACAGGAATGCGTTATTTATGTGAAAACCTTTCCTGGAAAACAAGCTTACCCAAACCACCACAGGTATCAACAAGAATATCATCAACGACAGCGCATTTAGCAGATATGCTATAAACAACGGCACTATTGCAAAACTTGGCATGCTTTTTGCATCTTCCAAAAACAATTTCAGAAACGGCACATGCTCATAACGCAATAATCCCAAATAGAAATTTTCTTTTGAAAACACCAGCGAATACGCAAAAACTCCCAAGTCGGACAAAGCATGCAAAATAAGCAAGCCCGATATCGCCAATGGCAGGGTTTTTTTGTAGTGAAACAAGGATACGAACTTGCTATAAAGTTTCGAGCTAAAATCTCCTATTTTGAATACAAAATTATCTGCATGGAATTTTTGACGGTGCATAGAAATTTTGTAAATAAAAAATACAATGCCTGTTGCAATGACGGGGTCGTCCAGCGTGAATTCAAGCCATTCAAGGATTATGTTGTAAATGAAATAGTAAAATCCAAGCAGCAATACAAAAATCCAAATGAATTTTACTGGCTTGTTTTTAAGTTCCTTTTGGTGTAATGCATACAATAAGCTTGGATGTGATATATTTATTTTTTTTGTTAGATAAAAACTGATAACTAAAATACCCAATACGCCAATATAAAATGTAACTAAGTTTGTTAAAGGAAGATTATTTGAAAAAAACAGATAAAAGTTATCAACAAATGTTATCACTTTGAATTTAAATGCATCTAAAGACGTGTAGCTTATTATGTCCTTGAAAAACAATGAGAAGTAGGAAAGCACTATTACAAGATTTGCAGCTTTTGAAGTTTTTCCGAACAAGATTGAAGTTATGTTTAACTTATAAAACAAGTATGTAAAAAGTATAAAGCTTATTGTGTGATCTATCCAGTCAAAGTCAGCTGGAACGCTCCCAAAGTAACCAACTATTCCTATAACCATCAATGCGCCTACAAAGAATTCCAAAACTCCAAACTCAAGCTTTCTAAGCACCTCTTTTGTTTTTGCAATCATTATGCTATTTTTCGGATATTGTTTATTTAAATGTTTTGAAATCCTTTGGATTTCAAAGCCCAGAAAATTTTTTCAGAATTTCCTTGGTTGCTAATAAATAAATATAAAAACAAATATAGCTAACTAATCAAAATGACACGACTTGTGCTTGATTTGACTAAAGGCATTGATGAGAATGCAGCAGTTTATTTTGAAAAAGCTAAGAAAATAAAGAAAAAGATAGGAGGCGCGGAAAAAGCATTAGCTGAAAGCTTAAAAAAATCGAAAGAGCTCGAGACAAAAAAAGAAAAAATAATACTTGAAAAATCAAAGCAGGAAAAACTGAAGGAAAGGAAGCAGGAGTGGTATGAAAAGTTCAGGTGGTTCATCAGCAGTGAAGGATTCTTGGTTATTGGCGGGAGAGATGCTACTTCCAATGAGATTGTAATAAAAAAGCACACAGAGCCAAATGACATGGTTTTTCATACTGACATGGCTGGCTCCCCATTTTTTGTCGTCAAAAGCGAAAGCAAGCCAATTGGAGAAAGGACAAAAGAAGAGGCAGCAGATGCAACATGCACTTTCAGCAGGGCGTGGAAGCTTGGACTGCATACAACATCTGTTTTTTACGTCAGTCCAGGGCAGGTAAGCAAGAAGACAAAAGCAGGAGAATACATGGGCAAAGGCGCTTTCATGATTTACGGCAAGACAAGCTATATAATCAATAAAATCAATCTTGCAGTTGGAATTACAAAACAGCAGCAGATTATGTCTGGGCCTTTGAATGCAGTAAAAGCAAATTGCGAAAAATACGTTGTTTTAGAGCAGGGAAATGAGAAGGCAAGCGCTGTTGCAAAATACATCCAGCACAAGATTGGCGGCACGATTGATGAGATAATAAGGGCGCTGCCGAGCGGAGAGTTTAAAATAAAGAAGCAATAAAATGTTCATTCCAATCCGGTCAGAAATCCCGAAATTCAAGTGCAATGCATGCGGCACATGCTGTAGCCATATAAGGGGCATTATTCCAAAAGAAGACAGGGAATTCGTCAAGGAGCATGCGTTCGGAAAACTTCCTGTTGTGCAGCTTGTTCCGGTCGGGCAGATGACGTTTCCATTATGGGACTGGGAGGCAAAGCGCTTTTCAGAATGGCAGCATGAAGCCAACGTCGATGCAAGGATAAAACCTTTAAGAGCAATTCTTGACTCGAATTCGAACAAAGCAATAATCGTTACATATTTTATGAACGGTCTTACAGATGCTTGTCCTTTTCTGAAAGAGAACAAATGCTCGATTTACCACACAAAAAGAGCCTATGTCTGCAGATTGTTTCCCTTCAACAGAAGCCCATTTATTAGCCGAGATGGAATGCAGCTGAAAGAAGGAATGTTCGGAGAGTGTGGTGCGATGGAAAAGATACTGCCTCAAGTCCCGGAAGACTTCAATGAAATGATAAAATTTTTAAGTGAAGCGTTTCCTGACGGTTCTTTTCTGAATGCAGTGCAAAACGATATTGTTGTAGAATGGACAAACAAAGCCATTATAGATTTAATGAGGAAAAATATTATAAAGCCGGCAATGAACTACCCTTATGATTTTTTATCGAAAAGAATTGTAAATGCCAAAAAAATTGACTTCACGGATTTTTTGGTCGAAAGCAATTACATGGCAAGAAAGGAAATCGAAGATTTAATAAACAGGTTTGACAATAATACTGACGCAAAAGAGAGAATAGCGCATTATATCTGAATTTATCATGATGATTTCATCACAGGATATGAGAATTTTAGAGGCAAAAAGCAACATCCCACGAGCAGTTCTAATGGAGAACGCAGGCAAAGCAGTTTACCAAGCGATAAAGGAAAGATTTGACTTGAAGGACAAAAAAATTCTGATTGTTTGCTATCACGGCAACAATGGAGGAGACGGATTTGTTGCTGCAAGATATTTATGTGAAGAGGCAGAAACAGACGTTCTTTTCATAGGAGATGAAAGCAGATTAAAAAAAGAGGCGCTGTCAAACTTTAAGAAAATTGAGCGTAATGAAAGGATACAATTTCTTTTGGATGATGAAGTAGACTTTGACACTTATGATATCGTAGTTGATGCCATACTCGGCATAGGAATACAGGGAAGATTAAACAGGGAAATTTCAGCAATAATAGAGGATACGAACAATTCAAGGGCTTATAAAGTTTCTGTCGATATTCCCACAGGCTTGGACCCTGACACTGGAAATATAGTTGAAAAATGCGTTAATGCAGACTTGATTGTCACATTCCACGACCTGAAAAAAGGGCTTGAAAAATTGCAGGATAAAACTGTTGTAGCAGATATCGGATTGCCAAAATGAAATTCATAACAAAAAAAGAGGTAAAACTTCCGCAGAGAAAGGTTGACGGCCATAAAGGAGACAATGGATTAGTTCTTGCTGTCGGCGGCTCAGAAGATTTTGTAGGGGCGATTGCGCTTGCAGGGCTTGCTGCTTTGAGAAGCGGCTGCGATTTGGTTAAGATTATTGCACCTGAAAAGGTTGCATTGGCGATAAATGCTTATTCTCCCGATTTGATAACCGCGAAGTTGAAAGGCAGCCATCTTAAGTTGAAATATTCCAATATTATCAAAAAATCCATGGAAAAATTTGACGTTTTGCTGATTGGAAACGGAATTGGCTTAAATGCTGAAACAAAAAAATTCTGCAAAAAAGCAATAAGAAGCATAGAAAAATTCAAGGTTATTGACGCAGATGCAATCAAATCAGTCTCAATGCAAGATGCGGAAAATTCAATAATCACTCCACATTCAAAAGAATTGGAGTATTTTTTAATTAATTCAAGAATTAACAAATCAACAATAAAAAAAATAAACAAAGAAAAAAATATTATTAAAAAATCTCAACTAATAAAAAAGACAACTCAAAAATTCCTCAATAAAGATAATATAATCTTATTGAAAGGAAAAATTGATGCTATTATCTCAAAAAACAAAATTTTTTACAATAAAACAGGCAATGCTGGAATGACAAAAGGCGGCACAGGGGATGTTCTTGCGGGATTATGCGCTGGCTTCCTTGCGCAGAGCAAGGACTTGCTGCAAAGTGCTATAAACTCGACTTACTTTAATGGATTGATTGGTGACATTTTGCTGAAGAAGAAAAAGGGATTTACTTACTTGGCGAGTGATATGGTTGAGGAGATTAAGAGGATTAAATTTTTGATAAAATAAATAAAATGAATCAGGCAGAACATTTCAAAAAGCTGAATGACTACTTCACTAAATCGAGATTGGGTTATGATTTATTCTTAGAAGGCGCTAAGCATTTCGGTTATTATCCAAAAAATAAGAAAATTTCTGAAAAAGAAGCTCAAATCCTTATGCAAGATTTAATAGGAGAAAAATTAAATTTAAAAAAATCAATGAAGGTTCTTGACGCCGGATGTGGACAAGGAGTTGTTTCAACTTATTTAGCCAAGAAATTTGATTGCCATATAGACGGAATAACTATGATTAATTTTGAAATTGGAATAGCGAACAAACTTGCTGAGCGTATGAATGTCTCCAATAATATTAACTATTCATTAATGGATTATTCAAATACGGAATTTGATAATGAAACTTTTGATGCAATATATACAATCGAAACTCTTTGCCACTCAACAAATATCAGAAAAACATTAAAAGAATTTTATAGAGTTTTAAAAAAAGGAGGCAAAGTAGCTTTATTTGAATATAGGTTTGCTGACGATTATCAATTCTCGAATTATGAAATGGAATTAGTCAATATTATTATCAATGCCACTGCTTCCCCTAGTTTGCGGGAATTAAGATATAATAAATTTAAGAAAATAGTTGAAGAAGCAGGCTTTAAAAACGTCAAAGAACAAAACATTACTGAAAATTTTGAACCTTCTTTAAAACGATTAAAAGTGTTTGCATATGTACCTTATCTCTTTGTCAAAATTTTTGAACTGCAAAAGTATTTTCCAAATGCGACAATAGCAGTGGAAATTCATAGAGCAGTAGAAAAAGGCTTAGTAAAATATTTTATCCTAACTGCAGAAAAATAATAATTAGAAAATTAATTTCATTCCTGAACATACTCTTCGCCTGCTGCAAGGCATATCTCAGCTTTTTTTAATTCTTTCCCGAGATAAGCGGCATGGTCAAGCACCCTGAACCAGTTCTTGTTGTGCTCTTTGTTGTACTCGAATATCTCTGTGTACAAGTCCTGGGCTCTCTTGCCCCTGAATTCCTTCAAAATCGTGTGATTGTAATCGCATATGCCTACGCCTATTTCTTTTGTATCTGGATAAATCCTTATCAAAACATAGCAGCCGGCATCTCCCCTGTAATCTCTATAGTCATCGTAGGGCTTTGCCTGTATCACTTCAAAATCAGTTGCCTTTTTCTGCGTTTTGAGCCATTTGGGGCGTTGCATAACAAATGAATGAATTGTTTGGGTATTTAAAATGGTTTTTGTTTTTAAAAACAGAAAAACACGACATCAATAAAATACAATTTCAGTTATGACCAAAAGATTTAAATATAAGATAAATCTTACCTATCTTATTAACAAGATAGGTGAGGAAAATGGAAACAATAATCGAAATGGGAAAAATAAGCTCAAGAGGGCAGATTTCGATACCTGCCGACATTAGAGAACGGTTGGGGTTAGAGGAAGGAACAAAAGTATTGTTCTTTGCAGAAGAGGATACTTTATTGATGAAAAAAGTAACTGAGCAGAGCTTTGCAGAGATAACAAAACCGCTGAAACTGGCTGCAAAGCAGGCTGGAATGAAAGAAAAAGATGTTCCAGCTATGATTCAAAGGTTTAGGAATAAGAGAAGATGAAAATAACTGCGGATACAAATACACTAATATCGGCTACTTTTTGGCATGGTGCTTCTGACAAGATAATTTCGAAAGCTGAAATAAAGGTGATAGAACTTGTGCTATCAGATGATATTCTCAAGGAATATAGCGAAGTGTTGAATTATGAAGAGATTCAAAATAAGATCAAGGATAAGAAATTGGAGATGCAAAGAACCTTAGGAAAGATTATTTCAATGTCAACATTGGTTGTGCCAAAAGAGAAATTGAACATAATAAAGGATGATCCCGATGACAATGCCATTCTGGAATGTGCAATAGCTGGAAATGTTGACTGCATCGTCAGCAATGATAAGCACTTATTGAAAATCAAAAAATTTCAAAATATTCCAATACTAACTCCAGACGATTTTGTAGAAAAATATTTATAGACGGTTACTTCTTTGCACAAAAATGATCGCCTGTTAGTACTGATGCACTACACGCTTACCTACCGATGAAAGTTAGGTAATAGTTTGGAACCACAAAGGCAAAAGGCGAGCCGATAAGATTCCAAACAAGGCACACAATTTTTTCTCTGTTCCTACTAATGTGATATGCGTTAGCGCAGGGTAATCCTTACAAGTATGTTGACCCGACAGGTCACATTTTCGGCGGAGCAGAAATAACTATTGGTGAACAAATCCTTATTGGAAGCACAACAGTTGTAGGTTTGACAACTGGAATTGGCTTGCTTGTTGTTGGTGGATTTGCTGTTAGTCTTCTCATAATTGCGCTTTCTGATAAAAGTGCAAATAATGTTGTTAGCTCAACTAATTTACCAGCTAGTGATAATGCCAACAAAGCAGCCGAAATTAATGTACAGGAAGCACCAACAAAAAACCCCGATAATCAAGAGGGACAAGATGAGAGTAGAGGGTTGAATAAAAAAGAGCAAAATTCTATAGATAAAGTTGACAATATTATTAAAGATCATCTTACAAAACAAGATTTAGAAGGTGCAGCAAAAGATTTGACAGGAAGAGGTTCGGGAAGAAATCCAAAGACTGGTAAACCATATGACCATTTAAAAGAAGTAAAACAAGCCCAGAAGGGATTAGAAAAGCAAATAAAGCAGTTGATAAAACAATTACAAGATAAAAAACTAAGTAAACAAGCTAGAAGAGCTTTAGAGGATGCTCTTGCAAGAGCAAAAAAAGCCCTAGAAGCTAGTAGAGAATATGTTCCCGAAGAATAAAAATTGTAGGATATGTTTAAGATGGTAAAATGGAAAAAGAAGGCATTGGAACTATTTCCTAATTTGAAGATAGAAATTAAAGAAGGGATATACTCTCTTTTTTTTGAGTTACTTCCAAGCGTTCGAGAAGCTCATAAGCAAAACAATAAAGATGAGTTAAATAAGATATATGGTTTTGCAGAATGGTGTTTTAATCAAAAGTCACATTACTATTCTAATGCAGCTGCTGTAGCATTTTATGAACATCTTGTAGATAGAGACGATACAATAAAACATCTCCCCTATTGGGTAAAGCCTAATGATTTCAAAGATTTATTGGATTTGTTTAAATGGAGACTCGAGAAAAGCAAAAAGAAATACATAGAACTTGTGAATAATTATAATAAAGTTAACAAAACCAAATTCCATTAAAACATAAAACTTGGAAATATAAAAAAAATGGTGATTAAATTTAACTTATTAAGATGGATAAATTTTTTATTATTGTCTTCGCAGAAGAAAATAATCTACAATATGACGCTAATGGCAATCTAGTGACTGGAGATTCTTATTATAGAGAATACAACGAACTAAACCAGTTAGTTAGAATTAGAAATGGAAATGTTTCTACAGGCCAAATTCTGGAAGAATTCACTTGGCATCCTACTGGAGAAAGAACACCGATTAGTCATTTGCTTAACACCCTTCATCACTTCCACCAGAAGCTTTTAGCTTAGAACATAATTCCTTATTCTTTACATATAACCCGCTTACCTGCTCATTCGCTTCAATCAAGCTATTCTGAACCTGTTGGTACATTGAATACAGTTTGTCAAACTTTGCTTTTTGGCTATTCAATTCTGATTTTAAAGCTTCCAACTCAGAGTGGATTCTTTCATTTTCTTGTCTTAACGCCTCATTCTCTGTTTTCAAGTCAAAGTATTGCTTTTCAATGGCTTCCTTGTCTTTCTGGAAAGTTTCCTTTAAATGCGATGTTTGGTTTAACTGCTCCAAGACAACATTGCCAGAAGCTGCTTTAAGATTTTCATGGTCTTTAGAATATTCTACAGATATGTTCTTCAGCTTATTGTCATAGTAAGTGCTAAAGCTTAGGAAGGGTATTATAGGGATTATGGTTAGGAATAGTAATAGCTTATCCACATCTTTTTTGAATATTTTGATGAGCTACCGCCCTTTAGGTTATTAGGTAAGGGCAAATATAAAAATTTAATGCAGCCAAATCTCCATCCAAAACCACAACCTTTAAATACTATTATTTAAAATAGTTTTTAAATTAAATTATTAAATATTAAAAATACTATTAAAAATACTATTATCAACGATGGTAAAAATCCAAAAGCTTCCTTCTGGGCAACTTGTAATAACGATTCCTAAGCTTCTTGCAGAGTATGAAGGGCTGAAAAAAGGCGTGGAGCTTGAGTTCAAGAAGCACAAAGATGGATTTTTGCTTGAAATAAAGAAAAAGGGTGTTAAAACTGAAGATAGATGATTTAGCAAGGTTAATGGGAAAAACAAGAAGTGAAATAGAAGACATACTCAAGAGCAATGACGTAATTGAACTAAACCTTAATGAAAGAAAGCAAAGGCATGTTGAAGAACAAGACGATTTAAAGATTTACGACTAATGGCACAGAACATATTTTTTGACATTGGATTTATTGTAATAATATCAACCTTGTTTGCTTACTTAGCCAGGTTTCTGAAACAACCATTAATACCCGCATATGTAGTTGCAGGCATAGTTTTAGGACCTGTTCTGGGATTTGTCACAAATGTTGATGTCATAAACAACCTTTCTGAAATCGGTATTGCGTTTTTGCTGTTTATTGTCGGATTAGAAATCAACATAGGAAAACTGAAAGATATAGGGCTAGTTGCTTCATTAGGGGGAGTAATCCAAATAGCTGCTGTTTTTGTCCTTACATTTATTGTATCTGTCTTCATGGGATTTTTTTCAACAGAGGCAGCTTATCTTGGATTGATTGTTGCATTCAGCTCAACAATGGTTGTTGTGAAGCTTCTTTCTGACAAAAGGGAGATTGACACCTTGCATGGCAGGATAATAATAGGCATTTTGTTGCTGCAAGACATTGCTGCAATATTTGCTTTGTCGATTTTGAGCCAGCAGGGCTTTTCAGCAAACGCATTGCTTTTGTCGCTTTCAAAGGGCATACTAGTGCTTCTTTCTTCTTTTTTTGCAGGCAGATACATGCTTCCGCCTTTGCTTAGGTATGCTGCTGCATCTCAGGAGCTTTTGTTCATTGCCTCAATTTCAATCGCCTTTTTATTTTCAATGATTATAAACTCAATCGGTTTTTCAATTGCAGTAGGGGCTTTTATTGCAGGCATTGTGCTTAATGTTCCATACAATGTTGAAATAATAGGAAAGATAAAGCCATTGAGGGATTTCTTTTCTGTCTTGTTTTTTGTATCATTAGGTACACAATTAACTCTGGGCAATTTGCAGAATATCATAAGCCCCATTGTGACGTTTATATTGCTGGTGATTGTTTTGAAGCCCTTGATTGTCATGTTTTTGTGCTCTTTTTTCGGCTATAGCAGGAGAACCTCTTTTTTAAGCGCAATTTCACTAGCCCAGATTTCAGAGTTTTCACTGATACTTGCTGCGCAAGGCATGATTTTAGGGCATATCACACAAGACATTTTTTCAATGACAGTTGTGCTTGCAGTAGCAACAATAGTCCTCTCAACATACTTCATAAATTACAGCGACAAGATATATGCAAAACTTGCCTCATTTTTGGGGATATTCGACAAGCTCACAACAACATACAAGTCATTGGAGTACATGCCAAGCAAGATGAAGAATTATGTTGTGCTGTGCGGCTACAATAGAATCGGATACAGCATAATCAAGAGCTTGAGGAGAATGAGGAAAAACCATATTGTTGTTGACTTTAACCCAGAAGTAGTCAAGAAACTGATTGCTGAAAAAGTGCCTTGCTTATACGGAGATGTTGGCGACATAGAGGTGTTGGAAAGACTAAGTTTCAAGGACGCTTCAATGGCAATATCAACTGTTCCGAACAAAAACGACAATCTGTTGCTCATACATGAAGCGAAAAAAGCCAATCTGAAGGTTGTTGTTTTTGTCACAGCAAACCAGATTGAGGAGGCATTAGAGCTTTATAATGCAGGTGCGGATTATGTGATATTGCCGCATTTCCTCGGAGGCGAGCATGTATCATTGATACTTGAGAACTTCGGAAGCAATCTGAGTAAACTTTTGGCAAACAAAATCAGCCATGTTGAAGAGCTTGAAAGAAGGCATGTGCTTGGGCATGAGCATCCTGTGCATCAATAAAAAACAACAAACTTTAAAAAAGAGGTATCGCAGTAAAATTACAAAAAGAGGACAAAATGCCATTGACAGAAGGTGACTTGAAAAAATTCGGGTTTGATGAAATAGAGGATAGTGAGGAATTCAGGCAATCAAGGATAAAAACCGGTTACCCGACTCCAGCCAGAAGATACAGGATTCACTATGAAGGCTATAATATATCCATTGAAGAGCCATATTTCTGGACATTGCATTACTTGAGATATTTTGGAGGGTTTCCGAGGATAGACAAAATAACTGATGTATTTGCAGCTGCTGAAAATTCTGCTTTTTTCGGAGCTTCACAGCAAAGACTGGGATTGCAGCAGGACAAAGTAAGCCAGTTTCTTGCAACAATCGGCAAAATGGTTAGGGAGCTTTTCCAGCTTGTAAGGGAGATGAGGATTCTTGATGAAAGATTAAGCTATTATTCTGACAGCTACACAAATAGTCCAAGTGCTGAAAGCGCTGAAATAACTTTAAAGGGCATTTGGGTTGATTTGGTTGAGCAGGGCGCAAAAAACCCTGCCTCTGTTTATGGAATGGCTAGGGAAGTGCAGTTTACAACTTTGCCGGATTTGTTTTTCTCTACGCACCCAAAAAAGCAGGAGGATGTTGATATTGTTGTAGAGAAGGAAAGGGGGCAGTTCAACAGAAAGGTTAGGGAGGTTTTGAAGAGAAAACTAAGAAGCTTCTTGGCATGGAAAGAACATACTTATGAGGAGCTCAAGAACAGGAGAAAATTCACATTGAAATACTTGAGGCAGCATTTTGAGATAATAAGGATGTACATGACTTGGGTTAAGCCTTATTTGAAGAACATACAAAGAATGCAGCTTGACCAAAGCAGAGTCGATACCCCGGATTTGATAGTTGCTTTTGAAAGCTCAATGATTGAAGTTGAGATTCTCGCAATTAAAGGGAAAGACGCAATAAAGCAATGCATTCTGATGCACTATCTTTTCAGGACAAGGCCTGAGATGAGCTATTCCCAGGAATACCAAAGAGGGCCTTTGCATCTCGGCAGGGTTGAAATGGATTTTCGGGCATACGCATGGACGGATGCAGAGATTGACAACTACAAAAAGATGCGCGAGCATGAAGACATGCAGCTGCTCGGAGTTATAGACGGCTCTGTGAGAGCAGCCTTGGAAGCGCTTGGGGACGAATTGATGAGATACTTGAAAGAGGCAGGAGAAGAGTTTGTCGAGAAGAAAGAAATGCCTAAGCCGCCTGCAAAGCAAGCAGGGCCTTTCCTTTCTGTATTTCAGGGATTTGCAGAACTGTTCGGCTCGTTCAGAGCAAAGAAAACTCCTGCGCTGAAAAAGCCATCGCAAACAGATTTGATGAAAGAGGCAATTGCAAGGAGCAAGGCAGAGGATTCTGTCAAGAAGGTTATGTGGAACACATATCATCATTTCAAGAAGCAGCATGATATGTTGAACTGGTAAAACGGCATTTAATCAAATTCTAATAAAACCATTAACTATAAATATAACCATTTCAATAAAATAATACAAAATCAAAAAACAACATTGACAATAGATTCGATAAAACAATAATAAAAATCTCAACAAACTCGAGAGCTTCCTTTGAAAGCAAGCGTGAAGAAGGAAACCTGCTTTTGATGTTATCAAAAATCACTTTGTGATTTTTGGGAACGCCAAAAACTTCAAAGAAGTTTTTTAGCGTTTTGGTTAAATGTATAGGCGCCGTGGTTTAATGCCACGGCGCAGTAGAATACGCCGTAGGCGGATTGAAATTTTAAAATAAATTCAAAATATAAAATTTACAAATAAAAAAGGTGAAAAATGAGATTTAATGCCGGCTATTACGGGCATCATCCTGTAGTGGACTATTTCAATGCGATGGATCCCCAGGCATATGGCGAGAAGCCGCCTTATGGCGCTGATTTGGGTGTTAAGGATATTGGAATGAGCGTTCCAATGGGAATTTCTGCTGCTAACGTTGCAGGCATTTATTCCAAAATAAGAATGGGTGCTGGCAATATAGAGATTCAGTTCCCAGGCTACAGGATGGGCTCTAGAAATGCACAGACTCCTGAAATGCTTGGCGAGGACCAAAGGCAGGCAATAAGAGAGCTGTCAATGGCTAATGAAGTCAAGTTCACAACCCATGCTTCTTTCCAGCTGATGGGAATGATGGGCAGGGATGAAAGGGGAAATTTCTCAATCTACAATGCAACACAGGACATGTTTGAGTTAAAGAGGGCAATTGACTTTCAGGCAGATATGGGCGGCGGCTCTGTTGTAATTCATTCAGGAGAGTTTGAAAGGCCGATGACAGACATGTATCTTGATGACGAGTCTGGAAGACTTAATCTCGCAAGAGACCCAAGCGGAAGATTGCTGTTCAAGCAAGCACACACTCAAGAAGTTGATGCAAGGTTTGAACTGCTTGATGACAGGACGCATGCAAAAATAGAGACAGTACAAAAAAACAGGTTAGTGGCGCATCCTGTTTGGTTAAGGGCAGAGCATGACTATGGAGGATATGACAACAGCGATGCAAATGAAGGCGGAGGCAACAAGGTTTTCATAAGAAAAGGAGACTATATTGATTATACGGGCAGGAAAATAGAAAATCCCTACGACCCCTTAAAAGGAAGAGTTCCAAGATTTGATCCTGACAAAAGATTGTTTGACGTCAAACTTAAGACTTTTGAGGAATTCAGGCAGGAAGCTGAAGATTACAACAAGTGGTTTGAGCAGAGGAATGGGAGAAAGCCGAATTATTATGAAAAGATATATCCGGAAGAGGCGTATGTGAAAGCAACTTTGGATGCGCAGGAAGGAATTGCCCGGGGATGGTCTTTGCAGTGGTCAAAGGAAGCAGAGTCACTTTTTACAGCTTTAAAGAAAATTGAAGAAGCTAAAAAATTTTACACACAACTCCAGCAAACTACTCCGCCTGAAGAGCAGTGGAAGCTTATGAGAGAAGATAGGGAACTTTTTAGTCTGACAGGCGGCTTTGCGCCTCCGGAAATGAAAACACCTGTGGAGCTGATAAAGAAAGTAGAATTTGACATTAAGAGAAGATTAGAATATGATCGTTCGACAGCAGCATCGCAAGAGCAGCAAGCGAAGGACACAAATGAAACAAAGCAACACATTATAACTCCGATAAAAAGGTTGGAACAGCATGGAGCGCGGCTTTATGCAGAAGCAGGCATTCATGCGCTGAGAAAAACTAGGGACCCCAACAATCCTGTTACTGTTGCGATTGAGCATATATTTCCAGAGAGATTTGGGGGACATTTGGAAGAGCTGAAATGGATTATTAAGAAATCAAGGGAGAGGATGGTTGAGCTTTTGACAAAGCCTGAGATTGAATATGGCGCAAGCATGGCACCAGAAGAGATTGACGAGGAAAAATTAAGAAAGGGCTTCAAGCAGCCAAATCCATACTACATGGGCGTAAGCAAGGAAGAAGCTGAAAAGCTTGCAGAGAGGCACATTAAAGCAACTCTTGATACTGGACATATTAACTTATGGAGAAAGTACTGGCAGGATGATCCAAGATTGACAAGGGAGCAGAATGAAACTGGCTTCAAGAAATGGGTTCTGGATCAGGTTGAGAGCTTGGCAAAGGAGAAAATGGTTGGTAATGTTCATCTTGCAGACAACTATGGCTATCACGATGATCATCTTGCTCCAGGGCAAGGCAACAGCCCGATTAGAGAGATAATGGCTATACTCAAGAGGTATGGTTATGAAAAGGCAGTTACAGTTGAGCCAGGGGCAGATGCCTCAACTGACTTAAGCGACTTCCATGGATTGATGAAGACATGGCGCTTTTTTGGAAGTCCAGTTTACGGCATGGGCTTCAGAGGCGTGGGAGTTCCGCAGACATGGGCAGATGTTCAATACTCTTTCTTCGGGCAGAACAAGCCGCCTTACTATGTATTTGGGGCATATGCGCCAAGCAATGACTGGACGCTTTGGAGTGCAGTGCCGTTGGAGTAAAATTTGAAATTCAAACAAATTGAGGTAAATATATAAATTCTAATTAATACAAGGTAAATCAATGACAATCGACAAAAAAGAACTTTCAAGGCTTTCTCCTGGGGAAAGAATAAAAAAGCTTAAATTAATGGAGGAAGAGC
This sequence comes from Candidatus Woesearchaeota archaeon, assembly GCA_016185945.1. Lineage (GTDB taxonomy): Archaea > Nanobdellota > Nanobdellia > Woesearchaeales > GW2011-AR4. The sequence goes on from JACPMR010000012.1 coordinate 57,473, forward strand.
GTAAAAAAGAAGTTGATGAGATAGAGAGATTAATAAGGCAATCAATGCAGGAATTAAAGACGGACAAGATTGCCGAGGAGGTTGCCCCAAGGCAGAGAGAGGTTGACATTTCAAGGCTTTTTGAAACAACTGGCGAGGGTTTGGAAAGGACTGCAAGGGAAGAAGCGCCTCCAGTCGCTTTGATGAAAGGCACAAAGAGCTATCAAGCATTTGTGCAGACATACGAAGCTTATTCCAAACTTACTGAAATGTATGCCTCAGTATCAACGGGCGGAAGCTTGACAGAAGAGCAAGTAAGAGCTATAGGCACTATTGGAGAGCGCCTAAACACAGCAGAGCGCTACATGACAGAAGGAGAGAAGGCAGCCAGCAAGCTTGATGCAAGCAGGGCTGTTTTATATAAACTTAAAAAAGAAACTGGATTGTTCTAAGAGGTAGTCGATTTAAGGAGGTACATAACAGGGTCTAGCTTTATCCACATCTTTACCTGCTCCCATTCTGCTGAGGACATGCCTTGCAATGGCACTAACGATATTGAAGCAGTCAAGAGCAAGTCGGAAGTTTTTGGCATGAAATATTTTACATATTTTCCAATTTTATCCATTGATTCTTTGCCAATTAAATTAAATCCGCTGTCTTCTAAAGCCTTGTTTGCAATTCCAGCATGCTCGTCTACAAGATGCTCATAAGGGTTTTGTGTTTTAAATTTACCCAAATAGCTAAACAACTTTCCGTAGTCTACGTAAGAAGTTTGCTGTGATACTCCATAATTTTTTGAAACAGTTCCATAGCCGCCACTAACAATTAATGGTCTACGTTCTTTGATTATTTTATAGACTTTATCTTCTTCCTTAGGTTTTGTTTTTTTCTCTCTTTTAGCTCTTTCCAAAGAAGCTTTTATTATTAGGTTTGCTAGTGAAGTTAAAGATAATTGTTCAGATTTTTTTACTTCAGCCTTTTGTTTACCTTTGTGTTTTTTACTAGTATTTAGTGTAGGAACTTTTACTGAAACACTTTTCAACTTTACTTCAGAATGTTCCTTAACCTTATCCGCTAATGTTAATTGAGCCAAAAAACCACCATCTTGGATGTTATATCCAACACATATTTATAATTTTTGTTTTCTAAATTTATATTGGGAAATAATCAGCTTATCTAAGAAATTTTCCTGTTCTGAATCCATAAGCCACAGGGTCAAGCTCCATCCAGAGCCTGAATTGCTCCCATTCTGCTGAGCTCATGCCAGCTTTTGGCACAAGCGACAATGTGTCTATCCATCCTCCTCGGGTATATTTAATACGCTGGGTTATTCTGTCCAATGTTTCTGCATTAAGCACAGTAAATCTGCTATCTTCCAATGAGCGGTTTGCCATTGCAATGTGGTCTTCACCTTGGCTTTCATAGGCATTTTTTGCTCTGAATCTAAACAAATAGCTGAATAGTTTCCCGTAGTCGATATAAGAAGTGGTAGGAGCGGTGTTATAGCCTCGAGAAGATGTTCCGTAGCCTCCATCTGCGCTTAAAGGCGTATCCTCTTTTACAGCCTTATATTGTTTTTCCTCTGCGGTCTGTTTGCCCTTTCTGCCTTTTTTAGCTCTTTGAATTGCAGCCTTTATCAGAATGTTGACTACTGAAGACAAAGTTGAAGAAATCTGCAAATTTGGCTTTTTCTGCTCATCAAGCTTTTGTTTAGTGCCTTTTTCTTTTTTAGCTTCAAGTTTAGGCACTTTTACTATTGCTTTTTTTAGTTTGATTTTAGAAAATTCCATTAATTTATCAACTAATGTTGATTGAGCCAAAAAATCACCTCAGAATCATTTGTAAGCACTTTTTTCCAATATTTATAATTTTGTTTTCACTTGTTTGTGGTTTTACAACAAAGTATTTAAATAAAGTTTAATGCTTATCTTTTGCTGATTGGAAAAATCGTTTTTATTGAAAAATTTATTATTTATTGAGATGCCCGTGACTTGGCGAGCGAGTCTCTCGCGAGCCTCGCATGCCACTGTCAAAGGCAAGAAGCACTAAATACATTAACTGAAGGATAACTTTGACTGAAAAGATAATGAAAATTTTAAAAATTCAATCCGCTTCGCAAATTTTACCCTCAGTGACTTGTGAGCGAGTTCGCTGTTGCGTGCGAGAACGCTCGCACGCAAGCGTTCAGGTCGAGCTCACTCGCATGCCACGGGCATTAACCCGACTCGCTATACATTGAATAAAAATAATAAAATATATTAAATATTCAAAATGAACGATGCAGTTTTCCTACAGATAAAAAAAGAGTACGACAATTTCTATCGCGAACTGATGAGAAAAGGCAAGCTGCCAATGTGGAGCACTTCAAAGGGATTCTGGAATGCATCGATTTCAGATGAAGTTTATGAAGTATTCAAAAGAATCGATTTGCATCAATTCAACAATTTTTTAGATATAGGAAGCGGCGACGGAAAGGTTGTTCTAATGGCTGCTTTGTTCTGCCAAAGTGCAGAAGGAGTTGAGATTGATGAATTTCTACACAATAAGGCGGTTGAATTTAAAAATAAGTTCAATATAAAGAATGCAATATTCCATAATAAAGATTTTTTTGAGCATGACTTTTCAAAATATGACATTTTGTTTTCAACTCCTGATGCTCCGCTTGAAAGAGGGCTTGAGAATAAGCTGCTAAAAGAAATGAAAGGCAAGCTTATCCATTACGGGCATCACTTTCGTCCAAAGTTTTTGAAGAAAGAGGATAGCTTTTTGGTGAATGGAAGCTTGGTGAGCCTGTACACTAAATAAAAATATTAAATATTACAAGAAAAGATTTTTATATGAGTGGCTTTAGTTTAACTAAACAAGGAATTTAGGTGGGATTATGAGTTATGATGTGCCTCCAGATTATATAGTAGTGGCAGATGTGCCTCAAGAAGGGTATGGTTTTGTACTGGACAGATTAAAAAAGGTAGGTTTAAGTGGGTTAACTAAAATTAATGATGAAACTTCGCGCATGGTGCTAACTGACGCAAAAGGCCCGCTCGAGTTCATTGTTAGAACCCATAAAGATGGAAAGCCTGTACTTGAAATATTAGCGCCAAGAGGAGATTATAACAGAGCAAGACAATCGTTAATAGCCTACTTGAATTGAATTTTTTAAGACTTTCTGTCTGCCTAACTAAAAACCATAGCTCCATACTTCTGCCCTTCTATCTTAACATCGTTAACAGCAAAAGTATTCTTGTCAGCAATCTTCAATTCCCTGTTTGAAGAAAGCAAATAATACAGCTTGCTTTTTGATGTAGTCAATACATCGCCATAAATAATCTCATCATTGATTTTTTCATACTTCCTCAGCAAGAATACACCTTCTTCAATTGTGTAAACAACAATGCCTTGGAGAATTCCTGAAAACATTGCTGCGATTTGTGGTGAATATTTATTGATTATTTTCAAGTTATTTTTTGCGATTTTTATTGATTCATTGCAATTAAATTTGCATGGAAAATGGCTTAGCAATGCAATATCAAAATGCCTTGCCGCAATATTGCTATAGAACGGAAATTCATAACCATTGGAATTTTCAAGCGTTTTTAATGTCAAGTCCGTATTGCTTTCATCAAAATTTTTTTCAAAAAACTCGCAGCAGCATTTTGGATAGCCAAGCAACAGCCCAAGTTCCTTATGCTTGTTGTTTTCTTCTGATGTTTTAGCTTTTTCTGCGGTATCTTTATCTTTCGATAAATATATAAAAAAATAACCTTTTTGTTTTGAATCTTTAGGTATTTTAACTGATTTGTCGGAATAAAACTCGCTTTGGAGGTTTTGCTTCATTACCTTGAAATTCGATATTGACGATTCTATTTTATTTTGCTTTAAAAAATCAACCGCTTTTTCAGTTTCATTCTCAAAAACCATTATCCTTGCGCATGGCTTGATGCCTTCAATGACGTAAAGAACCTCAAGAGACTTTATAATGGAGTGGAAGACTTGCTGGAGTTTGAAAATCATATTGTCAGTTTTATCATATTATTTATAATAGTTATGATTTGTCACTATCCACTGCCAATAACAAAACCTTTTAAATGTATAACAATAATTTTATAAACAACTAGAGTAAAGAATATTAAAAAAGAGGCAAATAATGAAATTTGATATTCCTAGGAAAGAGCATCCTAATCTCGAGCGATATTACAAAGAAGATGTTGACACTGCCTATAGGTTTGCCAATGAAATCTACAAGGAGCTTGGCAGCTTTATAAGGGCGGTTGTGCTGTTCGGCTCCACTGCAAGAAGGACAAAGCAGTCAGGAGGAGACATAGACATTCTGGTTATTATAGACGATTTAATGATGAGCATGTCTCCAGAGGTTGTAGAAGCATACAGGCTGATTGTCCAAAAAACAATTGTGAAGGTTTCTACCAAGATTCATGTAACTACAATGCGCTTCACTTCGTTCTGGGAATACATGAGGAATGGGGATCCAATAGCAATCAACCTTTTGCGGGATGGTGTTGCTTTGATTGACTCTGGTTTCTTTGATCCTATGCAGGCATTGCTTAAAAGGGGCAGAGTAAGGCCTACGCAGGAAAGCATATGGACTTACTACACAAGAGCCCCAAATACTCTGCACAACTCAAAATGGCACTTGCTGCAGGCGGTGATTGACTTGTACTGGGCAGTTATTGATGCGGCGCATGCCGCCTTGATGAAGATTGGTGAAATACCTCCAACGCCAGAGCATGTTGCTGATTTAATGGAGCAAAAGCTTGTAAAGAAGAAGATGCTTGAACATAAGTATGTCATTGTGATGAGGAACTTTTATAGATTGATGAAGATGGTAACTCATAGGGAAATTGTAGAGATTAAAGGCGCTGAATTCGATCATTACTACAAGATTGCAGAGGACTTCGTGCAGAGAATGAGAAGATTTATAGAGCACGGGAAGTAAGATTATTTTGTAATTTTTGGTTTGCTGCAATCATTTACTTTTATTTCAGATGTTTTTGTATCCCTTAGCCTTCCATCGTCAGAATAAACATTAGCTGTCATCGGGTAAGTGCCCTTTTTCACATTATTATCGATCTTTAGCTTTATCGAATCTAAGAATGTATTGTCTTCATCGCCAGATTCTATTGAAATGTTTTTTATTGTATGTGTAAAGTTTAACTCATTGCTTTTTATTTCCAAAATGATATTTTCCTCATCCTCTTGTCCAATATTTATTACCTCATAAGTTATTGTAACAATTCTGTTGCAATTAATTGTTGGAGGTTTTAAATCAAAACCCAAAAATCTTAGGCCATGCTTTTCCTTTTCTACTTCTAGCTTCACTTCGAAATGGCTTCTGTGCAAAGTGCCATTTTCATCTTCCCCTTCTGCTTCAATCAAAACATCAAAAGTATCTTCGTCAATATCAAGCGGAACATTAAACTTGAATGTGATTTTTTTGTCATCCTGCGCGCCTAAATCAAATTCTTTGGCTTCTAATTCCAAATCATCCCCGTCATCCATTTCCTCAATTGTAACCCTTAAATCAGTATCTTCTATGCTTAAATCATCTTCATCTGAAAAATCGTTTTTTATCTTAACCTTGAACTCAACATTTGAGCCAGGCATAGCTTTTTTTCTAATTCTTGTATTATTATCAACATTAACTCTTTTATTTCTGATTTTTGCATCCAAATCAATAATCTTAAGTTTACTTCCCGGATTTACAGTTATGTTGGATGACTGGTTTGTTATTGCTATAAAATCTGAAGCACTTACATTAACAACGAAAAATCCTATAGATTGTGGAGTGAATATTATCAATCCTCTTGAACTGTCTATCGACATTCCGCTTGCATTTGTTTTTATGGAGAAATTCAATACGTCATTATCGGCATCGCTGGCGTCAACGTCATAGGTATGTTCCTCATTAACTGTAGCAGTTAATTTCGGAACAGAGGTTATTGTTGGTGGAGTATTGTTTGTTATATTTACTAAAATAATCGCCAATTTAGAACCAATCAGCAATCCATCGCTTACAGTAAAATTAATTGTATTTTTTCCTAAATCTCTGTTTGTTGGTTTCCAAGAAATTGCCGCAGCTGAATTGTTGATTTTTGATATTAAAATATCAGAGTGATTCGCTGAAAATATCAATGCGTCATTATCCAAATCGTTTGCAGTAATGTCAAAGCTCGAATTTATGTTTTTTGAAAATGTTTTGTCTGGTATTGCATCTAAAATTGGAGCTCTATTGAAATTAGTTACTATAACCGCCCATTTCATTGAAACTTGGTTTGATGCAGGGTCATTTATTGTCGCATTTACTGAATGGGTTCCATTGGCATTAAAATCCGGCGAGTAGGAGAAATTGGCAATATTTGTGCCATTCAATTTTCCATCTATGAGCCAAGTAAAATCCAGCTTTGTGTCGTCTGGGTCAGTGGCATTAACACTAAACTTTAAAGTTGAATTTTCAGTTATTGTTTGGGTTAAACTTGGTGGAGAGAACGAAACAATGTAAGGGCTGTTGTTTACAAATATGTTAAATAAACTATCAAAGTTAGATTTTCCGTAGCTGTCATTGAAGAATATAGTTATATTGTATAATTTTTGCGCATTACTGCCCGTATTCCACAGGAAATACCAGACATCACCATTTTTTGCCATTGAGAAATTGGTGCCGTTGAAATTTATTATAGAGGTATTAACTTGCGCAGTATCGTCGGTTATATTAACCGTTATATTGGTTAATGCGCTTATATTTGTATTATTTTTCGACGGATTAGCCCATTTGTTCAATGTCGGCGCTTTGTTGTCGTTTTTTGCGCCAGGGGTTAAAGTGGAAAGGTTAAAAATGCTTGAACTGCCATCAGGGTATCTGCCGATTGAGATGTTCTCAAATGTTTTGCCTGATCGCTGCACATACGCCATCAAGTCGACTAATATTCCTGATGAATTATAAAGGCGGACTTCACCGCTTGTGTCTGCCAAATTGAAATTGGATATTGTTATGTTAATTATTCTTATTCCGCTTTGATTTACATTCGGGTATGTTGAATTGAAAGTGCTGAAATCTACTGCCAAAATAATAAAAGATTTTGATTGAATTGTTGTGTTTAATGTAAAATTACTGCTTAATGTTTCTGAAATCTTCCAGTTAGTTAAATTAATATCGGAAGTGCCGTTATTGTACAACTCAGCCCACTCATGTTCGGGGTCGCTTAATCCATTGGCAAGGATTTCATTGATTAAGACTGCAGAATAAGAATTGGAAGATAACACTATTATGAGTGTTATAGAGAATACAATAAAACCCGCTTTTTTTAAAATCGTAACCCCCGAATTATAAGAGGTTTGTACTGATTATTTAAATTTTATTGAGTTTGACTTCTTCTCAAATATCCGACAACAACCAAAACCGCAAGCACTATAATAACAAATCCCCCCAATATCATGAAAATAAACACAGGAGAGTTCAAAACAGAAACTTCTGTTGTTGCAGTTGTTATTTCCTCTTTGCCAGTTTCCTTTGTTTTTTCTTCTGGCTTTATTACAGTTACCTGCTCTTTTGTTTCCTTCTCTGGCTCCTGTTTGGGCTGTTCAGGTTTTGTCTCTGTTTTACTAGCTCCGCCACAATCCTTCACAACCAAATCTGCAGTTTTCTGATCAAACAGAACAAAATTCTTCCAGTAAAGATTCACAAAAATAGGATAAGTTCCTGACTTGAGGAATGAAGGCACTTCGAAATTCAGAGCTTTTGTATGTTTTTTCTCATCTTCGCTGGCATCTTCAGACGACTCCAAAAATATGTCTTTGTCAAATGAGTTAATGCCAAGATTGCTTGACTTGAACTCAACAGCTACTTGATTTTCTGGGTTAGAGCCGGCGTTTGTTATCTCGGCAGTCAGCTTTGTTTTTCTATCACAATCCACAAAGCTTGGGTTGAGCAGAATATTTGTTATCCTTATGTCATGGCTTTGCTTTTTAACCTCAAACTTTAAGCTCAGTTTTGTTGAGAAGGAAGTGCCGTTTCTGTCCTCGCCTTCTGCCTCTAAGACAGTATTGTAAGTGCCCGCATCAACATCGAGCGGAATTGCAAATTTGACATCAAACCTGTAATCGTCGCCTGGCTCCAAATCGAAGTCAAGGCTTTCCTCTTCCAAATCAGCGCCGTCATCTACATCCTCTATAGTTACCCTAGTAAATACGCCTTTTATTTCAGGCTCCTCACCCTGAAACGTGTTCTCAACCCTGACTGTAAAAGTTACGTTAGAGCCGGGAAGAACATCAACATCAATCTTGGAGTTATTGGAAACCGAAACTCCGGCAGAATTTTTCCTATCGGTGCTTTCTACCCTGTAGACATAAGCTTCATCGTAATCCGCATTTACATCTATTTCAGTTATCTCTAGCCCCTTAGCTAAAGAACTCGTGGCCAACAATACAATAAACAGCAGCCCTAAAGTTATTATTCTCATTTGTAATTATTCTATAGTAGTTATTTTATATATATAAAGGTTATGGTTTTTCGCAGAAGAAAATCAAGTCTTTTTCTTCTTCAACAATCTCAGTTATTTTGAAATTTTTTCTAATAGAGTTTTTGGCGGAACCCAATTTTCTTGATTTTTTAAGAATACTGAACACAAAATCCCTTTTTCCAACCCTTTTCATTTCATCGATTGCTTTTTTTATGCTTTTGAAATTATGGATTGCAGTGACTGAAATCACATAATCAAATGAATTGCTTTTAAAAGGAAGACATTCCGCAATTCCAAGAACTTTGGTTTTATTGTTTTGTTTTATTAAGCCAATTGACGAGTCAATGCCGATAACTTTACAATTGAACTGGGAAGAGATGCCTGTGCCGCAGCCAACATCAAGCAATTTGCTGTTTTTGTTGACTTTAATGCTGTTTTTTATTATAGACAGCTTTTTTAGCTGCTCTTCTTTGTAAAGCTCGTCATATCCTCTTGAAATTTTGCCATAGTATGCCATGATTAAAGAATATTTTTAATGTTTAAATATCTTTCATAGGCATCCGAAAAGCATAAATATCTGTTATTAACCATCAATTGGCTTTAAACAGGTGATTATGTTGAAAAAAACATTATTGATACTCTTGGCGCTTTTAATTTTCGGATGCGTGCAAGCAAAAAACTTCGATTATGGAATTGAGCAGGTTAATGTGCTGAATTCTAAGTACAATACAAGCATGGAAACTTACCCAAAAACCATAGAGCAGGTAAACTCAATGCTTAATGACTACAATGAGCTTAAAAATCTCCAACTGGAGAGCGGCAAAGAGCCATTTAATTATGTTGTGGATTACCGGATTTTGAACCTCGAGGCTGAAAAGTTGTTTATGGAAGACGATAAGTATGGCAGCACTGGCTCGACAAGAGAAGGATTTGGGTGCAAATCAAGGCCATTGATTATAGGGTCTGTGCAATTAAGAAACAAGTCTGCATTGAAAGGCTTCGAGACAGTAGAGTTAGTAAGAGATTTTGTTGAAAAATATCCGGAAGAGGCAAAAACTGCAGGATTGTCGGAGAAAAACGCTTTATTTTTGAATGCGACATTCTATGAAATATCAAGAGAGGCAAGAAGGGATAGCAATATAATTAATCAATTTTGCCCTGCAAATGTTACGCTGGAATTGTATCAAGAAGAATTCAGGAAAAAAACTAACTTAAGCAAGGATTTCATTGACAATTTGACTTATGAAGATGCAGTTCCCATATGGAAGGAAATAAGAGGTATAAGTTAAATGGTTTTTAAAAAACCTACAAGCATGGAAGAGTGCGTGTACTTTACCAGCAGAACTATGGGTTCCGGGAGGGCGATGTCATGGGTTTTCAGAAAGGAATGCCCGAAATGCAAAAAAGGAATTATGGAAAAGCCGTTAAAGAAAGGAGGCAAAATTGACAAGAAATCAGAGTATTATGTTTGCAATTCATGTGGCTGTCAGGAAAGCAACGAGCAGGTTGAAAATGGGTTAGTCCTTAATGTCGAATACAAATGCCCTTATTGTGGCAATGAAGGCGAAACAACAACAGAATACAAAAGAAAAACATTTGAGGGTGTTCCATCCTATGTTTTTGAGTGCCAGAAATGCCATAAGAAAATTGGATTGACGAAGAAGATGAAAGATACGAAGAAAAAAGGTAATGAAGATTTGGGTAAGGAATAGAAATTTAATCTTACATAATTATTTTTTAACAATCAGGCGACCCAAATAATGTTTTACTATCATGGGTGCCCCGCAGTGATTGCTGCACTATAAACCAATGCTTGAGAGTGCCTCATCAAAAGCGGTTTACTTTAATTATGCTATGAGTCCAAAAGTCGCTCTATGTTTGTTAAATTTTTTGTTGTTCTTCAACTTTTCCTCCCATTATAATGATAAAATTATCCCAGAAGTAACGTGCTGCTTCGAGGTATGTGTTTCCAATTTGTGAATCCCCCTTATTTCCAAATTCCATTCCCTTCATTCTTAGTGTACCATAAATTACCAATCTCTCCGGCAATGTCAACTTGTCAATTACGATTATATGTGCTTCTATTGCCTCTTGAGTCATCCATGAATGACATTACTGGTTGAATATAAATTTACAACATGGTCCGCAAGACTACTTGTATTTAAACTGTCAGTAACTGTTTGTGGTATCCTGTCTAAGATTTGTGTAACCCTTCTTTCTAAAGGTTCATTAACCATATTTTAAAAATAAGAACAAACAATAAAAATTTATCTCTTTGCTTTCTTAAACAATTCCTCAACCTTTTTCCAATTGACACTAGCACTGGACAAAAAACCACTGGACATCTTCACGTGATATTTATAAAGGACTAATTCTACCATAATATTACTAAAAGAAAAAAGCCGCTCAAAGCGGCGGAACAGGAGACTGAGACCCTCAAGAAAGTATGAATAATACTTATATATAAACCTTTGTATGCCGCGGTCGCTCAACTTGGTGGAGCGGGAGCTTGAGACCCTCCTGCCAGCAATGGCTGTGACATGCGAGTGAGCTCGTTGCGAACTCGCTCACAAGTCACTGGGTTCAAATCCGAAAGGATATGGGCCTCTTGGGTGAAAATCCCAGCCGCGGCGCATAATTTAAAAGAAGAAAAAATACCTTATGTCGAAAAATGGTTAAACAATGGAAAACAGAGATATGATTATTTTGCATTCTCATAATTTTTATTAACTTGCTTCCAATTTACCACATTCCACCATGTTTTTTAAGTTTGACTATTTTCAATAGACTTTGGGATATAATAACCTTGGGACATCATTTGGAGTATTCTCTCTTTATTTTGTGGAATGATAAGATTATCGTATTTTTCAATCATCTCTTTGATAAGTTTTTGGCAACCACGTGCATTATATACTTGATTATTAATGGCACTGTTAGCAATAATTGCATTAATATGTTCTTCACTAAATGGCTTCAAAGATAATAATAATTCAAAATGTTTTTCTGCATCTCTAAATGTCCAAGCGTTTTCGAGACTTGTAATTAAACAATCCCTTATATTTTCTTTAAACTCAGGTCTTTCAGCAAGGAATTCTATTATCTTAAATATTTCTTCATGACAATAAATTTCTTCTTTATTAGTAGTGTAATTTTTAGATACCGTATATTTAAAATTTCTAAATGCTTGAAATTTTTCCATAAATCCATAAGGTAGTGTTTCATCAATTGATACAGGAACAATAAATTTTGAGAATGATATTGCTAAACCAGTTTCTTGATCAGTCCATTTAGATGTATGAAAATTTGAAGATAAAAGGACTATGAAAATATCTGATGATTTCAAGTTTTTTATAATTTCATTAGGCCAATCTTCTCCCGGAGGAATGTCATCATGAGCTAAAAAAACTTGGATACCATAGTGATTTAGTGCCTCTTTTATCCCACTAGCAATATTCTTATCTCTATCAGAATAACTAATAAACGTCCTAAGTGTCTTGGGAGTGAATATATTTGATTTTACTTTAAAAAAATCTTTAGTTTCAATAAACATTTTTTATTCAATTATATTAGAAAGTTTATTATTATATAAATCTATAGAGTTGATTATAACTACGACCACTGGACATCCTTGCCTAAAATATATAAACCCATTCTCTATCTAAAATTAAAAAAGAGAACACGCAAAACTGCTAAATTAAGTTTTTCGGCTTTCAGCACGAAAATCTTTTACGCAGTTCCGCTTAACATTCTCTTTTTCCTGAACTCCAAAGTTTTGTGGAAAAATAAAAAACTTTGGAGGTTGATGAAAATGAATATTAAGACAAAACATGAATTGAGAACAGAAGCTTACGAACTACTTAATAAACTCAAGCAAAGTGGCATTCCTAAGAAAGAGGTCATAAGTAAAGTTAGCAACCAATTTGGGATACCTTATGGTACATTATATGGGTGGTATCAGTATAATCTTTCTCCTTTTGGTAAAAGAAAAATTCAATATAATAAAGAGATATTTTATGTTTTAGGCGCTCTTTTAGGTGATGGATGTCCTTACTATTGGAAAAAAGGACAACAGCAAATGGTTATAATTGCAGGAGAAGAAGATTTTATTAATAAATTTTCTGAAAAACTTTCAAAGTGTATTGACAGGAGAATAAAGGGGTATCTAAATAGAAGTAATAGCACATGGCATCTTAGAACATACAACATCGAGTTATATCAATTATTCATAAAAGTGCGAAAGGATTTAGATTTTCTATCGTCCCTTCTTAAATACGGCAATTATCATGAGAATTCCTTAGAGATTATAGAAGGCTTTTTCGATGCGGAAGGTTGTATTAAAATTATAAAAGAAAAAGTAAGAAGAAAAACTCCTAAAATATGTCCTGATATTTGCTGCACAAATTATGAAATTTTAGAGTTGATAAGGAAACTTTTGCAAGAGCAACTCAATATCGAAGCTAGATATTCAATACAGAAAGCAGACAACATTAAAAATAAGAAAATCGCTTATCATCTTAGAATTTATAAAAAGGAATTTGTAAGAAGATTTTTTGAGAATATAAATACTATAAAGTTAAAAGAAAAGAAAATTAAATACGTATATAATTGGCTTAATAATGGTAAATAATTACTTTTTTAGACCCTTATTGTAGTTTACTTCTACCTGTTCCCAGTTAACTACATTCCACCAGTTTTTGATATATTCTGCCCTCTGCCATTTATATAGGATGTAATATGAATGTTCCCACACATCAACTCCCAATATTGGAGTTTTCCCTTCCATCAATGGACTATCTTGATTTGCAGTGCTGTAAACTTCCAATTTGCCATTATTTACTACAAGCCATGCCCATCCTGAGCCAAATCTGTTCAAGCCAGCATTCGTGAACTCTTCCTTGAATTTGTCAAAACTATCGAAAGTTTGCTTGATTTCATCTGCGACATTTCCCTGCGGCTCGCCGCCTGCATTTTGCACCATTATCTGCCAGAAAAAGGAATGATTGCTATGCCCGCCGCCATGGTTTCTTACAACAGTTCTTATATTTTCAGGCACGTCATTTATATTTTTCAGAATCTCGTCAACATTCATTTTTTCAAACTTTGTGCCTTTTACTGCACCGTTCAACTTGTCAATATAGGCTTGATGGTGCTTTGTGTGATGAATTGTCATAGTCAATTCATCGATATATGGTTCAAGCGCATTATAAGCGTATGGCAATTTTGGCAATTCGTGCATTAAAACCACCTCCAAACGAATTTCGCATTTATTTAGATGAAATTAGGATATTTAGATAGTATAAATAGTTTTTGATTTATTTGAGTTCTACCACTTTCTTCAACTTCTCCAAATAAACACAAGCATTGCAGACATCATTTGCGCTTGGCTCACTGCATTTTGCGCATACTTTTATTGCTTCGTCTTTGAACTGCTGCTTTAGAAATGGTAACATTTGGAGAAATGAATTTACTATAGAATATTTTGTGCCAGGAAATTTTTGCTCCAAACTATTCAAAGTATCTCTTACCTGTGCCCTGAATGATTGTGAAACATTTGGACATTCTGTAAAATTATCTAGCAATCCGTTCAAGAAAGCATAAGTTGTCACTTCTTTTTCAGGGCATAAGTATAATGGCTTTATTCTCTGAACAAATTTGTCATCTTGCATTAAACCAACTTTCGGGCCAAGACGGGCAGATGCCTGTATATTGTTTTTTAATTGATTCATTAAGATTGATTGGGCTTCATCATCCAAGTTGTGTCCAGTTACAAGTTTGGTTAATTTTAATTCCCTTGATTTTTTATTCAGCAAGTATCTCCTGAAAATGCCGCATATAGTGCATGGCTTTACATCAAGGATTTTAAGCATTTCATCCAAAGTCAAGCCAAACTCTTCTTTGTAGGAGAAAATATGTAATTCTATACTGTTTTTGCTGCAATATTCTTTTGCTGTTTCAAACGTTTTATCCCTGTAGCCAGCAATGCCTTCATCAATTGCAATAGCACTTATTCTTATTTTTGGATTTTGCCGTGATAATTTATTTAGAATGTGAAGAACAGTCAACGAATCTTTTCCTCCTGACAAGGCTATTCCAAGATTTTCTTCCTTTCCAATCAACTCAAACTGCCTTATGGTTTTGAATACTTTATTTTCAAAATATTCTATGAAATGATTTTTGCAAAGCTTTTCTCCTGAAGGCAGTCCTATAATCGGCTTTTCGCTGCAGCAGTTCATTTTTAATAGGTTAATAATTAAATTAGTTTTAAAAATTCTTCTCTTGTTAAGCCTGATTGCCTTATGATTTCTAGCAAAGTGCCTTTGTCAACCTCTTTATGATTTGGAACAACAACTGCTTTTTTGCCTTGTTCTGTTTCTTTAGCTAAGATTACGTGGCTCCCTTTTTGCCTTTTTTCTTCGAAACCAACTTTCTTCAGAATTTTGATAACTTCACGGCCTGAGAGAACCGGCAATTTCATTATTTGCTAACCTCAAAACTAGCTATGATTGTCTCTTTAGAATCAGCACCTTCTGGCACACCCATTTCTTCAATGTACAACTCTACAGCTTCTTTTAAGTTACTAAGAGCTTCGTCTATTGTGTATCCTTGGCTAACTACATCAAGTTCTGGGCATAATGCAACAAATTGCTTTTCTCCTTTCTTTATGATTGCTCTAAATTCCATGTTTGGAATCTTTGTTTTGGGTGTTTATAAATTTATCTTTTATCCACCCGAAATAACCGACAAAACCTTTATTTCATCATTATCATTAAGTTTTTCATCTTCCAGAATCAATTCGTTGTTTCTTGAGACAATGACGGTCACTGGATTTATTTTTAATTGATTTAACAAATCGGATACAACTGAGCCATTATTTAGTTCAAGTTTTGCTTTTTTGTTTTCCCTGTCTATGAAAACGTTGATTTTAATTGGCATAATAAATAGAATTGGTTATTAATTAATAAATATTATTGAAAATTCAAGGTTTAATACCTCATGCTTTAGCTTGAATTTTCAATCCCGACAACTCGCCTATTTTGGCGAAGGGCGTAATACTGCATCCCTTTAGGGTGCAGTTAGCCCTGAGCGGCGAGTTGTCGTTATCTAAAAATTTATCCAACAGAATGCCCGCAGCCGCAAGTTGTCTTTACATTGGGGTTGATTATCTTGAAGCCGGCATTTTGCAAAGTGTCCATATAATCAATTGTAGAGCCTTTCATGAACGTTATGCTCGTCGGATTCATAAATATCTTAACACCTTTTTCCTCAATTACAATATCATTGTCTTTTGGTGCTTTCTCAAGGGCTATTTCATACATGTAGCTCGAGCAGCCGCCTGGAACTACGCCAACCCTTAAACCACAATCTGGCTTGTTTTCTTTTTGAAGCAATGCTTTTACTTTATTGGCTGCCTTTTCCGTCAACGTAACAATTATCTCTCTTGTTTGCTGTTGCATTTTTATCAATTTGGTTTTTATTAAACTTTGTTATTTTCAATCCGCCTGCGGCGCATTTTACTGCGCGTCGGCATTCGGATGTGGAGGTTGCATTTTTTGTGCTCCTCCTCCGCGCCAATTTATTTGCCACAGTCGGGCAAACAGTCCTGAGCTGGGCTCCCATTTCACCTTTATAGATGTTGGGAAGCGACGATTTTTGAATTATTTTTATATTTTATTAATCTTGTTATTTCTCAACAGGATGCCCATGTTTCTTCCATTCGTCAAAGCCGCCAACCATTTCCATCACTTTATAGCCTTTTTTTGCAAGCTTCAAAGCGACTTTTGGGGCCGCATAACAAACTACATGGTAACAGTAAGTTATTAATGTTTTGTTTTTAGGCAATTTTTTGATATACTTATCAACTTCATAAGCAGGCACATTAATAGATGTTGGCACATGTCCTGCTTTATATGAATCTTTGTCTCTAACATCAACAACAAGGTATTCTTTGTCTTTTGAATCAACTATTTTCCTTACACTATATGGGTCAATTTCATACTTTAACTTTTCGTCAAAAAATTTTACAGTGCCTTTGTTTGCTGGCATTTAAATCACCTCGTTTAAACAGATATTTCAGCTTCTTTTATTATTTCATCATATCCCTTTGCTTCAAGCTCATGGGCAAGCTCCTTTCCGCCGCTTTTCACTATCCTTCCCTTTACCATGATGTGTATGGAATCAGGCTTTACATAGTTTAAAATCCTCTGGTAATGGGTTATTATCAACACGCCAATATTTGGGCCAAGCAGAGTATTGACTCCATGGGCAACTGTCTTTAATGAGTCAATGTCCAAGCCAGAATCCGTTTCATCCAAAATTGCCATTTCCGGCTGCAAGACAGCAAGCTGCAATATCTCTGTCCTTTTCTTTTCACCGCCTGAAAAGCCCTCATTTAGGTAACGCCTTGCAAATGAGTCGTCAATTTTCAGCAATTTCATCTTGTCTTTCAACAATTTAACAAAATCAGGCACGGTGATTTGATTTGGCTTGACAGAATTGTAGGCAGTTCTCAAAAAGTTTGATACGCTTACACCGGGAATTTCCTGCGGATACTGGAATGACAAGAACAAGCCGAGTTTTGCCCTTTCATCAGGAGCTAATTCAAGAATATTCTTTCCCTTGTACCATGCTTCGCCCTTGTCGATTGTATATTTAGGATGCCCCATTAAAGTATATGCCAAAGTTGACTTGCCACTTCCGTTTGGGCCCATTAATGCACAAACCTGCCCTTTCCTTACAATTAAGTCTACACCGTTTAATATCTTCTGCCCTTCAACGCTAACGTGCAAGTCCTTGATGATAAGTTCATCTGTCATTTTTGAGTCTCCTACTTGATTGCACCTTCTAAACTTTCAACATGTCTATTTGGATTTGAAACTAAAATCAGACCTGATGGAGTTCTATGATAAGAGTAAAATGTTTGTCCAGGTAGCTCTTTAAAAGGTTGCTCAAATAAATTTGGATTTCGTCTTGTGTAGTCAAATCTCGGATCAACGACACTTTCTCTAAATATGCTGATAGTAAATCTTTGTCCATTTTGAAGTAATTCATTAAAAACTGTTTTAGTTACTTTGTCAATTGGCAATATTGTTAAATATTCTGCATTGATTGGTGCAGTTTGTACAAAATGTTTATCTCCAAGGTTTGCTTCATACCCTAATACAAAAAATAATGCACTTTGGTACCGGCAACATCCAGCTTTTTGTTGCAAGGCATGACTCAAAGGATGATTTTCATCAACAATTTCTTTTAATCTTGCAATTTCTGCAGAATTATCTTGCCCCATTATAATAGTTTGAGTGGTACTCCCTCTATTCAAAAGTTCATATTTTTCCACCCTAGTTCGAGGTTGATGCATACCTTCATAAGCATTCACCATAGCTTCTAGAACAAGTCTTTTAACTGCTTCCAATCTTTCTGGGAAAGGTAAACTCCTTAATTCTTTTGCTCTTTCTACTAATGCTCTAAGTTCTGGAGAGTCATTTACTAATACTGTAAAAGGTTCTATTCCTATGTAAGTGCCTAATATTTGCATTTTATTTCCTCACATACTTCTCAAATATCAATATGCTGTTTTTTAATGTATCTAATGACAATAAAGCGCATTTCAGCCTTACAGGGCTTATTGGAATGCCGAGCATCTCCAAAATATCTTCTTTTGTCATATTTTTTAATTCATCCAGAGTTTTTCCTTTTATTTGTTCTGTCAGCATTGAGGCGCTTGCCAGCGATATTGCACAGCCTCTGCCATAAAATTTTACATCAATGACTTTTTTGTTTTCATCAATAACCAAATATAATTCAATCTCATCTCCGCATAATGGATTATATTCATGATGATGCACAGTGGCATTCCCTATTCTCCCAAAATTCCTTGGGCTCTTGTAATGGTCCAAAATGTTCTCCTGATACATCATTTCGATTGTGTCCATTTTATTGTAAATTTTTTCTTTATGATATTTTTATCCTTTCAATCCGTCGCCTTCGGCGACATTGGTTACGCGCCTCGGCATTCAGATGTGGAGGCAGCATTCCTTTGTGCTACTCCTCGGCGCAAAATTCATTGTAACTGCCAGCGATACGTTCCTGAGCTGGGTTCCCATATTGCCTATGCAGTGACTGGGAAGCGACGTTGATTGAAAATTATTTTAATTCAATGCATTTAATATAATCTTATACCCCAAACACTTTCTTTACTTTATGGATTGCATTAATGAAAGTGTCAATTTCCTGCTCCGTATTGTACAAATAAAAGCTTGCCCTTGCGGTTGCTGCAACACCAAGCACAGACATCAAAGGCATGCAGCAATGGTGCCCTGCCCTTATTGCAACACCTTCGCTGTCAAGCACTTGCGAAACATCATGCGCATGGATGCCGTGAACATTGAACGAAGCAACTGCTCCTCTTTCTTTTGGCCCATAAATTGCAACTCCTTTTATTTCCTTTAACCTTTCCATTGCATATTCAACAAGCTCTTTGTCTCTTTCATGTACCTGCTTCATTCCAGCTTCATTCAGGTAATCAATTGCAACTCCCAAGCCAATCCCTTCAATTATGTTTGGAGTTCCAGCTTCAAATTTCCACGGCAGTTCATTGAACTTTGTGTCTTCAAACCTTACTTCCCTTATCATCTCACCGCCATATAAAAACGGTTGCATACTTTCAAGCAATTCTTTTTTGCCGTACAGAACACCAACCCCTGTTGGGCCAAGCATTTTATGCCCTGAAAAAGCATAAAAGTCAGCATCAAGCTTTTTTACATCAATTGGCATGTGGGGGGCTGCCTGAGCGCCGTCAACAACCATAAAGGCATTATTTTCATGTGCTATCTTTGTGATTTCTTCAATAGGGTTTATTGTCCCTAAAACATTTGAAACCTGGGTTATTGAAACTATTTTTGTATTTTTTGTTATGTTTTCCTTAATGCTTTCTTCGTCAAGCTTGCCTTCTTCGTCAATTTTGATGAACTTTAACTTTAATCCTCTTTGCTTTGCTAACTGCTGCCATGGAACAAAATTGCTGTGATGCTCCATTTGTGAAATTACAATCTCATCTCCTTTCTTCAATCCCGCAGTCAAGGAGTAAGCAACCAAGTTCAATGACTCTGTTGTATTCTTTGTAAGCACAATGTTTTGGTACGAATCAGCATTTATGAAATCTGCTATCTTTTGATGAGCTTCCTCAAACTTTGCAGTTGCCTCCTCGCCAAGCTGGTGGATGCTCCTGTGGACATTGGCATTATAGTTTTTGTAGTAGAAATCAATCGCTTCAATCACTTGCCCTGGCTTTTGCGATGTTGCTGCATTGTCTAAGTAAACTAGTGGCTTATTATGTACTTTCCTCTGCAAAATAGGAAAATCCTTTCTTATTGATTCAACGTCCAATGATTTTGTTTGGGTGTGGAGCATTTTATTGTTTCAATACTTGAATCATACTCTTTCATTTTTAGGAAGCGTAAAATCTCTTCCATCAGGGTGGTCTCTTATAGTATGGAGGGTACTCTTTAGTTTGGCTGAATATAAGCCATGCACATATCTTATTGCCAGCCCATAGTTATCCAATTCCATCATTGCGATGCCCACTTCTCCTTGAAGTAATTTTTCCATTGCTTTCCTGAATTCTTTTAACAAGTCCCTTACGGTAACTAAATAACAAAGCTCCCCAGTTCCTCCAAGAGTATCAAAAGAAACTCTTGAATAAAAAGCATCCAATCTCACTAAAATGCCATCTGCTTGTTCCTTTGCTTTTGGATTCTTTGAAAGTTGCGGTGCTAGTTGCAATATTTTGCTTATATCACTATTAAGGGTGGGATAATAATATTTGTTCATTACTAGTGCCTTCCTCATAAGTGCTGCTAATTTTGTATCATTGGTTGTTACAAGTTGTTCTAATTCTTGTTCCATTTTACCCCCCCACCATCTCCCTTATCCTTTCCCTCAACTCTTCCGATGGTATTTTTTGTATTATCGGCTCGAAAAATCCCTCAATAATCAATCTTTCTGCTTCTTGTCTTGGCAAGCCGCGCGCCATCAAATAAAACAGATGCTCTTCATCTATCTGCCCGACTGTTGCGCCATGGGATGCTCTTACATCATTAGCATCAATCTTCAAACTTGGAATACTATTCGCTAAAGTTTTTTCTCCTAGTTTCAATATGTGATTTGCAAGGTAAGAGTTTGTTTTCTGCGCCTGTTTTTCAATCCTTATTAAACCCCTGTATACAGATGAGGATTCATCTCTTAAAATCCCATCAATCAAAACATCATTTGTTGTGTTTTCAACATTATGGTACATGTTTGTTGTGAAGTCAATATGCTCTTTTCCTTTGCCTAAAAAAATGCCTATATTGTTGCACTGTGCGCCCTGCCCATTGAAATTTGTATCAATCCTTAACCTGTTCAGTTTGCCTCCAAAGCAACTTGAAATCCAATTGACTGAAGAATCTCTTTGCAAATCTCCTACAATGTTTGTGAAATTATAGGCATTTTTTGCCCAGTTATTTAGATGGTAAAAATTGATTTTTGAATTGTCATTTGCAAAAACTTCTGTAATGCAGGCATTAAGCTGCCCGTTATTTGTTTCATTGCTTGAATACTCCTCGATAAAATCAATCTTGCTGTTTGGCTCAATAACAATAATGTTATGAAGCACGCTTGCTTTTCCGTCAAAATCAAAGTTTACTTTTATTGGCTCTTCAAACTCGATATTTTTTGGAACATAAAGGAAAGCTCCATTAGTGAAGTAAGCAGCGCTTAATGCAACAAACTTATCCTTATCTGCTTTTGCAGATTTGAAAAAATATTTCTGCGCAATTGGATATTTTTCCAGTGCCGTATTTATATCGGTCAATATAACCCCTTTCTCAACCAAATCCTCGCTTAATGCAGTTGCAAATATCTTTGTTTTTGCATCATTGAAATCAAAATTTTCAAGTTTTAGTTTTTCAATCCCGAAGTTATATCTCCAATCCTCATCTCTTTCTTTTGGCATTGGAATAGCATTAAATCTGTCCAAAGATTGTTTTTTCTTTTCAGCTACAAATTTACTTTCAACCTGATTCAATTCCTGCATAGCGTTTTTTGTAACCAAGTTTTGCTTCATATTAAAAACCACCAAAAAATCTTTTTAGCCGACAGAACCTTCCATATTCAATGCAATCAACCTGTTCAGCTCAATAGCATACTCAAGAGGGAGCTCTTTTGTGAACGGCTCCATAAACCCAGAGACTATCATTGTTTTAGCTTGGTCGTCACTCAAGCCGCGGCTCATCAAGTAAAAAAGCTGCTCTTCTCCAATCTTGCCGACAGTTGCCTCGTGCTCTATGTTGACATCCTTTTCATTGATTTCCATATATGGAACAGTATCAGATGCAGAATGCTCGTCCAAAATCAAGGCATCGCATGTTACATGGCTTTTGACATTTTTGCAGCCCTCTGCGACATGCAGCAATCCCCTGTAGGTCGTCCTGCCGCCATCCTTGCTTACAGATTTTGAAGTAATCCTTGACGATGTATTTGGTGCAAAGTGCAATACCTTTCCACCTGCATCTTGGTGCTGCCCTTTGCCTGCAAAAGCAACGCTTAAAATTTCTGCCCTTGCACGTTCTCCTAAAAGGTATATTGAAGGATACTTCATAGTGATTTTGCTGCCTAAATTCCCGTCAACCCAGAAAACTGTTGCATTCTCATGGGCAAATGCCCTTTTTGTGACGAGATTGTAAACGTTGCTGCTCCAGTTTTGGATTGTTGTGTACTGGACTCTGGAGCCCGGCAGAGCAATGATTTCAACAACTGCGCTGTGCAATGAATCTGAAGAGTAAACCGGGGCTGTGCAATTATGGACTATCATTCCATGACTCACGTAAGACTCATCTTCAACAACGCTAAAATTATAGACCTCTACATCTTGTACAAACTCTTTTTTGATATCTTTTACTGGAACAAAAGCATAATTTTCTGTAATGTGAGCATAAGAAATAAGTTCTTGTTCTAAAAGCAAACTTCCCCCATCAACAAGATTAATGCTATGACTTACAACTTTTGAGAAAAGCTCTAGGTTAGAGCCGCCTATATAAACAACATATGCAGTAATTCTTGGCGTTTTTCTCTTCCAAACATTTATTGAAGCAAAAATATTTAATCTCAGCAAAATGTCTCTTGTTTGTTCTGCAAGGACTTCAGAGACAGTATTTATTCTAAACATTCTTTTTCTGCCCCACGAGTATTTCTTATTCATGAAACTGCCATCGCCTCTCCAGTAACCTTTTATAAATTCTGCTTGTTTTTCAGGCGCTTCAAACATAAACCATTTAGGCAATGCCTTGTTTTTTGTTCCCTTACCGAATTCGTTCTTAAAAAATCTTGAGGCTCACTCCGTTTTTATATTCTTTATGCTCAATAGGGTTTTTTCCGAAGAATTTTTCTAAAAGTTCTTTTACATCATCAATGTACTTTCTTTCACTTTTATTGAATGTAAATGTCAAGTAGTGTTCTCCCATGACACTGCCTTCAGCCATATAATAACCGACAAGCCTGAAGAAATCCTTATCTGTGTCTATTTTAAATTGTATAGCTTTTGCTGGATGCCTTCCTCGACCTATTTTAATTGAAAAAAATCTCTCTTCCTTTGAGATAACGGTTCTTTCAATAGGGATGGCAACGTAATCATAT
Organism: Candidatus Woesearchaeota archaeon; assembly: GCA_016185945.1. GTDB lineage: Archaea > Nanobdellota > Nanobdellia > Woesearchaeales > GW2011-AR4. Next base: position 80,590 of record JACPMR010000012.1, read on the forward strand.
TTTTCTAAATTTGCTGCTTCAATCCATTTAGGGTTCCAATCAGTGTTTTTAGATTCAATTTTTTGCCTTTTAACAGCGAGTACAGGATGCCCGCCTGTTATTTTTATTTCTTGTCTTGTGTCACCATAATATTTAGTAGTACACAATACTCCATTATGCTTCCTTTTTTGAGTTTTATAGACTTTTTTGTAAGAGCCCGTATGTGTAAGTACAATATCTCCTTCTTTAACTTCCTCTATTTTCTTCGTACCATCAAGCGTTTTAATTGGTGCGCCTTTAGTAAAACATCCTTCAATGTAATGCACTGAGCTATTTGGCTCTGCTATGATTAAAGTCCTTTCAAACTGCCCCATGTTCTTTGCATTAATCCTGAAGTATGCCTGCAATGGCAAATCTACCTTTACTCCGGCAGGAACATAGACAAAAGAGCCGCCTGACCATACTGCTGTGTTCAATGAAGCAAACTTGTTGTCATTGTAAGGAATGACTGTGCCAAAGTATTTCTTTACAATTTCTGGATATTCTCTTAAGCCGCCGTCCATGTCCAAGAAAACAACACCCTGCTTTTCCAGATCTTCCTTTATTTTATGGTAGACAACCTCGCTTTCGTATTGGGCACCCACACCACCAAGAAACTTCTGCTCTGCCTCTGGGATTCCCAGCCTGTCAAAGGTCTTTTTGATGTATTCAGGGACATCTTCCCAAGTATCGCCTTGCCTTTCAGTCGGCTTTATGTAATAATAAATTTCATCAAAGTTAATTGTGTTTAAGTTAGCACCCCATTGAGGCATTGGCTTTTTCCAGAACTCTTCCAATGATTTTAATCTTATTTTTAGCATCCATTCCGGCTCTTTTTTCATCTTGGAAATCTGTTCAACTATCTCTTTTGTCAGTCCTTTCTCTGCCTTGAAAACATAGTCTTCCTTGTCATGAAATCCATACTTGCTGTAGTCCTTGTCAAAGATTTGTTCTGTTACTGGTGCCATTTTAATTGATAATTTTTTAATGTAATTGTTTTTCAATCCGTTCGGGCTTCGCCCTCACAATATCTTCTGCTCGGCAAAAATTGTCTGCCACTAATTTTTGCCTCGCCAATTTATTACATTAAATCATTAAAAGCGGTTTACTTTTATCACGCTGTGAATCTAAAAGTCGCTCTCGTTTTTGATTTATTTTTATTTTTTGTTATTATTCAATTTGTTTTGACTGTCAAAAACCCTTCATCAAAACAGACATTACAATTTTCCAATTCTTTTGATTGCGCTCTGTGCAAGTCGCACAAAATATGCCTTACTGTTGTTAAGTTGCTTATCCTGTACATCTCTGCAATTAATCGCTGCTTGTTTATTTTGTCTGCCAGAATCTTATCAGCAGATTTTCTTATTTCATCAACCACTGCTTCGCTAAAGACAACTTCTTTGGCTCTTTTAGAGTGCTGATATTGTGATATTGCTGCTTCTGTAAGCCCAAGTATCTGTGCTGTTTCTTTCTGGGTTTGCTTGTGCTCTTCTATTAGTACTCTAGCCAGTTCCCTTCTTATGGCAGGCAGAATGTACCTAACTTCTATCTCCTGAGGCATAGTTTCTTGCATAGTAGTTAACAATTGTTAAGTTCAAGTATTTAAAGGTTGCGGTGGATGGTAATACCTGTATGGTTATTTTTAAATAAACAATAAAAAATCCATACCATATGCGCTACATTCGTCAGGAAATCTTCAAGGAAATAGGCAAGAAAGGGCAGGAAAAGCTTGGGAAAAGCACTATTGCAATAGTTGGATTAGGGGCTTTAGGCAGCAATTCTGCTGAATTGTTGGCAAGGGCTGGAATTGGAAAGCTTGTTTTGATTGACAGAGACATTGTTGAATTGTCAAACTTACAAAGGCAAAGATTATTTAATGAAAACGATATTGGAAAGCCGAAGGCATTGGCAGCAAAAGAGCATTTAAATAAAATTAATTCTAATGTTGAAATTGATTTCTTTATCGATGATTTGAACTTTGAAAATATAAATAAAATTTTAAATAAAAAAATTGATTTAATACTGGATTGCACAGATAATTTGGAAACAAGATTTTTAATTAATGATTTCTGCATTAAAAATAAAACAAAATTCGTCTATTCCTCTGCAGTCGGAAGCAAAGGATATGTTTTTAATATTATACCAACCAGAACAGCATGTCTAAGGTGCTTTCTTAAAGAAGCAGCACAATTGGATACTTGCGAAACTGTTGGAGTTTTGAATACAATAACAAACGTTATATCATCAATACAAGTCAATGAAGCAATTAAAATTTTATTAAATAAAAATGACATTGAAAAAAATCTTCTGTTTTTTGATGTTTGGATGAATGAATTAACAAAAATGAAAGTCAATAAAGGCAATAATTGTATTTGCTGCATAAAAAGAGATTTTGAATATCTAAATGGAAAAAAACAATTAAGAATAGTTAAATTATGCGGTGACAATGTTTATCAAATAAAAACAAAATCCATAGACAAAAATCAATTTAATGAGCTAAAAACTAAATTTAAAAAAATTGGAAAAATTATCGATTTTGATTACTGCATTAGTTTCAACAATAAAATCACCCTATTCAATGACGGAAGAGCATTGATAAAGGCAAAAGACGAGAAAGAGGCAAAGTCCTTGTATTCAAAATTCGTAGGGAATTAAAGCTCAGCCTGATTTACAGGAATATGTATCAATTCAATCCCCAATCTTTTTGCAACGTCAAAAATCCTCTCATCCCTGTAGAACTCGCCGTAATAGATTTTTTTAATTCCAGTATTTGCGAGCATCTTGAAGCAGTTCCAGCAAGGAGATGAGGTGATATAAACTTCAGCGCCTTCTATCCTTACGCCATTCTTGGCTGCCTGCAGGATTGCATTTGCCTCTGCATGAATTGTTGCAACGCAATGACTGTTTTCCATCAAATGCCCGACTTCATCGCAATGCGGCATTCCCCGAATGCTGCCGTTGTAGCCAGTTGAAAGTATTGTCTTGTCCCTGACAATTACCGCTCCCACATGCTTTCTGTCGCAGGTGCTTCTAGTTGCAGATTCCTTTGCAATGTTCATAAAGTATTGTTCCCAGCTTACTCTTGCCATTTTATCGTTTGTTAATTTTTATTTTAAATTTTCAATCCGTTGCTTCGCAACATATTCTTGTGCTCGGCGTTGCTGTCCTGCCACATCGCAACGCCTCGCCAATTTATTGCCACAGTCAGGCACACTTTCCTGAGCAGGGTTCCCACATCACTTTTGCTGATAGTGGGAAGCGACGTTTTTGTTGATTTTATTTTTTAAGGTGTTTATTAATTAAAATGTTTTAATAATTATTTTAATTGAATCAACAAATCATCAACTTTTTTATGCAACTCCCCCAATGAACCCTCATTCACAATGATTTTTCCAGCCATTGCAAATGTTGCATCAAGCTGTTGGTTGGTGTCGCCTTTTAAATTTTCCCTTTGCTCTTGCTGCTTGAATTCTTCTAATGTTCTTGCATCTCCAACCCTATTTCTTTCAAGCAGTCTTTTGAACCTCAATTCAATCGTGGCATCTACTCCAATTAAACTAAACTCCTTGTTTTTCATCAACTCTTTTGCTTCATGAGGGCTTCTTATACTATCTACAACAAAATTTTGATTTTTGTTGTTTTTTAATTGCCTTTTAATTTTTTTATTTACTTCTTTTGCCAAATATGAAGCTCCATGTTTTTTTCTTAATTCATTCCCCAAATTAATCAATTTTTCCCTTGAATGCTCAAGCCCTCTTTTTGTTGCTTCTTCCCTTAAGACATCAGAGAGAGAATAATAAATGAATCCTTTTGTTTTGAGATAAGCAGCAACTTCGCCCTTGCCTGCTGCGTTTTTGCCGGTTAAGCCTATAATCATTTTTTCTGCAACTTTTCCAATTCCTCCTCAAATTTCTCCAAATCCTCAAATTCCTTGTAGACAGAAGCAAACCTTATATAAGCGATTTTGTCAAGTGACTTTATTTTTTTCATCACAAGCTCTCCGATAACCTTGCTTTCCACTTCGACAGAATCCCTTTTTCTCAAGTCAGATTCCAAATCATCAACGAGTTTTTCTATTTTTTCCAGCGGTATAGACCTTTTTTCACATGCTTTCAGGATTCCATTAAGGACTTTCTGCCTTTCAAAGCGCTCCCTTTTCCCATCTTTTTTTACAACAATTATTTCTGCCTCTTCAACCCTTTCATATGTTGTAAACCTTTTGTTGCACTTCAGGCACTCCCTTCTTCTCCTAGTTGCTTCAAGGTTTTCAGTTTCCCTTGTATCAATAACCTGTGTTTCCTCATAATTGCAGTAAGGACATTTCATATTAAAAGCAAATTAAAGATGGCATATAAAGGTTGCGGAAATCAATAACTATTTAAAATGCCTCAAAAGTCAAAATGCAAATGCCATACAAAAAAATCAATGTTGGAGGGCAGGCAGTTATAGAAGGTGTGATGATTAGGGGACAAAATAATTATGTTGTTGCAGTCAGAAAACACAAACAAATTATAACAAAAAAAGGCAGAATTTCAAAGAGAAAAAACAATTTCTTGAAATGGGTTTTTGTCAGAGGTTTTGTGAATCTTGTTGAGATGCTTGCTATCGGCATTAAATCATTGATGTGGTCCGCAGAACAAGCAGCACCTAGAGAAGAAAAAATAGGAAAAAATGATTTTTTGTTCGCTATCTTGATTTCAGTTGCATTCACAATATTATTTTTTATTGCATTGCCGTATTTTTTGACAAATCTAATAGGGTTTTATGAAGAAAAACAACCCCTATTATTCAATTTAGTTGATGGTGTTATAAGGACTATGATTTTCCTGATTTATATCATTACAATCTCATTTATGAAAGATGTAAAAATATTGTTTCAGTACCATGGAGCAGAGCACAAGGCAATACATTGTTATGAAAAGGGAAAAGAATTAAGTATTAATAATGTTAAAAAATTCGCTACATTGCATCCAAGATGCGGGACATCATTTTTGTTGATCGTTTTAATTGTAAGCATTCTTGTTTTTTCTTTGTTGCCTTCAATAATTTTTGTTTATTTTCCAAACTTTTTAAATTTAAATCCTTGGGTAAGAAGAAGCATATTAGTTCCAATCAGGATTTTGTTGATACCAATCATTGCAGGCATTTCATACGAGATTTTGAAAATCAGCGATAAGCATCAAAAAAACTTTTTGTTCAGGTTAATTTCAATGCCCGGCTTATGGCTTCAGAAAATAACAACAAAAGAGCCGAATAAGAAGCAAATTGAAGTGGCTATAGCTTCTTTGAGGAGATTATTAATAATAGAAAAACAAAAATAAAAAAAATAAAGAATCGATCTATCTTCTTCTTTTCTTTCTTCCGCCGCGAGCCATTTTGGCGCAAGACACGTCTCCGTGCTTGTCGATGAAGTACAAATGTCCTGATTTTTTCTTAACACCGACTTTGGCGACAACTTCAACTTTTGCTCTGCCTTTCTTCCTGCCGCCTCTTGACATCTTGGCTCTGGCTACATTTCCCCTCTTGTCCACGAAGTAAAGGTAGCCCGCTTGCTTCTTCACACCTACTTTTGCTACTTTTTCAGCCATTTTCGACTAACCTCCTCTGTTTTTTTGCTTTATTAAGACGATGTACACCCCACGTCTTACTCGAATGCAAAAACTGAGCAGATATATAAATATTTCGTTTCCGACTATATTTTACTAGTTTCTCCTGTGTTTTTCGACTATTCCTTTTACCCTTTCCAGTTCGTCCTGCAGCGGCTTCGGGATGTTCTCGCCAGTTTTCCAGTATTTCTGTCCGTGATAAACAAGTACATCCTTTGTTTTGACAGGGTAAAGCTCGATAACTTCCCCTACAAAAGTTGTGTGGTCGCCAAGCTTTATTTTCTTGAAAAGCCTGCATTCAGCATTCATTGCAGCGCCTTCAACCATCATGGCACCGATTTTTTTTGCCTTGAAGAATTTGAAGCCAAGCTCCTTTAATGCCTCAATCTTGTTGTAAATTTTGCCGGAATAGCCGCCTGAAATGCTTGAAAGAACATTCTGGTCAGAAGCACACAAATTAACGCCAAATTCTTTTGTCTTGGCTATATTTGTGTGGGTTGCATCTCCGAAATTGACGCAGACCGCAATCAATCCCGGCCTGTAAGACACTTGGTGAGTCCACTCGCACGCCATTATGTCGCATCCGTACGGGCCGTTGCTAGTAATCAATCCAACATTTGTGACAAACTGCTTTGTCCTTTCCTCTCCCCACGGCAAGTCCATAGAAAAAGATAGGCCGGATTAATATTTAAATCTTTATAATTCATCAATTCTCTTCAAGTAGTCCTTAATCCTTGAGCTGATGCTTGGAAGCAGAATCTTTTCTATTTTATCCTCGAAAACTTCGATTAGATTGCTGTTTTCAGCGATTCTATAAGCGTTTAATCTTTTCTCCACCAAAAGCGAGTCCTTCAATCTTTTCAGCTGCCTTCTTATGTTGGAAGACGCGATTCCCAGCATCGGCAATTTAAGGTTTCTCCTGTCTTCAATTACAAGGCTGCATACTTCGTCGCTGGTTAACTGCCTTTGCCCTTTCCTTGACTTTATCAATACATTAAGGACATCTACAACAACGTCCCTTGAGTCGCCTGGCTGCAACAAGCCAATTGAGAGGCAAAGCTTCCTGACAAGCTCCCTCTCACTCAAGTTTGCGGGCTTTTCGTATCTTCTCAAAGTGATTTCTGCAAGAGGAATGTCTTTAGAAATTGTTTTCTGTTTTGCCATTAAAAGTTTTAAGAAATAATGGGTATATATAAGTTTTGATTGAATAAAATAAAAAATTATAAAACAAAAAATTTAGCTGTAAGCCCCGAATCCAGCTGGCTTAACTAAAACTTCTGGACCGTGGAAACCGCCACATGGGTCATTGTAGATGCTTTCTATCTCGCAGTACGCTCCCCATAAAGGAACGCCGCCGATTGCAACACAATTTGCTTGGCTTGGCATATAAACTATTTTGACAAACCATTCCCAGTTGCAGATTTTTTCATCCTGCATATACTCTCCCCTCATATGGTTTGTGATCCAGCCTGTGCTTATGCCTGAGCAAACTCCGGTTTTCCTATCGCAGCCCCTCTGCTTTTCAGGGTTAAGCCAATCATAACTCCACTTCATGCTTAAATGCACGTCGCAGAAAGCTCCTCCAAGAACCCTATCAAAATCGCAGTATCTGCCATTAAATGTCTGCGCTTGGTAATTGTAACCGAATTCGTCAAAACCCGCAAACGCTGATGTGCTTAAAGCCACAAAAATAACTAGCAATATTGCTTTTTTCATTTTTCACCTCCTTTATAATTTCAAAATCTCATCCTTCTTCAGCAAAGCCAATCCTGCTTTTTTGCCGATAATCTGAACTTCAATTATTTTTTGAGGGTTTTCCAAGTCAACCTTTGGCTTGTCGACAACTTCTGTGAGATTCATTATCAGCTCTGTCGAATGCATCTGCCCGAAATGCCTCTTTTGCAGGTCCATTTTCCATTTCTCGGTTTTTTTGATTCCCTTTTGCAGTTTTTTTATCTCTTTCTGCATTGCTTTTACATTTGCCGCTATCCACTTGTCTATAGGAACCCAGTGGAATGTATGCTCGAACATCCCTTTCTTGCTTTTCAGCTTAGCCAATTTCTTGACTATGTTTCTGGCATTTCCAACTCTCAGCTTGAAAACCCCCTCATTTTCGGATTTCAGAAACTTCGCCTTTTGCTTGACAGCCTTCATTAGCTTCTCAACCTCTTCCTTCGCGCTTCCGGCACGGGAAGGGTCATGCGTTACAAGAAGATTTGCGTCTGGCATAACATCACCCAGTAGATTAGAATTTTGGAGGTATAAATAGTTTTCGATAAACAAGTTTGTCTGGATTACTAAGAATTAAAATTATTCTACCTTATATCTTTGTTTCACGTGATTAATTACTTGAGACCATATCACTCTTGGCACTGAATTTTGTGCTGTAGCCAAAGCTTCATGGTCAAGTTTAGCAACTATCCCTTCTGCAGCCACCTGCCTAGCCCTTTCCCTTTCTCCTATGGCTTCTAACAAATAGGAAGCTTCTAATAAATCATTATATCTTACCCTTTGATTACTGACATTTGTACCATTTACTCTAGGAGGGGTGCTTCTAGCACGTTCAATAAGATTAGAAACTCTTGTCATATATACATCTTTAATTTCCTCTTCACTAAATCCTCCTTGTCGTAAGAGACCCTTAAGATTATCATCTACTCTTGGATGAAATGGATACGTCCACAACTGAGAAAAAGTGCTAGCTACCTGCCTATATGCATCTCTTTCAGAATAACCAAATACTCGAGTATATAATCGAGCTGCACTTGTAAAATCCCTATCAGTAACATGATGTTGAATTGTTTTTAGTACTGCTTCCTGCTTTTTTGTTGCTACACCAAGTAAATCCCTATGTTTTTGAAGCTCTGCTTCTAATAAACCAAATCCTTGACCCAAAATATCCACCTTATTTTATGTTTTGAGTTAAAGTATTTAAATTTTTCGAATCGTTATCACTTTATAATGCTGTCAAAGTCTCTCCCGAACTTATAAATTTTTTGTTTATCGGTCATTTTCATTATCCAATAATCCTTGTTTAATAGCTTCCTGTCTTACCATTTCATTAAAAGCATCCCTGAAAGCTTGCCCTTTAAGTGCTATAGTTTCCAATTCTGGATGTTTGTCATACGCAATAGCTGCCTCGTGGTATCTTCCCTGCTGATGCAATAAATCGCCCAATAAGAGATACACCTTTCCTATTTCAGGTTTGAAAGAAACAAATCCTTTCAGTCTTTCTTCTGGTTCCTTAGTAGTCCTTTCTAACCAGTTGATAGCTTCATCAACAAGATCAGATTTAGCATACGCCCTACCGAGATAGAACATTTCTTGTATCCCTGTTGGGTTCAATTCAACGGCTCTCTTAAAGTAATATATTGCCGCACCAATATTTCCATCTCTCTCCAATCGCAATCCCTCTCCAATATTCCAAGCAGCCCATTGAGATAGTTCTTCTGGTATTTGGTTTACAACTTCTTTTAGGGTATAATCAAAACTCCTTTGTTTGCGCCATATTCTTAAAATTTCAACAAGATTTACCATACTAAATTTGGGTAGAATAATTCGGTTTTAAAATTTTTCTCTTTTTATTACTATGAAATACTCAAACCCTCTCCAAATGTATCTCAAACTCCTTGTTCTTAACCTTTTCCCTGCTTACATGCTCGTGCTTCCTGCTCGGCTCAAGCTCTGAAATCCTGAACTGAGATGCGCCGACCTTTTCCTTTATCACCAAATTCCATTCTTTTAGCATCTCTTTCAATTCATTATCAGTTTTTATAAATAACGATATATTATCGGACTTCTGCAGTCCGGCTTTTTTCCTCAACGCCTGCACCCTTCTCATCATTTCCCTTGCAAAGCCCTCTGCCTCAAGCTCGTCAGTCATTTCCCTGTTAATGTAAACAAATCCCTGCTTGAATGTTCCCTCTACATAAGGCAAAGGCACTTCTCTTGTCACTATCAAATGCTCTTTCACTATGTTGAAAACTTCACCATCTATCTTCATAGAGTATTTTCCTTTTTCTTGGATGTGCTTCAACACAGTTTCCGGGCTGTCGATTGTAAGCTGCGCAATTATTTTTGCGGCTTTGTCGCCGAAATCAGGACCCATCTGTGAGTAATCTGCCTTTAGCCTTACCTTAACATTAGGTAATGATTCAACAACGCTAACATCTTTTACATTTACTTGTTTCTTTATGACATCCTTCAATTTTTCAACAGCACCCATTATATTATTGTCTTTAACAGCAACAACAAGCTCTTTTAAAGGCCATCTTACTCCCATTTGTATTTTTTCCCTTATGGCAAGGGCGCTCTGCACAATGTCAGAAATTACAAGCATTGAATCTTCAAGCTCTTTCTCAATTGCTTCTTCGTCATACTTTGGCCAGCTAAACAAGTGAATGCTCTCTTCTTTAATCTTGAATTCGTGCCTTAGATTTTGGTATATTCTTTCTGTTACAAAAGGCGCAATGGGCGCGAACAATTTTAAAGTTCCAAGCAAGACATTATAAATCGTATAAAGCACCACCCTTTTTTCCTCTTCGCTTCCCATTGATGCCTTGTCTCGTGTCAATTGTATATAGGTTCTGCTCAGCTCTAAAAATAACTCTTCAACAGCCCAAGAAATCTCGTTTAATCTGTACCCCTCAAACATTTCGGTTACTTTTCTGATTGTTGAATTCACTTTTGATAGTATATAGCGTTCCTCAATATCATTTTCATATTTTTCCAAGCTTAGTTCGTCTGGATTTACATTTAAATTTGTAGCCATCTCTATAACGTATTTGTGCAGATTCCACAGCACCATCAAGTTCCTGTGCTTTACCTTCATGTCGTCAAAATTGTAGTTGATGTCAACTCCCGGAGATGTGCCTCCTATCATGTAATACCTCAAAGTGTCTGCTCCGTACTCCATTATTACTTCCTGCGGCAAAATGTAGTTTCCAAGAGACTTGCTCATTTTTCTTCCCTGTGCATCATTAATGAAACCATGCATGTAAACTGCCCTGAAAGACTCGTTGTTCATTGCTATCATTGAAGCGACAAAAAGAAGATTGAACCAGCCCCTAATCTGGTCTATGCCCTCAAGTATGAAATCAGCAGGATACAACTTGTCAAACAAGTCATTTCTTTTTGGGAAATCCAGGCAGTTCCATGATGCAGAGCCTGCATCTAGCCATACATCCAATATGTCAGGAATCCTTTCTTTTAACCCATTGCACTTGCATTTTATTTTTACCTCATCAATCCACGGCTTGTGCAAGTCATCAGGAATCCTGCCTGCAAGCTTTTTCAATTCATCGATTGAACCGACAACAACAAAATCGTCGCATCGACTGCATTTCCATATCGGCAATGGAGTGCCCCAGTATCTTTGCCTTGTTATTCCGTTATCCCTCAGATTTGCAAGCCAGTTGTCAAAGCTTTTTGAGCCGGCAAAATCAGGCACCCATTTTATGCTTCTGTTAATCTCCCTCATCCTGTCCTTCAAGTCCTCTATCCTGAAGAACCATTGAGTTGTTGTCCTGTAAATGACAGGGTTTTTGCATCTCCAGCAATGCGCATAGTCGTGCTCGAGTTTTGTTTCTGCAACAAGAAATCCCTTTTCCCTTATCTTTTCAGTAATCTGCTTGTCGTCCTTTTTAGCAGCCAATCCTGCAAATACGCTGCTTGTCTCGTCAAATACGCCCCTTTCCGTCAATGTGTTAAAGGGAGGGATTCCGTTTCTGTGGCCTATTTCATAATCCTCTGGGCCGCAGCCAGGAGCCATGTGCACCAAGCCACTTCCTTGACTAACATCAACATATTCCTCGCTCAGTACAACTGTATGGACTTTAGGATGCTTTTTCTTCATCCCCTTGAATTGGTGAATTTCATTCTCAAATGGATGAACGTATTCCAAGCCGAGAAGCTTATTTCCTTTAAATTCCTCCAATATCTTGAACTCCTTATTTGCGATGCCCCTTATGAAGCTTTCTGCAAGCTCTTTTGCAACAATCCACACTTCATCTTCAACTTTTGCCTTTGCATAGTCGATGTTTGGATGGGCCATTACGCCAAGATTAAAGGGGATTGTCCATGGGGTTGTCGTCCATATTATAAGGAACTCATTTTCCCTGCCTTTGACTGGAAATTTTACATAAATTGAAGGGTCGGTTACCTGCTCATACTCAAGTTCATGCTTTGCCAATGACGTTGAGCAGCTTGCGCACCAGTGCATTGTCTTTTCGCCTTCATACAATCTTTTGTTTTCATATGCCTTTTTTATCAGCCACCATTCTCCTTCCATAAATGTATTTTGAATTGATTGGTATGCATTGTCAAAATCCATCCAAACCCCAATCTTTCTGAAATCATTGTTCATTGCAATCATGTTTGCTATCGCAAATTCCCTGCACTCATTGACAAAATTGGCTATGCCAAATACCGGGATTTCATCCTTGTGCTTCAAGCCAAGCTTTTTTTCAACAGCCTGCTCTGTCGGCATGCCGTGCATGTCATATCCTGCTCTGTCCCAGACATCAAACCCCCTCATTCTCTTGTATCTCAGCACGCTGTCTTTCAACGCCTTATTCCATGCAGTGCCAAGATGGACTCTTCCTGAAGTATATGGCGGTCCGTCTAAGAAGTAGAACTTCTGCTTGCCCTTGTTTTTTTCCTTTGCCTTCTCATAAATTCTGTTTCTCTTCCAGAACTCAAGCACTTCCGGCTCAAGTTTTGTGGCTTCGTAGTTTGGCATCATTTTCAATGAATTTCTTAATTTTTAAAAGTTTCAATCCGTCGTGCTTCGCACGACACTATCTTGGCGCCTCGGCATTCAGATGTGGAGGTTGCATTCCTTCGTGCTCCTCCTCGGCGCAAATTTATCGTATTAAACATTAAAAGCGGATTACTTTCTTAACCTTGTGAAATCACAAAGTCGCTCTCGGGATTGAAGTATTTTTATCAATGTTTTTGTTTGAAATATTTTTATTGTTGATTTTTGATTTAATATATTATCCAAATTTATAACAAGAATCTAACTTTTGTTTTTAAATTTTTGTAGATTTTTAATATGCTTTTTGGTTGTTTTTAAAAATAACCTTGCCAACGATATAAAGGCATTTTTCTGCCTTTGATGGGCCGAATGCAGCTTTTCAATGTGCTTGCTGTACTTTTCCTCGATTTCCAGCTTGATGTCCAATCCTTTTGGAGATAATTTTGAATGATATGTTTTAAATTCCTCCAGCTTTGCCTTGAAGTCATTCAATTCGCCCACCATGATGCTGATATCGGTTTCATCGCTGTACAAGAATACATTAAGCGCAGCTTTAACAGCAGAAACATCAGCTGCATTTTTTAAAATATTCAAATTGAAGTGAAGCGTATGTAGCCTGTCATTTATGCGCTTCTTGTGATTTATCTGCGAGGCAAGATTCCTCATACGCATCAACAAGCCCAAATCATGGATTTGCTCAAGATGCTCCTTGCTTACGTGCCTTGCCTCTTTTTCAAAATCATCAAAAATGTGCGAGGATTTGCTTAAGTCGAGCAGTTCTTCCCTTATTGAATACAAATCCAATTCTTTCTCTTCTTTGACTTTTAATCCGTCAATATAATTTTTAACATCATTTCCTACCATCTTTTTTTGCCTTTTCTATTGTGACCCTGACTATCTCGTTTTCTTTCAGGTTGAGAATTTTAATCACTTCAAGGGGTATGTTTACCCCCAAGCTGGTGCCTGTTTTCCTTATGTACCTTACAAATTCTTCCTTTCTATCCATAAGATTAAATAAGATTAAATAATATAGGAGTATATAAAGGTTGCGGTTTTAATGAGGACTAATTTAAGAGTTTACACGAATGATTGGACTTAAAATTCAAAATTCCTTAGCAAGTTTTATTCTTTCGGAAGCAGGGTTTACAATGGAGTAAGCGGCAAGAATACTGTCATAAACATGCCTTAACGCTTCTTTTAGTTCCCGCCTAACAGCCATTTGAAATGCAGTAGTTAAATGTATGTGAGCCCTCATCGGCTGGCGATTAAATAAATAAAATATTCCAAGCTTGACGCCTTTGTCCAAACTGTCGGGACGTTTTTCTAGCTGGGTTATGCCATCTTCGCTTAAAGGTTTGTGTAGTAGTTCTGTAGTTAAGTACCAATAATGAGATAGCACGGCTTTGAGTGCATTAGATATATGGACAAATCCTTTGTTGTTTTCCTCAATCCACTGCATTAAAAATCCGTAAGGATTTTGTTTTGCTTCTACCAATAATTCAAGTTCCCTTTTTACTGCGGTTGCTACTCTAATGTACCTGCTCAACGATTCATCATAAATGCCTCTAGCAGGGGATTCGTCATCTTCTGCTTTTTTTTGGGATAAAATATTGTCTCTTTTTGTAAGACCACTATACCTGCCTTTAGCCTTGAAAGTATTTGCTTCACTGGTGCCAGAAATTCCTTGAAGTCCGTCTAGGTACCCATTGTAGAAATCTAAATAAGAAGTTAATCTGCTGTCGCTTGGCAAAGAAGCGACTAAGCCTTCAATCTCAGTAGACGCCCTTACTACTGGTTGTAATCTACCAAAATCACCGCTATCTATTCTATCAGTAATTTTTAAGCTAAACAATAAAGTTTCTAGATTACCCATTATTTTTTGAAGAACATATATCATATTTTAAATCTTTCTTTTTTAATCACTTAATAGTAACTATCTAGAAAAACCCTTCCAGCTTTGTCTGCTCCTTTATCTCGAGCAAATCCTCTTTTGTGTAGCCGAGAACATTAAATATCCTTTCAACTGCTGGCACCACTTGGTTGTTTATGTAGTAGTCAGCGTCGTACTCCCCTTCCTTGATTTCTTCAGGCAGCTTGGAGCGGTTCCTTATTATGTCATTCCCTTGAGTTACTACATACTTTATGATCGAGCCTGGGCCAATCGGCTTGCCCTTGTTTATCAATCGCTGGGCAACAGCAACATGAGGGCCTTTTGCAGCATAGTCGAGTATCTCTTTCTGGAGCTGTGTGTGTATCACTACCTTCTCCATTGGTATCCTCTTGTTTTTCAAGTCATTGATGACACTCTTTACATATTCCAGTGCCTTTTTCGTGTCATGCTCCCTTAAAACTATGTCCAAAACCTCTTCTTGGGCATCCTTTGCAATCAAAGACCAGTTTCTTCTTACTGTTTCAAAGCCCCTTATTTTCAATGTTCCAAGCTCTGACAGCATAGCATATTTTTTCTTCGCTCCTGCAGGGCTCATCTTTGCGGAAACAAAAATTCCTGCAGGATAAAACCCTTCATACTCGAGCTCCATTAAGCCGGGCAGCTCGCTGTTTACCGATTCAGCGAATTCTACCGCGCTTTTCTTGGACTTGCCGTCAAGCGTCAAAAAAACAGAATCTGTGTCGCTATACAGAACAAAAAACCCTTCTTTTTGAGCTTTGTCTATCACTTTGTGGATGTAATGTCTTCCCCATGCTGTTATGCTTCTTGCGCATTCAATCGAGTACCACCTTGCTCCAAAAAATCCCAAATAGCCATAGTAGGAATTTGCCAGCAGCTTCAGGCTGTTCTGCCTTGCGTCAAGGAATGCAAATTTCTCATCTTGTTCTTCCTTTATTATCTCCTTTATTCGCATTCTTCTGGTGATTATGTCTTCCAGCAATATGGGAATGAAGCCCTTCCTTTTCGTGCAGAACCAGTGCCTTTCATTTTCATCTATTGGAGTGATTTTTGCAATGTTTTCACAGCATGCGCAATTTATGGTGTCAGGCCCTATGTTGTGCGAGCTTAATATCGTGGGGTACAAGCTCCTGAAGTCAAAAACAGCAATATCCTTGTATAAGCCGGGCTTCGGCTCGTAGACAAAAGCTCCTTGGTATGTGCTTGCTCTTCTCTGCTGCACTTCATCATGGCTTGGCTTGTTTGGCGCAATCTCATTGAATTGGGGAGCCTGCCTTATCATGTACCACTCCACAAGCTGGGAGAAGCCCATCCTGTTGACATCGTAGATTGGAATGCCGACTATCTTTACCATCTCTATCAATGTGGGGAGCATCTTGACAGACAAGTTATATGTCAGGATTGAGTCATTCAGGTTGTATTCGCAATACTTTTCAAGATTGTCATGGCTGTTGTCCCATATGTCCGGCAGCTCTGCCAAAGAGACATCGTGCTTTTTCTCGTCAAGAAGCTCTGAGGCAACTGCATTCAGGTCATAAGAATATGTCTCCAAAGTGCCGCCGATGACCTTCTTGATGAATTTGAAGATGTCAAGATGTGTTATGCCATTTACTGAAACAGCAGATTCCCTTGCGCTCTTTACCTTAATTTCAGAATAATCCCAGCCAATGTCGAGCTTGATATTGTGCTTGTCAGCCCTTGTCTTTATGTAGGGCAGGTCAAAGCCGTCGGAGAAGTATCCAGTCAGAATGTCGGGCTTGTAGCTTTCGATTGTTTCCTTGAATTTTTCAATCAGTTCAGATTCGTTTTCTACAAACTCTATGTAGTCTAGATTTGTGCTGAATTTTTTCCATACAAAAACCTTTTTGAAATTCTCCCCATAGAAGGAAAGCATTATGATTGGGTTTTTCTCAGCGTCAATCGAGAAGTCAAACGGGCTGTACGTCTCGATGTCGAATGCAAGCACTCTTGGATTGTGAAGCGTGTCGGTACTAACCTGCCCTATGTTTTCTGCCTTGAGAACAGGCACTCTTGACTTCTGGCTTGCAAACTCGCCTATGGCTTGATGCAGAACAAGGGGGGTTATGCCTCTGTCAATCAAGTACCGCCTGACAAAAGGTATGTCATACTCATGTGTTGAGTTTACAATGCCCCAGTCCTTTACAATTTCCCTTATTTTTGGCACGCTGCTTGGAAGGTTTGTATAAACCTTTATGGCAAAAACCTCTTTTCCCAAGAATTTCTTTATTACGGATTCTGTTCTTATAACAAAAGAAACCTCATTTTCTTCTTCTATTCTGAGCTTTTCCAGCTTCTCGCTTATGTTAATGCTGTCTTTTGGAATCACATAAAAATAAGGCGCAAAGCTTTCGTCAAGCACGCAAATCTGTGTGCCATCTGCTGTTTTTCCGTACAGGTTTATTACTGCCTTTCCTCCTGCCACCTTGTAAGCAGCATCCAATGGAAAGAACTGGATTGTCTCAGCCATATAGACGAGAAAAGGTTTTGCAGTATATAAAAGTGTTGGTTGCTGTCGAGATAAAGGAAAATTTTTTATAATTATGCTGATTGATTTGCATTTATGCATAAAGGGGTGGTAGTTTTTTGGATTTTCATAGTTACGATACCCCTAGCTTTTTCCATCTCAATAAAAGAACTGATATCAAGGTACACTTTTTCTACCACTACAGCACAGATGAATGTCACAAACCACACAGATTTTATGGTTGATAAGGATAATAATGAAGCTAATGACACACTTGTTTTTGAACTTACAACAAACAATACAGCAGGCACTTTTGTTTTTGTAATTAATTTGTTTGATAAGGACAGCACATCAGTCAATGAAACAAACAAAACATTAAGCTTCGGGATAAATAAAATTAACATCACTTTCAGCTCCCACCTCCTTGACCAAAACCAGTTTAACTATTCAATCAAAATCTACAATGCAAGCCGCAGCCTGAAATACCGGAAAGACAAAATTTTGACGAATTTTTACTCAAATTACGAGGAGGGCTTTAGGATACTTGCCGTCAATGACTCAAGAATAAACAAAACCTTGAGGGTAAATGTATCTGCAAATTCGCCGGATAACAAGACACATGTAACTACCTTGTTTTTATCTTATAGCAATTCAATAATTTTCTCAAAGGCAAGCAAAAAATACAAAGTCGGAATCAATTATTTAATTTTTAACTTTGACAATGAAACAATTAAAAATACGCATTATATCGGCAATTTTAACATATCTTCAATTAAGATAGGGACAAAGACAATAAAAACAAATTTTACAACTGCATTTTACGATTTCAAGGATTTTGGTGTGACTTCTTACATTTATAATTTTACTGACAACGGAACCGACACCGATAATAATGGCAAATTTGATTTCTTGGAGATAAATACAAGCACACAGATTTTAAAAACTGATGATTATACGCTTGCAATCTCTTTGTATGACTTATTTGACAATTTGGTTGAAATAAAGAATTTATCAATTTATTTGAACGTTGGGAAAAATATTGTGCCAGTCAAAATTAATGGCTCGAAGATATATGACAAAAAGATTAATGGCCCCTACATGTTAAAATCCGTGGAGCTTTATGACAGCATAGCACTTGTTGATGGAATAAAAAACGCTTACACGACTTCAAGCTATAATTTTAATGATTTTGACAAGCCGGATTTGCCTGACTTGAAAGTGAATATATCGGCATCCAGTTTACACCGCTACGGAATAGGAAATGTAACGATAAATATAACAATAAAAAATATAGGGTACAAGCATGCTTTTGATGTTTTTGCCGACATATTCGACAATAAAACGCTTTCCATAAGCAACAAATCAAGCGCCCTTGCGCCAAATTCGCAAATTTTATACCAGTTTAATTTTACTGACTTTTCGGACTTTGAGATAAATGCCATTGCTGACTTGAATGATTTTGTCGAGGAATTGAATGAAAGCAACAACGCAGAAAAAGCCTCAATCAAGTTGAATAAGCACCCCATTTTGTCATCCGTAAACAACTTGACATTAAATGAAACAGACAAGATTTCAATAAACTTATCTGCTGTTGACCCTAATGGCGACAATCTGTCTTTTTCAATAAATCTTTCCAAATTTTCCAACGAATCCAACAAATTCCAGTGGAACACGACAGTTACCGACAGCGGAAAATATTTTTTGATGGCAACTGCATCTGACGGCTATCTTAATGACTCAAAAATTTTTATAGTGACAGTTCTTGACTTACAAGAAAAAGACACTGACAATGATGGAATAGACGATGATATTGACGAGCTTATAGGCAATGAAAGCCATGTCAATACAAGCACATTGAACCTGGGCATACTTATAGGCAATTCAAGAAACCTTTCAAAGAGGTTCAACGGCAAGATGAACGTGAGGTTTATGGATGGGAATTTTACAATAGCGGATTTTGACTTCAATTTTTCCAGATACAAGCTAAACTTAACAAACATAACTATAAACAAGCAAGGAATAAACGCTACTGGCTCTTTGTTTGCCAAAGGACTCAAAATGCCCGAGGGCGTTACGAAAACATTGTATGTTGACAAGGTTAATGCTTCAATCAACGGGCTGTGCATCAAGGAAGAGGAAATCTTGTCCATAAATGATATCAGCGACAATTGCAATTCAAACAATGAATTCAAGATAGAATGCGATGGCACAGCCCAAAATCCTTATACATGCACTTATAATTCAACCTCCAATAAATATAAAATTGAGGGATTGAAGCATTCTGGAATTATGCAAATAAGCTATGCAAAGCCGTTGTCAGAATCAACTAGCACTACAACATCATCTGGCACTTCAAGTTCAGGCGGCGGAGGCGGCATTTTCTGCGCTTCTGATTGGCAATGTACTCAATGGACAGGATGCGTTGATGGCTTTCAAAACAGGAAATGCTCTGATATAAGCCAATGCGCTTTTCCTGCAAACAAACCGTCAGAAACACAGCAATGTGAAATTTTTGAATCTGGGTTGGTAAATGTGATTAAGCAGATAGAATATGCCAGAAAAACAATAAGTAGGGTAACACAAAAAACACAAACCTCTGGAATTACCGGACAGGCTATTAAAGAACAATATCAAAAAAATTCTGGAATTTTAATTGTTTTTATCGAGATTTTTGTTTTTGTCGGCTCTTATCTCTTGATAAAAAGCAAATTCTTTAAATAAACACTTTGTCTTATACTTTTGTCGGGGCTGTGGTGTAGCTTGGTATCATTGGCCCTTGGGGCAGCTTATGCTCTGGTATGGGTCCGACCTGAGTTCGAATCTCAGCAGCCCCACTTATAACCCTCCCATTCCTATATTCTCTTCCTTAATTGTATTAAGAATCAGCTTTGTTTCTGTCCTCTCGACAAACTCGTATGTCTGCAGTTTCTTCAAAAAATTGTCCATCTGCCTTCTTGTGGGGAATCTTGCCAGCACAACAGAGTCAAACGCGCCTGTGACATCATAAACCGCAAAAACATTTGGGTGCGAGGCAATCTTCCTCTCAACCTCAAAAAGCTTGCCCTTTGAAATTCTGATTTCAATCATAACCTCAACATCATAGCCAACCTTTTCGTAGTCAAGCTTTGCAGTATATTTCTTGATTAAACCTTCCTGCTCGAGCTTCTTTATGTGGTGCATTACAGTAGCAGCAGAAACATTTGCCTTCTTGGCTATCTGCCTCATTGAAAGTCTTGAGTTATCAACCAGGATATCCAATATCTTCCTATCTTTCTCTTCCAACTGCATTTTATCAATCAAAACCCCAACATTTGTTTATTTTGATATAACATAAAACAATATTTCTAAACAAATATTTAAAATTATCGGTTTTTAATGTATTTTTGTTTAATAAAATCTGGAATAAATATATAAATAGCTACAAAAACTACATAATCCTAATTCTAAATGACATTTAGAATTGATAGGTAGGCGAACTAATAAAACTAAAAAAGCGGGGTGAAACCATGAGCACAACAGAAATTCTGGAATTGATTAAAAAAGAGCCGTCAAGAACCGTTAAGACGGAGTTTGTTGAGAGCTTAAAGAGGGATTTGGAAAGAGTCAAATTTGTGGACTTGAAATTTACCGACATGCCGGGCTTATGGCAGCACTTTACAGTGCCGATAACAGAGCTTAATGAAAGCGCGATTTCAACTGGATTTGGATTTGACGGCAGCTCCATAAGGGGCTTCAAGGATATTCATGAAAGCGACATGCTCTTTGTGCCTGACTTGAAAACTGGCTTTACAGACCCTTTTTCTGACTCAACAGTTAGCATTATTGGCAATGTCAAAGATCCTGAAACAGGCGAATTGTTTACCAGAGACCCAAGATATATTGCGCAGAAGGCAGAGTCCTACCTTAAAGAGACAGGAATTGCGGATGTTGCCTACTATGGGCCTGAGCTTGAGTTCTTCATATTTGACAGCATAAGGTACGACCAAAAAGAAAATTTTGGCTATTACTACATTGACTCTTCTGAAGGAAGTTGGAATACAGGGACAGAGAATGGAAGCCCTAATCTTGGATACAAGCCAAAATTCAAGGAAGGTTATTTTCCTGTTCCACCGACAGATTCCTTGCAGAACATAAGGAACGAGATTGTCGAGACAATGATAAAATCGGGAATTGGAGTGGAGTGCCATCATCACGAAGTTGCCACAGCAGGGCAATGCGAGATCGACATGGGCTATTCCTCGCTTGTAAGAATGGCAGACCAGACTATGATGTACAAGTACATAATAAAGAATATTGCAAGAAAGCACGGCAAAACCGCAACTTTCATGCCAAAGCCTTTATTTAACGACAATGGCTCTGGAATGCATGTACATCAAAGCTTGTGGAAGCAGGGCAAAAATTTATTTTATGACAAGGATGGCTATGCTTTATTAAGCGATACAGCAAAATACTACATTGGCGGATTGCTGGAGCATGCGTCTGCATTATGTGGCTTGATTGCACCAACAACAAACTCTTACAAACGCCTTGTGCCTGGATTCGAGGCGCCTGTCAATTTAGTTTATTCAAAAAGAAACAGGAGCGCTGCAGTAAGGATTCCCATATACCACACAAGCGACAAGGCAAAAAGGATAGAGTTCAGGACTCCGGATCCAAGTAGCAATGTTTACCTTGCGTTTGCAGCGATGCTGATGGCAGGACTTGACGGCATAAAAAGAAAAGTTGATCCAGGCGAGCCATTGGACAAGGACATTTATCATCTAACCAAGGAAGAGGCAACAGCAATCAAGAGTGTGCCAAGCTCGCTGGGAGAATCTTTGAATGCACTCGAAGAGGACCATAAGTTCTTGCTTGCAGGCAATGTATTCACTCAGGATATGATTGACACGTGGATTGACTATAAAAGAACAAAAGAAGTTGATCCTGTAAGGCTAAGGCCGCACCCGTGGGAATATCACTTGTATTTTGACATTTGAATTTTTTATTTGTTGATTAGTTATATTTCAATCCGTCGCCTTCGGCGACATTAGTTACGCGCCTCGGCATTCAACTATAGAGGTTGCATTCCTTTGTGCTCCTCCTCGGCGCCTATCTATTTAATAATTTCAGGCAAACTTTCCTGAGCTGGGTTCCCATATCTTGCTTGCTGATATTGGGAAGCGACGTTGTTTGAAATTTTTATTATTGTTTTTGAAAAATATTTTAATTGAAATTTCATACCAAATCTTTTTAAACTTCTTTTGAATACTCTGCCCTATGAAAAAAGTAATGTGCGCAGGGACTTTTGACATAATCCATCCAGGGCATTTGTACTATTTATCTGAAGCAAAGAAATATGGTGACAAGCTAATTGTTGTTGTTGCAAGAGATGATACTTCTGAAACTTTTAAGGGGAAAAAGCCAGTGCATAATGAAAAGGGAAGGTTAGAGCAGGTAAGAATGCTCAAGATTGTCGATGAAGCTGTATTAGGGCATCTAGGTAATATTTTTAATATAATTGAAGAAATAAAGCCAGATGTTATCTGTTTGGGTTATGACCAAAATGTTCAAAAGCAGGAGTTGGAAGAAGAATTAAACAAAAGAGGCTTAAAAGCAGAGGTTATAAGAATAAACTCCTATATGCCAAATCTGTATAAAAGCTCTAAGATGAAAAAATGATTAAGGGGGTTATATTTGATATGGATGGTGTTATTGCAGATTCTCTTGGTGTTCATAATAAAGCCTTTATTCAACTATTTAGAAAATATAAACTAAAATTAACAAAAAATGATATAAAATCCACATATGGAAAATCTACCAAAGAAAACTTGAAAAATCTTAAGAGGAAATATAATATGAAAACCCCCCTAAATAAATTAATTAAAGAAAGGGATTCTATTTTAATGGGCATGATTTATAAAATCAAACAAATTCCAGGTGCAGTTAAGTTAATCAAAGAATTAAGCTCATTAAAAAAACTGGCAGTAGCCTCTTCTTCTCGTAGACAAATTATTAAGAAAATATTAAAAAATTTAAAGATAGAAAAATTTTTCAGTGTAGTTGTTTCTTCAGAAGATGTTGTTAAATCAAAGCCAAACCCAGACATACTTTTATTCACTAAAAGAAAACTTGGCTTAAAGAAAGATGAATTGATAGTAATTGAAGACAGTCGAAACGGTATTATAGCTGCGAAAAGAGCAAAAATTAAATGTATTGCAATTCCAAACAAATACACCAAAAACGAAGATTTTTCATCTGCCGATTATATTACAAAATCAATGATTGATGCTAAACGAATAATCAGTCATATAAAATGAAGCACATTTACTTAATAATTTTATCATTGATTGGATTTTTGGTTTCATTCTACATTTATTACTCCAAAAAATATGGCAAGCCGATGCATTGCGTAATCGGGCAGGACTGCGACGCAGTTGTCAAGAGCAAGTATGGAAAGACATTTGGCATCGAGAATACAGTGCCTGGAATGCTGTATTATGTCTTGATATTTGTTTATGGAATTTCCATCCTTATAAATCGAAATATTTTTAAAGTAGATATATTCTACTATCCAATAGTAATTGCGAGCATCGGCAGTGTTTTGTTTTCATTGTACTTAACTGCTGTGCAGGCATTCATTTTGAAGAAATGGTGCGAGTACTGCATTGTTTCAACGATTGCATCAGTGCTAATATTGATGATATTGATTTTATAAAATGCCAAAAAACAAAAACAATTTAAGCCAATGGAGTTTATTTTTATTGAGGGTGGTTCTTGGAGTTATTTTCATTTATCACGGCTATGCAAAGCTTTTTGTGAAAGGCGCTTTGCCAGGCATTGCGCAGTTTTTTGCAGCAGTTGGAATTCCATTGGCAAATCAGGCTGCAGTTCTTGTTGCATTTGCTGAATTTGTTGGTGGATTGTTACTAATATCTGGCTTGCTGACAAGATGGACTTCTGTAGTTTTAATCATTGAAATGCTGGTTGCATTATTTAAAGTGCATCTCAAGCAGGGATTTTTTATATCACCACCAGCTTATGGATATGAGTTTGTTTTGTTGATTTTGGCTGTGTTGGTTATTCTTCTAGTTAATGGGCCTGGCGCTTTGTCGCTTGGGAAGAAATTTAAGAATAAGCAGTTACATTAAAAATCTTTATCTCAAAAATCCTGCAAAAACGCTTTTCCTTTTAGCTCTTTTTGCCTCTCTTGCAAGCTTGTCTTCCATTCTGTACTTGTTTATTTCAACATGCCCGCAGTAATCATCTTCGTAGATTATTGACATGTCCTCTATAACTAATCTTTTAGAAAACAAAGGACAATCAGTAACTAAAGTGTCTGCATAGCCACCTTCAAATCCGATATGAAAACCATACCTTAAAGAATCTCTTTTCAATTGCGAAAAATTCTCAATTGTAATTCTCTTTCCAAGCCAATCTTTCAAGCCGTCAGATGCAATTTGCGTTATCAAGATTTCATAACCATTCTTAAGCATTTCTTCCATTACCAAGTCATGGTCTTCACCAGCATGGCTTGCGAAAGCATCAACCTTTAATGGCATCAATGCCTTTTGTATGCTTCTTAATTGAGTTTCCTGCAATCCAACTCCGCCAAGAACAACAGCATCAATTCTCATCTTTTTCTGGTTCTTTGCTACGATATCCTTTACAATCTCTGCTTCTTTTTCAGGGTTTGCAACCCTGCATTTCACATAGAAATGTGGAATTCCAAGCATCTTGGCTAAATCTTTTGTCAGTTCAACGGTTGCATAGTGAAACAAAAAGCAGTCCTTTCTTGTTGGCTTTACAGAAATCAAGTACTTAATGTCCCAGCCCCTGTCTTTTGCATGCTGAACTGCAAAAGTGCTGTCCTTTCCACCAGAGTAAAGAATTGCGACATCCAT
The DNA here is from genome assembly GCA_016185945.1 of Candidatus Woesearchaeota archaeon. Lineage (GTDB taxonomy): Archaea > Nanobdellota > Nanobdellia > Woesearchaeales > GW2011-AR4. Next base: position 105,245 of record JACPMR010000012.1, read on the forward strand.
AAAAAAAGGATAATTATTTTATTTATAAAGTTTTTGTTAAAAACATTTTTAAACAGCTAAAAAATCAACATATTATGAACCCAAAAAATAGTATCAATAATCAAAAAAACTAAGGCAGACCTTGTTGTTTTTCCGGAGCTTTCTGTAACCGGCTACAGCCCGCAGGATTTGTTACTAAGAAAAAATTTCATTGAACAGAACATTATTGCATTAAAAAGAATAATAAATAATACAAAAAATAAAACTGCAATTGTCGGCTTTATAGAAAAATTCAATGAGGACATCTACAATAGTGCTGCCATTATCAGAAACCAGCAGATTGTTGAAATCCATCATAAGATATGCCTGCCTAATTACACAATTTTTGACGAGAAAAGATGGTTTAAGGAAGGCAATGAAGCAACGGTTTTTGAGTACTCAAACAAAACAATTGGCTTGAGCATCTGTGAGGATATATGGTTCCCAGAAACAACAAAGCAGCAAAAAAACAGAAGCGCTGATTTGATAATAAATATTTCTGCTTCCCCTTACAGGAAAGGAAAAATTGAGGCAATTGAGAACGTTCTCTGGCAAAGATGGGAAGAAAATAAAGTGCCAATAATTTATGTAAATCAAGTTGGCGGGCAAGACGGGATTGTGTTTTACGGGCACAGCATGTACTTTAAAGATGGAAAAATTGTAAACAAATGCAGGGATTTTGATGAAGATATTTTGATTGTTGATGTAAAATGAACACAAAAGAAATCTACAATGCATTGATTCTTGGAATTAGGGATTATTTCAAAAAAAATGATTTCCAAAAGGCAGTTATTGGCTTGAGTGGGGGAATTGACAGCTCTGTTGCATGTTATTTAGTTGTAAGAGCACTTGGAAGCAGAAATGTCACTGCGCTTTTGATGCCGGATTTGGGCACGACATCAAGGCAAAGCATAGAAGATGCAAAATTAATTATTAATAAATTGAGAATACATCACCATATTATTGCAATTAACAATGCTGTTGATTATTTCAATGCCATAAACAAACAATTAAAATTCCAAAAAAACATTTACGCAATTGCAAACGTTAAAGCAAGAGCCAGAATGACGCTTCTTTATTATTTTGCAAATTTAAACAACGCATTAGTTATAGGCACATCAGACAAATCCGAAATAGCGCTTGGCTACACTACAAAATACGGCGACAATGCAGCAGACATTTTAGTCATTGGGGATTTATGGAAAACAGAAGTTATCGAAATGGGAACATATTTGAAAGTTCCTAAATCTATATTAAAGAAAAAACCAAGCGCAGAATTGATTATAGGGCAGACAGCAGAGAAAGAGCTTGGCGCTTCTTACGAAATTCTGGACAAAATATTGAAAATGTACATTGAAGAAGAATTGTCTCCAGAAGAAATAATAAACAAAGGCTTTAACAAAAAAATCGTCAAAAATATTGTTGAAAGAATTAGGCTAAACGAGCACAAGAGAAGAACTGCAATGCTTATCAGAGTTTCCGAGCGCTCATTTCACGGCATGGAATGGAGAATGCCGATAACTAATAAATTTAGGGGCTGATTTAATATAAAATAACCTTTATATACTACTCATTAAACATTCTTTATATGCACCGTGCCCTCTTCATAGGAAGATTCCAGCCATTTCACAATGCCCACTTAATTGACGTGCAGAAAGTTCTGAAAGAAGTTGATGAAGTTATAATTGCAATTGGCAGTTCTCGGGAAAAGGACACTCTGGAGAACCCTTTCAGCTATAATGAAAGGAAAAAAATGATTGAGGCAGCTTTGAAAAAAGCCAAAATCAAAAAATACGAGATTTATCCGGTGCCTGACTTGTACAACGACAGGAAATGGGTAGAATACATAAAGAAAAACCTGCCAAGATACGAATTTGTTTATTCTGGCAACCTCTGGACTTTGAAGTGCTTCAAAAAATATGATTCCAAAGTCAGGAAAATCAGGCTAATTAAGGGAATCAACAGCACAAAGATAAGGGATATGATGATAAAGGGCAAAGAATGGCAGAAATTAGTGCCAAAGGAAATTGTTGATTATATTAGAAAAACCAAGGGTGTGGAAAGGGTTAAAAGTATTCATAAACCTATTTTTTCTTGATTTTACCAAGTAAATCCCAAAATTCAAGCAGAACTTTAGTGCTAAACCTATATTTTGAATTTTCCATTTCATTTATAAAATTATTTATTTCTTCCTTGTCAATTAAACCTTCTCTGTAAGCTATTAATAACACTCTTAGAGAGCCTATAGTTTTTATCCCAAATGCCTTTGCTGCCTCTCTTGCAGCTATTTCATCTATTATAATTTCTTTCTTATTAAGCTGCAATGCTAAAGCAATAGTTTCAGCTTCACCAATGTCGATGTTATAAATCAATTGAATCCTAGAAGCCGTATCAAAGAATTTAGGCGCGAGCGTGAAAATGTTGATATTCTTATCGTCAATGTGTTCCTTGACAACGAGAGCATCCCTAAGATTTTGTTCTACGCCCTTTAATACAACTTCCCTATAAACTTCATTCGTTATTTCTATTTTTTTATATAAATTTTTAAGAATATCTATCCTATTTAATTTGCCAAAAATAATCAACGGAGAAGCATTTACAATCAAATCAATCCCTCAAAATCTTCTCTTAACTCTTTCAACCCATAATGGAAATCAATACCTTTTTGGACTAAAATATCTAGAAACTTTGATAGAGGTACATCAGCCATTCTTGCGGCTTTCCAAGCTGTTGCTTCATTGTTCCTGAATTTTTCAAGAGCTATCTCTAATTTTTTTTCTTTTATGCCCTTTTCAAGCACTTCCCTTAATACATTAGATTTTGTTTTTTTCTCTAGCTTTGAAATTTCATTAATTTCTTTTAGCTCTTCCTTGTCTATTCTCACAGATACTGTTTCAGCCATATTGTATACAAATGTGGTAACTTGTATATAAAGGTTGCGGTTTTTTAACCAAACATCCCCTTAAACAAACCCTTCTTCCCGCCTTCCTCCTCAAAATCTTCCAATAATTGCTTCTGTTTTTTGGTCAATTTCTCCGGCACAGTTATGTAAACCTCAACATGCTCGTCCCCAGCATGATGCGAATGCAAGTCAGGGATTCCAAGCCCTTTCATCCTGAAGACAGTATTGCTTTGGGTGCCTGCTGGAATCTTCAATGTGGCTTTTCCTTTCAAGGTTGGAACTTCAATTGAACCACCAAGCGCTGCTGTTGTGAAGGGGATTGGAAATTTGGCATAAACATCATTGCCATGCCTTTCAAAAATCTTGTGAGGCTTGACATGGATCACAATGTACAAATCTCCAGAAGGCATGCCTGCTTCTCCTGCCTCACCTTCGCCTTGAATCCTCAAATTTGTGCCGTCAACAGCGCCTTCTGGAATCTTGACTTCAATCTTTCTTGTTTTTCTCACAGCACCTCTGCCATCACATTCTCTGCATTCATTCTTTATGTATTTACCTTGTCCTCTGCATTTCCTGCATGTTGTAGTTGTGGAGAATAATCCAAAAGGGGTTCTTTGCGTGCGAGTTGTTACACCTCTACCATGGCATTCATCACAATTTACAATATCGGATTTGCTTTCAGCGCCTGTTCCGTGGCATTTTGGGCATTCCTCATTTCTTGGAATTTCAATTGTTTTTTTCGCTCCAAAGGCAGCATCCTCAAGCTCAGTTTCCAAATCGTACCTTAAATCAGAGCCACGCTGCCTTCTTCTTGTCCTAGGGCCATAGCTTCCGCCAAAGAATGTCTCGAATATCCTGTCAAAGTCAAACCCAAACCCTCCAATGTCAGACATGAAGTCGGAATAGTCAAATCCCTCAAACCCCCCAAACTGCTCTGCAGTTTTGCCGTACCTGTCATATTGGGCTTTTTTAGCGTCGTCACTCAGGACAGCAGCAGCCTCGTTTATCTCCTTGAACTTTTCAGCGGCATCCGAACTTTTATTTAAGTCAGGATGATACTGCTTTGCCAATTTCTTGTAAGCTGCCTTTATATCGTCCTTTGTCGAATTCTTGCTTACGCCTAAAACTTTATAGTAATCTTTGTCTTTTGCTGGCATTTTATTTCAAAATTCCATAATTCAATATCTTTCTTAGTTTTTCTTTATCAGGAACTAAATTTTCCAATTCTGCGCCTGGAATTACTTTGCCTCCGCTTTTGATGTAGTTTGCATACTGCCTTATGCTTTCTGCATCGTTTGTGTCAATGACATGGTTAACCATGAACCACACGCTTAAATCCTCCCCATAGTCCTTGCATTGTATTGAAGTCTTGCACTCCAACGGCTTTACAGGATGGATTGTGCAGCCCTTTTCATCGTCGAAAAAAACGCATCTTCCATATGGCTTGCCTTGCTCCCTTATTAGTTTCGGGCGCAAAACTTTTTTGTTGAATAATTCAACCTCTTCCAAAAAATGATTTTTCAGCTCTTCTTCTTTAACTTCTAAAAATCCTGCAATGTTTTTTACATCATTACCAGCCAAAGAGCCGGAGCCGTACTTGCAGCCATGGTTGCAGGCATTGCAACGACATGGCGCTGCTAATTTCAACACTTCTTTTAATGGGGTGTTTTTATTAATCAAATTAATCAAACTCTTTTTAACAATATTTTTGATAATTTTAATAACATAATTCAATCCGTCGCTTCGCGACAATATTTACTGCTCGCTCCTCACTTCCCCGCCAATCGTTCGGAGCTCGCCTATTTATTGAAATAGTCAGGCTTACTGTCCTGAGCTGGGCTCCTTTTCCACCTTTAGAGATGCTGGGAAGCGACGTGCTTGATTAAATTTATTGTCGGATTTTTATATTGTTGTACCTTAATCTATCTTTTTATCTCCCAATAATTCATATTCTATTTTTTTAGTAAATTGAACTTCGTTTTCTACATCTTCCTTTTTATACCTTTCCCTTATGTAGGAGAACCTCTCGTCAACGCTTACTATCTTATCGCCTTTTACCCTTTTGTCTGCGTAAAAAACAATCTTTTCCTCCCATGATTTGGGCTCGAACTCTTCCTTTTTGATATGAACAAGCCCATGCTTTTTGATTATCAAGGCAACTTCCGGAAACCCAAGCGATTTGACAAGCTCGTAACCATCAAGAATATGGTCTTCAGAATTGACTTTTTTAATGTCATGCAGCAATGCGCCTGCTGCAATCAAATCCCTATTGACATTAATGCCTCTTTTTTCAAGCAAATCGCAAACCTTCATTGAGAAGTCATGAACTGCCTTGAGATGTGCGATTACATTGTCAGGAACATTCTGCTCTTTCAGTATTTTCAGGCATTCTTCGCGAGTGGGGATTATCATGTTAAAAACGAAATATATTTATATTACTTTGTTTTATACACATATATCATATCTTGATGGTGTCTTGACTAATCCCATGCTGGTGGCTCTTTTGAGCAGGAACTTGGGTGCAGGCAAGTCTTGGCCAAAGCCCCCATCAGATATGACTTAATAATTCTTTTTTGCTAATTATTCTGTCAGACTTTATTTCTTTATTATGCACTTTTTTAGCAATTTCATGCGCTCTAGATTTTTTGCCTATTTCCTTAATCCTCAAATCTCTTTTGTCAAATTTAGGGTTGATTTTCCATATTAAGTTTAGCAAAATCCCTTTTACGTCATTTTCTCTGCCGCTAAATTCGTTGTCGATTGTTATTATCACATCTTCTTTTATCATATCCTTGAGTAAGTAAAATAATCCTGAACAAAATAGTTTTATTTTGAAAATTACCTTATTCTTCTGCTTCCCATATAACTCCTTGAATACTTCTCTTTTTACACTATTTGAAATTAAAATTGAATAATACTTTTCATTGCTGTATGCTAAAATTGTATCACCGTTTGTGTCATCAATTTTAATGCTTTGGTCAATTTCGATGTAGTTCATTGCCCAATTAGTTGCGATTAAGTTTTTAAGGGCTTTGATTTGAGAAGAATTTTATTCTCTTCAGTTTTAATGAGGAAATGCATGTATGTTCACGTCTATTATAATGTGGCATATTCAATAGCAGCTATGATACCCGCTCTTTTAACTCCATACTCCCTTTCTATTTCTTCATAGCCCATCCCGCCAACCAAGCTGCCAAGAATTACATCTACAGGCACTCTAGTACCTTTTATCACAGGCTTTCCATGCATTGTCTTTGGATTAGTTGTTATTCTTTCCATTTTTATCACCTTGATTCTTCATTTGATTGTTTATAAAGGTATTGGTGGGGGTTTTGAAATTATTTGACATTGGTTGTGAGTGTTGAGTATCATTATCACTTATTTCCTTTTTTCATTTCTTCAATAGATTTAACAACTTTCAAAGAGCAATCTCTGCATAAAAATGTTGTGACTTTTGTATCTTGAGATGACCAATAACTAAACTCCGCTACAAAATTTATATCCAACTCCTCCTGAATCCTACTCTTATTAAAAAAGAATTTTTTAATGCTAGTTAAGAAATTATCTTTTATTTCTGGATCCGCCATGGTTTCTCCACATATATGGCATATTCCCCATTTAATTGTAACCATTTTTTATCATCCTCTTTCAACATTAACAATATCAAACAAAAAAATCATTTCTTCTTCCCCTTCTTCTCCTCATCCTTCACTTCATAGTCAGCATCTACAACATTATCATCCTTTTTTGGTTTTTTTTCTTCTGTTTCTTCACTTGTTTGCTGCCCATGTTCTTGTTTATATTGCTGCCCTGCTTTCTGGTACAATTCAGTTGACATTCTCTGGACAAGTTCATTCACTTCATCCATCTTCCTCTTGATTGCATCAACGTCTTTCTGCTGCGGCTTCAATAACTCCTTCAATTCAAGTATCTTGCCCTTCACTTCTTCAATTTCTTTGCCTGGGACTTTGCCTTCAAAGTCCTTGAATAATTTTTCTGTTGAATACACTACGTTATCAGCTTGGTTGATTGTTTCAATCTCTTCCTTTCTTTTCCTGTCAACATCAGCAAACTCCTCTGCCTGCTTTCTCATCTTTTCAATCTCTTCTTCACTTAATTTCTGGGAAGCAGTTATCCTTATGCTTTGTTCTTTTCCAGTTCCCAAGTCCTTTGCATTGACATGCAATATTCCGTTTGCATCAATGTCAAAAGCAACCTCAATCTGGGGGATTCCTCTAGGAGCAGGCGGTATTCCTATCAAGTCAAACTGCCCCAGCAATTTGTTGTCGGCAAACATTGGCCTTTCTCCCTGCCCTACCCTTATAGTTACTGCAGTTTGGCTGTCAGCAGCTGTGCTGAATACCTGCTGCTTCTTTGTCGGAATTGTGGTGTTTCTTTCAATCAGCTTAGTAAACACCCCTCCCAATGTTTCAATCCCAAGGCTAAGCGGTGTCACATCAAGCAGCAAGATGTCCTTTACCTCGCCTGCAAGCACTCCTGCCTGAACAGCAGCACCCATTGCAACACACTCCATTGGATCAACTCCCCTTTCAGCCGGCTTTCCTATATAGTCCTCTACAAACTTCCTTACAATAGGCATTCTTGTTGGCCCGCCTACAAGGATTATCTTGTTAATTTGATTGACAGATAATTTAGTATCCTTGATTGCCTGCTCCAATGGATGCCTGCATCTCTTGATTATCGGCTCAATCAGCTGCTCAAGCTTTGCTCTTGTCAATTTCATTGTTAAATGCTTTGGCCCTTCGTCTGTTGCTGTTATGAAAGGCAGGTTAATGTCAGTTTCAAAGACAGTAGAAAGCTCAATCTTTGCCTTTTCAGCTGCCTCTCTTAACCTTTGCATTGCTGTCTTGTCCTTGCTTAAGTCAATGCCTTCTGTCTTCTTGAACTCGGAAGCAAGGTAATCAACCAAATTTTGGTCCATGTCAGTTCCGCCAAGCTGGGTGTCTCCAGATGTAGACAACACTTGGAAAACCCCATCGCCAAACTCCATTATTGTAACGTCCAAAGTTCCCCCGCCCAAATCAAATACAAGAATCTTAAGCTGCTTATCCTGCTTGTCTATGCCATAAGCCATTGAAGCGGATGTTGGCTCATTGACTATTCTTACAACTTCAAGTCCTGCAATCTCTCCTGCATCCTTTGTTGCCTGCCTCTGGTTGTCGTCAAAATAAGCAGGGACTGTAATCACTGCTTTGTTTATTTTCTCTCCCAAAAATTCCTCTGAATCTTTTTTTATTTTTTGAAGAATGAATGCAGATATTTGTTGTGGTGTATACTCTTTGCCGTCAATCACGTACTTGTGCGTAGTGCCCATCTTTCGCTTTGCAGCCATTATTGTTTTTTCAGGATTGGAAACTGCCTGCCTTCTGGCCGGCTCTCCTACTAAAACTTGCCCGTCTTTTGTGAATGCAACTACGCTTGGAAACGCCTTTCCATATGCAGTTGTGCCCTCTGCGCTGGGAATTATAGTTGGCTTTCCTGCCTGCAAAACTGCAGCTGCGCTGTTGCTTGTACCCAAATCAATTCCAATGATTTTTTCCTTTGCCATTTTGAGTTCCTCCTTAAATGTTAATTTTTATTTTTATAAAATTTTTAATTCTTCAATCCGAAAATTCGCTTTGCGAATTTTCAATAGTTACAGCTCGGCTTTCGCTTCCCTGCCAGTGACATGCGAGGCTCGCGAAGAGACTCGCTCGCCAGTCACCCGCTCAAGCCTCGCCTATTAATTCAATGAATTCAGGCGTACTTCCCTGAGCTGGGTTCCCATCAACGACAAAGTTCGTTGACACCTTGTGCAAGTGGGATTTGCAATCCCACGGACTTTGCAGATGCTGGGAAGCGAATATTTTTTGAAATTTTTTATAAATTTGTTATTATTGATCTTTGTTTTATTTCCCGCTAATCTTTACTTTGCTGTGCCTCAAAACCTTGTCATTGAGCATATACCCTTTCTGGAATTCCTCCAGAATTGTTTCTTCGGGCTTGTCTGATTCCTCTTTCATCAAAACCTCGTGCTTGTATGGGTCGAATTTTTCTCCAGTTGCTTTTATCGGCTTCAAGCCTTCTGCCTCAAGCACAGAGTAAAGCTGCGCATAAATGATTTTGATGCCTTCAATGAATTTTTCTTTTTCTGTTGTGTTTTTTAACGCTATTTCAAAGCTATCAAGCACAGGCAAAAGCTGTGCAATCACATCAGCATGAGCAAATTTTACAAACTCTGTTTTTTCCTTGTCAACCCTCTTTTTGTAATTCTCAAACTCTGCCTGAAGTCTTTTCAAAGTGTCTGTCAACTCTTCGATTTTTTGATTTTTTTCTTCGAGCTGTTTTTTTAATGAATCTTTCTCGTCTGTTTTTTTCTCTTCCTTCGCTTCTTTTTTCGGTTCCATTTTAGTTTATGTAATTAATGTTCTTTTTGTCAATTCCCATAACAAAATCAATGTTTATGTCAGTCGGCGGCTGGAAGCCGGCAACCGGATAAGTCAGATTAGGCATGAATTTTTGCATATTTGTAGTTAACTGGGTTATTGTATGCTCTTCGCCAAAGTAATGCCTGCTGATTTCATAGACAAGCTGTCTTGTCTGGGCTTCGTCAAGAGAGCCGATTGAATGGATGTATTCATGCAATATTATATGGAAAAGATAAAAATTATACAATGAAGGGTTTGTCCGGAATAATCTTGCCAATGGCTTTTTGTTGATGATTATTGTGTTGGCATCCAATGAATAAAACGCCCCTATAAAGCCCCTGTCATGCATGCCCAAATCCGTCAAGCCGACCATCAGCCCAGCTTGCTCCAAGCCAAGATATTCTCTGACAATCTCTTTCACTATTTCAAATATGTCGCTGATTGTATTTGCGTTTTTGATACTTTTTTCGTGATTCATTTTCAAAAAACCACCAAATCTCTTGTTGAGTTTAAATCAACGAAATGTAGGTAAAACCAACTAATATATAAAGTTTTCGGCAAAAGTTTATATATAAGGACTCTTAGAGAGTGCTTATGGTATTCATAAGGCAGAGAATAACCATTGTGCACATAAGGAAGCCCTCAGAGCATAATGTGAATCAGGAACTGCAATGGCTGGGTTCATCTCTTGGGTTATTTAACTTAAGGGATAAGGACAAAAGCACTTTTAGGTTATTTATAGAACTATTGAAGTCAGCCAAAGCAGACAAGTCATTGACTAGCGATGAGCTTGCTGCAAGATTAGCGTTATCAAGAGGCACAATAATCCACCATATAAATAAGCTTATGGAATCTGGCTTGGTAATTCATGAAGGCAACACCTATATCTTAAGGGTCGATAATCTTAAAGCGCTGATTGATGAGGTTGAGAAAGATATCAAAAGAGCATGCGAGGACTTAAAAGAAGTTGCAAAGGAGATTGACAGTAGGTTGGGGTTGTGATTAAACTACGCAGATTGTTTATATGGCACACTATAAGTCGGATCATTATAACGAATTCTCAATGCCCTAATGATTCTTGGTACTAATTTGTCAATGTTTTCAATAGCAACTTGAACCAGATTTAATGTTGTACTAACCTTTTGTGCTATGCTATCTATGCCTTTGTACCCTTTACCAATTGCTTTGTAAACACGACTTGCTAATGATAAAGTCAATGATGTTCCTTTCAAACTAGTACTCCTTTTTATACTGACTCCTCTTTCTTTCGCATAAGAGCAAAGTACATAGGGAGGAATATCTGCAAAATATGCTGCATCGGGAATGCTCATGCCTAATCTATATATTTTTAGTCCAATTTTTTTCTGTTCCGTTGAAAACTTATGTACAACTCTGCTTCCAGATGGGGGTTCAAGTCCGACGGATTTAAGTATGTATCCAACCACTGTTGCACTCATGCCTAAAGGTTTGCCTAATTCTGCCAACGACATTTTTACTCCCTTATTTTTCGCAGTTTCATATCTTTGGAATAATATAATGCAATCCCTTATTGAATACCTCACAAATTTTTGTGTCCTCGCATATTGAACTGCTTTCTGAACAGCCCATTCTTTGCTGTCTGCCAATTTCATAAGTTCGGCTTCAAGAGGGCTTATTTGTCTTTGAGCATTTCTTAATTCAATCCTTTGTTGCCTCTCTGCCGCTTTGCGCTCTGCACTTTTCTTAAGCCAAAGCCCATACTTATCACTTGCAATCATATATTGACGTGCTCTTGCTCGAGTAACATTCCCTGCTTTGGCTATCTCCTCTTGAGTTGCGCCTTCTCGTATTTTGGCATTCATTCCAGGATATCCGACAGACAAATCACGAGGCAATTCTATTCCTTCTTCATTACAAACCCTTTCCAGTATTCCTGGCTTTAATTGATTGTCCATGTAAAAAGCCGCGAAATAATCTACACCCTTAGCAAATGCCTTACGAATCTCTTTGACTATTGCTTTAATTTCCATATCTGTTAATCTTTTGCCATGATATGAACCAACTATAATTTCTAGTATAGACATATCTTGTGCCTATACGTCCTCTTTTATAAATATTACCATTATAAAGTGGTATATGTACGTAAATTCTAAATTTTAAAAGTAAGAATAGTAGTAAATTATAAATACCAGTATTCAAAGTTTTAAGCCATGAAAAAAGGCGCTTTGATTCTGGCGTTTTTGTTAATAATGCCAATTGCTCTTGCAGACATTACAATAATAACCGACCAAAACATATATAATCTTGGCAATAAAATCAAAGCATCCGCTTCTATTATACAAAGCGAAAATTTCGAAGGATTGTTCAAATTGACGATTTCCTGCGACAATTACAATCTGCAGTATTTCCTAACTCCTATTAGTTTGGAGCCGAATTTCAGGACAGCAGTCAATGTGCCTGAATTAGTGGCATCCTCTTCAATGCTTGGAAACTGCACAATTATTGGGGAATTGCTGACAAATGACAATCTACTGGTTGAGAATAGGCAGTCAAATGCTTTCAGCATTACAAGACAACTTGCAGTTCTGCCTGTGAAAAGCAAAATCACTGCCTTGCCAGACGAGACATTGCAGATTAATGGCGTGGTCAACGAGGCATTCGGCAACAATGTGCTAAAAACAGCGATGAAAATCGCCATGGACAATAACACATACACAACAGACGCAATCAATGGAAAGTTCAACATGACTCTGGGGCTGCAAGCAAACATAAAGTCAGGAAGGCACACATTGGAGATAAGCGCTTATGACACCAAAAACAATTTTGGCTCTGCTTTAATTGAATTGGAAATAACAGCAATTCCGACATACATAAAGATAGATATAAGCGGAGCCCAATTGCAGCCAGGCTACAAAGTTGAGATTGTTTCTTCCCTATACGATCAGGCAGATGACTTGATAAATGCTTCTTTGGATCTTGAATTAACTTCACCAAGCAAAAGCAAGGTATTCCTAAAGGCGGTGCAGAGCGATGAACAGATTGGGTATGAGTTCAGCCAGTATGCTGAACCAGGGCTTTATACCCTAATCAGCTCTTACAAAAACCTTCTGGCACAATCAACAATAAACATATCAACTATAAGGGGGGTAAAAATAAGATATGACAATGAAGTTGTCTTGGTTGAAAACATAGGCAATGTGATTTTTGAAGATGAGCTGACTTTTATTCTGGAAAGTGAATCAAAAAAATACCCGATAACAAAGAAAGTCAAGGTTGAACCAGGCAAGGCAATAAGCATTGACTTGTCAAAGGAAGTGCCTTTCGGCATTTACGACGTCGTGCTCCCGGTAAAAGAAGGCTTGGAGCCATTAAAGGAAGAGATAGATGAAAAAATCAAAAATCTCACAGAGTCTGCCATTCAAAAGCTGGCAGCTGAAAAAGAAAAATTACTGGCAAAAGACGTCACGATACATGATGACAGGCCTCTTTATAAAAAATTCGCAAGCAGCTTTTCTTCAATCAGTAGCGGTTTAATAGGTTCTGATGGCATACTTACAAAGAATCCCTTGATTGCGCCGATAATCCTGGTTGTTATATTGCTGGCGGTAGTATTCCGCTATGGAAGAAGGCCGATAATGAGGTTGATAAAAGGCAAAAAAGACGATGAGAATAAGGAAAATGAGGCTTAGCTTCTTCTTTTTCTTTCTTCATCCATTGCTCCAAATTCACCAAAGGTTTCATTAAGAAAGTCCTGCGCTGTTTTCAGCAAGCCGACAGAACCCTCTTTCGAGCAATAAGGGCACCTAGGCGGGATTTTTTCTTTTCTGAACTTGAATCCGCAACTGCGACATTCCAAATCAATCATAACACTACCTTGTAGTAAGAAGTATATAAATTTTGTGGGAAAATCAGTCAGAAAATCTAAAAAACAATAAAATTATTTTCCAATAACGAGGCTTCCTAAAAACAATAAATTAATTTTTTCAATCACGTGGGCTTCCCACAACGGCAAAGTCCGTTGACACCTTGTGGGTTTCGCTTCGCTCAAGCCCACATGAGGGAGCCACAGCCTCTTCTGTCTGCACTTGATTGTTGAAGTTTATAGTGCCTTAATAAAAAGCGGTTCACTTTCTGCACGTATACGGCAAAAAGTCGCTCTCGGGATTGAATTAGCTTATAACTATTTCTTTGTTTAAATTTAATTTTGTCAATTTTTAAAAACTTAATTTCCCTTTCTATTATGTGCCCTTAAGCTAGGCCTTATCTTTTCCGCGCCTTTGCCTTTGTGCAATAATCCCCTTGCTCTTTTGCCTGCGCTTGTCAGTCCTCTTTCAGACCTTCCCTTGTGGTTTAGAATCCAATTTATATTAGAATCCGCAAGTATTGAAGGGTTGGTTCTATCAACTAAAATAACTTCATACCAATAATGCAAGCCGTCTTCTGCAACATAATAGCTGCTGAGAACTTCGCAGTTTGGATATTTGTCTGCTGCCCTGTTTTCGGCAACTGCTTGGTAATTCATAGTCAAGTCTTTTCTTCTGCCCATTGCCTTTGGCCTTCGGGGATGCCTTATTTGTGGGCGTTGCCTGCCCCCCCTTGTTACTCTCTGCCTTACTATTACGAAGCCAGGCTTTGCTTTATAACCTAAAGAACGAGCCCTGTCAAGCCGTGTCGGTCTTTCAATCCTTATAGTTGCCGGCTCCCTGCGCCACTTGATGATGCGCTGCTGCCACAAGTCTTCTAGAGTTTCAGTTGGTTTTCTCCAAGCTTCCCTAATATATTGATACATTCCCATTTTAGCCTCCATTGTTTGAATTTTAATTAATTTAAGTTCAGGTAAGCTACTACCCACATCCTCGCTAACTAGTTATTTTAAGCAATTTATAAATATATTGGAAATCTTTTTATACAATCACTAGTTAGTAAGTTCTAAAATGCCAATCGACAACTCCAATATGCTAAAAGTTATTGAGGATTTTCCTCAGCAATGCAAAACCGCTTTGGAACTGCCAAAAGGAATGTCTGTTTCTGGAAAGGTTGACAAAATTGTTGTCTGCGGAATGGGCGGCTCTGCTGTTGGCGGAGATTTATTGAAAATCTGCATGCACGATTCAAAAATTCCTGTTTTTGTTGTTCGGGATTACAAAGTGCCTGATTTTGTGGATGAAAACACCTTGGTTTTTGCTGTTTCTTATTCTGGCAATACGGAGGAAACTCTTGCAGCATATGAAGATGCTTTGAAGAAAAAAGCAAGAATTGTTGCTGTCACAAGCGGCGGGCAGCTCGGTTCAATGGCGAAAAGGGTTGTCAAGATTCCAGCCGGGCTGCAGCCGAGGGCAGCGCTTGGCTACTTGTTTTTTCCTGTCTTGGGGGTTTTAGTTAATTCAGGAATTGCGGATGTCAAAGGAAAGGAAGTTGAGGAGATGCTTGACATTCTGTCAAAAACTGACGAATTCAAAGCAGTCGGAGAAAGAATCGCAAAAAAAATTGGGCAGAGAACTCCTATAGTTTATGCTTCTGAAATGCTTGCGCCAGTTGCTTACCGCTGGAAAACGCAATTTAATGAAAACAGCAAGGTCGCATCATTCTGTCATACGTTTTCAGAAATGAACCACAATGAGATTGCCGGATTCCAGACAATGAACAGAAGCGATTTCATCGCGATTTTTATCCGGGACAAGCACGACAATGAAAGGATAAAGAAAAGGATGGACATAACAAAAGAGATAATCTCAACAAGAGTTGATGTCGAGGAGGTTTTCACAAAAGGAGAGCATCTATTGTCAAGAATTTTCTCGGGGATTTACTATGGTGATTTTGCTTCTTATTATCTTGCGATTGCAAACAGGGTTGACCCAACGCCTGTAACTGTTATTGAGACTTTGAAGAAGAAGTTGAGGTAAAGATATAAATTTTAATTGTTTAAACTTTAAAATAACAACAACTTTTATATAATTTCAAGCATTAACTTGTGTTATGCTCCTCAAATCAATAAAACTTCACAACATAAGAAGCTATGAAGACGAAGAGATAAATTTTCCTATCGGCTCTGTTCTTCTTGCAGGCGACATCGGCTCTGGCAAATCAACCATACTTCTTGCAATAGAGTTTGCTATATTCGGCGCAAAGAAAGGAGAGCTTCCAGCTTACACTCTATTAAAGCACGGAAAAAAAGAGGGTTATGTAGAATTAAAAATGCAGATTGATGGCAAGGAAATACTGATAAAAAGAACACTAAAAAGAAGCAATGAAGATATAAAGCAGGAAACTGGGTATGTTATTGTCAACGGACTGAAAAAAGAAGCCACATCGGAGGAATTAAGGGCAATAACGCTTGACTTGCTTGGCTATCCGAAAGAATTAATCAAGAAAGGGAAGGATTTGATTTATCGCTATACGGTCTATACCCCCCAAGAGGAGATGAAGCAGATTCTATACGACACAAAAGAAAACCGCCTTGAAACTTTGAGAAAAGTGTTTAACATCGACAAATACAAAAGAGTGAGGGAAAACTCAAAAATTATAACAACTTCTTTGCGGGAGAAAAAAAAGCACCTGGAAGGATTCATTCTTGATTTAGATTACAAAAAGAAAGAACTTGAAGAAAGAAAAGAGGAAATTTTGGAGATAGACAATAGAATAAACAATATGCTCCCTAAGATTGAAGAAGTCAGAAATATCCTCACTGAAAAAAAGAACTCTCTTGATAGCATTGAAAGTGAAATCAAAGAATTAAATATTCTGAAAAAGGAATTGGGCATTGCAGAAGCAAATCTCAGCCACAAGATAGAACAAAACAACAGGCTGAATGATGAAATAAAATTATTGGAAAAACAAATCGGGCAACTTGGGGAAGAGCTAAAGGATAAAAAATTGGACGAGCTGGACAACATAATCAAAAAAATAGAAGAAAAAGAGAATGAAATAAATCAGGCAGAAAAAAATTACAATGGCACTATAAGGGGACTAAGGGAAATAGAAGTCAGGATAGAGAATTGCAATGAAACTATTAGAAAAATAGAGTCTCTTGAGATATGTCCGCTCTGCGAGCAGAAAGTTGACGAAAGCCACAAGCACGAAATACACTCGAGGGAGAACAAAAAATATGAGGAACTGCTCGAACAGGTAAAAAATCACAAGCAAGAAGAAGCAAACCTGGAAAAAATAAGGATGGGCCTGAAAAAGGAAAGAGATTTCTTGGTTAAGGAACAAAGTCATTTCAATGTTATAAGATACAAGTTTGACAGCTTAAATGAAAAAACCAGCTTGAGAGAAGAGAAATCAAATTTAAAGGAGAAGATAAGGAAAGAAATAGGATTGCTGAATGCAAAAAAAATCGAATTAAGTGAGAAAATTGGTAACTTTTCTGAAGTAGATGAAAGATACAAAATTGCAAAAAAGGAAATCGACGAGATAGCACAACAGGAGAAATTTCTTGAATTGGAGAAAAGGGATTATGAGTCAAAAAAATCAACAACAAAAATGTTTATTTCCAGAATAGAAAAAGAGATTGCCGAAAAGGAAAAGGCAAAGGGAAAGCTTGCCTATATCTCCCAATTAAGCAACTGGATTGATGAGATGTTTGTGAACCTGATGTCAACAATGGAGAAGCATGTTATGGTTAACATCCACTCTCAGTTTAATGAGTTGTTCAGGAGCTGGTTTGATACTTTACTGGAAGACGAATCAATCAATATAAGGGTTGATGAAGAATTTACACCGATAATTGAGCAGGACGGCTATGAAACATATATAGAAAATTTAAGCGGCGGTGAAAAAACTTCTGTTGCATTGTCTTATAGATTAGCTTTGAACAAGGTAATCAACGATATTGTTGCAGGCATTAAAACTAAAGAAATAATAATGTTGGATGAGCCGACTGACGGGTTCAGCGGGGAGCAGCTCGATAAAGTCAGGGATGTTTTGAATCAGCTTAATATGAAACAGATTATTATAGTCTCTCACGAAAGCAAAATTGAAAGTTTTGTTGATAATGTGATAAGGGTGGAGAAAAAGGATAATGTAAGTGTTGTAAGCACGTAGGTTCTACTGCCTTTTATTGTTTATATCAAGTAGTAATCTATTTTTGGGAATTCATTTGACTATCTTGAACTACATGCGTCTCCATTTTAATTTTATTTAATATTATTGATTAGAAATATCTGTTTTAAACCGAAACCATTGACAAATCGCATTTTTCGGGCTTTGCTCTGCTTTGCAAAGCGAAACCTTTAAAAAGCCAATACCACACGAATTATCCATATGGCGTACGTTGGGGGAAATGTTAGGAGTCTTGAAACTGTTAAGAGAGAAGATCTTAATAGAGAGTGCCCTGACTGCGGAAGCAAGGACATAGAATACGCCAATGAGGAGTTCTATTGCAAGAAATGCGGCTTAGTGCTGGATTAGGGGGTTGAACATCCATATTCCCGTTATTTAATCACGTCGTGGGAAAATACACCACTCACATCAATCTTGCTTACTTTGCTTGGTATGGTGTTTGTGGAAACAACCTTTATTCCCGCATTTTTTAATTTGCTTAATGCGTTGTCCACAAAAATCCCATGAACGCAAAGGCAATGAACATTTTTGGCGCCCAATTTTCGTAATACTTTGGCAGTCTCCAAAATTGTATGTCCTGTGCTCACGATGTCGTCAACAATAACCGCATCCCTACCCCCCAAACCAATCTTTTTATTCAGCTTTACCTCAACATGATAAGAGGAATACCTTTTTTTCTTTAAAATTCTCGATTCGACTCCAAGCATTTCAGCAACATTTTTCGCCCATTTATAGCTCTCCTCGTCAGGGCCCATTATCACTGGATTTTTAATGTGTTTTTTAATATAATCCGCGATAAGATTGTTAGCCGTTAATTTTACCGCTCTTATTTTGAAAATATTTCCCAATATGTTTTTTCTGTGCAAATGAGGGTCCATTGCATAAACAGCGTCAAAATACTTGTCAATCAACCCTCCGATTATTCTCTGGCTTACTGCCTCGCCTTTATGAAATCTCTTGTCCTGCCTCATGTAGGGAAAGTAAGGCGCTACCAACACAACTTTTTTTGCGCCTAATTCTTTTGCTGTTTTTGAAGCTAAGATAACCTCGATAATGCAATCGCTGATATTTTTATAGAAGGATTGAACCAAAAAGACATTTCTATTTTTAAAATTGAAATCAAATCTTACTCTAATCTCATCGTCGGGAAATTTATCAACAATCAGGTTGGAATGGGGCATTCTTAGTTTTTTGGCTATTAACCTGCCCAAGTGCCTTCCGTGCGAGCAGCTTACAATCAACATTTCGCTCCTTAAACATCATTCGTAAACTTTTTTAATGTGTCGTTCAATTCAATAGCAACCGCCAAGACACCATTTTCAGCAGTTCTTTTATCGTTTGAAAATGCAACAAGCAGCACATCATTGTCTTTAAGCTCGAAATGCTTTTCTAACTCTTTGTAGTCCTGCTTATGATCAAAATCTGGCACATAAAGCCTGCCTTTGAATTTGAGTATTAAAACGCCTTCTGCGCTGTTTTTGACAGCAACGTCCCTGAGCTTGTACGCCTCTTTTAAATTTACCACATTTCTAACCAAAACAGCAGCTTTCTTAAATTCTGGGTAAACTCCGTCATAAGCGACAATCTTTGGCAAGCTTACGCTTTCACAAATTTGGCTTAGCATTTCGCTTCCTTTTCTGCTTAAAAAATGCCCTTTTTTTGTAGAATCAAGAAATTTTTTTGACTTTAATATTCCAAGAATCGTCCTTGTAGTCCCTTCTCCAAGCCCAAGCTCTTTGGCAATCTCTTGCCTCCCAATATTCTTGCCAAACTTAAGAAAGCATCTCAAGATGTCAATCTTAGTGAAATTAGGAATGTTGCCAACCATAAAAAAATTTGTTTTGAATAAGATTTATAAACTTTCTGTTAAAGCCAAGTAAAATATCCAAAATTGAAAATTAAAATTTACAAAAAATTCAATCAAAAAGAGCGTCCTTTAGTGGTAATGGTGATAAAGGAGACCGGCTTTTGCAGAGGCACTTTTAAGTTGTGGTTTATAGTGTAATAATTATGGCGGGGTACCCTTATCACTTGTGCAGAAAAAGTGTCGCTTGTTTGTTATTGAAAAATAGAAATCATATCTGTCTTATAGTAGTTGATTTTTATGGAAATAACAAGCTTAATTTTGTTGTTGATTATAAGTTTTGTAACCTCCATTATAGGCACTTTGATAGGCACTGCAATGCTTATAATGCCGCCTGCAATGATATTTCTTGGAGTGCCGGTGCATACGGCAATTGCAACTGCAAGGTTTTCAATGCTCGGCATTGGCATAGGCAATATAACGAAGTTTTCATTGCAAGACAGGATTAATCTCAAGTATGCACTGCCCTTTGCAATAGCCGGAATTTTTGGAGCGTTGTTTGGTGCATCCCTCTTAGCAAAAATTGAAGAGAATGTTCTCAAGATTATAATCGGTATTTTAATGATATCCATCTCGCTGCTTGTTCTTTTTGAGGACAGGATAAAGCCGAGCAGCAAAAGAAAGCAAATAAGATTAGGGCATTATGCCTTAAGTATTATAGCTGGATTATTTATAGGCGCATACATAGGTGTTATAGGCGGAGGAGGCGCAACAATCATCATCTTTCTCTTGGTGCTGATTTACGGGCTTAATTTCAAGGATGCTGTTGCAAACCAGAAAGCAGTCACCTTGCCTATGACAATTACAGCCACTATTATTTTCGTATACCAAGGGCTTATTGACTACAAGCTCGGAGTCCCATTGCTGTTAACTAATTTACTAGGCGGCTGGGTTGGAGCTGGATTATTGCTGAACTTCAAGAATAAATGGCTTAAAATTATCTTGATTCCAATAATGGTAATAATGGCTGTAAAGCTGATATTTTTCTAATATTATAACTAAATAGTGACAAAAATTAGAAAAATTTATAAATATTGTAAACTTAGTAAAAAACATGGCAGTAGAAGATGCGTTAAAGAAAGCACTAAGTGACGCTAGTGTACTGAATTCTGTCCGAACTATTTTCAAAGACATAGACTCAAAAGGTTTTTTGATACATGTAGCTAATGATGGTACTGTAACGTATGGTTCTCCAATACACTATGAACCTTCTCGAATAGCTTCTAGATATCACAGCTTGGTATATGAAGCAATGCGTGGTATGTTTGCTAATCCTGAAAAAGAATTGACTTCTAATCCAGAGTTAAGGCTATTAGCACTTCTTGCTGAAAAGATAAGACCTGATACTTTTTTCGAATTTTGTAAATATTTGTGGGCTTATGAATCTGGCAATAACAAAAGAGTTGACAAATCAGGAACATTATTTTTATCAAAATGGTTGCCTCCCCTAGTAACTGAAGTTTTGGTAGAGTATGTAACGGAATTTTTTGGCGGGAAACCAGTTCTTGAGCATATGTTAGAGGGTGCAAACCCATTAAGAAATTATCTAGTTTTAAATGAATTAACTGGCTATCATCCAAATGCCGTATTAATCCAAGGCGAATTAAGGCAAAGGGACGGAAATCACGTAGGTATATATGGTGTAAAACAAGAAGCACCTAAAATGGAACCTGAAGAAGTTGCTGTTGTATCTACTTTAGATTCTCTTAGCCAGTTTTTTAATGTTGATATCCTCAAAAAACCCGAATTGTATAAAAGATTTAACGGCATCTTAGATTTAGGAAGGGGGGTTCTGCATTTAGATTCTGACATAGAAAAGCGTATTAATGGAATTCCTTAGTTCTTCTAAAGTTACCATTATAAAATAACAAAAAATTTAAATAGTGGCATATTTTCGCATAATTAATATGGTAAAAGCTAATTATATTTTGCTGTTGTCAATCTTTGTAATATTCCTAGTTTTAATGAGTTCTGCTTATGCAGCAAGGCAGGCATTAAGCTTTTCTGATGTTGATGTTAAGGTTGGAGGCAAAACCTCGAAAAACTTGAGGCATGGAGAAACAATAGACGATGAGGCGGAGCCAGGCGACACAATAGAGTTCAAGATTGAGGTTAAGAGCAATTATACAAGTGAAGAAGATTTGGAAATAGAGGATATAACAGTTGAGGTTACAATTGAAGAGATTGATGATGGCGACGACTTAGACGAGGAGTCTGCAGAATTTGACTTGGATCCAGGTGACGACAAGAGAGTGACTTTAAAGTTCCAAGTGCCTATAGAGGTTGAAGAGGACACTTTTGACGTTTTGATAAAGGCAGAAGGCGATGACGAGAACGGCACAGACCAAAAGGTTGAAATGAAGCTAAAGCTGGATGTCGAGAAGAAGAGTCATCTTCTTAAAATAACAAGAGCATCGTTAAGCCCTGCAGAAGTTTCATGTAACAGAAGAAATGTGCAGCTTGCAACTATCGTAATAAACATAGGCAACGAGGACGAGGAAGACGTCAAAGTACAGGTCTTGAACTCTGATTTGGGAGTTGATTTGAGTCAAGACGTTGAAGAACTGACAGCAGAGCCAAACGAGGAGGAAAGCAGATTTTCAAATGTATACTCATTTAGCGTGCCTAATGATGCAGAAGCAGGCAGCTACCCTATGACTTTCAGAGTTTTATACGACAATGACAGGAGAAAGGCTGAGGAATCGCCGACATTGACGGTGAGTGACTGTGCAACTGCGAAGCAAGCAGAAGAGGAAGAAACAGGAGAAGAGGAAGGTGAGGTAACTGTTATAACTCCTCCTATAACGGGCAGGACAACCACAGAAACGGGCAGAGAAGAAGTGCCGCCTGGAACAACTGTAACACAGGAAAGCTTCCTGAAGAGCAATGCTTTTGTTGTAGGCGTTATAGTGGCAGAGGTTATTCTTGTATTAATAGGTATTGTTTTAGTAGTAAGCTTGTTTAGGAGAAGAAGCTAATTTTTTTATATTTATTTAGATTTCTAAATTACTCACTTCCTTATATAACCCCCTTCAAGTAGTTACATATCGAAACCTTTAAATACAGGTATTTAATACTTTGAATAAGAAATGAAACAGGAAACCAAGTTTTTGATGGATTTGAAGAAGCACTTCAAATTGAATATATATGAGGTTAAGATATGGACTGCTTTGCTGAGCAGAGGAATTGCGTCTGCAGGCGAATTGGCAGATATTTCGGGCGTGCCAAGAAGCAGGTGTTATGACGTTCTTGAAACTTTGGAGAAGAAGGGATTCATTATAATGAAGATTGGAAAGCCGATAAAGTACCTGGCTGTAAAGCCGGAAATCATACTTGAAAGGGTAAAAAGGAATGTAGTGGAAGAGGCAAATGACTTGGTGTCTCAGTACGAAAGCATAAAGGAAACAGAGGAGTTCAAGGAGCTGGAATTGCTGCACAAGACAGGCGTGCAGCACGTTGACATCTCAAGCATTTCAAAATCGGTTGTCGGAAGAACGGCAATTAACAGGTATATAAAAGACATGCTTGCAAAAGCCAAATCAAGCGTTGTCATAGTATCCAATCAGGAACATGTAGAAAGGCATGGAAAGTTGCTGAAAAACTTTATGCCTAGTTTTGCAAGGAAAAGCATTAAGGCGAAATTATACGCCCCTTATAACAAGTCAGTAAGCAAGAAACTGCAGAATATAGAGCATGTAGAGTACAACGCAAACTCTAGCTTTGTAAGCGTTGACGGCAAGGAAATGCTTTTCATGGTTTCCAATGCAAATGTCTCTCCTGACTTTGAGGTTGCAGTCTGGATTGACAGTCCGTTCTTTGTTAATGCTGTTAATGTTCTTTTTGAAGAGAGTTTGAAGTGATTTTATAGTTTTTACATTCACTAATAAAAATGAACACCATCCCTATTGAAAGAGAACCACAAAGATTGAGGCATACAGTTCTTGCTGTCGATGATGATAGATTAATTTTAGACGTTTACGTTATAATTTTAGCTGGAGACTATAAGTTAATTCCAAGAATAAGTCCGCGTGAGGCATTGGATCTTGTGAAAGGTGGTGCGTCTATCGATTTGATAATATCTGACCTGGACATGGGCGAAATGACTGGTGTTGAATTATTGCAGGCAGTTCATGAATTCGAGGTTAGAAGTGGAAGAACACACACTAAAAAAATATTAACAACGTCACAAAGCGAAACAGCGGTTAGAGAAGCATTAGATTATTTAAGAAGCAACGGGGTTGAAGTTCATTATTTCCGCAAATCTCCCTATTCAACAAGTAAGGACGAATTGCCAAGACTCATCGCACAATTGATAAGCCAGAGAGAGGCATAAGCGTTTCAAAATCAAACAACCACAACATTTAAATACTACCTCGATATCATAGCTGTTAAGGAACTTCTTAAGGTTTTAAGGATGAATAATACAGAGACGAAAACAGGCACGACAACTATAGGCTTAGTCTGCAAAGACGGCTTAGTCTTGGCAGCAGACAAAAGAGCCACATCAGGATACTTGATTTCCTACAAGAAGTTTGACAAGATAATCAACATAACAGACAGCATTGCAGTCACAGTTGCAGGCACTGTCTCTGATGTGCAATTATTAACAAAATACCTAAAGGCAGAGCTCAAGCTGAAAGATATAAGAACTGGCAGGGAGACTAGTGTCAGAGAAGCAGCAAACTTATTGGCAAACTTTGTCTACAGCAACATAAGAAAATTCAGCTTAATACCTGGAATTTCCCATTTCATAGTTGGCGGAAAAGACTCTGCTGGATTCCACATGTACGATTTGAGTCCAGACGGCTCAATTGTCGAAGTTGATGATTACATTTCTTCCGGCTCCGGCTCTGTAATGGCATTTGGAGTTTTAGAAACTTTGTATAAAAAGGGCTTATCGGTAGAAGAAGGGGTAAAGCTTGCTGCAAAGGGCATCAACGCAGCTGTCCAGCGAGATATAGCTTCTGGCAACGGCGTCGACATAGTAACCATTACCAAAGACGGTGTTAAGAAAGTGTTTTCAAAGGAAATTGAGTACAGGATTGAGGCATAAAATTTTCTGGCAATATTTTTGGTTTGGAATTTTAAAGCAAATAACAAATTCAAACAAAAATAGAACATCGATAAAAATCCTTCAATCCCGAGAGCAATTTTTTGGATTCAAATAAACAATAAATAAAATTCAACAATCACTAGAGCTTCCTTTGGAAGCATGGTGAAAAAGGAGACCTGCTTTTGCTGTTGCACTTTATGGAATAATCAGATAGTGCCAAAAGAACTGCGGGGCACCCATATTAAGTGTACTGTTATTGGGTCGCCATAGTGATTGATTTTAAGTTATGATTAAAAATCTTTAACAAATCGAATAATAAATTTAAAATTAAAAATTTCTTAAAATGGGAGACATAGTTAAGGAAATTCTGAAGAATTTGCCGGAAAACAGGATTAGTGACGTGAATTTTGAAGGCGCCAATATAGTCCTATATACAAAAGACAAGGACTTTTTCTTGAACAATAACGGCATAATAAAGAGGATAGTTGATGATATCAAGAAAAGAGTGGAGCTAAGGCCTGACCCGAGCATAACAATGGAGATGGAAGAGGCAGAGAAGATAATACGCTCAATTATTCCGGAAGAGGCAGGCATTGACCAAGTTATTTTTGATGCTCAAAGAAGCAGAGTCATTATTGAAGCAGACAAGCCGGGGCTTGCAATAGGCAAACAAGGCAGCATTTTAAGGGACATAAGAACACAAACATTCTGGGTGCCTTTAATCAGGAGAAAGCCGGCAATAAAGTCAAAGCTAATCGAGAATATAAGGGCTGTTTTGTACCAGCACAGCGATTACAGGAGAAAATTTTTGGATAAAGTAGGACACAGGATTTATGACGGCTGGAGAAGGGAAAAGAAGAATGAGTGGATAAGGATGACCTATCTCGGCTCAGGCAGGCAGGTTGGAAGAAGCTGCATATTTTTGCAGACGCCTGAATCAAGAGTTTTGCTTGACTGCGGCATTAACGTTGCATCTCCTGACAAGCCATACCCTTATCTTGACGCTCCAGAATTCAATATAAACGAGCTTGACGCTGTCATTTTAAGCCATGCGCATATAGACCATTGTGGCTTTATCCCTTACTTGTTCAAGTACGGCTACAAAGGGCCTGTTTATTGCACAGAGCCAAGCAGAGATGTTGCTGCACTGCTTTTGCTGGATTACATCAAGATACAAAGGGCAGACGGGCAGGAGCCGATATTCACATCTGAAGAGATTAAGGAGATGGTAAAGCATACCATAACTCTTGAATATGATGAAGTAAGCGATGTAACCCCTGATGTAAGAATCACTCTTTACAATGCTGGACATATTTTAGGAAGTGCGATGGTTCATTTGCATGTTGGAAATGGATTGCACAACATACTTTACAGCGGCGACCAGAAATACGGCAGGACATTGCTGCTTGAGCCGGCTGTCACCATGTTCCCTCGTCTTGAAACATTGATGCTTGAGGCAACCTATGGTGGAAAGGAAAACGTAATGCCCCACAGGCAGGAGACAGACGAGGAATTGATGAACATAATAAAGGAAACAACTGGAAGGGGCGGCAAAGTTCTGATTCCAACCCTTGGAGTTGGAAGAGCCCAGGAAGTGATGCTTGCAATCGAGCAGATGGTAAGGGAAGGCAGAATGCCGAATGTGCCTGTCTTTATCGACGGGATGGTTTGGGACGTTACAGCAATCCACACAGCTTATCCCGAATACTTAAACAATTCTATAAGGAAGCTGATTTTCCACAAGGACCAGAACCCCTTCCTGCACGAAATTTTCAAAAGGGTTGGCTCGCAGCAGGAAAGAATGCAGGTTATAGAAGAAACAGGATCTTGCGTTGTGCTTGCAACATCTGGAATGCTTACAGGCGGGCCTTCAGTTGAATATTTAAAGCATTTGTGTGACAATCCAAAAAATGCAATCGGATTTGTAAATTATCAAGGCGAAGGCTCAATGGGGAGAAGAATACAGGTTGGGGAGAGGGAATTCACTTTCTCTAATGGAGGCAAACCCGAAGTCCTGCAGATTAAGATGCAAGTGCATACAGTTGAGGGATTTTCAGGGCACTCTTCACGAAACCAGTTGATGAATTTTGTTGCCAAATGCGAGCCAAGGCCCAAGAAAGTAATTGTCAATCACGGCGAAAACTCAAGATGCCTTGATTTAGCGAGTTCTATACACAAAGGATTCAGGATAGAGACAGTTGCTCCGAGAAATTTGGAGACGGTGAGGGTGAAATAAAATCTGATGTTAATTTCTTCTTTGTATCTTATCAAGCAAATAGCTCAATGAGTGTTCAAAAAGATGAAAAATATAGTTAGCATCCCTTTCCGTAATAAGTTGATTTTTTTCTCGATTGTGCGTAGGAATATCCGATAGATAGCTATAAAGAAAATTTCTTAAGGTTCCATCAATCAAATTAAACATTTTAGTGTCAATAAAACCTTTAGATTTTAATATTTCCAAACACGATTTAATTTTTTGATCTTCCGGGTTAATTCCAATAATCTTTACTAATTCTGGTAACATTTTTTCTAAAATTACTCTCAAATCTACTAAGCCATCTTCTATATTGTTATTATTAATTTTGGAGTATGCCCTATCACTTAGGTCTGCCAATTCATTCAATTTTAACTGGCGAAGACCGTCACTTAAACCAAATTTAATCTGAGTCGATTTAGCGATAGGCTTTTTAATCTCTCTTGCATGTATAGCAGACATTGTATCGCTAATAAATTGGCAATTTTCACTTTCTATGTAAGAATATTTTTGTTCATTTATGTTAGTATCTCTTATTGACCCTTGCCCAAGTCTAATATAGCTAACTGGTTTAGATCTAGCTATAATTCCTAAACCTTCCTTTAACACTTTAATTTGTAGTTCCAAAATAAAAGGTATCTCTAAGCGTCTAGTTTGTAACCATTTCTGAAATTGGTAGTTTTTTATTTTTTCCTTATTTCCAAAGAATTTTAAGATTTTATAATTTAAAGGTAATTCAATATCTTCACCTACCAAGTGAAATCTCCAAGTAAAAAATTTGCTAGAGCCAAAAATATCAAAGTGTCCAAATTGTGACACGAATCCGTCTACATACAAATAATTCCTTAAGGTATTTTTTATTTTTTCAAAACTTTCTTTCAAATTTTTTTCGTCTAGAGGGACGTAGTACTCTCCTTCAAAAATGAGGTTTTGCGCTTTAATCATTTTTTATGAGGATGGTCAAAATAATATAAATTTTACGTTAAATTCTGAGTTGAAATCTCATAACCTTTAAATAAACTTCCTTATTTTTTCATCTTTATGGACTCACAAACCAGGCAAAACTATATCAAGGCAGGCAGAATCTCTGCAGAAGTTCTGGAGTATGGGAAATCATTGATAAGAAAAGGAAACTCTTTGCTTGATGCAACTGAAAAAATAGAAGCTAAAATTTTTGAGCTGGGTGGAAAGCCAGCTTTTCCTGTGCAGATTTCCTGCAATGAGATTGCAGCACATTTCTGCCCTGAAGAAGACGACAAAATAATATTTGAGGAGCAGGTTGTAAGCTTGGACTTGGGAGTTCACGTGGATGGCGCAATCGGCGACAATGCTTATACAATTGATTTGTCAGGAAGTTACTTGGATTTAGTCAAGGCAGCGCAGAAAGCGCTTGAGGAGGCATTGAAAATTGTCAATGTCGGCACAGAACTGAGGGAAATTGGAAAAGTCATAAATGACACAATCAAAAGTTATGGCTACAATCCTGTAAGAAACCTCTCAGGACACGGCTTGGATATTTACAATATTCACACAAAGCCGACAATACCCAACATCGACAATGGTGATAAAACAAACCTAGCCAAAAACATGGCATTTGCAGTTGAGCCTTTCTCAACAACCGGCTCTGGAGTTGTTTTTGAAAGCGGATTGCCAAGTGTGTTTATGCTGGAGAAGAAAAAGCCTGTTAGAAGCCCAGTTACAAGAGAAGTTTTAAAGGAAATTGAAGGCTATGAAGGACTGCCTTTTACCAAGAGATGGCTTACCAAGAAATTCGGTGCGAAAACAGATTTTGCATTAAGAGAACTTAGCCAGCTTAATATGATACATAAATTTCCGCCTTTGGTTGAAGTCAATAAAGGCATTGTAGCTCAGGCAGAGCATTCTGTCTTGATTGATGACGAAGGAGAAGTTATTGTTTTGACTAAGGCTTGAGTTTTTTGATGACTGATTGTAAATCCAATATCTCTTCTTTCCCGCTCTTCATGTCCCTCAACTTAACCTTATTTTCCTGCAGCTCTTTTTTGCCGACAAAAATAACATATGGGATTCCTAAAGAATTGGCATACTCAAGGTTCTTGCTCGGGCCTCTCTCCATTAAATCAATGCCTGTTTTTATTCCTGCACTCCTTAACTGCTGCGCTATTTTCATGCCTTCATTCAAGGTTTTTATTGGAATTACATAAACCTTTGTTGTAGTTTTTTGAGTTGTCTTTTGTTTTTCTAGCAATGCATCGTAAATCCTGTCCACTCCAAAACTAACCCCGACTGCGGGATAATTTCCTTTTTCCAAAAATGCTCCGACCATGCTGTCGTATCTCCCGCCTGCGCAAACCGAGCTTTTGACGCTGCTGTTTTTTAAGTATGCTTCAATCACCGTTCCTGTGTAATAAGCAAGCCCTCGTGCAAGCGAGACAGCAAATTCCGCTTCAAGGCCCATATTTTTAAGATAACTTAGCAATTGCCCAATTTCACCCAATCCCTCAGAATTTTTTAAGATATTTTTTAATTGTGAAATTTTTTGCTGGTTGCTTCCATTGGCGCTTGTAATGTCAATTATTTTTGCTATTTTTTTGTCGTCGATTTTCTGCTGTTTTAACTCGCTTTTTACAACGTTAATGCCGAATTTTTCCAGCTTGTCTATGGATAAAATCACTGCTTCCTGCTTTTCTTTTTCAATTCCGCAATAGCTTAATATGTCATTCAGTAGTTTCCTGCTGTTGACTTTAACTACAATCTCAAAGCCCAATTTTCTAAATGCTGCATAAATTAAAGCAATTATTTCAGCATCTGTTGCCATTGATGAAGAGCCGACAACATCGACATCGCACTGCAAAAATTGCCTGTATCTTGCGGACGCAACAGGGCCATCCCGAAAAACTTCTCCAATCTGGTATCTCTTGAAAGGCATTTTTATGTTGGGGTTCATTCCAACGTATCTTGCCAAGGGAACTGTCAAATCATACCTTAATCCAAGCTCCCTGCCGCCCTGGTCCTTAAGCTTGAAAGCTTCTTTCAGAATCTCTGCACCGCCTGCATACTTTGAAGCAAGAACATCAAATCTTTCAAGAACTGGAGTTTCCAATGGCGCATAGCCATAAATCTCAAAGACTTCTTTTAGAGTGTTAACTATCTTGTCTCTCAAAATCTTCTCTTCGGGGGAAAAATCCCGAGTTCCTTTTGGCAGTTGCAGGTTCATTTTCAAATCATTATAGTTTCTTGAATATCCTGAAAATGCGGATCGCCACTGAGCACTTTAGCATGAATAGAGAGCGCTGTAGCATAAATTATTGAATCCACCAGCCCAAAATCTTTTTTTATTTTCCTTTGATTAATTCTGATTTTTCCTGCAGCTTCAGCGATTTCATCAGAGAGGACCATGACTTTTGTGTTAAATTTTATAAACTTTAGCTTATTTTTGAAGTCAATTTCATCGCCTGAATATTTGGCTGAAAGCTCCGCTATTACAATCGTTGGAGTAATGCACTTGTTGATTTCAATAAATCCTTTGACTTTTTCTCCTCTCTTGCTTCCTAAAAAATATTCAACCCAGGCGAAAGCATCAAGCACAAACTCGTCACTCATGAAAATCCCTTTGAAACTCCTCATGCTCCCTTAATGAATAGCCTTTAGAGCCCTTATCCACCCCAAACATAGATTTCGGCACCTTTTCCGACTTTTTTAATAGAGCCTCTATTACTTCATTGAGATTATCCAGCTTTTCCTTTTCCCGCATACTCTTGAGCTTTTCCCAAGTAGTGTCGCTTAGCGCTACAGTCTTCATAATTTATAATTTATAATTTATAATTTATAAATGTTTCGGTTTTTTTTGAAGCCTTATTTGTATTGATTTATTGTGAGCGTCTAAACACTCTATTTGGCTTAATTTTAATGCTGATTTAGTCAGTTTTCTTACACCATTTAAGTTAATCTTTTGGTAAGTCTGTAATTTAATAAAATCCCTTACACTTAATCCACTAGTAAATCTTGCACCTCCATTTGTTGGCAGTACGTGGTTTGTGCCACTGCAATAATCTCCAAAGGCTTCCGCTGAATATTTACCTATAAATAAAGAGCCGTAATTTCTTAGTTTTTCTATATATTTTTCAGGATTTTTAATTTGCAATTCCAAGTGCTCTGGCGCTATTTTATTTGCTATTTCTACTGCATTTTCCATTTTTTTAGCCAATATTATTTTTAGATTTTTGATTGATTTTTTAACAATATTTTTTGTAGCCAAGTTTAGCAATTGCTTTTTTATTTCATCTTTTACGTTTTTAATCAATATTTTTGAGTTCGTTATTAAAAATGCTCTTGAATTAATATCGTGCTCTAATTGTGCTAGTAAATCAATAGCCACAAACCTATAATCTGCGGATTTCTCTGCAATTATCATTATTTCACTTGGGCCTGCCAAAAAGTCGATTCCGCAATCTCCATAAACTGCTTTTTTAGCAGCAGTGACATAAACATTCCCAGGACCAACTATTTTATCAACTTTAGGTATTTGATTAGTTCCATAAGCCATTGCTGCTATTGCCTGCACACCGCCAATTTTGAAAATTTTATCCGCTCCTGCTATATCAGCAGCAACAATTGTTTCTGCATTTATTTTTGGAGAGCAAGCTATGATTTCTTTAACTCCCACCAATCTTGCTGGAACGATGCACATTAGGGCAGTTGAAGTAAGTGGATAGTTACCTCCAGGAATGTAAACCCCAATTTTTTCTATTGGAATTACTCTTTGCCCCAATATAATTCCATTTTTCCTTACTTCAAAATTCCTGAACTGCTTGAACTGCTGTTTGGCAAAGAATTCTATGTTTTTCTTGGCAAATTTTAGAGCTTTAATTGTTTTTTTATTCACTTGCTTGTAAGCCTCTTTAACCTCTTGTTTTGTAACTAGAAAGGAATTTAAACCAATTTTATCAAATTTATTAGTGTAATATCTAATTGCAGCATCCCCATTATTTTTAACATCTTCAATTATTTTATCAACAACTTTATTAATTTCTTTCATCTTCTCCTTCTCCATAATTCATTTTCAATATCCTTAACATCAATTCCATTTTTTGCCATTAATATAAATACGAAATAAATCAAGTCCGATGCTTCCCAAACTAGATTATTTTTATCTGTGTATCCTAAAATTTCTAAACATTCTTCTTTTATCTTTTGTTTAATTTTAATTTCATTAGCTGCTATTTTTGAAGTATAAGACTTATCTCTCGGACTTTTTATTCTATCAACTATCACATCATACATTTCCTGAAAACTAAACTTTTTCTCACCAAAACAAGAGTATAGTCCATAGTGACAAGCAACATTTTTTTGCTTGACAGTAAATAATAAAGTATCCCTATCACAATCATATCTGACTTTAATAATTTCTTGATAGTTCCCAGAAGTTTCTCCTTTGGTCCAAAGCCTTTTCCGAGACCTGCTATAGTAGGTTGCCTTTCCTGCTCTAAACGTTTTTAATAATGAGTCTTTACTGGAAAAAGCAAACATTAATACTTGATTTTGTTCATCTTGAACAATTGTAGGCACCAATCCATTATTTTTATTGAAATCCAACAGAGAAACAAAAGCTTCATCTAATTTTATTTTTTTGGTATACAAAGCCATTCCTAATTGAGAATTCACGCCTAAATCTTCCAATAATTTAATTTCACTTATAAAGGAAATGCCACCAGCTACTGTTAGCTTATTTTGCGTTAATTCTCTCAGTTTCTTGATTTTTCTGAAATCTATACCTTCCATTAACCCCTCCCTATTCACATCAGTAAAGAGAAATTCGCAACAATATGGTTCTAATTCTTTGATTAGTTCTTTTGGAGTTTTGTTAGTCTTTATTGTCCATCCTTTATTGACTATGAAACTATCTTTTGTGTCAATAGCCACAATCACTCTGTCCTTTGGTAATTGTTCCAGAAATTTTGGTGTTGCTTTTGTGCCAATTATTATTTTTCTTGCACCAGCTTGTAGTATTTCATTTGCCTTTTCTATTGTTCTTATGCCTCCTCCAACTCTGCAATCTGTGATTTTACAAATTTTCTTGATTAATTCAAGGTTGTCTCCTTTTCCAAAAGCGGCATCTAAATCGACTACGGCAATTTCTCCATATTTTCCGAATTCAAGAGCTAATTCTAGCACATTTTCTATCTCAAGCATTTTTTCCTTTCCTTGTCTTAGCTGTACTGCTTTTCCGTTCATTAAATCAATACTTGGGATTATCATATTCTTACCTCTATTCCTTGCGTTTGCAAATATCTTTTAACTTGTTTTATTGAGTATTTTTTATAGTGGAATATAGAAGCAGCAAGTGCAGCATCTGCTTTTCCTTCTTTTAGTACATAAGCTATGCTTTCTAAAGAACCTGCGCCACCCGAAGCAATTACAGGAATATTAACCTTTTCTGAGATTTTTATTGTTAATTCTAAGTCATAACCCTCCTTTGTGCCATCTTTGTCCATTGAGGTAAGAAGTATTTCTCCTGCTCCTAATTTTTCCACTATTTTAGCCCATTCAATTGCATCCAAACCCGTTGATTGCCTTCCACCTTTTACAAAGACTTTCCACTTATTCCTAACTTTTTTAGCATCAATTGCTATGACAATGCACTGGCTTCCAAATTTTTCAGCTGCTTCCTTAATCAAATCAGGGTTATTAACTGCTGCTGTATTGATTGAAATTTTATCCGCTCCAGCCTTTAATAAATTTCTAATATCTTCAATCGTACTAATTCCGCCGCCAACAGTAAATGGAATGAAAATCTGTCTCGCAACTTTTTCAACTAAATCAATTATAGTTTTCCTTTTTTCATAAGAGGCAGTTATGTCCAAGAATACTAATTCATCTGCTCCGTCTTCATAGTAGTTTCTAGCAAGCTTAACTGGATTCCCAGCATATTTCAAATTAACAAAACTTGTTCCTTTTACAACTTGTCCATTCTTTACGTCCAAGCACGGGATTATTCTTTTTGTCAGCATTTTAACCATCTCTTTAGCAATTCAATTCCAGCTTTTCCGCTTTTTTCAGGGTGGAATTGCATAGCTGTTATATTATTAGATTTGATAGAACTAACGAAATTGCCATTATAGTCTGTGGTGGCTGCAATTATGGAGTTATCTTTAGGAACAACGTAGTAGGAATTAACAAAATACATGAAATCTTCTTTGAAGATGGTTTTCTTCTTAGGGAAAATCTTATTCCAACCTATTTGTGGAACTTTTCCTTTTCTGAATCTTACAACCTTTCCCTTAAAGATGGATAGTCCTTTAACATTCGGGCTTTCTTCACTCTCTTCAAACAGTCCTTGAAGCCCCAAACAAATTCCTAAGAAAGGTTTTCCACTTCGGATAAAATTTTTAATAGGATTTACTAAACCATTTTTCTCTAAATTTTCCATCATATAGCCAAAAGAGCCATCACCAGGCAAAATTATCCTGTCTGATTTTATTATGTCTTCAGGTTTATTAGTTATTATGCTGTCTACATTTAAGTAATCAAGCGCATTTTTTACACTTTTCAAGTTTCCAGCTCCATAATCTATTATTGCTATCATTTTTCAATCAATCCTTTGGTGGATGGCATTTCCTTCAAAGCCCTTTTATCTTTTGAACATGACATTTTCATTGCTTTTGCAAATGCCTTAAACAATGCTTCAATTTTGTGGTGGTCACTTCTTCCATATTCTATTTTAACAGCCACATTAGCCTCCAAACCCGTTGAAAAACCATAAAAAAAATCTTCAAGCAAATCAGTATCAAAATCACCACAAAATCTTCTTTGTAGTTTTCCCTGAAAATTTAGGTAAGGTCTTCCTGAAATATCTATAGCTACAATCGCAAGAGCATCATCCATAGGAAAAATAAAGTAGCCTGCTCTGTTGATTCCTTTCCTGTCTCCTAAGGCTTTGCTGAAAGCTTGACCTATTATAATTCCTGTATCTTCTACCGTGTGGTGCTGATCCACTTGTAGGTCTCCTTTTACATTCAGTTGAATATCAAAAAGTCCATGTTTTGCAAAAGATTCAAGCATATGAGTAAAAAATCCAATTGGAGTTTTGATTTTATATTTACCTTTGCCATCAATGTTTAACTTTGCCTCAATTTCTGTTTCTTTTGTTTTCCTTGAGATTTTAGCGGTTCTCACTTTAATACCTCCATTATTTTGTTGATGTTTGGGATTACTTTTTTTGCACAATTCTTTATCAAAAGTTTTTGCAATTGTGCAGATTTATCCTGTGGTGGCAGAACACCAATAGGTTTTACACCCGCTGAAATAGCGGCTTTCACGTCATCAATAGAATCACCAAAATAATATGCATCCGAATTTGAATATTGATTTAAGATCTTTAGAAGACCATCAGGAAAAGGTTTTTGCTTGATAACGTCTTCCATTGTGACGATTGTACTAAAACAATTAGTGACTTTGTTTCTTTTTAGAGCAGAATAAGCTTCTTTTCTAGGCCGCCCTGTTAATATAGCCAAAGTATATCTTTCAGACAATGATTTTAAAATTCTTTCATCCAACAGAAATTTTTCGTTATTGGTTAACTTTTTGTAATAATACTGGAATTTTTTAATAATTTTCTTTTTATCTGCACTTTTGCCATTACCTTTGATAATCGCTTCAGTCAAATCCCAATCATTATTTAATCCGCCTCTGTTTTTGTATTCTTGAATTTCTTCAAAGCTTATATTTTTTCCAGTAAAATATTCTGCCGTTTCTTTAATTGCTACCCTATAGGATTTAGAAACATCTACAAGCACCCCATCAATATCAAAAACCAATAATGGATTAATCTCTTTTACAATCTGCTGCATTTCTTTTATTAATTGCTTTGTCTGCCTTATAGTTCCAAGTGTAATTCTAACGCAGCCATCCAAAAGCTGGTCGCTGCTCCTATCTCTAACCAGAATCCCTTTTTTTCTTAATTTGTTGCAGAATTCAGCAGCTTTGATGCCGATTTTTATCAAAATAAAATTTGCGTCACTTTTATAATATTTAATTCCTAAATTATCCAATTCCCTATAGAGAATCTTTTTACTTTTTCTAATTTCTATGACATATTTTTTTGTATAGCCGGTATCTTTTAATGCTGTGGAAGCACAAATGGCGGCAACAATATTAACACTATAAGGAGAAAGCACTTTTTTGATAATTTTTATGTTGTTTTTATTCGATATTATATAACCTAATCTTAATCCAGCAAGCCCAAATACTTTTGATAATGTTTGGGTAATAAATAAATTATCATACTTCTTAATTAATGGAATTGATGTTTTCCCCAAAAATTGATAATAAGCCTCATCCATTAAGACAATGGAATTATATCTTTTTGCTTTCTCAATTATTTTTATTATATCTTTTGCATTAATTGAAGTTCCTGTTGGATTGTTAGGATTTACTAAAACTATTATTTTTACTTTATAATTAATTGTTCCAAGAATTTGCTCTGCTGGAAAACTCAAATCCCCATTATAATTAATTTCCTTTATAGCAGCTTCATTCAATTGGGCATAAAATTTAAACATGGCATAAGTCGGAACAGGAATAATAATTTCATCTTTACTTTTCTCAATGTAGGTTTCAATAATTGTTTTTATTGCCTCGTCTGTTCCATTAGTTGCAATAATCTCATCTGCTTTAACATTGCAATATTTCGCCAATTCTTTTCTTAATTTTGTATATTCTGGATATGTGGATAGTGTACCTCGTTTTATTTTTCTAATTGATTTTATTACATTAGAAGAACATCCATTAGTATTTTCATTGAAATCCAATCTTAAAGAGCCTTCTCTATTTGAAGTTGGCGGATTATATGCCTGCATATCCATTACAGCCTGTCTTGGCTTAATCATTTTTCACACCTAAAACTACAAAATCACTTTCAAGGATTTTGTCGTAGACTTCTAGATTAGCATTTTTCATAGACGAACCAGTGTAAACAATGTCAATAACTAAATCAGAAATTCCATTGCAGTAAGCAGCTTCGGTAGAACCAGACAAGTATATTTTAGCAAACCTGTAGCCTTTATCCTCTAGAATATTAAGATATTTTTTAGCAAGATTTTTGTATTTTGAATTGATGGAGACTCTAAGATTTTTAGGCAAATTTTCTAGCTTTTTACTTTTTGGTCCCAATAGACATAAAACGGGCTTTCCAAACATTGCATTTTTATCATTCCAGTCAATAGTTTTTAGTACAATAAGCTTAGTATTATACTTAGCTAGCTCATATTCTTTAAACAAATCTCTGCCTGTTAAGCCGATTGTTTTTTTACCGCTTTGAGATAGTTCCTCTATAATAAAAGGGACATCTTCCCCTCTAGAAACAACTACCCTATCTTTAGATGGATTTCCCAAATACCGCAGAGTTATATCTACATAATTTGCCAAGCTCCTGTTATTTGGCACTACAATGAATGCAATCACTGGTTAATACCAATCTTTCCATTTTTCGCCTCCTATTGATTAAAGGGCAGCAGGCGAGAATCGAACTCGCGCCAGGTGGGCCACAGCCTCCTATTCTACCACTAAACTACCGCTGCCATTTTTTGCTATTTTATAGCAATTTGTGATTTTATAGATAAATTTGAAATTAAATGACTAGACTTTGAAGTAAACAATGCGAGAATTCAGCAATGATGGTGGATAGAGGTGACACTGCCTGCAAATTTAAAATCAATAAAATTTTGGGAGTTGAAACTAATCAAACCAGAATTAAGTTTACTCAATATGAAGATAACCAACTCGTTTCATAATGATTAGAATGTAATGGTTATATTTAAACTTTTCTGTTATTACTTATAGATAATAATAAAATTAATTTTCCCTATCAACCTTTTTTTCCGTATATTCTTAAAATACAATCCGATAAACTCTCTTCAGGTTTTTTCCAACTAAGTAGAATATTATAAGCTTCTTCCGTAAGTCTAATTTTTTTATTAGTCATAAATACATTATGCTAGTTAGTTTAAATAAATCTTTCTATTTCTCTCAAGGCATCAACCCTATAATCCCCTTTTACCTTATACCCAACCGTAACACACCCTGCCCTTTTGCCAGCAACCATGTCATTTTTTGTATCTCCGATAAGAATTGTGTTTTGTGGCTTTACTTTCAATTTTTTACAAGCTTTAAGAATCATGTCAGGAGCGGGCTTTCTTCTCTTCACATCATCCATTGTAACTATAACATCAAAATATTTTTTGAGTTTGTAATGATTCAGTATAGTGTTCACGATAAACCTTGTGGAATTCGACAGCAATGCAGTTTTCAGCTTTCCTTGCTTTAATTTTCTCAAAACTTTGATTGCTTGCGGAAATAATTTTACTAAATTTTTTCTTCTTTTGAAATTTTCGTTATATTGAGGTTCCACTTCTCTTATTGTTTTGCCAATAAAATGCTTCTTCACATCATACTCTATCGGCGCACCAAAATCCTTTGTGAATTGTTTTTTTGTTAATTTCTTAAACCCGAAATGTTTTAATGAATCGTTGAATACATTAAACCAAGCATCAAGAGAATCAACCAATACACCGTCTAAGTCAAACAATACTGCTTTAACTTCCTTTTTTCGCACGATACCTTCCCCTTTTTTCTACAACTTCAAGCCGCTTTAAGGTTTCAAAGCTTTTTTTTGCTTCTTTTTTGTAAGCATCTAGAGCACATTTAAAGCATTCTTCCCAAATCTTGTAGTGTTTTGATTCAAGCCCTTCTTTCAAAAGGTGCAAATCAACTGCTTTGTCTTCTGCCTTATCCGAAAAAAATGAAAGTCCAAAATCAATAAAATAAATCTCTTTGTTTAAAATCATGTTTGATGTTGTTAAATCGCCGTGAATTATTGAGTTGTTATGTAAAATTGCGATTTTTCTTCCTATTTCGCCGCATAATTTTTTGTAGTCTGAATTCTCTAGAATATCTTTAACCAATTTTCCCTCAATCTTTTCGATTACAATATTTTCCTTATCATCACTTTTTATAACTCTCGGCGCTGGAAATCCGATTCCTTCCAATTTTTGCAGCACTTTTGCCTCTCTTCTTGTCCTGAAGCCTCTTAACTTTTCGTCTATCTCCTTGATTCTGTAAGATTTTTTGAACCTGTTTTTTATGATTTTATCTTCTTCGAGAAATAATTTTGCCTCTGCTCCTTGTGCTATAAGTTTTTTTGGCATTTTTTAATAAATTCAATAAAATATTTTTCAAACAACTTCGCTTCCCACTATCAGCAAGCATGATATGGGAACCCAGCTCAGGAACGTATCGCTGGCAGTCCCGATAAATTTGCGCCGAGGAGGAGCACAAAAAATGCTGCCTCCATACCTGAATGCCGAGGCGCAGTAACATGCGCCGCAGGCGGATTGGATTTTAATATTAATTGCTTAATTAAATTTTTAATAGCCCCGGGCAGATTCGAACTGCCGCCAGAGCCTCTCCCCAATAATGCCAGAGGGCCCTATCCTTTTGCGGCTTAATATAAGGGACCGCTAGACGACGGGGCTAATAAGAAAAAAGAATAATCAGCTATTTTTAAGTTTTTACTTCTTCTTGTTGTGCTGCTTCTATCCGTGCTTCCTTAATTTCCTGCGGCTTTTCCCTTGCCTCGATGCCGGCATATCTTATTTCGCATACTTTCAGCGGATAGATTTTGCTGAAGTTTTCCCTCATGGCAGCCTGCAGCTTGTGGGAAATCAAATCGCCGATTACCTCGTCGTACTTCATCTTCTTTATAGTTTTGGAAAGGAAAGCTGCAATGTTGTTTCTCATCTTTGCCGCAACAGAGCCCTTGACATCGGCTTTTGTGATAACCAATGGCTTAACTCTTAAGAGAATGTTGTCGGCTGTTTCGCAAGTAAAAGCTACATCCATCTTCTCGCTGTTGCGCCTGACAAACCTTTTCACGGAAGAAGGGATGATTTCATATCCTATTATGCTGGTTTTTGCTTTGTCGCCCTCAACTTCTGTAACCTTGAAATGGATGTTGACATTCTGCCTTTTGCTGTCGTTTGTAAGGTTCATCAAGCTGTGGCTTAGTGTCTTTCCCAGCATCTGGCCCGGCTCGTACACAAGAGTCTCGCCTATAACAACGTTGTTGAACTGATTCGGCGCAATGATTGGGTACCATTGCTTTTTCTTTAATTTTGCAACCTGCTCTGCCATTTTAATTTCAGTTTATGGAATTTTGGAAGGTTTATAAAGGTTGTGTAATACTCCAGTAAAATCCCGTAAGTAGGTAATTTTATAAAGTGAAATTATTTTTTAGTGGTAAATGAAGCCCCAGAATACCATAGATGTTATTGTAGTACTAAGAGTTTTAGATGAACCAGAAGTACAACTATTAAAAGATAAACTTAGGGAGTCAGAAGATGCTAGAATAGCTAGAATATTAAGACTTCTTGGCGGTGTAGTTGATCCCGTACATACTACATTCACAGATGGAACACAAATCATGCTTGATAGGCAACTAGCAAATCCGCACAAAGTTCTTGAGTTTGTAAGGAAAAATTATGGGGAGGGGTACTTACTTAAAGGCATCGTCACTGATTATAATAACCCATATTAAAATACAACTTCTCAAACATCCAAATTTACAACCTCCTTAGCATGCGCTTCAATGAATTTTCTTCTCGGCTCGACTTGGTCGCCCATCAATAAAGTGAACATCTTGTCTGCTTCAACTGCGTCCTCTAAAGTGACTTGCAGTATTGTCCTGTTTGCAGAGTCCATTGTAGTTTCCCACAGCTGCTGAGGGTTCATCTCTCCCAATCCCTTGTACCTCTGCAATGTAACTTCCTCTCTGCCAATTTCATTCATTAATCTTTCTAATTCCCCATCATTATAGACATATTTCGTCACCTTTCCTTTTGTAACTTTATACAAAGGCGGCTGCGCTATGTACACATATCCAGCCTCAATCAATTGCTGCATGTACCTGTAGAAGAAGGTAAGTAGCAAGGTTCTGATATGGCTCCCATCAACATCGGCATCCGTCATAATGACCAGCTTGTGGTATCTTGCCTTTGCAATGTCAAACTCTTCTCCAACGTTTGTGCCAATTGCCGTTATCAGCGTGGTTATTTCCTCATTCTCAAAAATCTTGTTCAACCTTGCCTTTTCAACATTCAAAATCTTTCCTCTTAGAGGCAATACAGCCTGGAATTCACGATTTCTGCCTTGTTTTGCGCTTCCTCCTGCGCTGTCGCCCTCAACAATAAACAATTCGCATTTTGCAGGATTCTTTTCAGAGCAGTCAGCAAGCTTGCCTGGCAGAGAGCCATGGTTCAATGCACCCTTCCTTCTTGTCAATTCCCTTGCCTTCTGCGCTGCTTCTCGTGCCTGCGCTGCATTTAAGCATTTGTAGATAATTGTCTTAGCTATTTGAGGATTTTCTTCAAGCAATGAGCTAAACGTATCATAAACAATTGAGTCAACAAGCCCCTTGATTTCTGAGTTGCCAAGCTTTGTCTTGGTCTGCCCTTCAAACTGCGGCTCTGGAATTTTAATTGAGATGACTGCAGTTAAGCCTTCCCGCACATCCTCACTTGTCAGCTTAGCCCCCTTGATTTTATTCTTTTCAATGTAATTGTTGATAGCCCTTGTCAATGCTGTCTTGAAGCCAATCAAGTGAGTGCCGCCTTCATGAGTGTTGATTGTGTTTGCAAACGAATAAACATTTTCCTGGTAGCCGTCATTGTATTGCAGGGCATACTCAAACTGGATTCCATTTTTGCTTTTGCTGAAGTATATCACTTTGTGCAATGGGAGCTTGTTTTTGTTTAAATATTCAACAAAAGAGATAATGCCGCCATCGTAGTGGAACTCGTTTCTCTTATCTGTCTTTTCGTCTTCGATGATTATCTTGACTCCCTTGTTCAAGAAAGCAAGCTCTCTCAACCTGCTTGACAAGGTTTCAAAGCTGAATTCTGTTGTTGAAAATATTGTTTCATCAGGCAGGAACTTGACAATCGTGCCTGTGTCTTTTGGCTCGACTTCCCCTATTACCTGCAGCTCTGCCACCGGCTTTCCATACTGGTATTTCTGCTGGTAGATTTTTCCGTTTCTCTTGACTTGAACAATCAATTCTTTCGATAATGCGTTTGTCACAGAGATTCCCACTCCGTGCAAGCCGCCGCTAACCTTGTATACTTTCTTGTCGAATTTGCCTCCTGCATGCAGCTTTGTCATGACTATTTCGACAGCTGATTTGTTGAATTTTGGATGCAAATCTACTGGAATGCCCCTCCCATTGTCTATGACAGAAACAAAGCCGTCTTTGTGAATTGCGACAGAAATCTTATTGCAAAATCCTCCAAGTGCTTCGTCGATTGAGTTGTCAACCGCTTCGTAAACAAGATGGTGGAGTCCTTTTACATCGGTTGAGCCGATGTACATTGCAGGGCGCTTTCTTACTGCGCTTAACCCAGTAAGAACTTGTATGTCTTTTGCCTCATAGCTTGCTTCGTCTGGATTTTTATTTTCTTGGTTTTGCTGTGTTTCTTGTTTCTGTTCCATTTTGTTTTTTTATTTGTTATTTTATTTTTATTATTTCAATCCGTTGCCTTCGGCAACAATATTTACTGCTCGGCAAAAATTGTCTGCCACTAATTTTTGCCTCGCCTATGTATGCACTAACAAAATCAAAAGCTGGTCTCCTTCTTCACCATGCTGAAAAAGGACGCTCTCGTAATGGTTGATTTTATTATTGTAATTTTTATTTAGACAACTTAAAAATAAATTTTAGTTTTATGTCTAAATTCTGAATGTTTTGAAATTGTTAAAACCACAATCTTATCGTCGATAAAATGAGTCCCAAAACCAATATTTTAAGAATCCTTAACTATATATATCTTTCGGTTTCAGAATGGCTTTATAGGGGTTAAAAAGGTGAAATTTAGGGGTTTCACAGATTCACTCAAACAATCTTTCAATTCCCAACGCCCTAGAAACTGCTTTGAAGTCCTCTTTTGTCTTTAAAGAGAATTGCGTGACAAAAGGCCCTGTGAAGTCTTTTATTATTGTTATGCTTTGTGGCACTCCCATAAATTTTGCTGAGCTCTCAATCACAATATATCCTTTCTCCAGCAATTCATTTATCATCCTCTCAACCAAAACGGGAACTTCGTTAATAGCCCTTGGAATATCATGAAATCCTTTTGGATTCAAGGCATTCAAATTTAAATCAAATTGTTGGTGTATCTTCATTTACATCAACTAATGATTGTCCAGATAGGTATATTTCTCCTCTCTTTCGGCACTGCCTTCCAACAGCCTTTCACAATCTCTGCACATGTAAGGGTCGCTGAAAGCGCTCTTCATAATCATTGTACCGCAGTTCATGCATATGTGTCTTCTCATTTTTCATCCCTTTTAAACAGCATCCTCGTAACCTGCCAAAAACGCTTCTTCGATTGGGGTGAGCTCATCATCTTCAAGCAATGACTCTCGGACATCTTTTGCATACACATCTATATCGTCGTCGCTATTTTCATCATCGCTGTATTTTCTTCTTAGCATACTATCACCCCGCACTAAATTTGTAATTTGGAACGTGGTA
This sequence comes from Candidatus Woesearchaeota archaeon, assembly GCA_016185945.1. Classification (GTDB taxonomy): domain Archaea; phylum Nanobdellota; class Nanobdellia; order Woesearchaeales; family GW2011-AR4. The sequence goes on from JACPMR010000012.1 coordinate 148,365, forward strand.
TAAATAATTAATCTATATAACATATATGATATATAAAAAGCAATCTGGATATATACTATAATATATATCACAATATCTATAATTTGCTATAATCATCTTTATATATGCCCTGAAACCACGTCAAGCAAATTAACAAAGAGGGTGGTTAAAATTGATGTCAGGAAACTCATAAGCTTCGGCAAGGGCTCTTATATTATATCTATGCCTAAAAGCTGGATTGAAAAAAATAATCTAAAAAAGGGAGATTTGATTTCTGTAAATGATGGGGGATTTGAGCTTACGCTAAGCGCAAGCCAGCACGAAGAAAAGCAAGACGCCAAGGAAATAAACATTGAAGCCAAATCTAAGGATCTTGAGCTGCTTAAGGTTGAGATTGTATCTTCTTACTTAAACGGCTACGACACGATAAACATTCTCTTTGACAGCGACAACAAAGAGTCCCCAAAAATAAAGGACATAATAAGGAACCTTTCCGGATTGGAGATAATGGAACAAACCTCCACAAGGATTGTTGCAAAGAATTTGATTAACATAAACGAAATTTCCATCAGCAACATCATAAGGAGAATGGACATAATAACAAGAGCAATGATTGAGGATGCAATTTTATGCTCCCGCGGGCAATGCACTTATGACAGCATTCACAGCAGGGACATTGACGTGAACAGGCTTTTTTTCCTCGGCTGCAGGGTAATGAAAAATGCAATGGCAAATCCCCGCATTGCGAAATCACTCGGCACAGACTCGTGGAAAATGCATTCTGACACGCTTGTAATCTTGAGGCTTGAGAAGATAGCGGACAGGCAGAAAAGAATTGCAAGATATTTGTTTAATGCAAACTTAGACAGGGCAACTCTTGCAGAGCTCGATAAAGTGCATACAGACATAAGCGAAGCTTACAACGAAGTAATGAAGGCATACTACAACCATGATAAGCAGATTGCCCTGCAGATTGAAATAACAAACAAGGAGAGAACCGCTGCATGCGACAAAATTCTGGAAAGATACACGCATGCTCATGCTACTTCAAAGGGCAAAAAGACATCAAACTCAAATCTAGTTATAATAGCCAAAATAATCGAAAATCTCAAGGCAACAGCAGCAGAGATAAGGAATATAGCAAGGACTGTGCTTTGTTATGAGTGACTAATACCCCTCAAACACAATCTTCTTATTATTTTTTTCTAATACTGTAATTGTTTTATTGCTTTTCTTGACTTCTCCAACAACATCGGCATCTTTAGCAATATCAAGAATATCATCAACATTTTCTTCATCGCAAACCGCAAAAAAGCCCATTCCCATGTTGAAAGTGCTGTACATCTGCTCGTCGCTGAAGCCAGATTCTTTCTGCATCAAATCAAAAATTGGCTGCGGCTTTAATGGATTGTTTATCCTGAATTCAACACTTTCTTTTATTCTGTTAAAATTTTTCAAACCATAGCCAGTATTATTTACTCCAACAACATTAAGATTTTTTGATATTTTTGCCATTGTTTGAATGTATATTTTTGTTGGTTCCAATAGAATCTTACCTATTGTAGAGCCGCCAAACCTGTCGTCTAACGAGAATTTTCCTCTGTATCTTTTTTTGAACTCTGCTCTTGTTTCAAAGTCACCTTTCAATAAGTTCAGTCTTAAATCTGTATAGCCGTTTGAATGTGTTCCAGAACTTCTTAATGCAATAATCTTTTGCCCTGGCTTTACTTTTTGCCTGTTGAATTTGTTTTTTTCAATAAAACCAATCATTGAACCAACAAGTTCTATTCCATAACCAGTTTTAGGAGAACTCAATAGCTCATCGACAGAGGCAGTTTCACCTTTGCCAAAGTTCATTCTTATTGAATTTCTTAAAATGCCCGAGGCATTGCATTGCTCCAAGCCCTTTGACATCCCTTTAACTATCTCTCCCGTTATTGCCTTTTCCTGTATCTGAGACTGGCAAGAAATACAATCCATAAATAAAAACGGACTTATCGCTCCTAAAGTTGCTAAATCATTTGCAGACATTGCCACACAATCAATACCAATTGTATCATATTTTTCCATTGCCTCGGCAATAATAACTTTTGTACCAACACTATCAATTGCAGTCGCAATATAATGCTTGGGAAAAACCTTGTTGTTTTCAAATAGCTCCGCAAACATTCCTTTGCTTTCTCCAACAATGTCTTTTTTCAAAGAACTAGGAATGGATTTTTTTATTGCATCAACTGCTTTTGATTCACGAATTTGGTAGCTGGGTCTCATAGAGTAGGAGTTAAAAATGGGGTTTATAAAGGTTTTCCGCAAAATGGAGTTACTACTTTTAAATCGGTAATTTTAAAAGCAAATATATAATATCGTGCTGTATGGACTTGGATAAGATATGTGGGGGCAAAACAGAAGTAAAAACTAAATTTGGTAATTTTAAGCTTGAATATACTACAGCAACAAGAACTGTTAAGCTTTCTGTAGGAAATATAGTTTTAAATTACAGTAATAAGAGATATTACAGAAGAGCAAGTGTAAGTGAACTAAATGCTGCAGTTAGAGGTCATGATAGTTTTTTTGATGCATTGTTGAGTTATAAAACAAGATTGGTTGGTACAGATGGCAGATTACGAAATAGAATAAATGTACTATACGAAGAAATACGTAGATTATCAGAAAATAACCCGCAGCCGAGGAAAGCAGGACAACTTTTTCTTGGACTATCTTCCTTACGAATGTGGCTTGGGAATATCCTTAATCCCCCATATACCCAAAAAGATTTTCCAGACTTAACTGGCGAACTTGAAAGAATGAAGACTGAAGGAGAAACAATACGGTATTGTGAAAATGCAATAATGTACGGACATAATATGTTCAAAAAATTTAGGGAGAAAACCCCTTATCCTCGCACACGAAAGAAAAGAACCCCGTATGTAATAACAAAAGAAAAAAACCAAATATGCAGAAGAACAGAAATGCTTGGACTGGTTGAAGTAACTGAAAGGATACTTCATTTAATGCCTAGCATAAAATCAGTGATTAATGCACGAATATTACAATTAGAAGAATACACAAGATTAAGAAACGGCTATCTCACATTAAAAAGCACAACAGATTCTGGCGCAGCGCAAGTTTATCAAACCTAAAAATAGGTATGTTATTTTACTTGGATATATTAATTTATCAAATCCCCATCACACTATACCCAGCATCAACATAAATAACCTGCCCTGTTATTGCCTTTGACAAGTCGCTGCAGAGGAATAATGCGCAGTCAGCCACTTCATCTGCTGTTATGTTTCTCTTCAATGGCGCTTTTGCAACATAGTTAAGCAGCATCTCTGGGAAGTTTGCAATGCCCGATGCAGCTAAAGTAGCAATTGGCCCTGCAGAGATTGCATTAACCCTAATCTGCTTTTCTCCCAAATCAACTGCCAAATATCTCACGCATGCTTCCAAGGCTGCTTTTGCAACACCCATTATGTTATAGCCAGGCACTGCCTTTTCGCTTCCTAAATAAGTCATTGCAATTATAGAGCCATTGTTGCTCAGCATTGGCATAGCCCTTCTTGTTAATTCAATCAAAGAATAAGCGCTTACCTCATGAGCCACTTGATAGCCCCTTTTGTCAACATTCATGAACTTGCCTTGCAAATGCTCTTTCTTTGCAAATGCAATGCTATGTATTAGAAAGTCTACATTCCCAAATTCTTCCTGAACTTTCTTGAAGAATGACTCCATCGAAGCGTCGTCAACAACATCGCATTTTCCATAAACCGGGTTGTTTAATTCCTTCATCAAAGGAAGGAATAATGGCTCAACCCTTTCTTGGTATCCTGCTGCTATCCTGCAGCCTGCATCATTTAATCTTTTTGCAATGTGCCATGCAATGCTCTTGTCATTTGCAATGCCAAAAACAAGCGCTTTTTTTCCTTTCAAATTGATTGTGACTGACATTTCTTTTGGTCTCCAAAATATAAATTTTTTAAGATTACGCCGAAAAAATAACTTCGCTTTATAAAGTTTGCTGAGAAGCCATAGTTTAAAGGGTAGTCTCTTCATTTTTATAGGGCATTTGTCCTGCAAATAAAAAGATTTATAATTTAGATATGTAATAAAAGACATATGGTTGAAATTTTGGGTACATTTATAATTACGAGTGCTGTAATATTTTTTGGCTTTTTCGCGGAGTTTTTGTTCCAGAAGCTAAAAATTCCAGATGTTTTGCTTCTTATATTATTCGGGCTTGCTCTTGGACCTTACGGTTTGAAGTACATCAATCCTTCTTCTCTGTCAAATATAGCGCCAATATTTACTGCATTTGCCTTGCTTTTCCTGCTATTTGATAGTGCTTTTAACATAGATTTAGTTTCATTTTTCAGGGGCTTGGGCAAGGGCATGAGCATAACAGTTTATAATTTTGCTGTCTCCTCCATAACAATTAGCCTGATTTCAATGTTGTTTGGCTTTGATTTGCTGCATGCCTTGCTTATTGGTTTTATACTTGGAGGAGTATCTTCTGCATTCGTAATTCCAGTGATAAAAAATCTTAAGATAAAGAAAGAGACATATTCAATATTAACCTTAGAGTCTGCAATAACTGATGTGCTATGCATTGTTTTTGCTCTTACAGCAATACAGATAATAAAATTGAACAATTTTAGCTTTAATTTTGTTGCAAGCAAATTAGCAGCGCTGTTTGCAGTAGCCGGTTTCTTTGGAGTGATAGCTGGAGTCATTTGGATAGTGATAGTAAGCAAAATTCTGAAGAAAAATAAATCTTACATGTTGACAATCGCCTATTTGCTTTTGTTGTACACTGTAACAGAATACTTAAATGGCAATGGCGCAATCGCAACATTATTTTTCGGCTTGGTTTTAAGAAACTCAAAAAAATTAACTGCTTTAATAAAAGGAGAGAATGCAATTTCAGTGACTTCCCTTACTGAACAGTTGTTTTATTCCCAAATATCCTTCTTTTTAAAGACATTCTTTTTTGTGTATATTGGAATATTATTGGACTTTTCAAACCTAAAAGCTTTGATAATTGGTGCAATTATGGCCATTGCAATAATGCTGTTAAGAAATACTACCTCATTTATAGCAAAAAACTTTATGCCGTATGACAAAAAAATAATGAATTCTATTTTTGCAAGGGGGCTTGCAGCAGCTGTGCTGGCACAATTGGCAATCCAGCATAATCTTCAGAATGCTGAGCTAATAGCAAAAATAACATTTTCAGTTATTATGTTCACGATAATATTCAGCTCTGTGAGGATATTTTTAGTGAACAAAGAATACCAAAGTCCAAAAGCGGTTACTAAAACTTAATTCATTTTATGGTTTAGCCACTTTCCACATAAGCTCAAAATACTTTTTGTAGCCATCAGCAATTGATTGGTTCTTAATTACAATTGCTATTGGTTCTTTTTCAGAAAGCAATAAGATAGCAACATTATCGCCATAAATCCTTAAGGCTGCTATAGAAGAATAGTGCTCCGGAATATATCTAATCTCGCTAAGAGGATTTTTCTTTACTTGTTTTCTTGCCTTCTCGCTGTAGAGGAGCTTATTCCTAAGTTTTGCTTTGACTCTTTTATTGACAAAATATTTCATATAATACTTAAGCACATTTTCCAGTTGATAGCCTGGGCTGATGCCTATGTAATTCTTCCCTGTCCTTAGTATATGCTCAAATACAGTTTTTAATCCCCCAATTCCCCTAAAAAATCTTACGTCATGCCTTTCTTCCAATCTTGTTCTTAATTCTAGTTCTGGCATTATCTTATTCAGCCTGTCTTTTAAATTATCAAGTTTAAATTTCCTTTCTTCTACCAACCCTATTAACCTTTTTGGGCTTGCTGGGCTAAAGACTTTCTTATTGTTGACTATAACATAGCTTACAAGCCCTTTCTCAAGCAATCTAGCAATAGAATCATAAATATTTCTTCTGTGCATGCCAGTTTTTTCCATAATTTGCCCTATCTGCGCAGTTCCCAAATCTAGTAATACAATGTAGATTCTTGCTTCGCTGTTGGTTAATCCCA
>JACPMR010000015.1 GCA_016185945.1 Candidatus Woesearchaeota archaeon
ACAAGCTTTGTAGTTCTTCCATCTGGATTAAGCTGTGGACCTATGACAATCCCACTTTTGCCAGAACCTAGTTTTAAAGTGCCTGATGATGCTGATTTTACAAAGCTACTCAGAGGCGAAGAAGTACCGCTTGTTAACGCATTTACTTGAGAGATTTTAATTTGATTAAATAAAATTAAAACTGCAATAAAAGCAACAAAGCCCCAGCTTAGTTTTTCATGAAATGTTAATGGTTTTTTTTCAACTTTCTCATGTACAATAGGCTCAGCATGATGTTCTTCATGCTCATGCTTTTCCTTTTTCAAAAATAACCAAACAACTAAACCAATCAGAACCAAAATCAATAAAAATGATATTGAACTAAGGAAAATATTTGATGAGAGCTTTGCAAATTGAAACTGGTTGAAAACAAGCACAGCTCCAACTACAATGACCAAAAATAATATAACTTTCTCCAAAAAAGCGTCGTCTTTGCTTTCGTGAGTCATTTTATGCCAATGCTTTCTTTAGAAGCTTTAGAGCCTCTGGAGTTAATACTTTTCTTAAATCCTTAGTACAGATGCAAACACAGCAATCGCATGCTGGGCAAACTCCACCTGCACAGCAATTTTTTCTTTTAGCCATTTTATTCAAATTTATATTATATATCCCTTTTATATATATTTTACTTGGAAAACAATATAGTTTAAAAAGCTTGTTTTAGCCAAAGAAGGCTTAAAAAGGTTTATTATCGTTTATAGAGGGTTATTTAAGGTGATTTGTCAATTTTCATTTTGGTGGGATAAAATCATAAAACTTTTCCTTGTCACAAATATGTTCAATGTTTCCAACCATACATCCCCAGCATTCTTTTGCAGCTTTAATGAATTTTCCATCTTGGGTTGGATTCATCAACATCCATTCATAGCCAGCTTCTTGACACTTTTTTTTAAACTCTATATCTTCTTTTGGTTGGTTTGTACAACTTGAAATAAAAAATAAAATAATTATAAAAAAAATTAATGACAAAGCCATTAATTTTTTTTCAGATAAATTACTTAATTTAATTACCATCACCTTCTTCTTTCTTGTTTAAATACCATGTAACAAATATAACAAACAATAAAGCAACAATGATGCCTAAAACATTGCCAATCGTTGACATGAATATTTTTGATTCAAGTGCCATCTCATTTAAATAGCCCCAAAATGACATCGACCATGGCACATATTTTGGCAGTTCTGTCTGGAAAAAGAACGTACCTCGGAAAATTACCATCAGCAAACCAATAATTAATAATAAGATTCCTCCGATAATATTATAAGTGTGGGTTATTATTTTTTTGTTAAATAAATTAAACGTTATCTCTTTGCCTCTAAGCAATTTTGAATTTGCCCAATCATATCTGTCAGAGAAGTAAGCAAGAACAATCAGCGGTGCAGCTATTCCAATTCCATAAAATATAAGCATTAGAGTTCCATTAAGAACAGTCGCAGCATTTGCAGCAAGAAGCAAAATTCCAACGAGAATTGGTCCTACGCATGGAGTCCATCCAACACCGAAGAAAAAACCTAGCGCTGCAACACTAAAAAAGCTTTTTTCTTTGCTATAATCCAGCTTAAAATTAAAAATGCTAAAGCCAATATTAAAAAACAATAAAACTCCAAAGAAAATAAGAATAAATCCCGAGACAACGGCGAGAGTCAGTTTATAAGTGTTAAAGAAATTGCCCAAAAAGCCTGCTATCAAGCCAAAGATTGTGAATGCAATCAACAAGCCAAGCGAAAATGCGCTTGTCATAAGCACAGCTTTTTTTCTGTCCTTAAAAGCAACTGAAAAGAATGTCGGCAGCAAAGCAATACCGCAAGGTGATGTCATTGTGATTAAGCCTGCAAAAAAAGCAAGCAAGAATGTAATGCTTGAAGCCAATTGCTGCTCGTATTGCTTTAATCTTTGAATTCCAATTGGCAGCTCTTGCTGTGCGAAAACTAGAGTGGATAATGAGATTACTATAACAAAAATTAAAAAAAATTTTTTAGTCATTTTTTATTATTTTTCACTAATTTCATTAAAATCATTCCAATAAAAATTCCAACAATAAAAAAAATAATGTTAAACAAAAAACTTTGTTTTTCCTCTTTCACTTCAATCAAAAAATCTTCTGGCATATATTTTTTATTGTCAACATTAAACTCTAAAAATATCTCATATAGACCAGCATTTTTAAAAGTGTGTTTTAAATCGAAAATGCCATCTTTAATTTTAAAGTCTTTTATTAGGATTATTTCCTCATTTTTTACTATTTTCAATTTTCCATTTATTTCTTCTCTGATAAGCCCTTCTTTGTTTCCAAACGAAATTAAAAAAGATGCTTGTTGGTTAACTGTGGGTACTAAAGGGGCACTAGACAATTGGACAAAAATGTCATCTGCAATTTTTATGCAGCCGCCGTTTGAATAGGACAAAGGAATTAATAATGCAAAAATACCCATCAATATTAATATTTTCTTCGTTTTAATCATTTGTATTCAATAATTATTTCATCTTTATCATGCATCATGTACTTATCAAATTCAAAATTTTCCTTACCATTAACAACCATTGTTAGTTTTCCATTAGCACCATTACAATATTCAAAAATGCAAGAGCTGTCGAAATTCTTGCCCCAGACTTTAAAGAAGTACCCAAGTGTTAATGTTTCAGGTTTTTCCCACGGCCTGTTGTTCTCCAAATGTATCGTGCCATCGCTTTCGTGTGTATGGGTAGGCGACATTCTCATCCCGCTTATTTGATTATCTATATTGTTGCCTATGCTTATTCCGATATTTGGCGGTATAAACTGCTCTTCGCCTTTGATTATTATTTTTAGTTTAGGATGCCAATGGACATGCTGCTGTGGAACTCCATTTGTATTCTTGCTTTGAGACGGGCTTTTAAATAAAAGAATGAAGCTTGCGAATACCAAAATTATTACAAAAATTATAATATAAATTGGCTTTATTTTCATCTTTTTAATTTATTAACTTTTTATTTTATTACACCATATACTTATATTTCTCTAAGCCAAAAAATGCCCTTATTCTTTTAAACAAGCCATGGCAATCATCAACTATCATGCTATCGTGTTTGTCCAAGAAGTGGTAAATATATTTGTCAATTAAAGCTCGAACGAAATAATAAATTGGCTTCATGCCCCAAAAACTCATATGAACCATTGCATATCTCCACCCATCTATGTTAATAAAAACATCACCATAGTTAATCCTCAACTTTTTTCCCATTTTTTTAATGGTAACTTCTTTGACATTATCAAACAAAGCTCTCAATGCAATAATACTCATCGTATGCTCCATGTCCATATGCATATGCGCCTCAATTAACCACTCTATTTTCTTGCCATTTTTTGTTACGTGCTCCATCTTCTTCTTTGGCTCTTTTTCGTAGCCTTTTTCCTTAATCCAATTATCAACTTCGGCATAAAAATCTTCAATTACAAAAGGACCATTATAAGTTGTCCTTAAATCATAAAGTACCTGTTTTCTTTCCATCATTTTTATCAGCTCTAATGATTTTTCGCAAAATCCGTTATTGAAGCTAGCTGATTTTTTACTTCTTCTTCGCTTTCATCGCCATAGCTTATCAAAATTTTGTCCAAATCATTGAATACATAATTTTCAAATTCATTGTTTTCTTTTCCATTGACAAAGAATTTTAGCTTTTTATTACTATCATTGCAGAATTTTTCTTTGTTTTCCAGAGTTATGCAATTCTTGTTGAACTCCATGCCTATGCTTTTGAAGAATATCCATAACGGAACTCCACTAGCATGCATATGCAAAACATCGCCAGTTTTTTCAGGGGCAGGAGCGCCAGAATCAACATGAATGAAACTGCTTACTGGCATATTATTTCTCATTCTTTCCATATGGGACTTATCAGAAAAATCGAAGGCTTTGCCATCAATATAAATTTTCCAGTCAGCATGCGTATGCTGCGAGCCCAAAATGCCTATTTTTGCATTTGTGTCCATATTGCATTCGAGCTGTCCAGAGTCTATGCATTGCTCAACTGGCATGCCGCAAATATCGCATCTGCCATCATGATTCTTGTCCATAAATTCAATTGCAAGTTGCTTGTCAAAGCCTGTTAAACTCATACGGGACACTTTATTAGGCATTGCATTATTTTCTTGTTTATCTTGCATTTTAAACATTTCAATTGTAGTAAATACTGAAGATATCAAAACTCCAACAACTAAAACTAGCATTAGCATAAGCAGTACATTGATAAAATTAATTCCCGAGAAAATTCTGTGAGTTGTGAGCGAGTTCGCAACGAGCTCACTCGCATTCCTCTGAATTTTCTGGGCCCCAAAAATCTTTGATTTTTGTGGGTTTCCGTTCTTATTTTTTCTTAACTTTACCATAAATATACCATCCAATGCTAAATATAACTAGAACTCCTCCAACAATCCAAAAAACATAGTTGAAATCTTGAACTTGTTGAAATGGCACGCCAGCGATTATCAAGCCTGAGTTCAGAAGAATGACTTTATCCGATATATGAATTATTTTTTTATATTTTAGTATCATCATTATTGATAATAATAAAACTGCTGAAATCCAGAATGGAATTGCAACTTTTGTAAGGAAAAGCAGAGGCATTCCCGCAACTGTAAAGCCAAGAAATGTGAGAAAAGCGACTAGGGCTAAGCAAGCGTTATGGCAAACTTGATAGCTGCCTAAAAAGCTTAACGCTCCTGTAACCCCTCCAGATGTCCCTAATATTTTTTCTTTGACATTAGAAGTCATTTTATTCAAGTTGTATCAATATTCTCTCCATAAGGATGTATTAGCTTCCACCCATTTGCCCTTTTCTTTAAAGTATAAACGCTGCTAAATTCCCTTTTTGTGCCATCTTTTCTTGTTATCTCAATCTTATAATCAATCCCTGCTTCCTTTTCAGTCCCATAGCTTTCTTTTGCCTCAAGAACTCTGACACCTAAAGCTGTGTCATAGAATTTTTCCATATTTGCTTTAAAATCGTCAAATGTTTTTGCAGTCGGCTCTATTTGCTTGAACCCGTCAGAAATCAAAGAATACATCACATCATACTGCTCGTCATTCCAAGCCTGGAAATAAAGAGTTACAACTTGTTCTGGTGTCAAGATAGAAACATCTTCTGCAGATACTGCTGGCACAGTTTTTTGTATAGTTTGTTGTTGCACTTGTTGTGTTTTTGTACAGGCATTAATAAACAAGATAAAAAATAAAAAAACAATTAAAAAAAACCTTTTCATTTTTACCTGATAATTAGCTTTCCTTTCATATTGCTGTGCCCTGAGCCGCAGAATACAGAGCAATATGAAGTGAAGCTGCCTTGCTTGTCTGCTGTGAACTCTATGGTTACTGGCTTGTTTGGCTCAAGCCTTTCGTTAATGCCGTACTCTGATATTGCAAATCCATGAGGCACATCAGCGCTTGTTATTATCAGCCTTACCCGGTCGCCTTTGTTGACTTCAATTGTTGCTGGCTCGAACTGGAACTGCCTTGCCGTTATCTTGAATTCTTTCACTTCGCCAGTTGATACAATCTTTTCCTCAACCTGCTTGTCGCCTGCCGGCATTTTGGATTCTGGCACAGGCGTTCCCTGCCCAATCAAATCTTCCGGATTTGTTTGCTGTCTGGCGCATGCACTAATTAAAAACAAGCCAAGCACTAGCAATAACAATATTTTTTTCATCTTACCACCTCCATATTTGTTTAATATATAATATTTAGCCAGAAAACTTTGGGTTTATTAAAGTTTATTATTGCGAAAAGCGGCTTAAATCGCTTGATTTTCGTTCATGGAGGGTTATTTAAAGGGATTTAAAATATTTGTTGTTTTTGGTGATAATGTAGTATTAACAAAATCAAATTCAATTTAACCTATCTTCCAGTCCGCCCCACCATTCGTATTAGAAAATTTAATTCAGCACCTTTTACAACTGTATTTTTTTCTAATTCTGCCATCCATTTCTTTTCTTCATCTTCTGGCACTTTCACGATACCCCAGACATTATCAAAACAATTTATATTGCTGATTATTGCGCCATTTGGGTTAGAATAGATAATTTCTCTTGCTCTTTTATAGTTAATACTTCTATTTGTAGTAAATAAAAAATGTACATTTGGTCTATCTACTTTTGTAAATCCATTATCTTTTAAATAATTGATAAAGTCATTAGAGTCTGATATGTGTTTGAAATCTACTCTGTGTGTTATCTTACTGGAAAATGTGATACCCTCTGATGAAAGATTATATGAAGACAACAATAAATCTACTTCTTCTTTCGTCACGTCCTCAACAAATTGTACAATAATTTCACCAGATTTATACTTTGGTTTTTCTGAGCAACTTGTTACAAAGATGGTCAACATTAATAAAACAATCAAGTTTCTTTTCATATCCTTATTATTTTAATCGTTTTATTTAAAGGTTCACCTAATAGCCTTCTCAAATTTTAGTATCCGAGCGGTTTTTATTCTTGAGAAATTGTATATTACCCATAAATCACTCCCAGCAAACTCCCTATCAAATAGCCTGCCAAAGCGGCAACTGTGCCTACAACCGCCATTTCAATGCCTGATTTCTTCCAGTCGCCTATTGTAATGTTGGCTTTGGCTGCGCCCACAAGGAAGAGCATCACAATTGAGAAAATCAATGCAGCCGCCATACCTGACTTAACATCGAAAAAGAAAAATGGAAGTACGGGAATCAATGAACCAATAACAGCTGAAATTCCAACTATAAATCCGCTTTTGACTGGCTTCTCATAATCTCCAGGAAACATTTTTAGTTCTTCTGTCATCATTGTGTCGAGCCAAAGCTTCTTATTGGAAGTTATTTTTTTGACTATGCTTTCAAGCTGCTTGCCTCTGAATCCTTTTTTGTAATAAATGTCTTTTATCTCAGCAACCTCTAAATGGGGGATTTCCCTTATTTCCTTTTTCTCCCTTTCAAGCTGCCCTTTATAGAAGTCATGGGCTGCCTTTGAACTTGTATAGGCAACAGCAGCCATTGAAATGGACTCTGCAAATGTTGTTACAAGTCCAGAAATAAGCACTATTTTAGTGCTTTGTATTGCGCTTGCAACTCCCAATACCAAACCAAGAGTGTTTACCAAGCCATCCTGAAAACCCAGAATGAAGTCCCTTATATTCGAGCGGCTTAATCCTTTCCGCCTTTCAGCTTGGTGTTCTTCAAGAGATTTTTTCATCAGCAGAATTCACAAACGTTCTTTTTCTTGCTTATTACTTTTACTGCTTTCTTTTTTTTGGATTTATTTGCTTTTTTCGTCTTCCTTTTTGCCATTGAATCACCGTTTTTATTTTTAATTTTGCTTAAAATTACATCATTTTTAAATCTTACGAAATATCCCTGTGGGTTTCATAAAGAAATGCAGCATCCTCATTATGCTTTTGTAATTCTTCTATCAATTTCCTGAAAATATCATTTGACGAAACAACTTTCTTTGTTTTAATCCATTTTGTAATTGATGAACTGACTTTATTGCATATTTTTTCAGATTCTTGCTCGCTTAAATGAGCGCTCCTGCATGCAAAATAGCACGAGCCGTATACTTTTCTATCATCGTAAATTTCTGTATGCCCTTTTCGCTTTACTATATGCAATATTGTCTTGTCTTTTGTTTTTTTGATTATTTTTTTTCTTTTTGCCATTTTAGTTAAATGTTATCGTGCCGTTTGCTATCAATATCAAAAGCCACCCAAGCATAACCAAAATAACGCCTATTGCAAGCCTCATATAGGTTCTGTTGTTTTGCTTCCATCTTTTTATTTGTTGTATTTTGGTTCCTCCATAAACCATTAGTAAAATAACTATGAGAGGCATGACGAAGATTATGTTGTACAATATGAGCATTAAAAATGCCACAAAATTAAAGTTTTGCGATAATAAAAGTAGTATTGCTAAGTATGGTGCGCCTGTGCATGGAAGCTCAACGCCTGCAACAAAAATTCCAAGGAATATGACTCCAGGCAGTGTTATTTTCTTAGTCATTTCATGAATCTGCTTTGCCCTTTCTGGCGGTATTGCAAGTGTAATGCCTTGCCCGTACCAAAAGAAATCCTTAATTTCAATTAAGCCAGCAATCACTATTAACAAACCAACAACAATTGATATGTATTCGCTTACATAAAGCGGGATAGAGCTTAGAAAGTACAAAATGCCTAATCCAGCTAATATATAAGTAACAAATATCGCAAGAATATACAAAAGCCCATGATAAAGCATTTCTTTTTTTGTCTTGAAAGCAATCATTATTGAAACAAGAAGTATTAAAACTCCTATAGCACATGGGTTAATCGAATCTATCAAAGCTGTTACTACAACTGTGCCAAGTGTCGGCAGATATGCTTCTACTCCCATTTTATTTTAGGTAAGGATTTATTTCCTGAACTGGCTTTTCCGTGAAGATGATTTTTATCCTATCGCCTGGAGGCACTTTTTCGTATGGCGCAATGACATAATCTCCTGGGTTTTGTATTAAATTGCCATTTACAAAGACATAGAGTTTTGCTGGCTGCTCGTTGCATTTGTCTCCATCATGCATGGAAACTAAGCCATCGTCTGCAGGCATTTTTAATCCGTCATCTGTGATTGAGCCGCCGATTGCATAGAAAAATGCGCCTACACTTGCCTGTCTTTCATCCAATATAACTCCCTCAACATGTATTCTCTTGTCTTCATGAGCATGCATTAAATCAACTCCCTGCTTGTTGGACAACCCTTTTGCTTCAGGAAGGTGCAGTTCTTTGCCACAAACCCATACCTCGAAGTCTGCATGCCAGTGCACAGGACCTTTTGTCAATGAAGTTAGGTTAAGATGCAAGGTGGTTATTACAAGGTAAAGGGTTACTATAGCGACAACAATCACAATCAACAAGTAAACTGCTCTTTTATGCAAATCATTCATTTTTTTATGAAATAACAATACAACCAAAATCAAAATTCCAAAAGCTATTGAGCCATAGCCAACAACAGCCAACTGGCTTAAAGGGTATAGCTGAGAATGGTCCAGCATAAATTCTTCTTCTGGCTCACCTTCATGGGCAATAATAGGATATGCAAATAGAATAAAGAGTATAAAAAGCCAAAAAGCCAACCTCTTTTTCATGATGTTTTATTAAAAGTGATATTATTTAAAGGTTGCTATTAGACATTAGGTAAAGATTTTATGATTTTCATTTATTTAAAATAATTTCAATCACGTAGCGACCCATTTTCTGCTTAAGGTGATATGGGTGCCCCGCATACTTCTGTGGCACTATATTGCTTGCTTTAAAGTGCCTGAAGCACAAGCGGATTACTTTATTCACTTGTACATTTAAAAGTCGCTCTCGGGATTGTTATTTTTATTTTAATGAGATTTTTATTATACTTTTGGAATTAGTTTAATTTTATCAAATTGGTCCATATATACCAACAAATAAACTTTATAAACTATACTTCTTTCATTTTTGAGTATATGAATAAGCAGACTTTTAGAAATAAAAACATTGTAATTGGAGTTACTGGAGGGATTGCATGCTACAAAGTTCTTGACTTGATAAAAGAATTGCGGAACAATGGCGCAGATGCACATGTAATCATGACAGAGAATTCCATGCATTTTGTGGATATTAAAGATTTTGAAAAGGCATCTGGAAATGAAGTGCATACAACATTGTTTCATCCAAAGATAAATTATGTTGAATACATCAAGAAAAACAAACAAATAAAGCACATTTCATTGGCTGACATTGCTGACTTGTTTCTGGTATGCCCTGCAACTGCCAATATAATAGGGAAAATAGCAAATGGAATTGCAGATGATTTGCTTTCCACTTCCATAACTGCAACTATTGCGCCTGTCCTTATATGCCCTGCAATGAATGTCAAGATGTGGAAAAATGCCATTGTGCAGGAGAATGTCAAAAAATTAAAATCTTTAAATTATCATTTTGTCGAGCCGGAATATGGGGAACTGGCATGCGGCTATAAAGGGGTTGGGCGGCTTGCAAACTTGAAAGGGATTATTGAAAGAGTGGGTTTATTGCTTAAACAAAGAAATGATTTGAAAGGGAGAAAAATTCTTGTTACAGCAGGAGCAACTGTTGAGGAAATAGATCCTGTGAGAGTAATAACGAACAAAAGCTCGGGCAAAATGGGAACAGGCATTGCAGAGCAGGCATTTTTGAGGGGGGCAGATGTTTTTTTATTGAGAGGGTATAATTCAATAGAGTCAAACTATAACATCAAAGAAGAAAAATTTACGACAGTGCATGACCTATTTGACAAAATCAAAAAAAACATTAAAAAATTTGGTATTGTAATACATTCTGCTGCTGTCTCTGACTTTGCAATCAACAATAAGCAAAACAAAAAGATAAAAAGTAACAAAGAACTGCATCTTGAATTAACTCCCACGACAAAGATATTTGAAAGGTTAAAGAAATTAAATAAAAGAATATTTCTGGTTGGCTTTAAGGCAGAGTATAATGTCAGCAAAAATGATTTAACAAACAGCGCTTTTAACCTACTGAAATCTGCCGATGCCGACTTGGTTGTTGCCAATGACGTAGGCAAGACGAACATGGGATTTGATGTTGATACAAATGAGGTTTTTGTTGTAGACAAAAATAAAAATTTTTTACATATAAAATTAGCTGATAAAAGAATTATTGCTGACAAAATTTTAGATGTTATAGTTGAGAAAATAAAATGATTTCTGCAAAAGCATTTGCGCCTGCAAACATAAGCTGCGTATTCAAGATTCACGAGCACAAAAACCCGAGATGGATGGGCTCTTACGGGTTTGGTTTTACATTGAATAAAGGTGTTATTGTTGAGGTTTCAAAAGCAAAAAGGACAGAGGTTGTGTTCAACAACCATTCTATAAGTTTTCCTACTGTAAAAAGTGTTGTTGAAGAATTAGCCAAAGAAAAATTGAGGGTTTATATTAAATCGGAACTGCCTCTTGGCTGCGGATTTGGGTTAAGCGGGGCAAGTGCTTTGGCAACAGCTTATGCAATTAATAAATTGTTAAAATTAGGAAAAACAAACAAAGAATTGGCAGTCACGGCACATACTGCAGAAGTCGAAAATAGAACTGGTTTAGGAGATGTTGTAAATCAATATTATGGAGGATTTTGCGTTAAGTTCAAGCCGAGCTCTTATTTTATTGTTGAGAAAATAACATTAAATAATATTAATGTTTATTGCAAATATTTTAGCAAAATATCAACTAAATCAATAATAACAAATGCAAAAATAAAAAATAAAATAAATGATGCCGCCTCAATTGCATTGGATAAAATAAAACAATTATTAAAATTTAACAAAAACATTCAACTTAAACAAATAATAAAAATATCAAAGGAATTTGCTGTGAATAGCAAATTATTAATGGATAAAAAAACAATTCAAATAATTAGAGAGATAGAAAAAAATAATGGGAATGCATCGATGATAATGCTAGGGAATGCTGTTTTTAGTGATAAAAAGTTTAGAGGCTCAATAAAATTAAAAATATCAGATAGAGGCGCACATTTGTTATGAAAGTTCCAAAATCACATCCAAGATATATTTCATTAAAAACAAGGGATTTGATAGCTGATGGAGTAGAAAAAGGAATAACATCAATTCATGGACTGATTGCGCATGGAAGAGGTGAGGCATTTGACTATTTGCTTGGTGAGAAAACAACTGATGCTGCAAAAAAATCAATTGAAGCGGCTGCAGCAATGTTATTATTGGCAAAAAATCCGGTTATTTCTGTAAATGGAAATGCTGCAGTATTAGTTCCAAAAGAGTTGGTTAAATTATCAAATTTATTGAATGCTCCGCTTGAAGTCAATATTTTTCATCAATCGAAGCAAAGAGAAATAAAAATAAAAAAACATCTTGAAAAACATGGAGCAAGAAATGTTTTATTGCCCGACAAAAAATATAAAATAAAGTTTCTTGAGTCAAACAGAAAATATGTAAACCCCCATGGGATTTTAAAGGCAGATGTTGTCTTTGTTCCTTTGGAAGACGGCGACAGGGCAGAGGCATTAATCAAGAATGGAAAAAAAGTTGTAACTATTGATTTAAATCCATTGTCTAGGACAGCGCAGAAAGCAACAATAACTATTGTGGATAATATAACAAGAGCGATGCCTTTGTTAATAAAAAAGATACAACAATATAAAAAATATGATAATAAAAAAAGTTTAAAGCAATCATCAAAAATTATAAAATCGTTCTAAAAACCCAAGAATAGCAATATTTAAATACCTATTTCTTAAAGAATAAACGCGATTATGGTAAAGCGCATGGACATTCTGGAATGGGTTTTTAGGGAAAGGCCTTGGGAACAGCAATTGTCCGAGGTTGAGGCGCTAAGAAGCTCTATTAAGGCACAATTGATATTATTTGATGATTTGTGGAGAGCTCATCAAACAAAGTTATCAGCAATAAAAGCAATAGCCGAAGGATATCTTCCTTATTTAAAAGATATTCCAGAATTAAATAACATAATAATAACTAATTTTAAGAAAATACTAGAAGGGATAAATTTCAAAGTTCTGATTAAAAAAATTTTGTACGAATCTACTGAAAGACTGCATGAGATTGAAGTTTTTGTTTGGAGATATGGTGGAGCAAGTCTTCCAGCATGGGATCCTACTACTGGGGAAAAGATTGTACCAAAAGTGGAAATAAAACCCTATAATATAGAAAGTGCAAAAAGAGCAATATGGAGCATTGTGAAAGACAAACAAGAGTTGGAAGATTTCATTAGAGATGCCTCAAAACAATTGCTGCCGGAGTTAGAAGCATTAAAGAAACTTTACAATGAACAACTAGAACCATTCTTGAGGGAACAGTCAGACAAGGCTGGAAGCGGCATATGGACTGGTTTTAATACAGATGAAAATGAAAGATATTGGAAGCAAGAAGGTGAAATTATTTTACAAATGAAGAGGATTCTAAGTGACATAATAAATAAGACAATTGTAATGGCTAGACTATGGAGCAGAGTAGAGATTGAGGAGCTAAAAACAAAAGAAGAATTCATAAAAGAAGTAGGACAAAAAGTAAGAAAAAAAGTGGGGGTTATGCTGATATCTCAAATATCAGGAACACCTTATCAAATGAGTGAATTTGAGAATTTCCTAAAAAGCATGGGCTACATAACCTATAATGTAAGGCTTCCTGGACATGCAACTTCTTTAGAGGAATTGTTTAATACGCCAGTTGACGAAATTGAAAGATTTTTAATAAGCCAATTCAATTTTTTCTATCAAGCTATGAAAAAAATAAACAATGGTGACGGCAGATTTTATATTGCAGGAAATTCCCTTGGCGCTATGATGCCATTACATATAATGGCAAAAAGCTGGAAAGTCGCCATAAAAACAGAAAACTCAGCTAAAAAATTTAATGAAAAAATTGGTGAAACTGTGACAATACACCCTTATCAAGATATGGTTAAAGGAATTATTTCAATCTCGGCAGCAACAAGCCTTGCCGCAGGTCCACTTCCATTTGGAGTTGGGCCACCTATGATTAATCTTGGTACAAAGGTAGCAAAAAATCCTATTGCCTCAAAAATATTAACGCCTATAATGGCTCTTTTAGCAGGCAGAAAAATACGCAAAGAAGGCATAGTAGATTATGCGGGTTCTGTACATATAAAGATTGAGGGGATTAAGAAAAGAATAGACCCTGACCTCGAACCTGATAGATTTTATGAAGCGGTAAGAAATGAGATTAAGCCACTAATTCAAGGAATTTACAGAAAAAAGATAGCTAAAATCAATAATCTAAAACTCAAGAACATAATAAATAAAAAGATTGAGGAGATTAAACAAGAAATCAACCCAAATCTTTATCCTGATAGATTTTATGAAACAGCAAAGAAAGAGATTGAATTAATTAGAGAGACTTTTAGAGGAATGTCAACTGAGATTAGCGAGATGGAACTTAACAGTATGGTTGAACAGGTAATAGATAATGTAAAAAAGGGACTACATGCATTTGCTGGCGAAAGTTTGATGGGTGTAAGGCCACTACAAGAAAAAATGCGTGGACAGTCTGTTAAAACATTACTAGGCGGTGTATCCAAATTAATATCACAATTAAGGGAAGATGTAAAACATATTTATATACCGATTCTTATACTTCAGGGACTTCATGACAGTATAACCCACCCTTCAAGCGCAGATTATATTTATAATAATGTTAAAACAAATCCAAAATTCAAGAAAAAAAGAATGTTAGAAGGTTCAGGACACACGCCACAGTTAGACTTCGATAAAGATATAGTGTTCGAAGAATCTGTCAAATTTATTGAGATGGTAGAAGAAAGTGAAAAAGTGCCTGTATATGGCTAATGGAATAATTTTAAGCTATATGCTTCAAAATCTCACTTAAATCCTTCTTGTCTATGCAGACATTTGCAACCCTTTTTACTTCGTCGTGCATACAGTTAAATGCAATTCCAAGTCCAGCCTCTTGCATAATTTTTATATCATTTAAATAGTCGCCGACAAAAACACATTCCTTCAAGCTGATTTTTTCCCGTTCTGCTATTTTTTTAAGAGCCAATGCTTTTGCTTCCATGTCAAACTCTGTTGCTTCCACTTTAGCGATATTGCCATGCTTATCAAAGTGAATTTTGCTTATGAAGACATCATCAAAAAATTCCCCATAGTTGGGTATAAATTTTTCAAGAACAACATTCAAAGAGCCTGATATAACTGCAAGTTTTAGTCCTCTTTTTTTAAGCTCATTTAATGTGTCCATTGCACCTTCCATAAGCTTTAGATTGCTCATTGCCTTAAAGAAATCTTCTTTTTTTGCATTTTTTTCCTTCCATAAGTTTATGTCATGCTCTGCCCACTGCAAATAACTTATCTGTCCATTGAGAAACCTGCTTTTTGCGTCTTCCCTTCTGTGCCTGTCTGTCTGGAAATAGTCATGGAAAACCTGCCAAGAGAACTTAACATTGTCTATTAAAGTACCGTCAACGTCAAAGCAAACTAACTTGTATTTTGGCATTTTTGGAATAAAATGGATTTTTTCTTATTACTATTTAGTACATCCCCTTCTTGAAAAAATTTGTTTCGGTGACAAAATCTTTAGTCTTATTTTCTATTTGGATTAATTCTTCTTTACTAAGTTGATTGAAATTTTTGGCAAGATTTGCATTTTCCTGCACTTCTGGCGGAGTTTTGCACCCAATTATTGCCAAGTCAACATCTTGGCTTAGCGCGTAATAGAAGGCTTCTTTCATCGTGATTGAAGACAATGCATTTCTTTGTGCTGTTACCTTCATTGCTATAACACCCATTCCTTTCTTTCTAGCTTCTGGAATTACAGAGCTGATAAAAGGCATATAATGAGAATCTCCAGCATTAACACAAAGTAATACAGTATCAAAGCTGTATCTTCTTATTGCTTCAATAAGAATTTTAGGATCGTGATGTCCTGTAATCCCAATAAACCTTGCTTTACCTTGTTTTTTTGCATCTTCCAATGCATAAATTGCTCCATTGCTTGAAAATATTTCATCAATATCCTCTTTTGTGCGCAAATCGTGGAGTTGCAATAAATCAAGATAGTTTGTTTTTAATCTCCTTAATGAATCTTCGAGAAGCAGCATTGTTCCTTCATAGCCTCTGTCATGCGTTTTTGAAGCCAGGAAAATCTGCTCGCGCTTTGCAAACTTCCATAAATATGCTCCGAGATAGTCGCGACTTTGCTGGTAGGCAGGGGCAGTATCAAAATAATTAACTCCAACCTCAACTGCTTTTTTAATTACAGCCTCTGCTTCTTTGAAATACCCAGTTGTTCTTAAAATTCCCTCTCCACCAAGCCCGAAAATTGTTGCTTGATGCTTGGTTTTGCCTAGTGCTCTGTATGGAAGCATATTCTTATTTAAAGAGAATTGATACTTAAAGTTTGTGGAATACCATTGCAGTCGTCTGATATAAAAATGCAGATAATAAATAAAATTTATAATGATTGTATTTGATTCAACAAAACCTGCCAAACTCTTCCTTCATGTCATAAAATATCTCGCAGAATTTTCTTGTTGCAGCCTTAAGCTCCTTTTGCCCCTTTTTAGTAAGCTTGTATTTCTTCTCCTTGCCGCTGTCCTTTACCTCTTGTATAAAGCCGCTCTCGCTTAATGCCTTAAGCACGGGATATATTGTTCCGGGGCTCGGCTTTGCGCCTTTTCTCTTTTTCATTTCTTTCCTGATGTCTTCCCCAGACATGTTTTTTTTGGATATAAGCCTCAATACTATAAAGCTCAGGAACCCCCTCATGTCACAGCATTCTCTCATGCAACTTAATATTTTTAGGGTGTTTATAAATTTTTACCCATTATTGTATCGTATAACCGATACATTTATATATTACCTCATACTACAAATATCGTATATCCGATATTAATATGGAGGTGCTAAAAATGGAAACTTGCGGATGCTACGGGACAAGAAGCTTCTTCACAAAGGATGAGAAGATAGAAATGCTTAAGGAGTACAAGGGATCCCTTGAGAAAGAAGCCAAAGGAGTTGGAGAAAGGATAAAACAACTGGAAAAAGAGTAATATCCTTATGTTAGAAGGCTTTAAATGCAGGCTGGATTTACACCCTCTTTTTCCAGCTTGCTAAATTTTTTTAACTTGGAGTGAAAAATGGAGAGAATTATGGAGTTTAATATGGATTTCGGAACTATAGTCAAGGAAAGGTACGCAACAAAATTATTTGATGGAAAAAAGATACCTGAAGATAAAGTTAATGAGTTAATAGAAATAATAAGATATGCTCCTTCTTCTTTCAACATACAGCCGTGGAAGATAATTGCAGTAACCGATTCAAAAATTAAGGAAAAGCTTTCACCAGCATCATGGAACCAGCCGCAGATAACTTCCTGCTCTCGTCTGCTTGTTTTCTGTGCAAACAAGGATATTGCAGGCAACATAGACAAGCTTGAAGAATTGATGATTAAGGCAGGCGCAAAGCCAGAGGATATCAAGCCATATGTTGACATGATGCGGGGATTTGAAAAAAGCTTGAATGACGAGCAGAAATTAAGCTGGGCTCAAAGGCAAATGTTTCTTGCTTTGGGGAATGCTGTCAATGGAGCAAAATCACTTGGCTTTGACTCATGCCCGATGGAGGGCTTTAATCCAGAAGAATATGCAAAAATTCTTAAGCTACCAGATAATTTAGTTCCCACTGCATTATGCCCGATTGGATATGCGGCAGACAAGCCAAAAACAAAATTTAGGTTTTCTGAGGAAGAGGTATTTGTCTATAAGTGAAAGAAGGGAATGTGAAATGAAAAAAATAAAATTCATTGCCATAGAGCAGCTTTTGGAGATGATTGAGAACAAGGAAAACTTTAAGCTGGTGGAAGTCTTAAAAGAAGAAGGCTATAAGGAAGGGCATATTCCTGGAGCTATTAACATCCCAGTTGACAACCTGAAAGAGATGGCTCCAAAGCAGCTTGAGAAAACAGACGCGATTGTTGTTTACTGCGCAAGCTACCAGTGCCATGCAAGCACAAATGCTGCAAGGATTCTTCTTGACATGGGCTACAATAAAGTGCTTGACTTCAAGGCAAGCAAAAAGGGCTGGGTTGACGCGGGGTTTGAGCTGGAGAAATAAGTTAGATGCCCCTGCGGGGACTTTCATAAGAAAAGATTTTTCTTTTCTTACATTGAACCCCGACCTCAAGGTCCGCAACCTCACGTTCTGGTCCGTTATACTACAGGGGCAATAAGAAAGTTGAGAAAAGCGATTTATAAAGTTTCTTAATAACAGAATTCAATTTATAAAATAAATCAAAATTTAAAAAATTCAAACAAACTGGCTCCCTAGGAAATTTTATAAGTAGCATAGGGAACCCGCTGTGATTCATGCCTTTAAAGTAGATATTCAGAGACAAATTTCCGCTTTTGAACAAATTGTCCATATAGAAAATAATTTTTACTACTAATATATAGTGACAAACCGAAAGATTTATAAAGGGTGGAAAATATAGATTTTCCATATGGACGGAGATAAATTAGAACCAAGAGTAAGACAACTTGAAGAATTGATAAGGACTGTAGAAGGGGTTAGTGAACAAAAAAAACAAGAAATGTTGGAATTAGTTCACCAAGTATCACTGCACGACCCACTTACAGAACTTCCTAATAGAACTCTGTTTGCTAGAAGATTTAACGAAGAGGCACATAGAGCTGCAAGACATGGGCAGCCTTTAGCAGTTTTAGCACTTGATTTAGACTATTTAAAAAGATATAATGATATGTATGGACATCTACAAGGAGATAGGGCGTTAATACACGTTGCATATTTGTTGACTCGACAGAGAAGACCTGAAGACATAGTAGCAAGAATTGGCGGAGAAGAATTTGATGTAGTGCTTCCTGAAACTGACGAAAGAGGTGCTGTCACAGTTGCTGAAGATATTTTAAGAAGATTTAGATCACATCCAATTAACGATTATGTTGGGCTTCCAGAAAGAGCAGAAGCAACATATTTCAAAAAAAGAACATTCCGCGATCTTACTATGAGCATTGGCGTAGCTACCTGCACGCCAAAAACTAATTCAGATGCTCTCCTATTACCAGCCGATGCTGATAAAGCGTTATACTCAGCAAAAGAAGCTGGAAGAGATAGGTATGTTGTTTATCGAAGTAGATAGTTCTCTCATTCCCCCCAATCCCTCAAGCTAATCTGCCCTTTTCTTTTGTTTTCAGGCACTTCTAATTGCTCCTGTCCAAGTTGTTTTTTGACGCTTAAGGCAACTTTCTCTCCCAGTAATTGAGATAACGTTGCTAAGTCTGTGTTTTTGACATCCTTTATGTCCCTTATTCTGTTCCTGAACAAGATTCTTGCTCTTACCCTTCCTATGTTTTCCAATCTTATCAAAGGCAGCAATTCTTCTTTTATTCCATACTTCAATCTTAACCTTAACTTGATAATTTCCTTTATCAGTGATTGGTAATGCAATATCTTGCATATTTCCTCTGTTGCATAAAGAAGCCAGTCTGCAATGTCAAGCTTTGTTCTTAGTTCGCCTGGCCTTATGTTAAATTCCTCCAATAAGAATTCCTCATCCTGTTCACTAATCCACTGGTAAAACATCATGGCCGTCTTTACGGAGTTTAAAAACTCTTCATATTCCGGCTCGTACATTGACGGCTCGTTCTCAAGCAGGAAATCCGAGAATTCAAGCAAGGATTCCTGTATTCTGTCATATTCCCTAATGCCGACCCTGAGCAACGGCCTTATTTCAAGGGTATGGGAGAGCATCTGCAGGAAAGAAAAATCATTGATTTTTTTGTCAGACGCATTTCTCAGGCAGGTTATTATGAAATTTGCTGTCAACGGATCGATGTAAAGCTCGGCAACCCTCTTGCCGATTAAAGTAGCTTTGAATTTTTCATCTTCAAGCTCGTTTGCACTCGCAAAATCATCTGCAGACGACATTATTAACTCCCATTCCTCGAGCAAATCAATAACTTTGTTAAGTGTAGAATGCAATTTCCTTAAGTCCTTGAACTGATAAGCATAGAAAGTTTTGTCAAAAAAATCAAAAAGCTGCTTTTTTGTTGTTGTAAAGTTTGCTGCTATAAGAGATAAAACATAAGTTCTAAGCACTGGCTCGACTGCAAGCTTTGAGTAAATCTCTTCAGGAGTCCCGTCAATGTATTTTTCCTCTATCTTTTCCTTTTCCGAGTTTGTTGCTGCAATTGCAATTGCTTGCCCTTCTTTGTCATAGTTTGGACGTCCTGCTCTTCCTGACATCTGCATATAATCCAAAACAGGAATCCAAGTCAAGCCATGCAATGTGTATCTTCTCAAGTCTTTTAAAATAGATCTGTACGCCGGTAAATCTACACCGTACGCAAGAGTTGGCGTGGAACATATTATTTTTATTACTCCACTCCTGAAATTTTCCTCTATCAATCTTCTTTGCTTTTCTACCAAGCCAGCGTGATGGAATGCAATGCCCTTTTTCAGGCATAAAGCAAGTCGTTCGCATTGCTTTGTAGGGCGGGAAAGGGTGTTCAAAGCACCCTCTGAAAGCAAGCTTAATTTTTCATCATCAGTTTTTATTTTCTTTGAAATTTCCTCTGCTGTCTTTTCTGCTGATTTTTTCGTGTTTGCAAAAACCAGTGCCTGCTTTCCAAGCTTTATAGTGTCTAAAGCGATATTTAGAACAGCACTATCAAATTCATCATCAATTTTGATTGATGCCATAAGGTAAAAGAAGAAATGATTGTTTATAAAGATTGTTGAATTAAATTTAAAATTCATTGACAAAAATAATAAAATAAATTAACAATCAGCGACCCATGCACTTCCATGAAGTAAAATGGGTGCCCCGCATACTTCTTCCTGCACTATATTGCAGGCGATAAAGTGCAACTGCGTGGCATGTGAGCGAGTTCGCTGTTGCGTGCGAGAACGCTCGCACGCTCGCGTTCAGGTCGAGCTCACTCGCATGTCACTGGCTGTGGTTCCCTCATCGCAAAGGCGGCTACAGGGAAGCCCCGTGATTGAAATAAATAATTTAATCATTGTTTTTAGGAAGCCTCTTTGATTGAATTATAAATTTATTAATGCTTTTTACACCACATTCACATTCATTATCTGCTCAACTTTTTCAATTCCGTCGCTTACTGTAACTTTAATAACTTTTGTGCCTTTGCTTGTGAATGTTCTTTGATGGCTGGAAGTTGCCTTATACTTTTCCAAAAGCCCAAAGTTCCATGTGTAAGTCAGTTCATCTCCATCGTCGTCAACTGCTTTCACAAATAAAAGAACAGGCTGATTTGCTCTTGCTATTACGCTTTTTGTCGAATCAATTATTTTAGGCGCCCTGTTTTTATCCGTTACCTCAACTTTTGCAATTTGCCTTGTCTCTGCCTTGCCATCGCTTGCAACAAAAATCAAGTCAAGCTTCTTTGTTTCCTTTTTATTTGCTATATCAAAACTTGGTGTCCACAAGAATGCATTTCCTTTAATTGAATAGTCCTCTGGAGCATTATCAATCCTGAATGTCATTTCATCCCCGTCTGGGTCGTGGGCATTTAGAAGTATTGCAATATTGTCGCCTTCCATTGCTTTTACACTCTCAATCTTGCCGAACAATGGCGCCCTGTTTGTTTGCTGTATGTTAATCTGCACAAACTTTGATGTTTCAAGCAAGCCGTCGCTTGCAGTTACTTTTACATAATAAATTCCTGCATCATCATAGCCTGAATTGAAAGTGTCAGAATCCATAAAGCCGGAGTATCTTAAAGTTATCTTATTTTCATCCAAGTCATATGCTTTTGGCACAATTTTTAATGTTTCGCCCTCATTTATTGCTATGGGCTCCATGTCTTCAATTAGGGGGGCTCTATTTACATCCTTGACTGTGATTATTATATTTTGAATAATTTTCTTGTCTTTTGAAGATGCAATAAACTGAACATAGAAGCTCTTGCTCAAAACCCTGAACTTGTCCATAACTTTATCTACGAAGCCCTCTTTCCTTACTGTGTCAAAATTTGTTTTCCATGCGAATACATTGCCTTCAAGCATTGCGCCTTCTGGCAGATTGTTTGCAGAATAAGTTATTTCATCTCCGTCAGGCTCATTTGCACTTAGTGTTATTTTTACTTCCTCATTCTCATTTATTACTTTGTTCTCAACTTTCTCAAAAAAAGGCGCTCTGTCAACATCATTTACGATCACCTTAACAATTTTGTCGCCGCTGAAGCCTTTGCCTTCTGCATGAACTTTGAATTCATAAGCGCCTGCATCCTGATAAGCAGTCTTCCACTCATTCTTGCTTAGCGGCTCTGAAATGGAGTAAGCCAAGCCGTATTTTTCAAAATTGGGTAGCTTTAACTTAACAACCTCATTTTCATTAACAGCAACATCGCTTATGCCATTTAACAAACCTTCAACATCAACATTCTGTGCATTAACTTGCCATTCCTTGCTTGCTGAACTTATTACATCAGAAACAGAAGCGGTTATTCTATGAGAGCCAGCGTCGTTATAGGTTGTGTCATAAGTGAATTCCTGCCCATCCGCGACTTTTTTGTCGTCCAAAAACCACTCGTAGCTTAAAGCATCTTTGTTTAAATCACTTGCTGAAACTTTAAATTCAATAGAATCGGTTTCCTTAATGCTTAAAGTATCCTGCCTTGGGCTGAACGAATCTATCTTTGGGCTTTCTTCTTTCTTGTTGACAACAATCAGCACTTCCTGCGATGTCTCTGTAACGCCGTCAGAAACAGTTATTGTGGTTTTATGCTCGCCTGCATCTCCGTAACCAGTTTGCCATTCGCCGTTTTCATTGAGAGGAGGAGCGTAAGTTATCGTAAGCTTGTCCGCATCAGGGTCTGCTGCATTCGGCACTAGGCTTATCTTTTCAGTTTCCTGGATTACAAAAGTAGTGGCTGAATACACAAGATGGGGGAATATTAAAAAGATGATTAGCAATAATACAATCCTTTTATTCATTTATTCCCCCCCTCGAAATGAAAAGAAAAAATTTATTTTTTCTGCACTATGTCTGTTATAACAGGCGGCCTGTTGACATTCTCAACAGTTATTGCCAATTTCTGCTCTGTTGTGTCCTGCCCGTCAGATGCCGTTATAGTAACTTCATAAGTGCCTGCACTTGCATAATCTGTCTGCCATGTGAACGCATTGTCTTCCTGCGCAAACCTGTTGTCGCTGATTGAGTATGCTATTGAATCCCTATCATCATCTGTTGCCAATGCTGTTATGACAATCTTGTCTGTCTCTTTTGCGGATATGTCTTCTAATTTCTCCAAAACCGGCTGCCTGTTCACATTTTTGATATCCACCGACCATATCTTGCTTGTGCTTGACAAGCCATCAGACACTTCCACCTTGATTGTATGTGTGCCTGCATCCTCGTAAGTTGATTGGTAGGTATATTTGTCTTCATTGCCTACGTCAGTGCCGTCAAACTTCCAGGCATATGACAAAGAATCTTTATTTAAATCGCTTGCTGTGACGGTAAATTCAATTGCTTGGGTTTCATCAATTGCCAAGCCGCTTTCGATTGGCTTTGCGCTGTCGATTGTTGGCGCCTCTTCTTTTTTGTTTACAATTATCAAAACATCTCTTGCAGTTGTTGATTCCCCATCTGATACCGTAACTGTGACTGTGTATTCGTCTGCATCTCCATAGTTTGTTTGCCATTCGCCGTTTTCGCTTAATGGCGATGTAAATGTGAAAACAAGGCTTGTGTCTCTGTCAGGGTCTTCTGCTCTTGGTGATAAGCTTACCAAATCAGTTTCCTGAACAACCACAACAACTGGCTTTTCCCCTGTTGGTTTTTCCATTATTTCTTCTTTAACCTCGACTTTGGGCTCTTCTTCCTTGGTTGCTTCGCCAGTCACTTCGGGCTTTTCTTTTGTAACATTTTCCATACTTACATTTTCAGCTGGCTTTGTAGCATTAGGAGCACCATACAAAGTTTGATATACTTCACAACTGCTTAACAAGAATACAGAAACAATTAGCAATGCCACCAATTTTTTATTAAAGTCCATCATGCACCCTCCTTTATTCTGAAAATAAGTGTTGCTATTCTAAAATAATAACTTGTATTTAAACTTTGTGGTAGTTAAAAGATTTTTAAATAACCTATAAAAATAACATTCAATAAATTGCAAAGGATTCATTCTAAATAAATTTGTATTGAAAAGAAATGGGCTCGGCGGGACTTGAACCTGCGACCTCTGCCTTATCAGAGCAGCGCTCTAACCAAGCTGAGCTACGAGCCCAACAAATAATGGAATAATATTTAATTTATAAAGTTTATTAGAAGGAAAAATATAGCGCCCTTGACCAGACTTGAACTGGTGACCTTCCATTCCTTTACTAGGATTTACGGTGTCTAACCCTGTAGGATAACAGCTTCGTAGTTTCTACCAGAACTCGTACGCTCCACCTATTGCTCCATGCCTTTGCATGTCTGAGCTACAAGGGCGTCAAAAATTTTTTAAGTTCTGGTAGATTAGAAACAATTGAACCTTCAAATTCTTTATAAAACTTTCTAGTTAATGATGGGATAAAAAATACAACTTTATAACCAAGTTTATTATAGTCTTTGAGTTTCTTCTTTATATGACTAATTCTATCTTTATTGGGATGCTTCCATTCTGTTACTTCAATAATTTTATCATCAATTTTAAAGTCAGGAAAATAAACTTTTCCATCTACATTAATATAAGGCTCATACTCAAAACCTATGCTTTCTTGAATTAAAAAATTCCCTATTTTCTGTTCTAATAAATTTCTTACAGGAATTTCATTATCTAGGCAATATAGATAGCCCCTACCAACTTTCTTGAATCTTTCGTACTGCCAAATATGATATTGTTTTGGAAGATTTTTTTTCATATATTTATGCCATTTCTTCATTCGCTTGGAACTTATTTTTCTTAGTCTCTCAATCTCGTACTGTAATGTTCCTTCTCGTATCTTCTTAAGCACGCAGTTTTTTCCACCTTTGATTTGACCCCAATTTTTAGGGAGGTGTTCTAAAATTTCATTTTTGTATTTGGACAAATCTTCATCAATAAATTTCAGTATTTTTTCTAGTCTATCCGTTCTTACGCATGTCAATTCGAATTTATACTTATAAACCGAACCTTTTGACAGGGTCAATATTTTGCACAATTTCCTTTCAGAACCAGCTTTGGTTATTGCTCTGCAAATTATTTCTTTTTGCACTCCTTTTTTAAATTTTAAAACCATAACATTGGTGGTGTTAACTTATATTTAAGCATTACTAAGCTATAGGGGCATGAAGTTTTGAGATAAAAGAATCGTTTAAATAGGTTTCGTTAAAGTAAAATTGTGATTTCTCAGAAACAAATTCAACCCGTTGCCTTCGGCAACAATATTTACTGCTCGGTGTCGCTTGTCTGCCATTCAGCGACACCTCGCCTGTTTATGCATTAACGGCAACAACCTTAACCTTGAATGTCAGTTCCTTTCCTGCCAATGGATGGTTCAAGTCAATTGTAACAACATCTTCTTTCACTTCTTTCACAACAGCAGGCATCCTTTCTCCATTCGGCCCCTTAAGGAGTAATGTCCCGCCTGCCTGAACTTCTGGAGGGAATTTATCCCTTGGGATTTTTGCTATCAATCTGCTGTCTATATCTCCATAAGCGTCTTTTGGACTTATCTTGAATGTTTTTTCTTGATTGAGATTCATTTCCTTTATTTGATTTTCAAAGCCTGGAATTACTTCTCCATTGCCTATAGTTAATTCCAATGGCTGTTTGCCTTCGCTTGAATCAAATACAGTACCATCATTCAAAGTGCCTGTGTAATGGACTTTTATTTTGTCTCCTTGGTTCATTGGAATACCTAAAAAACGGGAAAAATAAAGATGGTATTTAAAGGTATTGTGATTATCTTACAAACTCGACGTTTTCGAAGCCTTTGAATGCATAATCTCCTGTCACGAATTTTAAGTTTAATTTTAATGCAGCCACATATCCAATGCAATCAGTAAAGCTAAATCTTTTTTTATTATTTGCAAGTTTGAACTTATTTGCGTCTTTGATTATATCATCATCTGTGCTCATGATTAATGGCAGTATAAGATTGTATATTCTTTCTGCCTCTTCATTTCCAAAATTCTTCAAGTAATAGAAATGAATTTCCATAATGTTAAATATTGTTGTTCCGGCTTCTATCGGGCTGATAGAGTAATTACTGTACTTAGGGTTTTGTGTAGCTATTTCTATCAGCGCATAAGTGTCCAGAAAGTATTGCATTTTACCTATTCCATTCCTTCCTAAGCTCGTCTTTTGCCTTCTGCGCATCAATTTTTAGATGCTTGCTTGCGCCCCACAATTTGCTTAAATCAACTTTCGGGATAATCTCGAAAGTAACTTCCTGGCCGACTTTTAGTTTTCTCTCTTTGACATAATGCGGAGGAACAGTCAAAACAATGCTGTTTCCTGACTTCCTGACTCTTGTAGTTGGCATATTAATCACCTATGTAATACATATGTAATACGGAAGTATTTAAAGGTTTTGGGTAGGAATATAGGAAATATTTAAATTATCAAAACTTATCCTGTATATATGAAAGAGAAAGCTGTAGAAAAAGTGGAAAATTTCATTGATTTATCCATGCCTATTGTGAAAGCCGCTGTTAACATACCTACTTTAGGTTTTGGTGGAGCTGTTATCGAAATATTTCAAACTGACTACCGATTATCAAAAGAAAGGAATATTAAAGAGTTTTTTGAAAGTATAGACAAAAAACTAAAGGAAATAGGAATACAAATTGATGAGACAATTAAAGAAAGGCTGAAATCTCCTGAATTCTATCAGATTATCACAAGAATACTAACTAAAATTCAAATAGAAAGTAGAAAAGAAATAAGAGAGATTTATTCAAATTTACTTATTCAATTACTTAAGGAAGAACCAAAAATTAATTTTAATCAAAAATTATTTTATTTAGAAATATTGGGAAATTTAAATGAAGACCATATTAAAATATTAAGTGTTTTTTATAAGGAAGGGGAAGTAAAAAGCAGATTTAGACTAGATTCACTTTATGAAAAGACTCGATGTTATGAAACCAAGAAATTAAAAAAAGGTGATCCAGATTTTGATTTTATGGGATTTAAAGAACGGAAAACTCTAAATTATGCGAAATCTTCTTATTTTAAAGGTTTAGTAAGTGACTTAGTTGGTAAACAAATAATTGATATTTTTCAAGAAATTGAATCAACCCCAGAATACAAAGAAGAGGGAGATGTTAGAAAAGAGTTAAAATCTATTGAATCAGAAATAAAGGAAGAATATGAAGGAACAGAATTGGGATTAAGTTTCTATAAATTTGTTCTGACTTATAAATGAAAAATCAAAATTTTTAAAGGAATTCAGATTAATTTTTGAACATGGATAATTCAATCAAAGAAAAGATAAAAAATCACATTTTAGAGCATGGATTTTTATTAGAAGAAGAAACTAAAACTTTCTTAGAGTTACAAGGATGGGAATGTGAAAGAAATGCTCATTTCGTCGATCAAGATGTTCCAACCGAATCAAGAGAGATTGATATAATTGCCCGTAATTTTAGTTGGTATAAAAATTTTGACCCAAAAAGGATTCTAGTTAGATTTGATTTAATAATTGAATGTAAAAACTATAAAGATCCAATAGTATTTTTTTCTACTAATAAAACTAGAGAGGACAAAGAAATTTTCTTTTCAAAAGAATTGATCAATTTTTTTACTACCCATGATACTGTTTACGTGCCTATTCCAGAATCACAAAATAAAAAAGTTATATCTGTTGCTGAATTCTTGAAAATTGATAAATATCATCATTTTTTTAATAGTAATTTAAAAGCCACAAACCTTAATTTATCAAGAGTTAAGTCTGATTATTCATTCTCAAATATAAAATTATATGAAGCTACTATATTACCATTAATCAAAGCAAATGACTGGTACAGAGCAGACCGTAAGAATAGTGTTAAACTTTTTGCTGGAAATAGTATCCACGTACCATTTTCATTTATTATTCCAATTTTAGTACTTGGTAATGATTTTTTTGAAGCATATTTTGAAAATGGAGAGCTTAAATTAAAAAAATCAGATTATATTCAATTTATTTCTGATTATAGATCCAAAAATATAAATGGACGTTTCCAAATTGATATAGTGAATAAAAGTTATTTTGAAAATTATCTAAAAGAAAAAGTAGATGTGACTATTAATAAGGTTAGTGAAGTTATATTAAATAACTTCCAAGATATAGATAGATTTAGTCATATTTCAAATTAAAAATATAATTATTTAATAATTGAAGTATTAATAAGATTTTGTGTAGTTCCTAAATATCCTCCAAACCATAAAGCTGCTATGATTAAGATAGAAAAGGAACCGTATGCTAAAAAACTAATTTGATAGAACTCAACTGGAAGACTTTCTTTTGATAGATAAGCTACTAAGGCAATTATACCTATAATTGTACCAATATTAAGATAAATTTGAAACCAGTTAGGTAAATTATTGAAATAATGATAAAAGATCTGCCATAATAATAAAGAATTTAAAAAAATGCCAACTCTTCCTATATAAGATTGTCTAAATTCAACAATACCTGCAACTACTAATCCTATCATAGCAATATATGATAGGGATTTTGGTAGTATTATTAATGTCTCAATCATTAAAGGTGTTGTCATGGTTATAAATTAATAAAAATAATGTTTAAATTTATTGACTAAGTTAAGAGTTTATTACATCTTGTGCAATTTTCTTATAAATTAAATGTAATAAATTATATTTATTATTTTTTTTATTTATCTGGAAATATTTTGATTTATCATCTTCCCTTGTTTGTACAATTAAATTTTTATCTAATAAATCTTTAATTGCATTTCTAACTGCTGTTCTTGATAATCCAGTACCTTTATGAATTTGAGTTATGGTAAAATCAAAATTCTCTCCTAAAAAAAAGAAATCAAGAACTTTAATGGTATTATTAGTACCAAAAACATTTTCAAAAAGGGGTTTACCTAAAAGTAATTTTTGTTTCATCGCCAATTCACCTCTTATTTGAAAATGACTACTGAAGTATTATAATAAATCATAAAGTTTAAATATCAGTACACCCTAACTCCTTATAGGTGTATGTTAGGGTGACTGACAAAAAACTTTTCTTATCTTTTTCTTGGAACAAAAGTTAACTTACCATTTTTCAATGGAATAATTTCCTTTCTTTCAATCAAGCCATCAATTGATTTATCCGAATTTTTGGTATTTATACCAATATTTTTTAGATAAACAACAATCTCTGCTCGATGAAAGCTGGTTATTCCAGCGTTCTTTAATTCGATAAGATAGTTTTGTACTATGTTATCTATGGGCCTCATCGTAATCACCTTCCCCCACCGACCCAAGCAGGTTTAAACATGATTTTTCAGGAGGAAAAATCAATGGCAAATACAACAATTTCTTTTTGGAAGGTGATTAGTCGTTGCCGACTAACAAGATGTGTTATTCTTAGAGTTTATAAATGTTTCCTTTTTAGAACATTATCGTCTTAAAAAAGACATAAACTAAACCTATAGATTTGGAATAAACCCTTTCTAAACCTCCACTTCCCTCTCCACCACAATCTTCCCTGTCACACTCCTCACTATTTGATTGATTATCTCCAAATCATAGAATTGTTTTAGTGAAAGCATTCATAGCCTCAAAAAGCATTCAAATACCACTGGACATTCCCAGACAAAGTATTTAAAGCAATACTTGTACTCATGCCAACATGGAGCCTGAAAACGCCCTTGTAGTATTCCAAGGCAAGAAAATAAGGAGAACTTGGTTTAATGATGAGTGGTGGTTTGTAGCCGTTGATATTGTAGAGGCATTGACTGACTCAAAAGACCCTAATGGCTATTTAAAGGATATGCGAAGGAGGGATGAAGGCTTTGCTCAAGGATGGGGGCAAATTGCCACCCCCCTTTCTATTGATACACCACTTCCACTTTCTTAACAACCTTCCCAGTCACGCTCCTCAACATCTGCCCCGTAACCTCAATGTCATAAAACTTCTTCAACTCTAGTCTTCCTTTAACCCCAACAATGATAGGATATGTTCCAAATTGACGGCAAAAAGTTGTATTCCCATCATAAATCTCGGCATAGCAATTAGTCAAAACTGTTCCATTTGGAATTACTCTCTGGAGCATTGGCCAGTCAATCTTCTGCCTTATGTCATTGCGCCATTTCCAATATAATTTCTTGTTCTTCTTCAGGAACTTGTCTTTGCCTTCATTGTACAAAGAAGTGCCTTCAAATATTGCAACCTGCCTAATATTTATCCTGCGAAGCATCAATCCTTCATTGTAAATTCTTGAAAGCCATTTCATGTTTTCTTCATGCGTTTTCTTGGTTTCATTCCTCAAGCCGAATATTATGTTGACTCCGGGCAAAAACTTAGGAAGTCCATCAGAGCCTCCTTCAGAGCCATACTTGTTCAAAATCTTAATTGCTTCATAAGCAATATTTGGCGGAGTGTTCAAAGTGTTTGCCTTGACAACTTCCATGTCAAATGATTCAATTCCAAAAGCAGCTATGTTGCCTGAAGTGCAATACTTCACAACAGCTTTTGTGATTGCAAAATCATTCTGCCTGTCCATCACAACTTTTACAGGGTTTACATTGTCAATGTGCAAAACTTTTATGCCAGGGCATTTCTCATTGATTTCTTTTAACAATTCAGCAGCATAAGGCAAAGTGTAAAAGCATGTCTGCTTTCCCAATCTAAAGTAGCGAGCGCCAAGCTTGTAAAACTCAATAATTTCATTCAGAACATCCTCTTTATTCCTGAACTCAACCTTATTCTTCAAAGGCTCTGTGCAGAAAGAGCATTTTCCAATGTCGCAGCCATGCCCTGTCTCAATCTCAACCATTCTCAAGCCAGGAATCTGTTTTATGATTGATGCCCCTTTAACGGAATATTCCTTAACATCCTTGTACGGAAAATTAAACATCAAATGCTCAACCTTGTCAAAAATGCTTAAATCCGCCTTCTCAAAGAACCTGCCTCCGAATAATTGCGTGCCAAACACGGCAGGCCCTGTCAAAATCTTCCTGCATTTCAAATCCTTTAACATCGGGATAATCTCGTGCAAAGTGCCAGGCACAGCAGAAAGATACTTTCCGGGAACGTGAACGCCAAGAACAACAACCAAAGTTTGTGTTTCCTCCAATATTTTTTCAATATTTTTGTGATTTACAGTCAGATTGTATGTTGTTATGTCGGTTTTTTGTGATAATTTTGTCTCCTTGACAATTCCGTTATGCTTCTTCCATAACCTCAAATCATCAATTGTCAGGTAATTAACATCTTCATTAAGGTAGCCGGCTATGTACCTTGGGTATGTGCCAAGGTAAGGAGGCACTCCCAAGCCAGCGGGCTCGTCAGTATAGCAGTCAATTATAGTATAAGTCATAAGAAAATAGTATTCTTAGCAACTTAAAAATCTTTTTATGTGTTATAAGTTTATACGCAATTAAAATATAAATAAAAAATTCAATCACGATGGCGACCCATGCGCTTCCTAAGCTAAAATGGGTGCCCCGCATACTTCTTTGGCACTTTATCATCAGCAATCAAGTGCAAGCATCAGAGGCTGTGGTTCCCTTATCACGATGGTATAGACAGGGAAGCCCAGTGATTGAAAATTTTTAAAACTTAGTTTTTTATGTACGAATTGATTATATTCTTTAAAATATATATCAAACTTGCATTTTTAGCAAAAAGCTTAAATAGACATATTTTGAAATATTCTCTTTACACACAAGGAGGTGGTGTATATCGCAGATGTACAGAAAACATATGCAATGGTTATAGGTGCAGTTCTTGTGCTTGTAGGGTTAATCGGATTCTTCAATGCGCCTATATTTGGAGTGTTTGGAGTCAACACAGCGCAGAACTTGTTGCATCTTGTGGGAGGAGCCTTAATGCTCTGGTTTGGATACAAAGGAAGCGGCAAGACAGCCAACACATGGCTTGGCTACATCTCAGCTGTTGTAGCTGTTCTCGGCTTTGTGCCAGGAGCAAAGGATTTGCTTGCAAGCATTTTTGCCATCAACATGGCAATAACATGGCTGCACGCAGCAATAGCTGTTGTTTCATTGGGAGTTGCTTTTGGAGTTAAAGGTGCAGCATAAGCTGCATTCTTTTTTCTTTTATGAAGAATAAAATTTTTGATGTGCTAGGAACCATATTGCTATTTATTGGATTTTTTCTTGCCTTTTTGCCGCATGCAGTACATACCACTATCGGCTTAGGTGGTGAAACTTCACATTTCAGGCATATCTTAATAGGAATGGCACTTGTGATAATTTCACTTGTTATTTTAATAAAAAACAGACACCAAAAGTAAAGAATAAAAAAATATATTAAGGTCACTTAATACCCTATGCTTGATTTGAATGGGCACAAATGTATCAAAAAGAGTAATGCTTATGCATCTATACTCACGGACAAAAATAATTATACAATAGTTGTCCGTTCGTAATATGTCGGAAATTGCAAAATAAATTATAAATTGTTGCGATTTCCGCTGAGTTGAGCGAGCGAGATATGAACGCGAGCTTGCGAGCGTTCTCGCAATCGCCATGCAAGCATCGCCTTAGAAAATGCGCTTAAAAAATTGGACAAAAATATTAAAACACTAAACTTGGACTCTATCAACAAGAAACGGAATAGTGAACATGGCTAAAATAATACTTAATGCTGCGTTTATACTTTTACTTTTTATTTTAATGATAATTTTAGACTCAATTTACTTCTATCTTAACTGTTATTACGGATTTTTCTCACAGGCCGGCATTGTTAGAAGTGGTTCCCGCAACAAAAGGAACGTAGCTATCACATTCGATGACGGCCCTTCAAAGTATACGGATAAAATCCTCGATATTCTCAAAAACAGAAAGGTGAAAGCAACCTTTTTTTTGGTTGGGGAACAAGTAGGGCAATATCCGCATATTGCTAGAAGAATAGTCGAAGAGGGACATGACATAGGCAATCATTCTTTTGCCCATTCAAGGCTTTCCCTGAGGACAAAAAAGACCGTCATGGAACAAATAGAAAAAGCTGAGAGAATAATAAAAAAAATTACAGGCAAAAAAGCATTATATTTTAGACCGCCAAATGGAAACTACGATCAAAATCTTAGAGAGATTCTTGTAAGAAAAGGCTACAAAATGGTTCTCTGGACAATATCATCTTATGACTGGATGAATCCCGGAGTCGGTATCATCATTTCAAAGGCTACAAAACGCGCGAAAAATGGAGACATTATCCTTTTTCACGATTCGGGAGGATTAATAAAATCTCATATGATGGGCAGAGAGCAGACAATCAATGCCCTCCCAAAAGTGATTGATGAGCTAAAGAAAAAAAGATTAATGCCAGTAAAAATAAGCAGGTTATTAAAAGATAACTACAACTCGCCGCTCGGGGGCTAACTGCACCCTAAAGGGATGAGGTATTGAACTCTTGCCAATATTGCAAAAATTAAAAATTTTTCTTCACAAAATAAATCACGATTCAGAATGATAAAAAAATTTATATAAGGCTGTCAAACAGCAGTTTCCATGGTATGGGAATTAACAACTGCTATTGTCATCTTGCTTTTGATTATATTCTTGTTGAATTTCTACAGAGACCCTAAGAGAAGAATACCGAAAGGAAACAATATCGTGGCTCCTGCAGATGGCAGTGTAATAAACATTTTGAGGATAAACAAAAGTGATGCTAACATCAGAAAAGGCATGCTTGGAAAAATAAAAATATTGACAAAAGACATCGCAGAAGAATGTTATGTCATCTCTATCTTCATGTCCCCTTTAGACGTTCACATCAACAGGGCGCCTATCGACGGCAAAATAAAAGCCGTAAAATACACAAAAGGCAGGTTTTTTGAGGCGTACAACTTGGAAAAGAGCCTTGAAAATGAAAGAAATGAAATAATAATTCAGAACAAAAAAATGAAAGTCAAGGTTATACAGGTGGCGGGCTTTCTTGCAAGGAGAATAAAATGCTATGTCAAAAAGAATCAAAAGGTTAATAAAGGGCAAAAAATAGGCATGATATCCTTGTCAAGCCAGACAACATTGGTAATTCCGGCATGGGTGGATTTAAAGGTTGAGATTAATGATGGAATGAAAGCTGGAGAAACCATATTGGCAGAGTGGTAATTTATGGAATTGCTGTCTATGGATTATTTAGTTGTTATTTCTATGACTATTGTATTGATTAGCGGAATATACCAATTTTATTTTTGGTGCGAGAGAAAACATATCAGACCATGCAGGAGCTTACTTACTTTTTTAGATTCTTGGTTCAGTTGCCATCCCAGCTGGATTTGGATTTACGCGGGTTTGTATTACCCGGTGATTATTCTTGCAACTTTAACCTTAAAAGACACACGCCATTTCGCATATACCACATTTAGCTATATTGTTTTGATGTTACTACAAATGATTTTTTTTCTTCTCTTCCCAGTCGAGACTCCTGTCCAATGGAGAAAGCAGGTATCCGGTAACTCCATATCAGAAAGATTCCTTCGACTTGTTCATAAGGCAGATACTGACTCAAATTGCTTCCCAAGCATGCATGTTAGCGTTGCAATGCTTACCTCACTACATTTAACCGCTAATGTGCCGAAACTTGGTTTGTGGACACTTTTATTTCCACTCCTCATCGCACTCAGCACACTTTATACCAAGAGGCATTATTTTTTGGATACAGTTCCAGGAGCGATACTTGGATGGATAGTTTTTAGGATTTATAATTTGATATACTAATGAAATCAAAAGATTAATAAAATAAGTTTGGTTAATTTTACACTTATGATAGTTGATAAATCAAAAAACATAAATGAAACAATGGTATTTTTTTCTACATTTTTGAAGAATCCAAAAGAAGTTAGCGCATTAATTCCCACTCCGAAGTTTTTAATTGACAAACTGCTGGAAGAGATTGATTTTGAAAATGCCAAGTATATTGCGGAATACGGCGCTGGCACTGGTTGTATAAGTGCCGAACTTCTCAAAAGAGCTGGAAAAGACGCAAAGATATTGTGCTTTGAATTAAATAGGACTCTGTTTAAATACCTAAAAGAGACTCTAAATGATGATAGGCTAAAAATAATTGGTGATAGTGCTGAAAAGGCAGCAGAATATGCAGTGAATTATGAAATTCCTTATTTTGATTATGTGATATCAACATTGCCATTCACTCATTTAGAGCCGGATACAAAAACTAAAATTCTTGTTGAAACTAAAAAGATTTTGAGCAACAAAGGAAAGTTTATATTTTACAAATTATTCCCGCTTTACGAAAGAAACCTAAGAAAAATTTTCTCTAGAACATCGATGAAATTTGCATCTCCCTGCCTTGTATATGTATGCGGGAAGTAAACAAATGAAACTAAAAATCAGAAAGGAAAGGATTTTCTTTGCGCTTACTTTTTTAAGGATAGTGCTTGCTTTTGTAGTGGCTGTTTCCATCTCGCTAAACAGAAGAAACATAGCATTGTTTATTTTCATTTTTACGGCATTAGTCGGGTTCTTTGAGAATTTCATATCAAAAAAATACCCTTCGCAATTGCGCTCCATAATGGATTTTTTTGCCGACAAGCTTCTCGTCAATCTAACAGCGATAACACTTACATTAGGCGGTGTAATCCCCATATGGGCAACTGCGATTATTCTTGCTAGAGACATGCTTACAATAATCGGAGGCATAATTCTTTTTTACAAAAACTTGAAAAGGGAATTCAAGTCAAGTGTGCTCGGCAAAATAAGCTACTTCTTTCAGATTATGGCATTGATACAGATTATAATTAACCTGCAGATTGACTGGTATGCGATGTCGGCTGCGTTAGTGCTTACAGTCGCTTCAGGGATTTATGCGCTTGTAAAATCTGAGTTCAGGTTTACAAGGAAAAAAACCGACCTTGACGAGTTTAGGATATACAATCTAATAAAGTTTGCCGATATATTCACCCTGATGAATGTTGCGCTTGGGCTTGTAAGCATAGTTTTCGCCATAGACAGCAATTTCGATTATGCTGCTTTTGTGCTGCTCATTGCAGTTGCTTTTGATTATCTCGACGGTAAAATTGCCAAGTCTATGCAGCAGCAAAATCCATTCGGCAAGGAGCTTGACTCTTTGGCTGATACAGTTTCATTCGGCGTTGCGCCTGCAATATTCGGATTCAGCCTCATGCAGTTTACCTCAGACATAAGGTATTTTCAAATAACTTTTGGCATGATATCTTTTACGGTTTTCTTGTTCTGCGGTATTCTGAGGCTCGCGAGATACAATATAATGGACATCAAAGGCGCATTTCAGGGAATGCCAATCACGCTGAATGGCATCATTATTCCGCTTGCCTACTTCATTGGAGTCCCCATCAAATTCTATCCCTACATTTACTTATTGCTCGGGATATTTATGGTTTCTTCATTCAGAATAAAGAAGCTGCCTTAAGCAATCGCTG
Organism: Candidatus Woesearchaeota archaeon; assembly: GCA_016185945.1. Classification (GTDB taxonomy): domain Archaea; phylum Nanobdellota; class Nanobdellia; order Woesearchaeales; family GW2011-AR4. The sequence continues at coordinate 36,134 of JACPMR010000015.1, forward strand.
TTTTCTTTAGCGTCTTTTTGGGCAGCCTCAAAAACTTGAATATATAACCAATCATTGTTAGATACACCATTACGAGTGTTGCTATCATCAAATAAAAGCTGTATCCAAAATTGACATTGTATCCAAAACTTATCAAAATAGAGATTATGGTTATATAAGTTAAGCTTACACTTACCCTTGATATAAAAGTTACAGGTACTATTTTTGTTCTCTTGGCATAAGCCACTTTTAAAGCGCCACTAATCAAAGAAGGCACAACCAGAAACACAAACCATGATGCATCAATGTAATTTTTTATGATAAAAAGAATAAATGTGGCTATTATCAGTGTCCAATCTGTAAAAGAGTCTAAGGCGCTTCCAAGTTCTGTCTTCTGGTTCATTAGCCTTGCTGAGATTCCATCAAGCTTGTCAGTCAAGGTTATTATTGCAAAAATAAACAAAGATATCTGTATTTTTGAACTCAAGAGGTAGTACCCAAAAGGGGCAATCAGTACAAATCTTGTCAAAGTTATTATGTTTGGCGTATTAATTACTTTATTGCCTGTCATTTGTCTTATTCTGATTAGGTATTCAAGCCCTGACACGAGGGTAAGAAAAACAGCGCCAAGCATTGCGTACCAGCTAAATGGCAACTTTAAAAGAACAAACACAATTGCAATGCTTTGCACCACTGTTTTTGCCTTTCCAAATGTGCTCGCTGGCACAACTATCCTGCTTGGCAATAGGTAAATTCGTATTGCGGTTATTATTATTTCCCTAACAATAATTGCAACAGCCATCCACAGCTCAACGCCCTTGCCGATTAGGAATATTAATGCCGTTGAAATCAGCAGCTTATCTGCAATCGGATCTATAAGCTTGCCAAATTCAGTAACCTGTTTTTTCTTTCTCGCAAAATATCCGTCCAAAAAATCGGATACAGAAAGCAGTCCAAAGATAAATGCCGACAAGATGTTTTTATAAAGTATGTCAGCCAAAAGAATTACCGCAAATAAAGGTATCAAGCCTATCCTGATGATTGTTATTTTGTTGGGAATGTTGGATTTGAATTGCATGTTCTCAGAGTATTCAGTGCCGTTTAAATAATTTTGCAAGGATTAAAATTACAATCTTATTTGGCAAGCATTCTATAGACTGGAATGATAACTACACTATTATCGTGTAAACCAGCCATCCAAGAAGTATTCCTGGCAAAATGTCGGCAACCTGATGCTGCTTGACGAACAGGCAGCTTATTGCAATCAGGAATATAAAAATCAGAGAATAGTAAGACATAACTGGCAGAAGGATTAGCCCTGCGTATGTCGCAACTGAGCAATGCATGCTTGGGAAGCAATTTCTCCCATTGTCTAGCTTTTGAACGAATTTTAGGAATTTTGTGGATAATGAATTAGCTTTATATTTCCGCCAGCTTGACGGCACAGTGCATGGAAACAAAAGGAAACATATTGATTGAAGAAGAAGAAGCAGTAGCCCGCCGAAAATCAGGTTTACGCCTTCCTCTATCGAGTTTATCGAAACGGCAACATAACCAATAAGCAAATAATATGAAAAACTGTAAATCCAAATAAATTGCGGCCAAAAGGGTATGTAATCGTCCAATCTTGTTTTCAAGCACCTTGTCCTAAAAAAGTAATTATTGCGTTGCACCCAAAAAAATATTTGGTAGCTTCCGGTGACAACCACTGCAAGAACCGAAGTAAACACAAGATACTGGTAGTAAGTCAAGGGCGAGTTGATGAATGTTTTGCCAAAATAGTAGTAAATAAAAGAGAAAGCGATTGTGCCGAGAAATATCAGCAACATATACTTGGGGCTGATACCGCTTTTAGCCTTCATAAAAGAAAAAATTTTATAATAGCTTAAATAATTTTCTAAAGGAATGTGCAATAAAAAACCTATTTTGCTGATTTTTTTAGTCATTTTTATGTCAGGGTGCGGCGAAGCTGACAAGGAGAGGATTGCAAAAGAACTTGTTTATAAACATGCAAAAGCGTGGGAAACGGGCAATTATGAGCTTCTTAATTCCGTATTGCATGACGATGTTGTTTTTGCCTATCCGGGAAGGAGATTGAACAAACAGGAGACACTTGCTGACTTGATTGATTATAACAAGTCATTCAGAGACACAAAAATATATATCAACAAGATTATTATCGAGGGTGACAATTTGGCTGTAGAATGGCAGTTTGCATCGACAAATATAAAAACAGGAAACAGGACTGCAGTCAGCGACGCCATAGTCGGGAAGATTAAAGATGGAAAGTTTGTAGTTTGGAAGGAATACCTTGACGGGCGAGTAAGTAGGATGCAGGCTACTGGCGAGCTACCTCTTGAAGAAGGGCAGGAGCCATTTCCGTGGCCAAGGAAGAAGTAAGATGAAATACGATTTGCATATGCATACTTTTTACTCAAAATGCAGCAATCTGAAGCCGCAAACTATACTAAAGCTGGCAAAAAAGAAAAAGCTAGACGGGATTGCGATAACAGACCATCATGAGATAAAAGGCGCCTTGGAAGTAAAAAAACTCAATAAAGACAAAGGCTTTGAAGTGATTGTAGGCGAGGAGATTAGTACAAATTATGGAGATGTTTTAGTTTATTACTTAAACAAAAAAATTGACAAAATAGATTTCTATGAAGTCTCTGAAGAGGCAAAACGACAGAATGCGCTGATAACAATAGCCCATCCCTTCAGAACAACTTTGGTGCATAACCACAGATTTAAGTTACCATTAGAAAAGGTAAAACATAACATTGATGCGATTGAATGCTTCAACGCAAGAACATTGCCAGGCGACAACAAAAAAGCAAATGAAGCTGCGGAAAAGCTAAAGGTTGCAAAAACTGGTGGCTCGGACTCACACTTTTTATTTGAAATAGGAACTGCACATACAATTTTTGAAGGCAGTTTAAGGACAGCATTAAAAAGAAAGCAAACAAAGATTGCTGGCACAATCATGTTTGGGGCTTTTGGAGGCGTGTTGAGTTACCTGAGGAAAAAAATCTTTTAAGATAATTCATCCCTTAATTCATAAGTACTCTTAAGCAAATCCAGTGTCTGTTTTTTTATGTTTTTTTTATTCTTTATATGAATTAACTTTCCTATGTTTATTGTCGAGCTAAATGGCTTGCTGGAAAATCTTATGCCCATTGGCAGGATGGGCGTTCTGGTTTCAAGGGCAAGCCTTACAGCCCCTGTCTTTGGATTTTCTTTGCGGTCCTTTCTTTCCAAAATGCCCTCAGGAAAAATACCCACTATGCCTCCTGATTCGATAACTTTTTTTGCTCCCTGATAAGCTTGCTTGGGGTCAAACAAAAGGATGGTGCCCGCCCACTTGCTGTAAATTTTAGTTTTAGCAAACCAGAACAATGGCACGGATATAAAATGCACTTTTCTGTTTAATTTACTGATTATAAGATAACCAACCAATAAATGATCCAAATGATGCTCATGATTTGCTACGACTATAAACGGGGTTTTAGGGGGAACATTCTCTACACCTTTGACTCTTTTTATGATTACTCTTAAAAGAGGTAAAAACAGCAATTTGGATATTGGATATACCATTTTTCAGCTTATTATCAAAATAGTTTGTTCTTACAATAACGACAATATAATTTCTTGGAGATTGCCATATAAATTTTTAATAAATATTTAAAAGTTGGCATTAGGATAAAATTTTAGCATTATTGGTCCATTAAATTCAGAAAGACTTATAAACATTTAAGTATTAGTATTTTTTGAATTGTACATTTTTATAAACTATAGGCTGCTTCCAAAAATATGATAAGCATTTTAGTACCTACTTATAACGAAGAGAAGTATCTTCCTAATTTATTGGATTCCATTGAAAAACAAACTTACAAAAATTACGAAATTATTGTAGCAGATGCCAATTCTAAAGACAAAACAAGACGTATAGCAAAAAAATACGGATGCAAAGTTGTGAAAGGGGGGCTAACTGCTGTCGGCAGGAATAATGGCGCAAAGGCGGCAAAAGGTGACATACTATTGTTTTTGGATGCCGATATGCAGTTGCCTGATGAATTTTTTTTGGCTAGAGCCCTTCATGAATTTAAAAGACTAGATCTTGGAGCGCTTGCATGCTGGTATACTCCGAAAGAAAATAAGTACATTTACAAACTTTATTGGATTGTTGCACATACAATTCGACTCGTGTTGCAGTTCTTTAAGCCATACGGGGCAGCTGCGATTATGACTACAAAGAAAATGCATTTTAGAGTAGGAGGATTTATAGAAAAGCCAGCACTAATGGAGGAGCATATTTATGCAAGAAATATATCTAAAATCAAAAAAGTAAGATTGCTACCATGGATTAGGGTAAGAGTATCAATGCGCAGATTTAAGTCAGAAGGGCTATTTAGTATCATAAAGAAATATTTGATGCTTGAAATTTATGAGTTATTAAAAAAAGAGCCCACTTATAAGGATTTTGACTATAAATTTGGCAAATTCTGATATACTCAAAAGAAGGCAAAAGAATAAGGTAAAGCGGTTTAATACCATAACATTATGCAAAACTATTTAAATTAATATTTAAAAGTTTTCTCTTATGGCGGAGTCCCTTGTAACATTCTTAGTGAAATGCTTTTATCTAATGCTTCCAGCATATTTTGCCAATATGGCTCCGGTGATTGTGAAAAAAATCAATTTGCTTGCTTTTCCGATTGATTTTAATAAGCGCATAGGCAATAAGCCAATATTGGGCAAAAACAAAACCTTTAGGGGCTTGATTTTTGGGGTGATTTTTGCGATAATTGTTGCTTACTTGCAGTTTTTGCTGTATGGGGCAGAGTTATTTAGGAATTTCTCATTCCTTAATTATCAAAACTGGCTTTTGTTTGGGTTTTTGATGGGATTAGGTGCCTTGGTGGGCGATTTGGCAAAGAGCTTTATCAAAAGAAGGCTCGGCTTAAAGCCAAGTGAGAGATTTGTGCCAGTTGACCAGATAGATTTTGTTATTGGAGCTTTAGTTTTTGTAATGCCTTTGCTTGAGATAACATTCAAGATATTTTTGACATCTTTGATATTAAGTTTTGTACTGGACATTATAATAAACCACATTGCTTTCCACCTGAGAGTAAGAAATGAGAAATGGTGACTAGACCAAAAATAGAACATTTGCAATCAAAATGAACCCAAGATTATAAAAAATAACCTTATGACCATTCTTTTCTTTTTTGCTGTATACCAAAGAAGCTGTCGGCAATCCATACAGCAAAATCAAGCTTGACTCTATAATAAATAGGTTTGAATTTTTTGAGCCGAGAAAAAACAAAATTCCCAATAGAGTGTAAGCGATTATGGTTTTCTTAAATAAATCTGCCATCTTGTATTCGACAAATGCCAAAAATACAAAATAAGCAAGCAGTATAAGCAGGCTAAATTTGTCATTAAAATAGTAAAACATTGTGAAAATAGAAATCAAAATTAGCAAAATCTCCCTTCCATGCACAAAATATTTTTTCAGTGGCTTTTGCTCTTCCGGAGCTATTTTCACAAGCGCTATGCCGCTTAACAACCCCAGATATGAGGTTACAGAAGCAAAAAAATAATTTATGAATTGCATCTTAAGTCATTCTGTCTATCTTATTTATTCTTCTGATGTGCCTTTCTTCGTTTCTGAAATCTGTATTTAGCCATAATTTTACTGCTTTTATTGCTTCGTCTTTTGGCAGAAATCTAGCCCCAAGGGAGAGTATGTTGGCATTGTTGTGGGTGCGCGAAAGCCTGACAATTTCCATATTGCCTCCGTAATACAAAGCAACCCTTACGCCTTTTACTCTGTTTGCAACTATTGCTTCGCCTTGCCCTGATGCACCAAAGATTATGCCTCTGGCATTTTTGTTTTTTGCAACTTCCTTTGCTACAGGCACGATAAAATCAGGGTAATCATCCAACTTGTCAAACGAATGCGCGCCCTTGTCAACAACTTCATAGTTATTTTTGATGAGGCATCTTTTGATGTATTCTTTTAATTGAAATCCAGCGTGGTCTGAGCCAAGAAATATTTTAGGTTTCATTACTAATAAATCTAAACTTGTTGCTTTTAAATCTTTCTCAAAATGTTTGAAAATATTAAAAATTCGTTCAATAAATACTTCAATAATATATATCAACAATCACGAGAGCTTCCTTTAGAAGTAAGCATGATGAAGGAGACCTGCTTTTGCAGAAGGCACTTTCTATCGCAGCAATCAAGTGCAGGAAGAAGAGGCTGTGGCTCCCTTACCACAAAAGCAGCTACAGGGAAGCCAGATTTTTGAATAATAATTAGAAATCTTAATTGACTTTTAATACCAACTGCCTCGCCAAGTTGAGTGCCCCCATTGAATGAGCAAGTCGACTCCCAAGCGCTCTACTTGTAATGGCACGTCACAGGCGCCAAAGCACGAGCCCATCCATATTACTACATTGGCATTTGTATTTTTCTCTATTGCCTGCTGTATCTCTTTTGCCCTTGGCTTCAAGCCGTCCGGCAGCTGAACGCAGACCAGCTTTGAGTTTTCCTTGGTGATTCTTTCTATGACTTTGTGAAGTTCAAGGTCGTATGGGTCCATAAGAGTAAGAGAATGGTTAGATAGTTTAAAAATTTATTGAGACGGGAGGGAATATAATTTTTATCTGCATTTTTTGTATTCGCCAAACAATTCTGGCAGGGTTTTTCCTTCTGGAGATTTTACTGGGATTGTGATAACCATTCCAGGTCTTAAAGCACTTGAGGGAAGACAATTTACTTCTATAACATAATCATGCGCCAAGCTATTTGGACCTACAATCCCTTCAATAGTATCTCCTGACCTAACTCGATACTTTTCTAATGTGTATCGCTCATTTACAGCGCCTGCATTTATATCATATACACTTTCTGTTAAAGCACCATCAAATATCCTAACAATATCAACTCCTGAACCATGTAAAATCTCAGCTAATCCTTTTCTTAATCCAGGCTGAGTTGCTAAAGCAGCAGCTGCTAACAAAGTTAGTCCAACTCCAACTCTTTGTTTATTTACCATTTTTCTCACAAAAACATCTCATCCATCTCAAATTCAGACAAGTCCTTCTTATTGAGCAATTTAGCAAAATCCTTATCCTTCATCTTTTTCCTTTCACTTCTCAAATTTTCAATTTGCTCCATGTCCTCGTCCAAGAATAATTCGTCCATTTCCATTTTAGTATGTTGAGCTGTTATAATCCTGGTTCGGAGTGTAATCTACCTGCTTCTCGTTCTTTGCAGAAGGATTGTCCTCTGCTATTGCGCATGCCAAACACATTTTAACCCCCAACTTTTGTAATATGTTATTACTTCGTAGTGATATAACTAGTATATAAAGTTTTCGATAAATATAGTAAAATAGATAATTTCAATATAGAAAATAAGTACTATAAACAATTATTAAAGTATATCCAACAAAAACAGAAACGACTTTTGTAAGTAGGCATGATAAAAGTAAACCGTTGTGAGTTAAGTGCTATAGTGCTAAGCGTTCAAGCACTGCAGCAGTATGCGGGGCACCCATATTACATGGTTGTGAACATGGCGCTGATTGATTGTTCTTATAATTGGTTATTGTGATTAAATTTATTCTATCACTTAACAGGATGCCTCATATAATGCTTGCAGCTAAAGCAATAATAGATTAATCTATGTTTATGCAACCTAACTCTACAATTAACTCCTGGAACAAGATATTTGTGGCAGTGCTTGCAGAATCTTTTCTTTAATTGAGAAGGCAGCTTTATCTTGTATTTCATTGCAATCCTTCTTGCAAGTTTTACATATTTGTCAGAAAACTTGCTGTCTTCTTTGAATACTTCCTTTGCATGCTGGAACAAGAAATTAATCCTGTTTTTGGCTATTTTAACTTGCTGCGCTGGTTTTTTATAATGTTTGCGGGGCATTTTTATCAAAAGAAATAAAGCTAAATTATAAAGTTTGTCAAATAATTAAACAAACAACGGCACCAGAACTAGGGTTATTGTACTTAACAGCTTAATCAAGACATGCAAGCTTGGGCCTGCTGTGTCCTTAAATGGGTCTCCTATTGTATCTCCAGTTACTGCTGCCTTGTGAGCTTCACTTCCCTTGCCGCCATGTTCGCCTTCTTCAATAAGCTTCTTTGCATTGTCCCATGCACCGCCGCCTGTGTTTAGCAACAATGCCATCAAAATGCCTGTAATAGTTGCAACCATCAAGTAAGCTGCAGCAGCCTCATACTTAAGAACAACTCCGACAATAACGGTTACAACAACAACAAGTAACCCAGGCAATATCATTTCTTTCAAAGACGCCTTAACACATATGTCAACAACTTTGGCGTAGTCGGGCTTTTCCTTGCCTGTCATTATGCCTTTTTTCTCCTTCCACTGCCTCCTGACTTCATGGACAATTGTGTAGGCAGCATCTCCAACTGCCCTTATGGCAAATGCGCTGAACAAAAATATCAGCATTGCACCAATCAAAGCGCCAACAAAGACATCAATCTTTGCAATATCAACTGTAACAACTTTCATGCCTGTGTGCTTTGCAACATCATCAAGGTAAGCTGTAAACAAAAGAAAAGCTGCCAAAGCAGCACTTCCAATAGCGTAGCCTTTTGTCAATGCCTTTGTTGTATTGCCTACTGCATCAAGCTTGTCTGTTCTTTTTCTAACAGCACTAGGAGCATTGCTCATCACAACAATGCCGCCTGCATTATCGGTTATTGGACCAAAATTATCCATTGCAAGTATGTAAGCTGCTGTTGCAAGCATCCCCATTGTGGCAATTGCTGTCCCATAAAGTCCGCCATGCGCAAGGTTACTCATCTGCCCAAACTTGAAGGAAACAAGCAAGGCAATTGAAAGAACAATTACAGGCAATACAGTTGCTTCAAGCGCAACTGCAAATCCACTTATTATGTTTGTTGCATGCCCTGTCAAAGATGCTTTGGCTATGCTCTTTACAGGCCTGTAAGTTGATTCTGTATAGTAAACTGTGATCCAGACAATCAAAATGCTTGTTATTATGCCAACCAATCCAGCATAGAAAAACCATATGTTGTTAAGAAGCCATTTTGTTGCTGCATAGAATGCGATTGCTGCCAAGAAGCTTGTTATGTAATAGCCCCTATTCAATGCAGTCATGGGGTTTTCGTTTTCATTTCTTAGCTTGACAGACATAATGCCAATCATTGTTGCTATCAATCCAAATGCCCTGACAACCAAGGGGAACAAAACTCCTTTAATGCCGAAGTATGGAAATAAAGCAACTCCAAGTATCATTGCTCCTATGTTTTCAGCAGCAGTGCTCTCAAACAAATCTGCTCCTCTGCCAGCGCAGTCTCCAACATTATCGCCAACCAAGTCCGCAATAACTGCCGGATTTCTAGGATCGTCTTCTGGAATTCCTTTTTCAATCTTGCCTACCAAATCAGAGCCGACATCCGCTGCTTTTGTGTAGATTCCGCCGCCAAGCTGGGCAAACAGCGCAACAAAGCTAGCGCCAAATCCATAGCCAACAATCAGGAAAGGAACTTCCTTTGGATCTGTGCCAATGCTAAACAATGAGTAAATCAAGGCAACCCCTAGCAAGGACATTGCAACTATTACAATGCCGGATATAGCGCCTGAGCGCAACGCAACAACAAAAGCGTCATTCATGCTTTTCCTTGCAGCGCTTGCTGTCCTTATATTAGCCCTTATGGAAATCCACATGCCGACAATGCCTGCAATAGCAGAGCTTACTGCCCCAAACAGGAAAGCAATGCTTGTTCGCCATCCCAAACCAGTATTGCCGAAGAATGCATATGCTGCATAAATGATAATAGCAAGGACAATTGAGAGTATTGCTATTGTTGTGTACTGCCTCTTCAGGAATGCTTCTGCGCCTATCTTTATTGCAGCTGCAACTTCCTGCATTGCTTCCGAGCCAGTGTCTTTTTTTAGAATCTGCCTTGTCAAGTAGCCGGCAAAAAGCAATGCCAAGACGCTAATGGTAATAACAATACTGAGATAAACCATTGGTTTTGGGAAAAAATAGGTATATATAAAGGTTTTTGTGAATGTTGTTTTCAGTCCTTTAAAATAGTAAAAATTATATGCATGCAGTTCCAAATACACTTAAAATGCTGGAATTCCTAAAGAAAATATTCAAAAGCGAGGAGCAGGAAGTAAAAAAAGCTGCTGAAATAAAGCTGCAATATCTTGAGGAATGGATTGGAGAGCAGGCAAAGCCATTGACGGAAGATACACAGTACAAAATTGAAGAAATATTTATGAGGGTTAGCGAGGAACTGCAAAGGGCAAGGATTAATGTCGAAACTTTGGAGAATGCAAAGCTGCAAAACCCAAATATACCATTCAAAGCAAAGCAGTATATGGAAGGCAACAGGAAGGCATACATAAGAGCAATAAACTCCTTTCTTGGACATGCAGAGATAAACAACAAAGATTATTTTTATCTTTTGGATTTCTGCAAATTGTTTGATAGGTTAATAGACGATTTAAATAAGGGAACTTTTAGGAGCTATACAATACTGCAGGAGTTTTTTGCAAATGAAACAAATAAAATCGCTGAAAACCTCAAGAGTTTTGATGATTTATTCAAAGAGCTTAAATCCGTGCTGAACAGCAAAAAGATTGTAGCTGTAAATAATTCCAGGCAGAAGGCCCAGAACTTGAGCGCAAAAACAAAGCAGAAAATAAACATAGATGTGGATTTCAAAAATGCAGAGGCAAGCTTAAAGCTGGCAAATGAAGAGAAAGATTCAGTTATGGCGGAGATAATGGATTTCAGCAAAGGTGATTCCCACAATAATTTTGTTAATTTAAACGAAGAGAAAAAGAATAAAGAAAGGGAATTTTATCAAGATCAAGATCGAATACTGCAAAGCTTTTCCGTGCTTGAAAGACCGTTGAGGAAATATTCGCATGTTGCATTCGAGCACGAGGAGATTGTTCTGGATTATCTGAAGCAGCCGATTGAGACTCTGGCCAATGACAAAGAAATGAAGATTGCTGAAATTCTGAAAAATATGGAAAAATTGCTAGATGAAAACCAAATACAGATTGATGAGAAGAAAAGGGAAAAATCACTTGAAGAGATAAAGAAACTGAACAAGGAATTTTTGGAGCAATTCACCAAGAAATATTATTCGTTTAAATCCGAGATTGAGGAAATTGACAACAAAATAAAGATGACTGGTGTGCCAGATAAATTCAGGAACTTTAATAAGCAGCTTGAGGATATTAATTTGAGGATTGAGAAAAACAATGAAGAGTATGAAAAACTGAAAAGTGATGTTGTCAAGATAAACAATTCAATTGAAAGCCTGAAGAGCGAGATTGAAGGCGATGTTAAGGAGATTTTTGGGGAGGATATTAAGATTGTTGTTTGAATTTTTTATAACATTCTTCCAAAGCTTCTATAGCGGGCAATCTTCCATCTTTTTCGATTAACTCCAAAGTTGCACCGCCTGCATTTGATATAATGGTAAAAGCTTCTTCACCATTCCACCTTCTTATAATTGCTGCTGTGTCACCGCCTGCGCCTATCGTAACAGCGCCTTTATTTTTTGCTTCTTTAATAGCTTCGAACAGCTTTTTATTGGTTTGAGAAAATTTTTCTACTCTAGGATCTTCGATAGAAAGGGGTCCTGCCAGGATTAGCATATATGAATTTTTTACATTTTTGCAGATTAAATCTAAAGTCTCTGGACCAGGAGCAACTCCAAGCCAGCCATCTGGAATTCCAGCAGGAGCATTGTAAACTTTAAGCTCTGCATCTTTAGGAAGATTTCCATACCTATCAGGAGACTTGTTTGTTATTGTATGGTCTGCGTTAAGCATAACTTCAACTTCTTTAGCAGCCGCCTTCAATAAAACCTGTGCTGCAAAGATTATCTGCTCGCCTATCTCTTTCCATTCGACAAAAGAATTGCCAATCAGATTTTTTATTTCTTCGTCAGAAACTCCAATAAGTTCTTTTAGTTTGTCACTTTTTTCTTTTTGCAAGCTTTCCTGAACTTCAGTTGCGGTTTTTGAGGATTTTTCTATTTTTTTGTTATATTCATCAATTATGCTTTCGGCTTCATTAATTCTTTTTTCTATAACATCTAAAAATTCTTTAGCCAAAAGAAATGTGTAAGTGACTGCACCTTGCACAATTAGTGCATCGCCTTTTTTCATTTTGTCCAAAAGAGAATGTGTTACAGTTATTTTTGAGGTTATTCCTACTTGTGTTTCGATTTTTTTACCTGATAAAAAGTAGACAAATGCCCCTCTGTTTTTTTCCTGCAAAAGTTTTGATATATTGCCTATATACTTGATTACTTCAACGTATTTAAAGCCAAAGCCAGCTTTGCCTCCATTTTCAACAATGTAAAGAGGAACGCTGACAACAGTTGCCTCTGGGCGCATGTTCTGGGCTTCTGCTTCATTAACATAAACTGCATTATGCCCAGCTAATGACGCAATAAACTTAGCAAATTCTTTGTCATTTGCATTTGCTTCTGGGTCGTATCTGACATTTTCCAAAACGATAATCTGCCCTTCTTTTAAATTATTAACATCATTAACAACTTCCTCTTTATTTCTGTAAACACTTCTGGGCTTGCTGCCGTCCAAGCAATTTGGAGTCAAAAGAACTGGATGGTTTAGCAAACCTTCTTCTTTTAATATTTCTTGCAAGCGCAAAGCAACAGGCGCCATGCTCAATTCTGGGTCTTCACCTTTTGGTCTGCTTAACCAACCTGGCTCGAGAATGATTTTTGCATTATTTTTTATTAAATAAGCCAATGTTTGTATAGTGTCTCTTATACGAGAATCGTCTGAGACTCTTTTAGCATCCAATAAACTTTTGCTAGAATCAAGAGGAACATCAAAGCCACACCTTAAAATAACTCTTTTTCCCCTAACATCCAAATCATTCAAAGTGAAAAATTTATGCATAGAGAATGGGATTTATGTAATTTTTAAAAGGTTTGCGGTTTAAGTTGCGAAATTCGTTAAAAATAAAATTAAATATCATTACAAAAGACAATAAAATATTATTAAAAATCAATCACTAACGAGAGCAATTTTTTGGGATTAAATTGCATTAAAACAATGAGATTAAATCAATCCCGAGAGCGTCCTTTATAAGTAATCGCGAATAAGGAAACCAGCTTTTGCTATCGCACTTTATCTTTAGCAATCAAGTGCAGATAGAAGTGGCTGCGGTTCCCTTATCACAAAAGCAGCTACAGGGAAGCCCTCGTGATTGAATTATAATTTTAATATAATTAGTATAATGATGTAATTTCAAACCATTAAAGGCACAAAAACAATCGCAACTATTGACATCAGCTTAATCAAGATATTCAAAGAAGGTCCTGCTGTGTCTTTGAAAGGATCTCCAACTGTGTCGCCGACAACTGCTGATTTATGAGCTTCAGAGCCTTTGCCGCCAAGGTTGCCTGCCTCTATGTACTTTTTTGCATTGTCCCATGCACCGCCAGAATTAGCCATGAAAATTGCCAGAGAAAAACCAGTTACAATAGAGCCGACAAGCAGCCCTCCTAATGCCTCCAAGCCAAAAAAATAGCCAACTATAATAGGGGCAAAAATTGCCAACAAGGAAGGCATTACCATCTGCCTTAAAGCGCTTCTTGTGCTTATTGCTATGCATCTCTCATAGTCGGGCTTTGCCTTGCCTTTAGCAAGTCCTTTTATTTCCTTCCATTGTCTTCTTACTTCCTCAACAATCCCAGAAGCTGCTTTTCCCACTGCCTGCATTGCAAATGAACTGAACAGGAAAGGAAGCATCCCGCCAATGAACAAGCCAATTATTACATTTGGGCTAGAGATGCTCATTACTTGAATTTTTGTAATTTGAGTGAAGCTTGCGAATAATGCTAATGCAGTCAATGCAGCACTTCCAATTGCAAAGCCCTTTCCAATAGCTGCGGTTGTGTTGCCGACTGCATCAAGCAATTCTGTTTTTTCTCTGACATCTTTGCCAACCTTTGCCATCTCTGAGATGCCTGCTGCATTATCAGCCACTGAGCCGTAAGTGTCGATAGCAAGTGTTATGCCCAAAGTTGAAAGCATTCCCACTCCTGCAATTGCTATGCCATAAAGCCCTGCAAACTTGTAAGCAACTAAAACAGCAATTGAAACCACAAGAACAGGAATCAAGGTTGAGAACATTCCGACAGCAAGCCCTTGAATTACATTTGTGCCTGCACCTGTCCTTGCTGCAGCTGCAATGCTTTTTGTCGGAGCATTTTTGTTTGATGTCATGTATTCTGTGAATAAGCCGATTACAACACCGACAATCAAGCCCGCCAATGCTGCATAGAAAATTCCAATGTCAAGTTTCTGGTATTTGACAAGCAAAAATGAGAAAATTGCAGTCAATATAGTGCTTATGTACAAGCCATTGTTTAATGCATTAAACAAATGCTTTTCATCCTTTGCCCTTACAAAAAATATTCCAATTAATGAAGCTAAAATCCCTAATGCAGCCAAAGCCAAAGGAAATATTACATGGCTAACTCCAAATAAAGCCACGCCTATAACCATTGCAGCTATTATGCTGTTGACATAACTTTCAAACAAGTCAGCACCCATGCCTGCGACATCACCTACATTGTCGCCCACATTATCGGCTATAACTGCTGGATTTCTTGGGTCGTCTTCTGGTATCCCTTTCTCGACCTTGCCAACCAAGTCAGCGCCAACATCCGCTGCCTTTGTATAAATTCCTCCCCCAACCCTTGCAAATAAAGCAATTGAAGATGCGCCAAAGCCAAATCCAAATATTATGTTTGGATCGCCAAAAATTTGGTAAAGAATTGTAACTCCTAATAAGCCAATGCCTACAACGCTTAACCCCATGACAGAGCCAGAGTAAAAAGCAAGCCTTAAGCCCTCCCCTATATGCTTTTTAGTTGCCTCTGTTGTTCTTGAGTTTGCTCTTGTGGCAATCCTCATTCCAATATTTCCTGCCAATGCAGAAGAAAAGCCGCCAATTATGAAAGATATTGCAAGCTTTTGCCCGTTTTCAAGAAAGAAAAACATTATTAATGCAACAATAAGTATGAAAATAACCAAAAATTCATATTCTTTTTTCAGAAAAATCAAGGCTCCTTTATGGATTGCCTCAGAAATTTCCTGCATTTTGGCAGTGCCTGCTGGCTTCTTTAATATGTAGAAAGCGAGAAATAAGGCAACTAGCAATGATAAGATGCTTATGCTGATAATGAATTGAAGCATAACAAGTTTTGTATAGATTTATCTATATAAATATATATGATTTTAACTCCTTGCCTTAACCCAGAAATAAAGGTAAATCGCAAATCCAATAAACAGCAACAGGTTAATAATATGAAAAGCAATAGGCAGCCATTTCAGAATTTTTATCTTTGTTTCTTTTTTCATTATTTGGATTTTTGTTTATTATTATTTATAGGCGAGGCGGGGGTAGCTGGCGAGTGAGTCTCTCACGAGCCTCACAAGTCGGGTGCCGCCGAGCAGTAAAATTTGCGAAGCGGATTGAAATATTTTATATCGAAATGTTTTATTTTAAGTTTTCCTTTAGTTAATATGATTTTTACTGTTTGCCTTTGCCAATTAGGCATTTTCAATAAATTTAATTTTTTCAAAAAAACAAAAATCATGCCTTTGCCTTTATTCTTTTCATCCTGAAGATGTTCTCCCTTTCTATCTCCTCCAATCTTAGCTGGATAAATGCCCTTACTTTTTCCAAATTGGGGATTACTATAAATTCCAATGCATTTACCCTTCTTTTTGTTTTTTCTATCTCGCTGAGCAGTTTTCTCATCGAGGTTTCAACTTCTGCAGCAAGGATTATTTTTTCGACTACTTTTTCATAGGCTGCCGCCGCCTCGTCAACTGCAGATGAATTATAGACGCCATAGCCCCTTTCCATGAATGCCTTTTCTATCTCAGAAGATTCTATTTTTGGTACTTTCACTCCCATAATGTTTTTTGTTTCAAGCTTTACTTCCGGCATGTCCTTAATTGCCATTGCAATTGATTTGACTTTCAAGTCACCTTCCAGAGTTCTTGCAATGTTGATTTTTTCCAATGCAACTTTATATTCGTTGACTAACTCTTCCCTCAAAGTTTTTGCTTTCTTCAGTATTTCAAAGAACTCAAGAATCAAGCCGTCTCTTTTCTTCTTCAGCAAGCTGTAGCCAGATTTGGCTAGCTTGATTTGCTTTTTTAGCTTCAATAATTCGCTTCTGGTTGGCTTAATGTCTTGGGGCATTTTTATAAAAATTTCTTCAATAAATCAATTTCATTATGTGTATTATGTACCTCAAACCTTCTCAAATCAAAATAGCCATTGTGATGCGGAGTGTTTATCATAATTCCTCCAACCAATGCTATTTTTCCATTAAAATGATGTTTTAGGCTTTCTATAATTTTCATCATTGCTTCATCAACTAGCATGTAATTAACTTCAACTAATTCTTTGATATGATTTTGGGAAGAAATAATTCTATAAGCATGGGACAGCATCATTTTTTCAACTGAGTACTGCTCCATATCAAGAGCATCTTCAACTGGCTCATATTTCTTGCCGTTTTTCATTGACTCCTTATATTTGTTCAAAAACGAGATTGCTGCACCGCAAGCTGTTGATTCATGAAATTGATTTTCCCTTAGAACTTTTCCTAGTTCTCCTTTTGGTGAAATTCCTACATGAGGGCCATAAAGTATCACAAAATTAACTTCAGATTGGTTATTTGGTGCATGATGCGAAAATGCAGCAAAGCCTGTTTTTCCTCTGAATGGATATCCTGTCAAACCTCCCAATGGAAATTGATGCTCTCCATAATATGATTTGAAACTTGTTACATCTCTGTTTAACTCATCAGGGCAAGTTGAAAATCCAAATAAAGTATTTTTTGGAGTGAATTGATGGGTTTTCATTAAAGTGTCTACAACTTCAATAGTCAATTTGTGCCCTTCAATTGCTTTTGGAAAATGCTTCAATAAAGTTTCCGTCATTATCATTTTTTACAAAATATTAATTTGATTTTTTATTGGTCAATAATAAGTTCTAAAACCATCAAGCAACCCTTTTTCTTCCAGATAGTGATATGGGTGTCCCGCAGTAACAATTGCACTTGATTGCTTTGCTTTATAGTGCAACATTCAAAAGCGGTTTACTTTCAACGGCAAAGTCCGTTGACACCTTGTGGGCATAAAGCCACATTTACAAAAGTCGCTCTTGATTTGTTAGATTTTTATTAATTATTTTTTAATTAAATTATTTAATTTGTAATGAAATTATTCTTGTCAATTCGTATTCTGGAAATATTACTAAAGTTACTCCCTTGTTTAAACAATCTTCTACTTATATTCCGCCAGCCAAGTTCAATATCAATATGGCTATTACCAGCCCAAATATCACCAATGTTTCTGGTATTACGGTAAGGATTAACGCCTTACCAAACATCTCTTCCTTTTCAGCAGCTGCGCCTACAGCTGCAGCCCCTATCGTGCTTTCAGCTATTGCTGCTCCGATAGCACTTAAGCCTATGGCAATACCAGCCCCTATTGCTATTAAACCTGTTTCTATTGCCATTTTTTGCTCCGTTATAAACATAAAATTGTTCCGTTTTTACTTTATCTCCTTGTAATATTTCTTCCTCAATTCTGGGCTTATTCTTGTCAGTTCACTCTCTGGCAGCAATCCGAGTAGTTTCCAGCCCAAGTCAAGGGTTTCTGCAATGCTCCTTTCTTCATCCCTTCTTTGCCTTACAAACTTGTCCTCAAACTCGGCAGCTAATTTTAAAAATTTTTTATCTCTTTCGCTCAATGCCTCTTCGCCAACAATCGCAACTAATCCGCGTAAATCCCTGCCTTCTGCATAAGCAGCATAAAGCTGGTCACTTACTTGCTTGTGGTCTTCTCTTGTTCTTGTTGGCCCAATGCCCAAATTCATTAACCTTGAAAGTGAAGGCAATACATCAATGCAAGGGTAAATTCCTTTCCTGTGCAGTTCTCTCAACAAAACAATTTGCCCTTCTGTAATATAGCCAGTCAAGTCAGGAATTGGGTGAGTAATGTCGTCTCCAACCATTGTTAAGATTGGAATTTGGGTAATGCTTCCTTTCTTTCCTTTGATTACTCCAGCCCTTTCATAAATTGTTGCCAAGTCAGTGTACATATAACCAGGGTAGCCCCTTCTCCCCGGGATTTCTTCACGAGCAGCGCCAATTTCGCGAAGCGATTCGCAATAGTTAGTAATGTCTGTAAGAATGACAAGAACATGAGCGTCATGCTCGAATGCAAAATACTCTGCGCAGGTCAAGGCCATTCTTGGTGTGACAAGACGCTCAACAGCCGGATCATTTGCAAGATTGAGGAAAACAACGCTTCTTTCAATTGCGCCTGTCTGCTGGAAATCGTTAATGAAGTACTGCGCTTCCTCGTTTGTTATGCCCATTGCAGCGAAAATAACGACAAAGTTTTCCTGCCTACCGACAACTTTTGCCTGGCGAGCAATCTGCAAAGCAATTTCATTATGAGGCAAGCCAGAGCCTGAAAACAAAGGCAGTTTCTGCCCCCTGACAAGGGTATTCATTGCATCTATTGTTGACAATCCGGTCTGTATGAAGTCATGCGGAGAAGCTCTTGCAAAGGGGTTTATTGCAGCGCCAATTATGTCTAATTTCTTTTCCGGTATTATTTCCGGGCCGCCATCAATCGGCTTGCCAGAGCCGCTTAAGACACGTCCAAGCATGTCATTTGAAACACTCAACTTTAAAGTGTCTCCCAAAAACTTGACTCTTGTATCAATATCTATTCCAGCAGTTCCCTCAAACACCTGAACAACTACAATATCGTCGCTAGTATCAAGGACTTGCCCATTTTTTATTTCTCCATTAGGCAGAGCAATCTTAACAATATCGGCATATCCAATTGGCTCTGTCTTCTCTACAAAAATCAAAGGGCCTGCAACTCTTGTTATGGTTTTGTATTCCTTCATGCTCTCACTCTTAAAGTAAGTTCTAAAAAGTTGGTTAAAATTTTTTTTCTATTACGGCCATATTCTTCTTTTATGTTATTGAAATCTTCCCTTAAAGAATCTGCATTAACAGACTTCAAATCAGGGTCTTTTAGTATCCACTCATCAAGCAGAGAGCCGGTTAATTCCAAATGCCCTTGAAACCCATAAGCACTTCCTCCAACTTTTATAACTTGGTTTTTGCAATATTTTCCAGTTGCCAATAACGACATACCATGCCCTAGTTTTACAGTTTCGCCATGTAAGTGGAATATTCTCATGGGCGATTTAATTCCTTTAAAGATTTGGTCATTTTTGCCTTCGTCTGTTAACTCCATTTCAAAATAATTTCCTTCAGGATCCCTCCATCCAATTTCTTTTATGAAATTTTTGTGAACCTCACCACCCATAGCCTTTACTAATGTTTGTGCACCCAAACAAATCCCTAAATAGGGCAGTCCAAAATTAACTGCCTCCCTGATTCTTCTAATTTCATTTTTCATTTTGAGTGTGCTGTCATTTGCACTATCCGGACCACCCAAAACAATCAGTGACATATAATCAGTAGGGTCTGGAAAAATTTGCCCTTTGCTTAAGTCGAATATATCATAAGGGATATCGTTTTCCTTTAAGATAGCCTCTATAAATCCAGGGCCTTCCCTGTCAATATTTTTTACAATCAAAACTTTTTTTCCATTCAAACCTTCAACTCCTTTTCCATCTGGAGTGTTATTTCCTCAAGCAATTTTTCATAGTCTTTGGCGAATTTGACTTCGCTCAGCCTGTCTTTTGATTTTGTTGCAAGTATCTGATGAACTCTAACTCCCCCGTCCATTGCTCTATTGCCAAGTTTTGAAAAATGAGAGATTGCCTTCATAATCCTGTATGTTTTTTTCAAGTCACAGTAAGTGTCGATTTCGTGGAATGCATTCTGCTGCAATAAGACTTCTCTGATTAATCTCGCAACCTGCAAAACCAATTGTTGCCTTTCAGGCAAAGCATCTGAGCCGACAAGTTGGACAATCTCAAGCAGTTTTTCCTCTTCCTGCAAAATGCTCATCATCTCTCCAACCAAAACATGCCAGTCACCTGCAATATGCTTTGCATACCATGGCTGTAATGTTCCCAAATACAATGAATAAGATGTGAGCCAATTTATTGACGGAAAATGCCTTCTTTGAGCAAGTTTTGCATCAAGAGCCCAGAAGCATTTTGTAACTCTTAAAGTGCTTTGTGTGACTGGCTCTGAAAAGTCGCCGCCAGGAGGTGAAACCGCTCCGATAATGCTGACACTTCCTTCTTTCTTTGTTCCAAGAGTGATTACTCTGCCTGCACGTTCATAGAATTGCGCCAATCTTGTGGATAAATAAGCAGGATAGCCCTCCTCGCCAGGCATTTCCTCTAATCTTGATGAAATTTCCCTCATTGCTTCTGCCCATCTTGATGTTGAGTCAGCCATCAATGCAACTGAATACCCCATATCCCTGAAGTATTCTGCAATTGTAACTCCTGTATATACACTTGCTTCTCTTGCTGCAACCGGCATGTTGCTTGTGTTTGCAATAAGAACGGTTCTGTTCATCAATGGCTTACCGCTTCTTGGGTCTATCAGTTCAGGAAACTCTGTAAGAACTTCTACCATTTCATTTCCTCTTTCGCCGCAGCCGACATAAACTATGATATCTGCGTCAGACCATTTTGCAAGCTGTTGCTGTGAAACCGTCTTTCCAGCTCCAAACGGTCCAGGAATCGCTGCTACGCCTCCTTTTGCCAGTGGGAATAAAGAATCAAAAATTCTTTGCCCTGTAATCAATGGGAATTCTGGCTTCAGCTTTGAACTCACTGGACGGGCAATTCTTACAGGCCAATTATGCTTTAGGCGAAGCTCAAATCCATTGTCGAGCTTTCCAATGACGTCGTTGACTGTGAATTTTCCAGATTTAATCTCAATAATCTTTCCTTTTTGGTTTGGTGCCACCATAACTTTATGCATAACGCCCGGGTTTTCTTCAATTTCGCCAATAATCTGTCCTGCATTAACTGAGTCGCCATTTTTTACAACTGCCTTGAAATCCCATTTCTTTGATTGGTCAAGTCCAGGAGCATCAACGCCTCTTTTGATGAAATCCCCCATCTGCTTAATCAAGACAGGCAAAGGCCTTTGGATTCCATCATAAATGCCACCAAGCATTCCTGGGCCAAGCTCAACCTTCAACGGCTCGCCTGTGTTTACAACTGGCTCGCCTGGCTTGATTCCAGAAGTGTCCTCATAAACCTGAATGATTGCCTTTTCCCCTTCAATCTGTATGACTTCACCCATCAAATTTTCATTACCAACTCGGCATACATCATACATTCTCGGCTTTATGCCTTTGGCTACAACAACAGGGCCTGCAATCCTGTATAAAATTCCTTTGTCCATTTTATCTCCACAAATCAACCCCTATTGATTTTTTTATTAACCTTTTAAGGCTGTCCTGCTCAGTTTTTGTTGATACAGGAATGAAAACAGGGTCAACAGATGCCTCTATTTCAAGCCTTTCATGCATGTCAAGAGCATCCATTATTTTTTCATCAACAACCACAATTCCTATGTCTTTCCTATTTTTCATATGCTTCAATTCATTATAGTAATTGCCAGTCAATTCTATGGTGTCCTTTATGCCTGCTAACTGAAAACCAACCACGAATTCGCTGCCTCCGACAACTGCGATTTTTACCATCTTAATAAACCAATTGACTTTCGATAAATTCTTCGCTTAGCCCAAGCTGTTTGCCTTTAACAATCACCTTCAAATTTCTGACTTCGATATCTTTTGCAAACATATAGCCAAGGATAACATCAACCGTTAATGGATGCTGGTGCGTAAATAAAATTAATTGCTTCAGCAAGTATTTGTAAAGTTCTGTCTCAAGCACTATCAATGAGTTGCTTTTCTTGAATTCCTCAATGCCTTTTGCAACCAAACTGCCGTATTCAGTTTTACCCAATGCCTTTGAAAGTTCGTCTAGATTATCAACATCCGCCAAGGATGTGATTTTCGAGTCTCTTAAATAATCACCCGTTGGAATAATAAAATTCTTTACAACGTCTTTGCCCAGCTTTGCCTTTTTCATCCTCAGCAATGTTAACAGGTTCAATACCTCAACTTCTTTAAGCAAGAAGTTTTTGAATAATGCTTCTTCTTTCGGAAGAATTTTTGAAAATTGAATCAAATGACTGTAATAATATTTGTCAAACGCATTTTCTACACTCACTAGATTATTCTTTTCGCGAAAGTCCTTTAGGGCGTCTTGTAACAATGAAAAATCCACAATTCCATTGCCTTTTAAAATTTCTTCAATAGAGTCCTTTTTCAAAAGGTTTGTCAGAAAATCGTAGCTCAATGTGCCTGCAGCTGTTATGGAACTTAAGATAATCTTTTCACTTGCATTTGTAAATTTTCCCCTCAGTATGGTTTTGATATCCTCGATATCCTTTCTTTTTATATACTCCTTAACAAGCAATGCCAGCTCCTCGGAGGATATTCTTATCAATTTCTTAAATGACCCAGAAAGATTTCTGTTCAATGCAAGCTCCAACAAATCCGCTCCCGAGTATTCCCTGGCTAATTCATTGATTTCTTTTTTGTAATGTGATTCCTGAAGAAATTTTGCAATTTCGCTGAAGCTCATCTTGAGCATTTTCAAGTAGTCGTCCCTTCTAAAAAGCAAAGCCCTCATTACAACAGTCCTTACATAAGTGTAAGGATAAAAGCCAAGCCTTATCTTCCTCCTCAGTTTTTGTCCTTCAGCCAGTTTTGATTTTAACATTTTAACCAAGTAATATGCTGCTTATATGCTGCAATTCTTTGTCTTTTACATTCTGAAGCAAAACCTCAAAGCTGTAATCCACTCTTATTGTTTTGTCCTTGTTCTCTGCTATCAGGCCGCCAATAATATCGACAGGCTCGGCATTAAGTCCCTTAAAGAACTTCGTGTCCCTTTTGTTGCAGTAAAAATACTCTGCCTCGATGTCGTTTTTTGCTTTTTCAAGCAATTTTTTAGCGTACTGCTCTCTCTTTTTGTCGTCCAAGCTTTCAAGCCTTCTATTAGCTTCATCAAAAACTTCATCAACAGCTTGCTTCTTGACGTCAAGAATCATTTTTTTGTTAGTGAGTTCTGCTGAGATTGTTTCCTGTCTTTTAAGTACTTCAATCATTTTTTTTGTTTCTGCTTCGCTTTTTTCCCTCATTTCCTCTATTTTCTTCTCAGCTTCCCTCAGCACCCGGTTAGCTTCCTTTCTAGCTCCGGCTATCAAAGCCACTGACTCTTCTTCAGCATGCTTAATAATTTCTTCCTTTATTTTTTCAATTCCCATATTTTGCTCAAGCTTAATACTTAAGCGTCAGTATCAATATTGACACGACTAGCCCGAAAATGACAATTGTTTCTGGTATTACAGTAAGGATTAATCCCTTACCGAAGAGCTCTTCCTTTTCGGCCATTGCACCGATTGCAGCAACGCCTATGTTCTTTTCAGCCCATGCTGCCGCAAATGCGGAACTAGCAAGCGCTATTGCAGAGCTCAATGCCAAAAGCCCACTACTCAATTCAACCATTTTTCTTTACCTCCTCAATTTTGTTTTTTGATTCCAAATGGCACATATTTGCTTGCGCCACCATGGAAAAATTTTGAAAAAAACTCAACATAATGCAATCTTAATGAATGCAAAAAGCTTCCCAACAAACCCAAGCCAATGTTGATTATGTGTCCAATTAAAAGTATTATTACTCCAAATAATATCATGACAGGGCTGCCGTGAAAGAACTGCTCGCTTTGGTGGTTTATCACCATGGCTAATTGCACTGAGCTTACTCCTATTGCCATAAGTCGCGCATATGATAGGGTATTGCTAAATAAACTTGGGATTTCTATTGGCCCTCTAACACCCTCTCCTTTGTAAAGCATTAAGATGATTATTATAAACAGTAATATAATACCTATAACAAGATTTAACAGGTTAATTAATGAATTTATATATAAATACAAAAGCAACACGAGTCCAATTTGTAATATAAACCAACTTCCTTTTGCATAAATCGCATGCACAAGTCCGTGGGATTTAAACTCGTTTATAAATCCTAGCGTAAATCCAATGTTAAGGTGCACTACCCCTATGCCAATTGCTATGTAAAGCAAAGGCATTAACTCGTGTGACCTGCTCAGCAAATGGGGTATTTCTCTTCCAAACAATTCCTCAAAACCAAAGAACTCGCCAAAAATTAAGCCAAAAATCATTGTTGAAAGTGACGCCAGAATAAAGATATTGAAGAAATGCCTTGCTTTTGGAATCATTTTTTTAAGCACCAAAGCGATAATCAATGTCACAAGTCCATAGCCAAAATCACCAAGCATGAATCCAAATAGGATTGGAAATGTCAAAAACAGGAAGAATGTGGGATCAAGTTCTTTGTATAAGGGCATTGTGTAAAGATTCATAAGGACCTCGAATGAATTTATTAGCTTTGGATTTTTAAGCTTTATTGGAACTTTGTCGTGCTTCTTGGCCGGCTCGAAATGCACTAAAATTTTGTTTTTTGTCGCTGTTTTTAATCTTTCTATAGATTTGCTTAAATCGTCAGTTGGAATCCATCCTTTGATGAGAAAACTGCTGGGTGTTGATGCAAACATCAAAGGAGCTTCTGCTTTTTCCAGCTCTATCCTTAAGAATTTGTCTGCTGCCAGCAAAAAGCTTTCGTATTCATTGCTTAATTTTTCAAGATTTTTTTTGACGCTTTCTATTTTATTGTGAAGCTTTGAGATTTCCTCTTCAATTTTACTCAAATTGCTTAGCGCAGTTCCTTTGAAATCGCTTATATGTATAAAGTTTAGAGGCAAAAATCCTGCTTTTTGCAAAAACTGGATTATTTGCTCTTTCTTTTTAACATCAACAAATAAAACTATGAAAATGCCTTTTTGTGTTGCGCTGTCAAACAGCATGAATTCATTTGTTATTTTTGACAATTCTTCTCTTAGTGTCAAGATGTATTTTGACTTGATGTATCCGATAAAATAAGCCAGTGATTTATAAGAGATAAAATATTCAAGAGGAACATTGACATCTTTTAGAATTTCCAGCTCTTGCTTTACAGCGTCTTTTTTTGCCAATTGCTCTTCTATACTCTTCAGTCCCTCTAAATTTTTGGTTACCTCATCGCTGAGCTTTTTCGTTGTTGATTCTATCTCCAAAAGACTCTTTTTAAGCTTGAATGTGGCTTCTTCCTGCTTAATGTTTAATGTAGAGATTAACGCTCTTATTTTGACTAGAATTTCAGAAAGTTTGCTTGCACTCTCCAATGGCTTGCCTATGTCTGCTAATTTGCTTTTGGAGTGCTCAACGATGTGGAGTATTTTCATATCATGAAGTTCTTTAACAGCAGTCTCTTGCACATTGTTTGGGCCTGCTATTATTACCCTGCTCATCCGGTAAGGAGCCAGCATTTTATATAGTTTCCTCGAACTTTTTCATTACAAACTCGACAGCTTTTGCTTTGTTTTTTTCTGTCTTTGCCTTTAACTGCTTTGCTTGCGCTTTGCCTTCTGCCATTTTTTCTTCTGCAACAAGTTTTAGCTTTTCTCTGAAATCCGCCAGCTTTTTTTCCTGCCCTTTTCCAATTTCCCCCTCTTTTTCTGTAATTAATCTTGAAGAATTTCTAGATGCTTCTCGCAAGATTGACTCGCTTTCCCTTTTGGCTCTTTCTATTATTTCGTCTGCCTTTTTCTCTGCTTCCTTGATTTCCAGCAAAATCTCTGCTTCCTGTGAATTTTTTGATTCGGCTTCCATTTTTATCTCGAGAGCAAATTGGCTTTTTCGAGCGTCTTAATAAAATATTCTATTTGTTATAGGGAAAACATTTGTAAATAACAAATATAAAATACTTACTATATATTTTTCTTATTTTATATTTGGGTTTTATTTTTTAACAAAGCTATGTTCTTTTGAGCCATGTCTTTTGAGCAATTTGTGCTTTATGCAAAGTATTTTGCGGCATTAATAGCCGGTATTATCATAGGAAGGCTAACAATGGCTATACAATATGCTCTTATAAAGCCGAAGCCCAAATAGTTATCTTTCTATCTCTTTTGTGATAGCCCAGTCTGTGATTACCTCTGCTATAGTTGTCAATGAATTCCTTATCCTTTCCATATCATAATACTTTATGTCTTTAACCTCAAAATTCCCAATTTTGCTGACTTTTTTTATGAATTGCAGTGCTGTTTTGTGGTTTAGGGTGTTAGTATTCTCTATTATGCTTTGAAGCTGATCAATCACATCATAAATCTTATTCAGAAATTCCAGTTCCTTGTTGCTTATCCTGATTAAATGGTCAACCGTCCTTTCCAAATCTTTGGAGATTAAAGAGATATAATACAAATCAATTGTTTTAAGCTTTGTTACTCTTTCAAAAGCCAATGAGCTAATAATTGATTTCTCAATAATCATCTTAATTCTGTCAATCTCGTCTTCGTACCTTTCAATAAGCTCCTTGTCATAGCTCTTCTGCATTACTGTTATCATGTTCTTTATCTTCTTTACCATTGTCTTGAGCAATGACTCTGGATCGCTAATGGAAACAGCGCCATGGCATGTTATCTGCTTCTTGTCAATTTCGACTGATTCCAGGCTGATTAATCGCTTCTGGTTGAGAAGTTTTGTGAAGTCCATTTCCTTTTCAAGGTTAATTTCAAATGAGCTTGCAGGATTGACATAGCAAGCAACTACGAGCTTATGTATAATGTCTTGGTCGTCTTCTGAAATGCTGAATTTCAAATGTTTTAGTTTTTTTTCAATAATGTGCGGAGAAACAATTAAAGTGCCGTCGCTGCTCTGCTCTATGCTTACCTTTGACTTTGAGCCTATTTTATGCTCTCTGCACCACAATGTAGGCAAATAGAGGTAATGCATGTCGCCTGTCTTCTGCACATTTCTAACTTCCATATATTTAGTAAGTACTTAGGCAGTATTTATAAAACTTTTGCATTATTTGTTGATTTATTTTCTATATAGAAGAATAATATATAAGAATAAAGTTTTTATACACAAAAATCTTTTAATTAGTTATGAAAGTTAAAGAGGTACTACACAGAATTATGAAGATTTCTTCCGACACTAGTGTTGCTGAAGCTGCAAGAATAATGAGTGAGAAGCTGACTGGTTCTGTTTTAGTGGAAGAAGATGGTGATGTTATTGGTATAATGACTGAAAGGGATATGATGCGCAAGGTTGTTGCAAAAGCCAAAAATGCCAATCAGTTGAAAGTGAAAGACATAATGAGCACTCCCCTCATTACGATTGATGCAAACGAGGATATTTTAGAGGCAAGCAGAATAATGGATCGGCACAGGATAAGAAGACTTATTGTTGTTGAAGATGGTAAGATTATAGGGAAAGTCACAGCCAATAGCATTTCTAGAAATCTTAAATATTTGTTAGCGAGAGACACGTCAATGTATTCTAAAACCGAATATTATGGGCATAGAGAATAAAAACAATAAAATTTATTAGACAAGCGCATGTCCTCATTCATATGCGCCGGTAGCTCAGCTTGGTGAGGCTAGCGAGCACTCGCTTTGCTTCGTGCAAATAGAGCGAAAGGTTCCTAACCTTTAGGCCGGGGGCATGATTGAGTACATGCTCTTTCATCCCGAATTCGAATCCTCCCCGGCGCGTTTATAAATTTAAAAATAAATATAAATCTAACTATATGATACCCATTATCTGCTTCAGCGATGTGGGTACCCCTCATATAACTTGTTCCACCTAATGATGAACAATAAAGTGCATTAAGCACACTGCCTCGTACTGATGAGGAACCCATGGAGTAGTGCTATCTAGCATAGCATGAAAAATTGTATCCGAAGCGAGAGAGCAGAAAAAATTATTTGAAATCGAAGTACATTCTTAAATTACAAGAAACATTGCCAACCACAAAAATCTTTTAGCAAATTGTTGTGGTTGGCAAGATAGCAAACCACAGCTATTATACCCATCTATTTCTGTGGTTTGCTATATAAGTAAATTTATTTCACAAACCTCTTCACAATCTCCATCACTTTCTTCCCATCAACCTTTCCCCTGTACTTTGCCATTATCAAGCCCATATAGGCGCTTTGCGTCAGATTTGGTTTTTCTTCAATTATTTTTTTTATTTCTTTTTCCAAATCTTTTTCAGAAACAGATTCAAAATGCTTTATATCGATTTTCTCTCCAAGCGCCTTTTTTTCCAATAAATCCATTATGGCTTCTTTTGCTATTTTTCCTTCAGCAAAATATGAAAGCACTTCCTCAAAATCTTTAACATCTAATTTTCCTTTTATTTCAGTGGGTGTATTTACTATAGTCCTGGCTATAAGCAAAGGCTCTAATTTTCCCAATTTTTTTACAAGAGATTCAAATTCTGTGTCAATCAAATCTTTTCCTACACCTTTAGGCAATCCGTATTTTTTCTCGAATTCTTCAACTTTTTCTGTTAATAATTTTGGTAATGATTTTCTTAGTCTCTCAATATATGTTTTGTCAACTCTTACTGGCAAAACATCTGTTTCAGGGTAAAGACGAGCAGCACCCGGCAATGGCCTAAGAAAAGCTGCTGTGAAGTTTGGCTCTGCCTTTCTTACCTCTTTTTCAAGCTTCTTGCCGTGATTTATTGCCTCAAGCTGCCTTTTCACTTCATATTCTATCACTTTAGGAATGCTTCTCAAGTCCTGAAAGCCCTTTATCTCTGTTCGTGCTCCGCCTGATATTGAAATATTGACATCCTGCCTTATTGTACCAAGCCCTCTTTTTACTCCTTCAACGCTTCGCAGAATCATGCCGATATGAGCAGCAACCTCTTTTGCATGTTCAGGACTTTTTATGTCGGTGCTTGTTGCAATTTCTATTAGAGGAATGCCTAATCTGTCAAGCCTGTACCTTACAAAGTCTTTGTCTTCTTCTAATTTCTGTGCTGCCTCTTCTTCTAGGCAGATTGTTGGAATTCTAACATTACCAAGAGAAGTTTCAATAAAACCATTGATTGCAACCAATACAGTCCTCTGAAAGCCTGATACGTTACTGCCATCAACAACAGTCTTGCGCATTACTTGAATTTCGTCGACTATTTTTGCGTTTAACAATAAAGCAACTTTCAATGTTGTTTCAAGGGCTTGCGTGTTCAATTTATGTGGCGGCTCTTCGTCTGTCTCTACAAGGCAAACATCCTCGGAATTTGCCTCATAGATTATCTTCTTTTTCTTCATCATCTCAAATTCCGCTGCAACATCTATGTCGCCTGTTTCTCCAGCTACCGCCTTCAATTTTCTCTCGAATTTTATGTCTGGTTCTTTAGTAGAATTCAAAGTAAGGCAATTGCAGAATAGTTTTTTGCCTTCTAATTGCTGGTGGATTTCTAAACCACATTTAAATCCAATTTCTTCATAGTTTATTTTTTCCATTTTTTATTATGTGTTATCATAGATAGTGAGCGAGGTTAATACCTCGCGAGGGTAACATTTGCCGAAGGCGGATTGAATTGGTAGTTATTATGTTTTATTTCAAGTTTTTCTTTAGTTTATATTTTTGTGCTTCTTGTCCTACTTAAAAACTAACATTTTTAAGTTCGTCAGAAACTTCGTTTATGCCGATGCCAATTTGGACATTTCAATAAAAATTATTTCTTCAAGCAATGAATTATTTCCTTTCCCAAACAACAACATTATCTTTAGCGACTTTTTTTATCCTATGCAATGGGATGTTTGTTTCTTCCTCATTGTCCAAAACCATAAAAGAACCTTCCAGTTTTTTAATTTTTGTATAAGGGATTTTTATTAATGTTTTTTGAATCCTGTCAAAATAAAAAAGTGTATATTGCTCTGGGTTTTCCCTTTTGTCCCATTTTATCTTGTTGAGCAAATCTTTGATTGTAATCATCAGTACAAAAACGCTTTCTCGTCGGTTCTTTCGCTTATTTCACCAGCATAGCTTGTGAGCATCATTTCCTTTACTTCTTCAATGTTCTTTGCTTGAGGCAAAACCCAGCCAAGCTTTATGTAAGCAGTTTCTGGAAGCATGTCCTCTGCAAAGATGCAATTTAACTCCACTGACAATTTTCGCAAATTTGCATAAACATAAGGATGGACTCTGCCGTAAATT
Organism: Candidatus Woesearchaeota archaeon; assembly: GCA_016185945.1. Classification (GTDB taxonomy): domain Archaea; phylum Nanobdellota; class Nanobdellia; order Woesearchaeales; family GW2011-AR4. The sequence continues at coordinate 66,341 of JACPMR010000015.1, forward strand.
GTCTGTGTTGCAATGACAACTGGCACTCCATTGTCAATAAGCTCCTTGATTTTTTTAATGAGAGAGTATTTGGGATTTATTGTAGGAACATGCCCAAGCGCAGTGGCAGCAATGACAACTCCCTTATACTTTTTCTTTCTGTAGTAATCCATCACATCAGGATCCATTCCAGGATAAACATAAACCAAAGCTGTCTTGTGCTCGAATTTGTCGTCAACAATAACTTTTTGGCTATTCCTTTTTTTATAGTTTGGGTTTAAAATCTCTATTTTTCCATCCTCATAAACTTTTGCCAGTGGTAATTCATTTATCGGGCGAAAAGCATCCCTTCTGCTTGTGTGCATCTTCCTTACTTTCGTGCCCCTGTTTAGGATGCAGTAATTGTCATTAGTTGTGCCATGCAAACAGGTTACAACTGCTGCTCCGTCAAACTTTGATGCAGCTTGGACTGCGCAAAGTAAGTTTGAGAATGCATCTGAAGAGCCTCTGTCAATGCTTCTCTGGGCTGCTGTAAATATAACAGGCTTGTTCAAGTTTCTAAGGAAAAACGACATGGCTGCTGTCGAGAAATGTAAAGTGTCTGTGCCTTGCGTTACAACAACTCCTGCAACTTCATTTTCATTCAGTTCTTTTGCAATACTTCTTGCCATCAATTGCCAGTCCTTCGGAGACATGTCCTCGCTCATTATGCCCATAACTTTCTCTGCCCTTAGATTTGCAACATTCTCCAGCTCTGGAAGCATTGCAATGAAGTCCTCTGCTGTGTAGTGGGCATAAACGCCCCCTGTCCTATAATCAACTTTTGAAGATATAGTGCCTCCAAATGAAAGAATAGAAACAGTTGGAAGCCCTTTTTTATGGATTGATTTTGATTTTTCTTCTTTCTTTTTTTCGTATTTCTTTATTACTTCAATCTTTTTTATTTTTTTGTTGTCTATTCCAATGCCATAGCCATTGTCGAGTTTGATAATGGTATGATCCTTCTCAAAAATCTCAGGGCGAGGCATAAGAATTCCTTCATAAGTTGCTTCGTCTGCATATACTTTAACAACATCTCCATACTCTGGTTTCATAATAAAATCCGGTTTCATAATAAAAAAGTTAGAATAAGTTTATTTAAATGTTTTCAAAATTACTTCCCAACCCAATTATAAACCCAAGCAAAAATAATTCCTGTGATTAAGCCACCAACAAAAAGAACAACTAAGCCGATAACAAAAGCGTCAATTGTTATCACAGGCGGCTGTAAAGCAAGCATGTTGTAAGTGACTTTCTTTGCAAGATTAACAACAAAGTTGGGAAATAGCCATATTACAATTGTGCGGATTACATAACAAATCACCAAGAATACACCCAAAGCAAGTCCTAATGATAATGGTTTTAGTTTCGCCATTTTAATTGATGAATTTTATTGTCTATTTTAATTTTTCAATCCGCCTGCGGCAAAAATTTGGATATTAACTTATTATTTCAATCCGTCGTGCTTCGCACGACAATTTCTTGGCGCGTCGGCATTGACTTGTGAGCGAGTGAGACGAGCTCACTCGCATGCCACTGCTGTGGAAGTTTATTGTTTTCATGCTCCACCTCCACGCCTATTTATTTTGACTGCCAGCGATACGTCCCTGAGCTGGGTCCCCATCAACGACAAAGTTCGTTGACACCTTGTGCAAGTGGGATTTAACAATCCCACGGACCTTGCAGATGCTGGGAAGCGAAGTTGTTTGAAAAATTTTTAATTGTTGATTTTTAATTTAACATAATTTTTACCCCATATAGCCCGGCTTTTCCTCAAGCATCTGTTTTGCCCTTGTAGCAGTGAAGTGATCATGTAGTTCTTCATATGCCTTTTCAACGTCTTTTGTAACGCTGGGTCTTACCTTTTCAAGTGCCTTTTCAAAATGCCTTTTGTAGATTTCCTTTGAATTTATGTCTTCCCTCAATGCAAGTATTGCTGCTTCCCTGCATACTGCTTCGATGTCAGCACCAACATAGCCGTCTGTTTTTTTGGTGAGATATTTTAATAAATCTTCTCTGCTTTTCAAATTTTCACCATCAACTAACTTATCGCTTTCGTACTCAATTGTTGATTCTCCTTTCTCTGTTTTTGCAGCAAGCATTTTCTTCTTTATCGGCTGCTCCTCAACAGCAATAGGCATGCCTTTTGTATGAACTTTAAAAATTTCAAGACGGGTTAGCTCGTCTGGAATTGGAGTCAAAATCATCCTGTCAAATCTTCCTGGGCGCAGCAATGCAGTATCCACAATGTCAGGCCTGTTTGTTGCTGCGATTATGACAACATCATGCAAGTCCTCCAAGCCGTCAATCTCTGTCAAAAGCTGATTTACAACTCTTTCACTTACATGGCTGTCAGAGCTTGCTCCTCTTCTTGGAGCAAGAGCATCAATCTCATCAAAGAATATAATGCATGGGCTTACTTGTCTTGCTTTCTTGAAAACTTCTCTAACTGCCTTTTCGCTTTCGCCAACCCATTTGCTTAAAAGCTCAGGCCCTTTAACCAAGATAAAGTTTGCCTCGCTTTCATTTGCTACCGCCTTTGCAAGCAAGGTTTTTCCAGTTCCAGGAGCGCCAAACAACAATATGCCTTTTGGAGGTCTTACTCCCAATCTTTTGAATGACTCTGGATGCTTCAAAGGCCATTCAACTGCCTCAATTAATTCCTGCTTAACGATTGCCAATCCGCCTATGTCTGCCCATTTGACATTTGGAATTTCAACAAGAACTTCTCTAAGCGCAGATGGACGTACAACCTTCAATGACTCTTTAAAGTCGTGCTGCGTGATCACAAGCTTTTCAAGCAGTTCCTTTGGCAATGGCTCATCTTCCTTCAGCCTTATATCAGGAAGCACTCTTCTCAAAACAATCATTGCTGCTTCCTTTGCCAAAGAAGCCAAGTCAGCTCCAACAAAGCCATGGGTTATTTCTGCCAATTCCTTAAGAGAAACTATTTTCAAGTTATAGTTCAGTTTGTCCATGTATCTCTTTAATTTTGATATTTCAATTTTTTTAAACAATTCGTTCTTTTCGGGGTTTTCAACAAGATACTTGTTTATTGTCTTTTCCAATCCCCTTGAGTTTGCATCTTTGTATCTAAGCAAGTTCAAGATTGCTTCCTTGTACTCTAACTCAAATTCGCTTTCTTTAACTATGTTTTCCTTTGTGTACAATGGCATATTTCTTGTGTGAATTTTCAGGATGTTTAATCTTCCCTCTTTACTTGGCACTCCAATCTCTATTTCCCTATCAAATCTACCGGGCCTTCTCAAAGCAGGATCGAGGATGTTTGGAACATTAGTTGCTGCTATCACAACAACCTTTCCTCTACTCTGCAAGCCATCCATTAATGCGAGCAACTGTGCAACTACTCTTCTCTCAACCTCTCCTCTTGTTTCCTCTCTTTTTGAGGCAATTGCATCAATCTCGTCAATGAAAATTATGGAAGGGGCGTTCTTTTCTGCTTCCTCAAATTTCTTTCTTAAGTTTTCTTCACTTTGTCCATAATACTTAGACATTATTTCAGGACCATTAATCAAAATAAAATGAGAGTTTGTTTCGTTTGCAACTGCTTTTGCCAATAATGTTTTTCCAGTTCCAGGAGGTCCATGCAATAAAACTCCTTTTGGCGCTTCTATGCCCAGTCTTTCAAAAATTTCGGGATGCTTTAACGGCAGCTCAACCATTTCCCTTACTTTCTTGATTTCGTCTTCCAAGCCGCCTACATCCTCATAGGTTATGTCTGGAACTCTTTCTTCCTCTATTTCAACTGCCTCTGAGCGGAACTCTATTTCAGTTGAGTCAAGGATAATGACTGGCTGTTTTGGGTTTGTGTCAACAACAACAAACTTTATGTCGCCAAAGCCAATTCCCATCATGCTTTCATCAAGAATGCTGAAAATGTCTTCATCAAAGAAAGGATTGGACATCATTGTTGTTTTTCTTCTTCTTGCTCCTCCCAAAGAGACTATATCTCCTTTCACAACAGCCCTGCCTAGAAGCCCTTGCTTGAATATTTCTGGAGAAGCCCTTATGACAATGCCTTTTCTTGCGGGAGCTATAATGACTTTCTTTGCCTCCTTGACAAGCGCTTTTCTAATCTTTACTATTTCTCCTATACCAGTCTTGGCGTTCTTTCTGATAATACCATCCATTCTTATGATATTAAGTCCTATATCACCTGGATAAGAACGGTCTGCAATGGCAACTGTTTTACGCTCGCCTTCAATCTCAACTATGTCGCCTGCTTTTATGTCTACTTCAGATAAGTAGCCAGAATCAATCCTTACAATGCCCTTGTTTACATCATCTTGGATGGCTTCTGCAACCTTAAGCTTTAGTTCTTTTTCCACCATTTTGTGTTAACTAATGAATAGGTATAGTGTTTTATAAATCTTTTGTTTAAAGATTTTTTAGGTTAATCTTATACATTAACAAATTTTAATGTAATAATCCGAGACCCTTCGAAAACCAAAGATTTTCGATAGCTCGCAATTCCTACGGAATTGCTTTGCATTGGATAGCTTCGCTGAAATGGGTGCCCAAAAAATAATCTTTGCACTTTATTCCTTACATTATAGTGCTACTGGCGTATGCATGGTACCTGTGCTTGATTCACGGGAGAAAGAGGATTGTTTATTGGTTGTTTTATTTGATTTTATTTATTGTCTTGTAGTCATCCGATATAACCTTTGTCGGGAGAGCCAACCTGCACTTTTGGCAATGGAATAGGTGGAGGCAGATTGATTTCTTGACTTAGAATTAATGCTTGTACATTGCATTTTGTAAGTATTGTGTTAAGCATTCCTGCCATAACCTCTTGCGGCAGCTTTTTATCTTTCTTCCAATCATTTAATAATTCCTTTGCCTTTTTCGGCTCTTCAAGGTAAAGAAGCTCGCCTTCAAAAAGGATATTACCGACATCTGGCTCGTACCTCGATGTAAATTCAAAAACAAACCTGAGCACATTTTGCTGCTTGTCCTTGCCAAATGCAAAATTGTCTTCCTTGACATCCTTTATAGTGACATTGTTGTTTATGTCAATCTTGCCTTTTACAGCTTCTTTCCTTTCTGCACTTAACTTTGTGAATCCAAAGCCGACTATCATTGTAAGAAGGATTTTTGGAGGGTATTTAAAGGTTTGGGGTTTAGCTCTTTTTCTGCCCAGCATACAACTTCTTCACATAATCTAGTGTAGATGCTTCATGTGGACCTTTGTCTATTCTTTGGGAGATTACACGAGGAAAGCGGAGAGCTAGCCCACTCTCATAAGTAGGGCTTTTCTGGATTTCCTCATAGCCAACCTCAATTATAATCTTGGGTTTTATTTTCACTTCTTTTCCTTTCTCGGAAATAATTAAGGGCTTTAACAATCTCGTCATCTCCATAAAACTCAAACCTTCCTCTTCTTTCTCCTTCAAGCCAGTGCTTACCTTGCCAACTTCAAGGAAATCGTCATTCTCGTCAAGGCATGCAACTGTGTAGCTGCTGAGCCATCTTGCGCGTTTGCCTTCTCCCCATTCAGCGCCTACAATAACTAAGTCAAGCGTTTCCATCATGTGCTTGAACTTAATCATGTAGCCAACTCGAGCGCCTGGCTTATAAGGAGAGTTAAGTGACTTGAACATTAAACCTTCATTGCCTGCATTGACAGCTTCCTTGAAGAATTTCTCAACATCTTTTTTTTCAGAAACAATCTTGATTTTTGATACTACAATTTTTTTCGGCTCCTGCTTAACAATTTTTTCCAACAATTTCCTTCTTTTCTCAAACTCCTCATTTATCATGCTTTTTCCCTCAAAATTAATTATGTCAAAAACATTGACTTCAACAGGAAAATCATTAGACATCCTATCGATATCATATTTTCTCTTTATCCTTTGGGAAATATTCTGGAATGGAAGATATCTTCCTGTTTTTTTGTCATATCCAACTGCTTCTGAATCAATAATGAAGCTCTTGCCTTTTACATGCTTCTTGATATACTCAACAACATCGGGAAATTGTTTTGTTACATCTTCTAATCTGCGAGTAAACAACCTAATGCCGCCTTTTTCGCCTTTGTGCGCCTGTATCCTGAAGCCATCGTATTTAAATTCTATAGCAGCCGGCTTGCCGACTGTTTCAAATGCCTCTTCAATTGTATCAACCTTCAATGCAAGCATTACTTGGATTGGAATGCCTACCTTCATTCCAATGTTTTCAAGCGCATCCAAGCCCTTTGATTTTGCTGCCTTTGCAACTAAAGCAAATTCATTTGTCACATCATAAGCGCTTTGCACAGCATCAGCATATTTATTGTAAACTTCCCTGTCTTCTACCTCTATATCGTTCATTTCCCTTGCATATTTGATTCCTATTTTATTGCCGAAGAAAGCCCAGACGATTGCATCACGCATTGCGCCTTCTCCAACTCCAATTCTCATCTCGCCTAGAATTGTCTTGACAATGTATTTTGATTCAACTGGCTTTGCCGAAGTAAGCAATTCTGCAATAAGCTGTGTTTTTCTCTCCACAGTGCCTTCTCCTTCAATCTCTGCCAATTTTCTCAGATTTTCAAAAACCTTTTTTGTTGTGAGCTTTGTTGAATGCAAAGTAGCCTGCTTTTTTGTCTTGACCAATAACTCTGCAACTAAGCCAAGGTCGCCTTGCTTTTTCCATTCCTTCTCTATTTTATCAATGCCAATGCCTATTGCAATGCCCAAAGATTTCAGCATCAATCTTGAGGCAACTCCTATTTCTCTGGCATCGTAATTTGGAAAAATCCTGCCTTCAAGAAGAAGAATAACATGCTCCATGTCGTCAATGCTGATTTCCTTCAAGAACTCTGCAATTATGTGTGTTTTTTCCAGTCTTTTGGTTGTTTTGTTTAATTGCTCGTAAACATCAACAAGCTTGGAGTACTCCATAATATTGTGATTTGTTTTGTTTGTTTATTAAGTTTTTTGGTTGATTTTGAGGTTTTCATTGAATTTATATTATTTATTTTTCAATATTTGGCTTTAGTTTTATTATTTTTTAATGTGAAATTCATGTTTTTTGTTGATTATATTTTGTCTGACATAACGCATTAATTAAAAAATATTATTTCAAAAAATAACAAATTTTCAGTTAACTATTTAAATGAGTTTATTTAAAAATAGATTATGGATGTTTTTACCTGCATAAGGACGAGAAGGTCCATAAGAAAGTACAAGGACAAGGCAGTGCCATGGGGCAATATTGTTGAGATTCTGCAGGCAGGCAAGTACGCGCCATTTGCAGGTAATATTTTCAACGTCAAGTTTATTGTTGTGAAAAATGAGGACAAAAGAAGGGCGATTGCAGAGGCATGCGTGCAGCAACACTGGATGCAGGATGCTCCAATTCATGTTGTTGTTGTTGGCGAGCCGGAAAAGGCGGAAAGGTACTATGGCACAAGAGGCGTTCGCTTGTATACAATACAAGGTGCTGCTGCTGCAATTGAGAATATGTTGCTGACAGCTCATTCACTTGGATTAGGGAGCTGCTGGGTTGGTGCTTTTGATGAAGAAGAGATAAGAAGATTATGCAATCTGCCAGAGCATGTCAATGTGCAGGCAATTGTAACAATTGGGTATGCAGACGAAACTCCTACTCCGCCGCCAAAGTACAGGATTGAGCATGCCATGTTCTTCGAGAAATGGTGGGGCAGGATTGAAGGGCCTAAAACCGGCTTAGGATGGTGGAGCCCATACATAAAGCACGCTGTAACCCAAACAACAAAGCACGTAAAGAAACACAGCAAGAAATTAGTTGAAAAGGTTAAGGAGAAGTTGAAGAGGAAGAAATAGGTAAGCTATGTATATATTGAGCACAAGTTCTAACACATGTTACAAAAATATGATTTGGGATTGTTGTTAAAGAACCATTTCCTATTACCAAATTTTCCATAGGCACGAATAATGCACCATCTAACTTACGCTCTTTTTGGGCTACCACTCTAAAGTCTCTAGTGAAATGATAATGAACTCCAGCAATTCCAAGAGCAGAATCTCCATAAACAGAAATTCCTGGGGTGTATGCCCTTTTATAGCCTCTATCTTCAAGTACACGTATCGCACTATGTGCTGTTTGCTCATCTTTGGCGACAGAAATAAGGTGATAAGGCCATCCCTTATGATGCCGATCAAAAAGTATGAGAGCGGTGACACCATACCAATCAGTAACACGCATGTGTTCTAGAACGTATTTAAGATTAGCATCAATCCTATCAACTCGAATCCGTTGGGTTGCTGATTCAACTATGGAATGTAAATCTTCAACTGGATTTTTACGTCCAGTATGTCTTCCAAATTGATTAATAGGAACCATATATAGATTAAGTAAAAGTACTAACCTTCGCTTTAAAAACCTATTCCAAAAAATAAAAAAATGTGGCTCATTAAGAATGAGCCACCGCTTGCCTTCATATTAAAAACGTTGGGGGTGGTTTTCTAATGAAGGCAAAGAAACAATCTCACCACAAAGACTAAAGGGGTGATTATGAAGCTTTGCCATTTAATTGATTACCTCGATGCCAAGCTCTTGGCTGACTGCAACTGCTGCTGGCGATGGCTTTGAGTAATCCACTTTGCCTAATACCCAAGGACTTTTAACACCTGTAACAATAGTCATAACCGTGATTCTGCCTTTCATGTCATCGACAACTCTGGCACCCCAGATTACATTTGCATCGTCATCCAAGCTTTCTGTAACTAGTTCACCAGCCCTGTTGATGTCGTCAAGCGTCATATCAGGACCACCTACAACATGTATCAAAGCGCCTGTTGCTCCTTTGTAATCAACTTCCAATAATGGATTAGCCAGTGCTCCTTTGACTGATTCTTCCACTCTGTTGTTTGTGTCAGATGAGCCGACTCCAATGACTGCAACTCCACCATTTTGCATTATGGCTTTGACATCTGCAAAATCCAAGTTAACAAGAGATGGAACTGCAATTGTCTCTACAATGCCTTTTATCATTGTTGCAACTAATTCATTAGCAACTGCAAATGCCTGCTGGATTGGCAAGTTGCCTGCTATCTGCACTAATCTGTTGTTGTCAATTACAATAACTGTATCAGAAACCTGCCTTAATTGCTGCAATCCAAATTCTGCCTTGTCAACTCTTGCCCTTTCAATTTTGAACGGCATTGTGACCGTGCCGATAACTATAGCACTTGTGTCTTTTGCAATATGCGCTACAACAGGAGCTGCACCTGTTCCTGTGCCGCCTCCCATGCCAGCGCATACAAAAACCATGTCAGCGCCTTTAAGCGATTCTTTCAGTTCAGGCAAAGACTCCTTTGCTGCCTCTGCCCCTTTTTCTGGAAAGCCGCCGCAGCCTAATCCCCTAGTGACACCTTTCCCAATCAAGAACTTCCTGTCAGCATCTATGATGCCTAGATGCTGCTTGTCTGTGTTACATGCGATTATTTCAGCGCCTTTTATGCCCTTTTTGTAGAGCCATCCAACCATGTTGTTGCCAGCTCCACCAACACCTATAACCTTTATGTTTGCCTGTCCTACCTCAAATCCCAAGCTTGTATCTGAAGCTTGTTTTAATGCACCCTCTACCAAAAAGTCCATTTTAACACTCCCCCTTTTTCCCTAGCCCTGTGGTTTTCATACTATATTTTACAATATAAAGTTCCGTATACCGAAATGTTTATATTGCTCTTCTACAGCTACCCTTTTAGAATTAGCTTGTGCCAAAAAGCTGATTTAATACCGTTTTATAGTTTTTTTCGTACTAAAAAACTAGAATTTCGCTAATAAGACAATTTCGAGTTGCTTTTCGCCAAAAAAGCTACTTTAAATGAGTTTTTCGCCAAAAAAACTCATAATTAATCTTTTCTTAATTTTATATTAATGCTTAAATAGATTTATAAAGATTTCTGGGGTTGAATATGTATTTTATTTTATATAGTTTTTAAATGAAATGACAATAAATTAAAGAATAATGGTATAATTCTTACCAAAATGCCATTCTACTTCATCGGTTTAGGACTAAACAACGAAAAAGATATTAGCATTAACGGGCTTGAAGCAATTAAAAAATGTGATATTGTTTACTTGGAAAACTATACTTCTATTTTGAACTGCAAAAAAGAGGATTTAGAGAAATTTTATGGCAAAAAAATAATTCTGGCAAGAAGGAGTCTTGTTGAAGCTGACGATAATGAGGTCATTGAAAATGCTAAATCAAAAAATGTTGCCTTTCTTGTTGCCGGAGACCCTTTAGTTGCAACAACCCATATTGACTTGTTTTTAAGGGCAAAGAAAGAAGGGATAAAATGTCATGTTATTCATAATGCTTCAATTGTTAGTGCTGTTGGAATAACTGGATTGCAGGTTTATAAGTTTGGCAAAACAACAAGCATTCCCTTGGAGAACGAGAATGTTGAAGCCCCATATGATGTTTTGAAAGAAAATTTAAAGTTAGGATTACATACATTGTTTTTGCTTGACTTGAATCCAGAAGAAGAAAAATTTATATCAGTAAATGATGCAATCAGGTATTTGCTTAAGGTTGAATTGAAAAAAAATGAAAGGGTTTTTTCTGAAAAAACTTTATGCTTAGGATGCGCAAGAATCGGAGGCGAGAATCAAGTAATTAAAGCTGGAGCTGCAAAGGATTTGTTGAAGCAGAATTTCGGCAAGCTGGTTCATTGCCTCATAGTGCCTGGGAAACTGCATTTCATGGAAGAAGAGGCATTGAAGATTTATTCTATGTAACTTAACATTTTTCTGACATCTTTTTCATTATGCATTGGAAAATTTGCAATCCTTATTTGCTTATCTTTAAATTCTTTATATCCAGAACCTACAATAAAGCCATTTTGCTCTAATTTTTGAATTATTCTTTGCGTGTCATCAAGCGTGTCTATTGCTATCACCGTTTTAGACTGAAAATCCTTGTTTTTCACGAATGGCTTGTATTTTGAGTGCTTTTCGAAAAAATCGTACATAATTTCTGCCTTCTTTTCTGTTTCCCTGCGGATTTTATCCATTCCCGACTTGCTTAATTCACTGCAAATTTTTCCAAGCAAATAAATGGCCAAGACATTTGGGGTTTCGGGCGTCTGGCTTTTCCCTGAATATTTTAACAAACTCAGAAAGCTGTGGTAGCTTCCTATATTGTAATTGTTATTGTGCAAAAATTTGGATTTTTCAATGATATTCTCATTAACAATAACAACGCCCAATCCGGCAGGCAGGCCAAAGCCCTTCTGCACGGAGAAGAAAGCGCAGTCAATAAGGCTGTAGTCAACATCAACATAAGGAACAGACGAGACAATGTCAACTGCAACCAGCTTTTCAGGATTTTTTCTTTTTATTTGATAAACATTGCCCATATCGATTGCAACGCCCGTGCTTGTTTCGTTTTGGGTAAAGCAAATAATCTCTGTATTTTCCGGAACCTGCATTTTTCCAAAATCAAAACCTTGCCCATTAGCCGCTTCAATCCTTTGCGACGATTTTTTCAGTTCAAGCGCTGTTTCAAAAAATTTTTTTGAGAACGCGCCATTTACAAGGTGAAATGAGTTTTTTCCAACGCAATTTTCAATGATTCTTTCCATTGCCTCTGTTGCAGAACCGAGAAAGAGAACATGAAAATCATTCGGGACATTCAATAATACCTTCAAATTGGAGACCGTACTCTGGAAAATTTCTTCAAATTTTTCGCCCCTATGGGAAATTGAGCAAATATCATTTTTCATTGCCTCATTAATGTATTTGGGAATGCTGCCGTAAAGCTGCGTAGGGCCCGGAGTGAAGAATATTTTTTTCATCAGTACAAAACCCTGAATTTTATTGTGTTTGGGATTTTCTTAAGCTCGTTAAAGACTTTTTTATCGTATGTTTTGCTGACATCTGTGATGACGTAGCCAATTTCCTCATTTGTCTTGAGATACTGCCCCAAAATATTTATTCTGTTCTTTGCAAAAACACTGTTTATATTGGACAAGACTCCAGGCACATTGTAATGAATGTGTATCATGCGATGCGCATTCTGGAGCTTTGGAAGCTGAATACCGGGAAAGTTAATGCTGCCGAACGAGCTGCCATTATTAATGAAATCAATCAGCTTGTCTGCAACATACTCCCCAATGTTTTCCTGCGCCTCTTCCGTGCTTCCCCCTATGTGGGGGGTCAATATGACGTTTGGCAGCCCTTGCAGCTCTGACACAAATTTTTCCTGGTTGCTTTTCGGCTCGTAGGGGAAAACATCGATTGCAGCCCCCCTAACTTTGCCTTTTTTTATGTATTTTGACAATGCAATCACATCAACAATGAACCCCCTGCTTGTGTTCAGGAAAATCACCCCATTTTTCATCATGCCGAATTCTTTTTCGCCAATTAGGTTCCTGTTCCTTGGGTTGCCGTCAACGTGCACTGTGACAATATCCGATTTTCTCAGCAATTCCTGCATCGAGCTGCATTTTTTTGCATTGCCAAGGGCCATCTTATCCACAACATCATAATAATAAACATTCATGCCAAGCATTTCTGCCAGCACTGAAAGCTGAGATCCTATGTTGCCATAACCGATAATGCCAAGATTCTTGCCCCTGACTTCAAAGCTGTTTGCTGCAGACTTGTCCCATGCGCCTTGATGCAGATTGTTGCTCTTGCCAACGACATTCCTAATAAGCATTATAATGCTGCCTATTGCCAATTCAACAACGCTTCTTGTGTTGCTGTAAGGCGCATTGAAGGCAATGACCCCATTTTTTGTGCACTCTGCCAAGTCAATCTGGTTTGTGCCTATGCAAAATGCGCCGATTGCCATCAGCCTGTTTGCGTTTGCCAAAATTTTGCCTGTGATTTCCGTCTTGGACCTTATGCCAACCACAGACACATCCTTTATTTTTTCAGCCAACTCCTCCTCATCCAGGCTTTTTGGGATTGATTCAACGCTATAGCCCTCCCGCTTCAGCGCAGAAACAGCAGCTGGATGGATATTTTCCAGCAAAAGTATCCTTATCCTGTTTTTCGGGTAAGAGATTGCCATTGGCAGCTTGTTGATGTAAAGAAACTCATCAAAAGTCGGCGCAACATGGTCTGCCTTGTCGACAACAATTTTTCTTTCGACATTTTCCGTGAAGGCAAAGAACTTTGTCACTAATCCCGACTCCTTTAATTGGTAATCAGTATAGCCGTCTCCAAGAACATATACCTCGCCGTCAAGATTTAATGACTTGAGAAGCTCTGCCTTGCCCCTTTCCCTTGCCAGTATGTTTGTTTCATCAAAACCAACTATATTCTCTTCCTTGTCAAAAATGAATTCGTTGCAGAAGATGTTGTTTTCCGGAATATGGAGTTTTTTAACAACCGGAACTATATAGTCGCTGAACCCGTTGGAAATGATAAATATATTCTTTGAATTAAGCCTGAAGAAATGCCCGTTGCGCAAAAAAGAAGGGGTTATTTTTTTCTTCAGGGTTTTTATTAACGATTCTATATGCCTTTTGTTTGCGTTAAGGAGCTTGATGCGCCGGGATAACGAGTCTTTTATTGGCATCCTGCCTTCCATGCCGAGCTTTGTTATGTTTTTAATTTCATTGAGAATCACCGATTTTTTTGGGTTATCCCTGAGCGAGATGGCAGCCAACTCGTCAAGCGCCTCCACTTGGGTGAAAGTGCTGTCAAAATCAATTATGAAGAACTTGTCTTTGACTTGCATTATTTATCCGAAGAGGAGATTCATAATCATTATATAAATTTTGCCATTAGATAATTTTATAAATGATATAATTGTCTTACAAGCAGCCCCGTGGTGTAGCGGTCAAGCATAGGGCCCTTTGGTTGCATGAAGAAAGGCTCTGACGGCAGTTCGAATCTGCCCGGGGCTATTTTTATATTAGGCAATTCTGATGATAAATTTGATTAAAAGACAAAACGGAATAAAAGCGTGACTATAACCAGGATTATGAATACTATAACGATGAATTTTGCGATATCGGCTGTGAACCATGCAAGGCCGCGAGCGCCTAGTATGTAAGCAACCACCGATATAATAAGGAATACAACTGCAAGCCATATCAAATCCACCACTTTTATCCCCCCAGAAGTTTATATAATTTTCATGTATTTAAAGATTCTTATCAGCCTATTGCTATTGATAGATACGATAAAAAGCTTTATAAATTATCAAATACTTCCATTCAATGAAAGATAGCCTGGTTTAAAGCTTGGCTATACTGGATGACAATAACTTGTTCTTCCAGTATTTAATATTTTAATAAAATGGCAAGAATGCATTCAAGGAAGAGAGGAAAGCACGGCTCTAAAAGGCCTGCGAAGAAGACAGCGCCTTCATGGCTGCTGTACGATGCGAAGAAAGCTGAACTTCTGATAGCAAAACTTACAAAGGACGGAAAAACCCCCTCGCAGATTGGAATATTGCTGAGGGATGCTTATGGAATCCCAAGCGTTTCAGCACTTTGCGGCAAGTCAATAACCGAAATCCTGAAGGAAAAAAAGCTGGTTCAGGAAGTGCCGGAGGACTTGACTGCCTTGTTCAAAAGATATGCGGCAGTAAGAAAGCACATTGAAAACAATAAAAATGATGAAACTGCAAAAAGAGGATTGTTGCTTACAGATTCGAAAATTAAAAGGTTAGTTAAGTATTACAAAAGAGCAGGCAGAATTCCAGAAACGTGGAAATTTGACGCTGAAAGGATTGGGTTTTTTGGTGAGTAATCAAGAAGTCATTTCTTTTATCTTCTCAACAACATCATTTATCAAATAATCTGGAGTTGATGCACCAGCAGTAACGCCAATCTTTTCTTTATTAATGAACCATTCCTTCTGCAACTGCTCTTCTGATTGTATAAAGTATGCCTCAACTCCAATTTCCTTGCATTTTGCATAAAGCTCTTTTGAGTTGCTCGAGTTCAAGCCGCCAATGACAATCACAATGTCGCTTTCCCTTGCAATCCCTTCTGTGCCAGATTGCCTTTGCTTTGTTGGATTGCAGATTGTATCGACATAGCCGTATTTTGTTGTTAATTCCTTCATGCTCAATGGAATCTGCTCAAACTTGCCGTCTGCCAATTTTGAGTTTATGTCGTCGATTAATTTTTTGTAGCCGTAAACTGACATTGTTGTTTGCGAAATTAATGCATATTTATCATAGTTTGTATTTTTTATGTAATCCAAAACCAAGCCAGAATCCTCTGCATGCTCTACAATAAAGGTGTCTTTACCTTTTAAATGATAGCTTGTTCCAATTGCCTCCGGATGGTTTCTTTTACCGAAAAGGATTACTTCATAGCCATTATTATTTAATTTGGTAGCTACGTTATGGACTAATGTAACTAGCGGGCAAGTTGCATCATTAAGGTTTTTTCCTTTGATAATGGATTTCTGTTCCAGAATCTGGTATGTTGTTCCTGGCTCGCCATGGGCTCTTAAAACAGTAATCGCATTTTTCGGAATTTCCTGTATGTTTTCAACAAAAATTATGCCTTCATTTTCCAAATCTTTTATTACCTTTTCATTGTGCACAAGCTGTCCAAGAACATAAGTTTTATGATTATTTTTTTGTGCTACTTCCTCTGCTATTTCTATCGCCTTCTTTACTCCAAAACAGAATCCTGCATGTTTTGCAACCTTTATTTCTGGCATTTTAATATTATTTGTATTATTTTTAATGTCATGTATAGGCGAGGCAAAACTTATTGGCAGGAAAAGTTTTGCCGAGCACTAGATTTTGTCGCGAAGCGACGGATTGAAATTTTTTTAAATTTTGTTGATTTTATTGTAAAAGTCATCCTTTAGTATCATATTTAGTGCTTCTTGCCCTTTCCAATTAGGGCAATTTCAATAAAATAAATATTTCAAACAAAAACAATAATTCCCCCTTAATCTATATGTTATTTTTTTCTTTATATAGTTTTTGTCAAAAACACGAATGGGTAATCATATTGTACTTCGAAAAATGCCTCTCTTGCCTCATAGATGCTGTTGAATATGCCAAAACAGTCGGGCCTGAGCCAGAAACTAATGCATTCAATGCGTCATTTCTCAGCAAATTGTTCTTGATTTCATTGACTATCTTGTATTTCTTTGTGACAATCGGCTCAAAATCATTATGGAGGTTGTTCGCTATTTCCTTGATGTCTTTCTTTTCTATTGCGCTTATCAATTCCTTTACATTGGCTTTTGTCTTTATCTTGGGCTTTTGCCTGTCAAATGCAGAATAAGCCCATTTTGTTGAGACACTAAAGCCAGGATTGATGAGAACTATGTTGATGCTGAAAGACTTCTTTATCGGCTTTATCTTCTCGCCTATGCCTTCAACCAAAGCAGCGTTTTCCTGCACAAAGAAGGGCACATCAGAGCCAATCTGGGAAGCAATTTCAATAAGCTGCTTTTCTTTCAGCTTTAGCCCCCACATCTTGTTTAAATTAAGAAGAACTGTTGCTGCGTTGCTAGAGCCGCCGCCCAAGCCAGCTTCCAAAGGAACGTTCTTTTCTATGTAAATCCTCACACCATGTCTTGCCTTGTAATTCTTCTTTAAAAGAGCAGCAACTTGGTAGGCAAGGTTTTCTTCCCCTTCAAGCTCCCTATTGGTAGATTCTACTATTATCTTGTCTTCTGTCAATGGCTCTATTGTTATGTTGTCATTAAGCTCTATCCTCTGCATTACAGATTGGATGTTATGGTAGCCGGAGCTTAGCTTCCTGCCTATCTTCAAGTAAAGGTTGATTTTGGCGTATGATGGAACTGGCATAATAGGAAGAGTAACACAAATCATATATTAATATTGCTGATTTTGAAGGGTAAGAGGAAGGTTTTTAAAGGAATTGCCTTTACACTAGATAATAAAATTTAGGAGGGGAAAATGGCATTGCAAGCAACAAGCACGCAACCTATTGATATCGGAAGAGTAACTAATACCTTGAACGTTGGGGATTTGGCTGATAAAATTGAATTTACTATGAAGAATAGTGGTCTTGAAGTGCAAAGAACAGGCTCAAAATGGGACATAGCTATTCTTGGTAAAGATCCTAAAAATGAGGCTTATATAATGTGTGCAGTAACACCAGATGGAGTTCAGATACCTCTTAAATCCCAACACACACAAACTACTGGCCCATTGGCTAGAGTAAATGCCACACTTGAAAATATTACTGATGTTTTGGCTGATGAAGATTTAGTTTTTGTTGGTGGATGGTATACACCAAAACCTTACTAATTTTTTAATTCAAACTCACAACAACAAAGCACTGCATTCCCTTGCCTTGCCCAAAAGCAGTCAATCTTTCTCCAGAAGTGTAGGTAATACCTATTTTTTCTTTTTCCAAATTTAATATTTTTGACAATGATTCTTTTATTTTATGTGTATATTTCTCCAGTTTCGGCTTTGATGCTTCTATCGAGATGGAAACATTGTTTATTGTCAGATTTTTTTGGTTTAATTTGTCCAAAATAACTTTTAGATATTCTTTGCTGTCTATGACGCCTTTTTTGAACATATTATCAGCGTAATAGCCAAGTGATTTTTCTCCGATTGCAGAGCTTATTGAATTAAATAAGGCATGCAGAATAACATCTCCATCAGAATTTGCCTCCAATCCAGTTTCATTCGGCACTATATAACCACCCAATACAAGTTTTTTATTTTTATTTTTTGAAAATCTGTGGCTGTCCTGCCCGAAACCAATCCTGAAATTGCTTAAATTGTTCCTTTTCATTAAAATGCCTTCTGCAATTTCCAAATCGTCTTGAGTTGTTATTTTTATGTTTTCATAAGAGCAAGGCACAATCTTGACTTTCTTTCCAATTGCCTCGATAAGAGAGGCATCATCTGTAACTTTCAAGTTTTTATTTTTTGCATTTTTGAATGCTTCCATAAACAAGCCATATTTTATTGCCTGAGGTGTTTGCACTTGATAGATTTTAGTTCTGTCAATAGTTTTTTCGACAAAATCCTTGCTTATTTTTTTGATTGTGTCTTTTAATGGAAATCCAACAACTACAGCGCCATATTGCTCTGCCGCATTTATGCAGTCAATAATTTCATTTTCCTTTACTAGAGGATTGCTGCCATTATGGATAACAACAATATCATTATTTTTTGCGTGCTTAATGGATACTAATCCATTATAAACAGAGTCTTGCCTTTCTTCTCCACCTGCAATAACATTTTTTATTTTATTAAAATCATATTGTTCTTTTATTTGATTAATTTTTTCTACATCATTTTTTTGCGTTACAACGATAATCTCACCAATCGAATTACAATCCTGAAATGCCTTGATTGTATGATAAACCATTGGCTTGGCTAATAACGGAAGGAAAACTTTGTTGGTAGATTTTCCCATTCTTTTGCTTTTTCCAGCAGCGACTATAATTGCGAAGTTCATTTTAAGAAATCAATTCTGAGCCAATTTCCCCTTCAATTACTTTTTTTGTTTCTTCCTTTGTTTTTTTGTCAACATCAAGTATGTCTTTGAGTGTCGGATTTTTAATCAGGCTATGCTCGTCCATCATTTTTCTTATCAGTCTTTGAATATCCAAAAACCTTATTTTATTTTCGAGAAAAGTATTGACTGCTGCCTCATTTGCTGCGTTCATAACAGCAGACAATGTTCCCCCTGTAATGCCTGCCTCATAAGCATATTTTGGGCAGGGGAATGTTTCAAAATCCGGCTCTTTGAAATCAAGAGTTTTTATTTTTACCAAATCGAGCTGTGGATTATTGCTCTGCAGTCTTTTTGGATAAGTCAATGCATATTGTATCGGGATTTTCATGTCAGGCAAGCCGAGCTGCGCAATAATAGACTTGTCAGCAAACTCGACAAGGGAATGGACTATGCTTTGTGGATGGATGACAATTTTTATTTTCTCGTAATCAACGCCATAAAGCCAATGCGCTTCTATAACTTCAAGCCCCTTGTTCATCAAGGTTGCAGAGTCAATTGTTATTTTACTGCCCATATTCCAAGTCGGATGCTTCAATGCATCTTGAACAGTTACATTTTCAAGCTGCTCTTTTGTGTGGTTTTTGAATGGACCTCCTGAACAAGTTATTGTAATTTTGCTTACTTCTTTTATGTTTTCTCCGTTCAGGCATTGAAAGATTGCGCTGTGCTCTGAGTCAATCGGCATCAAGCTTACATTATTTTTTTTTACTTCTTCCATAATCACAGAGCCTGCTGCAACTAAAGTTTCCTTATTTGCCAATGCAATGTTTTTTTTTGCTTTAATAGCATTATATGTTGGCTCAATTCCAGCAGAACCGACAAGGGCATTTACAACAGTGTCTCCTTCTGGCATTGCTGCAATTTTGTTTAATCCATCAATTCCAGAATAAACTTGGCAAGACGAGAAGTTAAGCAAATCACTTGCTTTGCTTTTGTCCATTATTGCAACTGCCTTTGGCTTGAATTCTTTGATTTGCTTTAATAATAAATCAGAATTTTTGTTAGTGGTTAAGCCGACAACTTTGAATTCATTCGGAAATTGCCTAACAATGTCAAGAGTTTGAGTACCGATGCTGCCTGTTGAGCCGAGAATTGAAAGGTGTTTCATTTTTTAGATTTTAATAATATATTAACTTTATTTATAAATTCTATGGCAAATAAAACCGACGCTTTTGCATCTTCATTAGCAACAGTTTTAGCCTTATAAACTGAATCATTTCTCAGTTGCCTAAATCTGTCAAACTTGTGAAATTCTCCTTCATCAAAATCAGAGCTGTAGAATTCTTTAATAAAACTGATTGTGGCTTCATGAGAATACGGCTTAAAGCCTTTAACCGACATTAGGGCTTGCGCAGACTCCCTTATTGCTTCGTACGCATCTTCTAATACAAATTGGGAAGTTTTATCATTTACTTCTCTGGATTTGGTATATTCAAGCCTATTTTTTGCCTTTTCTAAAAGAGCCTTAGCTTCTTCAGAATCTGGAGTTTTTTTCTTTACATACCCACCACTTAAATAATATTTGAATGAGTTTATCATTATACAACCTTTATGTAGCCGTGCAATACTACACCATTTGCTACGGCATTCTTAAATTCATTTGAGCTTTTATCAAGAGAGGGCAGAATATGGGTATTAACTTTCCTGTTTAGTTCTTTTTGAATAACATTTAGTGTTTCTTCTAAGTATTCGTTAGGCTTATTGTGGGATATAATAAGAATATCAATATCGCTCATTTCAATATCTTCGCCTTTGGCAAATGAGCCGAACAGTACAATTGCCTCTGGATTGTTGAATATGTCTATTAAATTATCAACGAATCTATATCTCTTTAATCTATAAAGATTGAAAACTAGTTTATAGAATCTATACGCTTCTGACTCAAGATTGGCTTTAATATTGGTTGTTAATGGAGTTTCTTCTATTTTAACAATACCAAATTCCTTTAATTTATTTACAGAATCAATAACGGCTGTTGTAGAGAAACCTGTCTCCTTTTCAATCATTCTTATATGAAAAGTTTTATTGGGATAATTAAATATACGTTCAGCTATATGAAATGCAGATTTTGTAAAAAAAATTACTGAACTTTTGTCTTTTTTTTGTGACATTTGTATTATAAAAAATACAACTGTTATTTAAATGTTACGGTTTTAAATGGGTCAAATCCTTTTGTCAAGAAAATGGCTGACTTGTTCGACACTTTGGTTATAGAGCCGTTGAATAAGAGGAGAAAAATGGTTGTGAAGAATTAGATATTTATTTTTTTATTAAATTTTCAATAAATGGGTTAATTATAGAATACACCAAGGCTATTTCGGCGATGAAAAAACATAAGATTATTACAGGTTTAATTAAAATAATTTCTTTAATTTGTGGAACTTCACTTAGAGATGATCTAACAATATCTGTGATAGAAAAGGCACTATCAATTATTAAAGAAATAAAAGCGCTAATGGATAACTTCATTAATGTTTTTTCTTCCATCTAACTTCCATTCGCCATCTCATTTATCTCCTTCAAAAGAACCTCTTTTATTTCATTGTCATTAATTCTTCTAACAATTTTGCCGTCTTTGTAAAGCAAGTGATTTCCGGGAGCTCCCACAATACCAATGTCTGCTTTTCTTGATTCCCCGGGGCCATTTACTGCGCAGCCCATGACTGCAACCTTGATTGGCTTCTTTATCTTTTCAGTTGCATTTTCAATATCTTCAACCAGTTTAATGACATCAACATGAGTTCTTGCGCATGTTGGGCAGCTTGTTACTTGAACACCTTCATTCCTTAAGCCTAATGAACGCAAGATATATCTTCCAACTTTTACCTCTTCTCTTGGGTCTTCAGAAAGAGAAATCCTTATTGTGTCACCTATGCCTTCAAAAAGCAGCATTCCAATGCCCATTGCTGACTTGACAGTGCCTGGAATTTTGCTGCCTGCTTCTGTAACGCCGAGATGCAGTGGATAATCAGTTTTTGCAGCAAACAACCTATATGCCTGAACCATTCTCGGCACATCGGATGCTTTCAACGAAACAATCGTGTCATAGAAATCCAAGTCTTCAAGAATTTTTATGTGGCGCATTGCGCTTTCAACCATTGCTTCTGGAGCATATCCATATTTGTCAAACAAATCCTTTTCCAATGAACCTAGATTGACGCCAATTCTCATTGGCACTCCATAATCCTTGCATGACTTAACAACCATCTGCACTTTGTCTGGGTTGCCTATATTGCCAGGATTGATTCTTAACTTGTCAACATACTTGACTGCCTCCAAAGCAATCCTGTAGTCAAAATGAATGTCAACAACTAATGGAAGGTTTATGTTTTTCTTTATTTCCTTCAATGCCTTTGCTGCATCCATTGTAGGAGCGCTTACCCTTACTATGTCACATCCAATTCCTTCCAAGCCATGAATCTGTTCAACAGTTGCCTTGACATCAGTTGTGTCAGTAGTTGTCATTGATTGTACGGTTACAGGTGCGTCTCCTCCAATGTACATCTTGCCAACTTTTACCTTGCGAGATTTTCTTCTTTGGAACATTTTATTATAATGTATAGTGAGGACGGTTAATGCCGTCCGAGGGTAAAATTTGTGAGCGAAGCGAACAGATTGAATTTATTTTATTTTTAAAATTTAAATCATTATTTTACTTTAAGTTATCCTTTAGTTAATGTTATCGTGCTTCTCGCCTTTGACATTGAGGCATTTCAATAAAAACTAATTTTTTCAAACAATGAATAAAAAATGAATTTTATTTCTTCTTTAACATCTCTGTAATTGCAATTTTTATACTTTCTTTATCTATTCCTGCCAGTTTCTTCTGTATGTCGGGCTTGCCGTGCTCGATAAATTTGTCAGGAATACCAATAATTTTAATGTTTGATTTTATCCCTTTTTCATTCAATAATTCCAAAACAGCGCTTCCAAAGCCACCATTGATTGTTGCTTCCTCCAATGTGACTATGTTTTTCATTTTTCTTGCATATTTCAAAATCAATTGTTCGTCAAGCGGCTTGACAAATCTTGCATTTATGATTGTGGCTTTACATTTTAATTCTTCAACTGCATTAACTGCATCATATAAAATTGGACCAACTCCGATAATTAGCAAGTCATTACCTTCTATCAAAACTTCTCCTTTTCCAATTTCTAATTTTTTGAGTTCAGGGTCAAGCCCGACTCCGACAGCAGAGCCTCTTGGATATCTTAACGCTGAAGGCCCTTTGATGAAAGTTGCTGTGTAAATCATGTGCTGCAGCTCATTCTCGTCTTTTGGAACCATAATTGTGATGTTTGGAATCGCCCTGAAGTAAGCGATATCAAAAGGGCCATTATGCGTTGGGCCGTCATCTCCTACTAATCCAGCTCTGTCTAGCGCAAATATAACACCCAAATTTTGCAGGCAGACATCATGAATTATCTGGTCATAAGCTCTTTGCAAAAAGGTTGAGTAAATTGCGCAAACTGGCTTCATTCCAGCAATAGCCAAGCCGCCTGCAAATGTTACCGCATGCTGCTCTGCAATTCCAACATCAATTGTCCTTTCAGGGAAATGCTTCTCAAACTTATGCAACCCAGTGCCGGATTTCATTGCTGCCGTTATTGCAACAATTCTTTTGTCTTCCTCTGCAATCCTTATCAAAGCATTTGCAAATGCATCTGTCCAATTCATTTTTGTTGTTGTAACATATTTCTGTCCGTTAACAGGGTCAAAAGGGGACATGCCATGTAATTTGTCTATGTCCTTTTCTGCAAATCCATAGCCCTTGCCTTTCTCTGTTTTTACATGCAGCAATACAGGGCATTTCAAATTTTTTACATTTTGCAATGCTGGAAGAAGCTCATCAAAGCTGTGCCCGTCTATAGGGCCAAAATACTGAAAGCCCAATGACTCAAAGAAAGCCCCTTCGCTTGTCAATGTCCTTAATTTTTCCTGAAGCGTGAAAACTTTTTCAACTTCTTCTTGAGTAACTCCCGGAATTTTTTCCAGCAAGCTCCTTGTTGTTCTTCTAAGCTTGAAGTAGCCTGGCTTGAGAACAATCTTGTTGAGGTAGCTTGAAATAGCACCGACATTTGGAGAGATACTCATCCTGTTGTCGTTCAGAATAACCAAAATGTCTGTTTTTGAGTAGCCGGCATTGTTGAGCCCTTCAAAAGCCAAGCCAGCTGTCAAAGCGCCATCCCCAACAATGGCAACAACTTTATGTTTTTCTTTTTTGTAGTCCCTTGCCTTTGCAATACCCAAAGCAGCTGATATTGCAGTTGAAGCATGCCCTGCTCCAAACACATCGTATTCTGACTCTTCAATGTTGCAGAAGCCGCAAACTCCCTTATGTTGCCTTAACGTATGGAAATTATCTCTTCTGCCTGTAACTAGCTTGTGAGGATAGCTTTGATGTCCTGTATCTATGACAATTTTATCGTGCGGTGCATTAAAGACGTAATGAACTGCCAGAGTTAATTCAACTGCTCCTAATGGGCCGCCTAAATGCCCGCCGTTTTTTGAGACAACTTCTATAATCTTGTCCCTTATTTCCTGGGAAAGTATTTTAAGCTGTGATTTGCTTAGCTTTTTCAAGTCCTTTGGAGAGTTTACTTTGTCAAGAATACTTGATTTTTGTCCCTGAAGTTGATGTTCCACAGCACACCCCTTTATAGATGTTTTTTAATGATATTTAAAGGTTATGGAAGATGAGGGTATGGTGCCACAAAGTTTAAATATTAAAGAGTTATTTTAGAGGAGCTATGAAAAGAAATGCTAATTACGAAAGCGAGAATTTAGTATTATCTGTTCCATTCATAGTCAAAAAGACTAAAAAAAGCTACATAGCGGAATGTTTGGATTTAAACATTGTTACTCAGGGAAGGACTTTGAAAGAAGCAAAAGAGAACATAACAGAAGCTATTAATCTACATATGAAAAGCGCAAGTAAATTGGGAATTCTTGATAACGAATTGGAAAAGCTTGGAGTTGTAAGAAAAAAGAACAAACTGGAAATTCCTGATAGCGAAATTGTCAGGGCTCCAATTAGAATACCAATATCATAATTTCTTCAGGAAATCTTCTTTTTCAATATTGGCTTTTCTTAGAATAGCAAGAAAAGTGCCTATATCAAGTTGGAAATGTAAGGGTACTGTCAATATTTCAACTTCTGACCTTTTCTTCAAAGTAACATGGCTGCCTTGCCTTCTGTAAACTTCCCAACCATAATATTTCACTAGGACTTTTATGACTTCTATTCCAGAAATGTTTCTTGGGATTTTCATTTTGATTGAAATTTTAAAGAACGAGCGTGAATATATACTTATTTATCAAATTGCAAGAAGTTTGATGTGAAAAGATGTTTTTGTGCAAAGTGATATGCCATAATATTGTGGTTGTTATACATGAAATGCACAGCTTGGGGGTTGAAGCGGATTTTCCAATAATTAAGGCAGATAACCTTCAAAATGGAAAATCCATTCTAATAACCTATATAGAAATATTGCCGAATGTTCTATTACATTCTTGTCTTTCATGTCTTGAACATCCTTACCACCATGAAAAAGATTATTCCTTATTTGATAAACAACTCCCATTACATTTGATAAATTTTTTATGTCATTTATTTGTTTTGGGGCATCTAATTCATGGTTAGGTCTCATATCCACAATCTGATAGTAGGATAAATTTTTTACATTGCTCCTTAAATCATCCGGTAATTCATCAAATTCGTTCTTGTATTTTTGTTTGTGGTCTTGACAAAAATCATTTATTCTTTGACCTACATACTCTCTGGGGTATTTCAAGCATGAATAAGCCTCAAAGGAAATCCAGCAATTTATCAGAATTTCAGCAAATTGAAAATCTCCACCAATACCATCTCTTGTTTCATATCCTTTTTTTGATTTAGATATCCATGTTTTAATTAAATTACGCCTTATTTCCATGATTATAAAATAAAAAATAAGAATTATTTAAAAATTGTTAAAATAATTATATAATCTGCACAAAAAGTAGGATTTTTTGGTTACTTATTGTGCAACGCCCTTTTCCCGATACATTTTTAAACCCCCATTTATTCCACTTCTTTATTACCCGCTAACTTGACTGCTTCGGCAGGAGGGGAGATGGACAAAGAGCAAATACAAGCAGCAATTGCAAAAGCAAAGGATATTTCTGAGAAAAGGAACTTTAAGCAGAGTTTTGACTTAATCATAAACTTGAAAGGAATTGACTTGAAGAAACAAGAACATCAGATTGATGCTTTCATCACACTGCCACACTCAAGAAACAGAAAGGCAAGAGTATGCGCCTTAGTCGGGCCTGAGCTCAAGGCACAGGCAGAGCAGATTTGTGATTCTGTAATTCTTGCAGACAATTTTGAAAGATACAAGGACAAGAGAGAGATAAAAAAAATAGCAAACAGCTTTGATTTTTTCATTGCCCAGGCCAATATAATGCCGAAAGTGGCAACAACATTTGGAAGGATATTTGGGCCAAGAGGCAAGATGCCTAACCCAAAAGCAGGTAGCGTAGTGCCTCCAAATGCTAACCTAAAGCCATTATACGAAAAGCTCCAAAAAACCGTAAGAATAACAAACAAAAGCGCTCCACTAATTCAATGCTCAATAGGAACAGAGGATACTGACATCAATCTGCTTGCTGAAAATGCAAGTGCAGTTTACAATGCGATAATCCATCTCCTTCCAAATGAAAAACACAACATAAAGGACATCTATCTAAAGCTGACAATGGGCAAACCGGTAAAAGTTGGAGAAAAATTAGAGGTTGTCAAAGAGACAAAATAATACAATAAAATGACAATCATAAAGCAAAAAATACATCAAAACGAGAGCGACTTTGAGATTTACAGCGTGAAGAAAGTAATCCGCTTTTGATGTTTGATTTAATGTATATATAGGCGAGGCAAAAAGCCGCTGTTGTGAGCGAGTTCGCAACGAGCTCACTCGCATGTCACTGGCAGGGAATTTTTGCCGAGCAGTAAATAATGTCGCGAAGCGACGGATTGAAAAATTAAAAATAAACAAAAATAATTAAAAAAATGCCAGAGGCAATCCAAACTCATGTTGCGGAATATAAGAAAGAGATTGTAAGCAGTCTTGTCAATTTAATTAGCGAGAATCCTATAATTGGAGTTGTCAATATGGAAAATTTGCCAGCTCCGCAATTGCAGGTTATGAGAGCCCAGTTAAGGGGAAAGTTCTACATAACAATGACCAAGAGAAGGTTAATCAAGCTTGCATTTGAGCAGACAAAAGCAAAGAAAAAAGGCATCGAGCAGCTTGAAATGCATCTTGGAGGAATGCCTGCGTTAATCTTCACCAAAGAAAATCCATTCAAGCTGAGCAAAACATTGCAGAAAAGCAAGAGCCCAGCCCCTGCAAAGGCAGGGCAGACAGCTCCAAGAGACATTATTGTCAACAAGGGCGCAACATCATTTGCGCCTGGACCAATCATAGGGGAGCTTGCAATGGCGGGCATAAAGGCAGGAGTTGAGGGCGGCAAAGTCGCCATAAAGGAAGACACCGTTGTTGTAAGGGCAGGCGAGAAGATAAAGCCAAAAGTTGCTGAAATTTTGACAAGACTTGGGGTACAGCCGATGGAGGTTGGTCTGGACTTGGTTGCTGTTTACGAAAATGGCTTGATTTACACAAGAGGCATACTTGCTGTTGATGAGAAAGAATATTTGAGCAGATTGGCTAATGCTTCAAGATGGGCATTCAATCTTGCAAATTATGTTGCTTATCCGACAAAATCAAACATAAGGCATTTGATAGGGAAGGCATTCAATGACGCAAAAACCATTGGAGTTGCGCAAAACATTTTTGATGCAGGGATTATTGATATTTTGCTAAGCAAAGCAGAGCAGCAAATGCTTAGCCTGACTAATGTGACAAATTTCCAAGTTGTTGAAAAGCCAAAAGAAGGAGCAAAAGCCGAAACTCGGGAGGGGCAAAAAACCGAACCAGAGCAAAAGAAAGAAACAGCTGAAATAAAAGTGCCGACAAGAGAGGAATTAGAGGCAAACATAAAAATGAGGGAAAAGCAAATGGAAGTAAAAGAGGTTGAGAAGATATACCACGACATTCATAAAAAAGTGATTGAAGAGCACGATAAAAAAGAGAAATAAATTCAAAATAAAATTAAAGAATAATTAATGGAGGTAAATAAAATGGAATATGTGTATGCAGCTATGTTACTTCACAAGGCAGGGCAGAAAGTGGATGAAGCATCTGTCAAGAAAGTGCTTGAGGCAGCCCATGTAAAAGTTGATGAGGCGAGGGCAAAAGCGCTTGTCGCAGCCTTGGAAGGCGTCAATATAGACGAGGCAATTGAAAAGGCGGCTATGCCTGTTGCAGTGGCAGCGCCAGCAGCTCAGGCAGCAGGAGCAGCAGCTCCAAAAGTTGACGAGAAGAAAAAAGAGGAAGAAGAGAAGAAAGCTGAGGAGAGCGCAGCCATGGGTTTGGGCGCATTATTCGGCTAGATGAAAAGTCAGGGTCATGGCATCACATCAAAAAGAGCTAGTTTCAGGACTTGGCAAGCTGAGGGCAGAAGCAAGTAGCCTGAAAAATGCCCTCAACGAGCTTGACAAGGAAAAAGAATCATGGTTCAGCAAGAAAGAGGAAATTTCTAAAAAAATAAGAGAACTTATACAAAAAATAAAAGAGAACAAATCAAAAAGGGATGCATTGACTACTGAAGTCAAGGAACTCAAGCCAAAAAGAGACATCCTAAATAAGGAAGTTAGCGAAAAACTAAAGGAGCTTGACAGGCTAAGAAAGGAAAAGGCAGAGCTTGAAAAATCACTTGGCTTAAAAGAATCTCCTTCTAAAATCAAGCAGCATATTGATAGATTGGAGTTCAAGATAGAGACAGAAACCCCATCTTTTGAGAAAGAGAAGGAATTGATGAAAAGGATTAAGGAGTTAAAAAAATTGTACGAGAATTCTGCTGGAATTGTTGATATTAGCAAAAAAATAAAGGAAGCTTCTGATGAGATAAGGAGATTGAAGAAAGAGGCAAATGAAACCCATAAGACAGTACAGGAAAAAGCAAAGGAAAGCCAGGCACTGCACGAGGAGATTTTAAAGATTTCCGCCGAGATTGACAGGCTGAAAGTTGAAGAGGAAAATGCGTTTAAGAATTTCTCTGGGTTCAAGCAGAAATTTGGCGAAGTGAATGCTCAACTGAAGGAAAAATTAAAAGCGATGAATGAGATTAAATCCCACTTGGACAGAATAGATGTATATAGAAAAGAAAAAAAAAGACAAGAGGAAGAATCTATTCTGAAATCAAAGGAAGAGGAGGTTAATGCAAAGATTAAGAGAAGGGAAAAGCTTACAACAGAGGATTTGCTGGTGTTTCAGAGGGTTGGGAAGGAGTAAATTTGTTTTAGAAATCTTTAATTAATTTATTCAAAAAAACACCTATAGAAATTGCTAAAATTAGTAATAAAATAAAAACAAACAATGCATAGTTCTGATTTGTTATAACATCATAAATCAAAATTATTAAGCCAAATACTATGCTAATTACATAAATAAATAATAATATAGCATTAAATTTCCTATTTACATATCCTTTTGTGATTGTTGGTTTATTTATAATCTCTTGTTGTTCTTTAGTTCTTTGCTGTATTTTCTTTTTGAAATCTTCTATTTTGGATTTGTGTAATTTTGGAAAAACAATCGCAGAATAATCACAATTTTTACATAACCATCTAGTAGGAGCACCCCATGCCATCATATCCTTACTCAAATCATGATAAACATTAGTGCTTCCGCATCTGGGACACACCATAAAATAATTTTTATCATCTACATTTTTTAAAGATTTTTTAGCCATTAAATACTAAACCTAGAAAACAAGTATTTATATTTTTATATAACAAACTTATTTCCCAGAAACAAATTCAGAGTAGTGGCACATACCGCAATACCACCTGTTTGAATGCTTTGCCATGAAAGTGCCTTGCCCGCATTTTGGGCATGACTTGTTCTTTCTTTCAATTTTGTTGCCAGAAACTTGATACAAATTCCACTTTCCCTTTATTGATTTCTTTGCTTCTTTTGCCATTTTATTGTTATTATTATGGATAATGAGCATGGTTTAATGCCATGCGAGGGTAAAATTTGTCGCGAAGCGACGGATTGAAATTTTTTTAAATTTTGTTGATTTTATTGTAAAAAGTTATCCTTTAGTTAATGTTTTTTAGTGCTTCTTGCCTTTGACAATAAGGCATTTCAATTAAAAAATTATTTTTTTCAAACAATAAAAACTTATTCTTTCTTTTCCGCTGCTGCCTTGTTCTTCTTTTCCTTCAATTTCGGCTCTATGAGCTGCTTTTTGTTTTCGTCGGAATAAACATAGGCAATAACATCTGCCTTTCTTGCGCCAAATGAATTGTAAATGTGCCTTATTGCGATTAATTTTTCATCTGCCTTGAGCTGTGATGCAAGCAAAGCTGCAACTTCTGCATAGCTTGGAGTTGCTTTTTCAAATTCAAGCGTTGCCCTTACCATTGTCCTTGAAAGCAACGGCTCCTCCTTTTTGTTTGCGATATTAAGCTGCATAGAAATTACCTTACCTTGATGGCGTACTCGCCCTTTGCCTTAATGCCAATTTTCTCAGCAACCAATGACTTGTTAGGATCGACAATGTACAGGCGCCCCTGCCAGTTTGTTGAGAACTGGTTTGTCTTGCAGACAGGGCATTCACCGCCTTCAACAAGCATCTTGCATCTTTTGCAAACCTTTTTTTTCATTCTCGTTTATTTTTTATCTTTCTTTTCTTTTGTTTCTTTTTCTTCCTTTTTAGGAACTTGTACTTTCCCCTCTGCTTCTTCCTTTATCCAGTCTAATCTTCCTAATCCTTGCTGGCGCATTGTGAGCCCAAGCTTTGGGTTTAAAACATCCTTGAATGAAACTGCAATAATGCGAGCCCTGCACAAATCACCAATTTTCAATGTTCTTTTTGTTTCCTTGCCTGAAAGGGTTTTGTCTTTGCTGAAACTCACAAAATCGTCCATTGTCTGGCTTATGTGAATCATTCCATCAATAGGCCCAATGTTGATGAAAGCGCCGAACTCTGCGATGTCCTTTATTCTGCCTAGCACTATTTCCTGCATCTCGGGCTTGTAAGTCAATAATTCAAATTTGACATCATAGTATGAAGCTCCATCCCCGGGGATTATGACTCCTTCGCCTATTTCCTTCATATCAGAGACGTCTACCACAATGCCCAAATCCTTTGAGATAAAGCCGCTGTACTTTGTCTTTATCCTCTTGATTACTGCGTCTTCCAAAGGCAGTCCAAACATATTAGGAGGCACTCTAATATGGTCTTTTAATTCTACTTTATAGAACATTTTAACACCAATAGGAAAAAAGCTTCATTTATAAAGCTTTCTTTCAATGATTTGAAGATATTTTTTCTTCCTTAGAATTATTGCAGAAGCGCCTTTTTCGAGCACTTGTTTTTTAAGATTAATGTCTAGGGTTGCTATTACGGTGTCTTTTGCAAGATTTTCGATTATCAATTCATCGACATTCTTTTGCTCTGTTTTTATTACTTGAATATTTTTCAGCCCGATTAATTTTAGGGCAAACTGCGCTGCCCTTTTGTCCATGCCTCTTTGCTTTTCAACAATATTTTTAAGCTCGTTGAGTGACTGCTCAAAAACATACAGCCTGTAATTGAAGCTGCAAATCCTGTCAAACTCTGAAAAGATGTCCACTCTAAACTTAAAAGGTATCAATAAAAAATTTGTATCTATGACTATTTTTTTCATTTATTGACTGATATTCGGCATTTGATATAAATATTTCTATCAAAACGTATTTAAACCCCAAAATAAAGTAAGTTTTATGATAAAAAAGCTAAAAGGCAAGTATGTTGTGTTGTCAGAAACAACAGGAAGGGTTTTCGGAAGATACAGAACGAAAAAAGAGGCGGAAAAAAGATTGGGGCAGATTGAATTTTTCAAGCGGCTAAAGGCAAGCCCAAGTTTAAGGAGAAGATTAAAGAAAAAATCATTGATTAAGAAATAAGCCAAATGTTTTTAAATTAGGTTTATTGCTTTTTCTCTATGAAGGGTTTAGTTATAACCTCAAAGGGCGTTGAGGAAACAGCGTCTGTCGAAATCAAAGAACTCATAAATAGTAACTGCAATGCTGAAAATGGCTGTGTAGTTTTTGATTTCAATGACTTCAAGGAGTTATGCTTATTGTGCTACAAATGCCAGTCGGCTGACAGGGTTTTGTATTTAATAGGGGGTTTTGAATTCAGGAATTTCTTTGAAGAATTCAAAAGATTCATCGAGAAGGTGAAATTTGAAGGCTGGATAAAAAAATGCAAAAAATTCAAGGTGGAATGCATTAGAGAAGGCAGTCACGATTTTAACAGTGCGGATGTTGAGGCAAAAACAGCAGGGTTTATTGCCAAAAAAGGAGTCAAATACGCCATAAAAGACTATGAAGTAATATTTTTTGTTTATATAGCCAGTAACAAGTGCTATTTTGGAGTAGACTTTTCAGGATTCGAGGTTAATAAAAGAGCCTACAAGATTTTCCTTCACCCAGCTTCGTTAAGGGGCACTATTGCATATGCTTTGACAAGAGAAGGGAGAGCTGGAAAAAAGGATAAAATGCTCGATCCTTTCTCAAAAGACGGCGTCATTGCAATTGAAGCTGCATTCTATGCAAGCGATTTCCCCTGCAATTACTACAAGAAAGACAAGTTTGCATTTTTGAAATTAAGGCTCGGAATAGATTATGACAAGTTTTTCGATGAAATCGACAAAAAAATAAAGAAGCCAAAAGCGGAAATTTATGCATATGAGCATTTGTTCAAGTATGTCGATTACTCAAGGAAGAATGCAAAAATTGCAGGCATTGACAAGTACATCAATTTCAGCAGGGTCGAGCTTGAGTGGCTTGACATCAAGTTCAAAAAAGAAAGTGTTGACAGGATAATAACAAACCCTCCAACATCAAAGAATGCGAATTTAGACAAAATATATGGTGAGTTTTTTTATCAAAGCGAATATATTCTGAAGGGTACTGGAACCATTGCAGTAATTTCAAGGATGCCTGATTTTGTGAGGAGGCATGCTGAAAAGCACAACTTTGTTGTTGCAAAAGAGAAGGATGTTTGGAGCGGAGAGCAGTTATTAAGGATAGTCATATTCAAAAAGAAAGATATATAAACCTAACTTTAAACTTCATTGGCAATGGAAAAAAAGAGGCGAACTAGCTTATTTGAGAAACTATTGTTGATAGTCGGCTTTTTTGTTCTTGTAATAGGTTATTTTTTTATTAACAAGGCATTTGTTTCAGAAGGGTTTGTTATAAGCTGGGGGTTCCTGCAGACGGTTTTCTTATGGCTCTTAATGGTTATCTTCATTATATTGCTTGCAATCGGGGAAGACATAAAAGAAGGCATTTTGCTTGAGCAGCTTGATGAGCTGAGAGAACTCAAGGAAGGATTGCTGAAGAAGAAAAACAGATAATTTTATATATATAGTTTATATACTATTTTTGCAGGGTTAGTACTTAGCTTCGGCATTTGTAAAATGCTGAGGAAAGTCCACCCACCTCAAGGCAAAACGTTGACTCGTTAAGAGAGCCACTCGCGGAAGCGAGCTCTAGCGATAGAGGGCAACCGCTCAGAAACGATACCGCTGCAAAGCAGGATGATATTTGCGAAGGCGTCTGCGAGGACGCTGAACTAACCAACTGACGTTCTTGCAGCATGGATGAAACGGCGAGCCCCTGGCTGGTGCAAGTCTTATAAAGACGCTTAGTTTAATGCTAAGGCAGGCTATCGTGATTGTGTCGATAAATGCTTTGCATTTTCGACAGCAATAATCACATTCAGGGCCTGACAAAAGGTGGCTTATTCTAACCCTGCTTCAAATTTATGTTTATAAAAATTCATTAAAAATCAATAAAACAATAATTAATAATAAGTTAAATCATAAAAACCAGAATCACAATCACTTAAAATGGCTCAGGAAAGGGTTTCGATGCCTTCCGGAATGGGGGGATTGGTAAGGTATTTTGATGAGTACAAAAGCAAGATAAAGTTCAAGCCAGGGCACGTAATCGTACTCTCTCTTGTTGTTGTTGTGATAATGTTATTTCTTTACTCTTACGGCAACAGGCTGCTTGGGATAAGGTGAGATTATGTTTCCCGGCATCAACCAGAGGGAAATGCAGAAAGCTATGAAAAGGCTTGGAATCAAGCAAGAAGAAATTGACGCTGAAATTGTCATAATAAAAACTCCGGGCAAGGATCTGGTGATTAAAAATCCCCATGTAAGCAAGGTTAACATGATGGGACAGGAGACATTCCAGATTACCGGGAGTGTAAGCGAAATTGAAAAAGAGGAAAGTACCGAAATCAGCGATGATGACATAGAAACTGTAATGGAGCAGACGAGCTGCACAAAAGAGGAGGCAGTAGAGGCGTTGCAGCAAAACAACGGCAACCTTGCAGAGGCAATATTAAAAATACAAAACAAATAATTCTCGATGTTGTATGAAAGAATCATTTGACGAAGCAATTCAGGAATTAAAGAGAGTGGATCACTTATTTTGGGTAAGCCTGAAATACACTAGGACTGTTGACGTAATCAAGCATGTAATTGAGAGGCTTATCAACTGCATAGGGTTTGGGTTGGAGGCGTTGCTTAAGCACGCAAAAGAAAAAAAGCTCATAACAAGCATTCCAACAAACGCAGGCTTAAGGTGCGATTTGCTCAAAAAAACGTTTCCTGACAATCTGGAGCTTATCGATTCCATCAATTTTTATTTAAGATTGAGGAAATTAAGCAAGGCGGAATACGCTAAAAGGGAGGAGTTCAGAAGACATGTCACGATGATTGCGACAATTGACAAAGGGGAGGTAGTTGAAGTCAGTATTGACGTGCTGAAGGAATATTACGAAAAAACGAGGAACTTTATTGCTTTTGTGAAGAGAACAATAAACGAGGAAAAGGAAGAACATTAATGCGCAATTTAATAAAGAGACTCAAAAAAAGGGGATGGAGCAAAAAGGAGATAGAAAAGGCAGTTGAAATAATACACAATGCCAAGCAGCTTAAAACCCCGGGAACAAGATTTCTAGAGAAGAGGATTTATTGGATATTATTTGTTGTGTTCATTGTAGCTAATTTTGCTGTCTCAATTGCTTTGATGCCGTTGCTGATTGCCTTGCAAGGATTCACACTTTATTTTGCCATTATCATCCTTGGCGTTGTTTTTGGATTTTTGTTTGAGCTTGTGATAAGGAGCATAGAGCACCTGGAAAAAAAGCATCATATGTTTTTGGCAATCTTGATTCCAGCGGTTGCTTTGACAAACGTTTTTGTCATATCAAGGGCATCAAATAACTTAACTGCAATGCTCGGCTTGAGGAATGCAAATAATCCTGCAGTTATTGCAATAGTTTACGCAGCCTCTTTTGTTTTTCCTTATGTAGTTTATAGGTTTGTTTTAAGGGTTGAATACTATTCTAAGCAGTAATAAATTTTATAATCTGATTTTTGTTTTTTAGTGTTATTTAAAAATTAAAATCCATTGGGGGGGTGCCTACTTGCACTAAAAGTAAAGATTGCTGCCCTACAGCCATCCAATGATGTCTAACTTTAAAGTGTATTTACTTGCTTTTCTTGAAGTCTAAAGCGCATGAATTTATGCAGTATCTCTTGCCGGTTTTAGTTGGACCGTCGTCAAATACATGCCCGAGATGGCTTTTGCATTTCTTGCATATAACCTCTGCCCTAACCATCCCATGCGAGAAATCTTTTTTCAACTGCACATTTTCGAGGTTTTTCGGCTTGTCAAAGCTTGGCCAGCCTGTTCCAGAATTGAACTTCGCATCTGAAGAAAAAAGCTCTGCGCCGCATCCACCACAGGCATAAGTGCCTCCATCTTTATCGTGCAGAAGCTTTCCAGTAAAAGGCATTTCAGTGCCTTTCTCCCTCAAGACATGATATTGCTGAGGGGTAAGCTTCTTTTTCCACTCCGCCTCTGTTTTTGGCATTCGGTTCATCTTATTAAAAGGGCAGCGGGCGAGAATTTCGCTAGGACTTCGCCTTTGTATCGAACTCGCGCCAAGCGGGGACTGCATTTTGAAATACCACAGCCGCTTATTCTACCATTAAACTACCGCCGCCATAACAAATAGAAATGAAAAGGGGGTTTTAAAAGGTTTTTGTTAAATAAATGTATAAAACGATGAAAAACAAATCAAAACGATTTGGATTTAATCAAATCAAAAACAACAAAAAATTCAAACAGTCCAAGAGCGTCCTTTATAAGTACTCATGATAAAGGAGACCTGCTTTTGCAGAATGCACTATCTATCACAGCGATAAAGTGCAAGAAGCGCATGGATAAAATTTAAATATTAAAAATAATAAACATATTTTCGGGGCAACTTGGGAGGTGATGCACGCTTAGGCGTGTGTTGCCTATAAAGAATCTTCGGATTCTAAAATCCAGGCCTAGACGAAATCAGTAACTATACTCGAAGACAAAAGTTATTAGACAATTGTTGTCTTCTCGTAATATGTCGGAAATTGCAAAAATAAATTATAAATTGTTACAATTTCCGAGCATGCTCAAAAACCACTTATCATTATTGTAAATTGTGGTTTTTGACAAGCAAATGACATTTCTATGTCTAAAAAGTTGTGTCATTTGCTATAACGAAAATCGTAGATTCCGCGAAAAACAAGGTTTTTCGGGAGCCAAAAATCTAAAAGGTTTTTGAGCTTTCGGAGTTTTGAAAAAAAATTATTTTTTCCGCAACCTTTTTAAATAACCAATGTATCCCTTTTTCCATAATAAAGCCCGAGTTCGAAAGAGCGCATTTAGGGTTATAAAATATATTATTTTATATGACTCTTTTTTCTTGCGGCTATTTGTCATGGCAGAAGAACAAAAACAGGAACTGAAATATTTTGTAAGGATTGCAAACACCGACTTAGATGGAAATAAACCAATAAATCATGCATTGACAAAGATAAAGGGAGTTAGCTTTATGTTCTCTAACGCTGTCTTGAATGTCGTAGGTATAGGGAAAGCGAAAAAAGCAGGCTATCTTTCAGATGCAGAAACGGCAAGAATTGACGAGGTGGTAAGAGAGCCTGCGAAGTTCGGAATTCCGCCATGGATTTTCAACAGGAAAAAAGATCCGGAAGACGGCACTGACAAGCATTTGATTGGAACAGCATTGACTTTCACTCAGGACAATGACATAAAGATGATGAAGAAAATGAGGTCCTACAAGGGAGTAAGGCATTCTCTTGGGCTTCCTGTCAGAGGGCAGAGGACAAGGTCAAATTTTAGGAAGAACAAAGGCAAGGTTTTAGGAGTAAAGAAAAAAGAAGGAACAAAAGCAGGCAGGGTTTAAAATTCAATATAGGAAATCAAAGACGTCGAAAATCAATGATTTTCGGATCGCAGAAAAGCAAAGCTTTTCTCGTGATTTCCGAGCAGCTAAAAAATCACGGAGGATTTTTTACCAATGGGAGATCCAAGGAAATTAAGGAAAAAATTTTCAAAGCCAGGGCATCCGTGGCAGAAAGACAGGATTGAGGCAGAGAGGAGCGTATTGAAGCAGTATGGACTGAGAAGAAAATACGAAATCTGGAAGATGGACTCTTTGCTCAAAAAATTTTTGCACAGGGCAAAAACAATCATTGGCGAGAGGACCTCTCAATCAGAGATTGAAAAGAAGCAGCTACTTGACAGATTATGTTTATTGGGTTTATTGAAAAAGGACTCAAAAATTGAAGATGTGTTGAATCTAACCCTAAAAGACCTCCTGGAAAGAAGACTGCAGACGCTAGTGCACAGAAAACAGATGGCGAAGACAATGCTTCAGGCAAGGCAGATTATAACCCATGAGCATGTTGCAATTGGCGCAAGAAAGATAACATCGCCGTCTTATTTTGTCTCAATAGATGAAGAAGCACAAATAAGGCTAGTGCATCCTATTATCACTACAAATCAAGCAAAAGCTGAGCAAAAGGCAGAATGATGGAACAAAGACCACAAAGGTGGGGAATCGCGCATATATACGCATCCTACAACAATACAATTATCCATATCACTGATATTACAGGCACAGAAACACTGGCTGTCGGCTCAGGGGGCATGGTTGTGAAGGCTGACAGAATGGAAGGCAGTCCAACAGCTGCCATGATAGCGGCAAAAAAAGCAGCTGAAATTGCAATGGACAAAGGCGTTACAGGCATACACGTAAAAATAAAGGCGCCTGGCGGGCATAACGGGCCTACAAGCCCTGGGCCTGGAGCGCAAGCAGCAATAAGAGCGCTTTCAAGAATGGGCTTGAGGATTGGAATAATAGAAGAAGTCACGCCATTGCCCCATGACGGCTGTAGGAAGAAAGGCGGCAAAAGGGGCAGGAGGGTTTAAAGTGGAAGTAAGAGTGCTTGAAAACAACAAAGAGCAGGGCAAACTTTCATTTATTTTGAAGGACTCTAATCCTGTTTATGCAAACACATTGAGAAGGCTCATGATAGATGAAGTGCCTACAATGGCTATCGAGGATGTTGAGTTCTCGAGAAACAATTCAGTACTCTACGACGAAATGATTGCGCACAGACTTGGTTTGATTCCATTGAAGACAGACTTAAGGTCATATAACTTGCCTGAAAAATGCAAATGCGAAGGCAAAGGCTGCAACAGATGCCAGTTAAAGATGATTCTCAGGGCACAAAAAGTGGGCACGGTTTATTCATCTGAAATTAAAAGCAAGGATCCTGCCGTCAAGCCAGTTTATCCTGATATGCCCATAGTAAAGCTGCTTAAAGGGCAAAGCTTGGAGATTGAGGCAACAGCAGCTTTAGGCAAGGGTAAAAATCACATAAAATGGAGCCCATGCCATGCTTACTACAAATACAGGCCAATTGTTGAAATCACTGGTGAAGTTAAAAATCCAGAAGCTATAATCGAAGTGGATCATAACAACATTTTTGAGATAAGGGACAGAAAGCTTGTTGTAAACAAAGACAGGGTGCTTGAGTGCGATTTGTCGCTTGATTTTTCTGAGATAGACAAAAATGTAAAAGTGATGGCAAGCGAAACAGATTTTGTTTTTTACATTGAATCATTCGGGCAGCTAAGCTGCAAAGAGATAATAAACAAAGCAGTGGACATTTTAGATGAACAACTTGACGAGTTTGTAGAAGAACTCAAAAAGAAGAGATAACCCGCTTATGCTGCGGGGGTGGCAGAGCCTGGTCAAATGCACAAGGTTGAGGTCTTGGCAAATGCCTTGTCCCTTAGTGGGTGCGCGTGTTCGAATCACGTCCCCCGCATTAAAATAAATT
This sequence comes from Candidatus Woesearchaeota archaeon, assembly GCA_016185945.1. Classification (GTDB taxonomy): domain Archaea; phylum Nanobdellota; class Nanobdellia; order Woesearchaeales; family GW2011-AR4. The sequence goes on from JACPMR010000015.1 coordinate 105,171, forward strand.
CATTAAAAAATTAAAATGGCAAAAAGAACAGGCACAACAAATCCTATTTTGTTGCGGCTTATAATGGAATTGAAGAAGAGAAGCAATGAGCAGGACGTAAACATCTGGAGGAGAGTTGCGATTGATTTAGAGAAACCCACAAGGCAAAGAAGAGCAGTTAATCTCTCAAGCATAAGCAGGTACACAAAAGAAGATGAGATCATTGTTGTGCCCGGAAAGGTGCTTGGAGCCGGAAACCTAAATCACAAACTTACAATCTCGGCATTTCAGTTTTCAAATGGCGCAAAGGAGAAGATTGAAAAAGCAGGCGCAAAGATTGTACCATTACTTGAGCTAAGCAAAGAAAATCCAAGCGGAAAAGGAATAAGAGTAATAGGTTAAAAATGATTATAGACGCTAAAGACACAATTTTGGGAAGATTGAGCAGCTATGCTGCAAAACAGGCATTGCTAGGCAGTAAAGTAGAGGTTATAAACTGCGAAGAATGTATTGTAAGCGGAAAAAAGAATGACGTACTGGAAGAATACGCGAAAAGAGTACACAGAAAAGCTCCTGGAAAAGGACCATACTTTTACAGAAGGCCTGATATGTTTGTAAGAAGAACTATTAGAGGCATGCTTCCGTGGAAAAGGGCCCGCGGCAGAAATGCTTTCAAAAACATAAAATGCTATGTGGGTGTGCCTGAGAATTTGAAGAATGAAAAATCAATAAAAATTGAATATGCAGATGCAGGCAAGCTTACAATAGATTACTTAAAAGTTAAAGATATATGCAGGGCGACAGGAGGAAAAATATGAAAACATTCCATGCTTCAGGAAAAAGGAAGCAGGCAATTGCAAGGGCAACATTAAAGCAAGGCAATGGATTGATTAGAATAAATAACAGACCATTGGATTTTACAGAGCCAAAAATGTCAAGGCTCAAGTTAATGGAGCCATTGATTCTGGCAGGCGATGTTGCTGGGAAGGTTGATATTGACGTAAATGTTGCTGGAGGAGGCATAACTTCGCAGGCAGAAGCGTCAAGATTGGCGATTGCAAAAGCCCTTGTTGACTTCACAAAAAGTGACAAGCTTAAAGAGACATTTTTGAATTATGACAGGAACTTGCTAGTTGCTGATGTAAGAAGGAAGGAAGTTGCAAAGCCCAATAGGCATGGGCATGCAAGGGCAAAAGTTCAGAAGAGTTACAGATAATAAGGTTAAATAAGCCTTTTTTTATTAAATAATAACTAATTTAGCCTTTATTTATAAAATTAAACCCAAAAAATCTTTATTTTCTATTTTAAAGTGTTATTTCACTTTCTTTAATTCTATACCACTGGACATCCTCGTGTGAACTTTATAAAGTAAAGATTCTACAAATTTTTTGATTAACTCGTTATTTTTAATCACCTCAAACATGTTTCGACTGCCAAATTATGATTTTCGCTACGCTAAAAATCATTTACGCAGTCTCAACTCATAAAACTCGGTGATTCAAAATGAACTCGTATAGAAATCAAAAAATTAGTTTGGTAGAATTTATACCAAATAGAGTTATCTGTAAGAATTTCCCAGAAAAAAGTTTTGATTTGAATAGAGAAGAAAATGGCAATTACATAAATTTATCATATTTTACTGAGCTTCACAACCATAGAGGGCTTGTTGGCAAGAAAAAATATGAATTATTGCTCCCAAAATATGTAAGGAGAAATCAGGAAACTTTTGAAGTTCTGGGATTATTGCAAGCTGAAATGGGAAAACAGCATGATGGTAAGATAGTTTTCTGTAATCATGAATACAGATTAGTTAAAAAAGTTATGGAATGGTTTGAAAAAGAATTTGATTTGCCAAAAGATTCTTGGAAATGGTATATAAAAGTCAATATTAATGAGTCTTCTGATGAAAATTACAGGAAAGAAGTAGAAAATAAAGTCATTAATTATTGGACTTCTAAAATTGGATTATCTTTAGAATTATCTTATCCAAAAAAGATTAGTTACATTAAGAATACTAAAAATACGAAATTGGGATTTTACGATTATGGAACATTGATAATAGAGATGGGTTCTAACTTATTCAGTCAAATATTAAAAAGTTTTGTTAAAAATACTTTTTATAAAATTATTCAGTACAATGACAATGAGATTAGGTGGTTTATTAGAGGTATCATTGCTGGAGAATCTAATATAGAAATACATACGCAAGAGAAACATTATAGGGTTTTTATTAGCGCTAAAGAGTTCGCAGAAAGAAAAATTTACCAAGAATGTTTGAAAAGGTTAAAAATAGAATCTACTAATTATCCTAATTTTGTTGGTTTGATTATATCAAGAAAGGAAAATAATCTACAGCTATTGAAACAAAAACTCATGACTTTAAGCCCTGAAAAATACAACAAATTTTTGAGGATGATGAATCTTTATGAAGATTTTGACGGCTTAAAAGAATGGAGAAACAATCTTCAAAAACCACATAACAAAATACCTCAAAATAAAATCAATAGTATAATAGAATTACACAATCAACATCCAGACTGGCCTGCTTGGAAAATCGCAGAGCAAGTTGGAGTTAGCGATATTAAAGTTCAGAGAGTGAGGAAAGAAAGATTATTAAAAACGACAAATTCGGTAATATAAGTGGTGGAGTTTATTAGTCGAATCTGGTGCTCATTATACCTTCATAATTCTGATATATCATCCTATCAAATTCCACCCCTAAAAGATTTAGTGGTTTACATATTTTAGTTAGAATATCATTTTCTACTTCATCATAAATTTTAGGATTATTTTCAACTCCTTTTGGAATATTAATGCCTACTTTTGTTAATATGCTTTGAACACGCACATCTAATGCGATAGCATTTTTAACGATTCCAAGTTCCATTAATAAATCTCTAGAGCTTTTACTTCCCATATATTTAAAATTGTTTATTAAAAATCGTATCTTTTCTTTATCTGCATTTTGTTCTTTGATTTCCGAAATTCCCCTTAGTAGATCTTTAGGCCCATCTTTAAAAGTTTTTAATATTTTTAAATTATAAACAAGTGCATTTGTCTTTCTACATTTTGTGATATCAGAACTTGCATAACGAGTATGAACTTTACGTAAGACATAGTTAATTTTCTTTTTTAACTCATCATCTTCCATCAGTATCAATTTTTCATATGTAACTTGATTTTTAAGTTCAATATCCTTATTGAATTCATCAGCAGGTTTAGAGTTCCCCACAACCATTACCTGAGTAATCAATTTTGACCATATTTTATCATTTGTATTTGATTCCCAGTTATTATCAGCAGGCACTTTAATTTTAGAGAAAAATTTAAGTTTTATTTCTTCAAATTTTCTTAGATGTTCTTCATTAATTTCTAGCATAATTTTCAATAACTATCTTGTTTATTTATAGGTTTCTTTTTTTGGTGTAATTATGACTATGCGAAGTAAGTTTATAAAACCACATCAAAACCTTTAAAAATAGCCGAATTTTCTACGTCTTAATATGATAATACCCATAAGATGCTTCAGCTGCGGCAAGCCGATCGCACATTTGTACGAATCTTATACTGAAAGAGTAAACAAAGGAGAAGAGCGCAAAAAGGTTTTGGACGAGCTTGGCTTGCAGAGATATTGCTGCAGAGCAATGTTTTTGGGGCATGTTGATTTGATAGATACTGTAGCTCAGTTTAAGAAGTTTTAATTTTTATTTTTCTTGATACTATGAAGTTTGCGATTGAACATCTTGAACCTGAACTTTATGATTGGTGCTTAATTGAATACGAGCATATTTCCAAAATTGTTGGGAAAAATAATCTGATTTTTACAAATATTAACAAAAAAAATTATAATAAATTTAAAAAATATGGCGCTGTTTATGGAAAAAGCATTTCAGAATTAAAATTAAATAAAATATGTGTCTTGTCACAATATTCAAAAAAACAATTAACAACAAATGACAAGAATAAATTCCAATATTTTGTTTTTGGAGGTATTCTTGGTGACAATCCTGCAAAGAAAAGGACAAACATATTAGTCAATAATCTAAAAAAACATAATATAAAATTCGAGATAAGAAATCTTGGCAGCTTGCAGATGTCGACTGACACTGCAGTTTATGTTGCCAAGGAAATTTTGAATGAAAGGAAATTGAATGATTTTAAGTTTGCTGATGAGTTGGAAATTGAAATTAATGAAAATGAAAGTGTTATTTTGCCATTTAGGTATGTTGTTGATAACAATAGATTGGTGATTAATGAGAAATTGGTGAAATATTTGAGGAAGAAAAGGGGATTTTAAAATCTTTAATGATTCAGAAGAAATCTATAGTTTTACTGATTGCATGAGCCAAGCAATAATGGATTTGGCACAAATACGATATATTGCTACTTTTGATAGATTATTTGGAAAATTAGATGTTGAAGTTATATCTTAATTCTTGAATTGATTACAAAATCTTTAAAAATCCTAGTATAAAACTTTATTCTTTATGGTTGACTTTAAAGAAATTGCAGATAAATGGCAGAAGAAATGGGAAGAAAAGAAAATATTCAAAGTACATGAAGACCCAAAAAAGAAGAAGTTCTATTGTTTAGAGATGTTTCCCTATCCATCCGGCCGTTTACATATGGGCCACTTGCGCAACTATTCTATCGGAGATGCTTTAGCCAGGTATAAAAGAATGCAGGGGTTTAATGTTATTTACCCTATGGGGTACGATGCTTTCGGCTTACCAGCAGAAAATGCTGCTATAAAACATGGAATCGAGCCTGACAAATGGACTTTAACCAATATAGATGCTATAAGGCAGCAGCAAAAGGAAATGGGTTTTTCGTACGATTGGACTAAAGAGGTGATTACGTGCAATGAAGATTATTACAAATGGAACCAATGGATTTTCTTGAAATTCTATGAGAAAGGTTTAGCTTACAAGAAAAAGGCAGCTGTAAACTGGTGCCCGAGCTGTGCAACAGTCCTTGCAAACGAGCAAGTGATTGACGGAAAATGCTGGCGATGCAGTAGCGATGTCACAGAGACATTACTTGAGCAGTGGTTTTTCAAGATAACTGATTATGTAGAAGAACTCCTGAACGACATTGAAAAGCTAGAGCACTGGCCTGAAAGAGTAAAGGTGATGCAGCACAACTGGATTGGGAAAAGCCATGGAATTGAGATATTTTTCAAGATAAAGGAAACAGGACAAGTTATCCCTACATTCACCACAAGGCCAGATACAATCTATAGCGTTACATTCATTGTTATTGCACCAGAGCATCCATTAGTCCTAGAGTTAGTTAAAGGAACCAAATATGAAAAAGAAACTTTGGAAACAATTAAAAAAATAAAACAGCAAACTCGGGAAGAAAGAACGACTGCAGAAGGGAAAGACAAGATAGGATGCTTTTTGGGCAAGCATGCTGTAAACCCCGCTAATGACGAAGTCGTACCAATATATCTAGCAAATTTTGTGTTGATGGATTACGGCACAGGAATTGTCATGGCAGATGCCCACGACCAGAGGGATTTTGAGTTTGCAAGAAAATATGGAATTCCTTTAAAATTTGTGATTTCGCCAGACGGCAAGGCGCTTGATGCAAGCAAAGCAATACAAGCGTTTACGGAAGATGGGATTCTTTTTGATTCTGGACAGTTCTCTGGAATAAGCAACAGGGAAGCAATAGAGCCAATTTCAGAATGGATGGAAAAAGAAGGCATAGGAAAAAGAACTGTAAACTATAAGCTAAGGGACTGGCTTATTTCAAGACAAAGATACTGGGGCACTCCAATTCCAGTCGTTTACTGCAGTAAATGCGGCATTGTGCCTGTGCCATATGATGATTTGCCTGTAAAACTGCCAAAGCCAGAAAAATGCAAGTTTACTGGAAAGGGAAATCCATTAGAGACTTGCAAGGAATTTACCGAGATAAAATGTCCAAAATGCAAAAGCAAAGCCAGACGGGAAACGGATACAATGGATACTTTTGTTGACAGTTCATGGTACTTCTTGAGGTATTGCTCGCCAAAATATGACAAAGAGCCATTTGACAAGGAAAAGGCAGAATACTGGATGCCTGTTAACCAATACATTGGAGGGATAGAGCATGCAATTTTGCATTTGCTTTATGCAAGATTTTTTACAAAAGCTTTAAGGGATTTGGGATTGGCAACAGTTGATGAACCATTTGCAAGACTATTGACGCAGGGAATGGTTACAAAAGACGGGAGGGCAATGAGCAAGAGCCACGGCAATGTTGTCGATCCCGGAGAGATTTACAACAAATACGGACCGGATACTGCAAGGTTATTCATTTTGTTCGCTGCATTGCCAGAAAAAGAGCTTGATTGGAACGATAAGGGCGTTAATGGCTCATTTAGGTTTTTGAAAAGAGTTTATAATTTGGTTCATGAAAATCTTAACAGCATTTCTTTAAAGCATTATGACGAGCACAAGCTCAACAATAATGACAAATATGTGCTGAGCAAAATACACCTCACTATAAAGAATGTTACAGAGCACATGGAAAATTTTGAATTCAGCTTGGCAATAGGCAAAATAATGGAGTATGTTGATGTGTTGCAGAAATACAAAGAAAAGCAAAAAGAAGTTTTTGGAGAGGCAATCAAAAATCTTGCTTTGCTAATGCTTCCTTTTACGCCGCATTTGAGCGAAGAAATATGGCATATGATAAGGGCAGAGGGCTTTGCATCATTGCAGAAATGGCCAAGCTATGACGAGAACAAGATTGACAAAAGGGCAGAGGCTATTGCAATGCTTGTTGAGAACACAAGAAGAGATGTAATTGAGATTTTGAAGCTTGCAAAAATAGAGAAGCCAAAAAAGATAACGTTGTTTGTCGCTGACAAGTGGAAATACGATTTTATGGTGTCCTTAAAAACAGAGATGAAAAAAATAAGAAATGCAAGCGAGATAATTAAAGCTTTGATGGCAACTGATTTGAAGATCTACAGCCACGAGGTAAGCAAGCTTGTGCCAAAGCTTTTAGCTGATGAAACAAAAGTGCCGCAGGTTGTTTTAAGCCAGGATGCTGAGGTCCATGCGTTGAGTGATGCTTCAAGAAGCTACGAAGGGGAGTTCAGGTGCAATGTTGAAGTAATAGTTGCAGAGAAGGCAAAGGAAATCAAGGCAAAACAGGCATTGCCAAGCAAAGCAGCAATCTTGGTTGAGTAGCTATTTTTTTACTGATTTTTCGTATTCTTTAACTATTTTTTCTGGCTCGTAATTAAAAAATCTTTTTAGTGTTTCCCAAAAGTTTTTTGGATGATACATTTTTATATCGCTTAACTTCTCAAGCCAGAATTCTTCTCTTACCTCAACGAAATGTGCGGCTATTACTGAAAGCCCGTATAGAGCCATGCCAACACCAGCAAATACATAAATTATTGTGAATATCTTGCCTAAATCTGTTTTTGGGGTTATATCCCCATAACCAACAGTAGTCATTGTGTAAGCAGAAAAGTAAAGCGCATCAAGATAGCGCCATCCTTCGGCATAGTGGTAAAATGTTGCGCCGCCAAAGAGAACTATCATAAGAACCAAGAAGATATAAAACATTCTTCTATGGTATCTCCTGTGCTCTTCTTCCTCCATTTTAAGAATGTCCTCTTTTTTCATATGGTAAAACAAAAATCAAAACTATTTAAATTTTTGCACCAAAAACAATATAAATAAGAGAAATCAACACAAAACGTGTTTTCTAAAATGAAATACAAGATTGCAGTTTTCCCAGGTGACGGTGTAGGTCCTGAATTGATAAACGAGGGGATTAAAGTAATTGAAAAAGCTGCTGAGCTTGACAAATTTATAATTGAGTGCGTTAAATATCCTAATGGCACAGAGCATTATCTTGAAACAAAAGAATTGCTGAATGAAAAAATATTGAAAGAGATAAAAGCAAATTGTAATGCAGTCTATTGCGGAACTTTTGACAATTCTGTCAAGGAAATTAATGGAATTAGGAGTTTGATAAGGGATTATTTTGACCACTTTGTATGCCTCAGGCCTATAAAGCTGCTGCCAAGCGTTGAAAGCCTGATTGCAGGCAAAACACATGAGGACATAGATTTTATTCTTATAAGGGAGAATACAGAGGATTTTTATGTAGGAACAACGGGAAGAGCAAAAAACGGCAAAAACAGGAACCAGCATGAAATCAGTAATAGCGCTTTCAAGGCAAAGTTTAGTGTGGGCATAGAGACAAAGGGCAGTGAAATAGCGTATCAAATAGGTATTTTGAGTAAAAGGGGATGTGAGAGAATAATAAGGTTTGCTTTTGAATACGCAAAAAACAAAAATAAAAAAATAACTGCTGTTGACAAAGCGAATGTCATCGAGGCATATAATTTCTGGCGGGAAAATGTTGAGAAAGTTGCACAGGAATACAAAGGCACTGACTATGAGTTTAATTTGATAGACGCTGCTGTCATGAATTTTATAAGGCAGCCAGAGAAATACCAAGTCATAGTTGCCCCTAACATGTTCGGGGACATTTTAAGTGATTTGGGAACAATGCTGCAAGGCGGATTGGCATTTGCCGCCCAAGGCAACATAAATCCAGAAGGAATTTCAATGTTTGAGCCAATACATGGGTGCGCTGCAAAGCTTAAAGGGCAGGGCATTGTAAATCCCATTGCCACGATATGGGCAGGCGCATTGATGTTGGAAAATTTGGGGCAGAAAGAATCGAGTGAACTTATAATCAAGGCAATCGAAACTGTTTTGAAAGAAGGTAGGACAAGAACGCAAGACTTAGACGGGCATAACACGACATCAGAGATGGGAGACGCAATTGTTGACAAATTGGTTGAGATTCATGATTAAAGTTTTTTGAGAACAATTTAATTGAAAAATAAAAACAATTAGTTAATAAAAATCAAAAAACAAATCTAATAAAATTTAAACAAAATAAGAGCGTCCTTTAGATTTATAAGCGTGATAAAGGATACCTGCTTTTGAAGTATTAGTAAAAACTAAAATGAAAATCATAGTTCTTGGTGCTGGGGCAATTGGAAGCTTGTACGGCGCGAAGCTATCTTACTATAATGATGTTATTTTGGTAGGGAAAAAAGGGCATGTCAACAAAATAAACAAAAATGGATTGAAAGTTACTGGTTTGGAGAACAAAACATATCGCTTGAAAGCAACTACAAAAACAGAAGGTATTAAAGGCAACACATTGATTTTATTGACGACAAAGGTTCAGGACAGCGCAAAGGCAATAAACGGCATTAAAAAAATAATCAAAAAAGATACTATAATTCTCTGCCTGCAGAATGGGCTTTACAGCGAGAATATTGTAAAGAGAATTGTAGGCAAAAAGTGCTTGGTATTGCGTGGCATCACAAATGTAGGCGCTGTTTTTCTGGAGCCGGGGATTGTCCAGTACAACGGCAGGAGCTACACCTTGATTGAAAAAAGCCCTAAAAGCAGGGAAATGGCAGAAAATTTCAGGAATTCCGGGTTGGATTGCAATGTCTCTGATAATATCAAAGCTGACCTGTGGAGAAAGCTGATATTAAATTGCGTGCTTAATCCTATCAGCGCAATTTTAAGGGTTGAGAACAGGGGGATTGCTGATGAAAATTTGAATCCGTTAAAAAAGCTGATTGTGGACGAATGCCTTAAAGTTGCCAGAAAAGATGGTGTTATTTTTAATATTGACTTTGTAAAAAAAATAAATAAGGGAATAAAAAACTCAAAAAACCTGTCGTCTATGCTTCAGGATTTAATGAAAGGAAAGAAGACAGAAATTGATTATCTGAATGATGCTGTTGCAAAGCTTGGGAAAAAATACGGGATTGAATGTCCTGCGAATGAAATTATGACAATGATTATCAAGGAGATGGAAAATCAATAGTTATACAAATATTTAAATACGCATTTTAATTCAATTTTCTCTATGAAACTCAATAGGGTTTTGGTTGTCTATACTACTCCCAGGACAAAAGAGCAGAAATCCACGCTTGACATAGTCAAAAGGACATTGAAAAAATACAAAATAAATTTCAAACTTGCCAACAGGGACAGATTAAGCAAAAAGCAATTTTTCGATAAGGATTTGGTAATGGCTGTTGGCGGCGACGGGACTTTTTTGAGAGCTGCCCAATTTGTTGGCAGGCAGTTGATGTTTGGAGTGAATGCAGACCCAAAAAATAAAGAAGGCTTTTTCATGAAATCGGATAAAAAAAATTTTGGGAGAGAATTGAAGAATATATTGAAGGGAAAAATTAAAATCAAAAAACTTCCAAGATTGGAAGCGTACATAAACAACAAAAAAATTGAGACATATGCATTGAATGAGTTTTTTATCGGGGCAAGAAAGTCTTATCATGCTGCAAAATACGTTATACAAATCAATGGCAGAAAAGAAAGGCAGAAAAGCAGCGGCATTCTAATAACAACCCCTGCAGGCAGCCATGCATGGGCAAAGTCATGCTGCAGCAAAACATTGCCTTTGGATTCAAGAGGATTCCAGTTTGTTGTTCGCGAGCCTTATGAAGGAAATGTTTTCAAAAACTATAAATTGAAGTATAATGCGCTAAGCAAAAATCAAAAAGTAAATGTGACTTCAGAGATGCTTGGTGGAATTATACTAGCTGATTCTGTCGGCAAAGAGAATAATTTTAAAAATGGGAGCAAAGCAATCATAAAACTTTCGAACAACTACATCAGCGCAATATGGCTATAAAAAAATCTAAGTTCATCTGGATGGATGGGAAGTTTGTAAAGTGGGAAGAAGCCAAAGTGCATATTCTGACTCATGCAATACACTACGGAAGCGCTGTATTTGAGGGCATTCATTCCTACAAAACTGAAAAAGGGACTGCAATTTTCAGGTTAGATATCCATATTGACAGGCTATTCCGTTCTGCAAATGCCATTAGCATGAATGTTAAATTTACAAAAAAACAATTGAGAGAAGCAATAAAAAAACTGGTGAAGACAAACAAAATACAGGATGGTTACATACGCCCAATTGCTTATTATGGTTACGGCAATATCGGAGTTTTTCCAAAGGATGTTCCAACAAATATTTCCATCATTGCAATACCCTGGGGGCATTATTATTCAAAGGATTTGAGCATTATGAATTCAAGATACAGAAGGCATTCTGAAAAATCTGCTGTTTACGGGACAAAGATAAGCGGAAATTACGCCAATTCTATACTTGCAATGTACGAGGCAAGGAAAAAGGGCTATGACGAAGCCTTGATGCTGGATTTGAATGATTATGTTTCCGAAGGGCCTGCTGAAAATATTTTTCTAGTTAAAAATGGCAGTTTGATAGCGCCTGAAAGCAGAAGTGCCCTGCCCGGCATAACAAGAGATTCTATAATAAAAATCTGCAAAGATTTGGGAATTAAAGTATATGTCAGAAAAGTGAAATTAAAAGAATTGAAAAATGCTAATGAATTGTTTTATTGCGGAACTGCAACTGAAGTTGCTCCAATAATCTCGGTTGATGGGAAAAAAATAGGGGACGGAAAAGCAGGAAAAATAACATTGATGATTAAGGAAAGATATATTGATATTGTAAGGGGGAACAACAAGAAATATATTAAATGGCTTACTTTTGTTTAAAGTAAGTTTAGGATGAAAAATTTAAAATTAATTAAAATAAAAACAATAATCACGAGAGCGACTTTGAGATTCACAGCGTGAAGGAAGTAAACCGCTTTTGATGTTAGATTGATTAAAACATGAGAATAAAAGATATTGGGGGTGAGTTTGCACTGATTGAAAGGATAAGAAAAAAGACTAAGCTCTACTCTAAAGATGTTGTTGCCGGCATTGGGGATGATGCCGCTGTTTTAAGTTATGATAAAAATAATTACTTGCTTTTTACAACTGACGCACTGATTGAAAATGCCCATTTTTCGTTGAAATATTCGACTCCTGAGCAGATTGGAATGAAAGCAATAGAGCAGAATGTAAGCGACATAGCTGCAATGGGTGGCTTGCCGAAATTTGCTGTCATTTCGCTTTCTCTTCCAAAAAATATCAATGTTAAATTTGTTGACGGGTTGTATGATGGAATAAACAAAAAAGCGAAAAAATACAAAATAAGCATTGTTGGCGGCAACATAACTCATTCAAAAGAAATTGTTGTTAATGTTGCCTTATTGGGCTTTGTTGAGAAAAATTATCTGGCATTAAGAAGTAGGGCAAAAATTGGTGATTTGATTTTTTGTTCTGGTAATGTTGGAAAGTCAACTGCCGGATTAGAGTTACTTAGACACAATAAAAAAGGCAATTCAATTAAATATCACCTAGAACCACAATCAAGATTGGATTTGGCAAGAAAACTAGTCAAGATTGGCATTAATTCAATGACTGATGTAAGCGACGGAGTTGCGTCTGAAATCAGGCATATTTGTGAGGAATCAAAAGTTGGAGTTATAATATATGCAGATAAAATCCCAATTTCAAAAAATACAATAGATGATTCCAAAAAGATTGGAAAAAATGCTTTGGATTTTGCCCTTTATGGCGGAGAAGATTTTGAGTTAGTGTTTACTGCACCGAAAAACAAGGTAAAACAATTAAAAAAATATGATGCTTCAGTAATTGGAGAAACTGTTAATAAAAAATATGGGATGAAATTGGTTAAAAACAATAAGGAATATAATTTAGGCAGCGGGTTTGATCATTTTGGTAGAAAAAGGGTTTAGAGATTCCAGTAACCATCATGACTTAATCTCAAATTTTGCATTCTTGAGTCAAACTCTCTCTGCACATTTGCTGCTGATGTTGTTCTTGGTTCTTTGAATTCTAATTTGGATTTTTCACTATTGACCCCCATCATAAAAGCTGAAACGCAACGCGGAAGCACTTCAATATTGTATCCACCTTCCAAACATGCAAATATATTCTTAAAGTTACTTGATAGCATCTTTCCTACCTCATAATATGAGTTTGTAGTTAGATTTAATTGTAATAGTGGGTCGTCTTTATGTCCGTCAAAACCGGCAGAAACTGCAACGACATCTGGTTTATATTGTTGCTTGATTATTGGGATTATTTTTGACAAAGTATCAATAAAAATATCATCTGAAGAATAAGGAGGCATTGGAATATTTATGGTGAAATATTTGCCTTTTCCTTCACCAACTTCGTTTACCCATCCTGTTCCAGGATATGCCGGAAACTGATGAACTGAAACATATAAAACTTTATCCGTATTGTAGAAAATGTCTTGGCTTCCATTACCATGATGGCTATCCCAGTCTAATAAGAAAACCTTTTTGCCTCTTTCATTGAGCCATTTGCATGCAATTGCAATGTTGTTGAACAGGCAGAATCCCATTGCCTTATTGCTTGTAGCATGATGCCCGGGCGGCCTGCACAATGCAAAATTGTTTTCTTTGGCTGCCTTTATCGCTGCACCGACTGCATAGCAAGCAACCTCATAGCTTTTTTCATTTGTGTAAGTGTCTGCATCTAAGTTTGTTTCATTTTTAGAGGCATTTTTTATTTTTTCAATATGGCTATCATCATAAATCAATTTCAAGTATTTTTCGCCGTTTTCTATCTCTGATTGCTCAAGCTCGCCAAATGCAAGCAATCTTTCTGGGCGCTCTGGATGCTTGTCTGCCTTGTGTTCAAGAAAAATTTTGTTGTAGATGAGGTGCATTTTATTAAAATTAAAAAGCGGGAGGACGTGCCTGAGAATGGGCAAAAGCAATTGCAATTAGCTACCTTGCATCAAGCTCCACTCTGTTTTCCATTAGCACCAGTGCCTGAGATTACCGCTGCTTTAAGTCAACTTTTTTGTTGATTTCTTTCCAGACCTTACGGATTTTCAAAGACACAAGTCCAATGGGACAGAGCTTCGACGCCAGAAGCAAGACCAAATACAACAGCAAATGCTGCTTCCCAAGCTTCACCGCGCCTAAAGCACGTTTGCGCTTATAGGAGAGTGCTAGCTTCCCGGCAGAGTCCTCCCAAGCTATAGAATATAGATGGGATTTTAAATGTTATCCTCAATATTATTACAAGTATAAATTGATTAATTTTAAATCAACCAATGAGCGACACCTTTTCTGCTTTAGTTATATTGGTACTCCGCCAATCCGTTGCACTAGATTGCCATATAAATAGTGCCAAAAGCACAAACGGATTACTTTTATCATGTCCAGAATCAAAAAGTCGTTCTATTTTTGGTTGGAAAAAATATCAAAATCATTATAAAATTTTAATTTTCAGACCACCAAAACAACCAAGTACCCTAAAACGCATCCCAAGCTCAAAACAGGCATTGCAGGGTAGAACTTGTTTTCCTGCCCTTTGAGCAAAAGAAACAATAATGCAATGCTAACAAAAACAGGGATTATCATTGTTTTCAAAAATCCAATTAAAACAGCTTCTTTGAGCATCAATCCTTTCATCACGACTCCGGCAAAAATCAAGGTGAATCCAATATCGCCGCCGCCGAGAACAGCAACTTTTAGTTTTGGTTTTTTGGTTTGTAGCTTTTGCGCGGTTTGCTTCATAGATATTTTTCCTTTTTCATAAGGTATAAATAAGCCGGCAAAAACCTTTGACTTCGACTGGAATTCTGCAAGCTTTATCATGTGCCTTGTCTTAAAAACAGCAATATAATCATATATAGATATAACGGCCAAGAGCATAAAAGCTGCGAATAAGTTGAATATATTAACTAAGATTGCGGCTATCCCGCCGTAGATAAATATTTCCGATATGTTGTGTATTATTGCATTTGGTTTGTACAGCCTTAAAAGTGAAACAACAACAGCAAGAATGCCTGCGACATAAACATTCAGAAATGCTGCAAGTGCAACTGATAATGTTATTGACACTGAAAGGAAAAACAGCAATTTCCATATTAGCGTGATGTTTGTTTTGACAATAAACAATAAAAGCAAAGTTCCAATTAAGACAGCAAGCATAATGTAGATGAACGATGCTGATTGATTTTTTACTTCAGGCCTTTCTAGTCCGTATGGCAATGGCTTAAGCACAATTGTTTTTGTTTCTATAGTTTTCTTATGGTCAATGTACTGATTGACAACCAGCAAGCCAGTGAATTGTGCCAGAAAGAAAAACAAAACCAAGGCAATAGTTATTTTCAATATATGCTTCATTTTCAATTTTGAGGTTATCTATAGTTAATAAATCCTTCTACTAATTAAAAATTTTATTTTCTTATATAATAAGATATTTTACTTAATTAATAGGATATATTTACTTAAATAATAAGATATTAACTTATATAATAGGAGATTAATCTTATATAATAGGAATTTAAGTACATTTAAAAATCTTATAAAATAGGATTTATTCTTATATAATAAGAAAACTATTTGTTGTATTTATCAAAAAGAAAGATTTATATACATATTACCTACATAATAAGAAAGATAAGCTGCTTGAAATGGGACTGCAGAAAAAGAATAATAATTCGGAAATTGATTGGGTTATTTCTAAGTTCAAAGAGCTCTCAAAAGAAGAAAAAATAGAGTTGATTTGTTATTTTTTGAATGAATTGAAAAGGCAGCATGATGTAAGCGAGCATGAATTATTAGTCAAAAAAGAGATTGGCATTCCTATTGGGGTTTTTGCCAGTGACATGTTGAGTTCCCTTGAATCAATTGTGAAATATATGAAAGAAGATTTAAAGCTGAAATTTTCAAAGATTGCGAAGCTGCTCAACAGAAGCAACAAGACAATTTGGGCAACCTACCATAATGTTGCCAAGAAAATGCCTTCTTCTTTCGGAGACATTTCAAGAGAGATTATTATTCCTGTTTCCAATTTTGCCGACAGGAAATTCTCGACTTTGGAAAGCGTTGTTGCATTCATCAAGGATCTTGATTACACAAATCATGAGGTTGCGCTGATGCTTCGCTTAGACGACAGAACAATATGGACGGTTTATGACAGGATAAAAAATAAAAGAGGCGTGAAATGACAGAGCACAAGACGCAGAAAGCAGAACTTTGGATGTTTTTGATAGCTGTGATTGTGCTAGGCATTGGAATGTATTATCTAGGGCCTTCAATAACCGGCTTTGTGATAAATGACATCGGCCATTCTGAACAATTGAACTTGGTTGTTGCATCAAGCGGAAATTACACATGGGAACTTGAAGAAATCGGCGACTTGAAATCCGTCAAAATAGACGGAAAGGTTACAAAATACGGAAGGGCAAAGGTTTACATCGAGAGCAATGGAATAAGGCATCTTGTATTTGACAGCACGAGAATTGGAGAAAGCAAAGAAAACAATGCATCGAATGAATCAATCTTGATAACAGGCTTTGCTGTAAAGGACAATGAAAATGAAACAAATAAGACTGATACCGATGAAGACAAAAAAATCAAAAACCACAAGCCAGACTGGACATCTGGAGCAGATGAATTTGTAATAAATGGGACTGCAACAATAAATCTTTCAGAACACTTTACAGATGAAGACAATAATTCATTGATATTTTCTGTTTCGCAAGTTGATGGACTGGAAACGGCAATAAGCAATGAGACGATAACAATAACATCGAAAAACGGGAATGATTTCAACACCACAATCACATTTACAGCATCTGACGGCATAGACACGAAAAGCGAGACAGTCAAGTTAATAGCGATTGTCGAGAAAAAACAGGTTGCAGCAAACAGGGAGCCATTATGGAATTCAAGCATTGATGTGTTTGTTGTTAATGGCACTACGACAATAAACTTGTCGCAATTCTTCATTGACGAGGACCATGACACGTTAACATATACTGCTGCATTGGTTGACAACATAAGTGTAACTGTCGACAACAGCTTGATAACTTTGGTTCCCGCTGATGCTTTCTTTGGAAATGCGACAACATCATTCACTGCATTTGACAGCAAGAACACAACAATAAAAATAGTGACTTTGGCAGTGCCTGAAAGGATTATCGTGAATGAAACTCCAACTTTAAATGAGACGAATTTAACTAATATAAACAAAACAATAACAATAAACCTTAATTACAAAAAAGGCACGATATATGACGGAAATGACAATGGCGAGGAAAGCGTAAATGGCGTAGTTGATTTAACAGTTGAAAGTACTTCATTTAACTGGAATGCGGATGAGTCTAGATTATGCACGAGATGGGAAGTTTATAATATTGAGAAGGAGCAATTGACAACTTTCTGCAACGGCCATGAAGATTGCTGCGCATTTTTCAGCTTATTGCCGACAAAAGGCAACTGGAGCGAGACTTATTATGCTGTGTTTGAAAAAGATGGAACTGGGTACAATAACATTGTGTCTGCGCAAGTGCTTTATTATGATGTTAATTTAAGCATTGAAAGCCCGAAGTCGGAGATTTATTATTCTGAATGGGGCAACAAGGGCGTTAAGTTCTTTGAAGAGGAGATTAAGTTTTCCGATGAATGCATTGAGACATGCACTTTGAGCGGATTAAACAAGAGCACCCACACCTTGATATTTGAGATAGAGGACGATGCCGTATTGTGGATTGACACAATAAAATACAACTTATTGGCCGATATTGGCAACAACCCGCCTGTTTTGCTGCAGAACTTCAGCATTGTGAATGTGCAGAAAAACGGAAATGCCACTATAAATCTTTCAAAATACTTTGCAGATCCTGACGGAGACAAAATGACTTACAGCTATTACAAGCCGGACAATATAACAATGCTGTTTGAGAATGACATTGCAACAATAGTGCCTGATAAATATGCTGATGGGGTCAGATACACTTACATGGTTGCAAATGATTCTGAATATGCTGCCATATCCAATTTGTTTGTAATTAACATAAGCGAAATGGAAGAAGCGGTTGAATTGAAATTTTTCGAAATCAGGGACAGCTCGGACAGAAAGCTTGCTGTTTTTGACAGCCTGGGCAATTTGAGGATCAAGGGAGTTTTGATACAGAACATTGAGCCAGTGGCAGATGAAAATGATTTTGTACTACAGGACAATTTTGGGAATTTAAGCTTTGTTGTGAAAAATCCAGAAGGCGATTTGATGATGAAAGGAAATCTGATTGAATACCGGCAAGCATTAACACCCACTCCAAACTCATTTATCATACAGGACTACAAAAACGAGACAGTTGCTTATTTCAACAGCACAGGCAGCTTGTTCCTGAAAGGGATTTTAAGGGAGGGCTTCTTGTTTGAATGATTGAACATCAGAAAAAATAGACTCTAAAACGAAGCATACAAATAATGTTTATTTAATTATGGGGGCTTCCAAAAAACAATTAATAGAATCTTTTAACTTCAATCCCGAAGGCTTCCCTGTCGATGCAATCGTGATGAGGGAGCCACAGCCACTAATGTTTGCACTATATTCCTAAACATAATGTGCCTTTTGCCAAAGCGGTTCACTTTTATCACTTAAAGAATTTCAAAGTCGCTCTCATGTTTGATTGAATATTTTATTTAATGTTCTTAATCTGAAAAGTCGCTCTAGCTTGTGTTAATTTTATTGTTTTTAACAAACTTTTTTAAAAATTTAGATCTAATGCTTAATTTTTAATACAAATAAAGATTAATCATTATGGAAGTTTTTGTGATTTTGCTGTATTTAGATATTAATAACACAAAATAAGTTAAAATATTTATTTTCTATATTGAAAGATAATGAATTGATTCTAATCTATTTTCCTCGTTTTGTAATACAAAGTATGATTTTTCTTTTGTTTTCATATATAAAAGCAAAAGATTTATATATTAGTATAGAAAAGAGTATATTAAAGTAATATATAGTATGTTAATATGGAAAGTTTTGATAAAAGAAGAGGGCTTAATGAAAATCAGGAAGAGAGATTTCTAGTTGGCATGTTCGGCCAGATTTCAGAGAGGCTGAAGCAAAAATACAATTATTCTGATGAAGAGATTTTTAAGTTATGGAATAATGAACTGCTTGTGCCTGTTGCAATTTTTTCAGGCAAATTAAGCCCAGCAGAGGCATTGTCTAAGTTTTTAAGGGAAAAGCACGAGCTTGGCTTTAGCGAGATTTCCGAGCTTATTGGCAGGGACTCAAGAAGCATCTGGGCAAACTACAAGAGGGCTGCAAAAAAAATGCCCTGGCCCTTTGAAGTGAATGGCGGGATTTCTGTGCCTGTTTCGATTTTCAACTCCGATAAAAGCATACTCGAGGCATTGGTTTCGTACTTAAAGGACATGAAAAAGCTGCGCAACAAGAAGATTGCGCAAATGCTGAACAAGAACCCTGCAAATGTGTGGACAGTTTACAGCAGGGCGATGAAAAAGCAAAATGGAAAGAAAAATGAGAAATGATTTTGGAAAGAGAAAGTGTAAAGGGCATGTAGCTCAAAGGATAGAGCCTCTGTACGACGCACGGAGAGATGCGGATTTGAAAAATAAAAATATTTCTATTTTAAATATCAATAATCAAAAAAATAAAGAAAGTGGGTTCCATAGTTTGGCAATTGAACCCGACTTAAATCTATACCCTTCGCGGATAAGATATACTATAGAAAGCTTATTTAAATATCTTTCGGTTAGATATCTATTGACGAAGCTGGGGTCGCATAGTTTGGCAATTGCGCCAGACTTAAGATCTGGTACCCTTCGCGGGTACGTGGGTTCAAATTCTCTCAGCAATGAGGTGAGTTTCCCACCCCCAGCGTCAAAAAATAATTTAAGTCAAAAAATATCACTAGTAAAACCATTTCTACCATTACTAATATTACTCTCAATATTCTTATTACTTTCAACTTTAGTTTTTGCCATCCCAAACTCCTTAACTATACAAGGAAAGCTAACAAATCTTGCAGGCGCATCTCAATCCGGAACGTTTAACTTTACTTTCAGGATTTATGATGCTGCAACAAGCGGCAATCTTCTGTGGGAACTAGTAAATTATACAATTATAACCGATGCAAATGGTATCTATGATGTTGTCTTGAGCGGAATTAACGTAAGCTTTGCAGAACAAACTTACTTGGGCATTGCTATAGACCCAGAAAATGAAAGCGTGCCAAGAGTTAATTTGACATCATCTCCTTATTCCTTCAGGGCAAACACAAGCGAAGCTTTGAATCCAAACGGGACTTATTATGTTACTAATTTAAGTGTTTTAGGAAATGCAACGATAGGCAATGGCAACACGACAATAGAAATAAACACATTATTATTTAATGTTTCAAAAAGTGCAAGTTTAAGCTTGACTGGCAATTTAAGCGTTGCAGGCACTACATTTTTCGTAAACGCGCTGAATAGCACTGTAGGCATTGGAACAGCAAGTCCGCAATATTTATTGCAGGTTGCTTCGGGAAGCACTGGCAATAGCGTAAATCTAAGCAATTTGATATTTATAAATGGAAGCAGCCAAAGAGTCGGTATAAATACTACATCACCAACGCATTTGTTAACAATTGTAGGCAGCGTTAACATAACTGGAGATGTATATTTGGGTGATTCAACAGCCGATACTTTAAGTGTGACATCTACCATTGGCTCACATTTGATTCCTGTTGATAACACAAAAGACTTGGGAAGCGCATCCACCTTCTGGAGAAGGGCTTACATTGACTTGGCAACGATAAGCAATTTGAGCGTGACAGGCAATACAACAGTAGGCGGCACTAACTCGCCGACATTTACACTTAACTCAAATTACACTGGAAATGATGCCATTGACGTGGAATTAATTTTTGAGAGAGGAACTCCAACAACAAATTCTGTTTTTAAGTGGGACTCTACAAATAAAGTATTCAACATGAATATGCCTTTAACCATAGATGCTAATATGAATTTGACTGTTGATACAAATACGTTGTATGTCAATGGATTGACTGATAGTATTGGTATAAGCACTTTAACGCCAACGGAGAAGTTAACTGTTATTGGAAATGTAAATGTAAGCGGCTATGTAAACATAAGCGGCAATTTGATTGTAAACAACAAGTTTAATGTGACTGCCAGCAGTGGGAATGTAAATGTTGAAGGTACGATAAATGCAGGCGGAGTTATCTCAAGCCAAGGGCAGGCATTGCAGCAAGAAGGTAGTGCTTTCAAAATTAGTAATTATTCAAGTGAGTATGGAAATACAGGATGGAAAAGGAGCAATATAACAGACTTTTTTGGCGATGCTGGCTTTAATGGAAGCGTATTGAGAGTTTCTAATATAACTAACATTAGAGAGTCACTTTATACTTTAACAAATTTTACAAGTAATTATGATGCAAGAAGCGATAGGTTTGGCAATGCTAATTTCACAACACAATATGATAACAGAGCAGACAGATGGTTAAGGGCAAATACTTCAGATTTCTTAGGTGGAAGTGATGTAAATGCCTCACTGATTAAGGCTGGAAACTTAAGCGTCGTGTTTAGTGATAAGAATTCAACATTGTGGAACAGAACAGGAGCAAATACAATATTGAAGTTTAACAGCGATAATGTTGGAATTGGGGCAGGCACTCCTGATAACAGATTAACAATTTCTGGTAGTGATGTTGACTCTAATCTTGCTGGACAGCCTGGGTTATTGCATTTGAATGTAACAGACAACTATAACAGAACTGTCACTAATCTGATAACTTTGGACCATTACTTGGTTAATCCTGCCAATGCAAGTGCTACTGATAGGGAAGGAGGCATTGGACTTGGAATATTGTTCAGAGCAGTAAATAATGATTCTGAATTGGTGAATGTTAGCTTCATCAATGCTTCACTTGTAAATGCAAAGAATGGCTCTGAAGCAAGTGCCGTAAGCTTTTACACTTTGAATGGAAGCGGTGGAGCGCAAGGAAGATTGCTGCCAAGATTAGTGCTGAATGGCACTGATGTTTTTATTGCAGCTTCTGGGGGTAATACAATTATTGCCCAGAATGGCGGCAACGTCGGCATCGGGACGACCTCTCCAGGAAGATTGCTCGAAGTTGCAGGCTCAATTAATGGGACACAATTAAACATTTCAGGTAATGCAAATTTTGCTTATAGTGGTGGAGGTGTTGGGATTGGTGTCAATTCAACAAATCATACATTACAAGTTGGTAATGGTTTATTTGTAAATGGCACTGGGAGAGCTGGTGTCGGAACATCAAACCTTAATAATAGCTTTGTAGTTTATGGCGCTAACATCCACACATATATAGAAGTAAGGAGTGGCGATGATGGTGGCAATATGGCAGGCATAAGATTCAACAATTACGAGAGAACAAGCGGTGTTGGACAAGAATGGTCAGCTGGACTACTATCAGCTGGTATTACGGGTGGCAATAAAGCATTTGTTATAAGAGATGAGTCAGCAGGGTTAAATAGACTAACTATTGATACAAGCGGTAATGTAGGAATTGGTTTAGGTGCTGCAAAGCCAACAAGAGCCTTAGAAGTATCTGGGAGTATAAACGGAACTCAATTAAACATTTCAGGTCCTGCTAATTTGGCTTATGGAAGTGGAAGTGTTGGGATTGGGACGACTTCGCCAGTTCAGTTATTGCATGTAAATAATGCTGGCACAACAAACACCAGAATCCAAATAACAAATGCCGATACAGGCACAACTGCAAGCGATGGAGTGACATTCGGTTTTAGCGATGATGAAAGCGGATTAATCTGGCATTATGAAAATCAGCCATGGCGTATTGCGACTAATAATACAGAAAGGGTAAGAATAGACAGCGCAGGTATGGTCGGCATAAACACAACAACACCATCAGATACTTTGCATGTTGTTGGCACTTCAAGATTATTTGGCTTATCTGGAACTGGATTGTTTGTTGATAGGGCTAGCAATGTCGGCATCGGGACGACTTCGCCAGGAAGAACTCTTGAAGTAGTAGGCTCAATAAATGGAACGCAATTAAACATATCAGGACCTGCTAATTTGGCTTATGGAAGTGGGAGTGTTGGGATTGGGACGACGGCACCTGTTGATATTCTCCATGTGTTTGGTGGCAACATTACTTATACCACTAACACCGCTGGTTCTGGTAGTGTAGGTGGAATAAGGTTCATGCCATCTACTGCAACTAATACATACGGAGCATTTGTTTATGTCGAGAGAACAAGCCCAGATGGAGCAAGCCTTCTTTTTGGTACGACTGACGCCATTGGACCTTCAACCCCGCCGACTGAAAGGATGAGGATTACTAATACAGGTAAGGTTGGAATAAACACAACAAGCCCACAATTTCCCCTGCATATTAAACATATTGATAATGGCACTTTCAACCAAAATGCCGGAGGATTATTTATTGGAGGTGATAGCAATACCGTTAACGGAGGATTGAAGATTGGTTACTATAATGGGCTCTATAGCTGGCTTCAATCGGGAATCAGCACCGTTTCAACAAGTCCCATTGTGCTTAACCCGATTGGAGGGAATGTTGGGATTGGCGAAGTTTACAGCCCAAACAATACACTTGTAGTTGCAGGCAATATAAATGTGACTGGACCACTAGACACAAAGGTAGCAATAAACAGGCAAGGCACAACAGACTCTGCTGGAGTAGTTTTAAGCAGAGCAGGAATAACAGAATACATAATGCAAGTCGGCAGAACCACAACAACATTTTTTGATATTGGAAGTGCTTCAACATCATTCCTTGCGATTGATACAAAAGGTTATGTTGGAATAAACAATACTGCACCAACTGCTCCCCTCCACATTTCTGGCTCTGGAAATTCAGGGCAACATACACTTATCAAGATAGACAATTTCGGTACAGAGCCTGGTAATCGTGTACAATTCAGATCAGGAAGAGGCACCCCAAGCTCCAGAGATCCATCAGTGGCAGGCGATGTACTTGGAATAATTGATGTTTTAGGAACTAGTGATGTTTCAGATGATGTGCGTGCTGCAACAATTAGATTTATTGCCGAAGGTGCATTCACCAGTAGTTCTGCACCTGGCTCTATACGATTTGAGACTTCAGCATCGGGTAGTACAGCGGCAACGCAAAGAATGATTATAACACCCGCTGGCAATGTAGGCATAGGCAACATAAATGCAACAGAACCACTTGTTGTAGTAGGCAATGCCAACATAACTGGTACTTTATACAAAGGAACAAGCGTTTACAATAACCCAGACATTGCAGAAAAAATACCTTCAAAGCAATTATTGGAAGAAGGAGATTTGGTTGTTGTAGATGAGGAAAATGATAATCATGTGAAGAAATCCACTAAGCCGTATGACAATGTAGTTGGAGTTAACAGCCCGAATGCGTCATTAGTCATAGGAAACTGGAGAGGCGGATTTTCGGGATACAATATTGCATTATTGGGAAGAGTAGCGATAAAAATAAGCCTGGAAAATGGGCCTATAAAAAGAGGAGATGCATTAGCAGCATCCTCAATTGAAGGCACTGCGATGAAAGCAACGCAAGGAAGGATAATTGGCTATGCATTAGAAGATTATGATGAAAGCAAAAAGCCAATAGAGCTTGAAGGAGCAAAGTCAGAGCAGTTCAAGGCGCAGGGCTTAAGGGATGCAGGAGTTAGGAAAGTAAAGCAAAAGCTCAAAAACATTCTTGAAAATGAAACAATATCAAAAGAATTTAATTCAGCTAACTTAATGACTGGAAATGCAATAAGCGAGCTTTTGGATTCAGAAAAAAATGAAACCGATGAAGAAATCAAAAATGAGGTAATTGAAAACATTGTCGAGCAGATAAACAAAACTGATGATGCAAGTAATGTAATTGAAAAATTAGACATAGCAGATGAGAAACATGAAGAGGAATTATTGGAAGCAATTAAAGAAAAGAAAAAATTTGAGGAAGAGGCAGAAAAGATAGAAAGCAACGTAACTCCAAAGATATTGATGCTTTTAAGCCCAGGATGGTATGGAAACAGCGATGCGCAGGCAAATGCAATGTACCAAAACAACATATTCTACTCAGGGCTAAACTCAATAAAATTCAACATAACAGAATCAATAAACGAAACAAGCGAAATAAACGTAACAACAGAGATAAATGAAACTTTGGAAATAAACGGTACAAATCAAACTATAACAACATCCAATGTAACAACAATATCAAACATAACAACAAAGGAAATAACAAAAGAAATAGAAAACTCTGTGCCAAATGACTTCATATTCAGGGCAGGAGATTCAAGCGGCAATGATTTGATGGTTATAAACGCAACTACTGGTGAAGTCAGGGTAAAAAAGCTGAAAGCTGACATAATAGAAGCGGACAATATAGTTGCTGTACAGCAAACTCAAACCCTTTCCAGAATACAGGAAGTCAATGGCTCTGTGATAATAAGGCTTGGGTAAAGGTTTAAATACAAATAAAATATTAATAACTAAATGGTGAAGTAAAAATGCAGGAAATAAAACAAGTATTAAGGAAGTACGAATATGTTATTAAGGTAGGCGGCAAAGAAGTTTGGAGAGGGCTAAATCCAAAAGAAAAATACTGGGAGATCAAAGAAAAAAATCCAGACAAAGAAGTAGGGATAGCTTGGTGCAGCCAAGATGATGTACTAATATGTTAAGATGAAAATTCCATATTCACAACAAAAAAGTAACATATTTGGGGTAATATCAAGACTACTCGTTACAATAAGGGTATATTCAAAAATAAAAGATACATGGATACCGATTTATGATACACTTGCAGATACGGGCGCTGATCTAACGTTACTGCCAAGATATTTAGGAGAAATGATTGTTAATGACATTACAACAGGAAAGTATGTAGAAATTAAGGGAATCGCTACGAGCGCTGTTGTAATCGGATTTATTCATAAGGTAAGATTAGAGGTTTTTCGTAAAGAAATTGATGCAAACTTAGTAATTGCTGACACTGATGATGTAAAGCCGATTCTAGGAAGACTTGATGGTTTGGATTTATTCAGTACAACTTTCGATAAAGGCAAATATATTACAATAGAATAATAATAATCTAAATTAATATCGGCAATAGGCACAATTTCGCCAAGCAAAGAAACTAGTAATTAACGCAACTGGTGAAGTCAGGGTAAAGAAACTGAAGGCAGAGATAATAGAGGCTGACAATATTGGCACAGCACAGCAGCTTACAAGGATACAGGAAGTCAATGGTTCTGTAATTATAAGGCTTGGGTAAAATGTGCTTTTAAAATAAGTAAGTAATACTTTAAAATAAGAAAAGTTTATATATAAGTTTATATTTATATACTAAGGTGAGTTATATGCAAGAAATAGTTGAAACAACAAAAATGTCCACAAGAGGGCAAGTCATTATACCAAAAGATGTGAGGGATTATATAAGAGCAGAGGAAAATACAATTTTTACAGTGGTGCCTCTGGACAAGAACACAATTTTGATGAAGAAGATGGATAAAAAGAAGCTCTTGGAGGAGTTCAGGAACATAAGAAGCAATATAAAAGAGAAATTAAGCCCAGAGGAAATAGCTAATGAAATCAGAGCGCATAGGAAAGCTTAAGGTTGTGATTGATACAAATACGGTTATATCTGCTCCTTTATCGGAAGAAGGCAATCCAGCAAAGATATTCGAGCTTCTTCTACTTGAAGAGATAACCAATTTTACAAGCTATGATATTGTAGAAGAAGTAACAGAAGTTTTTAATAGGGATAAAATCAAGAGTAAATTATTACAAAATAAAATAGAGTTTATAATAAATAATTTCAAAAAATTTTCAAAATTTGTCAAACCAGTAATTAAGTTAATTGTCATAAAAGACGACCCCGAGGATAATAGAATTTTAGAGTGCGCTGAAACAGCAAATGTAGATTACATAGTATCAGGAGACGAACATCTCAAAAAATTGAAAATTTACAAAAATATCAAAATAGTTTCACCAAAAGAATTTTTGGATATATATTTAAAATATGTCAAAAACACTACGCACTAAAGTACGTAGCGTGTTTTTGAGCAGTGACTTGCGAGTGAGCTCATTGCGAACTCGCTCACATGTCACACGGAAATCGCGTGTTTTCCCTACATTAAAAATGGTAGGGTGTACGCAATAGCGATTTCCGACATATTAAAAACTGATAGAGTTTCAGGCAATGTTGGCATAAACGCAACTGGCGAAGTCGGGGTAAAGAAACTGAAAGCTGAGATAATAGAGGCTGACAATATTGGCACAGCACAGCAGCTTACAAGGATACAGGAAGTCAATGGAAGCGTCATTATAAGGCTTGGGTAAAGGTTTAAATATTAGTATGACTAAAGGTAATAATAGAATGGCAAATAAATTTGAAAGTCTCATAAATACAAAAATCCGTCAAATAGAGGACGAATTAAATAATTTAAAGGCTTTAATATCAGGGAAAGAAAAGAAGCCAGTATCTTTAAGAGGCATGGCTAAATTGTTAGTGAGTGAGGAAGATTTAGATAAATCAATAGAAGATGCAAAGAAGTCCCTTTTCAAAGGTGTATAATGCATTATGTAGTTGATACTCATACTTTAGTTTGGTATTTAGCTGGAAAATTGCCTGAAAATGCAGATGAAATCTTCAAAGCATCTGAAAAAGGCGATTTTGTAATTTTCATACCTACCATAGTTCTTGCTGAATGTTATTATCTCGTTGAAGATAAAACGATAGAATTAGATTTTGAAGAAATTTTAAATAGAATAGAGAAAAGTTCTAATTTTTTGATAGCGCCGTTTAATTTTGATATAATCAAACTGTTCCCAAAAATAAATATTAAGGAAATTCATGATAAGATTATTGTAGCTACTGCAAAATTTCTTGATGCTAAATTAGTAACCAAAGACAGAAAAATAAGAGAGTCTAAGTTGGTAGATATAATTTGGGACTAACAATAACTTCAGCTGCAGGAAGCGTCATTATAAGGCTTGGGTAAAGGTTTAAATATTAGCTATCACTATAAAAGGTGATTAAAATGGACATAAACAAAAAATTAGAGGCACTTGAAAATGAGATATCTAGTATTAAATCTATGCTAATTAGGCTATCCCAGTCGCCTCAAAACAGGAAAATTGTATCTCTTAAGGGCTTACTAGGCGGCATTAAAGTGGATGAAGAAGATATCGAAGAAGCAAAAAAATCCTTGTTTAAATCAGGAGGCTAAATAATGCTATATGTTGCTGACACTCATAGCATTATATGGTTTCTTACAAAAGACGAGAGGTTAGGCAAAAAAGCAAAGGGCATTCTTGAGAAAGCAGATGAAGGCAAGGTAATTGTTATCATACCCACAATAGTTCTTGCAGAATTGATTTTCATATGCGAGAAAAAAGATGCATCTATAAAATTTAAGGAAATATTAGATAAAATTAATGAGAGTTCAAACTATATCTATTACAATCTTGATATCAAAGTAATATTAGAGATATCAAATTTGAGTAAAATCCCTGAAATGCATGATAGAATAATAACAGCAACAGCCAAGTTAAATAGAGCTACCTTAATCACTAAAGATCCTGAGGTTATAAGGTCAAAGTTTGTTGATACTATTTGGGACTAACAAAATAACAAGCATTCTGGAAGTGTTATAATAAGATTGGGGTAAAAATCATCCCAGATTAACCGCATTGACTATCTTGTCTGCATTATAGTCATATATAATAAGTTTTGTCTGGTATCTAAGCAAGAAATCTCCTGCCTTTGCATTGGCATAAACATCTGGGAACTGCTGCCTTAAAGTATTAAGGGTGTTGGCATCAAGCTGCCCGCCTATCGGCTGCTGGCTCTGCAACCCCGTCATTTCAGGGTGCTTGTTCAGCTTTGTTAAAAAATCAGCTGGCAATTGTCCTTGCTGGGGCTGCTGGAAAGTTAAAGTACCCCTTACCAGGTCATTGTCATAATCATAAACTACAATCCTGTCTGTGTATTGTACAATGAAATTGCCAATGTAAGAAACATCAAGCCCTGCTACCTGTGTCTGCAAGTTTGCAAAATTGTTGTTATTGATTTGCACCACGTTCAAAGGCGCAACTCCGACATAGCCCTTCATCTCATCATGAGCAGTTAACTTCTTCAGAAAATCATTCATGTTTATGGTTCTTGGCATAAGTGTTTTTTTTAATTGGTAAATATTGGTAAGAGCAATTAGGCTTACGATTAATGTTGCCATTATTGAAAGAACTACAAGATATTGGAATGCGGGCTTTTCAAAAAGATGTTCACTATCACCTCTTGCCATTTTAATTGTTAGATTCAAGGATGTATTTAAAGATTATGATTTTTGGCAAAAAACATAAAGAATAAAAAGAGACAATATAAAGAATGATTTTGATATGAAAAAGGCGAGAATCACAATATTTCTGATAGTATTTTTACTTATGCCTATTAGTGTCTTTGCAGCCAAAATAAACAGCACATCTTATAAGCAGACTGTAATTGTATCAACAGGCGGCGAAAACGCCAGCAGCAGCTCTTATAAGATTGGTGTTGCAGTTGGCATAATTGCCAAGGTGATTAATTCAACATCCTACCTTAACAAGCTTGGCTTTTTCCATGTATGGCTTCTCGCAAACGGGCAGCCATGCACTTCAGCCAATCAGTGTGAAGGGGGATTTTGCTGCAGCAGCACATGCAGGAGCTCCGCATGTCCAACTGAAGAAGCAGCTGCAGGTGGAGGGGGAGGTGGGGGAGCAGCTGCAGGGGGCGGAAGTCCTCCACTTGTTGAGGAATTTGAGGATTTCAGCACAAGCCAAAGCTCAGTAAAAGAGCAAGTTGCATTAGGACAGGCGAAAGTCCAAAAAATAGGGATAAGGAATACAGGTACTGTTGCCTTAAGCTTTGACTTGAATGTTGCAACAATTAATGACTTCGTTTTCCTTTCAGACACAGGTTTTAGCCTAGATGCAGGACAGGAAAAGTTGGTGGAAGCAAACATAATCGGAAAAAAGCTCGGCTCCTACCTTGGCGAAATAGAAATTTCAGCAGGAGGCATTAAAAAATCAATAAGTGTTATTGTTGAGGTTGAATCAGAGCAGGCATTGTTTGATGTTAAAATTGACATACCATCTGGCTACAAGGAGATTGAAGCAGGAGGAGAGCTAAAAGCTCAGATTACATTGCTTAATGTGGGTCCGCCAAAAAAGGTTGATGTCACAACAACATACATGATCAAAGACAAGCAAGGCAATATTGTTCATGAAAGTTCAGAAACTTTTGCTGTTGAGAAGCAGACATCATTTGTAAAATCGTTTAAGGTACCAAAAAATCTTGCTCCAGGAGATTATCTTGCAATAATTGAATTGAGGTATGAGAACTCATTTGCAGTTTCAAGCGAATTATTCAGGATTGCTCCAAAAGAATCTCCATTGATTCAAAAGTTTGCAAAATACAATGCAACACTGGCATTCGTGTTTAGTATTTTGATTGGGTTTATGTTTTTGTTTGCCTATTTATTGCTTCCAAAAATAAAAATAAAAAATTGAAGTTTGAAAAATAAAATTTTTTGTTTTATTTCTGATGTTTTGATGAGCTTATTGCGCAATCCTTACAAATAAATATCAACCTGTCAAATGACTGCCAAAACCCGTTACACTACACATAATTAACCGAAATATATTTAAACATAGGAAAAAGAGCCATTACACTACAAAAAAAGAGGTGAATTTTTGATGGTTTTGAAATCACTTAGATTTCAAAGCCCAGAAAAACTTAGTTTTTCGGTGGGTTTTAGCCGTCTAATTAGAGTTCTTCATTGCAATTTCTCAGTGCCCGGGGTGGAAAGCCTTGGCATTTAAGAGATACATACGCAAGCATGGAAAAAAGCTCGGGCCTTATTATTATGAAAATGTCAGGAGCCCTGATGGAAAAGTAAAAACAGTTTACATTGGCACGAACCCTGAGCACCATCCGAAGCACAGGATAAGAAAACCGTTGTTTTTCTTGATTCTTGTTTTGATACTTATCTTAATTTTAGGCGGCTCATTGTTTGTAATGCAAAATAAAGCTTTTCTGGAAAAAAAAGTAGTCTTGCAACAGCCAGATTTCGAGATAGACCAGATTTTACTGAAGGTCCTTGTCAAGAGCGGCGAGTTTATTGAAAAACAAATAAGGGTTATGAATGTTGGAGGCAGCGCAACAGGAATTGATGTTCTTGCGCAGGACCTTGATGACATTATAAAAATTGATTCTCCCTCATTTTCAATCAAGCCAGGGCAGACAAAAATCGTCACTTTGAACTTCTCATCTTATTTGCCTGAGCAAAAAATTGAGCAGCAGCCCGGGATTTACATTGGCAAATTTTTAGTGAAGTCTGAAAAGGCGGCAAAGGATATTCCCATAGTTGTTGAGATTGAAACCAAGAATGTGCTGTTTGACATGAACCTTAACCCTGTTGCGCTTGAAAGAAGAGTAAAACAGGGAACTGACACAACAATTGAAGTAAGATTGTTCAACCTTGAAAGCATAGAATCGCAGAATGTCGATGTGGAGTATTTTGTGAAGGACATGAACGGCAACACGATTGTGACAGAAAGCGAGACAGTTGTTGTAAGAACCCAAGCTTCGTTCTTCAAGACCATTTCGATACCCAAAAACCTCAAGCCAGGCCCTTATGTATTTGCTGCTCAGGCAAAGTTTGGCAATTCAATAGGAACTGCAAGCTACCTGTTTGATGTTGTTGGTCCAGAGGAAGTGAGCTTTGTGCAGTTCTGCAAGAACAATGTATTATGCCTTGGACTCTCAATAGCCACTATACTATTGCTGTTTGCATTGGTTGCGTACTTTTATTTCTTCATCGGAGCTTATTTGTACGACAAAATAACAGGGACTATCAAACTGCCAACAAAAAGGAAAGAAGCTGTAGCAGAGCCAAAAGAAAGCGTCTTTGAGTCAATAAAAAGCAGGCTTGATGAATGGAAAAGACGGATAGAGTTAAGGAAAGTGGAGAAGGAAAGACAAAAAGAAGAATTTGAACTTGGAAAGCAAAGAGAAGCAGAGCAAAGGCAAAGGGAGATTGGGATACAAAAGACTGAAGAGCAGAGAAAGAAGAAATGGGAAGAATTAAAAGCCGGTGTAGAAGGAAAAAAGGAGCCTGAGGAAAAAATAAGCCCGGTAAGCAATCTCAAGAGCTTCTACCAGATATTAGGAAACCTGAAAAAAGCAATTGAAAGAAAAGACACTTCTAAAGTGGATGATTTTTACCTAGAAGCGAGAAACATGTATAACGGTCTTTCAGATCAAGGTAAAAGGGATGTTTACGGTCAATTGGTGGTTTTGTACAAGCAAAGGAATGAGTTGATGGAAGAGTATGAGCAGCAAGAAAAATTAAGAAAAGGGGAAAAGGAGAAAAAACAAAAAGAGGAAAACAAAAAGAGAGAAGAGATTGAAAAGGAGAGATTACGCCAGCAAAGGCGGGAGAAAGTAAAGGAGCTCTTCCACAAAATCGGACTTTACAAGACGCCTGAAGAAAAAAGGCAGATTGCATTGCAAAAAGAAAGGGAAAGGCAAGAGAAGCTAAAAAAGGAGGAAGAGCTGAGAAAGCAGAAGGAAGCACAGCAAAGGGAACTTGAGAGACAGAAACAGCTTGAGCAGAAAAGAAGGGAAGAAGATGAGAGAAAAAGAAAACAGGAAGAACTAAAACGCCAGAAAGAACTGGAAAGGCAGAGGGTAGAAGAGGAAAGAATAAATCTAAAAGAGCTGGAAAGGCAAAAAAGGCAGGAGCTGAGGAAACAAAAGGAACTTGGAGCAGCGCAAAAAAAGGCCGAAGAGGAACTCAAAAAACAGAAAGAATTAGAAGCAAAGAAGATAAAAGAAGAAAAGGCAATAAAAAAAGAGATAAAAACACCAAAAGAGGAAGTATCAAAAAAGAGAAAGGACGAAGCAGAAGAGATTGAAGAGGCAATTAAAAGCCTAGAGTTATTTGAAACAAAAGAAGAGAAAAAGGCAGAGAAAAGTCCGAGCATAGTCGAAAGATTTTTGAAAAAAGAGAAAGAACCAGAAATACCAATCGGCAAAAGCAAGAAATTTCAGAGATGCTACAAAACTCTGAATGAGGTTAAAGATGCAATTTCAAAAGATAATATTGAAAAAGCCAAGAAATTTTATGTCGAGGCAAGAAAGCTTTATGTTGAGTTGGACTACAATGAAAGAAAGGATGTCTATAATGAGTTGATGGAGGTATTTAATAAATTAACGCAATATTAGAAAATGACATTAATTATTGGACATTTGTGTCATTTTCTAAGATAGTAAAAGACATTATAAATTGTCCTAAAATTTGTGTCTTTTACTATATAAACGACTTATTTTAAAGAATCCTCGATTTTTCTTTTTGAATTCTTAGATGTTGCCTGCGCTTCCTGCTGCAAATCAACTCCAAGTTCCTTCAAGCCCTTGATGTGCATCTGCATAAGCTGCTCAACAATTGACAGAATTCTTATCATTTCCTCCCTTTCCTTTGCAAGAGTGGTAAGAGCGCCTTTGTGAAAGCCAACCTGCTCTTCTTTGCTTATCTGTTCCTTTGGCATTAAGAAAATTAAAAGGATGTGATATTTAAGGGTTTCTGAAAGGGAAAGGGAACATCACAAATGATGAATACTTCAAACCATCGAGGGGGGGCTTTCTAAAAAATACTTAAATCTTCTCAATCACGGGGCTTCCTAGGCTCTCTCCTGACAATCATAGGAGACCTGCCTTTTCGGTTGTGCTTGAAAGTCCAACAGAATAGCACTTCACTCACAAACGAGTTACCTTTTTACTGCTTACATATAAAGGTCGTTCCGTGTTTGTTGAAAATTTTGTTAATTATTTTTAGTGTTTCTGAATCTAAACCTTTTTAAAAAATACAAAAATCCATTATTTTATGACACAAGTTTTGGGCGTTGTAAAGGAAGGCAAGCTTATTCCAGAAGATTTATGGATAAAGTTTGTAAATAGATTGGAGAATGATTTTGACAATCTTGAGACAAACCAAGAAAGGGCAAAAAGGGAGCTTGCAAGAGTAATAGTTGAGGCAGTCAAAAAAAGGGTTGTGCCAAAATTCGGGATTCTATTTAGCGGAGGTGTAGATAGTTCATTAATTGCTTTTGTTGCAAAACAGCTTAAATGCAGTTTTACTTGCTATACGGTTGGCATTGAAGGCTCTGATGATATTGCATGGGCAAAAAAGGTGGCAAATGAATATGGGTTTAATCTCAAATATAAGATGTTAAGCTTGTATGAATTTGAAAATGTCTTGAAGAATGTTGTCAAACTGCTGAATGATGTGGATATTGTTAAAGTTAGTGTTGGCTCTGTTTTGTACGCTGCCGTAAAGCTTGCATTGGCAAATAACGATAATGTCCTTTTTGGAGGGCTTGGAAGCGAAGAGATATTTGCAGGCTACCAAAGGCATCAAGATGCTTTGGGCAACAACAATTTTGAGGCGCTGCATAAAGAGTGCTGGAATGGCTTGAAGCAGATGTGGGGCAGAGATTTGGCAAGGGATTTTACAATTGCAAAAGCACTTGGCTTGGACTTAAGGACGCCATTTCTTGACAAGGATTTGATAAAAATAGCCATGAACGTGCACCCTATGTTTAAGCTGGATAAACAAAATAAAAAAATAATATTAAGGGAAGCTGCAGAATTCATTGGATTGAAGAAGGAGTTTGCATGGAGGAAGAAACAGGCAGCCCAATATGGCAGCAATTTTGTCAATGGAATTGAGAAATTGGCAAAAAAGAATGGGTTTAAGATGAAGAAAGAGTATTTAATGAGTTTGTTAAGGTGATTTTTAATTAAAAATAAAATAATTTCAATCTGTTCGCTTCGCTCACAAAATTTACTGCTCGGGCTCGCTGTCCTGCCACACGCTCGCCCTCGCTTATACATTTAATAAAAATGATCTACAAATTTATTGCTTACGGACATCCAAACATTCTAGCAACTCATAAAACAACGCTGGAGTTTACAAAAGACAAAGTATTAAGCTTGAAAGGAGACTGCATTGTTGGGGTTAATGCTGATTTTGATTTAAATGAACTGAAAAAGTTTATACGAAAATCTAAAAACAATAAAGTTGCAATAAAAATTCAATCATCAAACAAAAAATTTCAAGAAACTATAAACGCACAGATTAATCCGAAATTCAACAGCAATAAGGAATTAGTCATAAGAAAGACGGATTTCGTGTCTGAAAGGACTTTTGCAATAAAGTCGAATAAAGCTGCTTTTGAGGTGAATAGAGATTTGATTGAATTTTTGAAGGTGAAAGAAAACAGAATAATTATTGTTTTTAAAAATAAACAAATCTAAAAGAAAAGTAAATTAATTTTGGGTTATTGTGACTATTTTATTTTGGTAAGCGTACTATCTCTAACAACTTTTGAAGCTAATCTACCTACAATTTGGCTAATTAAGGCAGCATTTTGATGTGTGTTAAATGGCTTACGTAACGCCCATATAGCATAAGAATAGGCTTGTCGCTGTAGATCTATCAAACCTATAGGCCATTGAGGTGCTTGTTCAAAATAACCTTTAAAGTAGCTTTCCAATAACTTTTGAAGATATATAATTGCCTTATCATTTCCTCCAGATTGAAGAGCTGTCACTAAAATTGATGTTGGGAGAACTACAAGGTTCTTATGTGTCTCAACTTCCCCAAAAGATTCGAAATCAATTAATTTCATTTCAAGTGAGCCATTTGGAACCATCACATTTTCGTCTATAAAATCCTCGACCATTCTCACATTATACGAGGCGCCACTTCTCTCTATTGTGGCACCATGAACACTTCTTAATTTTCTTCCTAATTCCCTGCAGAGGCCTTCTAGTTGTGTGTATAATCTATTAAGTTGAATTTGAGAAACATTGGAATGAACATTGGCGCCTAACATACTTTGCAATGTTATTATACCCTTAACTAATTCGTCTAATCTTTGGTGATTGCTTAAGAATTCGTACTGTATAATTAATCTATCTGGGTGTATGCCTATTCTTGCTGGAACAGGAAAAAAATGTCTTAGGAAATCGTATCCTGCTATCTCCCCTTGAAATCCAGTAACGTCCCTAGTTACAAATGGCTCAGTACTATAAAGGATAGGACTACAATATCTAACAAAACTTTTTTCAAACGCTCCCCCTTCTACTCTTGTATCATGTCTTGTTTGCGAAACCATTTTTATTTAAAATAGTTATTCTCATTGAATAACCATTATTTAAATCTTTTGTTTTTTAACTACTAAATAGTCAAAAATGAAAAATATTAACACATAATTTCCATATTGAAAAATATATTTATTATTTATAGACTAAATAGAAAGATTTAAAAGTTAAATAATCCTTTATACACAAAAGGGGCATTGCAATTTAGGTTCTTAGGAAAAGTGAAAAGATGGTAGTTAGATGTAAGAATCAAAAGTGTCTAAAATAATCAGTGAATATTAGTACTAAAAAGTAACAAAAAAAGAAAAGCTTTTTAAACGAGGATAGGTAACTGCTAATAAGAAGATATGGTAAGGGAAAATGGTGTTAGTGCTGTAATAGGGGAGTTAAGTGCCATCAAAGGTACTGATTATGTTAGCCTTCTTGCCGATAAATTTGGGCCCAGATTTGAAGAATTTGTTGGGGATTTGCAAAGACAACTTGCAGGGGCACTACCTCAAAAAGTAGTACAAAGAACAACTGCAAGAGTTCTTGCTGGCTTAGAAACAATTGTTGATGATATGATTGCCCATGTTGGTGCTATAGAAAGAGGAATAGCATGGGTTAATTCTGATTTTGACTTATATGTAGCTTATGTTAGAATGAAGTCTAATGATGTCCCTGAATCACTAAGGCTCAATCCAAGCCAACATAATGTCAAGCTTGGCATGGACCCTACGAATGATAGTCTACATTTAGGGCATTTGGTTCCTTTAAGAAAGCTTAATGATTTTGCAAGGCTTGGTTATAACACAGTTGCGCTACTTGGAACTTTTACTGCAACTATTGGTGATCCAAGCGGCAGAAATGAGGCCAGACCACCTTTAAGCGAAGAAGAAGTAATGGCTTACGCAAGAAGATTTGAAGAGCAATTAAGAAGAATATTGGTTGACGGCATGCGAATAGAATATAACCATAAGTGGCTTACAGAGTTAACTGCTGCAGATTTAATTAGAATTGCAAATGGGGTGAATGCTAGCACCATTGATAGCAGGCCGGATTTTTTACAAAGAAAAAGAACAGGTGGGCGTATTTCTTTTGCAGAGTATATCTATCCACTACTTCAAGCGTATGATTCTGTGGCTCTAAGGGCATTATTTGAAATAGGCGGAACTGACCAAAAGAGAAACATGTTAGTTGGCAGGGATTTACAGCGTTATGTGGGACAAGAAGAGCAAGGTTGTATTGCAATGCCGTTGTTGCCCAGTATTGATGGAGTAACAAAAATGAGCAAAACAAATCCAGATACCTGCATATTTTTGAAGGACGAACCCAAAGACATGTATGGCAAGCTGATGCGTATTCCTGACTTCTTGATGCCCCTATATTTTGAATTATTAACAGACAGAAGTATAAATGATATTGATGCGATGAAAAGGGCACTTGGCGAGATGGGCCTCATCGCTCAACAAGGTGCAAAATTCGCAAGGCATTTTAAAATAGGTGATTTAACTGCCAGCAGAACTGAATTGCTAAATATAATTAAGGAAGAAGAAAGAAGGTATACAGGTTCTGTTTTGATATACACCCCTGCTAGAATGAGGGGCATAGTAGAGCAGCTTGTCACAAAGCTTAGCGAGGACGGTTTCTTTGTCAGGACTGTTAGCGCATTACCAGAAGCGCAAAGAGAGTTTAGTAGCAGAGAGTATAGTGTTTTGATAATGGATTTGTCTGCTAAAGGAAATTATGATGTATTAAGAACGTTAAGAGGGATGAACAAGGACATTGGAGTTTTAGGCTTAAGAAGTGAAAATTCTAGATTAACAAATGGTTTGCAAACTCGTTTAATGAGTGATTTGAATGTGTCTCAAGTCTTTCCTG
Source organism: Candidatus Woesearchaeota archaeon (assembly GCA_016185945.1). Lineage (GTDB taxonomy): Archaea > Nanobdellota > Nanobdellia > Woesearchaeales > GW2011-AR4. Next base: position 143,007 of record JACPMR010000015.1, read on the forward strand.
TCTTAAGCGAGCAAATGCCTGATGTGATAATAAGGGTTATTGGTTCAGTTTATAGAAATTTGCCAAGAGGCGAAAGTAGAAGAAAAGATGTAATAAGCGATTTGCAACCTTTGATATTGAGAATAGAAGGTGCACTAAAAAGATATGTTACACAACGAGATTATTCAATTAGGGTAAGTGGAGGTAGATTTGAAATTTTAGGCAACAATGAAGAAACCCAAAAAGCAATAGACATGCTTAAGGGAACTGAAGATATGAGTGAAGGATACCATCCAATGATGTTAAAGCACGACCTTGCTTATAGAGTTGTAAGTCAACTTCATGGAGAAGATGCTACAAGGGCTGCAAGACAACACTTTGAAACACAATATCAACGAAGAGGTTTGACTGAAGATTTACCAATCTATCAAGTTCCTCCGTCACTTGTTCAAGAGGGTGGTGTAAACATGCTTGATTTAGTAAGGGCTTTAAGAGAAGGTGTTAGTAACTCACAAATAAGAAGATGGAGTGATGAAGGCGCTTTGAGAATTAGGCTGCCAGAGGGGAATGATTGGAAACGGGTAAAGTATGATCACGTCATACCAGTTTCAGATTTAGAGAGAGTTGCTGTGAAAATAGGAAGAGGGTCGTACAGACTTGCTTACCAACCGCCACAACAATAAATAATTTTAAATTCCAAATCATAAAGCATTTTAAAAGTTTGTCTTGCATTCTATTTCTCTAATGGCTTTGGGGTATAATAACCCTCCTCGTCTTCCCCACATAATTCAAAACCCTTCCATTAGAGTATTTTCCTGTTCCTAGAAAATCTTTGTTGTGCTTTAAAATAACAAAACCCTTGCAATCCTTGCATTCTTTTTGCAAATCTTCGCCTCTGAACCATTTCCTTGTTTCTTCTTCATTCAATTCAACAACATTCTTTGTCGCCTTTGTGCCTATAATCTGGCTTCCTTCTATGCTCAATCTTATTCCTAATTTATCATGCTCGCAAAAATACATTCCGACAGAGTTAAGGCGAAGCTTTGAAGTGTCAATTTTGGAAATGTCTTTGCTTATTACAAAAACTCGATTTTTGTTGTTTTTCAGGAAGCCATAATCTAACTTTATTTTAGCGCCCCATTGGTTTTCTATCATTTCAAGGATTTGTTTTATTTCTTTGTTGTTTAAGATTTTTAATTCTGGCATTTTTATTTGGTGATTTTGATTTAATTAAAATTTAATTTTTCAATCTGCCTGCGGCGCATATTAGTGCGCCTCGGCATTCAGACGTTGAAGTAGCTTTCCTTTGTGCTTCCCCTCGGCGCCTATTTATTGGAACCAGATAGACAAACATTCCTGAGCTGGGCTCCCATATCGCGCTTGCTGATATTGGGAAGCGACGTTATTTTTGATTTAATTTTTATTATTGTTTTATTTCATTATTTGGATTTTTATTTATAATTTAATATCTATTTCAAATCCCCCACATGGGATTATTATTTCTCATTATCTCTGCTATCTCCTTCAATATTTCTATTTCCTCCTGTGTCAAATATTTCTTAAATTCCTTCAGCTTTTTGAAATGCCCTTCTGGAATTGCAGAGTAAAGAATGTCCTCCTCATGAAGCTGTCTTCCTATTGTTACATTCGGCAATGAAACTGCTACTTGCTTGCCTTTCTCTGCTTTTTCAATATTTTCCTGCTCATGCTGTATACTTTTTGCTTCTGTTATTACAGTTCCGTCTTTTTTCATCAATGGCAAGTCTGTTTTTAATGTGCCTGCCAGTACTTCAACACCGACAATTGCAGGATTGCTTTGTCTGAAAACATAACCCTTAAGCAGCTTGATTTTACATGGCTTAATAAGATACTCTATTTCTTTTGCCTCAATCTTTTTCCTTTCTTCCTGCTGCCATTTCTCGAAGTCTTCCATAAGCTTGTAAATGATATTGCTTGTAATCACCTTAATGTTGCCTGCCTTTACTTCAGACATAGGCTCGACGTTAAATCCAAGAATCACGCCTTGCAGGACATCTTTTTCGTAGCTTGCCTCTGCATCAGTAATGTCTTTTTTGGATATATTGCCGATTGATGCCTTTCTTATTTCAATATTTTTCTCTTTCAAAATTTTTACAAGTGCTTCCAATGAGCCAAGAGAATCCGCTTTTATCACAATTCCTTGTTTGTCTGTTTCTATTACAACTTCTTCTACTTCTTTTTTTATCTCCACCTTTACTTTTTCAATTTCATCAGGTAAGCAACTTCTCAGAGGCATGCCTGCAACAACATTGCCAAGCTCAGGAGATGCAATCTTAACACCTGTTGCTGCCTTGACTTCTTTTACAGACTTGAATTTTGCTTTTTTGTCGCGCATCTCTGCCAGTGGCACTGGCTCAAACAACGCCTTAACCTTTGTGACAATCGGCTCGGTTAGAGAGCCAATCACAATAATATCGTTTTGCTTTAGAGAGCCATCATAAACAATAACCTCAATTGTTGTGCCTAGCCCTTTTTCTTCCTTGACTTCAAGGACTGTGCCTTTTGCACTGCCTTCAACATTCACTTTAAGGATTTCTTCAAGGAATCTTTGCGACAACCCAACCATTACCATCAACAATTCAGGCAATCCTTCGCTTGTCTTTGCAGAAGTGGGTATTATTGCTATTTGCTTTGTATAGTCCTCTACCCTGTCGAATCTTTCAGAATTAAAGCCTAGCTCGCTTAACTTCCCAACAACCTCGTAAAGTTTTTTTTCGAGAAGAAGCATCACATTTTCATTTTGCTTTTGTATGTTTTCCAGCAAAGTTAGTTCTGATTTTGAATTCCAGCCAGGCAGCAAGTCAATCTTGTTCAATGCAATGACAAAAGGAGTTTTGTATTGTTTTAGTATGTCTATGCATTCCAAAGTTTGATGTTTGATGCCTTCATTTATATCTATAACAAGAATTGCTATATCGGCAAGATTACCGCCCCTTTTCCTCAGGTTAGTGAAGGCGGCATGCCCTGGCGTGTCAAGGATGATAAAGCCAGGAATTTTTAGTTCAGTTTTTGCCTTCTCAATCAGCTTGCCACAGATTTTCTTTATTGTTGAAATTGGTATTTGGGAGCAGCCAATGCATTGAGTTATTCTGCCCGGCTCCGACTCGACAATAGCGGTGCTTCTAATTGTATCCAGCAATTGAGTTTTTCCAGAATCTACATTTCCTATTACTGTGATGATAAGCTGCCTTAGCATTTTAACCAAGACAAAGTAAGAGTAATATATTTTTAAAGTTATGTATGTAAGAAAGCTTTTTATTGGAATAAAAGTTATTTGTTATTATGTCAAATCCCATTAACGAAGGCTCTATAAAATTGATTGCACCAAAAACTGAAAAAATATCCAAGGAAATGGGCGTGTTTTACAATCCTGTAATGAGTTTAAATAGGGATATTTCTATTTTGCTTCTTAACTCAATTAACAAAAACAATCTGCAAATAGCAGATATTTTGGCAGCAACTGGAGTGAGAAGCATAAGATTTTTGAAGGAATTAAGTAAAATTAAGATTAAAAAAATATACATTAACGACTATGATAAAAAAGCTATAAAACTAATCAAGGAAAATTTGACATTAAACGGAATTCAATATAAAAACAATAAAAAAATAAATATCCATAATGAAGACGCAAATTTATTCCTTCTAAACTCAACTGGTTTTGACTACATTGACATTGATCCGTTCGGAACCCCGAATAATTTTCTTGATGCATCTTGCAGAAGAATCTCAAGAGACGGCATTCTGGCAGTGACTGCAACTGACACAAGTGCTTTATGCGGCACTTTTCCAAAAGCTTGCTTGAGAAAGTACTGGGCAATGCCAAGAAAAGACGCAATAATGCACGAGACAGGGTTGAGGATTTTGATAAGAAAAATACAGCTTGCTGCCGCACAATATGACAAGGCCTTGATTCCGATATTTTCGTATTCGAAACAGCACTATATGAGGATATTTTTGAAGAATGAGAAAGGAAAAAACAAGGTTGATGCAATATTAAAGCAACATGGATTTTTCAATAATGCAGGGCCTATTTGGCTTGGCAGTTTGTGGGATAAAAATTTGGTTAATAAAATGCACAAAAACGCATTAAAAAATAAGATATTTGATCAAAACAAAGAATTAATCAAATTTTTAAAAACAATAAAAGAAGAATCAAAAATAAATGCTGTTGGATTTTACGATTTGCATGATATTTCCGAAAAAAATAAAATAAAGCATTTGCAAAAAAAAGAAGTAATATTGGATAAGATTAAAAAAGTTGGCTATAAAGCGAGCGAAACTCATTTTAAAGGAGAAGGAATAAGAAGCGACATACCTTATCCAAAATTGATCAAGTTGCTACAAAAATAAATAGATTTTTATATATCTTATTCCCGTTATTTTTATATGAAAAATAACGCCCTTAATATTGCAATATTCTTTATTGTCTTTGCTATATTTGCTGCCGGATGTGTGCAGAAAGCTGAAGAGCCGTCTGTTGAAGAACCTGAAGAGTTTGTAGATACTGGAGTGCTCTTTGTCGATTCAACACCTACCCAAGCACAAGTGTATGTTAATGGCGAACTTAAAGGAGACACTCCGCTAACGCTGTATAACCTGCCTGTAGGAGCCTATGACACAGTCGTCAAGAAAGAAGGGTATGGTGACTCACAAAAAACTGTTGTAGTGAAGGTTGGCAAGACAGAAGAAGTGTATGTTGAATTAAACCAATTGGCAGCTTCAAAAACTACTGAAGGGAAAAAGACAGAGGATGTTAAACTTGAAGAGGCACCAAAAAATATATCAGCGACTCAATTCAACAAAATCAATGTAAGCGCTTTTGCAATGTACCATGATTTTGAAAAATCACTTTTTACTGATGTAAGGACGGACAAAAGCGACTTGTTTTCAAGAAAATACGACAATTACGTGCATTTCACTGCAATAACGCCAGCAAAAATAGGCATCATTAACAAGCCGCTAAAGGATGTTGATAAGGCAGACTGCATTACTGCTGAAAGCGGCGCTCTACCTGTATTTTCAGGGCAGACTCTTTGCGTTAGAACTATTGAAGGCTCTTCCATTGCCATAGGGTGGGATAAATCTCCGAGCGAATTGGAATGGGTTCTATTTAGCTAACCAACTGCTCTTCTTACATCAGTAACTTCAACTGATTCAATACCATGGATATGCCCTATTCTTTTCTCCAATTCCTCTGTGCTGCCTTTGCTTTCGTCCATCACAAAAAAAATGTCCAGTGCTTTCAAACCGAATGCAATGGGTACTATACTGGTTTTAAATTCCTGAGAACTGCAAAACTTGACAATCTCCTTCTTTGCCTCTACCCCTATTTTAGATAAATCTATGCTTGGATTAGAGGGCATTATCCTTAAAGTAACAACTACATTAGCCATATCAGTTAGGACCTTCAAAATTGCAATTTGAACATCTGTACTTTGCGGCAATCTCCCTGCAATGATGACACCTTACAATCTCTACCTTGCCGCATTTAGGGCAATTGAACCTTGTAGAGCCGATTGTGTTTGTGATTCTTTTCTTGCATGATGTGCATAGTGCCTGCTTCTCTGTCATTTTGTTTGGGATAAGAAATTGGTTTAAAAAGGTTGTGCTGGTTTTAATTTGGATAGTAAATTGGTACTATTAAAAAATTCGATAAAAATAAATCATATATGCTTTACGTTTGCAGTTGCAGAACCTCCATAAGAGGAAGTAACTGTTACAGTCTGTCCTGGATCCGCAACATTCTTCTTCCTGTAAACCCATTTGCTAAGTTGCTTTGTCATCTGCCCGTAACCTAAAAGCGTAAGCACTGCATCGGGCTTTGTTGAAACTGCTTCTACAAGTATTTCCTTGTTGCTTGCCTTATATTGAGCTCTTGTTATTGTAACTTTGTCAGTGACAGCCACCGATACAAAATCCGACCCTGACACACCTAAATTATCAGTTACTTTTAGTTGTATGCTATGGGTTCCCACAGGCAAGCTTGTTGTTATAATCGAAGAGGTTCCTAGCAGGGTTGTTCCTTCTTTCCACTCATAACCTATAATTGTGCCATCCGGATCATAAGAAGCTGAGCCGTTAAGCGTTACTGTTTCGTTGCCACTGCCGTCGCTGTCGGCAACAATCTGGTCAGGGCCTGCATTTGCTACTGGAGGGTTATTGATTGATGCCGCATCTGTTAAAATAGTGAAATCGTCAATTGACCAGCCCCAATAATTATTGTAAAAACTATCAATGCTATCAAAAAAGAATCTAAACTGGATGACATTGCCAGCATAAGAAGCCAAATCTATTTCATGCTGATGCCACGAATTCATTGGTTCTCCGTACAATTGAGCGAGATTTGTAAAAGGACCATTATTTAAAGAAACCTGAACCCATCTTTGATCCCAGTCAGTGCTAGCTTCTGTTTCGTAATAATCTTGGAATCTCAGAGACGCGCTTGATTTTGAAGTCAAATCTATGGATGGAGATGTCAATGCGCCTGAATTACTTGTCCCAGTATCATAATCATAGGTTGGGGCACCTTTATTGTAGGTCCAGCTTGTGCTCAGGCTATAGTATTTTGAGTTTTCAAGATGCCACAACCCATTTGCTGTCCATCCGACATCTGATTCAAAATCGTCATAGAAAAACACTGCAGATGATGTTGTTGTTTCAGTTGCTATGTTCGATATCGTGCCTGCATTTCCAACATTATCAATTGCCTTTATTGCAAAATAGTATGTTGTAGAAGAGCTTAAGCCACTCACCTTAAATGACTCTGAGGAGTCTGGTGACTTTGGCTTAGGCAAATTAGTTGCCTTTACAGCAGTATCCCAGTTCGCGTCACTTATGGAGGAAGTGGAATACCTTAACTCATATGCGGAAGCTGTTCCAGAAGAGCCATCTTCTCCTGTTGCTGTCCAATTCAAAGTTATTGAGTTGAATGACTTGTCTACAGCAGTCAAGTCTGTTATTGCTGCAGGAGCAATACTGTCATTTTCCAAGGAACTAAAAACATTCAGTCTTCCTTCGCTTACTATTTTGTCTTGTAAGCTTACAATAGAATCGACTCCCCTTAATAATCTCGTTTTTATTTGCAAATGAGTAGCGCCATATTGCGCCTTTATCAACGCTGCAGCTCCGGAAACATGTGGAGTTGCCATTGAAGTGCCGCTTAGGGATTTGTAGCCTGAAGCATCACAAAAAGAGCATAAGCCTTGAGGCACGGTTGATAATATACTGACACCGGGTGCAGCCAAATCTACTGACACGGCACCGTAATTTGAGAAATATACTAGAGTATCATTGTGATCGGTTGCTGCGACTGCAACAATGTTTTCATTGTCATAAGCAGATGGATAATTTGGAGTTACGTCTGTGTTAACCCCGCTGTTGCCTGATGCTGCAACAAATAAAATTCCAGCCTGATTTGCAGCTTCGATAGCATCTCTTAGAGCCTGTGAATAGTCCCCCCCTCCCCAACTGTTGCTCATAATATGGACATTCATCGTTGTTGCGTATTGCACGGCTGAAACAGCATTTGCAGTTGTGCCAAAGCCATCAGCCCCCAAGAATTTTAAAGGCATTATTTTGACGTTCCAACTTACGCCTGCAACCCCTATACCATTGTTTGCAACCGCACCAATAGTTCCAGAAACATGAGTGCCATGCCCGTGATCGTCAATCGGATTGTTATCATTATTAATGAAATCCCAGCCAAGGTAATCATCCACAAATGTGTTATTATCGTCGTCAATACCGTTGTTCGGGATTTCATTTGTGTTTGTCCACATATTGGTTGAGAGGTCTTCGTGATTGTAATCAACGCCTGTGTCAATCACAGCAACAACAACATTGCTGCTTCCTGTTTGCGTATCCCACGACTCTGGAGCGTCTATGTCAGCATCAACTGTACCGCCTGTTTGACCAATATTGTGCAGTCCGTAAAGGTTTGAGAAATAAGGATCGTTTGGTATTACAGCTATTTTTACTATATAATTAGGTTCTGCGTATTCAATGCCCGGATTCTTTTCCAAACTCCTGATAGCTGATTTGACATCATTTACCTTTACGAGATAAAGTCTGTCTAGACCCATATCAAGTTTTTTGTTAGTGGGTATAATTTTCCTGACCTTTTCCTTTTCCACACCTAAGACATCAGCATTATTATTCTCCTTAAGTTTGACTATAACTTCACCTTTAACAAAATTGGATGTTTTATGATTGCTTGCATAAGCAAAGCTTAACAGCACAACAAGAACAAACGGCAGAAAAAAGAATATTTTTTTCATCTAACTCACTCTCTTTTTTAGTTGATTATTAGTGCTTGTGAGCTTTTATGAAGTATAAATATCTTTCTGTTTTAGTTGCTTTGCGCAATAATTAGCTTTCAGAAGAGCTCTTTCTTAAATATTGCTTGCTCCAAACTGGCTTTTCTCGCACCAAATGCTAAGGTAACAACAAATGCGAGCATGAACAAAAGAGCCGGCATTCCCATATTAACGGCAGGATTCCATCCATTTGGCAAGGCATGCCCTATTATGTATGCCACAATCATCTCTATGATGCCAAATGCAGATGCAAGCCGCACTAGGACACCAGCTATCAAAGATAGTCCAATTAGGAACTCGGCAGCGCCAGCATACCATATCAAGGTTCCAAATTTAGCAGCACCGCCTGGCATGCCCCATAATCCAAACAATTTCATGATACCCAACATAAAAAACAATGCGCCGATGCCTATACGAAAAATCACATACAGGTAATCTCTATATTTTGTTTCTAAATAAGCCATGATGTTCTACCTCCACGTATTTGTAAAACTTTAGCTAGATATATAAATGTTGGGCTGACTAAGTTGACTTACAGAGTAATTTAATCAGTATAATGATATAACCTTTTTCTCTTCATCCACTTTAAAAATCTCACCCATAAACTGCTGTATCGTATAAATATTCGTTCTGCAATGGTTTGTTATCTCTGAGACCTTGATTGCTGAATTGCCTATCAACGCCATAAACGGCAATATTTGATCTGCCAAATGCCTGTCAACAGGGGCTTTGCTTTCAATTTCCTTTATTAAATTCCTTGCTGCTTCCTCTCCTACAATTTCTGCCCTTTTGCCCTGCTCCCCCAAAGCATCTGCACCCAGCCTTATTGGACTGTTTTCATCAATATCTTCCTTATTTTTCGAGAATATAGCCCATAAAGTGATGCCAGAGCCAATTGAAAGAGTATCCTGATATTGAATTGTCAGATTTATCGGGATATTATATTTTTGTTTTAAAATTTGCTGTGCAGATTCTGCCTGCCTTTCTGTAACATTTGCAGATTGTAAATTCTTTGAAGCATGAGAAATACCTTTGATTTGAATAAAATGGTGCTGCTCAATTAAATTGTATGGATGAATATTTTGTTTTAGATGATTGTGAAATTCATCAAAATTAGAAAAATCATTTAGCTTGAATTTTGGATTAATTTTAATTTCAACCTTGCCGTTGCCTTTTGGGTAGTAACCCCTTTTCAATAATTTTGCTTCTATTTTTGCGAATCTTTGGAGTTGTGGAAGCAAAATATTGTTGAAGTAGTCGAAGGGCATACTCCACTTCCCATCGCTGCCTCCAATAATAGTAATTGTTATTGGTTTTGATACAAACATTGCTGGTAATAGTAAAGCTTGCATCAATAATGTTATAGAGCCTGCTGTTTCAATGTCAATGCTTAGATTTTTAGCAACAATCTTTTTTGGATAATATTTCAGGCCCAAAGAGCCTAGCTCAGCGCCTTCTGCTTCTGCATTGCATAACTCCTGCAATGACTTGACGCAATAAAGATGTTGGTTTTTCAGCCCTGAATCCTTCCTACCCTTTCTTATGTCATAGACTTCAAATGGTTTTTGAGTTACTGTAGAAAGGGCTAAAGCTGTTCGAGCGATTTGTCCTCCAGACTCTAAGTAGCCACCATTAATTTTTATCATAAAACAAAAGAAAAAGTATTAAATTATAAACCTTCTTATATATTCTGAACATCCTGCAATCCAGCATCCAAGTCAGCAAGCTCGTCTGTGCTTAAATCCTTATCTACAGTATCAACGCTGTTTAAGTCCTTGCCTACTGCATCGACAGCTGCATCGCCTGTTGTAGCAGGAACTTCTGTTTTTTCCATTGCTCCTTCTTTTTTTTCTGGTTCCTTAGCAGCTTGCTGGCACGCAGCTATAGAAATAAGAAATATAGTAAAAACAATGAACAATAGTTTTTTCATCAACACCACCTTTTTGAGTGACTAATTTAACAATCATATTTAAACTTTTCTCAAAAGATAAACAAAAAATCAAAAAAATAAAAATTATGCCAGAAATGCTTTGATTTCTGAGCACACTCAAAAATTTTCAATTTTCGACTGAATCAAGTTGAGGCTGTTGCTTGAGTATTTGTTGTTGCTTCGGTTGATGCTGTAGTTGTGCCTGACGCTTCAGCACTAACACTTGCCTCTGCCTCAATCTCTACTTCAACTTCCTCTGACAAGTCAGCTTCTTTGTATTCTTCCCTTATCTTCTTGACAATGTCTTTTAATACATCATGGGCTTCCTTGATTGCATCTCTCGCTTCCTTGAGCAATGATTTGGCTTCGTCAGCTACTGCCTTGACTTCTTCATTGGTTGCATTGCCTGCTTTCAAGTCAAGCATTGCATTCAATTTATCCTGTGCCTGTTTGTACTTGTCCTTGGCTGTTGCAATTTTCTCGCTGAAGGCACTTACCTCTGCGCTTACATCAACTTCAATGCCTTTTTCCTTTGCTTCTGCCAATATGTGATCAAGCTTCTTTTCAAGCACAGCGCCTCTGTTGACAAGTCCCTCAACCCTTGCAGCCACAACTCGTTCGGCATGCACTCTTACAAGGTGCTTTAATCTTGCCCATTTGGTGTGGAGCTTTTTGGCAGCTTCCTTAATCTGCTCTTTTGTTGTTGCTGTTTGCACTTCTGCCTTTATTGTATTAACTTCTGCTATTTGGGCATCTATCTCAGCAACAATCTTTGCCTCAACGTCAGCAGCTATGTTCTCGCTTTCCTGCACCTTGGCTTTTATCTTTTCAAGATGCTTTATCAAAGCGTCTGCCGTATGCAGCAAGTAGTCCTTTGCCTGCTCTAAAGTTGCCTTTTCATCTCTTCTTTCTCTTGCATCTTTGAGCTTATCTCTCGCTTCTTTAAGTTCGTCTTTTGCTTCATCAAACTCTTCTTTTGCCTTGTCAAATGTCTGTCTTAACTGCGTCAATCTTGCTTCTGGAATATCTCTTCTGTCTAAATCTTCTGCATTTTTAATCTTTACAACCTTAAGAGCCCTTAACTCTACCTTTAATCTTGCTTCGTCTAGATTAGCCAACTCTTTGAATCTTGCCCTACTTAATGTTGTAAATTTTTCTATTTCTGTTTCATTTAAATCAGAAACTTTTTCAAGCTTTTCCTTTTCAAGTTCAGAAAGCCGCTTTAGCTTTTCTTCATTAAGCTTTGATATTCTCTCAAGCCTTTCTTTCTTTAACTCTGCTATTTTTTCAACATTTTTTACATCCAAAGCAGTCAATCTTTCTATCTGCCTTTTATCAAGCTCTGCAATCTTTTGTAACCTATCTCTGCTCAAATTAGAAACTTTATCTAGTCGTTCTGAATCAAGAGCTTCAAGTTTTGCTCTTTGCTCCTCTCTTAAGACTTTTAATCTATCAACATTTTCTTTCCTTCTTGCTTCTGCTTTTGCTTTTATTTCAGCCCTTGCCTCTGCTTTGTTTTCTTTTGCTTCTTCCCTGATTCTTACCTCTGTTCTTGTTTTGGTGTTGTCGTCCCTTGATTCCTCTTTAATCCTAATTTCTGTTCTTTCCTGCGCAAATGCCAAAGGCATTAAGCTAAATATAAATATTGTAATTATTGCCAATGAAATTATTTTTTTCATTTTGCAACCTCCATTTTTTGTTTTTTAATCAAGATTTATTGATATTTTTGGAATGTTTTGGTGATTTTATTTATAAATAAACTTTTTTTGTTAAAAATTTAAAGGTTTATTATGTATTTTAAAACTTTACAAAGGTTTATTCTGCCTTATTTTGCTTTAAGGAGATTATTTTTGCCTTTTTTCTTTCAAAAAGACTTCAAAATAATTTTTCAATTTCAAAATGTTTTTATACCCATAAAATTCGCTATTGTTTATGGGGGCAAAGGTTTTAATTTATTTGCTGCTGGGTATTTTCCTAATTAGTTCCGTAAATGCCGCCACAATATATGGCACAGTTTATGATTTGTCTTTGAAAAAAATTAACAATGCGAGGGTTGAGATAAATACTTCTCCTAAACAGGTTTTTGTAACTCAGAACGGCTCTTACTCTTTTAATGTGCCGAATGGCTTCTACACAATAAAAGCCCAGTTGATACAAAAAAATACGGTTATTGCTTCTGTTAAAGAGAATATAACAATAAAGCAGCCAGGCGAGTATGTGCTTGACTTGATTTTGTTTCCGGATGTTGAGGAAGGCGTTGAAGAGATTGATTTTGATGTAAATGAAGATGTTTTAGGAAGAGAAAGAAATGGCGTTTTGATTGTTTTTGTGGTTTTAGTTGTTTTATTGGCTGGGATTGGATTTTATTATTTTAGAAAAATTAGATCTTCAAAAGAAGAGATAAAGGAAGATAAGATAATTGAAAAAGAAGAACAAAAAGATGATTTGGAACAAATAATTAAAATAATTAAACAGGAAGGTGGCAGGGCTACTCAGAAAGAAATAAGAAAGCAGATTCCACTTTCAGAGGCAAAGATAAGCTTGATGATTGCTGAGCTGGAACATAAAGGGTTCATTGAAAAGATAAAAAAGGGAAGAGGGAATATTATACTTTTGAAGAAGAGATGAAAGTCAAGAAAATTAATGACACATATGTAATAAAACTTGAAAGAGGAGAAAAGATAATTGAAACATTGAAGAATTTCTGCAGTGAAAACAATATTTTTGCCGGCTATTTTTTCGGCATTGGCGCTTTGGATGAGGCAGAGCTGGCCCACTATATTGTGAAAAGCAAGAAATACAACTATGAAGTTTTCAGGCAGCCATTGGAAATAGTCAACTTGAGCGGCAACATAACAACAATGAGCAATGAAGTATATTTGCATTGCCATGCGACATTAAGCGACGTCAACATGGAAGCGATTGCAGGGCATTTGAAAGAAGGGACAATAGCGGCAACTTGCGAGATTATTTTGGTTAAATTGAATGCCAAAATCGAAAGAAAGTATGATGATTTTATTGGATTGAATTTGATGGATTTGTAGTTTAGTTAAGTACAATATCAAATATAAAAATTCAAACACTTGGAGACCCATGCACTTCCACGAAGTAAAATGGGTGCCCCTTGTATAACTGTTTTCTTGGCAATAATCATTAAGAGATTCTCTATTAATCCAAAAACCGCAAACCTTATAAATAATAGTGAAAAGGGGCTTTTCACTATTAATAATATTAAAACTAAAAACAATAGAGATGCCGGAATTCTTGCATTAAAGTTTGACAAGGACAAAGTCAATGAAGTGTTTCATATTGAAGTAAGCTGCTCAATAACAAACAATATTTCTGAAACCACAAATCTTGACAAGTCCGTAAGCAAGATTGTTGAGGAGAAATTTGATGATAAAACAATAACCGAAACAATAAACAGCTATACCAAGCAATTTTCAGTTCCAAAGCAAAGGTTAAAGAAGATAATGGTGCTTGGCGCTGTTGCTAAGTCAAGAAAAAACGAGATAATAAGGAATTTCAATGAAAAAGAGGTTGAGGTTATCGAGTTCGAAGACATTCTTCATGATGTCTTGGAAAATTTAGACACGCAGTATTATAAAAATGACATAATAAGGACTTTGCAATTGACAAAATTCCTGCTTCTGAGCGAGCCGACAAAGCTTGCAAAGATGCTTGTTAATGACACTTTCAGCTCAAATTCAAGAAAAGAGTTTTTGACAAGCATTCTGGATAAGGAAGAGATTGTCAGGGAATTCAAAAAAACAAATACCGAGAGATTGGGAGCGATTTTGAAGAATTCCGGATTGAAGCCGGCAGAGTTGGCTGAGATGCTGGAGCAGAACATCCTCAACAAGAGAACAAGAGGCATGTTCCTAAAGTCATTGATGGAGCAGGAAAAAACAAGAAAAATTGTCAATAAGCAAAATAAAATAAAGAAATTAAACGTGCCTTTGGAAAAGTTTATTTAGCTACTTCTAAGCATCTTAACAACTGAGTCAACAGCCCTTATAGCATACTCTTCAATCCTCTTTTCGCTCTGCTGCCAGGTTATATTAGGGCCAGAAATGCCAAGAGAAACTGGCTTTTTATATTCAACCGACAAGTCAAGCAATTTTCTTGCAACAGAATGCGCAACAACCGTATCATGATCTGTGCCGCCTTTTATGATTGTGCCGATGGTTACAACACCGTTTATGTCTTTGTTTTCCAAAAGCTCTTTGACTGCAAGTGGAATTTCAAAAGAGCCTGGCACTTCCACCAGTTTGACAATTCTTGCGCCCACTTCTTTGGCTCTTTCCCGGGCTCTTTTAGCCATTTCCCCTGTTATCTCGTAATTAAATGTTGAGACAACCATGCCAAGCTTTTCCATTTTACACCTTTATATGTCGGAAATCAAAGATTTCCGAGCATCTCAAAAATTTATAAATTTTTGATAGGACCTTCATCTGCTTTGCCCTGCCTTCTACCCACGCCGGCATATTTTGTAAGCTCTGTCTTGCCTTTCAGCAGAGCCAGTGCATTCAATGCATGCTTCTCTGCCCTGTTTTTCGCTATATTATATATTTCTTTTTCTGTTTTCGCCTCGTCCATGTGGACAAAAACTTCCAGGATATGCTTGTTAGTCATCAATTGCGCTGCTTGAAGGCCTAGTGCTGCCTCGTGAGCGCATTGCTTGTCAATAGGAGCTTTGCCAGCCATGCCAAAAGCCATTACAATGTCGCATTTGTCTTCCTCAAAAAGCTTTTTGCACGCAACAGGCAAATCCTTAAAGCCAGGAACAGTGTATCTAATAATCTGGGCATTAGAGTTCTTTTTAATGAGGTCAATTGCAAATTTTGCCATGTCAATCCTTGCAAATGTCGTGTCTGCAATGCCAATTTTCATTTTAATAATTCCATGCTTATTTTATCTCCATCCTTGAGTTTTAATTCTGATTTTAGATGAACAGATGCTATAAACTCTATAATATTTTTTTTGTGTTTTGATGTGTGCGGAATTATAACTGCACCATTTATATCTTTTATTTTTGCTCTGTAGCAATCAACTCCTCCAAATGTTTTATTTCCTTGCTTGAAGCCGTCTATTATAATCTTTTTGAAATTTCTCAATAAATTGACTTTTTTTGCATCGATCCTTAAATTTAATGTTCCTGGGTAAGTTTTAAAGCCAAGCTTTTCTTCGATTTCTTTTTGATAATCGGGCATAGACATGAAATAAGTGCCTTCTCCCAAGCCTCGAACAACTATGCCGCTTATAATTTTTTTGTTAGCCATGTGTCTTTTAGTAGCCCAATTTTGCTTATAAAGGTTATGGCAAGTTTTTTAAATTGACAAATCTACTCAAAAAGCAGATGGAAAACAAGAAGCTGCTCATTGTAGGCATTGACCCAGGCACAACTATAGGCTATGCAGTTCTTGACATTGAAGGCAACTTGATTTATTTGCATTCTTCAAAGCAGCTTGATTTGAACTCTTTAAT
Organism: Candidatus Woesearchaeota archaeon; assembly: GCA_016185945.1. Classification (GTDB taxonomy): domain Archaea; phylum Nanobdellota; class Nanobdellia; order Woesearchaeales; family GW2011-AR4. The sequence continues at coordinate 158,757 of JACPMR010000015.1, forward strand.
TGCGAAAACAGTTGAGCTTGGTAAAGCTGTTTTAGTTGGAACTGACAAATTAAAAGTGCCTGGCTTAGTGCAGGCATTTGCAACAAAGCTTGGAGCAAGAATTGTAAGCCCAGAGCAGGATTTAAAGGTTGATGAAAAAAGGAGTATAGTAAAGAATTTCAAATGCGAAGATGAGCATCAAAGTGATGCATTGGCATCTGCATTGTTTACCTTCAAAGAAAGCAGGCAGTTGCTTGACAAAATAGACGCATTCGCTAGCGACAATAAAAAACACAGCATAAAAAACAAGATAAAAGAATTAGTGATAACAAAGAGAATCAGCATAAAGAACGCGGCTGGGATAATAGAGAAAAGAGAAGAGGATAAAATAATGGAAAAGTTTATTGTTGAGAAGAAGTTGAATGAAGATGATTTTTCAAGGTTGCATAACAAACTAAAGAGATTTGAAAATGAAATAGGATTAATAAAAAACTACAATAATAAACTGAAAAAATCCATAGCATATTTGGAGAAAAGGCAAAACAAAAATGAAGAACAAAAAACAGGCAAAAGAACTGAAGATTTCAGAGAGAACAGGATTAAGTTTCTTGAATTTGCCTTAAAGTCAAAAGAAAAAGCTATTGAAGAATTGGGTTTAGCAATTAAAAATTACTGCAAAATTATATCAAATATAAACAATTTTTACATATTGAAGAAGCTGGACAATCTTGGGATTAATGAATTTAATTTCAAGAATAAAATCATTAATATTCAAAGAAATGATTTGCTTCTTGTTGATGATCCAAACATTATTAGTGAGGGTGTCATAGATTTTCTCAAAAACAGGGCTTTTGTTATAGTGCATAAAAAACAGATAAGCAAGAAAAATGAAAGCAATATGCCGTTTGTTTTTATAAGCGCCAAAAACCTAAAAATTGAGGAGGAAGTGTATTTTGGGTTTGTTGAGAGAAAACAATTTGAAATCGAAAAGGACAAGGTTAACTGGGTTAAGAAGGTTATTGAAGATTACAAAAGGGAGAAAGAGCAGTTAATCAGGTAAGTCGCTGCTTCTTATTGTCACCTTTTTTCCTGTCTTGAGGTTCCTGGCAAATGTCTTTTTGCCTATGCTTATAAGCCTGACCTCATCCCCCCTTACAGTAACTATGTCGCCTTTTCTGTATTTTGAAAGCTTGAAAAGAACATTTACCCTGTGCAGTTCCTTGCCTTCTTTGCTTTTGGAATGGAGCTTTGAGCTGATTTTTAGTTCGCCTCCAAAACTATCTTTCAATTTTTTGCCAAGGATTCTTATAAACTTCTGCGAAGTCATGTATAAATCCAAGCCATTCTGGTGCTTTACAGTCTTTGTTACAGCCACATCCCCTCTTTTATTAATCCGGTTATGGACAAAACTAATTATTTCATCATTCACATCCCTAAGTTGGAGTACTCCTTGATAATAGTCTGAGCGCGGCAGTGCCATATAAAGCCATAAAATCAAAACCTTTTTATTCTTTTTGCAAAGAGCAAGCTATATGAGGAAAGGGAGAGTAACCTGGAAAAAAGTATGGTACTTTATATGGGAGGATGAAAGTATATGGAGCTGGATTGTTAATATTATTCTGGCTTTTGTTCTAATTAAGTTTATTATTTATCCTGGGCTGGGTTTCTTGCTCAGCACAAGCCATCCAGTTGTTGCAGTTGTGAGCGAAAGCATGGAGCACAATAATGGATTTGAGCAATGGTGGGAGAAGGCAGGCAAATGGTATGTTGAAAATGGCATAAGCAAAGAAGACTTTGAGGATTTTCCATTGAAAAACGGCTTTGACAAAGGTGACATTATAGCGCTGAAGGGCAAAAAGCCGGAAAATATTGAAATTGGCGATGTTGTAGTGTTCTGGAGCGCCAAGAAAGACCCCATAATACACAGAGTAGTCAAAAAATGGCAAGATAAAGGGGTTTATTACTTCCAAACAAAAGGGGATAACTATAAGACAAACCCCATGTCAATTAGAAATGCCTTTTTGGACGAGACAAAGGTTAGCGAAAACCAGCTTGTCGGTTATGCTGTTTTGAGGGTTCCATTGCTTGGCTACATAAAGATATGGTTTGTTGAGTTTCTAAATATTATAAAAAGCCTGTTTGTATAAAAAAGTTAAATTTATATAGGATTTGTTAAAGTTTCCAAGATTAAGATGTTTTGCCCGAAATGCGGCTCCATACTGGTGCCAAGAAAGGAGGACAGCAAGAAGATGCTTGTATGCTCCTGTGGATACAAGACAACACAGGTAGCTGGGGCTATGGTAAAGGAAACTGTCCTTAAAACAGAGAAAGAAGTCGAAGTCATAGACAAGGGCGAGCTTCAGACATTGCCAAAAACAACTGCTGAATGCCCGAAATGCGGGCACAAGACAGCTTATTTCTGGCTAGTGCAGACAAGGGCTGGGGATGAGCCAGAGACAAAGTTCCTGAGATGCGAGAAATGCGGGCATACTTGGCGGGATTATGATTAATATTGCAGGCAAAAGGTTCAAAATCATAGTTAAGCCGAATTCTAAAGAGAATAAAGTTGAAGAATATGACAAAGACAAAAATGCCTATAGAATAAGCATAAAGGCAAGGGCTGAGGACAACAAGGCAAACATTGAGATTGTCAAATTTCTTTCAAAGACATTAAAAAAGAGAGTAAGGATTGTTTCGGGGCTTAAATCAAAAGAAAAGGTTATTGAGGTATTTCAATAAACCAATAAATATTTAAAAATAAGCGAATTAAATAAGAAAAAAGAGGTATTGTAATGATTTTCTTTAAAAAGCCAAAGCAAGAGGATCTTTTGCCGCCTCCTCCCCCTTTTCCGAGCCTTGAACTAGAAGAAAAACCAGAATTCTTTGACGAAACTATTAAGCCTTTTAAGGAGCAAAAAGAAGAATCCTTTCCTGAAGTGCAAGAGTTCGGCAATCTGATTGAAGATTTGAAAAAAGAAACAAAAGTAAAGAAAACAAAATTGGATAAAAAAGAAAAAATCAAAAAGAAAATTGAGATTAAAAAACCAAAAATTCAGAAAAGCAGGGAATCAGAAAAGATTCAAGTCAGAAAGGCAAAGGGGATAGAATCAGGCATAGAATTTCCTGAACTAGGCGGGAGCTTAGATAAAGAGCTTGATATTGAGCTACCAGAAGAATTAAAAGAACCCGAGCAAGGAATGGAATTGCCGGATACACTAGGGACAGAAGAGATTGAGCTACCTGAAAAACTAGAGGAGCTTGGAATTGAACAAGAGTTGATGCCGGAAACAAAGCCAAAAGAGATTTTAGAAGCAGAGGAAGAAATAAAGAGCGCAATTGAAAGAATAAAAGGACAAGAAAAGCCCTCGTTCTTCAAAAGCTTGTTTGCAAAAAAGAAAGAGCCAGAGAAAATGCTTGAACCTATGCCGGAAATTTCAGAAACAAACGGCATCACCGCTGTACAAAACAGCATAAACAAGGCAAGGGAAGCATTGATTAAATTTGACTTGGATACTGCAAAAAGGAGTTACGCTGATGTGATGAAGATGTACAACAAACTAAAGCCAGAAAAACAGGCAAAGGTTTACCACGAAATCAAGGAACTTTACTTAGAAAGGAAGAGTGCAGAGGAACTGAAAGTTTAGATTAATTTTATTTTATCGCTGACCTTTAACCTTAATATCTCATTCGCACTTGAATTTTTTATTGAGATTTCGAGAGTTTCTGAGCTCCCTTTAACCAGAAACAATTTATCTTTTGGTGCTTCATCATACGTTTTATAAAATGTTAGCTTTTCATTAAAATTATTTGTCTTTATTTTGTAAAAACTCTTTTTCAGAGAAGTTAAATTTGTGATTATATTTCCAAAATTATCTATATTTACAACTTCTCCTTCCCTGCCTTTAAGATGGAATTTTAGCTTCTCCTCTACACTTGTCCTTAACCCAAGCAAATCTATTTCCATGCCTTTTTCAAGCTGCGCTGCTGCTTTTGCAAAAACATCCCTGCCATGGAATGTCATTGAAGCATCTTTAACAGGCAGCTTTATTGCTGATAAAATCTTGTCTTTTGAAGCTGCAGGGTGCATCAAGCCATTGTCAGGACCGACAAAGAAGTAATTTTTTGTTTTTATCGCCAGGCATTGCCTTTTGCTTCCTACGCCAGGATCAACAACACACAAGAATATCGAATTTTTTGGAAAATATTTATAGTTATTATAAAGAATCCATGCGCCTTCCCTTATGTTTTGTGGGTTTACAAAGTTATATAAGTCAACTATTTTTGAGTTTTGGTTAATTGAATAGATAACGCCCTTTATTACTCCAAGATATTCTGAATTGCCAAAATCAGTTAATGTTACAATCATAAAACTGGCTAAGCTGTATTTTATTTAAATTTTTGCGATTTGACACAAACTTAATAAATGCGCTGAAAATCTCAAAAGATATGAAAAAGGGCATTTTTATCGTTATTGATGGGCTAGACGGCTCTGGCAAAAGCGAAATAGTGAAGATGCTCCATAATTATTTATTTTCTAAGCATAAAAAATACAGGATTCTGACAACAAGAGAACCGACAAATGGAAGGTATGGGAAGCAGATAAGGGAAATGCTGAGGAAAGAAAATGATCCAAAAAGCAGCAGCAAAAAACTGACTGAATTGTTTATAAAAGACAGGGCAGAGCACTTGAAAAACACTATTGAACCGTTCTTAAGGAATTCAAATAAGCATGAGCTTAACATTGTTATTTGTGACAGATACTATTATTCAACTATTGCGTTTCAAGGAGCTCAAGGATTGGGCATTAAAAAGTTGATTGCCAAAAATAAAAAGTTTAGGAAGCCTGACATCGCTTTTATACTTGATGTCAAGCCGTCCATTGCTCTTCGAAGGATTAAGCAGAGGGAAAAAGAGAAATTTGAGCATCTTGAGTTCATGAAAAAGATAAGAGAGAATTTTTTAAAACTGCCAAAGCTTTTGGAAGAGAACATAAAGATTATAAATGCCTCCAAGCCATTGAAAGATGTTTTCAATGATGTAAAAAAAGAAGTTGACAGATTACTGGATTAAGGAGTTTTTATATTGCCCGGCTTGTAATATGGCTCGCTTATGTCTTCAACCTCTTGGGGCTTAATTTCAACTTGCTCTTGTACTTTTGCCTGCACTTCTGTTTTTTGCTCCTTTCTGAGAATCCAAGCTGCAAAGACTATTGCAATGCCTAATATTACTGCAGGCAAGAACAAGTTGTACTGAACAACAGTTTTTTGTATTGTTGGGTATTGATGACATGCAAAGTCAGAGCCGCAATAAGATTCTGAGCCGCAGTCCTTGTTGGTTCTGCACTCCCTGCCAAAATTAATTAATACGCCAAATAAAAGAATTACTATAACAACTATAAGCAGAATTGTAAGCCCTGCATCTGCCTTTTTGTGAAAACCACCCATGAGTTGAGCTAATATATGTAGGTTTTTAAACTTTTTCACTTAAAAGTAAAGAACTAGTCAATATTCTGCTGTTCTTCAGGATTAGTTTGGGGGTTTTCTTCTACAAATTCAGCAAGCTTTGTGTTCTTCTGTATCGTCTTGAATCTTATCGGCTTGCTAGTGTCCTTTCCCATTTTGCTCAGTCCAGTCCGGTGCTTCCAAATCCAGCTTCATTCCTTGTTGTTTCATCCAGCTCATTAACTTCCTCGAAAATGGCTTCCTCAACTTTTGCAAAAACCATCTGGGCTATTTTCTTTCCATTTTCTATCTTGTACGGCTTGTCGCTTAAATTGATGAGCGGAACTTTTATTTCGCCTCTGTACGAGGAGTCAATTGTGCCAACGCAATTGGCATGGCTTATGCCATGATTTAAAGCCAAGCCAGACTTAGGCCTTATCTGGGCTTCATAGCCATATGGAATTGACGCCATTATTCCTGTTGCAACAAGCTTTCTTTCCATTGGCATGAGCATGCATTCTTCAGCAGAGTACAAATCAACTCCAGAATCGCCGTTATGGGCATAAAAAGGCGTTTTGACATCAGCGACTTTTTTTATTTTTATTGTCAATGCCATTTTAACCACAAAAGAAAACAGGATTTTAGCAACAAGCTGGTATTTAAAGAAATCGTAATTAAAAAATATAGGTTTGAAAGATATATTTTTGTTGCGTATGTTTATTAAGTTATTTTGCATTATTCCTTTCTAAAAGAAAAAACAGATTGTATGTTATGTTCAAGCATCTTGCCACTTGCTGCATCTATCTTCATATTTAAAGTATTGAATGCCTCTGTTAAGTATGTTATGTTCCATATATTGCCAAGCTTTGGAAGGTTCTGGAGTATTGCAATTGTCTTGATGCTTCTGTCTTTAGGAAAGTTTTTCTGCTGGAACTCATTGGCTTTTTTAATTGCAGTGTCAAAGGTAAGCTTTACTTTGGCAATACTTATTTCATTAACTTTGGCGCTTTCCTTTTTGAAAACATCCTCTTCCAGGCGTACCTTGATATTGTTGCCGTTTATCACAAAAGTTGTTATCTTGTCTTTCTTCTTATCATAAAAGCCGAGCTGCCATTCATTTGGCATTTCCTGAGGAATCTTGAAGGCATATGAAAGATATGTATCCTTGTTCTTCTGCTTCCATTTTTTAAACTCAGGAGATTCCTCCAGCTTCTCCAATGCTGGTTTTAAGTCCATAAACAGAAAATAAAACCTAAAGTTTATATAGATTTGTATCTTAACTGTTGGAAATTAGTAATCAATAAAAATATTAAAATCCAAAATAATAAATAAAAATTTCAAACAATACGAGCTTCCTTTGAAAGCAAGCATAATGAAGGAGACCTGCTTTTGATTTGGCACTTTTAAGCCAAGAAATATAGTGCCACTTTCCTGAGCTGGGCTCCCATATCACGCTTGCAGATGCTGGGAAGCGAAGTTGATTGAAATTCAATGAAAATAAAAAAAAACAAAATCAAATATCAAAATGGCTGTTGCAAATGTTAAGCTGTTGCTTAAGAATCAGGGTTATGAAACAGTGGGCAATCATAGCAGGGTTAAGACATGCCATTGGACTAAAAGCGACTTAAGAGGGGAAGGAGGCTGCTATAAGAACAAGTTCTATGGAATTAATTCTCATCAATGCGTACAGATGACCCCTACTTTTACTTGCAACAATGCATGCGTGTTTTGCTGGCGTGATTTAAGATATCATACACAGCCGACAATGGAAAATGGAATTGATGATCCTGAACTTATAGTTGATGGCACAATAGAGGCACAGAGAAAGCTGCTTTCTGGGTTTGGAGGCAATGAAAAGACATCAAAGCAGAAATTTGAAAGGGCAATGACGCCCCAGCATGTTGCAATTTCCCTTGATGGAGAACCAACTCTTTATCCAAGATTGACTGAGCTGATAAGAGAGTACAAGAAAAGGAATTTCTCAACATTTGTTGTGAGCAATGGCTTATTGCCGGAAAGGATAGAGAAATTGCTTGAAGAGCCTCCAACACAGCTTTACATTTCTGTTGATGCCCCAAATGAGGAGTTGTTTAGTATAATTGACAGGCCAATAATAAAGAATGCATGGCAGGGCTTGATAAAAACATTAAGCATGCTTCCAAAATTAAGGGAAAAGATGAGGACTGTGTTAAGGTTTACTTTGATTAAGGGCTTGAATATGGTGCAGGCAGAGCAATGGGCTGAAATAATAAAGCTTAGCAATCCAATGTTTGTTGAGGTAAAAGCATATATGTGGGTGGGCATGTCAAGGGAAAGGTTGGAGCAGGAAAATATGCCAAGCCATGAAGAAGTTAAGCAGTTTGCTCTTGAAATTACAAAATATGCTGATTACAAGTTAATAGATGAGCACGAACCTTCCAGAGTTGTTTTATTGATGAAAGAGGACTTTGAAGGGAGGGTTATGAAGTTTGAATAAAAGGAATAGAGTTTGTTTCAATAATAAAATAAACAGCTTTTCTCATTAAAAACGACAAAGATAATTCAATCAACGAGAACGACTTTTGGATTCTCAGCGTGATTAAAGTAAACCGTTTGTAATAAATGCACTATATCGGTAGCATTAAAGTGCAAGTAAAATGGCAGGTCTCCTATGATTGTCAGGAGAGAACCTAGGAAGCCCAAAGTGTTTGAAAATTTTAATTGATTTAAATCTTAATTACCTTCCCAAAAGGGCCAGGATTTAGAACTTTAGTCTTTTTTATTTTGTCTTCTCTGCCGAAGTTTTCATGCAAATGCCCGCAAACTAGCAAATCAATACGGTTTTTTTCAGCAAAATGCCTTATTGACTTGTTGCCTGCATGGTTTCTGCCTATTTTATCCAGCTTAGTCCTATAGGGTGGTGCATGTGTTACAAGAATTATTTTTTTGTTTTTGTTGTTTTTAATTATTTTTTTAAATTTTGTTTTTGCAATTTTTTCAAAACCTTTGTCAATCATAGAAAAACCACCGCCGCCATAGCCAAGAAACAATGAATTGTTTTTTATATAATGATTTTTGTGGATGAAGGTGATGTTCTTAAACAATTTTGATAATTTTTTAAAGGTAGATGCGTCCTCATGATTGCCATGAATAATCAAGATTTTTTTGTTCAGTTTGTTCAATCTCCTGATTATTCCAACTATACCGTGCTCAAATATTGAAATGTCGCCTGCGCAGACTAGCAAGTCAGGATTTTGGGCTTTGGCTTTGTGCTCTATTCTTTTTAAGGCTTTTAAAGAGCCGTGGGTGTCTGTGAAAGTGAGAAGTTTCATAATAAACAAAATTTTAAAGTTATATTTAAAGGTGATGATGAAAGGTTTATAAAAGTCAAGATATGACCGGTGGTATATGGAAGAAAAAGCAAAACTAGTTTTAATACCAAATTACTACGGCCATATCAATAAAGTAATAGATGAAGCGAATAGACTAACGTTACCTGTAAGAGTAAGGAGAACGATAAGTGATAGAAACAGATATAACTTAATGAATGATGCTTTCCAAATAACGAGATCAGAAAGTGGTATTTATCAATTAACTTTTCAGGGATTTCCATTTGCAGACATACAAACAGAAAAATCAGTAACTAAGAAAGATATTGATATCTCAAGTATAGATGATGTTGTCTTTGTTGCTGAAGGAATAATAAGAAATACAATACCACCACAACCAGATTTTATTAGTCCAAATCCAGATACTGTTTTTATTTACTCTGCTACAGATGCACAGACAATGATTTATGATCCACATTGGGCACAATATGGTTTCTCATCAAGATTTCAAAAAGTGAATATAGAGAGTCAAGGAAGAATTACACTTAAAAAACTATTTGAAGAATCTGAGTATCTGATAAATGTTATAACAGATAAAGATCGTAATACTCGTGTAACTGGGCAACCTACACTTTTTTGTGTAACATTATCTAAACCCCCTTCTTAAACACTATAATAATCCTCAAGCACAATCTTGTCAACATCCTCAAGATTCCTGACAACATACAATCTCCCTTCTCCAAGTTCTACAATTTTCTCTGCAAGCTTTTTGCCTTTTTCATTCAGATTAATGCCAATCAAAGATATTGTTATGCCTTTGCTTCTTGCAATCGATGCTTCCTCCAGTGTTGACTTTTCCGGCTCATCGCCTTTTGTCGGCAACGCATCTGTTATCAAGATAAGATGTTTTGTAATATTTTCACTCGGGAAAAGCCCTATTGCTTTTTGCAAAGTCGCTACAATGTCTGTCTCTTTGGAAGCCCTTATTCTTGTTATTTCCTTGAGCAATCTTGTGAAATCAGATGTTGGTTCTATAACCTCCTTGACTTCAGAGCCAAAGACAATCAAGCCAACTTTGTCTTTTTCATTTATTGCCTTGTATGCAAGCGCAATTCCTGCTTTCTTGCATGCATCAATCTTTGCGCCTTTCATCGAGCCAGATGCGTCAAGCGCATAAACAAGGTAAGTTTGCCCTTTGCTCTGCTTTTCATATACTTCCAAATCTTTCTCATCAAAATGGCTGTGCCCTCTCCTTATTGCAAGCTTGATGGATTTTTTTAAAGCAATGTCCCTGTACCTGTCGCCTTTCTTGTACAATCTTGCATTTTCCTTCTCGCCGTAAATGAAGGTTTTTTTGCTTATCTTTTCTCCGATAATGCCTTTTGGAATAATTTTATCCAATTCTTCAAAATATAAAACAAGGGAAGCAAGCTCCACTCCTTTCTCAGATAAAGTATCGTCCTTAAGCAAAAATCCCTCTTCCTTCAAATCTTCCATCTTCTGCTGAATTCTCTCCTTCAACTCTTTTTGAAATTCGGGGATGCCTATGTTTTTCTTTATATAATCCGGCTCGTAGCCAGAAACTAACCTTATGATTGACTCGCCATAAATCTGCTTTGCCATTGTATAGTTTTTGACAAGCTGCTCAAACATCAAGTCAGGGCTAAAAGAACTCATGCCTTGATTGATTGCGTCGCTGATTAATTTTCCGCTATCTATGATTTTTCTATCATTTTCGAGAACTGAATGCATGAACTTGTCTTCAAGCTGCTGGAACTGAAGTTTGCCGCTTAACTCCTCTGCCTTGCTTAGTTCTTTGATTTCAAGCTTTTGGCTACCGGTAATCACCAGCTTCTTGCTCTTGTTCCAAATGGTTCTGCCATTTTGCTGCTTCCACATTTTTGTGGAACTGCTCGCTTATGTAGTTTTCAATGCTCTCAAGATATCTTACAGAGGGCTTTAACCTTATCCTATGTGATAAAACAGAAACAAGCACATCCTTTACATCTTCAAACTGGACATTTTTCCTGCCTTTAAGCAGGGCATTTGACTGGGCTCTTTCATACAAGCCGATGGAAGCCCTGACGCTTGGCTTTTTCTCAAGCTTATCATCCTGCCTGAGCAATCTTATGAAGTAAACCATTAAATTTAGCAATTCATCGCTCACATTTGCGGTTTTTTTGCCTTTAGTCAAAACAATTTTCTTCTCTATCTCTATGCTTTCAGGATAGTCCATATAAATAATGTCAAACCTGTCAAGCAGAACATCGCTAAGCTTTTCTGTTGAAGTGTCTTCTGGGTTCATTGTCCCTATGAAGATGAAATTAATGTCAAAATCAACATCATAGCTGCCAATTGTTGCTTTTCTTTCTTCCAAAACTTGCAGCAGAGAGTTTTGAAGCTTTTCAGGGCATCTATTAAGTTCGTCAAAGAACAAAATGCCGTTGTTGGCTTTGAATATTTTTCCAGGAGTGAACGCCTCCAAGCTTAAAGGCCCGAACTTTAATGCTTTTATCGGATCTATGTCGCCAAGCAAGTCCTCAACTGTCAAATCAGGGCTGCCCTGTATCCTTACAAATCTTTTTGCCCCTAGCAATTTTGCTGTTTTGTACTTTGCTTTGGCTTTGCAGGATGGGCAGATTGGCTCTTTTGAAGTGCAGTGATAGCTGCAGCCATCAACAATCTCAATGTCTGGCAGAAGCTTTGCAATGTTCTTTGCCAGAGTCGTCTTGCCAATGCCTGGAGCGCCTACTATGATTATGTGCCTGTTCATGAGCAAAGCTGACTTTATGCCCTGCTTTGCATTTTCCTGCCCCAATATGTCTGTAAATGTATCTTTATCTTTGAGGAAGATTTCCTTTAGCTGTTCGCTTAGCATTTTAAAAGCAATGGATTAAATGATATACGTTTATAAAAGTATTGATTAAATTTATATACTATACTCCTTATATTTAATCAAAAAAGATGGCGGGAATGTTCAATAGTAAGAAATGCAATCTATACTTGATAGCATTAGTAATTTTTATTTTTGTCGTATCTGGAATTTTATTTTTTATGTATTTCAAAAGCCAGAAAAAAGAGAAAGATGATTTAAGACTGGACTTGGTTTTGGAAAAGACAAATCTCTACAGCAACGAATCTCTTGATTTTTCAGCAAGTTTGTACTACAACAAAAAATGCGATGGCGTTTTTCATTATGAAATATTCAGGCTTAGTGATGTAAGTGTTGTTATCAGCGAGAGCGAAGACATAAGATTAAATGGCGATGATTCCAGAGCAAAAAGTTTGGCGCTAAGCAGATTATTGCCAGGAGAGCATATTTTAAGGGCAAAGTTAAAATGCGGCGATAAAGTTGAGATTTCTATTGCGAGATTCAGCATACTTCAAAGTGGGGAGATTGCCAGTTCGAGCAAAATTTTTGATGAACAGACTGCCAAAGGATCTATAGAAATAACAAAAACTGAGGAATCTAAAATTCTTGAGATTATTGATTCAAGCGAGCAAAATCAAAATCAGGCATTGCAGATGTGCGATTCATTGGATACAAGTTCGAAAGACAAATGCTATTCCGGCATTGCCGAGAAAACAAAAAACAAGGAGTATTGTGCAAAAATACAAGACATAACAACAAGAGATGGCTGCTATGCCAGCCTTGCCCTGGAAGGAGTTTATGGTGCCTGTGAGCATATTGTTGATTCTTACCAAAGAGAAGCGTGCAATTCGTTAAAAGCAAATCAGGGTTAAAATGAAGAAATCACAGATTACAATGTTCATGGTGCTTGGCATTGTAGTGGTTATTATAGTTGCCTTATTCATTTACGCATCAAAATTCATGCGGGAAAACAAAGACGTTGTTGAAGATACAAGCAGAATAAATGCAGACAGGATTGCAATAAGGGAATATGTGCAGAATTGCCTTTCACAAGTGTCTTCTTCTATTGCTTCTGAGCTTGCAAAAAGGGGCGGCTCCTTTAATGGCTCTGGGATTTATTGGGATAATGTAAATTTGAATGCGCTGGCTGTTTATAAAACTGGTGTAGGGTACGAGAACAATCTGCTTTTGAAACATGACATGGAAAATGCATTATCAAGTGCAATCAAAGAGGATTTAAAGCATTGCATAAATTTAGATGTGTTCAGGGATAAAGACTATGAGATTTCTGAAGAAGAAAAAAAGGTGAGTGTAGGCATCAACAAAGACAACCTCATAGTCAAATTAAATTATCCTTTGAAATTCAGGCTTGGCTCAAATGCCATAGATTTTGATGAATTCAGCGCAAGACTTGACTCTTCTTTTGGCGAGCTTTACGCTGCTGCCATTGATATTTTGAATGAGGAAATTGCTTTCGGTTATTTCGACAAGGAAGATTTTATGCTAAAGCATGACAAGATTATAGTTGAGAAGCACAAGCCATATCCTGACATTGTTTATGTCATGAGAAAATCCGATGATAAGAATGGCTTGGTTTTTCAGTTTGCAATAAAAGGCAAAGACACTGCTGGGAAAGAAGTTTTAAAGTTTGATAACGTATATGGATGCTGCACAAACAAAATTGACAATACATGCTTTAAAAATGTGAATCCAATAAAGTGCACTGGCAATTACGAAAAGAACATTAATTGTGAATGCCCAAAAAATCTAAAGACAGATGCTGAAGGCTGCTGTGTGAGGAAGGAAGGCGATGTAGACAACTGCGGTTTGACAAACGAAAAGGAATGCAAGTCAAGCAATGGAGTGTTCTACAAAAATGACTTCAGATGCGCAAAAGCGAACTGCAATAACTGGGGGTGCAAATCAACTTACAACTATGCAAAGGACGATTTTTCAGGGCAGAGCAAAAGGCATGGCGAGTCATGGTGCAGCTATGAAAGTATTGCAGGAAAGGGGCTTGACTATGTTGGGACAAGGCATTATCTGCATTCATGTATACAAGGCAAGGAATATATTGAGGAGTGCAGGGATTTCAGGGAAGAGCTTTGCACAGAGGGTTATATTGGAGTTTATGATAAATTCTATCAGAAAGGGTTATGCAGGGTAAACAGATGGTATGATTGTGCGCTACAAAACAATCAAGAGTCATGCGAAGATGAAAGATACAGAGATTGCTACTGGGCTGACTACCTGCATACAAACCTAAAATGCCATCCAGAAGTGCCTCCTGGCTTTAAGTTCTGGGAAGGAAATGGCAAGGCAATATGCAATTATGCAAGCTTTGACAAAGATGAGTTTGGAAATGAGTTTCCTGAAACATGGGGGCATTCTGCACTGCTGTACTGCCAGAAGAGCGGCGATTGCGGGAATAAAAGGAATTTTGCAGATGAAATTACGCAGTTTGGATATTACAACAAGGATATTGTGCCAAAGCAATGGGCTTATCTCGATAATGGATTCACTAAAAGAGGAGATGAGTTTGCAGTAAGGACAAGCCTGTATTTCAATGCTTTAAGTGATTCTGCATCTGTTGAAAGAGGTTCAGGAGGAAACTATGCAGTATGTGATTTATGGCAGGCTCCTTTAACTGGAAACTGCGCATTATGCCATAACTCAAAGCTTTATCCCTGCACAGAGTACAGGTGCAAGAGTCTTGGCAAGAATTGCCAGTTTTTAAGCCATAACAACAGTTGTGTCAGCGGATTTATTGGAAACTTAACCCCCCCTATAGTATTGCTGGACGAGGCAAAAAATGATTTCAAATTCACGCAAAGGAAAAGCACTAGCTTTAATGCCAAGGAATATGTGGTTAAAGAAACAATACAAGTACATCAGCCACTCAGCTTTGTGTTTGAAACAACAAAACTAACAAGGTGCAAGCTCAGCTTGTTTCCTCCAACAATAAGCCAGAGTGCAATTGAAAATGCTGCAATACCATTGCCTGAGATCCTTCTTAATGATTATGAGTACAAGACAAGCTATAATGTTACGCTTAGGTTTCCATCCTCTAATTTTACTAGGTTGAATTCTTATAATTTGTTTATACGGTGCTCTGACAGGCAAGGCATTAAAAGCCAGGAAACAATAATGAAAGTGAATACAAAAGAGTTGGTTATTGATAATATTGCTCCTGAAATATTAGAGGTTAGAGCAAAAAACAAAATTCAAAAAAATGCAAATAATGACTTTTCAATATTTGTAAATGAGCCGTTTAATTCCTGCAGGTATTCGTTCTCGGACGGTTCGTTTGCCAATATGAACGCTATAAACTGCACAACTAAGGAAAGCGACATAATTTATAATGTTAATAGTCCATTGGGCTCTTACAGATGCGATGCAAATATATTTGCTCTGGAAAATGCTTCCAGAGTTTATTTTGCTTGTGAAGATAAGAATGGAAATAAAAATGAAGTTTATAAAGTAGATTTAGTTTGACTCTACACTTATGAAGCGTTTGTTATATCCTTAGCGGTTAGGCATCTGCCCGTATGGATAGTTATTGAGGGCGTGTTTTTACCCTGAGCAGTTGAATTCTTTGACAATATGCAAGCTGTCTGTTCTGGGCAGACACAGGTTAATGTCGGTGCTTTACTGCATGCGGTTGGGTCTGTAGCCAGTCCAAAGCTCTGGCAATTTATTCCATCCTGCGCACAAACCGCACCTGCGGAGCAAACACTTAGGTTATATCTCATTGTTTCGTTAACTACTGCTGTAGAATTTCTCCTTTGTGCTTCTTGATTTGCAGCGTCCTTTTTAGGGTCTGTGCCACCTCCACTCGCACAACCAATAGCTATCAAAGTCAAGATTACAAGAAAACCAAAAATAACAAGCCCTCTTTTAGCCATATCTACTCTCCTGAAGTAACTTTTATTTAAACTTTGTGGTTTTTAGGTTGGAAAATCCAATGAAATATTATCAAACAATACTATCTTCTTTCAAATTTATTGATAAATATGAGCGACTTTTAGATTCAATAATAAAAAACAATTCAATTAATTCAAACAAAAACGAGAGCTTCCTTTGGGTTCTAAAACTGAAAAAGGAGACCTGCTTTGACAGACGCACTATCTATCGTAGCAATCAAGTGCAATAAGAACTGCGAGATATCCATTTTGGTTTATAGAAGTAAATGGGTCGCTTGTTGGTTGATTTAAATTTTTTATTTTGTTATATTGATTTTATAATAGTCTAACAATCCAAACAACAGCACCAGCAACTAAAGGCACTATCAAATTATCATCTACCTGTGCTGTGCCTATCTTTATTTCAATTGCCTCAACAATCATTGCTGCCAATGAAGCGAAGAATGCCTCAAGCCATGGCAGAAACAGCAAAGCGCCTATAAAGCCAGCTACAAAGCCGGCAATCGTGCCTTCAAGAAATTTTGTCTTTGACAATGGATGCCTTGTTTTGCCGAAATGCAGGCCAAACAAATGACTTACCGAGTCTCCTAAAGCAAGCACCATAATGGATGCCATTGCAATGTCTTTTGAAAACAATAATAATGAGATATAAACTCCAATGAGATAGAATATTATTCCCTTGCCTGGAAATTCTTTGACGTCTTCTTTTCGCTCAAACATATCAAGCAGTTCATAAATCACTGGAATTCTTGTCTTTCTGCTTAAGTAAGACAGAATCAGTCCAATTATTATTGCCATCAGAATGATTTCCTTGTTAAGAAACCCATACATAAGCAATATGACAATGGAGATGCCTAAAATCATATGAAAAAGCTGCCTTCTAAGCTCAAATTTGATTATTTCCATACTTTTCCTCTTTTGTGCAAATCAAACAGCCAATTTCCAATAAAATAACCTGCTAATGCCCCAAAAACAACATCGCTCAAGAAATGAAACCTGAAATAGACTCTGCTGAAAGCAACAGCAAAGGCAAACAAAACCCAGAAATGCCTGTATTTTGGTAGAGAACTTGCCAATAAAGGCAATACAGAAAAAACAATCATGGCGTGCATGCTCGGAAAAGAATAATCAATTATATTTGTAAATGGAAATATCAACACATCTGCTGGCCTGTCTCTGAGCACAATCAACTTTAAAATAAAAGCCAAAACAAATGAGATAAATGCTGTAAGCCAGAGCAGATAAATTGATTTTTTGTTCTTTTTATGCAGCAGGATTGAAGGTGTTAAAATTATTATAACAAAAATAAATTCCATATTTGTGACTACGCCAAAGATTGTTTTGAAGGTTATAGAATCTGTGTCCTTGAAATAAAGACTGACTTGATTATCTAAATAGTAAGAAACAGCCAAAATCAAGATTGCAAGCGCCAGCAAACGAAATTCACTTATTCTTGCCTTTTTCATTTCTCCTCTTGTGGTGCTTCCAAACAAAGTAAACTAAAAACGATACAACTGCTATGATAAATACTATGTCCAATTCTTTTGAAAACTCATGTATCTTGTCCCAGTGCGAGCCAAGCCTGAAGCCTGCATAAAGCAATATCCAGTTCCATGCAGTTGCTCCGACAAAAGTGTATATAATAAATTTGCGCATCGGCATCCTTGCTATGCCTGCCGGTATCGAGATAAGATGCCGCACAACTGGGACAAACCTGCTTACAAGAATTGTCTTGTCACCCTGCTTTTTAAACCATTTCTCTGTGAACTCGAGATGCTCTTCCTCAAGCAGAAAATATTTTCCGAATTTCAAAATAAAAGGCCTGCCTCCATAAAAGCCTATGTAATACGACAAGAGAGAGCCGAAAATAGAGCCCATGCTGCTTGCAAGAAGCGCAAGCCAAAAATCAAACCTGCCCTGCAAAACCAAGTAGCCGGCAAAGGGCATAACAACCTCGCTAGGCACAGGAGCAATCATGCTTTCGAGAGCCATTAAAATTGTTATACCGATATAGCCGCCGAATGATATGCCTGCAACTATAAACTCAACAAGCTTTTCAACAATCATTGAACATCATGCTCTATAGTTTTATTTTCTATAATTTTATTCGGCCAGATTTTTGAATTTTTTATTGTTGAATTTTTAATTTTAACATTGTCCGCTATGATAGAATTAAATGCCTTTCCATCAATACTGACATTTTCTCCAACAACGGAATTTTCAACAATTGAGTTTTTATCAACAACGGTTTTGTCCATTATTATTGAGTTTTTGACAATGCCTTTTATAATGCAGTTGTTTCCAATGCTCGAATTTCTTATTTTTTCATAAATTTTTGAATTTTTCCCAATACTGTTTTTGTTTTTTCTTAATGCTTTGTCTGCTTTCAGCAAATCTGATGCATATACTATTGGCAGCCATTTTTTGCTCCTGATGCAGTGAATTTTTTCCTCTTTTGCAAGCAATTTAACGGCATCCGGCAATTCAAACTCATTTCTTCCTGATTTTTTTATTTGCTTTATATATGTGAATATTTCTTTATTTAATGAATAGAATGCATTGCTTATCAAGTCAGAAATGAAGTGCTTTGGCTTTTCAACAAAATCAATTAGGATGTTGTTTTTTTCGATAACGACTCCAAAATTCTGCGGATTCTTTGCTCTTGTTGTCAATAAAGAATATCTATGCTTGATGCAGTTTTTAATATCTTCTCTCGAATAAATATCATCTCCCATCATCAAAACAAATCTGCCCTTTACGTATGTCTCAACAACAGACAGCGCATGAGCTGTGCCAAGCTGCTCTTTTTGCTCAACATACCTGATTTTGATATTTTTGTATTTTTTCCCTAGATGCTTTTTAATCATGTTTTTCCTGTAACCAACAACAATGACTGCTTCATTAACAATATGGTTTAGGCTATCCAGATTATGCTCTAACAATGTCTTGTTTGCAACTTTCAGCAATGGTTTTGGCTTCGTCAATGTCAATGGATAGGTTCTTGTCGATTTTCCTGCTGCCAATATTACTGCCTGCATTTTAGAGAATTTCAATTTTTATAGATTTGCACCTTTCTTTAATGGATTTATTTTTTATTAGATTTTTCGATAATTGCTCCGGCAAGATGAACTTTCTTTTTTCCGTGGCATATACTTTATTGTTTTTTATGAATGTTCTTTTGTGCCGCTTTCTGAAATTATCAGCATGTTGCTTTATCTTTATAGGGGGACCTTCAATTTCTGTGGTTTTTGGCAATGGCTTTTTGTCAAATAGGAAATAAAATGATGCATCATCTTTTTTATTCCATTCCCAATTAGAATTGATTATCTTGAAGTTGTGTTTTTTAAATTCTTCATTCAAAAATTCATAAATTTTCAACAGCTTGCCGCCAACAACATCGATTTTTCCGGTTAATGGAGTTGCTTTCACTATTATTTTTTTATTATTTGATTTTTGCTTTAAAAACTCTTGCAAAATATCTTTTTTAACGAAAAATTCCTTTGACGGGTGCCTTAAAAATCCTCTTGCGGCTTTTTTGAATACCTCAAACTTTTCAATGCTTAAAGCAGCTGCTGCATTCCTGTCTTTCTGCACAGGATCTATTACTATTAATGGAGAAACTAGTTTTGAAGTATTGACTAGCTTGAAAATGTCCTTGCCTCTATAATATCTGTTAACGTCAATCACAAATTTATCCTGCCATTTGGCTGCGTTTTTAATCAAGTTTAAGAAAGAACCATAATAAACCGTTAATATTTCGCATACATAGCCGGAAAATCCCCTTATGTAGCTTTCTGCGCCATAGACATTCTGGGCCTGGCAGAACTGCTTTGTCAGTTTCATTTCGTTGACTACCTTTTTGTGCTTAAGAACCCATTTTGAGTGCAAAGGACTGACATCTGTTATGTTTTTTGCCTGCTCTGCTTTGCTTATTTTTAGGATTGGAACTATTTCAAAAGTAAAGTTGCCTTGCCTTATCTGGAAGTAATCTCGGGAGCCATGCAATCTTTTGAGATTCTTGAATTTCTTATTCAGAATTTTTTCAAGAAAATCTGATAATTTATCACTTTTATTCTTGAATTTGTTGTAATCAAATAATATGAAGATATCTGCATCAAACGTCTTTAGCCAAGTGCCTTTTGCCCCTGAGCCGCCTAGGATTGCCTTGATATGTTTCTGGTTTTGATTGATTTTTTTGACTATTGAGTTCAGTTTGCTGAATATTTCTTTCTCATAATTCTTGTCTGGCTGGATTTCTTCTAAAATTTCGCTAAGCAATGCTTTGATGTTTTTCATTGTACGATATTTTTACATTTATTTTTAATTATATAACAAATAAAAATAATTCAATCACGAGGCGACCCAATAACTGCCCAGCATTCATGGGTGCCCCGCAGTGATTGTTGCACTTAATCGCTGAACTTTATAGTGCATCATTAAAAGCGGATTACTTTAATCATGCTTACATCTCAAAGTCGCTCTCAGGTTTTGAATTATTATTTAATTAAATGTTTTATAACTTTAGAAATCAAATCTAAGCTTATAAAAAGGTTTGGGTTTTTGTTATTCCTGTTTATGATTATTCTCCCTTGCAACCTTGACAGCACTTACAACCTTATCATTTGCTTCCAGTTTCATGATCCTGACACCTTGCGTATTCCTTCCAATTATAGAAATATCTTTTGCCGGGACTCTTATGATAATTCCATTTTTGCTGATGAACAAAACATCGTCATTGCCTGTTACAGGGCAAATATTTACAACCTTGCCGTTTCTTTCACTGCATTGAATGTTGATGACTCCTGAGCCGCCCCTGTTAATCAGCCTGTACTCAGAAATCGGAGTTCTTTTGCCATAGCCGTTTTCTGTCACGCTGAGCAATGTCTTTTCATCGGATGCAACAACCATGCCGATGACTTCATCATTGTCCTTCAGAGTAATTCCTCTAACTCCTTGCGCAGACCTTCCAGTCGGCCTTACGCCTTTTTCTTCAAATCTAACTGCCAGCCCATTTTTGGTTGCAAGAATTATCTGCTGGTTGCCATCAGTAAGCTCAACATTTATCAGTTCATCCCCCTGCTCAAGAGTTATTGCAACAATTCCATGCCTTCTAGGATTGCTGTAGGCCATAAGCTCTGTTTTCTTGGCAGTGCCCTTTTTTGTTGCAAAAATCAAATAATGCTGGTTGTCAAAATTTCTAACAGGTACAAAGGCAGTTACTATTTCATCGTTCTGAAGCTCGAGAAGATTAACAATAGCTTTGCCTCTTGCCTGTCTGCTCGCTTCTGGGATATTGTAAACCTTCAGCCAGTAAACCTTTCCCTTGTTTGTGAAGAATAAAATGTAAGAATGTGTGCTTGCAACAAAAATGTCCTTTACAATATCTTCGTCTTTTGTTGCCGCTGCAATTACTCCTTTGCCGCCGCGATGCTGTAATTTATACGTTTGAAGCGGAATTCTTTTAATGTAGCCGGAATTTGTGATTGTTATCGCCATCTCCTCTTCCTTAATCAAGTCCTCTGTCTCAAGCTCGACGCTTTCAAGCTCTATGATTTGCGTTCTTCTTGCATCATTGTATTTTTCTTTCAACTCCGATAATTCTTTCTTTATTATATCAAGTATTTTCTGCGGGTTTGACAATATTGATTTTAATTCCTCAATCAATTTTAGCAAATCAGAATGCTCCTGCCTGATCTTTTCCTGCTCAAGAGAGGTTAACCTCTGCAATCTCATTTCAAGGATTGCGACTGCCTGCTCATTTGTCAAGTTATAATTATTAACTAATGCTTCCTTGGCAGTTTCGACTGATTTGCTTTCTTTAATTAGCTTAATTACATCATTTATATTTGCTAGTGCTATCATCAATCCTTCAAGAATGTGGGCTCTTGTCTGCGCCTTGTTCAAGTCAAACAAGGTTCTTTTTCTTACAACATCTTTCCTATGCTCTATGTAATAGTGAATGAGCTGCTTTATGTTAAGAATTTTCGGCTCATTATTGACTAGAGCAAGCATTATTATGCCAAATGTTGTCTGCATTCTTGTGTGCTGGAACAATTGATTAAGCACAACATTAGAGTCTGCATCTTTTTTTAGTTCAATTAATATTCTTATGCCATGCCTATCGCTTTCATCCCTCAAGTCAGAAATTCCAACGATTTTCTTGTCCCTGACAAGATCTGCCATTTCCTCAAGAAGCTCTGACTTGTTCACCATGAAAGGAATTTCATTGACAAGAATTATAGATTTGTTTTTGTCCTGCTGTACTGTTGTTTTTGCTCTTACAAGAATTTTGCCTCTTCCAGTAGAGTATGCTTCTTTAATGCCTGCTTTGCCGCAGATTAAGGCAGCTGTAGGAAAATCAGGACCTTGTATTATTTGCATTATTTCTTCTACGCCTATATTTGGATTGTTGATTTGTTTTATTGCAGCGTCTATGACTTCCCCAATGTTATGGGGTGGAATGTTTGTTGCCATTCCAACTGCGATTCCTGAACTGCCATTAATAAGGAGGTTTGGCAATTTGGAAGGCAAAACAATTGGCTCTGTTGTGCTGTTGTCAAAATTTGGGATAAAGCGAACTGTTTTCTTGTCAATGTCCTCAAGCATCTCTTCTGCTAGTTTTGTCAAGCGGCATTCTGTGTAACGCATTGCTGCGCTTGGATCTCCGTCAATTGAACCCCAATTGCCTTGCCCATCTACAAGAGGATACCTCATTGAGAAGTCTTGCGCTAAACGGACTAGGGTGTCGTAAATAGCTGCATCAGAATGGGGGTGAAAACGAGCCATACAATTTCCTACGACATTTGCAGATTTTTTGAATGGTTTATTATGAAGCAAACCTATCTCCCACATCGTAAACAAAACACGCCTGTGAACAGGTTTAAGTCCATCTCTAACATCAGGCAAAGCCCTGCCAACTATCACAGACATTGAGTAATCAAGATAGCTCTGCTTCATCTCATCCTGGATGATTCTAGGTACTATTCTCGTACCTAATTTTTGCTCATTTTCTGATGTCATTTTTTTGAGAATTTCATAAGCACTTTATCGTCTATAAATTGATATGTTTTAGGCTTTATATTTGTTGTGTTTTTGTATTATTTTCTATACTGAAAATTTCAATATGGAAAAAAAGTCACACTTTCTTAATTATAGCTTTGTTCACAGAAAACGCATGGTTGCAATAAACACACTTTTTCTTCTTGCCTGTAAGATAAATGTCTTTGCTCTGGTATTTCATCCTGTTTTTGCATTTCGGGCATTGAAGAAGGAACATTTTAGTTTGATTTGATTTTGGTTTTTTTAAATATTTATTGAATGTATAGGCGAAGCCGAGCGTGTGGCAGACAGCGTGTGACATGCGAGTGAGCTCGACCTGCTTGCGAGAATGCTCGCAAGCTCGCATTCAACAGCGAACTCGCTCACAAGTCACTCGAGCACTAAATGTTGTTGCAAAGCAACAGATTGAAGATTTTTTATATGGGGATGTTTTTGTTAAAGTTTTCCTTTAGTTGATATACTTGTGCTTCTTGCCCTTGCCAATAAGGCAATTTCAATTAAAATTATTTTTTCAAACAATAAATTAGAGCTCCTTGCTTTCTTCCTTTGGTTGGTTTTCTGGATGTAATATTTTCTCTGTCTTCTCTTCAACAATTTTTTCCATTTCTGGGGTTAGTTTAATGCCTTCTGATTTTCTTTTTGATTTTTTGACTTTAGTTTGTTGCCCTGTTTTTTGTTGGATTTCAGTTGATTGGGTTTCTGGAGGTTGCGTTGTTTCTGTTTCTTTAATATGCGTTTCTTCTTTTTTGGATTTTATTTTTTCCTCTTCCTCGACAATTTCCATCTCCCCTAATTTTTCCTTCTCGATAATCAGATTTCCTTCCTGCTGAAATTCTTCAGAAATCGTCTCTTTTGGCTTTGCTTCATACGTCTCCAGAGGAATTTCAAACTTTTCTTCTGATTCATCTAAAGTCTCTATTTCCTTTTTTATCTTTTCATCCTCTTTTTTCAATTCTTCTGCCTTCTTTCGCTGCTCTTCCTTTATTTGTTCAACTTCCTCCTCTTTTTCCTTTATTGCCCTTGCTATGCTATCAAAGTCCCTAAACTGCTCCTTTAGCTTTTCTTCTGTCAAGTCAAAATACCTGAAAAATTTTTCAGTCAGTTTTATTAGGTTAGTTCTACCGTGTTTCTGCCTTGAAATGTAGCCAGATTTTTCCAGTTCGACAAGATGGTCGTATGCCTTATTTGTTCTGATTTTTATTAAATCTGATTGAAGAATTGGATATTTGAATGCTATCACCGCCAAAGTTTCAAGCACGGTTTTTGTAAGCTCTGTTTCTGTCACAATCTTTCTGACAATAGGTATGAAATTATCCCTAACTGTGAACTTCCAGTAATCCCCCTCTTCAACAAGCATTAAGGATGACTGCTTGGCATCATACTCCTGCTGGAGTTCCTTAAGCGCATTAAGAATATCCTCTTTTCTGGAACGGCTAAGCTTGCTTATCTCATCCAAGCTTATCCTGTGCCCTGTTGAGAAAAGTATTGCTTCTACCTTGCTTTTCACGCTTGGCTTTTTTAGCTCTGCCATCATACCAAAGTGTATATTTCGCCTTCTTTTTTAATTTTGTTTTCTTTAACGAGTTTATCGATAAAGATTTCAAGTTCTTTTTTGTCAACTCCTGTGACTTGTGAAAGCTGTTCCAGCGTGAGTTTGCTTACTTTTAGACAAATTAATACGGCATTATGCAGTATTGCGTTCATATTGTGCCTTAAAAAATCATTCTCTGCCTTTTGTTGCTTGACTATCATATCAACATTGTGCAATCTTGCCTGCAAGTCATTCAAAAAATTTGATAGCTCTGGGTTTGTCAATGTGAAGTTTTCAGGTTTTAAAACCTCCAGCGAGGAGGGCATGTAATCAAAGCAGAAAGCTATCAACTTTTTTGTGCCTTTTATAACCAAATCAAGCTCTACAAACTTGCTCCAAAGCTTGCCTTGCTCTTTTGCCTCTGAATAGTCCTCATTCAAAATAACAAGCTCAGAATCCTGCTTGATATGCTCTATATACTCCTTTAATGAATCCTCCACATACTCTTTTGGCTTGCCCAGCACTTCAATTATAGTCCTGCACCTTATATGAGCGTGCTGCCCCTGCTTTTCTGCCTCTGCCATGGCTCATCAGAAACGAAATTTGTTTAAAAATGTTTCCTACTATTGGTTAACGAAACTTATTTATACAACTCTTAAGGAAATTCATAATATGGTAAATATAATGCATTGGCTTGTTCCTAAAGAGGATAAGTTCTTTGAAATGCTAACAGAACAAGCAGAAAATGCTCTTGAAGGGGCCAAAGAATTGAAAACTTTTGTAGATAACTATTCTAAATTTGATAGAAGTGAAAGAAAGGCAAAGACTCAAATAATAAAGAACATTGAGCGTAAAGGTGATGAAATAACCCATAAGATGATTGACAAATTAAACAAAACTTTCGTAACGCCAATTGACAAGGAAGACATACATCGTATGGCTGTGCTACTTGATGATGTAATAGATCTTATTAATGCGGTCGCTTTAAGATTTGTGCTTCTGAGCGTTGAAAGAATAGATGAATATATCACTAAATTGACTGACTTGATTTTAAGTTCGGTTAGTGAATTGAACAAAAGTATCTCGGACTTAAGGAAATTAAAGGATATGAAAGAACAATATATAAAAATACACAGCTTAGAGAATGAAGCAGATGATGTTTATCATAGTGCATTGTCTGATTTGTTTCATTATCATAAGAATTCTATAGACATAATAAAATACAAAGAAATTTATGAGCTTTTGGAGGAGATTACAGACAAATGTGAGGATATAACTCATGTTATAGAAACCATAGTGGTAAAGCATGCTTGAAGTTCCCCTTGTTGTTATAGTTGCTGTTATTATTGCCTTGATATTTGATTTTGGCAATGGACTTAACGATGCTGCAAATTCTATCTCTACTATTGTCGCAACAAGAGTTATGAATATGCGCCAAGCTGTTCTTCTGGCAGCAATTGGCAATTTTATCGGCGCTTTTGTGTTTGGTGTTGCTGTTGCCACAACGATTGGAAAAGGATTAATAGAGCCAAGTGCAGTTAACTCTTATGTCATTTTAGCAGGCTTAATAGGAGCTGTTTTTTGGGTTTATCTTACAACTTACTTCGGACTTCCAATTTCAGCAAGCCATTCTTTAATAGGAGGTTATATTGGAAGTGCTATTGCCGCATCTGGGCTTAAAGCAGTTATATTTTCAGGTGTTGCTAAGGTTGTAATTTTTATTTTTGTAGCACCAATATTGGGTATGATGGGTGGCTTTTTGTTTCAATTGCTTATGTTTCACATTTTCAAAAAAGCAGAGCCTTTCAAAGTCAACAAATATTTCAGAAAACTCCAGATTTTATCATCATCTGTTTATAGCATAGGGCACGGCACAAATGATGCTCAAAAGACAATGGGCATTATTTCAATTCTGCTGTTTAGCGCAGGTCTTTTAGGAAAAGAGTTTTATATTCCATTTTGGGTTATTCTTTTGTCATATACAACAATAGCACTTGGCACTTTGGTAGGGGGCTGGAAGGTTGTAAAAACAATGGGAATGAGAATAACAAAGCTTCAGCCTGTGAATGGTTTTTGTGCAGAAACTGCAGGAGCGTCTGTCATTATAGGCTCAACAATTTTGGGGATTCCAGTAAGCACTACACATATAATATCTGGTTCTATAATGGGTGTTGGAGCTTTAAAAAGGGTATCAGCAGTAAGATGGGGTATTGCA
The DNA here is from genome assembly GCA_016185945.1 of Candidatus Woesearchaeota archaeon. Classification (GTDB taxonomy): domain Archaea; phylum Nanobdellota; class Nanobdellia; order Woesearchaeales; family GW2011-AR4. The sequence goes on from JACPMR010000015.1 coordinate 185,085, forward strand.
AGAAATATATTGCGAGCTTGGATTTTAACAATACCCATGTCGGCGCTTGTTGGCGGCTTGAGCTATTTAATTATTAAACTATTTATATAGACTATCTTCTCCATATAAGCACTATGTTGAGTAGAATTGACAAGGTTAGAAGAAAGACAAGTATCAGGTTTTTTGCTTTTTCGTTGCTTGATATATATACTATTTCTTGATTTTTTGTACTTTTAATGGTGTCAGAGGTTATTGGTTTTATTTGATTTTTATTGTCTTTATCTTTTAATTGAATTATATTATCTGCTCCCTCATCTTTAGCAGGTTTTGTCACGGTATTTTGAGTTGTTTTTGACTTTGTTTGAATTTGTTTTTTATTAGGGTTTTCAGCGGTAGTTTCATCTTTTACCTCATTATTTTTGCTATTCTGACTTTTAGTCTCTTTTGCTTCGCCTTTAATTTCAATCTTCTTTTCGTCCTTGTTATTATCTTTGTTTGTATCATCACAATTAACATTGATTTCAGCACTTATTTCGTAATTTCCGGGCTTTAAGTTTGGAGTATATTCGTTTGAAGTTTTTTGCTTTGATATTGGCTGGGAAGTCCATGGCTTGTAGCTTTTTATTGTCTTACCATCGGAATTTTCTATTTTTGCTGTTCCAGTTATGTTTGTAGGAATTCCTTCAATCTTTGTTGCTTTCATGCGCCATTTGAAATCTTCCTGCTCAAACTCTTCTCCACCAACAAGAATCTCAATCCCGTAATCGCATTGCTGCTGTGCAACAACATATTGCATTGACACCATAAAAACCAACAAAAGAATTATTATCCTCATTTTAATGCTTATTTGACTCAATTTATTTATTTTTTGTGGAGATTTGTTTTTAAATAATTACTATTTAAGAATGCTAACAAAAGTTTTAATAAATACTGCTTTGTATATTCAACAGGGTGCGTTTAAGTGGGATTTTTGAAGTTCTTAAAGAGGGAGAAGAAGGAAAGCTTAGATGAGCTAGATTTGCCTCCTGCGCCTCCGCCATTGGAGGGTTTTGAAGAGAATCTGCCAGAGCTTCCTGAATTGCCAGAGCTTGAAAGAGAAAAAATTTCTGCACCCCAAGAAGAGATGCCGAGATTTGAAGCAGAAGAGGAAAAGTTTCCTGATTTAGAGATGCCTAAATTCGATTTTCCAGAGCTGAAAATGGAAAATGGGGAGTTTGAGCTGCCTCCTTTGGAGCCGGAGACAGAGCAAATTTCGCCTGAATTGCCTGCACGCACAGCAATACCAGAGCCAAAATTCACAATACCCGAGCCAGCTACTCAAACTGAAGCGCCTAAAATGGAAGCTGAGCCAAGTTTGCCGACAGCGAGAGGGCTTTTCAGAGAGGAGAAAAGACCTATGGGAAAAACTCCAAAGACAATCTATGTGAGGGTCGACAGGTTTAAGGCAACTTTGGGAAATATAAATATTGTCAGAAGCGACTTGAGGAAGTCAGAAGAGGCATTGGCAAAGCTGGAGAACTTGAAAGTTTCAAAGGACAAGGCATTTGAAAAGACAAAATCTTCGCTAGAGGATTTGCAGAGAAAGCTAATTTTCATTGACAAAACTTTATTCAAAGGTGATTAGAATGAGAGAGCAAAGGACCGGCGCGCCTGTTTTTGTAAAGGTGGACGAGTACAAGGAGATTTTGGATGTGCTGGACATGGTTAAGTCAAAGGTTAGGGAGATTAAGGACACATTGAGCAGCATAAATTCTTTGCGGAATGAAGAGGATGCAGAGCTGCAGGCATGGAACACCGCAATAAGCGAGATTGAGAAAAAGATTGAGAGCATAGACCAAGTAATGTTCGAACCAGAGCAGGCATGGTAAAGAAAAAGAGCCAAAGCGAAGAGCTGTTTTTCGTGCAGGTTAGGGAGCCGACTGAAGCAAGAAGGTATATTCTTGAAACCCTGAAGGAGATAGTCGAGTTGCTGCACAGATTCGAGAAATTCAGGCATTTAAGGCATGAAAAGATTAGCAAGATAAACCATATGCGAGTTTTGATTAAGCAGGCAAACAAGATGCTTGGAGACTTAAGGGCAAAGTTGCCCCAGACGAACTTAAGGGCAAGCGCAGTCAGGGAAGCTCCACAGCGTAAAGTTGCTGAGAAAAAGCAAAAAGCCAAGATAGAGAAAAAGCAGGAGAAACCGCAGAAAAGAGAGATGACAGAGCTTGAAAAGCTTGAGGCAGAGCTCAGCTCGATAGAAGTCAAGTTGAAAAGTTTGACTTGAAAGATTTTTGATTTCTGAGATAATTTAATTTATCAATCAATAACATTAGAAAATAAATTCAATCACGTCGCTTCCCAGCATCTGCTAAGGTGATGTGGGAGCCCAGCTCAGGAAAGTATCGCTGGCAGTACCAATAGATTTGCGCGGAGGGGGAGCACGAAGTAATGCTACCTACACAGCAGAATGCCGACGCGCCAAGATATTGTCGTGCGAAGCACGACGGATTGAAATAATAAGTTAATATCAAAATTTTTGCCGCAGGCTGATTGAATTTATTTTTTGAGTATCTTTTTATTCAACCTTATTTTCAGTAACGTTTTTAAATCTAAATTCAATCCTAAGTTAATGCGGGGATGCCGGAGCGGCCAAATCTCAAAAAGAGAGGCTTAACGGGATAGTGTTTCGGCATTAAGGTGCTAAAACATCCAAACTCAAGTTTGAAGTAACGAGGCTTAAAGGCTGATGAAGTACTTACGAGCCATCTATTGGCTTAGTGCCTTCGCAGGTTCGAATCCTGCTCCCCGCATTTATTATTTATATTTAAAATGACAACGCCTAAACAATTTTTTGATATAGGTTTTTCTTTTATTAGAGAATTACCAAAAATAATTATTATAGTGATATTAGGGATAATTATTACTCTGGCAGTTTATTTCTTATTAAAACACTTTAGTAATAACCGACCTTCACAACGCTAATTTACAAACTTTTTTAAATCAACTTCTTTTTTCTGAAAAATAATGGTTGAAATCTGCACTATTGGCGGCTACAATGAAGTAGGGAAAAACTCTACTGCAATAAAGATTAATGACGAAGCTTATGTTCTTGATTTGGGGATTCACCTTGAGAATTACATCAAATACACAGAAGACGAGGACCTAGTTGCCGCCAACCCCGAAGAGTTAATGCAGGCAGGAGCTGTTCCCGATGTTTCTGCAATCGACACCTGGAAATCAAAAGTCAAGATGATTCTGCCTACGCATGCGCATTTGGACCATGTTGGGGCAGTTCCGTACTTAGCAAATAATTTCAAAGTTCCAATAATGTGCACGCCGTTTACTTCAGAGGTGCTGAAAGGGATTTTAACAGAGGATAAAATAAAAGTGAACAGCAAGATAAGAAGTATGTCTGCGAACTCCTTTTTTCAGGCATCAAGCAATGTGAAGATTGAGTTTATACATATGACTCATTCAACTCCGCATACTGTGATGATTGCTTTGCACACAAAAGAAGGCATTATCCTTTATGCAAACGACTTCAAGTTTGACTTGTTTCCGACGCTTGGAAAAAAGCCGAATTTCAAAAGACTGGAAGAGTTGGGAAAGCAGAAAGTTCTAGCTTTGATTTGCGACTCAACATATGCGGCAGATGCAAGAAAGATGCCTTCAGAGTCAGTTGCAAAGCAGATGCTTAAAGAGGTTATGGTTGACATTGAGTCAAGAAACAAGCATGTTGTTGTGACAACATTCTCTTCCCATATTGCAAGATTAAACTCGATTGTTGAGTTCGGCAGGAAGATGAACAGGAAAATTGTCTTTATGGGGCGCTCAATGGCAAAGTATGTAAGGGCTGCAGAGGCAACCGGAATTGCAAAATTTACAAACAGGGTTGATGTGTTTAAGTTCAGCGGACAGATAAAAAGGATACTGAAGAAAATAGCAAAAGACAGAGGCAAATATCTTATGGTTGTCACAGGACATCAGGGCGAGCCAAAATCAACCCTTGCAAAGATGATGAACGGCGAGCTCAAGTTCAAGTTCTTTCCAGAAGACCATATAATATTTTCATGCAGAACAATTCCAACTCCGACAAACATCGCCAACAGGCAAAAGCTTGAATCAGATTTAAGAAGCTTTAACGTAAGGATTTTCAAGGACATACACCAAAGCGGGCATGCTGCAAGGGAAGATTTAAGGGATTTAATCAATTTAGTCAAACCAAAGCACATAATTCCAGCACATGGGACAGCAGAAATGACTAATGCATTGGCTGACTTGGCGGTTGATATGGGCTACAAGCTAGGAGAGAATGTGCATATTATGGGTAATGGGGAAAGGTTAAAGATTTAAAACCAAAAATATTTAAATACGATAAGATAACTTCTTTGTGGGGGTAAATATGAGATTGACTTTGGCCGAGCCTAGCTACTTAAAGGAGAGCATCTCCATTATTTCTGACTTAGTTAATGAAGCAAGATTTAAAATAACTCCCAATGCAATTGAAATGGTTGCAATGGACCCTGCAAATGTTGCAATGGTTATTTTCAAGCTTTTAAGCAGTTCTTTTACAGAGTATGATGTAAAAAAAGACACTGAAATTGCTATCAACCTTGCCAACCTGAAGCAAGTGCTGAGAAGGGCTTCCCAAAAAGACATGCTAACTATCGAGTTAAGCGAGGACAACAGATTGAGAATAACTTTGAAAAGCAACACGACAAGAACTTTCAACTTGCCAATTATTGAATTGGAAGAGAAAGAGCAGAAAGTTCCTGACTTGAAGTTTCCAGTAACTATAAAGACATCCTCAAGCGTTCTTAACGAGGCAATTGCAGATGTGGATGTTGTTGGCGAGTCAGTTGCCTTCATTGCAGAGCCAAATAAATTTACCTTGCAGGCAGAAGGCGACTTAAACCAAGCTAAGATTGAGATAAAAGAGGATGAGGCAACAAAGGTAAGCACAAACAGCGACGACAAGGTAAAGGCAAAGTACAGCATTGAATACTTGAAAAAGATGATAAACGGCTCAAAATTAAGCGAGGATGTTGTTATACAATTCAACAAAGATTACCCCTTAAAGCTGGAGTACAAGACAGTTGACAAAGTAATGCTGAGCTTTATACTTGCTCCAAGAGTGGAGAACGATTAGAGTAAACTCATGCATGACGATTCCATAACTTTTGCCGTTCCTGGAGTGCTTTTGTTTGCGCAGATCTCTTGCACAATTATGTGTTTATTTACAAATGTATGCAAAAAACTGATGAAGAATTGAAAAAAGAGATACTGAATTTTCTAAAAGAAAATAAAGGTAGGGTTTTTTATCTTGACGAGCCTCAGAGTGACGAACAGACGAAGCAATTAGATTTCTTAAAAAAGCATTTAAGTGAAATGGTGGCGAGAGGAGAAATTATCGCGAAGAATACTGACAGAGGGACAGAATATTCGATACCTGATCCGAATAAAAACAGGTCTCTTAAGATAAACTTAATGATACTTATTCTCGCTATCATAGTAAGTTTAATTTTAGGCGAGATTGTGATGAGGATTTATTACGTTAAAAAAAATTGGGTTGTAGGTATTGATGAAGAAGAGAAGTGCAATAGAGAAACCTACAGAATATTGATTAATCCCGGCAGTGCCAATAGGTTTAGCCCGCAGCAGCTTATGTTTCACGAATACTGGAATTATTCAAGTGTTCGGCCAGTAGCTAACTTTAAAGGGAATATCATCTATTACGCGAAAGACGGCAAAAGGGTTTTATTTTACGATGACCCGACTAATTCCCAGCACATGAGGGGTTTTAAGGATTACAGCTACATTAAACCGCCCAATACCACAAGGATAGTTGTTTTGGGCGACTCATTTGCTTGGGGTGACGAGTTTCCAGTAAGATTCTCTTTTCCTGCGGTTTTAGAGCTACTGATTCCATCGTCTGAGGTATTAAATATGGCAATCAGGGGAACAGGAATTGATAATATGTATTTAAGGTGGAAATATGATGCATTAAACTACCATCCAGATGTTGTTATTTTCTCCATTTATGTGGGTGATATAGCGAGAGTTAGGCCATGCATATTTAAGCCTAAATTTAAAATAAAAAATGGAAAACTGGAAATATCTAATTTGCCTCCGCCCAAGCTTGAAGATATTTTCAAAAATTATAAACCGCCTAAAATAGAAAGCGTCTTATTTAAGCATATGATATACAATATCAGGTATGCCGGGGGCATTGAGGAAAAAATGTACGATTATGGATTGGGTATATTAAACCTAATTCTGGATGAAATGAACTCCAAGTCAAAAGAAGAGAATACTTATTTATTAGTGTTGCTGATACCAGAGGCCAATAATAATCCGATTACGCCTTTAAGAAACAGAGTAATTGAAGAAGTTAAAAACTCCTTAAAGGAAAAAAATATACCATATGTTGATTCCAGAGGCATTTTTGCCAAGGAATCGTACGACCTTACAGAGGAGAATAATATGCTTTCATTTGACAAAGGGCGTAAAGTGGGCCACTTTACCCCAAGAGGATATGCTTATATAGCTCAAGGTATAAAGAATAATTTGGAAGAAGCTGGATTAATCAGAAAAATAAAAGATTTTTATTTTATTTGGAATCAAAACAACTACAGGCTTTTGGTACAGGACAAGCAAGATAGCTCAAATACTTTTGAGATTATACCCTATGATATAATACCCGATAATTTAAATGATTCGGAAGTTCCGCATGTTGAAGTTTGGCGCCAGAAGTAATTTACGTATCTCAATGATGAATCGTTAATTTTATAAATAACTCTTCTAATGGATTTTGCATGGAGAATAAAGCTTATTCTTATCTGCTTGAGTGGGCGATAAACTTTGTGAAGAACAAGGACATTGTTTCTAAAAAAATCGAAGCCATTGAGAATGGAAGGAATGGATTTGACTTATATGTTAAATATAAAGACAGAGAGCAGTATTTTTTAATTATTCCTAAAATTGAAGATATTGATTCAATAATACAAAAAATAAATAATGAAAATTATTTCAGCATTGTAACCCTAAATTCAAAGGAAAATTTTGAGGTTATATTAAAAAATTGGGGTAAGTTAATTGGTTTTAAATTCCTAAATATAATTTTTGTCAACCCATTTTCAGAGCTTGATAAGAAATGGATAATCTTTCCACATACCCATCATAAGATATGTGATGAATCGGCTTTGGAAACCGGATTGAAGTCAATGTTTGGGATGGTTGAGCCGATTGAAGAAGAGCAGTTGGCTGCAAAAATCACAAGCTAAACAATATCGCTTGTCCAACAAATCCAGAGAATAGCGGGATTAACAAATTGTCATCAAGCTCATCAACAATGGTTTCCACAATTGTTGCGACAGAAGCCATACCCAATATAACATATATGTTGTCTAGCACAAAAAATCCGACAATTAAGTTTGTGCCTAATTCTGCAAGAAATCCTGCCCATGTCTTATTTCTATATATGAGGGTTGTGCCGTATCTTTTGCCAATTACTGCAGCCACCATATCCCCGAAAGTCGTCATTAGCAATGCTGCTAATGCAATTTTATTATCGAATACGGCAAACGAGATGATTGTAGCTGAAAGAAAATAAACGACCCCATACATCCTATACTGCTCCTTGGGTCTTATAAAATGCGAGAAAAAGGGTATTTTCAAGTTCAGCTCAAGCCGCAAGTATTCCAAAATCAAAAACCCTATCAATAAAGCCACCAGAAACAGCAGGGCAATTTGCTTGCCCATGCTTTGATGGATGAAAAAATAAGCTACCAGAACCAGAAGAATTGTTATGTGTATTATCTTCCTGCCAACCTCCTGCACTAAATTCAAAGTCATAATACAAACTTTTGCTGATAAGTATAAATAAGTTTCTAAAGTATATACTCATTTCATTTAATATTATTTAGGATAAAATTAAATAGTAAACAGTATATCCAAACAAACATGCCCCATATAAAACGAGGATGGCACAACCCCTCAAAATATATTGAACAGACTACAGAAGGAAAATGCCCTTTTTGCCATAAGCATGTAAAATCCTTAAAAGACCATGTGCATGACAAACACAGATTAGAGAAGATAAAGAAATAAATTTTAGAATTACCTTTTGCTTCTGGCTTTTCTCTCCGAGACAAATCTTTGTGGCGGCCTTCTGTAGTTTCGCCAGAACTCCCCTATATGCTGTTCATCCGTCCTTCTCTCCTTGATCTGCTCTTCTGTCAGGTCTGGAGGGGCTATGGCCGTCATCGTGGGCTTTTCTTTCCTGAACTTCATGTATCTCTCTTTCTTGGCGCTTATTTTTTTAGGCTTGTCTTTTCTTCCCATAGGGCATTGAAATCAAACTATGTTTATAAATGCTCGCAATGAAAGTATGGCTATCGCTCATCTGCCCTATAATTTGTCAAAATCTATCAAATACTCTTTTTGTGCCATGGATATTTTATCGACGGGCAATCCTCTTTGATATACAAATGTTTTAAAATTCATCATACCAAAGGGTATTTCTTGCAATTGTCCTTTTCCATATTGACCTTCGGGATATACACCAAAACTATAACTACGGCTGCCGGGATTTGAACCCGGGTCTCAAGCTTGGGAAGCTCGAATGTTAACCACTGCACCACAGCCGTATAAAACAAATAATCAAAACATAATATTTAAATATTTACATCATAAGAAAATTTTTGATTTAAAAACAAAAGGTGAGAGCATAGACAAAAACACAGAAATAACAATAAAATGCTACAAGTGCAGTAATGAATACCCAATGACAATGATGAGGATGGATTCAAACGGCAAGAGCCTTGTATGCAGGAATTGCCTGGAGAGAAAATCGGTTCAAAAGCATGAACTGGCAAAGCCCCAACAAGCACAAAAACAGGAAGAGCCAGCTTTAAAAGAATATTTCTGCAAGGAATGCAAATACAATTTCAAGAGGGCAAATCATTTGAAAATTACCACCTGCCCGTATTGCAGCTCATCCGGCTCTTTAATGGTTAAGGGAAGCACAGCAAGAATAATAGCAGACGCTGCCAAGATGAAGGGTGATTGAATGAATTGCGAAGCAATTCCTTGCTTAGCTTTTTGCGAATGCAAAAAGGTTGGGGTGATTAGATGCAGGAAGTAATGGTGCCATGCAAGAAGTGCGGCAATAAAGTGCCTGCCTCTTCTTTAAAGCTGGACATTGACGAGAAGATGGTTATTTGTCCTGAATGCGTTAAAAGCAAGAAAATACACAAGGAAATACAAGAGGAGGTATTTCATAAGAAAGAAGAAAATAACGCACATGAAGAATCCGTAAAGAAGGTCGCGCACAAATGCACTTCCTGCGGCTATAAATTCAGGATAAACCCTGAGACTAAAGTGCCAAGAAACTGCCCGTACTGCAATGCAAGAGTATTAAGTTTTTGAAATTGATAAACAGAATCAATTAAAAAACAATAAATTGATCAATACTCAAACAAAAACGAGAGCGACTTTTAGCTTCCATAGGCTAAGAAAGTAATCCGCTTTTACAGAGGCACTTTCGAGTAAAACTTTATAGTGCAATTAGAACTGCGGGGCACCCAATATATTATATGCAGTTATTGGGTCGCTCGGTGGTTGTTTTATTCTTATATGTTTATGTTCCTTTAAATTATTCTTCTTTCTCTTTTACCTCTCCTTCACTATAAGAAGGCACAGCTGCCTTGCTTATTATCATAATGTCGCCAATGGACTTGACAAGCTGATGGGGGACAATAACGCCTTTTGCACTACCCAAAACCTTGTTCAGGAAAGAATTCTTTGTTGCTCTTACCCTCCATCCAAATATCTTGTTTTGCGTCAAGATTGACTCCTCAACATCGCCAAAATACTCACCGTTGTCTGTAAATACCTTCATATCGTAAGTTTCGCTTATCTTTTTCATCTTTAGCATTAAAATCACCTTATTTTGTTTAATTTGCATAATTTTATCTACTGCTAAGTATTTAAATCTTTTGGATAACTTTTTAAAAAATATGGTTTTCTTATAACTGATGAAGTACAAAAATCTTGTGTTTTTGGGCACCTCCCATATAGCAAGGCAGAGTCTGAGGGAAGTATGGGAATACATTCAAAAGGAAAAGCCGGATATGCTGGCTTTGGAGCTTGACAAAAAGAGATTAGATGCCTTGACGAGCAAAAGTGAAAGAAAGATCGACTTCAGAAGCATAGGCAAGGTTGGGTTGAAAGGTTTCTTATTTTCCTTGTTTGGCGCATGGGCTGAAAGAAAGCTTGGAAAGCTTGTCGGAGTTGCGCCTGGCTCTGAGATGAATAAAGCAATAAAGTTAGCAAAGAAAAAGGGCATTAAGATTGCATTAATAGACCAAGACATTGAAACAACACTGAGAAGATTATCGGAAGAGATAACATGGAAAGAAAAGATGAATTTTTTAGCTGATGTTGCTAAGGCATTTTTCATAAGAAAAAAGGAAATTGAATTTGACTTGGAAACAGTACCTAGCAAGGAAATAATCAAAAAACTTGTAGAGAAGCTTAAGGAACGCTATCCAAACCTATACAAGGTTTTGATTGAGGAAAGAAACAAGGTTATTGCTGACAACATAAAACGGCTTATGAATTCTGTACCTGATAAGAAGATTCTTATAATCCTAGGAGCAGGGCATGTTGATGAAGTTGTTGAAAGGATTAAAGAGCAAAAAATAAGTTACAGCTTTTCACTTAGTTGATTTTTCGATATGTTTAAATAGAATACTTTCAATTAAATCATCAATGGCAGAGCTAGTTGATTTTGCAGATAAAATAAAAAGATACTACAGGTTCACAAAGCACGAACTCAAGGGACTTGTTATCTCGATACTTGTTATTGCATTCATTGTCTCTTTCAAGGAATGGGGCAAGGCAACCTTTGACTTAAGCGTGGGGCTTTACAATTTGTTTAACTCAATTTTAATCGTTGCTCTGTCTGTGCTTATCCATGACATGGGGCAGCGCATTTTTGGCTTGATCGCAGGCTACAGAGTAGAATTCCAGATGTGGACTTTTGGATTGATAGTTGCTTTGGTTATTGCATTCGTGAGCAACGGCAGTATTTGGGTTATTATTCCAAGCGGATTTCTGCTGCACCATCTTGCAGGCCCGCGCTTGGGGTGGTTCAGATACGGCATAGGTTATTTTGGACAAGCGATGGTTGCTTTAGCAGGCCCTCTGTTTAGTCTGATGCTAATCATCTTGTTGAAAGTGCTGAGTGTTTTCTCGCCAAATCCGTTAGTGCAAAAAGCAATTATATTTAATGTTGTTTATGCAATAACAAGCTTGTTGCCAATCCCCCCATTAGATGGAAGCAAGATATACTTCGGAAGCAGGATGCTGTATGCGTTTTCATTTCCTGCAATTGCTATTTCAACAATACTAATCATTGTTAACGTCCCAATATTCTTTTCATTGGTGCTTTCATTTTTGGTTGCTATTGTATTGTGGCTTGTGTATTACATAAGCTTTGAGAGAAAAGTTTGGAGAGGGTTGCACTAACTCAAGTAAAATGTTCGAATTTTACAAGAACTGGATGGAATTTTTTTTTGTTGTAGTCATGATAATCGGGCTGCTGGTTGCATTGGCATCGCCTAGCGCAACTATAAGCTATGTGATTGCTTTCCTCTCTGGAATGTTTGCAGGAAGATTAGTTTATGAGAGAAAAAACAAGATACAATTACCTTATTTTTTGATAATTGCCGGGTTTGTAATTGGCTTTGCCATGGGCGTTTACTACGGAAGCAAATGGGTTGTTATTGGTTTGTTTGTGCTTGGCGGCATATTAAGCTACAAAATGTACAACAAGAAAATATTGAAGGACATAAGATTTTAGGAAAATGAAACTGGCTTTTTCTCTAATTTTAGTTTTGTTGCTTGCTTCATGCGCAGAAACTGTAAATATTAAACCAGCCGATATTGAGAATATCGGCGTAAAAGAGCCTTTTATAAGGACAACAAAAATAGAGCCTGAAAGAGAGACTAAAGAAACGGACAAAGAGCCAAAAATTGACATTATAATTCCAAAGGATGGGGAAGTGTTTAAACATGGAAACATTACAGTCAAGCTGAACATCTCAAATTTCAAGCTCGTGCTGCCTGACAGGTACCCACAAAAAGGGCAAGGGCATGTCCAAGTCTGGTTTGATGGTATGGAATTCCGCGACTCAAAAACAGAATTCTTTTTTGAGAATGAGAGCAATGGAACACACACAATCAAAGCAGAACTAATGCTGAGCAACAATACAGTGCTGCCTTACAGCAAAACTATTAGCATTGTTATAGATAAAACTTAGAAAAATTTTATAAATAAACTTAAATTTATTATTTAAATGAAAAAATTTAATGTTATGTTAATTTTTTTAATCATATTAGTTTTTGCATGTGCTCAACAAACAACAGAAACAAAAACCAAAGTTCCTGTGCCTGGTGCTGACGAAGAAAAGGTTGTTGAGAAAGTTGTAATTGAAGAATCAAAAGGCAATCCTGCAGTCAAGATAATTTCTCCAAAAGATGGCGATATTGTAAAAAGTTCCAAAGTAAGTGTTGAGGTAAGTAAGGAGAAGTTCAAAATTGTCCAAATTGAGGAACCAGTTGAAGAAGGGGAAGGGCATTTTCATTTATGGCTTGATTCTGAAAAGAAAGTAACGGCAAAGGATATTGTGACTTTTGAGAATATCGTTTCTGGGAAGCACACGATTGTTGCTGAATTAGTAAAGAGTGATCATTCCTCATTAACCCCAAGAGCAACTCAAACAATAACAATTAATGTCGAGTCAGATTACGTGCCTAAACTAGTTGTGCAGGAGCCCGGAGTTAGGGAATACGCAGTTGAAGCAGACGACAATGGGTTTTATCCAAGCACTATAAAGGCGAAGATTGGCGAGAAAGTCAGTATTAACTTCAAGTTCAGGGATTCTTCAATTTACTTTGCTGGACTGGATGTTTTCGGGCCGTTTGAGGACATAAAATACAAGCTGAAAGGCGAGCAGCCAATTTCAAGGGAATTTACAATGAAGGAAGAGACAAAAATAACAAGTTATTGGCCTGCTTCCGGGGTCAAGAAAGCAACTTTGACTGTTGGGGTTGAGAAGTAGGGATTTTAGTTCTTTAATTTCATTATAATGAATTAAATTTTCAAAAACAATCTGAGACATGGAAAGCGAGCCTGCGACATGCGTGCGAGCTTGTGAGCACGCTCACAAGCAACAGCTTTCCTCGCAGGCAGGTCCCATGAACCCTCCTGACTTAAATGGGTGCCCCCCATATAGATAGTTGTTCTTCAAGAGGGCAACATATAACAAACCAATAAACTATATAAACCAATAAAATACCCTTATTATTATGATTAAGAACTTTGAACCGAGGTTGTACCAGCAAACCATACTTGCAACTGCTGCTGAGAAAAATACCCTAGTTGTGCTGCCTACTGGAATGGGCAAAACAAATATCTTTTTGATGCTTGCTGCGCAGAGGTTAAAGCAGTATCCAAATTCAAAAGTCCTCTTTATTGGGCCTACAAAACCTTTGATTGAGCAATACATGAATGTTTTCAGGCAGCATTTTGAAATAAGCGAAGAAGACATGGCTGTATTTACAGGAATGGTTAGTCCAGAGAAAAGGGAAGAGATGTGGAAGAAAGCGAGGATTGCGTTTTCAACCCCGCAAGGACTGGAAAATGACATTATTTCTGGCAGGATTAACCTTGAGGAAACTTGTTTGCTTGGCGTTGATGAAGCTCATAGGGCAGTTGGCGACTATGCTTATGTTTTTGTTGCAAAACAATTCATGAAGCTCTCGAGATTCCCAAGGATAATAGCACTGACTGCGTCTCCTGGAAGCGATATGCAGAAAATAGAAGAAGTATGCAGGAATCTGTTTATAGAAGACATTGAAGTAAGGACTGATGAAGATCCTGATGTGAAGCCCTACATACAGGAAATGCAGGTTGACTGGGTAAAAGTAGAGTTGCCAAGGGTTTTTAATGATATACAAAGGTTTTTAGTTTTGTTTTTGAAAGAAAGGTTTGAGAAATTAAAAAAATGGGGGATTTTGAGAAGGGCTGATTTAAAGTATGTTGCTAAGTCGGATTTGCTGCAACTGCAAGCAGAACTTCGAGGAAGAATCGCTTCTGGGGAGAAAGATTTTGTTGTTTGGAATGCGATCTCTTTGCTTGCAGAAATTATGAAAGTTTATCATGCTCTTGAGTTGCTTGAAACACAGGGAATTTCCGCATTGAATAAATATCTTGGAAAATTAAAAGCAGAAGCAAGAACTACAAAGACAAAGGCAATCAAATCAATAATGGCTGATTCAAATTTTAAATCAGCAATGATTAAGACAGGCATTCTGCACGAGGAAAAGGTTGAGCACCCTAAATTGATAGAATTGCAGAACATTATTGATAGCGAAGTTAAGGCAAATACAAATGTCAAGATAATGATTTTCAACCAATATCGCGACAATGCGCTTGAGATTACAGAGAAATTAAACACCATTAAGGATGTGAAGGCAAAGATTTTCGTTGGGCAGCAGAAGAAAGGCGAAACCGGCTTGAGCCAGAAAGAGCAGAAGCAAATGCTCGATGATTTCAGGAACGGCTTGTTTAATGTTCTTGTTGCTACATCAATTGGAGAGGAAGGGCTTGACATCCCAAGGGTTGATTTAGTTGTTTTCTATGAGCCAATACCTAGCGCTATAAGAAGCATTCAGAGAAGAGGCAGGACAGGAAGGCAGGAAAAAGGCAGAGTGATTATTCTGATGGCAAAAAGCACAAGAGATGAAGCGTACAGATGGGTGGCGCATCACAAGGAAAAGAAGATGCACAGGAATTTGTTGAGCTTGAGAAAAAAATTGAATCTTTCCTTATACAAGAAAAAAGAAATGCCGATTATTAAGTTCAACGGCGACAAGGTAAAGATATTCGCAGATTACAGGGAGAAAGGAAGCGGAGTGATAAAAGAGCTTGCTGAAAATGGCACTATACTCAATCTTGAAAAGCTTGAGTATGCTGACTATATTGTTTCTTCAAGATGCGGTGTCGAGGTAAAAGCAGTCGAGGATTTTGTTGATTCAATTATTGACGGCAGATTGCTGCAACAAATAAAAAATCTTAAAAACAATTTTGAAAGGCCCGTCATTGTGATTGAAGGCACGCAGGATATTTATGGGGTTAGAAATGTACATCATAATGCAATTCTTGGGATGATGGCCACAATTGCTGTGGGCTATGGCATACCAATAATACAGACAAAGAATTTCAAGGAAACATCTGCACTGCTGCAGATGATTGCAAGAAGAGAGCAGGAAGAGACAGGAAGGGATTTCAGCCTGCATGCCGACAGGAAGCCAGCGACATTGAAAGAGCAGCAAGAGTATGTTGTAAGTTCTTTGCCTGGAGTGGAGTCAACAATCGCGAAAAATTTATTGAAGCATTTTAAATCAGTTAAGAATATTGTGAATGCCTCTGAAAAAGAGCTGCAGGAAGTTGAGAAGATTGGGGCAGTAAAGGCAAAGCAGATAAAGGATGTTGTGGAAGGGGAGTATAAAGAATAAAGTTTGTATGTTTACCTAAATAAACGTTTGATATAAATATTCCGATAAGAATAATCATAACAGAAATAAATTTAAACTACAGCATTGTTAAAATTTAGATGGTACTTAAAAAATTCAATTTGAATGATATATCTAAACGATTTAAAAGCCCTTGGGAGCCAAAAGACATAGAAATAATAGATAATTTCGTAATAAGAGCTGCCAAATTTGATGGAGAATATCATTGGCATAAGCACGATAATGAAGACGAACTCTTTATTGTTTTTAGCGGTAAAATAAAGATTCAAACAAGCAATAAGGATATAATTCTTGAGGAGGGTGAAGGCGTAAAAATTCCTAAAGGAATTGAGCATTGTCCTGTTTCTTTAGAGCCTTCAATTGTTCTTATGTTTGAGCCATTAAAATTGAAAAGCAAGGGTAACTAATAGAATTAAAACCAAGGAATATCTATATTTTATAATAAAATTTTGTAAATGGAAATAAAAAACAAAAAAATAAGGATTAAGTATAATAAGTATATATTATCGATTGATTATTTTATTCGAAAAGGTCGAAAAATTACATTGCTGTATCTTCATGGATTAGGATGTTCAAAAAAAGATTTTGAAGAAGCTCTAGTTATTTCTGAACTTAAGGATTACAAAATTGTGTCTTTTGATTTTCCAGGTTGTGGGGATTCGGAATATCCTAAAAATCTATCTTTAGGAATGGATGACTTGGTAGAGATTACTGAACTAGTAGTCTCAAAATTAAAATTAAGCAATTTAATTATTATTGGGCATAGCATGGGCGGGTTGACTTCACTTTTGTATGCAGAAAAATATAAAAAAAGAGTTTTAGGTTTTATAAATGTTGAAGGAAATCTTGCTCCTGAGGATTGCTTTTTTTCTCGCAAAGTTATTGGATATAGTTTTGAAGAATTTAAAGCAAAAATTTTTCGTAACATCAAGAGGATAGTAAACAAAAAACGAAATATAGGATTCCAAAAATATTCCAAACATCTGTTAAAGATTAACCAAAGAGCTTATTTTGATTATTGTCATACTATGACTTATTATTCAGATAAGGGTAATTTGATAGAAAGATTTCTAAGTCTGAAAATTCCAAAATTTTTTGTATTCGGCTCAGAAAATAACAAATTATCGTATATACCTTATTTGAAGAAAAAAGGTTGCAAAACTTTAGAAATTCCAAATAGTAATCATTGGCCGGGTTACGATAACCCTAAAGCTTACTACAATGTAATCCATAATTTTGTAAAGAATGTTATTAAGAGAGTGCAATGAAGAATAAAACTATAGATTATCTTTCCATATTGTAAATTATTCCTAATTTAGAAACCTTTATATACTTAATTATATTTCTATATATAATTTAAATATATAATTAATGGGGTTAAAAATGGAAGTTGAAGCAATTGTAAGGAAATGGGGCGATTCTGTAGGTGTTATTATACCTAAAGAGCTTGCAGAAAAGGAAAAAATCAAGCCAAACAGCAAAGTCAAGTTTGAAATAATCAAAGTTACAGACATTTCTGACACTTTTGGAAAATTAAAAAGAAAAGTTTCAGGGCAGGAATTCAAGGACAGGGCAAGAGCTGGCTGGCAAAATGCTTAGTTTCTTTTTTGATACCTATGCTTTTTATGAGATAATAGTTGGAAATCCAAACTATAAGCCTTTTACAGAAGATGTAAAGATAATAACAACTCAGCTTAATTTGATGGAGTTGTACTATCAGCTTCTTGCCCTTTATAATAAGGAGGATGCAGTGACATTTTTCAAAAGATACGAGGAATTTATTGTGCCAGTAAGCAACGAAATTATAATCGAGGCAATGGATTTCAGAAAACAGCATTATACAAAGGATTTGTCTTATGTTGATTGTATTGGCTATACATTAGCAAAAAAGATGAATATTCCATTTTTAACTGGAGATAGGCAATTCGAAGAAATGGCTAATGTCAAATTTATTAAATAAACAATTAGAAAGATTATCAAGAAGGATAAAAAGTAAATGAATTAATTAAAACTTCATTGCCCTTAATCTTTCAACCCTTGATTTAGTGCTAGGGTGTGTCATAAAAAAATTAAGAAATGCTTGCCCCCTGAAAGGGTTTGAAATAAACAAGTGCGCTGTTGCTTGATTTCCGATTCTCATCGGGTTAATGCTGATGTTCTTATCTATCTTTTCCAACGCATCTGCAAGTGCATTTCCATTCTTCACGGTTCTAGCGCCTGTTTCATCGGCAATGTATTCTCTGCTTCTTGAGATTGCAAGCTGGATTAACGTAGCAACCAATGGAGTTATTATGCCCAATATAAGCAAACTGATTAGATTGTTGCCCCTATCATCGTCTCTGCCGCCAAACACTGCAGACCATCTTGCCATTACACCTATGTACGAAATAACACCGGCAATAGTTCCCGCAATAGTTGAAATCAAAATGTCCCTGTTTTTTATGTGCGCAAATTCATGCGCAATGACTCCTTTGAGTTCTTCCTCATTCAATAGTTTTAATACGCCTTCTGTGCAAGCAACAACTGCATGTTTAGGTGAACGTCCGGTAGCAAAGGCGTTGGAACTGCTTGAAGGTACTATGTATACTTTTGGCACAGGCAAATTGCTTGATTTCGCAACTTCCTTAACAATCTTGTACAGATTTGAATATTCACTCTGCTTTGCTTCCTTTGCCCTGTACATCCACAAAACAATCTTATCAGAAAACCAGTAAGAGCCAAAGTTCATAAAGCCGACAAAGATTAATGCAAAAATAAATCCGGCTTTTCCAAACAAGCTTCCTATCCATAAAAACAGAGCTGTAAGTACCGCAAGCAATATCGCTGTTTTGAGCTGATTTTTAACAGTCATAGCTAAAATGTATACTTTCCTGATTTAAAAATTTAATGTTTTGTGTTTTAATAGTTACAAACATTTATAAATCTAGAAAAAACAATAAATCCAGGTGGTTTTCATGGCGAATGTTGTTTTATGGACAATAGTTGGAGTGTTGGCTGTCGTTGTTTTATACGTAATTATAACATTCAATAGTTTAATCATGTTTAGAAATCGTGTCAATAATGCGTGGAGTCAGATAGATGTGCAATTAAAAAGGAGATATGACTTGATACCAAACCTCATTAATACAGTTAAGGGTTATATGAAACATGAAAAAGGTGTTTTGACAGAGGTAACAAGACTGAGGGCAAAGCTAGTTTCTGGCACAATGAGCGAAAAGTCAAAGGCAAGCGATGCAATAAGCAACGCTTTAAAGACAATATTTGCTGTTTCTGAAAGGTATCCAAAATTGCAGGCATCTGAAAATTTCAAGATGCTTCAGGAAGAGCTTGCAGGAACTGAAAGCAAGATTGCTTTTTCAAGGCAGTTCTATAACGACAATGTCATGGTTTTGAACAACAAGATTCAGCAATTCCCAAGCAGTGTGGTTGCAAGAATATTAAATTTCAAGGATAGGGAATTTTTCAAAACAGCCGAAACCGAGAAGAAAGCTGTGAAAGTAGAATTTTAAGATGACATTATATGAGCACATTTCTTCCAACAAAAGGAAATCAATATTATTAATTGGAATTTTCTTTATTGTTATAGGGCTTATTGGCTATGCCTTTGGACTTTATTTTGGGGATATTTTTATCGGACTGGCTTTTGCGATTATTGTCTCGATAATAATGACATTGGTAAGTTTTTATTCAGGCGATAAAATAATTTTAAGGATGAGCCATGCTGTTCCAGCCGACAAAAGAGAGTATCCTCATCTCGTCAATACAGTTGAGGGGTTGGCAATAGCTGCAGGAATGCCAAAGCCAAAAATTTATGTCATTGAGGACAGCGCAATAAATGCCTTTGCAACGGGCAGGGACCTAAAGCATTCATCTGTCACAGTCACAACAGGCGCTGTTAAAAGACTTAAAAGGGACGAGCTTGAAGGCGTTATAGCGCATGAGATGGCCCACATAAGAAATTATGACATAAGGATGATGATGTTTGTTGTTGTTCTTGTAGGCGTTATTGCTTTGCTCAGCGACATGTTTCTTAGAACATTAATTTATGGCAGAAGAGGAGAAAGCAGAAGAATCGGTGGCTTGATTGGAGCTATAATTATCCTGATTGGACTTATACTGGCAATTTTGTCACCATTAATTGCACAACTGATTAAGCTTGCTGTAAGCAGAAAAAGGGAATTTCTTGCAGATGCTGACGGCGTCCTGCTCAGCAGGAACCCTCAAGGATTGGCGAATGCATTGAAGAGGATAAGGGACGACAAAGAGCCATTGGTTGAGGCAGCAAACAAGGCAACTGCCCATCTTTTCATTGAGAATCCATTAAGAACTTTTAAAGGAAGGGTTAACGCGCTTTTCTCAACACATCCCGATATTAGTGAAAGGATTAAGCGATTAGAGGGCTTCTAAATAAGAATCCATGCCTTCAATCTGCCTTAATTTTGTATGCCTAAATAAAAATTCTCGGAATCTATTGTTGATTTTTACTCCGTTTTTTTGCAAATTGGAATTTAATTTTGAATATAGCTGTTTGCCTTCTCTATCAAGATCTGTAAGTATGATGCATTCTTTATTAAAATTTGATATTTCCTCAACAATCTGAAACAAGGGCTTTTTGTTTAATTCGATTATATTGTTTATGCCTAGTTTTTGTAATGCGGCTTTATCTTTCTTGCCTTCGACAATAACCAAAATGTTGGAATTTTTGATTTTTTCAATGAATTTATTTAAGTCGTCGATTTTTGAATCCATTCGTTTTGTTTATTTTTATTGCTTTAAATAATTTTTGGGTTACGGCTTAAAACAATAACCATTAAAAACCCAAAAACTTATCCACGATTATGATTCCTCTCAATGTTTCATTAAGCTATTACAAAAGAGACGATGTTAGGGAAGAGATTATTGCAAATGCAAAGGACAGGGAAGTTGCAGCAAGGTTTAATGACAATTTCGGCAAAAGGCCTGATGTTTTGAGGCACACAAACGATATTCTTGAGCTTGCAAAGCAGGGCGCTACCTCATTCCACGCATCTGAAGAGCTGTGGAAAAATCCCTTGCAGATTGACACTTCTTTGAGAAAGCATGAGCTGGACAGAATAAGGATTGGCTGGGACTTGGTGCTTGACATTGACTGCGGAGTTTTTGAGTATTCAAAGATAGCGGCTGATTTGGTAATCAAGGCGCTAAAATTCCACAAAATAGAATCCATTTCCTGCAAGTTTTCAGGCAACAGGGGCTTTCATATTGGAGTGCCATTTGAGGCATTTCCTGAAAGGGTAAGGAACCAGGAAACAAGAAACCTCTTTCCAGAGGCACCAAGAAGAATCGCGCTCTATATAAGGGAAATGATTAAAAAGCCATTGGCAGAGAAGATTATGGAGTTTGAGAAAAATAACTTCAATGCCATAATTGAAAAAACAGGCAAAAAGGCAAATGAGATACTTTATTATGAAAGCAAAACGAGGTTGCTGAATCCAGAGCCGTTCTTGAACATTGATACTTTGCTTATTTCCCAAAGGCATCTTTACAGAATGCCCTATTCATTGCATGAAAAATCTGGATTAGTTTCAACACCATTAAACCCTGAAAAAGTTTTATTATTTAGGAAAGAATTTGCAATACCGAAAAATGTTAGGATAAGCAAGCATAGATTCTTGGCAAGAGACAATGTTGAGAAAGGCGAGGCAAAACAATTGCTGACAGAGGCGCTTGACTTCAGCATTAAACAGGAAGAGACAATCTTGAAAGAAAAAAAGGAATTTGAAGTTCCTGAAAAAGCATTGCCAGAAGAATTGTTTCCACCGTGCATCAAATTGATTCTCAATGGCTTGGAAGACGGCAGGAAAAGGGCTTTGTTCATCTTGATTAATTACTTCACTTCAATTGGCTGGGACTATGGGGTGATAGAGAAAAGGCTGAAAGAATGGAATGCAAAGAACAAAGAGCAGCTAAGAGAGGTTTACCTGCTTGGGCAGTTGAGATACCACAAGCAGATGCATAAAAAGATACTGCCGCCGAACTGCCCGAAAAGAGAAAACAATATTCCATTGGCAATACAGCAAAATTATTATACAGACATAGGAATTTGCAAGCCAGACAATTTTTGTGCAAAAATAAAGAATCCTGCGCAGTATACTACGAGAAAGGCGTGGATGATAAATAGAAATAGTAAGGGGAAGACAGAAAAGAATATCAATATTAATAAAATATAGTAGGATATAACTAAAATTTTCATTGAAAAAGTAAATAGATTTTAAAAATTTTTAGATTTCTTATTCAATAATGAACTCTTTAAGACTTGATTTATTCTTAGAGATGTAGCCAACAATATAATTTTTATAGGTGTCATCTTTTGTAAATAAGAATTTTCCATTCAAATGTATATTTGCTAGTGGCATAATTATGGAAGAGTTTATTTCACCAATAGGTTTAGAATTTTGAGGATTATCATAAAAAATTCTTATTTCTTGTTCTTCTTGAATTTTAGGTGGAGGTAAATGTAAAGATTTCAATGGAAGTTTAGTTGGAATTTTTGTTACAAGAACATCAAAACCTAAATCAGTAATTATCCATTCTTTCGGTATTTTAGTTTCTTTAGCCATTTTAGTAATCTCATGTTCTAAAAAATCATTCAGTATTGTGTATAGTGGATTAGAAGGTGTGGGTTTCAATACTGAACTATCTATAAAGGTTTCACATATTAAAACTGGCTTTAAAGGTTCCCTATAGATAGTTTTTCTAAGAATATTAACATCAAATTCTTCTTCCTTGCTGAGTTTCTTTTTAGTTTTGAGTGTTTTGTATAGTTCTCGACAGCAAGCTAAAAAGTTATAATCATCATAAACTTCGAATATACTAAAATCTTTTTTGTCCATAGATTCTATTAATTCTTTTGGATTTACAAACTTATTAGCTTTTAAAAGTGCTTGATACGATTTTTCGGCTAACCAATTGAATCCAAGATTTGTTTTATGATAAAAAATTTGATTATACAAAAAATACCGTGCAAACATAAAATACTCAATAGACTTAAGTGCTTTGTATTTAAAAACAATTTCTCTTTCCTTAGAATCTACCTCCATATTTTCTATGATGTGTTCAAATTCATAAAACCCATATTTTACACCAGCAGATAGGCTATCACGTTTTAAATAATCACACTTATCAGCATCAAGTTCTGAATGCAAGATACCCATATAAATTCCATCATCTATATCTCCACAAATAGTCCTTTGAATTTTAAATTTGCTTGCTTCAAAATCACTTTTAAATTCTTTTTCTAATATGCTGTTAATCTCCGGATGATTTTCTATAATCATACTCCCCACTAGTTCGTGTCCAAATATCTCTTTGATATTCCTTGTTTTATCTTTATGAATTCTAATAATATCTTTTACTAAATCTATGTTTAAGACTTTTAAATAGTCTTCTTTGGGTTTATATTCTTTTTCTGAGGTAGTCTGGATTATTGTTTCTGGTAAAAAACTTTTAGAGACATTTTCTAGAGTATGGGAAAAAGGGCTATGTCCCATGTCATGAAGAAGTGCAGCTAATCGAATTATTCTAATTTCATTATCTTTTAATATCTCTTTATCCTTATTAATTTGCTTGCACATAAGATTAGCATAATATAAAACACCTAAAGAATGAGAAAATCTAGTATGTGTGGCCGAAGGGAAAGTCATACTCAAAAATCCATTTTGATGAATTCTTCTTAATCGTTGAAATATTGGTAAGTTTATTATTTTTAATTCAGTTTCAGATAACCCTATTAGTCCACATGTAGCATCTCGGATAACTTTATATTTAAAAGGATCAACCACATAATACCCCCTTAAGATTGTAAAGCATTTTTTATATCATTTAGTATATGTATAGCTTCCATTATTAAATTTCTTTTATCACTAAACTTGGGTTTTATTTCTATCAACCGATTTATTAAAACCTCATTTTCGATTTGATTTTCTTGCCTTATATACTCTAACGATGCTGCTATTTCCATAAGTTCCGGTTTATCAAGAAAATTTTTTATTTTCATGGAGTATTTTTCTGTTTTTTGGTTAATATCTTCTCCCACAAATTTTATATTTCTAGAACTAATTTCATCAGAGTACTCCTGTTCTTTTTCTTTGAATATGTAACCTATACCATTTACTGCTTTTGAATATGGACCATTTATATGCCATACGAAATTATAACCTAGACTTATACCTGTTAAGGATTGAAAAAGATAAACCATTTTTACAAATATTAGTCTTTTATTAAAATTATCATCATAATCAGAAAAAAAATTTTGGTCGAACATACCAACTTTTTTAGTTAATAGGGTTATACCTCCTAGATACTCTGGTAGTACCATTATATCACCTCATTTAAATCCTACAATGTAATTGTTTATAAATTTTACGTGTAAATGTCCAGTGTCCAGTGCTTATTTACGATATAGAAAATAATAAAAGCCATGCACCGCTAACCTTAACAGCTCAGAATTTAGAAAACTATATAAATAACCAAATAAACAACACATAAAAGCAAAAAATGAGGTGATTAGATGGCTTTTGGCGTTCAGGAGATAACACTTGCTATTATCATAGGCACATTAGCGGCTATAGTTTATTCTTTAAGGATTTTAGTTTTGATGGAAAGAAGGATCGCAAGGATAGAAATGCATATTGAGAGAGTTGTTGACAAGATTATAAAGGAAGAAATAAAGATTGAGAGAGCAATGAAAAGAAGATAGCTTTAATAAGATATCAACTCCTCAAAAGAAACCCCCCTAAGTTCTGCCTTTTTTGAGTCTATTACATAGCCTGTTTTTGTTTTATCGATGTCATCAATGCCTATGAAAAGCCACTCTTTTCTTGCAAACCTGACTGCAAACCATGGGTGGGCATCAAAAATGTTTGAGAATTCTTTGAGTTGCTGAACATCATGCTCATCAAGATAGATTTTTGTATTTTTTGATGATTTGCACTCTATGGCCATTCTTCTTGTCTTGTTGCCGACAAGCAAGTCAGGTCCTGGATATTTCATTGAGCCGGAGCCGGCTGATCTGATTGTAGCCCAGCCCTTTGCCCAGAACATATGCAATAATTCTCTTTCTGCCTTTGAACCCTTTTGCTTTACTGACATTTTATAGAGCAATTTTCATGAAATCCTTTGCGCAGATTACATTATCAAAAATATCTCGTGCATCTTCCTCTAATTCTTGGGTGTTTTTGTAGCGGGCGCTGAAATGTATCAAAACGAGCTGCTTTGCATTTGCCTTGTTTGCAACCTGGGCTGCCTGCTTTGCAGTCATATGCCCGTATTCCTCGCTTTTGCCTACAAGCTTTGAAGAGTAGGTTGCCTCACAAATGAGCAAATCAGCGTCTTCTGCAATTTTATAGCAGTTGTCGCAAAGGACTGTGTCTGTAATATAAGCGATTTTCTTGCCTTGCTCGATATAGGTTACATCATCTGGGGCTATTTTTTTGCCATTGTATTCAACTGCAGTGCCTTGCTGCAGTTTTCCTATTAAAGGGCCAAAAGGAATTCCAAATTTTTTAACTTTCTTCATGTCAATCTTTCTCCTGTCCTTTTCCACAAAACTATAACCAAGTGTTTCTATCCCATGTTCTAATGGATACGCCTCTAATTGAAAATCACTATTATCAAAGAAAATGCCTTTCTTGGCTTCTTTAACTGCAAAGTTTAATCTTTTGTCAAACACAAATGCCTCAAACATTTTTTCCATTCTTTTTTTCGTTCCAATCGGACCATAGATTTCCAGCTTATTACCATAATCCATTGAGCTTAAGGTTTGAATCAAGCCAGGCAGACCAAGCACATGGTCACCATGCCAGTGACTAAGCAATATTTTTGTTATTTTTGTCAAGCTAATGCCGGCTATCTTGAATTGGCGCTGAGTGCCTTCGCCGCAGTCAAACAAAATGCCTTCAGAGCCATAGCTAAGGAAAACTGCTATCTGGTTTCTTTCCTTTGTCGGCACCATAGATGATGTGCCTAGAAATGTAAGTTGCATAGTGCTTTGAATTGCGGCAGGGTTTTTTAATGTTTTGTATGGTTTTTGTTTTCAATATCAAAGAACAAGAGTACAAACAAAATAATAAATACTAAACTTCTTGACACAACCTTTTTAAACCATTTAAAATACCAATTTCTATATAAGCAAAAATATGACAGCTAAGAAAAAGGAAGAAGAAATACTTCCTAAGAAAGAAGAAAAGGAAACTAAAGAACCAAAAGAGCCTGTCAAAGCATACTTCAGCAAAGAAAGAGTGCTTACAGAAAGCTCGGACAATGCTAGAGAGCTTTATAACCAAAGCAGATATGGGGAATTGCTAGATGATGGTAGAGCACAGCTTTCCTTGATTGAGGCGCTTTACCTTATTGAGAAGAAAAGAGCTATTGTTTATGATTCCAGAAACAAGATAATTGACTTTGAGACATTCATGAAGAAAGCACAGAAGGCAGAGCCGAATTTCTGGGTTAGATACTGCGTCTATAAGGATATAAGAAACAGGGGGTACATCATCAAGACTGCTTTGAAATTTGGAGCTGACTTCAGGATTTATGACAGGGGGGTAAAGCCAGGAGAAGACCATGCAAGATGGGTTGTTTTCCCTGTAAGCGAGGGCTCTACATTAACCTGGTATGAGTTCTCTGCTAAAAATAGGGTTGCGCATAGCACAAAGAAAAGGTTGCTGATTGGATGTGTGGATGATGAGGGAGATTGTACGTATTGGGAAGTGAGATGGCTGAGACCATAAATTCATCAAAACATATATAAAACATTCTTCTTTAGTTTGTTTTATGGAAACCAGAGACAAGATTATTGAGATTGTTAAGGTTAAAGGGCCTGTTCTGCCTGTGCAGATTTCTAAGGAGATTGGCAGCAATATTTTGATGGCTTCTGCGCATCTTGCTGAGCTGACTGCAAGCGGCAATTTGAAAATCTCAACAATCAAAGTCGGCGGCTCTCCGCTTTATTATTTGCCCGGGCAGGAATCAATGCTGCAAAAATTTACGGGAAACATGAATGACAAGGAAAAGAAGGCATTTGATTTATTGCAGCAAAGCAGGATTTTGAGGGATTCTGAGCAAGAACCAGTCATAAGGGTTGCATTAAGGGAAATAAAGGATTTTGCGATTCCGCTTAATGTCAATTATAACAATAACAGGGAAGTATTCTGGAAGTGGTATTTGACAAGCAATAATGAGGCAGAACAATTAATTAAATCAAAACTTGACATTCTTGAAAAGCCGATAGAAAAGAAGATCGAAGAAAAAGCACAGCAGGAAATTAAACAGCAAAAAATAGAAGAAAAAACAGTAGAACAATCACAACAATTAAAACAAAAAACAACAAGAAAATACAAGCCAAGAGAAAAAGAAGACAATTTCCTGAAAGATATTATGAAGTTTTTTGAGAAAAACAAGATAAATGTGGTTAGTTCTGAGGTTATTAAGAAAAATTCTGAGATTGATTTTATTGTGGAGATTCCAAGTGTTGTAGGAAATTTGCAATATTATTGTAAGGCGAGAAATAAGAGAAGGATAAGCGATTCTGATTTGAGCCAAGCTTATGTCAAGGGGCAGCTGAAGAGGCTGCCTGTCATTGTCCTTTCGCCAGGCGAGTTATCAACAAAAGCACTAGATATGATGGGAAAAGAATTGAGCAATTTGACGTTCAAGAAAATTTAATACAAATTTTGGTAAAATCAAAAAATTTCAAAACAATAAAAATAAATCAAACGAAAAAAGAGAGCGTCCTTTGGATTCTATAGATGAAGAAGGAAACCAGCTTTTGATTGACTTATTAAATGTATTGGCGAGGCAAAATCGATTGAAAGGGAAGATTTTGCCGAGCTGTAAATATTGTTGCCGAAGGCAACGGATTGAAAAAATAAATTCAAAATATATAAAATATCAAAATGGGAGTTGCTTTAACTGAATTATTGTTAATCAAGGATATAGATATAGAATATCTAAAAAATAAAGTTCTTGTTGTAGATGCTCCTATGTGGCTTTACCAGTTCTTAAGCTCGATAAGACAACGTGATGGAACTTTATTGATGGACTCTAAAGGAAAGGTCACATCACATTTGATGGGGCTGTTTACAAGAGTTTCAAACTTAATCCAGCAGAATGTAAAGCTTGCATTTGTTTTTGACGGGGAGCCGCCTGAGCTTAAGTACCTGACGCTTGAAAAAAGAAAAGAGATTAAGCTTGAGGCAGAGAGAAAATTTGAGAAAGCAAAGGAAAAAGATGATTTGGAGCTGATGAAGAAATATGCTGCAAGAACTTCAAGATTGACTGATGAGATGATAGAGGAAGCAAAGCATCTGATTGAGGCATTTGGATTGCCTGTAATTGAAGCGCCTTCTGAGGCAGAGGCGCAAGCATCTCTCATAGTTAAGAACAATGATGCTTTTGCTCTTGCAACAAATGATGCAGATGCATTGCTTTTTGAAGCTCCTAGGATAGTTAGAAATCTTAACATGGCTGGAAAGAAGAAAAGGAAGGACAAGCTGAGCTATGAAACAATAAGCCCTGACTTGATTGAGCTGAAAGAGAACTTGAAGCATCTTGGCATAAATCAAGAGCAGTTGATTGCTCTGGCAATGCTCATTGGGACTGACTACAACAATGGCGGCATAAAAGGAATTGGACCAAAAACGGCATTGAAACTAGTCAAGGAATACCATTATAATTTTGAAGCATTGTTTAACCATGTTAAATGGGATGATTCTTTTGATTTTTCGTGGAAAGAAGTTTTTGAATTGATAAGGCATATACCGGTTGACAGACATTATAATTTAAAATGGAGAGATGTCGATGAAGATAAGATGATGGAATTGCTTGTTGACAAACACGATTTTTCTGAGGAAAGGGTGAGAAACCAAATAGAAGGCTTGGTTAAAGAAAAACACAAGAAAAATCAAAAAGGGTTGGGAGAGTTTTTTGGGTAAGAAATGAAAAAAGAATACAGACCAAGAATTTTGAATTCTTTCAGAGACTATGACATAATATTATATATATTTATCATTTTAATAACGATAGTTTCATTGATATCTCTGCCAATTTATTTTGCCACATTCATATTTTTAGGATTATTTTTAATAACTTTTGGATGGCATTTAACACTTCAATTTTGGAACTATAACTCAGTTATTTTTAATAATGATAAATTAACAATTATTAGAGGTTTAATTAAAAAAAGTAAAGAACAAATTAAGTATAATCTAATTGAAAAAGTTTATAAGACTGATATTAGACGTCTAATTGTAGTTGATTACATATTTTTGGAGTACAAAATAAAAAACAAAAAATATTTTTCTAAAATATATAATTCTTTTTATACAATAAAAGAATTTAATCAAATTTATCATGAATTTAAAAAATATTATCAAGTGAAAGAAACCTAATTTTGAAACTGTATGAAACAAAACCTAAAATTTTATCTAAAAAATAAACTACCTAATAAAGAACTAAAACTAGTTCCTTCTTCGTTTGATGTTGTAGGTGACATTCTAATTTTTTCTGATTTTCCAAAGGAATTAACAAAAAAAGAAAAAATAATCGGACAAACAATATTGGAGAATTACCATCACATTAAGACAATTCTGAAAAAAACGAAAAAATATTCTGGAAGGTTTAGAACGCCGAGATTAAAAGTAATTGCAGGAGAAAATAGAAAGGAAACAACACACAAGGAAAATAATGTTTTTATTAAATTGGATGTTGAGAAAGTTTATTTCTCGCCAAGAATGGCAAGTGAAAGAAAAAGGATTGCAGAATTGGTCAAGCCAAATGAGTCTGTTTTGGTTATGTTCAATGGCTGTGCGCCGTATTCTTTAGTGATTGCCAAAAACACAAAATGCAAGGAAGTTTATGGCATTGAGATAAATCCAACAGCGCATAAATATGCGCTGGAAAATATCAAGAAAAACAAGCTGGAAAACAAGATTAAATTATTTTTAGGGGATGTAAAGAGGGTTATGCCGAAAATAAACAAAAAATTTGATAGAATTTTGATGCCCCTTCCAAAAGGCGGAGAGAATTATTTGGATTTGACTTTAAAATATGTTAAAAATAAAGGGATTATACATTTTTATGATTTCCTGCATGAAGGTGAATTCTATAAAGCTGAAGAAAAAGTAAAATCAGCATGTAAAAAATCAAAGAAAAAATGCAAAATTCTAAAAACAATAAAATGCGGGCAATACTCGCCCGGTTTCTACAGGGTATGCGCTGATTTTAAAGTTAATTAATAAAAAATAAAAAATTTATTTCAACAACTATCGGAGACCCATGCGCTTCCATGAAGTAGAATGGGTGCCCCTCATACGGCAGTTGCACTAACTGCTAAGTATATCGTGCCTCTGCAAAAGCGGTTCACTTTTATCGCCTTTGGATTTCAAAGTCGCTCGTGTTTTTTGATTGAATTTTTTATTGTTATTGAAAATGTGATTTGATAATTTCCTTGATAGAAACCCTTAAAAATCGATAATCCTTATCCATATCGGTGCACGCAATGAGGACATTGAACACCCACTGAATAAAGATGAAGTGCGGAAGTAACTGCTGAGCGTGTACCTCTAATTTTGATTGGTGATTAAAATGACTCAAGCATACATATTTTTTATTTTGATATTGATTTCGTGGGGTATATGGGGTTTTTTGGCAAAGTATGCCTTAAAATTCATAAGTGTGACGGATTTGATAATCTTCAATGTGATAGCTTCCATAATAATAGAGATTATTTTGCTTGTTGTGCTGCTTTATTTGAGGGGCAAAGCTGAAATTAATGCGACTGGGGCTGCTTTTGCAATGCTCACTGCATTTTTTGGATTATGGGTGGAATCTTTTTTCTGTTTACTTTATCAAAAGCAAAGGCATCCATTCTTGTGCCTTTGACAGCGCTTTATCCTATAATAACTATTGTACTCAGTTTTATTCTGCTTAAAGAAAGAGTAACCCCAGCGCAAGGAATTGGAATTGTACTTGCAATTGTAGCAGGAGTCTTGCTTTCAATCTAGCCAAACATATGCATATAATCTTCGCCTTCTAGCATTTCTTCCTGCTTTACCTTGTCAATAGCTTTCAAGAAGTCCTCTTTTGTCACATTAGTTCTGTCAGCCCTTATTGCAAAATAGCCAGCTTCTGTGCAGACTGCCTTTACCTCTGCCCCTGAAAAGCCTTCCATTCTGTCAACTAATGCCTCAATATTTATTTTCCTGTCATAACTCATATTCCTTGAATGTATTTTGAAAATCTCTAGTCTTGCCTCTTTGTTTGGAATCGGGATATGGATTAACCTGTCCAATCTTCCTGGACGTATAACAGCAGGATCAAGAATGTCTTTCCTGTTTGTTGCTCCTATCACTTTTACATTGTCCAGCGGCTTGAAGCCATCAATCTCTGCAAGAAGCTGCATGAATGTCCTGTTTACCTCCCTCTCCCCAGAAGTGCCAACCTCTATTCTTTTTGCCGCCAGTGCATCAAGCTCGTCAATGAAGATAATTGCAGGGGATTTCTTTCTTGCCAAGTCAAAGATTTCCTTGACAAGCTTTGCGCCCTCTCCTATGAATTTCTGAACTAGCTCTGCGCCAACAACCTCAATAAAGGTTGAGTTTGTCGAAGCTGCGACTGCCTTTGCCAATAACGTCTTTCCAGTTCCTGGCTCGCCATAAAGCAATATGCCTTTTGGCGGAGAAATTCCAATCTTCTTGAACAGTTCCGGCTTTTTCAATGGCAGCTCAACGACTTCTTTTATTTCCTGTATCTGCTGATTTAATCCGCCAATTTCCTCCCAAGATATTGTTGGCTTTTCAACAATGACGAATTTCTCAACATTAAAGCGCCTTGTTATCGGGACTTTTCTGATTATTGTTAGGTTTTTCTGCTCAACCAGAACCACGTCACCTGACCTGAGCTTTTCGCACTCGCTCGAGGTATTGACAAGAAACTGGTTGCCGTTTGGAATCTTTATGATTACCGTGCTGTTGGGGAAAATCTCCCTCACTTCGCAAACCATCAATGGAGATGCCCTGTATCTTTCAATCTCTTCCTTAAGGCGCTGGACTGTTTCTTTTAAGATTCTGTTTTCTTCCTCATAAGGGCTTGCAGAAGTGGAATAGCTGTACATTATGCTGTCAATTATATTTTTTGGCTTTGATTCCTTTGCTGGCATAGTAGTTATGTAAATGTTGTAGTTTAAAAGTTTTGCGGGTTAATATTCGAATATTGGATTCTTAGCAACAACATCGACATGGAAAGGGACATCAACTTTGCCGCCAAAGTGCTTGTTGTTGCCAAAAGCAATATGGCAGGTGCGAGCAGCCTTTTCGTCCTCTAAAACATTGCCTGTTATCCTAGCTTTGTAGTTTGTTCCAATGCCGAGCTCTGCAACGTTTTTGTATAATTTATTTTTTAATAATTTATTGAATTGATTTGCAACTTTTCCGCCTTCTATATTTTCAATAAACCCGTTTTTAACATCAATTTTAATATTTTTATCAACTTTGCCAATGCCGCCAACGCTTGCATCAACTATAATTGTTCCATTTGTTTTTCCTTCCAAAGGAGCAATGAATATCTCACCTGCAGGCAAATTGCCAAAAGCGCCTTTTTTTGTGTAAATTCCGTCATCTCCAATCCACTTTCTTCCTTTGAGGTGGAATGTAATATCGGTTCCTTTTTTTGTAATTATTCTTATTTTATTCTTGTTTTTCAATTTTGAAATCAATTTTTTGTTTATTCTTCTTAGTTTATAGAAATCAACATTCAATGCCCTTTTCATCATGCCAAGTGTTATGCCAGGCATGCTTGCTATTCTTGCACCTTTCTTGGATGCATTCCTCCTTGTCATCGTATGGCTCAATGATTTTGTTGTAGGCATCAGAATAACATCATATTTTAGCATTTCTTTTGCTATTTTTAATGGCGGCCCAGTACCATGCGATTCTGGAATTGGAACAAGAAGTAATTTCGATTTTTTGGTTATGTTTAATGAGTTTTTGTATAATGCATATCCAATTTTATACAATTTTTTGTCGGTTACAACCAAGCAGCTTTCATTTTTCTTTAAATGCATGCATTGGCTGAGAATTATTTTACATGATTTGCCTATGGACATTTTAAGCTACAAACTCTCCATCCTTTAAAATCCAGTGTACTTTGTCATTATCATCTTTTCCGTAAACATCAAGCTTTTGCCTTGGGGCATTGAACACAATGTCCATGTGGTATTCTGTGCTTCTGTCCGGCTCAAATCCAGAGCCAAGCGCTATATGCATCATTTTTGCAATCTTTTCATTTACAATTAAATACCCACATAACCTTGCCTTTGGATTTGTGTTTATTGCAAACTCTCCAATTCTTTCAAAATTTTTCTTTTTCAAGTCAATGATTTCCTGAGGCAAGCTCTTATTTTTTCCTGCCTCAAGCAAAAGTTTCATAGCATCGCTTTTCCTTTTTTTTATTTTATCTATAATATCTTTTGGACCGTCAATTATCTTGTAACTATCTCCATAGCATTCAACAACAAGTGGATTTTTTTCATTTAATGGGTAGCTCTGGTCAACATGAACGACAACATCGCCAACAAAGATTCCTTTCATGTATTCTGGAGTTGTAAATGCTTCTCCACCTGGAATGTTGCCCATGCAGCCTGCTTTTATCCCTGTCATTTTCAAGTATTCTTTGTTTATTTTCTCTTTTACATCTGTGTCTGAGCGCCTAACCCATCTTCTTGAGCCATCTGGCTTTACTAATCCAACTTCCAATTTTGCAACATATTTTTCTTTTAGCTTACCTTCAGCATAGATAATATCGCACTTGTCCATAATGTCTTTTATTTTCTGGTTTCTTGCTCTTATATCAGCCCAGTCCACTAAATTGGTTTCGATAAAAATGTCTATGGGAATTGTTTCTGTAAAAGCGACCCTTGCAATCGGCTCTCTGTCGTCATATTTTGTCTGTGGATAGAAATCAAGCTTGTAAATCATCTGCCCTGGGGCAAGCCATCTGGTTTTCTTGTTTAATGATGGGTAGCCAATTACTTCTCCGAACAAATGTTTTCCAGGGTAGCCCTTTGGGCTTACTGAGAAGGACAAGTCAACTGGATTTATTCTGTCTAATTTTAATAGTTTTGACAGTCTTTTGTATTTTTTGAATGGCTCTTCATCAATTTCCTTGCAAAGTTCGCAGCCAAGCAAAGTTGCTCTCAAGTCAGATGTTATTTCGCTTTTTTCAAGCATAGAAGCTCTGAAAGTATAAGCACTCATTATCGGCTCTGCAGTTTTCTCAGCAGTTTGTGTCATTGCCCAGATTATTGAATAGGAATCAAGGTAATCTTCCAAAGGATGCCCAAGCAAAGATTGGGCAGGTATCAGCGGAAAGCCAATACCCACCCTCTCACCTTTTTTTAGAGAATAAACATCACGCCATAGAATTTCCGCTGTTTGCATTAGTTCTTGCATTCTGTATTCCTTGAACCATTCTGTGTGGAAAGGCAAGTTTAATGCGCCTTCGAAACTTTTTTCTTTAGCCTCTAGAACAAATTCCGGCTTTTTGAATAATTTCTTGAACTCTCCTTTTGCCTTTTTATCAGCCTCTTCAACAAAATCTTTCAAAGCATTGGTTTTTTCGCTGTCGATTCCATTTTCTAAATCTTCAAAAGCCCGCCATACATCTTTTAATGCATCCAATCCTTCAGATCCCTTTTTTATTCCGACACAGCTTACATCCTTATCCAGCTCGTGCAAAGCCCTTGACAACGGCGCAATGGAATAGAAGGCGTTTTTGTTGCTTATATCAAAAATAATGAAGAAGTTTTTGCCTTTTGTATTCTTTAATTGTTTTTTATAGTCTTCAGCGGCAGAATTAAATACATTTTCATTATATTTCATAAAAAATGGCAAACTCAAACAATTAATAAATCTTTTGATGTTTTTGTCAATAAAATTGGCTTTTGTCTGAGTAAAACAGTATCTTCTATCCTTATTCCGAATTTTCTTGGAAAATAAATGCCCGGCTCTATTGTAAAAACCATGCTGTCTTTTATTTTGTCCTTTGAGTTTAATGTCAAGTTCGGCATTTCGTGGATTTCAACTCCCAGGCCATGCCCAAGCCCATGGATGAAGCTGTTTTTGTATTTGCCTAGGTTTTTGACAACGTATTCATACAATTTTGAGCATTTTTTGTTTTGTTTTGCTTGATTTATTGCATTTTTTTGTATATTTAGTAACATATTGTATATTTCTTTTTCTTTTTGGGTTGGCTTTCCAATATATATTGTTCTTGTAATATCGGAGCAGTATCCCTTGTATTTAACCCCAAAATCAATGACACAAAAGCCATGCTTAATTTTTCCATTAGACGGCTCATGGTGAGGCATGCTCCCGTTGCTGCCAGATGCGACAATCGGGCTGAAAGCGAGCTCCAAGCCATTCTTTCTTGCTTCATGCTCAAGAAATGCAGCTGCCTCTGACTCTGTCTCGAAATGTTTGAAATTTTTTATTAATTTTTGAAGTATTTTGTCGGCATAACTGCAAGATTTTTTGATTAATTTAATCTCTTTTTCTGTCTTTATTTGCCTCAATTTAATGCAATCCAATGATATGTCTTTTGCCTTTATTTTTTTGAATTGTTTTTTGAAATGCCCGTAAGAA
Source organism: Candidatus Woesearchaeota archaeon (assembly GCA_016185945.1). Lineage (GTDB taxonomy): Archaea > Nanobdellota > Nanobdellia > Woesearchaeales > GW2011-AR4. Next base: position 220,328 of record JACPMR010000015.1, read on the forward strand.
TTCAATGTGAAATTGTTTTTGTCAATTGCAAGATTTTTTGATTTTAATTTATTTTTCTTAACAACTTTGTATATAGATGGAAAAAACCTCTTTTTTTCCATTGAATATACTTTCTTAATCATTGACCTCTTGGCTCTTTGATATTCCATTTCAGGCACAATCAGAAATGGATGATTGTTTTTTGGGATAACTAACGCCCCCATCCCTTTATAGCCGGAGAAATAAAATAAATTTGGATTGACTCTTGCAGAGTCCAAGTTGTAGAACACGGCAAAGTCGAGATTTTTTTCATCAAGAATTGCTTTAAACTCATTTATCCTCATTTTATTGAAATATTTATATATATGATATAAATTTTTCTTTTTAAGATGCAAAGATACACACTAAAAAATGGCGTAACCTTGATTTTTGAGAAAAATTCCTCCAAATCAGTTGCAGTTGAGGTTATGTTCAAGGTTGGCTCTAATTTTGAAAGCGGGAATATGGCTGGCATCTCGCATTTTCTTGAGCACATGCTTTTTGAGGGCACAAAGAACAGAAGAGATTCAAGAGAGATTGCAAATGAAATTGAGAAGTATGGCGGGGAGTTTAATGCCTATACTGCAGGGTATAGAACTGCATTCTTCATTAAAATAATACATAAAAGGCTTGATGTTGCTTTGGACATTCTTTCTGATATGATTGCAAACCCGATTTTTGAAATAAAGATTATAGAAAAAGAAAAGCAAGTTATTTTGAAGGAGATAAACATGATTACTGATGACTCAAGATTGTACCAGTGGATTTTGTTCCACAAAACATTATTTGAGAGGCATCCTGCAAAGAATCCAACAATCGGATATGCAAAGACAGTTAAAAGCTTTGACAGGAAGCATGTTGCTGACTATTATTTCTCGCATTATATCCCAAACAATATGGTTATTTCTGTTGTTGGAAATGTGTCTAATGTGAAAGATAAAATACAGAGATATTTTGGGCATTTGAAGCCGAAAAAGTCGGTTACTAGAAAACAGATAAAAGAGCCGCTGCAAACAAGAATTAAAAAATATGTAGAGAAGAAAAAAACCCTTAACTCTTACATGGTGCTTGGCTATAAAACTGTGCATAGATTGCACAAAGACAGTTTTGTGTTTGATGTAATAGGTGCAATACTTGGCAGAGGGCAGTCCGGATGGATATTTGATGAAATCAGAAACAAAAGAGGACTTGCTTACCAGGTTGGAGTTAATAATGAGCATGAAATTGACTATGGTGCTTTTGCTGTTTATACAAATTTGGACAAAAAGAATATAGAAAAGGCAAAAGAGATTATATTGCGGCAGTTCAGGAGACTGGAGGATTTAAATGAAAAAGATTTGAACGAGGCAAAAACCTATATCGAGGGCAATCATGCTTTGGAAACAGAGGATAATTTCCATCATGCCGATAATCTTGCTTTCTGGGAAGCTATAAAGGATGCAAAGCTTGCTGACTCTTATCTGAAAAATATAAGGAAAGTTAGTGTTGAGGATGTTAAAAGAATTGCAAAGAAGTATTTGAACGATAAGTATACAATGGTGGTTATAGAGCAAGAGGGATAAGTTTATATAGATGTTATTTGAAAGTTGTAAATGGAATGTTTGAAGAAAGTAAAGATGAATCAGCTGTTGTTGAAGATTTTTTAAGCGCACTTAAAGATATTCCCAAAGAAAGGCATGATATACTTATTAAGATTTTTGATGGTGAATTTAAAAGACATCGCGAATGGGTAAAACAATACTTATTAGGAATTCAAAATAGTACAGAATTCAGCAATGCCATTATACATATTCTTGATCAATCTATAACTATAGCATCAGACTTACAGTATCCGCATTCTGACACTAACAGGGCAGAAACATTGGGCAAAGTTTTAGGTTATATTGTTGGGATTGTAGAATTTGGTGTTACATCAACAAAATTTAATTTAATTGATTACTATAAAAATGAATTATTAAAGAAGTTGAGATTGATAATAACTGTTATAAGGAGGTCGCCATACGTATCTTCTATGACTTTTGGACATACATCAATAAGGATTAAAGCGTTAGCAAGCCATGTTGAGAGGGATAGTTTAACTGATATAAGAGAGCATTTTATTCATGCTATTGCTAATATTTTTTCTTAAGCTTTATCTCGTCACCTCAAACCCTTTTATCGTCTCGTGCAGTTTCTTCAGTTTTTCATCTTTATTGAATGCTTCCCTAACTGGATTTACCATTTCATTTATGTAGTAAGCAACTGCATTTTTCAAATCAGCAGGGTGAATTTTTCCTTCCCTGTAGAGTTTTTCAAGCTCAGCATAATTTTCTATCACTAAATCTCCTCCAAATTTTTCAGCTCTTTTAATTTCGATTGTATTGAATTTCTCAAAGACAAGGTATTTGGAATACTCAAGCATGGGATTCTCTTCAACAATCTTTGCCGGGCAAGGTGCTTTGCCAATTTTCCTGCTTATCTCCTCTTCTGAGTCGTTCATGAAAATAGCCCTGTCAGGATTGGTTTTTGACATTTTCAATTTCAAAATCCTGTCTTCATCATGCTCTTTTGGCGGCTCTCCTAAGCCAACAAGCATATGGTGGCTTATAACTACTGGCTTCCAGAAGCCTAAGCTATGACCAAGCTCCCTTGCAAGAACATTAACTTTTCTCTGGTCCATGCCGAGCTGTGTGATGTCTGCTTTGAGATGAAAAATATCAGCGCATTGCATGCAGGGATATAAAATTTGAGAAGCCTGCTGCATTTCTCCTTCTTTTCTGCCCATTATCTGTCCTGTTCTTATGATTCTTTGCACTGTTGAATGCCTTGCAACCTGCATTACCTTTTTCCAGTATTCTGGCTCCTTGACAAAATCGTTAGCCCACAGAAAATCTATATTTTTTAAGTCCATTCCGCATTTGCGCCAGACTTCTATCAAGTATTTCCCCACTGTCTGTATTTTCTCCAAGTCGCCGCCCATCTTGTTGTTAGCCCATGCATGCCAGTCAGCAACGAGCATCTTGAACTTGATTCCTGCCTTTATCATTTTGTTGATATTAATTGTTCTTAGAATTCCCTGTGCAATATGAATGTCGCCGCTTGGCTCGAACCCGTCATAAGCAATTGGGTGCTCTTTTGTTTTCAATAAATTGACTAGCTCTTCTTCTGTCAGAATTTCCTCTCCAACCTGCTTTATCAGCTCTAGCTTAGTTTCTATATCCATAAAACAAGAAATTATGATGTTAATATTTAAAGTTTGTGAGAAAACAAATTCAATTTTAATTTTTTATTTCAATCAGTGACTTTCCAACAAAAACAGAGATTAAATCCTTTTAATTCAATCACGTGGGCTTCCCTGTAGCTGCTTTTGTGATGAGGGAGCCACAGCCTCTTCTGCTTGCACTTGATTGTTGGCGATAAAGTGCATCTGTAGTATGCGGGGCACCCATTTTAGTTAGTTGTGCTAATGGGTCGCTAGTTTTTTTGAATTATTTTATAATTAAATTGTTTAGGGTTTATTCTCTTGCACTTTCTTTAAAACCATTTGGCTGGCTGCACCGACAGAAATGCCCAATATTTCCAAAGCAAAGAAAACAATCATGCTAAATGGCAAATTGCTTACATAAGTGGCAAATCCAGTAGTGCTTGAGACAGCATTTCCTGTAGGGATTATTGTGGCTGGGGCTCCATTGTCGCCATAGATAGGGAGCATGAAATAGACAAGTAAAGCAACTAGTGCTCCTATATAGGCGCCTTCTTTCATAATCTTCATCTTTTAAAGGTTATTAAAATAGTTTGCGGTTGTTGCTTGTGAGCGTGCTGTTGCATGCGATTGACATGGTGAGTGAGTCTCGTGACATAAGCGAGCGAAAGCGAGCTTTCGCATGCCACTCGAGCCTCACATGTCACTGCTCGCATGCTCGCTTTCCATGTCACAAGCTCGCACGCATATACCACTGGACATCTCTGGGCAAACTATATAAACATATGTCTTAATTATTTGCATATGATACTACCTGTATCTTTATTGTCAACCTATTTGTACTGCTCAAGAAAGCTGTTTCTGGAAGAGGTATTGCTTCTTGAGGAGCCGCCAAAGGAAAGCATTGTAATGGGGGCTATAAGGCATGAGACATATGACAATATAAACAAGAAAGAAGAGGAAATAGTAACTTCATTAACAAAGAGGATGCCTTTAGGAAGCATTCAAGCATTATATAAACAAAAATACCTTCAAGTACTAAGAAAAGCTATAGCGAACAACAGGAAAAGGCTGGAAGCAGTAAATCTCAACATGCTGGATGTCTACAAGAAAAGCTTCCAGTTCATTATAGATGAATCAGATATGAGGGCAAGCCATGTATTCAGCTTTATGGAAGCTAATAAGGTATTTGGGCAGGAATTATGGCAGAGATTAACACCAAAAATCATATCTGAATTAAGGGTAGAATCAAAGCAATTAAGGTTAAGGGGCATTATAGACCAAGTTCATATTTATGAAGAGAATTATGTGCCATTCGAGCTTAAGACAGGGAGAGTGCCTCAGGATGGAGTTTGGCCTTCCCACAGGGTTCAGATAGCTGCTTATTCCATGCTATTGCAGGAAAAATTCAATAAGAAAGTAAAAGAGGGTTATGTTGTCTACCTTGACACAAAAGAGAAAAGGCAAATAACAATAAACCCCTTCATGAGGGAAGAAGTAAATCAAATAGTTGACGAAATAATAGCTTTGCTTGAAAGCAAGGAACTGCCTGATTTCTGCAACAATGAAAACAAGTGCAGGAAATGCGGATTAAAGCAGACATGCTACAATGAAGAGGAAGTGAATAATTTATTGAAGATTAGGGCTTCAAGCTGACAGCGTATTGGGAGTATGTTTAAGGAAAATTCCGCAACATTTAAATATAACTTGCCCTACAATCTTTAAGTATTAACTGCAGAGGGAAGAAAAATGCCTGAAGATGATAAGAAATTCTCAAAACAATTGATCGGAAAAACAGTTGTAAGCAAAACTGGAAAAAGATTTGGAGAGGTTGGTGATATGATATTTGAGACACGCTCTGGAGAGCTTATCCATATGGTGCTTCACAACCCAACTTCTTATACAGAAAAGCTGGAGCTTGAGAAGGACAAGGAAGGGCACATACTTATTCCTTTCAGCGCAGTGATTGCCATTGGAGATTTCATGGTTGTTGCTGAAGAAGATATTATATAAACATTTTTAAACGATATTTGCTTTCTCTTGAAAGGGGGTTAAATTGCAAGACAATGCTCTATGGACTGAGAAGTATCGCCCAGGAGATTTCTCTGAAATCAAAGGGCAGAAGGAGATAGTAAAGAGGGTAAAGGCATTTGTAGAGCAGCAGAACTTGCCTCATTTGCTTTTTGCAGGGCCTGCGGGAGTTGGCAAAACAAGCTTGGCATTGGTAATAGCAAAAAAGCTCTTTAAGGATTTATGGAGGCAGAATTTTTTGGAGTTAAATGCAAGCGACGAAAGGGGCATTGATGTCGTCAGAAACAAGGTAAAGGATTTTGCAAGGACAAGGGCAATTGGAGATGTGCCTTTCAAGATAATCTATCTTGATGAGTGCGATGCGCTGACCAGAGAGGCGCAGCAGGCATTGAGAAGGACAATGGAGAATTACACTCAAACATGCAGATTCATTCTTTCGGCAAATTACTCTTCAAAAATAATCGAGCCAATCCAAAGCAGATGTGTGGTTTTCAGGTTCAAGCCATTGGATAAGAAAGATGTTATGGAGATTATAGAAAAAATTGCAAAGGATGAAAAATTAAAGATAGACGAGAAAGCAAAAGATGCATTATGGGAGATTTCTGAGGGCGACTGCAGGAGATTGGAAAACATTTTGCAAAGCTCTGCTGCAATAACAAGCCATATCACAGAAGACATAGCACATTCAACGGCTTCAATAGCAAAGCCAAAAGAAGTGAAAGAAGTTTTGGAACTGGCGTTGAAAAACAAATTTATCGATGCAAGAAACAAATTACTGGACTTGATGCTGAATTATGGCTTGGCAGGCATTGATGTGATAAAACAAATGCAGAAAGAGATTTTGGAATTAAATTTAGATAACAAATCCAAGATGATTCTGATGGAAAAATGCGGCGAGATAGAATTCAGGATGACAGAAGGCTCAGATGAGTTTGTGCAGTTAGAAGCTTTACTAAGCCAGTTTGCCTTGGTTGGAAACAACCAATAAGCGGGTTAAGAATTTGTTTTAAAATAAATTGTAATATGAATTAAGAAGTATCTGCTAGATGCTTTACAAGCACCTTTGTTTCCTTGTTGTCGAGAATATTGTAAGATAGTGTTATGTCAAATGGCTTTTCAAGGTCTATTCTGTTTGTGTTCAAATCAGCTGTACAAGTCAATGTTCTTTTATTGCTTACTAAAGTCACAACTCCTGAGTTTTGTGAGTCCAAGCCGCCGCACTTTATGTTTTCAACAATTGGGTCGCCTGTTGCTGTAATCTCAACCTTAACCTTATTTTCTACTTCCCTTCTCTTTCTTGCTTCTCTTGGGCAAGCTGCATCAAAGCTGCTTGAAGGGGTAGTGTCGCTTTTGTCCCTGAAAATGTCAAGATTGCCGCTAAGGGTTATGTCAAAGCTAAATGAAAGCTTATCCTTGCCAATTACGCTTTGTCTTAGGCTTGTTACTTGAACAGGTGCTGATGAGCTATGGACTGTCCTTGATTCCGTAGGCTTACACAAACTGCCATCTCTAACATTAATCATATCCTTCAATATGCACAATTTTGCATTTGCCCTTGTTTGATAAGCATAGCATACATCTGCCCTGAATGTGAATTCTGTGTTTCCTGTAAATTTTTTTGGAACAAAATCCTTGTTTTTTGGTATTGTCACAAAAGTTGTTGTTCCTTCTATCTGGTTGCCTTCTGCATCCATTTTTTTTGGCTCTAAATCGTCGTCTGGCACTTGCTCTGTGATTTCAGAAATTGTTGCGCCAAAGTCTTCAGGGTCAAATCCGACAATGTTTACTTTTACATTATTTTTCTCAATTTTAGTTTCGCCTTCGTTCTTCAATTGAACAATAGCTTTGAAACCAAAGCTGGAATCGTCAGTCACTTCAGGCAGTGGGCTGTCTTTCACGAAGTTTATTGTCAGCCCTGAAGTACCTCCGATAAACGGCTTTCTAGGAGCTCCAGAGGTAGTTGTGCCACTCTGCTTACAGGCTGAAACTACAAGAACCAAGCATACAAGAAGCGCCAAAACGTAATATCTTTTGCTCATTTTGCCTCTTTCCATTTATTTATTTTATTTTAATGTTTGTATATAAAGTTTTTGGTTTGGTGTTTTGATTTAGCGTTATGGTGTTATTTTTACTGGTCCTGTTGTTCTATCAAAGCTTTCTTCGCTGCCTACACCTCCTATTGGGCTTCCGCTTGTTGTGCCTAAAGCGCTTATTTCTTTCTTTATTTGCAGTTTTCTCTCAATTGTGCTTCTGTAACCATAGCTAAGCTGTATAACTAAAGGTGTCGTATAAGCAGAAATTTTATTGCTGTATTCGCTGCTTGAAAGTTCGCAAATTACAAATCCTTCGCCATTGATAAGTCTTATCAAGCCGCCTGTTCCCTTTACATTGCCCTCGGCAAAAGGTCCGCATTGCAAGAGCTTGTCGGCTGCCTTCACAGACATCAGATTTACTTTGTCTATGTCTTCCCTCTCAATTTTTTGTGTCCCGTGTGGATTGCATTTTTCAAGCGCAGCATCAGCTTTTAGCGCATCTCCGCCTCCTACATTTTTTATTGTTATTCTGAACTGTGTTTTTGTTGCAAACGCCTCTTCGTCTATTTTTGTAACTGCGATTGAAGCTCCCTGGTCTGATAAAGTTGTGTCTTGTACTGTGCATACTTTTTTTTCTTTAACCGTAGAATATGGATTCGGGTCTATGCACACAGACGGACCTGCTATGGTAAAATAATAATAACAGACAGTAGCAAGTAATGTCGGCTCGTATTTTTCAACATTAAGATTCTCGGCATTTATTTTGCCTTTGAATGTTAATAAATCTTGCCCCCCGTTTGGATTTATCGAACTCTTCCCTTCAAGTGCTTTTTGGCTTAAATCACTGTCAGTCTTATCAAAGGTTAATATGTTTGTATCGTATCCACTCAGAAAGACTTTGCCAAATCCTGGCGCTAATCCACTTACCCCCTCATCCGGCTGCGGATAGGCGCCTTTGTTTTTTAATTCCAAAACAACGTCAAAGCTGTTATCCGCTCCTGGCTCCACATGCAATTTTTCAGGCGGGGCATTTGCCAAGAAATTCATTACAATGCCTTCTGTGCCTGCCCTTATTTCGTCTATTGACTTTTGGGTTTTTTTCGTATCTCCTTTTCCTTTTATCTTGCAGCCAGAAGCGGCAATTAGCAGAACAAGCACTAAAACAAATATCAGCCTTCTTTTCAAGTTTATCATTCTTCACTCGAAACTTGAAGTTTTAGTATATAAAACTTTTTAATATTTTAGCGGTTTTTGGATTAGGAAGTTTGTTGTAGTGGTGTGCACATAACCATAGTCTATCTCTACCTTTAGCGGGGCAGTATAAGCATCGGAGTTTCTTGATATGTCTTTTCCTTTGTAAGTGCACCTGACATAACTTTTTTTATCCCTGAATCTTAAAAATCCTATTGACTTGTCTGCTTTGTCATCTTCATTTGGATTGCATTCAAGTTGGATTTCAGTGCCTGGCATAGTTGCCTTCAAGAATGCAACATTCCACATTCTTTCATCTTTTGTTTCGGATTGCAGGCAGGCATCCTTGTACTTCTCTGGACGAACCGGCACTCCTATTCCTTTGTTCTCAACAAATATCAAGAATTGAGGCATTATGCTATTTTCTTCAGGCACTATAACTGTTTCTATTTTTGTGATTGCTATTGGAGCTCCCTGGCTGTTAAATATCAAATCCTTTACATTGCACACCTTTTTTCCGGGCCTTATGCCTGGCACGTCTGGGTCTATGCATGTTGTGGTGCTTAAAGTTGTTTTGTAGGGATAGCATAAGGTTGCTGTTAGTGTAGAAAGCCTTTGCTCGCTTTGCGGCTCAAGCTTCCCTGTTTTACCCTTAAAGGGAATTACTATTTCATCACCTTTGATGTTTAGTTCTGTTTTGCCGTCAATGTCAAAACTAGCTATATTCTCTTCGATTGAAGATTTGTGCTTATTGCCCTCAACACTTAATTTAGGCACATAATCCCTTTCCCTTATCATATTCAGGTAAGCATTTTTAACATGAAATGCTCCATTGTTTTTTACCCTTAAAACGACAGGGAATTCGCTATCCTGCAAAATTTTTGGCGGAGGCGCTCCTTTGACAAACTCTGATGTCAATCCTTCTATGCCAACAAAAACGTCTATAGTTTTGGTTTTAGATGAAGAAGTAAGACTAGCTTTGCCGCAGCCTAGAATGAATAATGATAATATGAGCAAAAATAAAAAATTCCTCTTCATTTTATTAACCTATTGGAGATTGTTCTTCAGTTTGTGCTACTTGTGTGCCTGTGTCTGGCTCTAATACAACATTCAATTTTCTGAGGTCGTCTCTTATGCTGTTCATAACGTCAATTACTTTTCCCGGCCAGTCAGGGTTTGGGTTATATCCTGCTTGCCCAATCTTTCTGATCATTTCTTCTGGAGTATCTTTATATTTCAGTGTACCACTATATCTATCAGTTTTTGAGATAAGATTACCAAAATCTATTATTGAGTTGCAGTAGTTTGGATATGCTCTATAGCTCCATTCTTTACCGTTTTTATCTTTATATTTCACACAACATTTTTCTTTATCAGTAAATGGACAGCGGTTTACGTAATCTTGAGAACATGTAATCCCAAATAGGGCATAATTAACTCTTGCTAAAGCAGATAACTTCCCAAAGTCTCCACTTTCCAGACGTCCGATTGAAAGTATTACAATAGCAGGAACACCTGTTTGCTGCTCAACATCCTTGAAGCATTGGCCATAACCATACAATTCGCTGTTCTTGCTTTTAAAATAATTATCCAAGTCTATTTTAGATGGAAAGTTTGTTGGGAGCAGAGAAGGTGCCTGCCGTGCATATTTATTGCCTTCTTCATCAGTTATAGTTTCTTTTTCAGAAGCTAGTGCAAAAGGTTGCAAAACAACAATGCTGTAAGATTTATCAAGCAGATAATCATACTTAGCTTTTACTCTTATAAACTTTGTTGTAATTGGAGCTTTCTCAAGAATTTCTTGTGTCGGCTTTATTCTGCAAAGGAAATCTCTGTTCTTATCAATATCCTTATACCTGTTTCTAATGCTTGGATTCTCTTTTGAATACAACTTTTTTGTATCTAGTGCATATCCAACATAATCTTCTGCTCCTGTCTCGCCTTTGAACAGAACATTGCAGTCTTCAACACACTCTTCTTTGGATTTTTTGGCTTGCGGCTTTATCAATTGCTCCTTGCATTGTTTTTCGCAGTCAGTTCCAGACTGACATTCTTGTATGCAAAACTCATATACCCTATCATTAGTAACATCCACTATTTTATCGCATGACTTTATGCAGTCGTTTACGCCAATCTCTGTGAATGCCACTGGCTTGCAATTCTCTCCGTCAATTTTAATCTTGTTTGGGACTATAATCCAGAGCTCATTAATCCATAATATCTTGCCCTGCCATTCTCCAACTGGCTTGCCGTCTTTATCTGTTATCTTGTCCCTGTTCGCCAATCTTATTCCTATAGCAGGGCTTATTGGATCATCGGCTATCGGATCGGCGGATATTGGTATTGGGTGCTGAACATCTACGCCAATTTCAACAGGGCCATTTGTAAATACTGTACGCGGGTTTCTATCCGCGATTCCAAATTCTTTTAATGGATCAAGCTCTTCCCTAATCATGGCTCGCTGTCTTGCCTTGTCTATAAAATATACTTTTTGATAAGCGCTTGTCTCAAAATTATATTCTGCAGACAATGTTAGGGTTTGCGTCCCTACATTAAAAGTGTCTTTATTGAATGTGCATTCAACGTCCTTGTCCTCAAGGGTAAATACTTCAAATGGCTTGTCTGGGATAATTTTGCCGTCTTTGGCAGTGCCGTCGTTCAATAATAATGGTATTCTTTCATTGTTCTTGCTATATCTAAAACAATTAAAACGCACAATGACTGGGTCGCTTAGAGTTCTTGATTTGATAGTGGCCCATATAGTAGCTTCTTCATCTTTATAGTATCTTGGTTGCGCTTGCCTCACCCTGTCAAAATAAACCCCTAACGGCTCGAACTGGTTCTTTTCAACAGAACTGAGATATAATCCGCCAGTAGCATACTCCAGTTGGCGCTCAATATATTGCCCCAGTGTTTTAACCAGCGCTTGGCTCCTCTCTTTAAGTGCTGGCGACTTCTCAGCTGGCAGCCAGTCATACCCCAAATAAGCTGATACAGTACCTAGCGAGAATATCAAGAATACTGCAAATATTATAACAGCTGTCCAATTGGCAAAATCATTAGGAACTTTGCTTCTTACGTAAAATGCAACAGCAAATGTAAGAAATGAGACGTACTTAAAGCCTACCAATAAGTTTTTGAAAAAGTTGTAACCAAAGAAATCTGCCATTAATATGCCAATTGTCCAAAGGTACCAGCTTGGTTTTCCTTCTTCTTTCTCCCTTATAAAAAGCACTCCAAAAAGGGTTATAAATCCAAAGTGCAATATTGCTTTCCATTGGTATATCCAACCGGTGTTAAGCAAAAAAAATGAGTAAACAAAAGTGAATATCAAGAATGCTATGTCGTCAAACGACACAAATCCTTCCTTATTCATATTAAATTTGAATACATAAAATAAAACAAATACAATGACCAAACCAATAATCACAAAATAAAGATTAAAGGTGCCAAAATTAAATGACTGCCCAAAGATTCTTCCGCCATAATTTATGACAAAAAAAAGTATTAACAGCAGCGCAAAATCAAATTTTTGATTGAAAAACCTGATGATGATGTTAAAAAATAAAAATGCAACGAAGACAGGTGAAGTAATGATTAAAAGCGCCCAGTTAAATGACACTCCCCACCATGCAAATGTAAACCCGGAGTATGTGCCCCCTAGCCATTCTTGAGTATCCAGTAAGAAGAATATCAATAGAGAGACTATAACCCAAAAAGTGCCGTCATCCCCCTGTCCTCCAATGTTTATTCCGCCGATTTTTATGTTTACGGGATTAATTGAACTTCCCCCTCTGCCAGTAGCTTGTTCTTGTTGTGGTGCTTCTTGTTGTGGAGATAACTCCTGCGTTCTTTCATGCACTCGCCGCTCTCTTTCTGCAGTTGCAATTCTAGCTCTCGCTTCATCCTCTATAAGAGCTTCTCTCTCCGCTTCTTCAGAGTCTTCAATTCTACCTCTATTTCTAATCCTATCTAATACCGATGCCATTTTTCAATTGCTGGATTTCTTATTTTAGTGAAATATCTAAAAGAACTCTTCCAGTTCACCTCTTCTTTTTGAACAAGCTGAAACAAATAAAGTAAGCATTATAATTATGTTAATTCCACTTTTAATTCCACTACTTCCATGTCTTCAAGCGGCTCGAGCCTTACAAAATTGTTGCCTTCTGATATTTTGTTGCCTATATTTTTTGAAAAAGATGACTTGTCAGTCTCAATTGTTTCTATATGTCCATTCACATCAAGCTTGGCTCTTTTCTGCTTTTTGTCGTCAGCAAACTTAATTGTCAGGACTATATCCTCATTGTCATTTCTTATCTGCTTGAAGGCGTCTGAACTTATTTCAAAGTAATATGTTTTTACAGCGGGCTCTTTGAATTCAAGCGATATTCTTATCTGCTCCACGCTGTAGCTTCCCTTATTTGTCTTAAAAACAATATTGTTTTCACCTTCATTCAAAGCGCTTTTTGGTACGCTCTGCCTATAGGAGTTATCGCAAACGGGAACCGAGGAAAACATTTTTTTATTATTCACAAATATGTTTAGAGCTCCCAGATCGTTGACATTGCCGCAGTACGGAATAAATCTAAGCGTTGCTTTGTCCATGCTTGCAAACTCCGAATCGCTTAATGTGAAAATATTGGAGCTTTCCTGCCTGCTTGTGTCAGTTATATCGCCTATGATTTTTATATTCTCAAAGCTGTACTCGTTTGTTGTCCAGAATTTAAGTCCTATAGAGGAGACGCTGAACTCGAGGGAGTTTGCCTTTTGAAGCAATTTTTTATCAAGTTTTACCGGCTCTGTAATGTCGCTTGCAACTTCATTCTCAAAAATTACAACGCCGTTCATCTTTATGGCCAGAATGCCTTGTCTTTTTTTTGCTGTGAATGTAAGAACAACATTGTCTGTGTTATCTGGATCTTCAAGATTAAAGTCAACCTTTTTGCTCTTTTTGTCAAACCATCCGTTCCTTGCAATAAAGGGGTTGATATTTTCCAGTTCCTTTGCATTAGTTGTCTCAACAAGGAACACATTGGAGATGATTTTTTCATTTTCCAGATTTTTTGAGATGCTTAGCGTTCCAGGGGCAGCTCTCAGCAAAACATTTGACTTTTCCTCGCCAGTTATTGTCTTTGCCGGTTTTTCCTCTATCAATCTTTCCCTTTCAGATGTTGGCAAAAATATGATATAAAGGATTATCAAGCCTGCTATTATGGCTATCAAAACAGCGGCGTTTAAGCCGCCTTGGGACTTTTTTTGCATCATGATACCTTTTTTAACTACAATTGTGTAAAGAAATTAACATAAACATATTTAAATGTTTTTATTTTAGTGTTTAGCTATGAAATTATTGCATTCCAACCTGAAAAAAGGCGAGATTAAAGTACTTACCCAGAACCTTGACGATTTGTGGTATTTAAGCACGTTGATTGAGCCAAATGACATAGCGCAGGGAAAAACCTTGAGAAAGATCAAAGCTGGCTCTAGCGAAGAAAGGGCAAAAGAAGCCATAAAAAAACCTGTTTTTATCAAGATTCAAGTTGAAAAGGTTGAGTTCAGCAAGCACACAAATGTGTTGAGAGTTTCTGGAGTCATAAAGGAAGCCCCTGAGGAAGTGCCTCTTGGAGAGCACCATACCTTTAGCATTGACGAGAATACAGCAATAGCCATAATAAAAGAAAATTGGCTTAAATATCAATTAGACAAATTAAAGGAAGCGTGTGCTGAAAAAAGATCGGCTTTGCTGATATGCGTGCATGACAGGGAAGAAGCGTATTTTGCACTGTTCAAGAAGTATGGCTATGAAATCTTAACGCATATCCAGGGAGAAGTCCAAAAAAAGCGGGAAGAAAACATAAAGAAAGAAAATTTCTACTTGATTATTATAAACAAACTGAAAGAATATGTTGAGAGGTACAGAATAAAACAAATAATTCTGGCAAGCCCAGCCTTCTGGAAGGAAGATTTGATGAAGGAATTGAAAGATAATGAACTGAAGCAAAAAATACTACTTGCAACCTGCTCATCAGCAACAAAAAACGGAATTGAGGAAGTTATAAAAAGGCCTGAGGTTAGAGAAGCACTGAAGCAGGAGAGAACAGCAAAGGAAATCAACAAAGTTGAGGAACTATTAGTAGAAATTGCAAAAAGCAATCTTGCGGTGTATGGATTGAAAGAGACTCAAAATGCTGCATTAATGGGTGCTGTGAAAGAATTGCTGATAACCGACAATTTTATACAAAAATCAAGAATGAAAAATTTTTATATGGAAGTTGAAAATATGATGAAATCAGTTGACAAGACAAAAGGCGAGGTCGAGGTTATAAGCTCGGAGCACGAAGGCGGCAAAAAGCTTGATGGATTGGGAGGAATTGCTGCCATATTGAGGTTTAAGTTGAACTATTGAGATACTTTAAAATAACGAAATTAATGATAAAAGAGGTGCATAGATGGCAGAATTTATTGACTCTATTCTAAAAGAGCACAGAATATTCTATCCAAGCGACGAGTTCAGCAGAAAATCATATATCAAGCATATGAAAGAGTATTCTAAGATTTACAAAAAATCCATTGAAAATCCTGAGGCGTTCTGGGCGGATAAGGCAAATGGACTTGAGTGGATTAAGAAATGGGATATTGTATTAAGAAATGACATGGGATTTTTCAAGTGGTTTGAAGGCGGCTATCTTAATGTTAGTTATAATTGCCTTGACAGAATTGTTAAAGCCGGCAAAAAGGACAAAATAGCATTAATCTGGGAGCCAGAGTCAGGAGAGGAAAAAACTTATACTTATGGGCAATTGCTAAAAGAGGTCTGTAAATTTACAAATGTGCTGAAGAAATTCGGGGTAAAAAGAGGGCATATTGTTGAGATATACTTGCCAATGATTCCTGAGCTGCCCATTGCGATGCTTGCATGCGCAAGAATTGGAGCCATACATTCTGTTGTGTTTGCTGGGTTCAGTTCTGATGCATTGAAAGACAGGATACAGGATTCAAAAGCAGAGTTATTGATCACAGCAGACGGCAGTTTTAGGAACGGCAAGATATTTCCGCTAAAAGACAATGCTGACGCTGCCTTGAAGGAATGCCCAACGATACAGAAAGTTGTTGTGGTAAAAAGGGCAGATAACAGCATTTACATGCAAGAAGGCAGAGATTTTTGGTGGCATGACTTAATGAATAAAAAAAATATAGCAGATTTTTGCGAGCCTGAAAGCATGCATGCTGAAGAGTCATTGTTTATTCTTTATACAAGCGGAACAACAGGCAAGCCAAAGGGAATACTGCACACGCAAGCTGGTTATCTGCTTTTTTCTTACTTGACGTTCAAATGGGTTTTTGACATTAAAGATAATGATATTTACTTCTGCACAGCAGATATTGGATGGATTACAGGACATAGCTATATTGTTTATGGACCTTTGTCAAATGGCGCGACTGTTGTGATGTATGAAGGGAGTCCTACTTACCCAAATCCTGACAGGTTCTGGAGGATTATTGAGAAATACAGAGTAACAATTTTTTACACAGCACCAACTGCAATAAGGGCATTGGCAAAAGAAGGTGATAGTTGGCCAAACAATTGCAATCTGAAAAGTTTACGATTGCTCGGCACTGTTGGAGAGCCAATAAATCCAGAAGCTTGGATGTGGTATTACAATGCTATAGGAAAGGGGAGATGTCCTATTGTGGACACGTGGTGGCAGACAGAGACTGGTGGAATTTTGATAACTCCGCTGCCGGGGGCAACTCCATTGAAGCCAGGCTCTGCCACAAAACCATTTTTTGGCATAATAGCTGATGTCCTTAGAGAAGATGGAAGCAAAGCAAATGTAAATGAAGGCGGCTATTTGGTAATCAGAAATGCTTGGCCTGGGATGCTAAGAACAATTTGGAATGATCCGCAAAGATACAAGGAAGCGTATTTTGAAAAATTTGGAGTTTATCTGACTGGGGACAGCGCAAGAATTGATGAAGATGGCTATTTTTGGATTATGGGCAGGGTTGACGATGTGATTAAAGTTGCGGGGCACAGGATTGGAAGCGCAGAGGTTGAAAGCTCTCTGGTAAGCCATAAAGCTGTTGCAGAGGCTGCTGTTGTGCCGTTCCCGCATGAAATAAAAGGGCAGGCGATATATGCATTTGTTGTTTTGAAGAAAGGAGTAAAAAACAATGAGAATCTAAAAGAAGAGCTAAGACAGCATGTCGCCAATAGCGTAGGGCCGATTGCAAAACCCGACAAGATACAGTTTGCAGATGACTTGCCAAAGACAAGAAGCGGCAAGATAATGAGAAGAATTCTGAAGGCGATAGCAGAAGGAGGTAAAGATTATGGCAACATAGCTACATTGGCTGATCCAGGCATTGTTGAGGTTCTTGTAAGGAGTAGGGTGAAATGATAAGAATCACAACATACAAAATAAATTTTAAATAAATCAAAAATAAAACACTATGTGACTCAATAAGAGCAATAGTTATATGGATCAGAATGATTGTATTGTTGGCTGAGTTTTTAAATTATAAATGTAATAATATACCTATATTTTTCCGCAACATTTAAATATTAGCCCTATATATATTGTAATAACTATCCAGTTAGTATAAGTCATTACCATTTTATAATGAAATTACTACTGACTGGGCAAAAATAATAACATTTTAATAGTAGTGGTTTTTATCCCCTTACCAATAACAAAAGGGGGGTGTGTTTAAATGATAGTTAAAGAAGAATTTTTGAGCAAACTGAGAAGGTTTTTCAGCCTCAATTTGTACGAGGTTAAAATATGGACGGCTCTGCTCAGCAGAGGGGTTTCCACAGCAGGAGAGCTTTCTGATATTGCAAATGTGCCGAGAAGCAGAAGCTACGATGTTCTCGAGTCATTGGAAAAGAAGGGCTTTGTCATAATGAAGCTTGGCAAGCCGATAAAGTACATTGCTGTTCCTCCAAAGGAGGTTGTTGAGAGAGTTAAAAAGAATGTTGAATCATATGCGAAAGAGGAAGTCAAAAAGCTTAGCGACTTGAAGAATACCGATGTTATCAATGAGCTGAGCGCATTGCACACTCAGGGAGTTGAGCTTATCGAGCCAGCTGACTTGAGCGGTTCTTTGAGAGGAAGGCACAACTTATATAATCATCTTGAATTAACAATAAGAAATGCTGAGGAAAGCGTTACCTTGATGACAACAGCTCAGGGATTTATTAGAAAAATGGAGGGACTTAAGCCTACATTTGAAAAACTAAAGAAAAGGGGAGTGAAGATAAGGGTTGCTGCCCCAATCACAAAAGAGGCATTGCCTGCTTTGAAAGAGATACAGGGGCTTGCAGAAATCAGGTATACTGACAATAAGGCAAGGTTCTGTGTTGTAGACAGCAAGGAGATAATCTTCATGATTCTGGACGACAATGAAGTTCATCCAACTTATGATGTTGGCATATGGGTTAACACGCCGTTCTTCGCAAATGCGCTGGAGAACTTATTTGACCTTGCGTGGAAGAACATGAAGCCGGCTGCAGAAGTTGTGAAGAGATAGGATTTTTCTTTTTATTACTCCCTTCTTTATAATGCAAAAATATAAAAGAAGATATTGTTTCTAGTGATAGTATGGATAAACTGAAACGTTACAGAAAGAGCATTGACTATACAGATAAAAAAATTGTTAAGTTGTTGCTATTAAGGTTTGATTTAGCTAAAAAGGTTTCGAAAGAAAAAAAATTGAATAGGGTAAAAATCATAGACAAAAAAAGGGAGTCTGAAATTATGAAAAACATAAAAAAATATTCTAATAAAAAACATCAGCAATTTGTAAAAGATATTTTTAAAAATATTATAAATTATTCCAGAAAACTGCAAAGGTAAATGGCAAAACAAAAATTGATTTTAAGCTTAAAGCAAAAAGCGAAAGAATTGCGCAAAGAAATTCTTGCAATAATTTACAATGCACAGTCCGGGCATCCTGGGGGCTCTTTAAGCGCAATAGATATGTTAGTTGGATTGTATTATTACAAGCTAAAAGTTGAGCCAAAAAATCCTATGTGGGAAGACAGAGATAGGTTTGTATTGAGCAAAGGGCATTGCAGTCCTGCAATTTATGCTGTTTTGGCTGACAAGGGATATTTTCCAAAATCCGAGCTTGAAGGATACAGAAAAATCAACAGTATGCTGCAGGGGCATCCAGAGCTAAGCATACCCGGAATAGATTTTGCAGGAGGCGCTCTTGGGCAGGGAATCTGCTTTGCGCTTGGAATTGCATTGGCGTGTAGGCTTGACAAAAGAAAATGCAATGTCTATGCAATGATTGGAGACGGAGAAGCGCAAGAAGGCGCTGTTTGGGAGGCCTCAATGGCTGCTGCCTTTTACAAGATGGACAATTTGATTGCTGTTCTTGACAAAAACCAAGTGCAGCAAACAGGGAAAACAAAAGATATTATGGACATTGGCGATGCTGCTGCGAAATGGAAGGCATTTGGATGGAATGCTGTTGAGATCAACGGGCATGACATGGAGCAAATAGTCAAGGCATTAGATAGGGCATCTAAAATGAAAAACAAAAAGCCGACAATGATAATTTCAAATACAATCAAAGGCAAAGGAGTTTCGTTCATGGAATTAAATCATAAGTTTCATGGAAAAGCCCCGAATGAGGAAGAATTCAAGAAGGCATTGATGGAAATAGACAAGATTAATGTTAAGACGTTTAAATAAAAATAATTAATTCAATAAATAAAAACCACATTAAGATAATAAAACATTAACAAAAAATAAATCAAACAAAAACGAGAGCGACTTTTAGCTTCCATAGGCTAAGAAAGTAATCCGCTTTTGATTGAATTTGTGCATGCATAGGCGAGGCTTGAGCGATTGGCAGAGAAGAGTGTGACATGCGAGTGAGCTCGACCTGCTTGCGTCCGACTTGTGAGCGAGTGATTCGCTCACTCGCATGTCACTGCTCGCAAGCTCGCATTCAACAGCGAACTCGCTCACAAGTCACCCGAGCTGTAAATATTGTTGCCGAAGGCAACAGATTGAAGATAGAAATAATTAAATCAACTAAAAATGGAAAAGATAGCCACTCGAGACGGTTATGGAAGGGCATTGGTTGAGTTAGGGAAGCAAAATCCGAATGTTGTTGCTTTAGATGCTGACCTGAGCGACAGCACAAGGAGCGAGTATTTTGCAAAACAATTCCCCGAAAGATTTTTCTCAATGGGCATTGCAGAGCAGAACATGATAGGGGCTGCTGCCGGACTGGCTTTTTCAGGCAAGATTGTATATGCAAGCACTTTTGCAATTTTCAGCGAAAGGGCTTATGAGTTCGTGAGAAATGTTGTGTCAAGGAATAAACTGAATGTAAAGATTGCTGGAAGCCATGCAGGGATTTTTACAGGGGAAGATGGGAAGTCAGCACAGGCAATTGAGGACATTGCTGCTTATCGCGCATTGCCAAACATGATTGTGCTGCAGCCCTGCGATGCGGTTGAGACAGAGAAGATTGTTTTTGCGCTTGCTGGCTATAAAGGGCCTTCTTACATGAGAATGCACAGGAATCCTGTGCCTGTGATTCACGATGCTAATTATAGATTTGAAATTGGAAAGGCAGAAGTTTTGAGGCAGGGCAAGGATGCTGTCATTTTTGCAACAGGCACTTTGGTTCATGAGGCGTTGAAAGCAGCTGAAATTTTAAAAAATGAGGGAATTGATGTTTTTGTTGTGAATATCCACACTATAAAGCCAATTGATGAGAAATTAATAATTGATTTGGCGAAGAAGACAAATTGCGTGATTACAGCAGAGGATCATAATGTGATTGGGGGCCTAGGAAGCGCTGTTGCAGAGGTTTTAGGTGAGAATTATCCTTGCATTATGAAAAGGATTGGATTGAAGGATATGTATGCAGAGTCAGGCAAGCCGGATGAATTGTATAAGAAATATGGCTTGGATTCACAATCGATTGCTGAGGAAGTTATTAAGTTTGTAAGTAAGAAGAGATAAAATTTTAATAATGATATTATAAATATCAATTACAAAAATGGTTAGCTGGATAGTTTATGGGCTGATTGCATTTGTTTGTTTTGCAGTTAATACCATAGTTTACAAAGTTGCGCAGCAGAAAGGAAATTTTTCTCCTTATTATGGTGCTTTGTTGTTCGGGCTTGGTGCTATATTGCTGTTTGGCTTTTTTCTTTTGTTTAACAAGCCTGATTTTAAGTTTGAATGGAAATCTGGCAGCTTGGCTTTGATTGCAGGAGTGATATGGGCATTTGGCTTTCTTTCAATCGCGATAGCCATCGCGCAGAAAGCAGATGTTGCAAGATTGGCGCCAATTTATAATGCAAACACATTGCTTGCTGTTTTTCTGGGAATTGTGTTTCTGAAGGAAATTCCGGATGTCACACAAATATTCAGGGTGGTTGCTGGGGCTGTTTTGATTGTTATAGGCGCGATTTTGGTGAGTGTTTAATTTAATTAAAGGAAAATTAAACTATAGTCAATGGAAAAATTAAAATCAAGTGAAATTGCATCTTATACCTTCTGTCCAGTATGTTGGTGGACTGAAAGGGTTAGAGGAGTTGTCATAACACAAGCAATAAGCAAAGGCGAGCAGTATCATAATACTATTGCTAAAAATCGATCAACTGCTAAATTTCTATACAATTCAGTTATAATTTTAACTTTTATTATTTTGATTCTTATTGTATACAGGGTTTTAGCATGATAGCTTTGGATATATTAATCATAGGGGCAATTGTCGTACTCTTTGCCTTGATTATATTATTAAAATTAACAAATGTTCCGGCAGAAATTTATAAGGGCAGATCAATCTACATTGACCATAAGGAAAAACCCATTGAAGCGCTTTTTTCTCCAAAGTACGGGTTGGTTGGGAAACCTGATTATATTTTGCATACAAAAGATGGATTGTTGCCCTTGGAAATAAAGCATTCGAAGAAGCCTATACAACCTTATTTTTCACACGTAATACAATTAATTTCATATTGTTTGTTAATAGAAGAAACCAAAGGTGCAAAACCAAAGTATGGGTTTATCCAATACAAAGAGGGTAAGCCATTTTCAATTCCTTATACGGTTAATATGAAATTGCTTTTGATAAAAACAATGGAGGAGATGCGGAAGCAGATTGATTCAGGCCAATGCTCAAATCCATCTGCAAGGCGTATTTGCAAAAAATGCAGAGAAAAGCTAATCAAAGAGTAAATATTATAAAGTTTAATCAATATCCTACATAAGGTGAATCGAAATGGATTTATTCCTTGACACAGCTTCTGTCCAAGAAGTAAGACAAGGTGCTGAGACTGGATTGATTTCGGGTGTTACTACAAATCCCAGTTTGGCTTTAAAAGCAGGCGGAGACTACAACGATGTTCTAAAAGAAATCTGCTCTATTGTAAAAGGTCCAGTCAGCGCTGAGACTGTTTCCTTGGATGCAGATGGCATGGTAAAAGAAGGTGTTGCTTTCTCCAAGATTGCAAAGAACATTGTTGTAAAAGTGCCGATGACTGTTGAGGGGATGAAAGCCTGCCAGAGATTGACGAGAAAAGACATAAAAGTCAATGTTACACTGTGCTTTTCCCCTAATCAAGCATTATTGGCAGCAAAATCAGGCGCTTTCATTGTAAGCCCGTTTGTCGGAAGATTGGATGATATTGGAGAAGTCGGAATGAATTTGATCAAGGACATAAGATTAATCTATAATAATTACAAATTTACAACACAGATATTAGTTGCTTCCATCAGAAACCCTATCCATGTGCTTGAGGCAGCAAAGATAGGGGCAGACATTGCAACAATGCCTTACTCTGTATTTGAGCAGTTGTTCAAGCACTCCTTGACTGATGTCGGGATTAAGAGATTTCTGGAAGACTGGGAGAAAGTGCTGAAGAGGAAATGAGTTTAGTTTAAATTTAATTTTTTTAAAATTTCTTCTTTACATTCTGCATATGCTCTATTTATAGATTTTCTTTTTGAATTAATCAAAAATTGGTGCATTTCGTTATTAAAAATATAAATATGGTTATTTTTGGGGTCAGTCCCTTCATCCATTCTAAATGGTGGATTTATATATCCCGCTTTTTCCCCAATTAATACAAATTCTTGATTAGTCTCTGATGGGTTTGAATAATGAAAATTGCACTTTATTTCGTCATATGTATCCCAATCTTTTCTCAATTTTGGGCTATCTTTAAGTTTCATATAAGCGAAAATGTAATATTGCTTTTTGTTCTTCTGTAATTCTTTGATTTTATTAAAGGTGTAATCAGAATTATGAAGATCCTTAGGACATCGAAAGAATCCCGAATAAAATAATATAAAATCTCCTTTATTAAAATTCTTTAATATGTTATAATTTTTAATATCTCCATAAGTAAAACATTCAGAATTATATAAGAATGCTGGATCTTGATGAAATTCTAATTGATAGTATTTATTGGATGTAATGGCTGTCCCTTTAATTATTATTTTATCTTTAGGAAGATAGTTGGATATTTGAGAATAATAATCGGATTTATTTCTAATTTTAGGGAATGGTATAATTTTATAGTCATTGCTATCTAAATCTGACATAGGAGATACAAAACCGCCATTTGTAGTATCAATTCCTATTCTAATTAAAAATACTCTTGACATTTTATAAACATAAATATTGTAGATTCAGCATGTAATTTAATAACCTTTTTATACCATTTTCTTTAACTTTACTATAACTCTTCTAAAATATTTTTTTTATTGTAATTGATTTTATTTCTTTTAAGTATTTCTTCAAATTCAAGTGAATGCTCAATAGGAATTTTAACAACTCCACTCATTAATCTTGTTCCATTCAAAAGTTCTATAATGCCTTTTTGGTTTCTGCCGGCAAGGATATAATTAAATTTGATTTTTTGCGTATGGCTAAGTCCTTTTAAATTGTACCAGAAAATTGTGTAAGAATTAAATCCCAAGATTTGGCAGAATTTTTTATTATGGAAAATACTGAATCCCTCCAGTAAAATTCCTGTTCTTGCCAAGAACTCAGTTGAAAACAAATCTTTCAGAAGACATTGCTGCATATCAAGATTTATATCAATTATTCTTTTTACATTATTTTTAATGTCTTGAATTATACCTAGTCTCTCGCGCAAACTTCCTTCTAGAAAGATAACCATTATATCTATATCTCTAGAGAACATCTTGCCTTTAACAGAAGAGCCGAAAACAATGATGTCAAAAATTGGCTCTTTTTTTTCATCCTTCAAGCATTTCTTTAATTTTTCCAATGTCATCTTTAAGCAACTCTGCAGATTCTTTGTCCATCTTCTTGGTGTACGAATCCTGATAAAAAGGAAAATCCCTATCAAGGATTTTGTAGATTGGAGAATATTTCTCTTCTATAGTTCTGAATCTGTCAGAATGTGAAGATGGAATTCTTCCTTCTTTTTTTAATAAAAATAAATCACATAAAGCGACAATTGCTTTAAAGAACAGCGTTGTTGCGCTGTTATATTTTTGCTCATTAAATGCTATTAAACCTAACTGGAAATATTCCTCAAAATTATCTATCAATATTTTCGCTCTTTCATCCATGTTATATGGTACAACAAAAGCAGACTATTTAAATTTTTCTGTTGTATAGTATAACAAGGTTGTATAATGTAACAAATAAAGCTAAATTAATGATTTAGGTTGTATAATACAACATAGAGTGTTAAGATTTTGAAGAATAGATAAACATTTTACTTATTGTGCAAATATTTTTATATCGTCTATTTAATCTTTATCCTATGGCACAGCAATACAGCGTGAAAGGGGCAAAGCACCATGAATCTTCGTATGAAAGGAAGGTAAAGGAGCTAGAGGAAGAGCTTTCAACCACGAAGTACAATAAAAAAACACAAGGACATATAGGGCTAGTCAAGGCAAAGCTTGCAAATATTAGGAAAGAATATCAAAGAAAGGCAGCAGCAAAAGGCAAGGGAGAAGGCTTCTCTGTCAAAAGAACAGGGGATGCAACTGCAATTCTTGTTGGGTTTCCTTCTGTCGGCAAGTCAACTTTGCTGAATGCAATAACAAATGCAAATTCTCCAGTAGGGGCTTATGCTTTCACGACATTAACCTGCATTCCCGGCTTGCTTGAGTACAATCATGCAAAAATACAAGTTTTAGACGTGCCTGGAGTTGTTGAAGGCGCTGCAACCGGCAGGGGAAGAGGAAGAGAAGTTCTTGCATGCGCGCAAAGCGCTGATTTTGTGATTATTCTGCTTGATGTGTTTCATCCAGAGCATTTGGAAGTTGTGAAAAAAGAAATCTATGAAACCGGGCTGAGGATAAATGAAAAGCCGCCATTGGTTAGGATAACAAAAAAGCCAAGAGGCGGCATAGATATTGGGTATACAGTAAGGTTGACGAAGCTGAATCAAGAAACAATCAAGGCAATATTAAAGGAATTCAGGCTGGAGAACAGCAGCATTGTAATAAGGGAAGACATTACAGACGATCAGCTGATAGATGCAATTGAAGGTAATAAAAAGTATGTGTCTGGAATAGTTGTTTTGAACAAAATAGACATGGTTGATGAAAAAGAATTGGAAAGAATAAAGAAGATTGTAAAGCCGGACATCTGCGTTTCTGCTGAGAGAAAAATAAACACAGTGGAATTGAAGGAATTGATTTTTAAGAGACTGGATTTCATAAGGGTTTACTGCAAGGAAGTTGGCAAAAAAGCAGACACGAATGTTCCTTTAATAATGAGAAAAGGAAACACATTAAGGGATGTTTGCCTGAAACTGCATAAAGATTTCATTTCGAAATTCAGGTTTGCAAGGATTTGGGGTAAGTCAGTAAAATTCGACGGCATGGTTTTAAGAAGATTGGAGCATATTGTTCAAGATAACGATATTGTGGAGATACATTTGAGTTGAAAAACCAGTAACCTTTAAATACTACTTATTCTTACTAAACCGCTTAAATCAAATGAAAAAACTAGAAAACTTAATGGCAAACATTGGATTTGCTTTCTACAGGTTGTTTTCCGGCTTCAAGTATTTCTTTTTTTACTTTAAGTACTGATTAGCTTCTTTATATTTCTGAAGAAGAAAGCTAATCTCATTTTCTAAACATTTTAAAACTCTAGAATGTTACAAACAATATCCAAAGGTGAGAACATGATTGTGGTGATGAAGAAGGGCGCAGGCGAAAAACAGCTTGCCAAGGTAATTGAAAAAATAAAGGAAAATGGGTTGAAGGCACATATCTCGAAAGGAGATTTTGTGACAGTAATAGGGATTTTAGGAGATGAAAGCAAAGTTCCTGAAGCGCAGATAAGGGCATTGGAGGGAGTAGAAAAGCTGATGCCTGTTTTGTCTCCTTACAAGCTTGTAAGCAAGGATTTTCATCCTGAAAAGACTGTTGTGACTGTTGATGGTGTTAAAATAGGAGGCAATGAAGCTGTTGTGATGGCAGGGCCTTGCACTGTTGAAAGCAAAGAGCAGATACTTGAGACAGCAAGGGCTGTGAAGAAAGCAGGAGCAAGAATACTAAGAGGAGGCGCTTTCAAGCCAAGAACATCTCCTTATTCTTTCCAAGGACTGGGGGAGGAAGGTTTAAAGCTGTTAAAACTTGCAAAAGAAGAAACCGGACTGCCAATCATAACAGAGGTTATGGACACTAGAAATGTCCCATTAGTTTGCAAGTATGCTGATATTTTGCAGGTTGGAGCGAGAAACATGCAAAACTTTGATTTGCTGAAGGAAGTTGGCAAATGCAGTCATCCTGTTCTGCTGAAAAGAGGAATTTCAGCAACAATTACGGAATGGTTTATGAGCGCAGAATACATAATGGCAGAAGGCAATCATAACATCATCTTATGTGAAAGAGGGATAAGAACTTTTGAGACATACACAAGAAATACTCTTGACTTGAATGCTGTGCCTGCTGTCAAGGAATTGACACATCTACCGATTATTGTAGATCCGAGTCATGGTACTGGGAGATACAGCTTAGTCAGCCCAATGAGCAAGGCGGCAATTGCAGCAGGCGCAGATGGATTATTAATTGAGGTTCATCCAAGCCCTGAAAAATCAGTGAGCGACGCAGACCAGACAATAAGCACGAAAAGGTTTGAGAAATTGATGGAAGAATTAAAGTTAATAGCGCATGCAATAGGAAGGAAAATATAAGAAAATTGATTAGGTTGAAGACGATTAACAAATTCAATCAACAAACACGAGAGCTTCCTTTAAATAAAAGCAATATTGTAAAAATTAATCAATCCAGAGAGCGACTTTTGGAAGTCAAAGGAGAAGAAAGTGAACCGCTTTTACATAATGCACTTAAAGTCAAACAATATAGTGCAACAGCAATTGCGGGGCGCCCATTTTAACTAGCAGTGCTTGGGTCGCCTGATTGTTTTAAAAAATAGTATATTATATCAGAAATGGAAACTATTAGAGTAAATTTGAAAGAAGAGATTGACAATTCTTATGTCATTTTAATAGATGAGGGGTTATTTGATAATCTGGCAAATGAGTTAAAACAAAAGCCGCTTGGAAATTATTATGCAATAATAACTGACACTAATGTTGGGAAAGTTTACGGTAAAAAGTTGTTGGAAAATTTGCAAAGCAAAAATATCAATGCACATTTGATAACATCCCAAGCAGGAGAAAAAGGCAAAACAAGAAAGACAAAGGAAAAAATCGAGGATGAGATGCTTGAGCTCGGCTTGGGCAGAGACTCCTGCATCATTGCTCTTGGCGGCGGTGTTGTTGGCGACTTGGCGGGGTTTGTTGCTGCAACATACATGAGGGGAATTCCATACATTCAAGTTCCCACAAGCTTGCTTGCAATGGGTGACAGTTCAATAGGTGGCAAAGTTGCAGTAGATACACTGCATGCAAAGAATGTGATTGGCGCTTTCTACCAGCCGAAAAAAGTGATTATTGACTTGAATTTTCTGAGAACATTACCAAAAAGCGAATTGGCGAATGGAATGGCTGAAGTAATCAAGCACGCTCTAATTAAAGACAAGGATTTCTTCCATTTTCTAGAAAAAAACATTGACAAGATTATGGATTTGGAGATATTAAAAAAAACAATTAAAAGGAGCTGCGAGATTAAGGCGGATATTATAATGCAAGATGAAAAGGAAAAAGGGCTTAGGAGAATTCTCAATTATGGGCATACAATCGGGCATGCAATCGAAGCAGCATTGAGCTACAAAATAAGCCATGGAAATGCAATTGCGATTGGCATGAGCTATGCTGCAAAATTATCCGCAAAGAAGGGCTTTCTGCATGAAGGTTCTGTTATAAGGCAGAATAATCTGATGGAGTATATTGGCTTGCCGCACAGATTAAGCCATCATAAATTGAAACCAAGAAAAATTCTGGGAAATATACAATATGACAAGAAAATCGTGGATGGAAAGATAAATTTTGTATTGTTGAATTCAATTGGAGATGCCTTTGTTTCTGATGAAATAACTTTGGACGATATTAAGCAAATATTGGAATAAAAATAAAATGATTGCTGCTGTTATAACTGAAAGAGATGAAAAAGACGCACTTAATGCTATTAAGAAAATCAAAGACGCTGATTTGATTGAATTAAGACTGGATTATATCAAAAATTTAGATGATAAAAAATTAAAAAATCTAATCAAAAATTGCAGAAAACCGGTTATTGCAACCTGCAGAAAGAAAAGCGAAGGTGGATTTTTTAGTGGAAGTGAAAATGAAAGAATTAATATATTAAAAAATGCTGTAAAATTAGGAGCGGATTATGTTGACATTGAATATTCTTCTGATAAAAATGTAATAAAAGATATTATAAAAAATAAAACTAAAGCAATTGTTTCCTGCCATGATTTCAAACAAACTCCAAGCAATCTAGGAGATATTTACAATAACATAAAAAAATTAAATCCGGATTTAATCAAAATAGTCACGTATGCCAATTCTGTAACAGATAACTTCAAGATTTTTGATTTGATAAAAACCGCAAACGAAGAAAACAAAAAAATAATTGCATTCTGCATGGGCTCTTATGGGCAGTTCAGCAGGATTTTAAGCGCGATTCTTGGTTCACAAATAACATATAGCTCGATAGAAGAAGGTAAGGAATCAGCAGATTGTCAATTAACGATGAATGAAATGGTAAATTATTACAGAATTAAAAAATTAAACAAAAATACAAAAGTTGTTGGATTGATTGGAAATCCAGTAGAGCATTCTTGGTCACATATAATACATAATTCTGCATTTGACAAATTAAACATTAATGCTGTTTATTTAAAGTTTCAAGTGGATAAATTGAAAAAATTTATTGAGTATATGAAACCCCTGAATCTTATTGGATTTAGCGTCACAATCCCGCACAAAGTCGAGATTATGATGTATATTGATGGATTAGATAAGCAGGCAAAGGGGATTGGTGCTGTAAATACTCTTGTTGTTAAAAATGGTAAATTAATCGGATATAATACAGATTGCCCAGGAGCTATAAGAGCATTGAAGCAAAAAACAGAATTAAAAAACAAGAATGCTGTTGTTTTAGGAGCAGGCGGGGCAGCAAGGGCAATGGTTTATGGCTTAATAGAGAATAAATCAAATGTTACAATATTGAACAGGACTGTTGAAAAGGCAAAACTGCTTGCTGATTATTTTAAATGTGATTATGGCTCTTTGGATGATTTAAAAGATATTGATTATGATATTCTAATCAACACAACATCTGTTGGGATGTATCCAAAAGCTAATGAATTACCTATTGGCAAAAATTCAATAAAAAATAACAAAATTGTTTTTGATATGGTTTTCAATCCCTTCAAGACAAAACTTCTTGTTGAGGCTGAAAAAAGAAACTGCACAATAATTAATGGTTTTGAGATGCTGATTTATGGAGCTTTGCTGCAGTTTAAATTATGGACTGGAAAAGATGCTCCGGAACAACTAATGAGGCAAAAAGTTATGGAATTTTTGAAAAATGCTAGCCATTAAAACAAAAAAATACATTAATGCAGTAATTGAAGCTCCGCCATCAAAAAGCTATACACAAAGGGCTTTGATAGTTGCAGCTTTGGCTAATGGAAAGTCAATAATAAAAAATCCTTTATTTAGTGATGACACTAATTACATGGTTTCTGCGCTGAAGCAATTCGGAGTTGAAATCAAGAAAAAAGGGAAAAATCTTGTTGTTTATGGAATAAATGGAAGGTTAAAAACCCCTGATAAGAATGTCTTTGTAGGAAATGCAGGCACTGCGATGAGGTTTCTTGCTACATTTGCATCGCTTGCTGATGGTGATACTATAATAACAGGAGACAAGCGAATGCAGCAAAGACCCATACAGGACTTGCTTTATGCACTGCAGCAGATTGGGGTGAACAGCAAAAGCAGTGATGGGTTTCCTCCTGTGAAGATTTTTGGCGGCTCTTTTAACGGAGG
The DNA here is from genome assembly GCA_016185945.1 of Candidatus Woesearchaeota archaeon. Taxonomy (GTDB): domain Archaea; phylum Nanobdellota; class Nanobdellia; order Woesearchaeales; family GW2011-AR4. The sequence goes on from JACPMR010000015.1 coordinate 250,224, forward strand.
CAATATAAGGTTAAAGGGAGATTTAAGCAGCCAGTACTTGACATCAATTTTATTATGCGCTCCTTATGCAAAAAATAGTATTACAATGAACATAACGGAAAATCTAACTTCAAAGCCATATGTCGATATCACGCTTGATGTGATGAAAAAATTTGGAGTTGATGTCAAAAATATCAACTACAAAAAATTCATGATAAAAAATAATCAGAAATACAAGGCAAGAAACTATGCAATTGAAGGGGATGCTTCCAGCGCAAGCTATTTCTTTGCAGCAGCTGCAATTGCAAAGGGAAAGGTAATGGTAAAGAATATAAATCCAGCCTCAAAACAAGGTGATATTAAGTTTGTTGATATATTGAAGAAGATGGGGTGTGGCGTGAAGAAAGGCAAGAACTACATACAAATAGAAGGATATAGCTTGAAAAGCGTTGATGTTGACATGAATGAAATGCCCGATGTCGTACCTACGCTTGCTGTCACAAGCGTTTTTGCTGAAGGTACTACAACTATAAGAGATGTTCCTAATTTAAGATTAAAGGAGACTGATAGATTAAAGGCATTGGCCTTTGAATTAAGAAAGATTGGCGCTAATGTAGAAGAAATGCAGGACGGCTTGAAAATAAAAAGAAGGAGGGTGCAGAAAGCGATAATTGAAACTTACAATGATCATAGAATGTCTATGAGCTTTGCAGTTGCTGGATTGGGAATAAATGGTATAAGGATAAAAAATCCTGCTTGTGTTAAAAAGTCATTTCCTGATTTTTGGGAAAAATTCAATGAGCTGTATAAAAAATGAATATTGCTCTTATCGGCTTTAGGGGGGCTGGAAAGACAACTATTGCAAAATTGCTTTCAAGAAAATTGGGCAAAAAATTGATTTCAACAGATGGGGAAATTGAAAAAAGGACGAGAATGAGCATTGCGAAGTTTGTTAAAAAATACGGCTGGGACAAATTCAGGGAAGTTGAATCAGATGTGATAGAATATATAAGTGATTTTGATGATTGCGTTTTTGACACTGGCGGCGGCATAGTTATGAGAAATGAAAATGTAATTAATTTAAAGAAAAATGGGTTGGTGGTCCTGCTGACAGCAGATATAAAGACAACCACAAACAGGCTGAAGGCAGGCAAAGGCAGGCCTGCATTGACAAAAAAAGGAAATTTTCTTGAGGAAATAAAGGATGTTCTGAAAGAAAGAGAGGAAAGATACAAGAGGGCTGCTGATTACACAATCGATACTTCGAGATTAAAGCCAGAAGAGGCATGCGACTTGATAATGCATTATGTTCAGATGGAGATGCAGTAAAATGAATTCATTCGGAACCTTGCTCAGGATAACAACATGGGGGGAAAGCCATGGCAAGGCAATTGGAGTTGTTGTAGATGGATGTCCTGCAGGGCTTGAGCTTAATGAAGAAGATGTGCAACAAGAGCTTGACAAAAGAGCGCCTGGGCAGAGCGAAGTAATGAGTCCAAGAAAAGAAGCTGACAAGGTAGAGATTCTTTCAGGAGTTTTTGAAGGCAAGACGACCGGAATGCCAATCTCAATGACTATCTACAACAAGGATGCTGATTCCTCAAAATATGAGAAAATAAAGCACTTGCTAAGGCCAGGGCATGCTGATTTTACTTACCAGATTAAATACAAGCATCGAGATTACAGAGGCGGTGGCAGAAGCTCTGCTAGGGAAACAGCTGCAAGGGTTGCAGCAGGAGCAATTGCAAAGAAATTATTGGCAAAATATGAAATTAAAATAATCGCTTATGTAAAAGAAATTGCTGGAATAAAGGCTAATAAGATTAATTACAATGAAATTTACAAAAATAATGTAAGATGTCCTGACAAGACTGCTGCAAAGAAAATGGAAAAGGTAATTTTGAAAGCAAAAAATGAAGGTGATTCTGTAGGGGGCATATGCGAGATTGTTGCATTGAACGTGCCTGCTGGACTTGGCAAGCCAATCTACAACAAGCTGGAATCGGATTTGGGCTCTGCAATTCTTGGCATTAATGCTGTAAAGGGGGTTGAATTTGGAGCTGGCTTTGGATTAGCTAATATGAAGGGCAGCCAATCAAATGATGAGTTTATATTAAAAAACAATAAAATTGTTACAAAAACAAACAATCATGGAGGAATTTTGGGAGGAATATCAACAGGAATGCCTATTGTAATGCGGGCAGTTGTGAAGCCGGCATCCAGCATCTTAAAGAAACAAAAAACGATAAACTACAAGACAATGAAGCAGGAAACAATATCTGTTGAAGGAAGGCATGATCCTGCAACTATAGTGAGATTCCCGCCAATTGCAGAGGCAATGACAGCTATTGTGCTTGCAGACCACATGCTTATGGCTGGCAAAATAAATCCTGATACATTATTGAAGTGAGTTCTATGGTGAAAGTCGGCATTATTGGAGGAACAGGGCAAATTGGACAGTTTTTCAGGAAAATTTTTGAAAAAAATAATTGTGAAGTTTTGGTTTCATCAAGGACAACAAAATTAAAGCCAGAAGATTGCGCAAGGCAAAGCGACATAGTATTGGTTTCAGTGCCGATTGAGGTTACTGTTGATGTAATCAAAAGACTCTCTCCTTATATCAACAAAAATTCTTTGCTGATGGACACAACATCAATAAAAAAAGAGCCAGTTGATGCTATGCTTCGCTATTCAAAATGTGAAGTAATTGGCATGCATCCGGTTTTCGGGCCTGGGGTTGAGTCATTAAAGAATCAAACAATTGTTTTGTGCCCAGCAAGAACAAAAAAATGGCTTAAATGGATTGTTGATATTTTTGAGAAAGATGGTGCAAAAATCAAGATAACAACTCCGGAAAAGCATGATGAGATGATGTCTGTAATACAAGGGTTAAACCATTTCAGCACTTTAAGCGTGGCGCATGCAATGAAAAATTTAGGAGTAAGCTTGAAAGAAAGCTTGGAATACACTAGCCCTATTTACAAGTTGAGGATGATTATGGTCGGAAGAATTTTGAATCAGGATGCAAACTTGTATGCAAGCATTGAGATAAAAAATTCTGAAAATAAAAAAATTTTGAAGATTTATGAAAAATCATCAAAAAAACTGCAAAGAATTATCGAGACAAAAAACACAAAAGAGTTTGTAAAATACTTCAATGAATGTGCTGAGTTTTTTGGCGGCTTCAAGAAAGAGGCTGAGGAGGTAAGCAATTATCTTATTAAGCAAATGGTTGATATGAAATGAAAATAGCGACTTTAGGCCCGGAAGGAACTTTCAGCCATGAAGCTGTGCTCAGATACAACAGCAAAGCAGGCATTTTGTTTACAGAGACTGTGATGGATGCTTTTGAGGAAGTTGCTGACGGCAAGGCAGATTTTGGGATTGTGCCGATTGAGAATTCAATTGCAGGCACTGTTGGGCAGACTCTTGACTATTTGATGAAGTTTGAGCTGAAAATTAAAGCTGAAGAGTTGGTTCCGATAAGCCATAATCTTTCTGGGTTTGGGAAGATAAGTGACATTAAAGTGCTGTATCTGCATCCGCAAACCTATGAGCAATGCGAGTTATTTATTAAAGAAAATCTTCCAAAAGCTGAGATAATACAGACATCAAGCAACGGCAAGTCAGCAGAGATAATTGCAAAATCAAAAGACAAGGCAAAGGCATCAATTATTCCGAAAATTGCAGCTGATATTTACAAGTTGAAGATACTTAAAAAAGATGTGCAGGACAACAGATTCAATATAACAAGGTTTTTTGTAATAGGGCATGAAGACAGCAAGAAAACCGGGTATGACAGGACAAGCATTGCTGTATATCCGCAAGTTGACAGGCCTGGATTATTGCATGAAATGCTTGGCGAGTTTGCAAATAGAAAGATAAATTTGACCAAAATTGAGTCAAGGCCTTCAAAAGGAAAGCTTGGCGATTATATTTTTTACATTGATTTTCAGGGCCATAAATCAGAGAAGCATGTTGCAGAAGCATTAAAGAAATTAGAAGAGACTGCTTTTGTGACAGTGCTTGGGAGTTATCCGAGGAAATACTAACATGGATATCAAAAAATTAGCAGAAAGCCTTAATCCATTTGAAAGAAAGGTATTGAAAGTTTTGGATAATTTCAGCTCTTTTAATGACATTATGAAAGTAACTGGATTGAAGGATGTTGAAGTCATGCGGGCATTGCAATGGCTGCAGAATAAGAATGTTGTAAAGCTGAAAGAAGAACAGAAAGAGCTTGTTTATCTTGATGAAAATGGGCAGAAGTATTTGAAGTATGGCTTGCCTGAAAGAAGGTTTTTAGAAGTGATTGAAAAGCCTGCAAGAATAAGCGATGTTGCCAAAAAGACAGGGTTAAGCAATGATGAGATAACAATATCGCTTGGCGCTTTAAAATCAAAAGCAGCCATTGACATAACAAAAGAAAAGGAATTAATTATTTCAATAACAGAGCAGGGAAAAAATATTCTAAAGCGGGGATTGCTTGAAGAGCAGTTCCTAAAAGAGCATTTTCCAAAAGAGGCTGCAAGCTTAAATGAAGAGGAAAAGTTTGTTTTTGAAAGCTTAAGAAAAAGAAAGAAAATAATCAAAGTTGAAAGAGCAAAGGTTATCAGCGCAGAGATTACAGAAATTGGAAAAAAATTATTTAAGGAAAAGATTGAAGAGGATTTGATAGAAAGGGTGACTCCTAGTTTAATCAAGACTGGCTCTTGGAAAGGAAAAAAATTCAGAAGATTTGATGTAAAGATCAATGTCCCTCCCATATTTGCAGGAAGAAAACAGCATTACAGAAAATTTCTTGAAGAAGTGAGGCAGAAATTTGTTGCTCTTGGCTTTAAGGAGATGGACGGCCCAATAATTGAGAGCGATTTCTGGGATATGGATGCTTTGTTCATGCCCCAGTTTCATTCTGCAAGGGACATACACCAAGGTTATTACATAAAAGAGCCGAAGTATTCCAAAGATATCCCTGAAAATGTCTTGAAAAATGTAAAGGCAGCGCATGAAAATGGTTTTGATACAGGCTCGAAGGGCTGGAGATATGATTTTGACGTCAAAAGGACTCAAAGGCATATTTTAAGGACACATGACACTTCAATTTCAGCAAGGACACTTGCTTCCAAGGAATTGAAAATTCCAGGCAAGTATTTCCAGATTTCAAGATGCTTCAGGTATGATGTGGTTGATGCAACACATTTGCCTGACTTCAACCAAGTTGGAGGGTTTGTCATTGAAGAAGGCATTCATTTCGGGCATTTGAAAGCGCTACTAAGAATGTTTGCAGAGGAGTTTGCGGATGCCGAAGAAGTGAGGATAAAGCCGAGCTATTTTCCATTCACAGAGCCAAGCGCTGAGCTGCAGGCAAAGCACCCGGAGTTTGGATGGATTGAGTTGGCGGGCTCTGGAATTTTCAGGCCTGAATTGGTTAAGCCCCTTGTTGGAAGAGAAGTGCCTGTTATTGCATGGGGTGTTGGCTTGGACAGACTGGCAATGTTCAAGCTTGGCATTAAGGATATAAGGCAATTGTTCAGCCATGACTTGAAAGTGTTGAGGAATGCAAGGGCAATATGAAAGGGAAAAAACAATTCATAAAGATATGCCCGAAATGTGGGAATATAGACATTCCAGTAAAGACTGGATTTATCGAAATGCTTGCCCCAGTGCCGGAAAAATGCAGGAAATGCAGCTACACTGGGTTGTTTCCTGAGATAGATATAAGCGAGGTTGAAGAATTTAGGAGAGATTTGAAAAGATAAAATGCCTACAATAACCTTTTCACTGAAAGATTTGCAGCATTTGGTCGGAAAGAAATTAAGCATTGAAGGAGTTAACGAGCTTGCTCACTATGGGAAAGGTGACTTGGAAGGCTATGATAAGGAAGCTGATGAAGTAAAAATAGATTTTGGCGACACTAATTTACCTTATCTATGGAGTGTTGAGGGTTTTGCAAGGCTGATTAAGGGAATTTTGGGATTGCAGAAAGGAGTTCCTGAGATAAAAGTGCATAAAAGAGATTATCAAGTTGTGGTCGATAAATCTGTTATCAAATATCGTCCTTATATTGCATGCTTTGCTGCAAAGGGGAAGAGAGTTGACGATTATTTGATAAAGCAGATTGTGCAGTTGCAGGAGAAGTTTTGCGAGGGCTATGGCAGGAGAAGGCAGAAAGTTTCTATTGGTTTATATTCCTACAAAAGGTTAAAATTTCCTGTGCATTACAAGGCAGTTGAGCCATTGTCGGTTGAATTTGTACCGCTTGAGTTTAAAGCCAAGATGAATTTGAAAGAAATATTGGCAGAGCACCCCAAAGGCAAAGACTATTCATTGGTTCTTGAGGGCTTTGACAAATACCCCTTGCTTATGGACGACAAGAATGAGGTGATGAGCTTAGTGCCGATTATAAACTCTAACTTTACAGGCAAGATTGAGATTGGGGATGAAAACATATTTTTTGAAGCAACAGGCACTGATGAAGAGGCTGTTAATCTTGCAGCAGTCATATTTGCATACGCGCTATTTGAGAGGGGGTTTGAGGTTTTTTCTGTTGAAATCAAGTATCCAAACAAAAAAGTTACGAGTCCTGATTTAAGCATTGAGACAGTTGCAATAAAAAACGAGCAGATAAAACATTTGTTTGGATTGGAATTAAAAGAAAGTGAAGTGAAGCACTTGCTTGAGAAAGCCCAGTTTGAATTTGGTGATTGGAAAGTTAAAGTGCCTCCTTACAGGAAGGATATATTGCATCCTTATGACATAATTGAAGACATAGGCATTATGTATGGATTTGATAAAACTCCAGAAGCTCCTTTGAAAACTTATACAATCGGCTCGGCATTAAGGATAAATGATTTCATTGACAAAGTAAGGGAGATAGTTATTGGATTGGGCTATCAGGAAGTTATGAGCGCGGTATTGACAAATAAGGAATTCTTGTACAAAAAAATGAATATTGAGGACGTTGGGACAATTGAAATAGAGGATTTCATGTCAGAAACTTATTCTGTTGTGAGAAGCTGGGTTTTGCCGAATATTATGGAAGTTTTTTCCAAGAACAAGCATGTAGAGTTTCCGCAGAAAATTTTTGAGGAAGGCTTGATTAATATCAGGAAGGGTAATTATATCCTAGAGCATAGCAGGATTGCAATTGCAAGCTCCCATGACGAAGCAAACTACACAGAAATGAGGCAGGTGCTTGATTTAATAATGAAATGCTTTGGATTAAGCTATGACATTGAAGAAGCGGAGCATGGTTCTTTCATTGAAGGCAGATGCGCAAGGGCGATTGTAAAAGGAAAGAAGATTGCTTATTTGGGGGAAATAAATCCTGAAGTTTTACAGAATTGGGGGCTTGAAATGCCAGTTGCTGCTTTGGAGCTGAATTTGACGGAGTTGTTTGAAGTAATTGAAAAGAAATGAAACCGAAAAATGATTTTAGAAATCCTTATTTATGGTTGATTATGTTTATATCAGTTATACCTTCTATTCCTGCCCATTACCTATTCTATTATTTTAACATTGATGATTTTTTGCGCCAAAATTTTGGTTGGTTTATTTGGAGCAGTAAATTCTGTTATGTTACCAATAGCTATTACATTTTGGATATTTTGGAATAAGTACAAAAAATCTGAAGATTACAAAAAAGATATAAAATTAAAAAATAAAAATCACTCTTTTTTCTTAGCTGTTTTCTTCGTCCCAGTTTTCTTTTCCTTTTGTTTTACTTCCTCTGCCTTTTCTTTTGCCTCTGCTTTCTCTTCTGCTTTTATTTCTTCCTTCCCCTCTTCAGCCAACCCAGCCTTTTCCTCCAAAGTCACTTCTTTTTCTTCCTTTTTCTTTGGCTTGAATATGTCTCTGAACTTTCTTTTTTCTTCTTTTTGCACCCTTAACTGCTCGGGTGTTTTTCTTTTTGCCTTTGGTTTCTGAGTTTTGGGCTTTGGCTTTGTAAATCTTGCCTTTATCCCTAATTCGTCAAGTGCTTTTGCAACAACTTCATGAGAAGCATTTTTTCCTATCTTTATAACCTGATTTAATGGCTCAATGTGAAGAATATTGACTTTTCTCCTTCTTGTTTCGCCGTCAATCAAAACATATTTGTCATCAAGAATTTCTACAATAACTCCCTTTTTGCCAGCGTCTCTGCCTGCTATTTTGACACATAATCTCCCAATCTCTATCATTTTATTCCTCCAATCACTTTCAAAAGTGCTGTGTCACCATCAGCCCAAGTGATTTTATTGTTGTTTTTTAATTTATTGAACTTGAATTATTATTTAAATCCGTCTGCGACGCACTATAGTGCGCGTCGGCATTCTGCTGTAGAGGTAGCATTCCTTTGTGCTCCTCCTCCGCACCAATTTATTTACCACTGCTCGGCAAACTTTCCTGAGCTGGGTTCCCATATGATGCTTACAGATTCTGGGAAGCGACGTTGTTTGAAAATTTTAATTATATTTTAAAATTTAATGTTTTAGTTAAAGTTACTTTAGTTAATGTTTTTGTGCTTCTTGCCTTTTAAATTAGGGCAATTTCAATGAAATAATTATTTTTTCAAAAACGAATTATTGCCTAACTTTATTGATAATCTCTTGTCTCATACACTTACTGCATAAAACACCGCCAAATGGACGTTCTGGTCTTTTCTTTGTCTTTGCCATGCTCCTCATCTTATAAGGCAGTTCCCTTGGCACACCTTTTAATACAGCGCCGCAATTACCGCAATGTGCAGCTTTGGGTTTTCTTTTCTTATAGTGTATGCTAACCCTGCCTCCCGAGACTTTCCTGTAAACTTTTCTTAAGCTTCTTGACCTTAATCTTGGCGCTGGCATGCTTTCTGGAAAAGTATGTCAATTTATAAACCTTAGCATAATCTTTAAATACAAATACTTTGAAACAAATATCAACTATGCTTAGAGTTTTCCGTTCAAAAAAAGGGGTTTCGCCATTAATAGCTACTATTCTATTGATTGCCTTTGCTGTTGCGCTTGGCTCTGTTGTGATGAACTGGGGCTTAAGCTTGAACTTAGGCAAATCGACAGACAAGTGCAGGAATGTAGAAATTAAAATAAGAAACATAGATGTTGCTGAAATTTGCTATGGCGGATTTGGAACAAATGGTTACATTAACTTTATCATTGACAATGTCGGTGCTGCTGACATTAATGGATTAGCAATATGGATTGTTGGCGACAAAGGCACAAGACTTTTTGACATAGACGACATATTGATTAAGAAGGGCACTTTGTATGATAAAAAGGACAAGGAAGTGGGTTATGATTTTACAAAATACGGCAACATAAAGCAAGTCCAGTTTATACCAAAGATAAAGCCAGAGCAAACAACTGAAATATGCCCAAAGAATGCCATAAAAGCAGAGAAGATTGGGATTTGCGCTTAATAAACCTTCATGAATTTTCTCAGAACAGAAGTAAACAATATTGAAAATATTATATAAGTCCCAAGCCAGCCGATTTTCCATCCGAATATATTAAGTATTTTCTTTGGCTTGTATTCAATCTGTACATTCCTTACCATTCCATTATAATTCCTGCTTGGCTCGATATATTTTGCATTGTCAATCAAAACGCTTTTCTGCTGTTTTTCATCATTGTACAATATTTCAATAATATGCTCGCCTTCTTGCCCCTTCAATGTCCACATAGCTGCCCTATCAAAATTCTTTTTATTAATAGCGGCTGGAGCTAAATTCACTTTTTTATCACCTATAATTTCTAATCCTTCAGGCACAATAATATCCGCTTCTCCATTAGCTGCTTTGTCGAATATGGCATAGACATTAAATTCCTGCTGAGGTGCGATGCCTTCATGTGCAAAGTTTGCATTCATCCATCCAAAAATGAGGATAATAGGAAGAAGGGTTATTAGCGTTGGCTTAAGCGAATGGGACATATATTTCATGTTGGCTTCCATTGCTTTTTTCTGCACCTCCATCGCTTTTGCAGGATTATTCTTAAGCTCCTTGATTTGCTTTTGCTGCTCGTTTATTTCCTCTTTTAATGTCTTCATCAATTCTTGATTAGTGGTGTATTTTGTGATTAGAATTACTATAAGAGATATGATTAGTGATATTACAATGACTGCCAATAAAGGTGGCATCTTTAATAAAGGCGATAATACAAAATTCAAAACGTCAAAGTAAGCCATCTAGCCACCCATAAATTTTCTTAACATTGGATTCATGTCCATCATATGCTGTCTTGCTATATCTTCATAAAGCCTGTAAACAATCATCACCGCAAGCAATATTCCTGTTCCGCTGCCTAATGCTCCTGTTATGTCTGCAAACGCTGCAAGAAAACCGACTGTGATTGCCCCCATTATCGTCAATGGCCAGATGTATCTGTTGAGCAGTCTTTCAAGCACTCTTTCGTCTTTCCTGAAGCCTGGAATCTGCAATCCGCTTGAAATCATCTGCTGCGCTTGGCTTCTTGCGTCCATGCCAGCTGTCTGCACCCAAAAAATACTGAAAACCACACTGCCAAAAATGAAAAATAGGATATAGAAAAACGCTTGAAGATAAGGCTTCCATCCGATAAGCAAAGTGTGCTGCTGTATTATACTTCTGACGATGTCAGGACCTTGAAGCCAATACACAAAGCCAGAAAGTGGTTGTCCTGTTGATGCGCTGAAAACTCCAAGCAAAGGGAAGCCGGCATTCTGCAGCAGTCTTCCCCATAATTGGAAATTTGCAATCAGAGCAGCAACCAGAATGACCGGGATGTTTGATGTGTAAATGAAAGACAAAGGCCATCTTATGCCATGCCCTCTTATCATCCCAAAGGAGAGCGGAATTTCAATCTTCATTGACTGGGCATAAACCGCTATAACAAAAACAAGCACAGTGGCAAGCACAGCAGATATCATCACCAGCGCTGTAGTGACATCACCGTTGACCAAGCTTTGAAAAAATGCAGGTATGGCTCCTGCTGAATATGTAACTCCGGCTAGTCCGCTTGGGCCAGGAAGCCAGTTGAATGCCTGTATAAACAAACTTTTGCTTACGCCTGCTGCTATGAACAGGCTTATCCCAGAGCCAAAGCCCCACTTGCTTACAACTTCGTCCAAAAACAAAATCAGCAAGCCGCCTAAAAATAATTGAAAGATTAGAATAAGCTGCAATTGAAAATAAAATCCACTTCCTTTGAATTGCTCAGCAGGGGCTAATCCTCCTAAAAATACGTAGACTGCACTCTCAAACAGAATGAAAAACAAGGATAAGAATTTTTGAGTGCCCTGAAAGCTTCTCTTGCCTTCTGGCGTAGTCAAATCAAATTTCCATATGCCTGAGCCGTTAAGCAATTGCAAAACTATAGAAGCAGTTACAATCGGACCTATGCCAAGCGATATCAATGAGCCGAATTCTGCACCCAAAATAATAGACAATGTTTCAAATCTTTGCAGCGCGTTTATGCCTAGCCCGAATAAGGGCATCAAACCCAATACAAAGAATATGATTAGCGTTATGCTTGTCCATTTAAGTTTCTCCCGGAAAGAAAGCGTTTTTTGTGTTGGGCCCTCTACTTCTGGAAGATTTGAGATTATGCTTTGCCAAATTGACATTTTAGTAAAAGAAAACCTGACAATTTTTAAATTTATTGAAGATTATTCCTTAACCTCAATCAAGCCGGTTACTTCGCCGCCTGCTTCCTTGACTTTCTCGACAGCTGTTTTTGAAGCATAGGGTGTTGTTATTTTAAACTTCATAGAAACGCCACCATCACCAAGCAATTTATTAAACCCCAGTTTCTTTAATTCAACAGAATAAACATTGTTCTCTTTCTTTGCCAAACCCTCCAAGACAAATTTATTTATATGCTCTTCAATGTAACTTATATTGACTGGATTTATTTTTACTTTTGGCGTCTTGCTTACAAATCCAAACTTGCCAAAATATCTCTCCTTCCACAAGCTTGGCTTTTTGCTGTCAGCCCTTTTGCCAGAGCCTGCCATGCCTGCCCCGCCTTGGTGTCCTTTGCCTCGATGCTTTTTCTTGGCGCCCCAGCCGTGTGTTTTGCTGCCTCGCTGTCTTGTGTTTTTCTTTCTTCGGTTGAATGCCATCATACCATCCTCTTAATCAAATCATTTATTGCGCTGCCCCTATAGCCAAGTGCGCCGCCTTGCTTGAAAGAATGCTTTATGCCCTTTCTTCCAAAACCTTTCTTAGGGGCATTCAGTCTAAAGTACTCTTTTATTTTTTTGTCGCCAATAATCATGAATCCTTTGTACTTTATTTTTCCTTTTGAATCAGTTTCCCTGCCTTTGAACTCTTCTCCCCTCTTATCAACGAGTATTTTAAATGTGTCTTCACTAATTTCCCCCCAGGTTAAGTAGTCCTTTGCCTCCTTCAACATTCCTTCGTAAATCTTGTTGCTTGGAAGTACGCAGCAATAATTTTTTTTATAAAGTCTTAACATTCTCAAAGTGCTTTCAACTTGCGACTTTATTCCTACTATTCCCCTTACACGTATTGCCGCTAGTCTTTGTTCCATATTACACCGCTATTTTAGATGAGCCCTCAATTACACTTAGTGTTTCTGCAGCTCTTTGGTTTACCTTGAACTGCATTAATTCCTTTAAAGCGTCAAAGCATGCATACAAAACATTCAGCTTGCTTCTTGTTTGCCCCTCTGTTCTTGACCATATGTCCTTGATGCCTGCCAGCCTCAAAATTTTTTGGCATTCTTTCTCCACTATAAGTCCTGTCCCTTTCGGCGCAGGCATTAATGTTATCACCACTGAGCCTGCTTTCCCGCTTACTTTGAAAGGAACCGTGTGGATATCACCGCAACCGCAGCGCCAATGCCCGCAGCCCCTTCTTATCTTTATTATATTCAGCTTTGCCTGCCTTATCGCCTTTTCTCTTGCTGGAACTGTTTCCTTTGATTTACCATACCCAACGCCAACATAGCCGTCTTCGTTGCCTACGACTGCGAAAGTTGCAAATTTTGGTTTATTGCCTTCTTGGGTTTTTTTCTGTGTTTGCTTGAATATTCTTTTCTGTCCGCCGCCAAATTTTCCTTTTGCCTGCCCTACCATCAATAGCTCTGTGGCGAGATTCGGGAGCAAAGCGTCTACTATCTCTGGCTCCAGTATCTTTATTCTCCCGTCTAGGATGTTATCAATCGAATTGATTCCGCTATTTTTAACCTTCATGCCAAGGGACGTTTTTGGCTTCCATGTTCCTTTTTCGAAAGCTCCTTTCTTTTTTATTTCTTCGACTATTTCTTCTTCGAGCTCTTTTACCTCGCCTAGCTCTACAGCCAAGCCTTCTTTTGGCTTCTCAATCAAAGCCTCTTCGTCTGGGAGGGCTTCTGCTTCTAAAGACTCTGGCTTTTCCTCTATTTGTTTTTTTTCTTCCTTTTTCTTAGCCATATATCCTCCCTTTGATTTCATTAAAGTGCTCTATTATATTTTCAGGATTAAGTCCTTTTTTTATGTAACTGGAAAACCGTGCTTCGTATCCAGCTTTGTCTGTCTTCAAAATTAGCGCATATTTCGCTATATGCTCGCCCGATATTCTTTCTTTTGAAGGTAGAATTTCTTGATTGAATGGTATTTTTAATCCTGCGTCTATTGCGCCTGCAAGTGCCGCATACAGTCTTGAGCCTTTTACAGATTCATTAAAACCCAAGTCTAAAATTGCTTCTGTTATTCCTTTTTCCATGGCTTTTTTACCGGCAAGCAATCCAGTCAAGTAAGCGCTTGGCAAATTTCCGTTGCCTGCTTTCCACCCAAGCTTGGAAAGCGCCTTTGAATCTAACGTAAATAATACCTTGTCGCCTTTTTCATCATACTCCACAACAGATATTCTTAGGTTACTCAAAGATTTTCTGACAACGAATCTGAATTTGTTTGAAAGTAGCATCTTTAATCTCTTTTTGTAATATGTTTTACCTTCTCTTTTCCTTCTGAACGGCACTGTATAAATTTTACCTTTTTTCATCTTTTACTAATCCCCTCTCATTTAGATATAACTTTAAATGCCTCAGGCTTCTGAAGAACCCGCCTTTGCTTTTCATGTAAAGTTCGTGATAAGAATGAGTAGCTATCGCATTTGAGTCCCTTAATGATTTTAAATATCTTCTCTGGAGTCTTATTTTATTGATCCATGTTCTTTTTGAGTTTAGTCTTGCTGTCCTTTTCCCTTTTCTTGAGCCATGACCTTTTTGCTTGTTGTAGCTTTTCTGCTCTTTCCTCAGTCTAGCCCAAAATCTTGATGCATTTAACCCTCTTCCCTTGGATATCGCTCCGCTACTGATAAGCGACTTTACATCGCGTTTAGTGATGGCTTCTTTTATGTCATCCATCCTAGACGAATCAAACTTTACCCTGTTTATTCCGCATTTCATGATTTGCGCAGCCAGTCTTCTTTGCACTTTGAGCATTTTACACCCTCTTTATCAATACCCTGTCTTTTTCTTTTTTATCCGCTTCCTTTTTTTGCTCGTCAGTCATTTCCGTTTCTTTTTGTTCTTTTTTTGATTCTTTGTCTTCTTTTGGTTTTTCTTTTCTATCTTCTGCGATTTTTCCTTTTTTTGATTTAAGGAACTCCTCAATTTTTTTGATTTGCTCGTCAATATTCAGGTTCAGGACGTTAATTTCGAGCTCTTTCGCCTTTTTCATTATCAAATACCTTTTTTTGTTTCCTACTGTCTTGGATATTACAACGCCTTGATTCTCCTTTTTTATTTTTGACAAATCTTCAACTGAATTGACTTTAACCATTTTTAGCCCTAAAGAGTGAAGTCCTCTGGCTTTTAGGGGTGATTTATAGCCTGGCGAAGGCATTTTTCTTCTTCCCTTGAAGTGATGCCTTATCTTTGAGTGTATTCCTTTCGGCTTTCTCCATTTCATGCTGAGCTTTTTTCTTTTGCCATAGTCTTGCCTGATGAATTCTGGCTTTCTGCCCTTTAACTCTTTCCTTAACTCCAATAGTTTTGCCATCATTTCAGTTCCTTGCCGTCCTTGTTTATTATATGAATGCCGTCTTGGAATATTCTTGTGTCGTATCCCGGTCTTCTTGTCATCTGTTCTATATCTGCGCTGGCTTGTCCTGCAATTTCTTTATTTAGGCTTGTGACACGTATCATATCGCCCTCTACCTTTACATCAACACCCTCCTTTAAGTCTAGGACTCTTGGGACTTTCTCCCCGAGAAAATTCTTGACAACCAGCTTTTTGCCAGATACGCTTACGTTCATTGGAAAGTGTCCTGAGCATATCTTTAAAATATAAGTATGGCCTTGCGCGCTTCCCTTCACCATATTTTTAAGATGCGCTGCCAAGGAGCCGATTGTTTTTTTGTTTTCTTTAGTATGTCCCTTTGATTCAAAAATTATTTTTTTTTCATAAATTTTTATGAAGATGTTGTGGTGTTTGATTTGTCTTTTCACTTCGCCTTTCGGACCTTTAATTACCAATAGTTGCCCATTGAAGGATGCTGCGATGTTTTCGGGCAGTTCTATCTCTTTGGTTATTTTTTCTTTTGCTTTCATTCTTGTCAATAGCAATAAGCTAAAAGCTTCCCCCCTGTCTTTTTCGCTTTAGCATTGTAATGTGTTATGATGCCTCTCGGGGTTGAAACAAATAATATGCCTATATCCTTGGCAGGCAGGTATCTTCTTTCAAACTTTTCAAATTCGTTGCTTTTTACGCTGTATCTTGGCTTTATAACCCCGCATTTGTTTATACCCCCAATCAAGCTGAGCTTGATGTAGTTTCCTCTGCTGTCTTCGACTTCTGTGAAGTCGCCTACATATCCGTTTTCTTTCATTACCTTCAGCAATTCTTTGATTACCTTTGATGAAGGCTTTATCAAACATTCTGCTCTGCCAATTAGCTCGTTGTTCAATATCATCGACATGACGTTTGCTAATGGGTCGTTCAGCATTTTTTATCTCAACTGTATTTCTTGAAACCTAAATTTGTCGCAATTTCCCTGAAGCATGTTCTGCAGAGTCCCAAGCCGTATTTGCTTATATACCCACCAGGCCTTCCGCATCGCCTGCATTTTTTGGTTGCTCTGCCATATTTTCTCTGTTTAGGGGAATTATGCCTGATATATTTCTGCATCTTAACCGGCTTTGCTTTCAGCTGTTTGAAAACTTTCCTGTAATCGCTGTAAGTCATTTACTCCCCACCGATTTTTATTTTGAAATTGTTAGCCATGAAGTCTATCGCTTCCTGCTTTGATATTCTGTGTCTTGCAGGTATTTTCCTTGACAATAGCTTTCTTCTCTTAATTCTGTAGCCAGGCCTCTCAAGAGTGATGCATACCTCTAACCCCATGATGCCTATTTTTGGATCATATTTCACTCCTGAAATTTCTATGTATTCGTGTATACCGAATGCTATGTTGCCGCTGTTGTCAAACTGCTTTTCCTGCAGGCTATTGTCTATGGCGCCAAGCAGCCTAGGGAGTATCTTAATTGCCTTGTCTTTTCTCAAAGTTAGCTTGCATCCTATAGGCAACCCCGGCCTTAAACCCCACTCCTGGATTCTTTTATTTGTTACAGTCTTTATCGGGGTTGCGTTTCCAATCGAACTAAGCAAGGATATTCCTTTCTCTAATCTGTTCTGGTCTTTTCCAGCGCCGATATTCAATGTTACTTTTTCTATCCTTATGTTTTTCATGGTATCCATCTTTGTTAAAGTGTGATCAGCGGTTTGCTATCGCCTATCACAAAAGCATATTTTTTTGATGTTTCAACCAAATCTCCTTTGGAGTCCTTATAGATTATCTTGTTCTCTATAATGTCTTCAACATTACCCACTTCCCCCATGTGTTTGCCTCCTGTCAGGAATATCACGGATTTTTTATCGAGTTTCAGGTGTTTGTTTATTTCTTGTTCAGGCAGCGATAAAACAATAGTGTCTCCTACCCTGTAGTTATTTTTGTCAACAAATATGTTTTTCCCGTCATAAAGGTTTACCTGCAACTTTCCGTTTACTATTGTTTTTCCAACAATCTTGCATGGCTTTAGACTTGATTCCTCTTTCTTTATCCTGATTACATCTATCTTTCCCTTTTTGTTTAGTATCACCCTAAAGTGTTCTCCAGTGCTTGTGAATTCTATTGTATCAAAAAGCCCGACTGGAAGTTTGGAGTTCTTCCTGGCTTTGCCGTCGACTTTTATTTCATTTGACTGCAATAATTTTTTAACTTCCCTAGTTGTTACGGCGTAGCTAAGCACTTCCTTAATCAACACGCTAAAAGCGACACTTTTGTCCAGGCTGTGGGAGCCTGGAGTTGGCTTTGTAACAAACTTTATTCCCTTTCTCCTCACGTTCCAAGTCTTTGGCGCTGCCAGCCTTTTAAGATGGTCTTTACCCATTTTTCTTCTCCAATATTTCCTGCCTGAATTTATCGTCGAGGTTTAATTCGATTATCATGAGGTTAGAAGGGTGTAATGCTATTGATTTTTTGGTTCCGTCTTTTTTAGTGATTTCCACGCCACTTACAAATACTTTCGCTCTCCTAAGGTTAACCATCTCAATTTTTCCTTCCTGTTTCCTGAATTGCCCCCTCATAATTTTTACTTTGTCTCCTTTTCTCAGGCCAGTGCTTCTCTTTTTGTATTTCTTTCTTAATTCCTTTGAAAGGTGCGAGTGCACAAATTTCTGTTTCACGTGCAGAGGAGCCTTTAGCATATATTTTCTCTGCTTTCTTGGCTTACTGCTGCCCTTCCACGAACTTGAAAAATCTTTCATGTTAATCAAACTACAATGCTTGCTATCTTAGCTATGCCAGGCCATCTTTCGCACGCCTCTTTTGCAATTGCTCCCTTGAAGATTGTTCCTTTTGGATTGCCTTTGTCATCTTTTAAAACAACAGCTGAATTGTCCTCAAATTTTATTCTCATGCCGTCTGGCCTCCTGTATTCTTTTTTCTGCCTTACAATGACTGCAAACACCACCTGCTTCCTCATATCGGGCTTTCCGCTGACAACAGAAGCCTGAACCAAATCCCCGACACCGCAGCTTCCGATTCTCCCCTTTGTTGTTTTTAACCCTACAACTGTGAATATCTTGATTATTTTTGCCCCTGAATTGTCGCATGTTTCAATTTTGCATCCAACCGGGAGCGCCCTTGTAATTCTGGCTTTAAGCGGTTGCATTCTTATCCTGCCTCTGCTGCTTCGTCTTCTTTTTTCGGCTTCTCTATTTTTGCTGCTTCCCTCGCTTGCATTTTTTCCTTAAACCCTTTCTCTGCACCCAGGTTTTGGACTGCCACAAAATTTTTTGTCTTGCTCAATGGCCTGCACTCAACTACATTAACAATGTCGCCGTCTTTTGCATCTATGCATTCTGGATTGTGAACCTTTAATTTTGTCCTTCTTTTCTCGTATCTTCCGTATTTTTTCAAAAAATAGAGTCTTTCGAATTCCACTACGGCTGTCTTTCTCATTTTTGTTGAAACTACTGTGCCAATAAATTGCCTTCCTCTTACACTTAATGCCCCGTGGAACGGGCATTTGACATCATTGCATCTGCCTTTTGGCAATTCTACTGCCACTCCGATGTTTGTTGCACTTGATTTTGCCATTTTACTTATTTATGATGTGTTATATATTCTGGAATAATATACTCACGGGCAAATATAATTGAGCAATTGTTGCCCGTTCGTAATAAGTAAAGGCAATAATTTATGCTCAATTATTTGTTGCCTTTACTATATTTTGGTGTTTATTTCTCATTTTGTGCTTATCTTATATCTATACTGCTTGGCGCAAACCCGTTATCAATCAAAATCTTCTTGACTTTTTGCTTGTGTTCGCCCTGCAATTCTATTTTGCCGTCTTTAATTGTGCCGCCGCATGCAAGCTGGGACTTAAGCCTTTTCGCCAATTCCTTAAGGTCTATTTCCTTCTCGTCTATGCCTTCAACAATTGTGTAGTTCTTGTTGAATTTCTTCCTCTCAATGTAAACCAAAATCTTTTGGCTTTCTTTTGCTATTATCTCACAAACGCATAGCTCCTTCACCAAGCCGCATACTGTGCAAATTTCGCTCATTCCTTTTTGCTTCCTCCTTTTTGCCTTTTTATGGTGAATATTTTTGCGATTGTTTGTTTGATTTGTTTGACTTTGCCCGGGCTTTTGGGAATCGTCCCTATTGCTATCTGAGAATTTATTTTCATCAGTTCCTTTTTCAGCTCGATTGTCTTGTTTTCTAAATCCAGATTACTCATTACCTTCAATTCTTTCGCTTTCATCTTTCTTTTTTCTTTTCCGCTTTGGTTTTTCCCGTGTTTCCTTTTGCTCCTCTTTTATTTCCTCTATCTTTGTTTCTCTCTGCTCGACTATTTCTATGTCGTCTGGGAGCTTTATGTCGGGAGGCATTATGCTCACTTTAACCCCTATGATTCCCGTTTTTAATTGGGCTTGGGCGTTTGCTTTTCTCACGCTTAAGGCAATATCGCCGCATTTTTTGAGGTAGCCCGAGTAAAAGCGCCATGATTTGGCTCTTGCGCTTGGCACTTTGCCGCTTATGACTATTTCTATGCCGAGTGCGTCTGATTTCCTAACATCAGTCATTATTTTGTGTCCTATGGCTTTGAACTTTTCAGAGCCAAACTTCTCAAGAGCGTCTACAATCTTTTCCGCCACTATGCTTGCGTCTAAATTTGGGTTTTCAACTTCGCTGATTTCTATTTGCGGGTTTTCCATCTCGAATTTTTTCTTCAATGTTCTTGTAAGTTGCTTGATATTGTGACCCTTTCTTCCGACGATAAGTCCGGGCCTTGAGGCGTATATGATGATTTTTTCGCCTAGCGGGGTTTTTACCATCTTGGTATGGCTATGCCCTACATTTTCCAGGT
This sequence comes from Candidatus Woesearchaeota archaeon, assembly GCA_016185945.1. Lineage (GTDB taxonomy): Archaea > Nanobdellota > Nanobdellia > Woesearchaeales > GW2011-AR4. The sequence continues at coordinate 270,041 of JACPMR010000015.1, forward strand.
TTTGTGTTATGTATTCCTGTATCTGGAATTCCTTGATTTTTTGAGCGACAAATTTTCTTTCTATCAAAATTTCACCTCCGTGAAATCTTGGGAGTTCCAAATACCAAAAATTTTGATTTTTTTGAACAACTGAAAATCCGAGATTTTCGATGAACTGGAGATTTTTGCGGCAATCATTTTTCCATCTGTTGTTTTGTTTTTGATTCCACGTTCTTGACTGCTTTCTCTTCAACAACAACCTCTATGCTTGTCCTTTTCATTTTTCTTCTCTGTTTTCTGCCAAAATGCCATGCTTTCCCCGATTTATGCGAGCTGATGTGTGTGATAACCAAATTTGAGGTGTTCAATCCTTTGAATTGGGCATTAGCCTCTACAGCTTCAATCAATTTCAGTATCTGCATTGATGCTTTCTGCGGGTATCTTGCCGGACCTATCTTTGTTTTATGTCCTAAATCTCTGTTGTATTTTTTAAATGGTATTGCTGCTTTTCCTTCTATTACGTTGTGCAAAATTTTTTTTGTTTCCCTTACATTCTTATCTTTGATATAACTGCATATCTCTACGCTCTGCTTAAGCGATATCGGCAAATCTATTCCAATTGCCCTTGCCATGTGCCCCTTATTGTAATTCCCAAAGGCATATCCTTTCATTTTTATTTCACCGATAGGCTGGCGCTTGACCTTGTGGCACCTATACCCGGGGCACTATGCGCAACCTTCTTTCTTGTCAAAACAAACTCACCAAGATAGTGCCCTACCATATCCAGCTCTATAACAACAGGCACAAATTCCTTGCCGCGGTGAACCTTTATTGTTGTTCCAGTCATCTCCGGTAGGATTATCATATCCCTGCAATGTGTCTCTATGTTTTTCTGATTGGACTTTATTTTTTTAAGCAGGATTTTTTGCTGCTCTGTGAATCCCCTTTTTATCGTTCTTCTCTGCCTAGCTGTCAGGATTTTTGCTAACTCGTTCAGGCTCATTTTATTCAATTCTTCTATTGTTTTCCCCTTGAAAGTAAATTCTTTTTTAGCCATATTTACCTCTTGTGCCTTCCTGTTCTTTTCGGTGCTATTTTTCCTACTTTTCTTCCCGGAGGAGCGTTTCTTGATGCCTGCGTTGGAATTCCTTTTGCGTGCGAGCTTGAACCCCCAAACGGGTGGCTTACCGAGTTCATTGATGTCCCACTTACATTCGGCCATAATTTGTTCTTCATTTTCATTGCGTAAAATCTGCTGCCTGCCTTCAAAAACGGCTTTTCAGTTCTGCCAGAGCCCGCTATAGTTCCTATAGTTGCTTTGCATTCGGGTAAAAACGTCCTTCTTTTGTAAGAGGGAAGCTGCACAACTATGCCTTCTTGTGTTTTTGTTATTATTTTAGCGAAAGCCCCGCACGTCCTCACGAACTTGCCCCCATCTCCCGGATTTGATTCTATATTGTAAATCGAAGTCCCTTCAGGGATGTTTTTTAATGGTAGAATATTCCCGGCTTTTATTTCAACATCTGTTCCTATTTCTATCTTGTCGCCTATTTTTATTCCTTCAGGCGCTTGCAGCAAACCAACTTCTCCATTGCTGTATTTTAATTCCATTAAAGGGGCGGTATGCCCTCTGCTATGCACTATATCGGCAACATTAGCTGTTATCACTTTGCCTTCTTCGTATCTGGAGAAGCTTGCCTTTCCTTTATACCTAAAGCTTGGTGCCCTGTATCTCGGGCTTCCTTTTCCCCTTTTCTGTTGAATTAAGCTTTTTCCCATTTTGCATCACTTTTACATTAAACCCAGCTGGGTTGCAATATCAATAGCCGGATTTTTTGCAGAGAACCTGACATATGCCCTTTTCTCCCCGTTTTGATTGATAAATGTATTGACTTCATCAACCTCTGCCTTAAACATTTCCTCCAGGGCTTTTTTTATCTCTTTCTTTGTTGCTGTTTTATTCACTACAAAAATCAGCTTGTTCTCTGCTTCCATTAACCTTATTGACTTTTCTGTTGACAGCGGGTATTTTATTATATTATAAGTGTCCATTTTAATTGAATAAATTCTCCTTTTCTAAAATTTTTATGGCCGTATTTGTCCATAATGTTGGCCTGCCTGCCTTTCCGCCGGGTGCCAGCATTTCTGCGTTTAAGTTTTTGACTTCGACGATGTCTATTCCGGGTATATTCCTAACTGCCCTGAACAGCCTGTCTTTTTTTGAAACTACCAACAAGATGCCTTTTTTCTTTTTGTATTTTCTTCCTCTTGATTTTCCTTTGCCCGCCCTTACTTTTTTATTTTCGGTTCTAACTAGCTCATTTTCAAATCCTAATTTGCTAAGCGCTTCTAATGCTTCATTTGTTTTTTCTATTGATTCAAACTTGTCGTCCAATGCAAAAGGATAGTTGCTTGGAATCCTATGCCCACTCCCCGTAACGATGTCTTTCAAAATTGTTGCGGCAATTGCGCTTCTAATTGCTTTTGCTCTTTCCTTTTCGTTTATCTTTTTTCTCCATTTCTTTTCTGTTTTTGGCGGATGCGCCCTCCTGCCACCGACTGTGCCTGGTGCAAATGCCCCAACCCAATTCATTCTTGCCCCTCTTCTAGACAATATCTTTCTTGGAACCCTCGATATTCCATAACCATAAGCCCCCTTGTAGTCCCTTCTTCTTCTCGACAATTTTGCTGACACTCTTTTTCCTGCTTCCTCCTTAGATGCGTAGGCTTGTCTTTTGCTGCTTTGTATGACTAATACTGCCCTTTGTATCAGATCCGGCCTGAACTCTTCTTCAAACTGGGGCGGCAGCTTGATTTCCCCAACTTTGTTTTTTGCAACATCTAAAATGTCTATCTTCATCTTACTTTCCCTGCTTCGACTCCAGACTGGTATAGGTTATCTGCGGGGCTTCGATTGTTTTTTTCTGTCTTGTTGGCTCTGTGAGCCTTATCAATCTTTTTTGCGTCCCTACGATTGTTCCTTTAAGGATAATGTATTGATTTTTAACATTGCCGTAATGCAAAAATCCGCCTTTTGGGATTATTTCCTCTGGCTTGTTTCCTATTTTTATCAGCCATTTGTTGTACTCCGTCCTTAAGTGATGCCCTGTTTTGCCAGCATGGGCAGTCCTCCACATTATATGCCCTTGCGCATTCCATGCTCCTAAAGAGCCTGGGTTTCTCCTGCTTTTTTCTGACTTGTGCTGCCTCAATTGTATTCCAAATCTTCTTACAGGCCCCTGAAGTCCTTTTTCTCTTGTCAGAGAGTGCACATCGAGCATCTGTCCTTCTTTAAATGATTCATTCACGTTGATTTCCTTTCCGAGTTTTTCTTTTGCATATGCAAGTTGCTGCTCTTTTCCGCCGCCTATTGCTATTTCAAATATGTCTGCTTTCTTTTTGCCGATTGTCGTCAACTTTGGTTGAGTGCAGCACAACAACCTTACATAGTCAAAGTTTTCTGATTGTGGGAATTCTTTTCGTTTCTTTTTTGGGATTGTAATCTTCCTTTCCAATTCCTTATCGAGAGAATCGGCGAAAATTTCATCAACAATCTTTGAAATGTTTTGTGTTTTTTTGTAAAATCTTATAGAAAAAGTTTTGAGCGGGGGGCACTCCAAAATTGTAACTGGGCAGAAAATTTCTGTGCCTTTTGTTAAAGAGTGTTGGCGGTTGTCGCTAATCAGCAGATGTGTCATTCCGACCTTGTAACCTGCAAACCCAAGGGGCTTTGCTTCGCTGCTTGATGACCAATTCCTTATCCTCGCATAACTATACCTAGCTCTAACTCTTGGCCAAAACTGCATGCTTCCTGCTCTTGGTTTTCTTGTCCTTGGCATTTGGCTGCTGCTACCACCTCAATAGTCCATTCATAGACTGCTCTGTCTATGCTTGGGTTGTGCAAAATAAGCCTTTTGTTGAATGCCTTTTGTAGAAAACAGTTTAAACAACTGTACTGAAAAGGCAATCTTTTCAGGCTCGTTATGCTTCGTGTTTAATTGAACGAACACGTGTTTGATAGGGTATATGATATGCTCCAAGAAATTGTGTGAGATTTATAAAGGTTGTGGTGGGGTGGAGAAATAATTTTTCGCTGAATGTTGTTGTTTAGACTCACCTTCCCACGTCTTTTGATAAAGGGGGATCAATCCAAATGCAAGCGTCATAAGATGGGGAATGACTTTCTCATCCATAATCATAAATAACAACAACTCGCCGCTCGTGGCTAACTGCACCCTAAAGGTGAGGTATTACGCCTCTCTCCAATAATAGGCGAGTTGTCGGGATTGAAAATTCAAGCTAAAGCATGAGGTGTCAAAACCGCAATTTACTATAATTTATTAACGGTTTTTGAGCATGCTCGGAAATCATAATGAATTATGTTAAGTTTGTGATTTCCGACATATTAAACCTTGAATTTTCAATAATAATCTTTTGTCATCCACTATGCTAAGCCTCGCTTTGTTGTTTGAGTGCGATTTCTGTAAATTCTTCCCTTTCGTCTTAAAATCCTTTGCCATATAATCAAACCTTGGAGTGGTTGTTGATATGACCACCTTTCCTTTTGCCCCTTTTAAGACCACTCCAAGCTGATTGTAACGGGGTTTTGGGTTGTTTTTCTATTGCTAATGTAGGTATTTGAGGGAGGTAGTTGTATAATTTAAACACCCTGTGTTTTTATTATTATTGGGTAATAAATTTAGTGTACCCTACACCATGTTTTCTACTGGAACTTCTTTTTTCTTATTATGGGTGTATAATATTTATTATTATATTTCTATATAGAAAAATAATAAAATAAATAAAAAAACAATAACAAACAATAAACAACAGACATTTCCACACGAAACGAAGGGGTTGCACGAATAAAGCAAAACCTTAAATACCAGCATTTCGTTTGGAATCTTATGATAGAAGGGGGTTTGGACGTGTTTTTTGAGGCGTTTTTGAGAAAAGATAGTGTTTTTTTTGAGAAAAGAACACTCCAAACCCCCTATATTCCCGAAATAATTCTTTACAGGGAAGAACAGACAAAACAGATAGCAAATATACTCGCACCCTCATTGAAGGGAGACAAACCCTCTAATATCTTTATTTACGGAAAGACGGGCACAGGCAAGACTTTGACAGTTAAGCACACCACAAAAAAATTAATGGAGGCGGCAGAAAGGGAAAACACACCACTAAAAATAATTTATGTTAACTGCAAACTGAAAAGAAGCGCAGACACGGAATACAGGCTGATTGCACATCTTGCAACAGAACTTGGTAAATCAATACCGCCCACGGGGCTGCCGACAGAAGAAGTGTACAAGGCTTTTCTAAGAGCACTAAACACACAAAAACAAAACTATATATTTGTTTTAGATGAAATAGACCAGCTAATCAACAAAACCGGCGACAACGTACTCTACAACCTGACACGCATAAATGAAGAAGCCGCAGATTCGCAAATATCCATAATAGGAATATCAAACGACATCATGTTTGTCGACAACCTTGACCCAAGAGTCAGGTCCTCACTTTCAGAAGAAGAGGTTGTTTTTCCGCCGTACAATGCTTTGCAAATTCAGGCAATACTAAGGCAAAGAGCAGAGATAGCATTCAACAAAGACGTTTTAGAGCAAGGAGTGATAGAGAAGTGCGCAGCTTATGCAGCCCGGGACCATGGCGATGCAAGAAGGGCGTTAGAGCTTTTAAGAGTTGCAGGCGAAGTTGCTGACAGGAAAAATTCAAAAAAAATAACAATAGGGCATATAGACGAAGCAGAGGAAAAAATTGACAGGGACAGGATAATAGACATCATAACCACACAACCAAAGCAGTATCAACTTGTCTTATATTCAATACTTTCACTTAACCCCAACAGAAACAAAAATATGTTTACTGGGGAGGTTTACGAAGTGTATAAATCTTTATGCAGGAAAACAAACACGAGCATCTTAACACAGCGCCGCATTTCTGACATACTCTCTGAGTTTGATATGCTCGGCATAGTCAACGCAAAAGTAATATCAAAAGGAAGATACGGGAGGACAAGGGACATATCCCTGGGAATTTCAGAAGCAATTTTGCCAAAAATAAAAACCCTGCTAGAAGAGAACATGCGTGTTTAACATGCAACAGGAAATTATTAAAAAGAAATTAGAAATTGTTGATATTTTTCTAAAGAGGGGGATTTTAGTAAGCTCAGATTTATTGAGCAAAATCAGCGACGAGAGCATCACTAAGATAACAGATACATTAGAATCAAAACAAGTCAACTACGAGGCAATAGCGGATTTAGACATATATGGGCTAATCAGCGGACGGGAGAAACCAAAGACGGAAAATAAAGACACACAACAAAAAAACAACGAAAACGCCGTTAAGGTTGTAAGCTTATACAAAGAAGAGCCAAAAAAAAGAGAACCACAAGATTTTGTTGATTATTTCAACAACAGATACAAATCAGTGGAAAAAATTCTGAAGCAACATCAAGAACTCAAAAACACGGTTTCAATCAACAAGATACAAAACAAACAAGAAAGAGAAAACCTCTCAATAATAGGAATAGTCAGCGACAAACAAACAACAAAAAATGGAAACTTGATACTCACACTTGAAGACCCAACCGGACAAAAAAGGATTATCATCAATAAAAACAAACCACAGCTGTTTAATGAAGCCAAAGACATAGTTCTGGATGAAGTGATAGGTGTTACAGGAGTGAACTCAGATACAATAATGTTCATAAACAACATCATTTGGCCAGACATACCAACAAACAAAGAGCTGAAGAAATCAGATAATGAAAAATATGCCCTCTTCTTATCAGATATGCACGTAGGCTCTTCAAAATTCTTGCCAGACGACTTTGAAAGATTCCTGAAATGGATAAACGGCGAAATCGGAAATGAGCAGCAAAAACACATTGCGAAAAATATCGGCTACATTTTTATTGCAGGAGATTTAGTTGATGGGTGCGGCATATACCCAGAGCAGGATAAAGAACTTTTGATAAAGGATATTTACAAACAATATAAAGAATGCGCAGAGCTCCTAAAACAAATCCCAAATCATATCCCTTTGATAATCTGCCCAGGGAATCACGACGCTTTACGCATATCAGAGCCACAGCCGCCTTTGTCAAAAGAATTTGCCAAGCCATTGCACGAAATGAACAACGTAGTTATGGTTTCAAACCCCTCTATAGTCAACATAGATTCCACAAACAACTTTAGCGGCTTTGACGTTTTAATGTACCACGGCTATTCTTTTGATTATTTTGTAGCAGAAGTTGATTCACTGAGAAATCAAGGGGGATATGACAGGGCAGATTCGATAATGAAATTTTTATTAAAAAGAAGACATCTGGCACCCACACATTTGTCAACCTTATATGTACCAGATGCACTAAGAGACCCGCTAGTTATAGAGAAAGTACCAGACTTCTTTCTGAGCGGGCACATCCATAAGACAGCAACAGCAAACTATAGAAATATTACCTTAATATGTGGAAGCTGCTGGCAGAGCAAAACGGCATTTCAAGAGAAAGTAGGGCACAACCCAGAGCCAAGCAGGGTGCCTATAGTAAACCTGCAAACGAGGGATGTTAAAATATTAAAATTTGAGCAATAAAATCAATAAAATGACGGAAGAAAACCACACAAAAGACACACAAGAAAAAGTGGACTACGCTTATAAAATTGCAAATGAAGCAAGAGCAAAAGGTTACGACCCAGAGGACACAGTCAGCATACTTCTTGCAAAAAATCTGGCAGAACGTGTAGAAGGATTGGTTAGCGTGGCAGCGCCACAAATAATGAACACAGGCATACCGCAAAGGATAAAAGAACTGGAAGGGGTTTACGGGAAGTTAGACTGGAGGGTTGCGCTTAGGATATCTTTAGAAACAGCGCAGGAAAAATTCTGCAAATTTGAAACTCAAAAAGAAGCTATTGAAACCGGAATAAGAATTGGGTTAGCATACCTGACGCTGGGTATTGTGGCATCACCGTTGGAGGGTTTTGTAGGATTAAAACTTAAAAAAAGAATGGATGGAAAAGAGTATTTTGCTTTGATGTACTCCGGACCAATAAGGAGCGCAGGCGGAACAGCTGGAACAGTCAGCGTCATTATTGCAGATTATATACGCAAGTGCATGGGTTATGACGTCTACGATGCAACTGAGAGGGAGAGAAGAAGAATGGTTGCCGAGCTTTACGATTATCATGAAAGAGTCACCAATTTGCAATACTTGCCGAACGAAAGCGAGATCATGTTTCTTGTCAGCAATCTGCCAGTCCAAATAGATGGTGACGCATCCGAAGAAATGGAAGTTTCGAACTATAAGGATATAGAAAGAATAGAGACAAACAGGATAAGAAGCGGGCCCTGCCTTGTGCTCGGGGAATGCATAGCGCAAAAAGCAGCAAAAGTCTTGCCGCAGATTAAAAAATGGGGGAAAGAATTTGATTTAGAGCATTGGTTGTTCCTGCAGGAATTTGTACAGTTGCAAAAAGAAACAAAAACAAGAGAAAAACGAGAAAAGAAAAAAATCACACCTAACTACACTTTTATACAGGATCTTGTTGCAGGCAGGCCTGTACTGACACACCCGCTGGCCGCTGGCGGCTTTCGCTTGAGATACGGAAGATGCAGAACATCAGGGTACTCGGCATCAGCAATACATCCGGCAACCATGATAATTCTCAACAAATACATAGCAATAGGCACTCAACTAAAAGTTGAAAGGCCAGGGAAGGCAACAGCAGTTACATTGTGCGACTCAATAGAAGGACCAATTGTAAAATTAAATGATGAAAGCGTTGTTAAAGTTGATACAGAACAAAAAGCAAGGGACGTAGCGCATTCTATCAAAGAAATTTTGTTTTTAGGCGACATACTAATAAATTATGGGGATTTTTTTAACAGAGCACATGCATTGGCACCAGCAGGCTACTGCGAAGAATGGTGGGCACTTGAAGCGACAAAATCAATAATAAATCTGCTTGGCTCATTAGATTACGATAAATTATCACAACTGACAGATATCGATGCAAACCATCTGGAAAAATTGACAAAAGACTTTTTTTTTGAGAAGCCGGACGGGAAAACAGCAATTACCCTAAGCAAGCTTCTCCAGATACCTTTGCACCCATACTACACATATCACTGGAGAACAATATCCAAAGAAGATTTTCTTGAGATGCTGAAATGGTTCAAAACAGCAAGAATAGAATCTGACAAAAGTGGCGTAAACAAAATTGTACTGCCAAAAAACGAAGCTGCAAAAAGAGTTCTCGAATTGCTCGGGGTGCCACATATGTTTGTAAATAATGAATTTACAATAATAGAAAAGAATGATGCACTCGTGTTACACACATTGCTAAACCCCGACAAAGAGGATTCCCACAAACTATACGAGAAAATTGAAATAGAAAACCCATTAGACCTCATAAATCATTTTTCTGATGTAAAGATGAGAGACAAATCAGGCACATTTATCGGTGCAAGAATGGGCAGACCCGAAAAAGCCAAAGTCAGAAAGCTCGAAGGAGAGCCACATACATTATTCCCAATAGGCAAAGAAGGCGGCAAGCTGAGATCATTCCAAAGCGCAATGGATATAGGCTATGTTGAAGCAGAATTCCCGACATACTATTGCAAGCAATGCAAAAAAGAAACGATTTTTGGAGTATGCGAACAATGCAATGCAAGAACGCAAAAAATTGGAAATTGCAGCATATGCGGCTCAGTGGAGGGCGCTAAATGCAAACATGGCGAAGCTCCCCAGTATAAAGCACAAAGAATAGACATTAATTATTATTTTAAGAACATATTAAAAAAAATTGCTATGCAGCAATACCCGGATTTAATAAAAGGAGTCAGAGGAACATCCAACAAGAGCCACATACCAGAGCATTTTGCAAAGGGCGTATTGAGGGCTAAACACGACATACCAGTAAACAGAGACGGCACTACAAGGTACGATATGACTCAGCTTCCTATAACCCACTTTAAGCCCAAAGAGATAGAAACTTCAGTTGAGGAGTTGCATAATCTCGGTTATCATAAAGACATGAATGGGGAAGATTTGACAAACCCTGAGCAAATTTTGGAGTTAAAGCCGCAAGACATCATACTCCCAAAGTGCGAAGATGCACCAGAACCGGGCGCCCACAAAATACTTTTTAGTTTGAGCCTATTTATTGATGAACTTCTAACTTTATTATACGGCTTAAAAAAATTTTATAATTTAAGCTCAGAGAAAGACTTGGTTGGGCACTTGGTTGTTGCATTAGCGCCACACACATCAGCAGGCATAGTCGGCAGAATAATAGGGTTTTCCAAAACACAGGCGTTGTATGCGCACCCAATGTTCCACGCAGCAACAAGAAGGGACTGTGATGGAGATGAAGCATCAGTCACATTATTGATGGATGTTTTGCTGAACTTTTCTAGACAATTTTTGCCTGACTCAAGGGGCTCAACGCAAGACGCACCTTTAGTTTTGACATCCAGGCTAATACCAACAGAAATAGATGATATGGTATTTGACTTGGACGTAGTCAAGAATTACCCTCTTGAATTTTATGATGCCTCACAACAATACGAGATGCCGTGGAGCATAAAAATAGAAAGACTAGCTAACATACTGCTGGGCACAGAGCCCAACAATACACCAATAAAATATACACATCCGGTCGGCAATATCAACTCAGGCGTTAAGTGCTCATCTTATAAAACAATTCCCTCCATGGAAGACAAGCTGAAAGGACAGATGGAACTCGCTGACAAGATAAGGGCTGTCGATGCAGCAGACGTGGCTAGACTCGTCATAGAAAAGCACCTTTTAAGGGACATCAGAGGCAACCTGAGAAAATTTTCAATGCAGCAGTTCAGATGCAGCAAATGTCCTGGGAAATACAGAAGACCACCATTAACCGGAAAATGCCTAGCGTGCGGCGGCAGGCTAATCTTCACAGTCTCAGAGGGCACAATAACAAAGTACCTAGAGCCGGCAATTTCGCTATCAGACAAATACAATCTTCCATCTTACTTGAGGCAAGTTCTAGAACTAACCAAAGACAGGGTCGAAGGTGTTTTTGGAAAAGAAAAAGACAAGCAGGAAGGACTGAACAGGTGGTTTGGATAGAAATTACATAACACAAAACAAAAAATTATTTTTCAATAAAAACAACTCTATAATAGAACCCAAAAAAACAAATAAGTCGTCAGATAATTGCTTATTTTAATTAAATAGAATCAACAAAATAAACTAAATAACAAATCCTATATTTTCACCTTTACGACATTCTTTGCACCGCAGGCAGTGCATTTCATGTAAGTCAAGCCCTCTTCTTTCATTATTGTCGTGTCGGGCTTGCCGCACTCAAAACAAAGCACAAATTCGTTCGCATACAACCTTATTTTTTCATTAACTCTTGACGCAGAAACTTTTGTTCCTAAGATCAACGCACCGCTTTTCTTTATCTCGCCGGGCGTTGCCAATTCCTTAAGAACGTACTTGAGCAAATGATTGACATCCCTTCTTAAAGCGGAAGCTATCTGCAGAAAATTGCTTACTACAGTTCTGTTGCCTTGTATGTGCCCCAGCACTTTAGGTATTTCAAATCTCTCTTTAATGAAAACAGCCTCTGGCAAACTTTTCCTGGTTTCCTCAAGCATTTTCTTGTAATCCATATTCGCTGATAAAACAATGCCATTTATAAATTTAATTCCTTTTATTCAAAAAATATATAAAGCAAACATAAAATAAAAGCTTATGGTAGTTGAGTCCTTGCTGAATCCTTTCAAGGCAGAAAAAAAGCCATGGAAAATGTTTTTCCTCGGGTTTTTATACACATCAATAGGCATACTTCTTTCTCTGTGGATATTCAGGAGCGAAGCAAGCCTGATAATGGTTTTCATGATAACAATGGCGGCCCTGCCCATATTTTACAACACCATGAAGATGGAAGAAAGCAAGGATTTTATGATGGACAATGAAACAGCAATACTTAGAGAACACAACAAAGCAATATCCTTTTTCATGTACCTATTTATAGGAATCACAATTGCATGCGCTTTATGGTACCTTGTACTTCCAGCGCCGACAATAAGCGAGCTTTTTGACAAGCAAGTCAGCACAATACAAGCAATCAACAACCAAGTTTCCGGAGACGCAATTCACAACATGAACGTATTTTGGAAGATTTTTTTCAATAATTTCAAAGTATTATCATTCTCAATACTCTTCTCTCTGGTTTATGGTGCCGGAGCAATCTTTATTTTATCCTGGAATGCAACAGTTATAGGCGCCGCAATTGGAAATTTTATAAGAGCAAATCTCAGCGCTTATACTTCTTCCTTTGGATTGCTGAAAGAAGGAAACTATTTTCATGTAGTTTCATTAGGGCTGCTGAAATACTCATTGCACGGAATTCCAGAAATTGCAGCTTATTTCTATGGAGGATTGGCAGGAGGTATAATATCTGTTGCACTGATAAGGAAACATTATAACACAAAAAAATTTCCTACAATATTAAGGGATTTCTCAGAACTTGTTTTGATTGCAGCTGGATTCCTGATTGCAGCTGCATTTCTTGAGGTTTACGTGACTCCGATTTTATTCTAACACTTTGAGTTTTCCAGGCTTCAGCTCGAATACGTCGCCATTTTCCAATAACCTGTTTATGATTTTTTCGACATCCATATAATCTAAACTTTTGATAATATCCTCAATAAAGACGCCGTCGCCGTTGTCGAGTTTTTTAATTACAGAGCATACCTTTTCATAAACGTTTGGGGAATCTTCAGCCGAAACAGCATATTGAGCCGATTTATAACCCATCTCCATATTGCCAGTCTCTGACCTTCTTACATCAGCCCACATAACATTCATCATTTTTTTCATAATTTCAGGCACAATATACTTTTCGTTGTTAAACTCCCTTAATCTGCCTATTACCAAAACGAAGTCGCCGACATCGATTTTTGCAAATAAATTTGACTGCTCATATGTTCTTAAAGAAATTCTTCCAGTGCCGTCGTCAATTACAGCATTGTCAAGACTTGGGCTTTCAGACTTAAAAACCATAGTGGCTATGACGTTAACTCTTGAAACATTATTTTCACCCAGTTTGATATAACCTGCAGAAAATCCGTCTTTCACAAAATTTGCGTTTAGAATATCGGAAATCCTGACTTTGTACGCAACATTTCTTTTTTGGAATGATTTTTGTTCTAGTTCAGGCATTTTTAAATTCTGGATAGGAAGCCCCTTCTTGGCTCGAATATGTCTCCAGAACGCTTCAGCCTTTCCAGAGCCTCTTCAACTTTGTCTTCATCTAAGCCGCGGTTTTTGGCTTCAGCTACAATATCATCTATCGGAATAGATTTTCCAAGTTTTGTCTCAAGCTCGCCAATTATGTCCTTCAAAATCATTATATGGCTTCTTTGGGTAGCGGCTATGCCGGTTGCAATCCTGTCTATATCTATTTTTCCTGTCTCTTTATCGAAACCGACTTGCATTAAACAATAATCTAGCAACTCTATTGCCTTTTTTGCATCCTTTCTAGTAACTCTGTCGTCAAGCCTTGCTCTTGCAGAAGCCTCGCTCAATCTTACTAACGCCTCAAGCTGCCTTGGTGAAATTGGTATAGTCCTTATACCACCTTCACCACCACCCTTCCTCATCCTCAAGTAAAAATCCTTTATCTCTTCTAAAGCACCATCAGTCAATTTTGGGCTTATTCTTTGCCTTGCGTAGGCAACATACTTTCTCAAGAGTTCTGTTGGTATTTCTGGCTCTTGCAAGTCAGGGCTTTGATGCAATGTCAAAATATGTTTAGCCATTTTCTCATCGCGAGTTTCTTCCGGCAAATCCTTTATCGGGAATATCAAATCAAACCTGTTGATAAGTGTAGGCGGCAAGTCTATCTGATCGGCAATTATGCCAAATGGGTCAAACCTGCCAAATTTAGGGTTTGCTGCAGCCAGAACAGTTGTTCTTGCTATTAAAGTTGCCTGAATATTTGCTTTTGATATGCTGACAGTCTGGTTTTCAAGAGCTTCGTGCATTGCAGACCTGTCTTCTGAACTCATCTTGTCAAGCTCATCAACACAAACCAAGCCATCGCTGCTCAGCACCATCGCTCCTGCTTCCAAAGCCCAGCCGCCCAAGAACTCGTCTCTTACAACAGCTGCTGTAATTCCTGCTCCGCTAACACCCTTGCCGCTGACATATCTTCCCTTTGGAGCAATTTGGGTGATTCTCTTGAGCAAAGCAGATTTTCCAGCTCCTGGATCTCCAACAAGCAAGATGTGCATATCGCCTCTGCTGACAACTTTGTCCATCCTGACTTTTCTTATTCCTCCCATTAATTGAAGCAACAAAGATTCCTTTATTTTCTCATAACCATAAATAGAAGGTGCAATTGAATTGACGAGTTTTTCGTAGCCTTTTGGGTCATTTGCAATTTCCAGAATCTTTTTTTCCTCTTCTTCGCTTATGCCAACTTGATAAAAAGTATCCTCTGTCGGCTTGACATAATTTGCATCAATCATCAAATCAAACTTTGTGGATTTTGCGCCTGTCCTCGAGATTATTGGGACTTCTTTGACAATGCCAAAAACTTCAACCTTGCTGCCTGGAGAAGTTCTTTTCTCGCTCAACGGACTAACCAAGTCGTCTGTGAGAAGAACATTTATGCGCTTTGGCTGCTCGCCGCCTTCCAGATGCTCATGCGCCTCTTCAAGAACAATTCCTTGAGCATCAACCATCTCCTTGTCAAGCATCACAAACTTTCCCTTCCTGCCACAGCCGCATCTCGTCGGCTCCTTGAAAGTGCCTTCAACCTGCAGCACGTTCATTATGTTGCCGCATACAGGACACTCAAACCTTGCTGATGTAACCTTTGGCCTGACATCGGATTTTTGTTTTATTAATCCATCTACAAACAGCAATGTGTTGATATGCTTGCTTCTTATGTCCCGTATCATGATATGCTGGCTTTGGGGAAGATTATAAATTCTAACCTTAAAACTCCTTAAGCCGTCAACATCAAACTGCTCTATGGACTTTTCAATGGCTTTTATAGTATCTTCTGGAGAATCCAAAAGCTCTGTCGCCAAGTCAGGATCGTATTTTGAAAGCTCAGCAAAATCGATAAGAAGGAACCTGTCCCCTTTCCTTACATTTTCAAGAAGAGTTTCATAGTAATTGCTGTCAATAAAGTCCTGAAACCTCTTTATCTGCTCAATAACACTGAGTTCCATATTTACCCCTCTTTATACTCTTTCTAAGTTTAAATATTTTAGGCAGAGATGTCCAGTGGTTTACGCCTTCACCTTTTTCAAATTCTCAATCAACTTGTCAAGCGCTGCATGCACTTCTTTCTCGCTTTTTGTTCCGGTGCAGACAATTTTTCCATTGCTGAAAAGAAGGAAAGTGGCTTTTGCAGCAGCCAGCTTGTACACCAAGCCAGGAAACTGCTCTGGCTCATACTCTGTGTTTTCAAGCTTCATAGCCAAAGTGTTCAAATTCAAGTCCATACCTACACTACCAGAAGCAACTATATTTTGTATCTTTATCTCTGGCTTTATGGTTATCTTAACATTAATCTTTTCCAAGCTCTTTATAATCTTTTTAATGCTCTCTTCTACCTTGTCCATAGAGCGGGCTCCAGTACATACTACTTTGCCTGAACTGAATATTAAAGCAGATGTCTTTGGCTCCTTAATTCTAATTACAAGCCCAGGAAACTGCTCTGGATTGTATTCTGTATTGCTTAGGGTTGCTGCCATCTTTTCAAGCGGTATATCATGCTTTAAAGACGTAGAAACAACTATATTAACTACTTTTATGTCTCTTTTAGTTTCTTTCTTAGCCATTTTAGATAACACCCCGTAAAATCACATTTTTGCCTGAATAAGCCCAATAACACCCCCATTTGATATACAGGGCACTCAACAAGCTTAAATTGGTATTTTTGTTTATAAATATTTATAAAGCCCCTTTATTTATAAATACTTTTATTTTTAAATAGAATTGTTGGGATATGAATTTTGCAAAAAATATGCCTCCTTTGTTTCCTGTGGAAATCAAGAACATTTAGACAACAAAATATACCAATCCGCCAATATCAAAAATTCAAACAAAAAACAGCAACCCAATAACCAAAATATTGATATTGGTGCCCTGCTGCTCTTCTTGCACTTTCTAGATTAAATTTATAGTGCCACTTTAACAACATGTTACTTTTATCATGCTGTGAATCAACAGGTTGTTCCTGTATTGTTTGAATTATTTTTTGTTTTTGTTATTTTCATAATTGAGAGAGTTTCATCTTAAAGTTTATTTTTAACAATACCTTTAAATAAAAAAGGACAAAATTATAATACATGTTCAGGGATATTGTGATTCCGAAAAACAATGAACAGGGGTTTATAGATATAGCTGAAAAGCTAGACATTAAAAAATTATATTTTCTTTACGATTTTAGCGATTATGATGAAGAAAAAGTACACCAAAAAATAGAGAATATAAACAGCAACATAGAAATAGGAACTGGGCTGATAGTAAATCCAAAGAATCTAAACAAAGCGTCAAAACTTTCAAAACTGCTTGTTGCCAAAAGTTCCGACAAAGACAGGATTTTAATTGAAAGCAAAAAGATAAGGATAATATATGGGTTCGAGGAAGTGCACAAAAAAGATTACCTATATCAAAGAATGTCTGGCTTGAACCATGTATTGTGCGAGCTTGCCAAGAAAAACAACGTTTCAATAGGCTTCTCATACAGCTCCCTTTTTGATAAAGGTAATCAAGCTCCCTTATTGATTGGAAGAATGATGCAAAACATTGCACTATGCAAAAAATATAAAGTAAAGATGATTGTGGGTTCATTTTCTGACAAACCCTTGGATATGAGAGCGCCACATAACGTCATTGCCTTGTTTGCAATGCTTGGAACGAGTAGCACAAGCTTGGCATATACTCTGCCTACAGATTAAATATTAACCCTATTAAACCTTAAAGGAAACTTTATATAGGTGTGTCCAAATATCGCTGTACAAAAAAGAGGTATAGACAAAAACAAATTTTTGTCTGAACCTCCTCGTTAATTAACTCGGAGGTAAAATGAAGCCAAATTCTCTGAAATCACAAATAACTATGGTTATGATTGTTGGCTTAGTGCTGTTTATTGTCATAAGCCTTATTTTATATCTTTCCAAATCTTCAATCAAGAAACAAAGCCAGCAGAGCATAAAGAAAATACACGAGACAAAGATAGAAATTCAACCAATCAATGACTATGCAACAAAGTGCCTCGACAAACTGGCAAAAGACGCAATCGTGCTTTTGGGCAAGCAAGGCGGTTACATATACGCAAGCCAGGGGGGAACATTGGTGGATTATAGTGATACAGATGAAGGATTATTCTATGTCAAGCACAATGGACTCAAGGTTGCCTATAACATACTGCCCCCAAAATTTGCAATCCAGCCCTATTCCTCAGAAACTCCGGATTACCCATGGCGTACATTCCCATATGAAAAAGAGTCATCCAACTCAGAAATTTTTGAAGGATATTTTGGCATAAACAACATGCCGCCATTAAATTATTCTGAAGGCCCAAATTCGATACAAATGCAGATAGAGTCATTCATAGACTCCAATATGGGAAGCTGCATGGACTTAAGCATCTTCGAAAAGCAGGGCGTTCAAATCTCTATGCAGCCATCAAAAACATCAGCCACAATAGGAAGCGGCGACATAAGCGTTACATCAAAAATCCCAGTCAAAATAGCCAATCCGTCAGCAAACGAATTCACAGAACTAAGCTACTTTTCAACCAGCATAAACATAAGGCTCAGGGATATTTATTTTTTTGCCAAGGAGCTTATAGAAAATGACATCAAAAACATAAAATTTGATATCGGCGGTGCGAGAAATAACGGGGATTTTCTAAGAGTAAACTTAGTCAAGAACGCGTTTACCGGCGAGGATTTAATAGTCGTGAGTGATGAACGATCATTGGTATACGGCAAGCCATTTGAGTATATATTTGCAAGAAGAAACAGGGCACCTGCACTCCATTATATAAAAAACACTAAACTAGAGTTTTCGCACAACCACCAAATAACACAAGAAGATATATTCAAAAACTCAACTTTAAAAGCATACGATCCTGATGAGGACAACTACACCATCACAATAACACCATCGCTGCCAAAAACCCTTAATGTTCCACAAATCCAATTTAAAGTTGAAGCCAGCGACGGCAAATTATCCGACTACCAGACGATAACAGTAAGCAGAATATGAGCCAGACAAAAAAAGAGGCAATTGCAGTTTTAATCTTTCTTCTTGCTATAGTCGGCTCTCTCAATGCTTTTGCAGATGAGGTAGGATGCTGCAGCAATCCCGGGGCAGGAGCAATTACATGTTCAGCAGACCTATTAGTTCCACGAGACAAGAAATGCTGCCCACAACCAGAAGAGAATTTTCCGAGCTATTACAAATCAGCACAAAATGCAGACAATCCGGCAGACTACAACGAATGCACAACAAACTTCTTTTTCCCAAATAAAGTATGTTCAGGCATTGGTGCATGTGCTCTTGGCTGCTGCTGCTCTGAGCTTGGCGGCTCAATCACAGCAGGCGCAAGATGCAAAGGAACAGGATTAGCCTTTTATAAAGGGCAAACAAACTGCAATCAAGTATGCCCGACACCACAATGCAACGACGGCACAGACAATGACAACAACGGCTGCGCTGATTTTGAAGGAGGTGACTTGGGCTGCACAAGTCCTGCGGACAAAAGTGAATTAGGAGGAAGCTGCACAAGCGAAGGAACTGACTGCAACAATCCCAGTCACATTCCAAGCCTAAGCAACCTTGAGATAAAACCCGTAAAGGGCGAAAGAAAATTTTTCCTTAGATGGAAAGACGAATGCAGCCAAACATCAGTTTCTTATGACATTCTGAGATGCAATGGAAATGAATGCACTAACTTGGAGCTTGTAGGAACGACAAATACAAACTCATTTGAGGATTCTTCAGTGGATTTGCTCTTCGATACAGCATACACCTATCAAATCAAAGCAAAATACAACATTCAAACAGCAACTCCTACAATAACAAAGCCAGCAGAATTAGGCAATTTAGAATGCCTTGGACAATTTTCTAATGATTACTTTTGTATTCATGAGCCATATTATAACAAATACAGAGAATATCTAACCACAAATTTTCCCGACGACTTTTCAAAAGATTTTGCATCAGGCGTCAGGAAAAAATTTGCCGACAAACCAAACAAAGCATTTTTCTGCGACGGTTTCAACAAGCTCCTGCAAGAAGGAACATCATGTCAATCTTCTCAAGTTTGTGTTGTGAGCAGTAACAAGCCTTCCTGCCTGAACAAAGCCGGCTGCAACTATAACAATGCCAATCCATTTGGCTTGTTTTACACATTGGAAGACTGCGAAACCAACAGGTACTGCTTCTATGACAGATCACATTCAACCATAAATTCCTGCTTCGGCTGCAATCCATCAATGTTGTGCTATGATTATAAAACTGAGAGTGCATGCAACAGAGACAATTGCAGGGTTGGAAACTGCAAATGGAAAAATCTGGCGAGCCAGATAGGAATTGGGGCATGCATAAGCACAAAAGAGCACAATTGCCAATGGTGCGAAAACAAAGGAACAAAAGCGCTTGAGAACATCAAGGCTTTCAACGAAGTGTTTGACTTTTGCACAAAGGAAAAGTCAGACATTCTTTCTGATGGTATGTTCAAATGCTACTTCAGAAATGGAAAAGCCAAAAATTGCGACGAGATGGTGTGCAGAGACTATGACGCAGCACAGTGCAGCGATGCACAAATCACACATGACGAAAACAACAAAATAAGAAACCCCTCTTCAGACGAATGCGGCATTAAAACATGCCAGAACATAAATGGCTTGTGCGTTAAGAATTCTGACGGCGACAGCAAAGCCGACTGTACTAGTACAGAGTGTGAAAGGGACTATTTTACACCCAACACAACGTTGCTTCCTATAATTAGAAAAGGAGTAATTGGCAGCTTTATGGTCCATATTTACGACAAGACGAGCATAAAAGGCTCTGCAATATTAAAAACATCTTCAGATTACAGTACTTTCCTATGCGTGGAGCCATGCAGTTCAGAGGGACATCCCTACAGCATTTCAACATCAAGCAGAACACTTGTGGTAAGCAACCTAAATGTGTTTGACGGCACCAATGGCAACAAGCTACTGGCCCTTAACGAGGGGAGCAGCACCATAAGATACTATTCGCAGGATACTGCAAAAAACATAGAAGAAATCAAAAAAATAATTGTTGAAACGCACAGCAATGTCGATGGGCCAAAGATATTTTCCATTAACATAACAGGCGCCTCAAAAGTTCTGGATAAATTCTTTACAAGCAATCAAAATCCAATCATAGAAATTCAATTTTTTGAGCCGGCAATCGTAACACATTCAAGACTAGTCAACAAAAAAACAGGGCTTGTGGTGCCTTTGCAGGGAAACAGTGAGCCAACCACAAAAGTAATTTTCAAACCAACAGAAATGCTTCCCAATGGCGAGTACACCCTTGAGCTAAACGCCAAAAATAACAATAATATATTTATGGACCAGCCTTTGTCGCAGATAATTGTTATTGACAATGACAAACCAACAATAGATATCGCCCCAGCAAACGGCACAGTAATAAATTCTTCTGCCTTGCCAATCAAACTCACGTTCAATAAGGAAGTTAATCTGGATTATGTAAAACTAAATTTTGAAGATATCACTGATTTGTTTTCAACAACAGACAATAAGATATTCACAGCAGCGATGAACATTTCCGATGGAAACAAGAATCTCGAGGTATCTGCAAGGGACTTCGCAAAAAATCAAGTTACGGGGATTGTGTCGTTTGTGGTTGACGCAAATCCGGTGTCAATAAACCTGATAAATCCAAGATTCGGGACAGCATCGAAGACCACATTTGATATTTTTGTTGAGACAGACAATAATGCAGTCTGCAGATATTCCTTAGACAACAATTTTGAATTTGAGTTCATGGAGGAGTTCACAGCAACCGGAGGCACGTTGCATAAGATAATGGGCTTTAACAGGATTGCAAGCGGCGACATAAGCGTACACAAATTAAATGTGAGATGCAAAGACGACAGAGAGTTCTCTTTTAAGTCATTTAACATAAACGTTGACATTACCCCTCCTAAATTGAGGAGCGCATTTGCCTTCCCAAATCCGATTATTGAAAAGCCATCAACAACAACTTTGACAATAGAAGCTGACGAGCCAGTCGTATGCAGGTTCAGCACTGCCTCAAAGGAATTTGATGGCATGGAAGGAAAATTTGAAGAAAATGACAACAACAATTTTAAAAGTATCAACAGACAGCAAATTACCGTTGAGAATGAAAGCGGCTACCTGTATTATGTTGCATGCAAAAACAAAGCTGAGCTTAACTCTGAAACAAGGGAAATAACATTTAAGGTTGATTTGACAATACCTATCTCCATCATATCGCACACACCAGAATTCTTTAACTCAACAAATGCGGTATTGGCTATAGAGACAACAAAGAAATCGCAATGCAAGTACTCCGAATCAGACAGCACGGTAGAAAGCGGCGATATATTCGGCGCGCCTAGTTACAGCCACACAAAGCAATTAATACTTGCACCTGGAAAGCATGCATTCTACATAGTATGCAAAGACCAGCATCTGCAGAAATTTTCAGATGTAGCAATAATAACCTTTACAATTGACCCCACCCCTCCAACCATATTGTCAGTTGACGACAGCAGCACTCTAGAGAATCCAGAATTTACCTGGAGTACACACAGCTTAAGGGTGAAATGGCACAGCATAGACAATGAATCAAAAGTGAACAGGCACCTGTACTCGATAGTTGAATCTGGGACGCAAAGAATAGTGCTTGACTACACCCAAAGTTTGCTTAACAACGAGTATTTAATTTCCACAAAACCTAATGGAATAAGCCTGGGGTTAATTAACGGTAACAGATATTTCTTCAGAGTCAAGGCGCAAAATATTGTAGGATTGCTCAGCAACACAAGCGAAAGCGACGGAATAACTGTAGACACAAGCTTGAAACCTCAAAACTGCACCAACAAGATAAAAGACGAGAAGGAATCAGATGTCGACTGCGGCTCTGTTTGTGATTTATGCGAGCTTGGCAAAAAATGCAATATAAACACTGACTGCAAATCAAATTTCTGCAACAACGGCTTGTGCTCTGCTCCAAAATGCGATGATAACATAAGGAATCAGGAAGAGAGCGACACAGATTGCGGAGGAGCGTGCAAAAAATGCAAAAACGACAAAGGATGCAGCAGCAACAATGACTGCGAAAGCAATTTCTGCAACTTTGGCTTCTGCAAGCCACAGGAAAGCTGCCTGGACAATTCCCTAAGCCCGGGCGAATCTGACGTTGATTGCGGAGGATATTGCCCTACAAAATGCTCCGAGAACAGGAACTGCAACATGAATGAGGATTGCGGGGAAGGATTGCAATGCATATTGTCTGTATGCAAAATATGCGAGGAAAATGATAAAAACTGCAATGGAATTCCTGACGAGCAGGAAACTGCAGCTGGAATCAAGGACTCAGACAACGACGGGATGCCAGACGAATGGGAGATACAAAACGGTTTAAATCCAAATGACCCAAGCGATGCAGGCTTGGACTCAGACAATGACGGGCTGACGAACCTTGAGGAGTTCAATGTACAAAGCACATATGGGCAAAGCACTAACCCAAACAAAGCCGATACTGATGAAGACGGCTCCAGTGATAAGGAAGAGATTGACAAAGGTACAAACCCAGTTGATGCAGAGGATTTCCCAAAATCAAACCTTGGAAAGACATTGATGTTTGCAATAGGAATAATTGTGCTTTTGGCGGGATTTGGCTATCTGGGCTACAGAGCCATAACAAAAAGAAAAGAAGAAAAGATTGGATTTGAGATGCCCAAACAGGGAGGGATACAAAGAGCAATCCCGCAGCCGCCACCAAGGCAGGCTCCTCAGAAACCAAAAGAGGATGCGGAAATAAGGGAAATATTCAAAAGAAAAGAAGAGCTGAAGGAAAAGGAAAGAGAAAAGCTGTTTGAGACATTTGGCAAAGAAGAGAAAAAGGAAACTAAAGAAGCTGAAGATAAGCCGCAGGGAAAAAAAGAGGAGAAAATACCGAAAGTTGCCAAAAAAGAACAGACAAAAAAACCAAAAGAGGATGTTTTTGTTAAACTCAAGGAAATAGCGAAAAAAAAGCCAAGACAAGCAAGGTATAAGGCACAGGATAAACTCAGCAAACTGTATAGACTCACAAAATCGAAGAAAAAGAAAAAATGAAAGCACAAATTTACAGCCAAGTGTTTATTTATATTCTAACAATTGTGCTGGTTTCTTTTATCCTTGTTTATGGCTACAATGCAATCCAGAATTTCAAAAAAAGGGCTGAGCAAGTGTCGTGCTTGAAATTTAGAAATGACCTTGCCAATTCTGTGGAAAGCATCTTAAGCGATTTTGGAACCGTGAAAAGAAAAGACTTCCAGTTATGCGCAGGCTATTCCAAAGTGTGTTTTGTAGAAAGTTTTGAAAACCCAAAACTACCCAATAATGCAGATCCAATCATCAAAGACAGCGTATTGTCAAATACCGGAAAAAACGTGTTTTTAGTTGACAACATAGCAAAGGAATCATTTTATGCCGGCAAAATAGCTGTTGAGCCTGATGTGTTTTGCATAGATGCGTTCAACAACAAAGTAAGCTTAAGGCTTGAAGGAAGGGGGAATCACGTTTTATTAAGCAGATGGAGTTAAACCAACTCAATTTAAGAATAATCTCAAACAAGGAATAAAAAATAATAAAATCCAACAAAAACGACAGAGACATTTATAAGTAAGTGTGAAGAAAGTGAATGTCTTTTCCAGAATGCACGATATAAACTAGACATCGAGTGCAAATGTTATTGCTAAACAATTTATTGTACTGCAAAAGGGCCGGCTCGGTTGTCGGGCATAATTAATATAAAATAATATCATAATTCTGGTTACAATGAACAAAAAAGCATTCGAAGTGCAGTTCAACTGGATTTTCGTGCTTGTTGCAGGAGCTGCAATACTGCTGTTCTTTACGGTTGTTGTTGTAAAGCAGAAAAACGTGTCAGAGACTTCTACAAAAGCATCTGTGCTAAAAAGCATCGAGGCAATAGTAACAGGAGCAAGCGTAAGCACAGACACGACAAATATAATAGACATGCCTAATTCCAATATCGAAATAAGCTGCGGCAGAATTTCTGTAGGAGGGATTTCAAGGCAGTACAACAATTTAGTATTATTTGCACCAAGCTTGGTTAAAGGTGACAGACTTATAACACAAACACTGGCTTTTAACGCTCCTTATAGGGCTACAAACCTCCTTTATATGACAAGCCCCCAGCTCAGATACATAATAATAGGAAACAGCAATCTCGCTAAAGACATAAACAAAACATTGCCTGCTGAGCTGAGAAAAGAATTCTATCCATCAATGCAGCAAATTCAGAATTCAAACAATTATAAAGTAAGATTTGTGATTTTTGGAGATATGATGGCATTTCCAAAATCCTTGGAGAGGATGCCCGACTCTGACGTAACTGCTGTGAGGATTAACGGAGATACAGATAAAGGGGTTCTTGAATTCTGGCAGAAAAACGGCAATTCATGGCTAGCCAAAGGCAGTTCAGCATATATCGGCAAAGCATCACTTATTGGTGCAATATACACAGACTCCTTGAATGCATATGAATGTAACATTCAAAACACGTTTTTACGGCTCAATTTGGTTACCAAAATATATTCTGAAAAGACAAAAAAGCTCGTGCAAAAATTGGCTTTATCAAGCAGGCAGGCAGAGTGCAGCAAGTTTTACAACAATGCATTGGCGCACTTAACCAGGATTTCTGCAGCATCCTCAAATTTCAATAAGGAAAATGTTGATGATATTGCCGAGACATCAAAACTATTGGCTGGCGAAAATAAAAATGCCCAAGTCTATTCATGCACGCTAATATATTAAGCATACTAGATATCAGAATGAATAAGAAAGGACAAATACAGATTGGAGAAACAATTGCAGTGCTTTTCGTGTTCTTCGTACTTATAACCATAGGATTTGTTTTTTATGTCAAGGTTATCAAGGGCAACATAGAGGCAGAGAAAGAGGAATTATCACAGCTCAAGTCAGTCGGAGTAGCACAAAGGGTGATGTTTTTGCCGGAAGTGCAGTGCAGCGAAGACAATATAATCATTGACAATTGCATTGACATATCGAAATTGGACGCTGCCCAGAAGCTGATGAAAGAAAATGAAGTTTACTACTATGATTTGTTCGAGTTCAGCGACATTTCAATTTCACAGATATACCCAAGCGATGCCAAATGGAGCATCTATTCAAGGAAAACAAACGATTTCAAGAGCAGATTTGTTACAAATGTGCCAATATCCCTCTATGACTCAACCATCAGAAAACATGGATTTGGAATTTTAACTATAGAAACCCTAGCAAGATAAATTATAAATTTAAAACAGCCAAAATGCCAAACAAAACCGACAAAAGCGAAGCCAGCACGAAAACCAAAAATTTTCGGCGGCAGAGAAAATCTAAAGAATTTTCTCGGAAATCCCAGATGGAAATACTTGGATTGGCTATAGTCGTTGTTCTTATACTAGTGGCAACCATCTTCATTGTAAGGTTTTTAGTGCTTAAGACGCCGACGGACTATCGAAAAGGCTTTATAAGTTCTGAGCTTGCATCCAACATGCTTAACACATTCCTCAAGACAGCTGCCAGAGACTGCTCTCAACTGACAATGACAGAGCTTTTGCAGGACTGCGCTCAAGGCAGGGGCATAATATGCGATAATGGAAAAGATTCATGCAAATATGCTGAGGAAACTGCAAAAAATATATTTGAAAACACTCTGGATAAATGGAATATGAAATATGAGTTTTCAGCTTATACCAACATAAACTCGCCTCTGATTAAGCTGGGACAGCAATGCAGGGCTGAAAAAAGGTCAAAGCTGTTTCCTATACCAATAAGCACAGCAACAATGTATGTTAAATTGGATATCTGCGGATAAAATATAAACAATAAAATTCAATAAATAAAAATCAACCAACAAATATAATTTATAGGAAATAACTTTAATTTTCGTAGGCATTTATTATTTCCATGAAAAGATACGAATATTAGTGTGGTTTGCTATAATAATAAAATCCAACAAAAACGACAGAGACATTTATAAGTAAGTGTGAAGAAAGTGAATGGCTTTTGATCAATGTACTATCAAGCGAAGCAATATAGTACAACAATTATAGCAGGGCACCCAAATCGGTTTGCAGTAAATGAGTCGCTTGATTGCCTTTGCTGTCCAGAAAATTCCAAAGGGATTTTTTTGGAATCTTCGATTTTCGAATTTAAATATCCGAAATGCCCGCATTTCGATATCTTTAAATATAACTTCCTTCATAAGTGGATTTTGTTAAAGAGGTACCTTAAATGAAAAAAGCACAGAGCATTTCTATCAACACAATAATCGTTGCTGCCATTGCTTTAGCTGTTCTTGTAGTTCTATTCGCCATATTCACTGGCAGGATAGGAGGATTTACAAAGGGCGTAAGCGAAACAGATACTTGTGTGCAGAAATGTGATAGTTTGAATATGAAGCCAGGCACTCATCCAAGAGATGATGGCAGGACTTGCATAGAAGGACAGTACATAGCAGGAGTCTATGTTGACGGCAAGTATGGATGCTGCTGCGTTCCAAAATAGACACTAAATATTTATAAACTATCTCCTCAATGAAATTCTTATGCGCAAAAAGTCCCAAAGCATATCTATAAATGCAATAATAATAGCTGCCATTGCCTTGGTTGTTCTTGTAGTTCTATTCGCCATATTCACTGGAAGGTTTAAGATTTTTAGCGAGGGTGTGGAGGGGACTGGCGTAAGCTGTGAAGATAGCTGTAAATTTGCCGGGTATAAATCATGGACAGGGTACGGGGGCCCAGGCGCGAAACCAAATCTGGAATGCGAGTTCCCAAATGTAAAATTGTCCGGAGCTAAATTGCCAAAGGATCAAATATGCTGCTGCGTTCCATAGCTTTAACCCAAATATTTATATATCTGGTTCTTCAGGATTTTGAGCATGATTAGAAACAACAAGAAATCACAAGGACTGCCTATAAATGCTATCATCTTAGCTGCACTGGCACTGATTGTTCTTGTTGTGGTTGCCGCCATATTTACTGGAAGAGCTAGAGTATTTTCTGCGAGTTTTGATGATTGTAAGGCCAAGCAGGGGAGATGTGCAGAAAAGAGCAAAGGATGTAATTCAAATGAAGCAGAAGTAAATTTGAAATGTCCTAATGAGAAGAAAGAGATATGTTGTCTGAAAGTTTTTGGTCAATAGCACAAATGTTTTCCGAAATTAAAATGAAATCATCTTCAAAGAAATCTCAGGTTAGGGAAACTATTATCACCTTTCTTGGTTTGATTGCCACTGCGCTTGTTATATACTATATCATAAGAGTTTTATCCCATGTCATTAGCAAAAAATAAAAAGGGCATAGAAGTCTCTACATTAGTGGAAATAATCCTTATTATTATAGCTGCAGGACTCATAATAGGGGTTTTTAATTATGCTGCTTCTAAAGCCGATGAGCAAACATCTGAAAAGCTCTGCAGGGGATTTAATGCATTAAGATTTGCGACTCACATCGATAAGGGACCTTTTACTTATGACATTGTGCCAGGGGCATGCAAAACCTTAGATAAGGGCGACCTGCCTACAAGCGACTATAAAGATTTTGAAGGAGGCCCAAAAGAAGCGGCTAAGAAAGAAATAAGAGAAATGATGGCAAAATGCTGGTGGATGTGGCTTGAGGGCAAGCAGCCAAACTTGTTTCAGACATCTACAGTCAGGCTGCAAAATAAATGCTTTATTTGCTATGACTTTTCTTTAAACAAAGATGTTGGTACCATCCAGATACCGGAATTGATAGCTTCGCTGGACTATCCTTATATTGCGATTGATAAATCAGATAGGTGTGCAGGAGGGGGGCAAGGAGGGTATTGCAGAAAGGAATGCAAGGCAGATCCAAAATACACAAGAAAATCAGAATCATCACAATGCGCTGAAAAATTTCCGGATAAACCAGAATGTTGTATAAGCGAAGACAGAAGGGACGAATGCTTAAACAAAGAAGGGGTATGTGAAGCCAGAGAAGGCTACAAGCTTTTTGACAAATGGCAGTGCAAATCTGGAAAGTGCTATGTGAAAAAAGAAAATTTCGCATCCTACCTCGATTATATACAGGGCACAGGCGGCATAAGTGGAGGAGCAGGATTTTTAGTTTATGAAGACAAACTAGAGGAGCAAGGATTGACAACAAAAAAGAAATATGGAATAACAATAATAAGCCCTGGGAATACCCCAGGATGGGATACAGCTGCGTGGGGGGCAGGAACATTGGTATCAACCGCAGCTACTTTATTTGGCACTTATTTTGCACCTGGGTGGACAAAGAAAGAAGTTGCTTCATTAGGGGCAACGCTTACTTATCTTTCATTTAAAATGACACAAAAGTCTGGCGCTTTTGCTGGGTACAACTATATTTATATCTCAGAATATGGCGAAATAAGAGATAAATGCGCAGTCGAACTTGGAGTTGATGAAAGATTATAAAATCAAAGAAAGGCGGAATAGAAGAATTTATGACTGTAAGGCTTTTTTTGGGGGTTATACTTCTAATAATCGTTGCTGCCCTTTTTGTAATCTATTGGAAAGACCTATTGGCAATCGTGAGAGGACTATTCAGGTATCTCGGAGGATAGTTAAATGCCGGAGATAGTTTGGAATAAGGTAGCTGGATGGACAATAATAGTTTTGTTTATATTCCTATTGATATTTATCTATTATTCAAGCGATAAAGGTTTCATGTCAAAAGTTGCGGACTTATCCCTCTCTTTTGGAGAAAAATATTTACCGTTTGAACCACAGAAGGAACTTAAGCAATTAAAAGATGTCCCGCAAAAGGTAGTAAACACACACAAAGCCTTTAATACAGCTATGGAAGAATCCTTAAAGAAATCTACAGGCGAAGATTGTTTAGTCAATATACCTTCTTTAGCGGATTTGAGTGGTTTTGGTATAGAATTATCCAACCTCGACAACAATATGAACTCCAAAATAATTGAAAAAACCGGGGTAGGCTATGCTGCTCTGGACAAATTGGAAATATTCAATGCAAAAGTATGCTTAATAAACGCTAAAAATTTCTATGATTGTTATATAGGCCCAAGCAGAAATTGTGGAAAAATATATGATGATATACATATTCTGAGAATCTCCAAAGGCGAACTAACCATTGGCAGCAACAAATTCGAATTGGCTCCATTTGCCGTAAACATAGAAAAAAATAAGTTATGTTTCGTCCCAATGGACAGTGGAGTTTTTTCAAGACTGAAATGCATTTTAAATGAAGAGAAAAATCTGCTAGATAATGACTGCATACAAGAAATAAAAAATAAAGTGCCTTTATGCGGCATGCAACTTAAGACAAGACTTCCTAATAATAAAATTGAAGGCCCTAAAAGAGAATTTGAAAGATTTGTGCATTTCTTAGGAGAACTGGATTCCAAACCATATCAAAATTTATGCAGGAAGAATTTTGTCTTTGACACCACTAAAATTGGGAGGGGATTTTATATATTCGTATATAATGATGGGCGCATAGATTTTAAGTTTGATGATAATGGGGTGGTGGAAGTAATTGATTCAAAAAAAATTAATTATATCCCATATTTAGATTTGTATAAAAAAAGAGCTAGTGACTCATTTATAGATAAAAACTTTAATAATCATAATTCCTTGGGAGGAACATACATAATACAACCTGCAGGACATTATAATAAGGCAGAGATATCAAACTCAGCCGTTAGCGGAGAGACACTGATGGTTGCCATCGGCAAAAATGACAAATGGATATTAACAACACCATACAATTATGTAAATGTAAATTATCTAAGCAATAAACCAATATGTACCTAACTAAAATGAAATCCAAAAAGATTGCGCAATTTTCAGATTTAACTAATATGGTAATTGTGGCATTGGTTATTCTTATAGTATTTTTATGGGTAGGCAGGACTTTGGGCAGAGCCACTGGACCTGTTGGAACAAGTATAGGTTCTGGAGACGATTATGACGAAGACGGAGTCATTAATGCAGCTGACGACTGCCCCTGTTTGAAAGGAGAGATTATCAATTATGGTTGCCCAGAGGGTTATAAACCTACAATAAATGAAGATAAGCCTTGTCCTGTGAAGAAAAATGATAAAAAATAAGAGCGGCATTATTCTTGAAGCTTTACTGCGCCTTATAATTTCTGTGATTGTTATAGTATTTGTTTTCAATCTCGGCAGAAACATAGCTGCAGCTGTGCTGGGCACAAATCTGGAAGAGAATTTCCATAAATTTGTGAATGAAATGGAAAATCTGGACGTTGACTCAAAGCAAACTCTTGTCTTTTTAAAAAAAGATTCTTCTATAATCGGCTTTAGCCAAAATGCTCAGGATTTTAGATGTTATGGTTGCGGCTCTGCCCAGAGCATGGATATCATCTCGTATTTTAAAAAACCTGAAAACGAGGAATGCGGAAAGAGCAATGATAAAAATGCTTGCATATGCCTGTGCGTTAAACCGTTGCAGGTGGATAAAGCAAAACAGCCTTATGAAATGAAATGCGAAAGAATTTTATGCCGGAGTTTGAGAAGCAATTTAGACATAATTGACAATGTAGAGCTTAAGAGCCATCTGGATAAACTGGAAAAAAGAGACAATGTTGATTACTCAAAATTAAAAAGTGCAAAATGGGTTGGAGGGTTTCTTTATGAAAAGCATAACAGAGGCGACTTAGTTTCAAACGGACTGCCGCAGCCTGTTGCCTACAGGTTTACGGTTAACCTCGAGCGGAAAAACATAGGTGATAAAACATACATTGCGGTGTGCCCTAGTTCAGGATGTATTGAATCGTATAAGCCATCCCAACAGCCGCAGCTCCAAAAAACACCTCCTGATGTATGCAGGGTCATGCAAGACTGCACAAAATCGTTGGGTATAAGGACACCATCACAAGCGTTTGGGATTGGAAGGTCGCAGGAATATGA
This sequence comes from Candidatus Woesearchaeota archaeon, assembly GCA_016185945.1. Classification (GTDB taxonomy): domain Archaea; phylum Nanobdellota; class Nanobdellia; order Woesearchaeales; family GW2011-AR4. The sequence goes on from JACPMR010000015.1 coordinate 301,295, forward strand.
TAGCTACTGCAATATAGCTGCCAACAGACCAGTTACTAAATATATTACCAAAGAAGATTGCGAGAAAGTTAGGGAATGCGTAAATAAAATAATTAGCCTAGGGCAAACACAATGCCTAACGCCAAAAGGAGAATGGCCAGAACTGCGGTTTATTTCTTAGCATCACCAAAAACAATATAAAGTAATAATTAAACAATAAATGCATGAAAAAAAGAGGACAGCTATTGTTTGAGGCAATTGTCGTGATGCTGTTATTTGCCATTCCCGCCAGTGTTTTTTATCAAGTTGGAATATCTTTGGGAAACAGGGAAAGCTATTATAAACTTGCAGTGGCAAGGGATATGGCATTAAGCATAGATTTGATGTATGCGCTGCCTGGCGATGTTTCTTATGTCTATCCAAATGACGTATCAAGCTATAATATCGGCATAAGGGATAGGGCTGTAAGAGTCTACAAACCAGAGGAAATAGTTCCTACTATGGCGATCTATCCATTTGCAGGCGTAGATACAGATGAGCCAGTTTTCTTTATTTCAGGAAAAAAATACGTTAAACTGGAAAAAATAAATGGCAAATTAAAAATCACCGGAGTTGATGAATAGTGTTGGGAAAAAAGGCAGCAATAGCATCCCAGATGTTCCCGCCAAACAAAATACTCTTCTGGCTGGGTTATGGAGTTGCAGTTGCAATCCTTTTAATTGGTTTTATATTAGTTATTCAGAGATTTGGCTCAGAACAGATAAAAATAAGAGAAAATCTCGAGTCATTTTACTTAATTCAGAGATTTTTCAAGTCGCCAAATTGCTTAATTTATTCCAAAGAAGACATTATGCTGACAGGCATCATTGATTTGGAAAAATTTAACAGTGAAAAACTAAGTAGCTGTTACAGAATTTCAGGCGATTTTCCAGCATTTAAAATGACTTTAAAGTCAGATGGATTAACTTCTCCTAAAACCGTTAAAACCCCCAATTGGAATGAAAATAGGGAATCAGAATTAAAATTGCCTAAAAAAAATGTTCCTTTTTATTCGGATAATAAGCTAAGCAATGGAGTGATTGAAATTGAAGTACAAAATCCTAAATAACAAAAAAGGCATAGGATTTGATGATTTTTGGTCAATAACCGCCGTTTTCATTTTTGCTGCACTTATAATAGTTTTTATATGGTTGAGCGATAAAAGAACTAGCGCAAAAACATTGGACGACATCCTATTACAAAAAAGCATTCAGGAAGGACACGAAGCACTGTTCAGTTATCTTAGGCAAGTTGACGACAAAGGCAGCAGCAAGGCGGATTTTATAGCTAAATTAGCTTCTGAGAAAAATTATGACGCGATTAAGCAGGATATGGTGAAACACTTGGGCAATGAATTAGCTCATAGAAGCTGGCACATAGGAGCATTCGATTCATCTAAAAACGGAATATTGACATTGACTAATACACAGCATTTCCAGTACGGGCAATACTTCTCCCTGCAGCTGTATCCTGTTGCCAAAGCTGTTATACCTTTTAATAAAGAGCCTTCTGAATACATTACAATCCAACTCTCTTTTGGAAAATAAAATGAACACAAGCAAAAAAGGAATAGGCGGGTTTGAGTGGATAGGGCTGATAGTAATATTTTTGATAGGGCTAGGCGCTTGGTTGGTAGGCTTTCTCGGTCCACACAAGGAAATTTCAAACTACATCGGGCAACACCAGTTTGCAATAATGAAAGCCGACAATGAAGCAGAGAAGGCAATGCTTTACATTGAGCAGTCAGCAAAGATAGCTGCTCAGCAGGCAGCGTACGATTTTTCATTGAGAGGCGGGTATTATGCTCCGACTGATTGCGGCACTTTCAAGAATGCAAATGTATGGGCTGTGATTGACAAAAGCACTAATGAAATAAAGGAATGCTATCCCGGCAGAGAGATAGACAAAAATTTTCTCGAGACATTTGGAGAAATTTTAGGAAGATATCTTGTCAAGTACCCTGATGCCGACATCCCTGCAGGCGCTTACAGCTATAAATTCGATAGCGGATATATAATAGGGAATTCTTATGAAAAAATAAGATTTGATATTGTTCCTCAAACTTTTGTTGTCAAGCCGAAGATAAAAACACCTGCGCCAGAACTTGTACAAAAACCGACAACAATTGCTGTAACGTCCACTCCAACAGAAATATATCAAAAAGCCCTTGCTTCGGATATACCTAAAATAATTAACGAGCAGCAAGGATCAACTACAACTCCGAATATTGAGGTTGTCAAAAAATACCATCCTGAAGTTTGGACTCAATACATTGAATTATGCAAAAAAATGTCAGAAATAGATAAAGAAAACTATCAGCCTGGAGTTTGCAAGTCCCCAAGAATAAAATGCTGCATATCAAGCGCTTACAGAAGTCTTGCGTATGATACTAAGATAAAAAAAGGAAAAGGAGCCCTACAAGGTCCTCATCCATTCGGAGTTGCGCTTGATATCTATGTAAGCAGGGATGTTAATGAACAAATAAAATGGGCAAGGTTTGCTGTGGATGAATCCCAATTGTTTACAAGAGGCGCAATTTACCCAGGCAGTGACCATATTCATCTTGATTTAATGCCTCGCAAGGGAGTGTATGCTGTAAAATACTGGATAGGCAGCGGAGCAGTGACACTTGCATCAGGAAACGACTTGAATCAATTAGTATCAGAAGCAAAGAAAAATGAAAAATTAAAGCCATATTTTACATAAAAATGGAAGCAAAAGATTTTGTTTTGTTGATGCTCATCCCAGTCATATTGATCGGGCTAGTGTTTTATATAGATAAAAATCCTGTTGTTACAGGAGCTGTCAGCCATACTGCTGCACAACAACCAACAACATCTCTTGGAACTTATTCAATAAGCCCGTCATTCAGAGTTAAAATTGATTATGGAATTGATGAATACGAAGAAATGAAAAAGCAAGTGCAGGGCATGATAAACGAGTGCAAACAGCAGCAAGACATGGAAAAATGCCTCAAAGAAAAATCTGAAGCAGAATGGAGCTGCGATAAAGACAAGAAAGCAAAGCCCGAAGATGTTTTGCATGATTTTGTGGACAAGTTCAATGAGTGCCTTGACTTAAAAGAAAACGGAATAGTATGCAGGTTTTCTTTTGTTGAAAGAGAATTAAGCAATAGAGTTTTTAATATCAAGCTTGCAGTAGAAAGCATAACTCCTGATGACAGATTGGTAAGGGCAGAATTGGTTGAGAGCAACAAAGCTCTGGCATCAGCTTATTTGTTTCAGGACAATGTTTATTACGTAACCATTTACGATGATCCCAAATTAAAACTTGATAAGGATTCAGAGAGAAAGTTTGCAAATTCTGCTGAAATTGAAGTGAAGTTTACTGGCAGCAAGCCAGAGATTAAGGCAAGCGGAAAATCAGAGAATCAACAGACAATAGAGTTCACAGAAAATGCACAAAATGAAGTGCTTTTGTACAAGGACAAGGATGGAATTGCAAAATTCATAGACAAGGCGATAAAAAAAAGCTTCCTTGCTGAAGACCCCAGCAAAAAAACAGAGCTGCCAAAGATAGTTGATTTACCAAGGATAAAGGGGTTTGTTTTTTGCAAGGAAAGCAAATACAAGACAAATGCCTATGATGCTGTTGACAATGCAGTCAAGCCAAGAACCATAATGCACAAGTTTGCAATCACTTTTAAGACAGTTGCGCCAAAGCCGATTGAAAATCTCGAGGCATATGATGGATTGAAAGCAGAAAATTCTGTAGTGCTTGTGTGGGACAATCCAAAAGAGATAAGCGTAAAATCTTACAATGTTTATTATTCAAAAGAAAATTTTATTGACAAGAAAATAGAAGATACAAGAAAAGAGCCGAACATTTATAGAAAATCTGTTTTGATGCAGCCAGCTGAGATTGACGACATTGATTTAAATGACTGCGCCATAACCCAGCTAAATACTCCCTGTAAATACGCTGTTTATAACAATCCATTGGAAAAAGACAAATTGTATTATTGGAAATCAAAAGACAAATTGATTTATGTCCTTTCAGATGCCAGATTGGAGGATGGCAAGGAGTCTAATTTTGCTGTTACTGCATTGAATGAGGCAAGAGAAGAGCTCGACAATGACAAGTCAATATCTGGAAACATCTATATATTGACTGAAAACAGGAATTACAGGAAGTTTATTCCAGTTGATGATTTGGTGCCAAGCTCAAAAGATTTGATTTTGGTTAAACTGCAGCAAATTTATGAATCTGCGTCAAAAAAAGTCACATTTAATTTTGGAGAGTTGCCTAAAAATAATGTTGATGGCACTCAGCTAAATGATTTCAGGAATTATAAAGTATATTACAAAAAATACCAGTCATCGACGCAGCAGGAAAAAGCAGAGATTGTAAAATTCATAGCAGACAGCAAATTGAACAGTCTTAAGTTAATACAAGATGTTAATTATGAAAAACCAGGCATGCCATTTTTTGTTGATTTAACTTCAACAATCCCTGAAAAAGGCAATGTGTATTTCTTTGTCATTGTAGCTTCAGACACTAAAGATAATCCGAAGGAGGAGCAATATAGTGTTAATGAATTAGGAGCAGTTCCATTGCAATTAGAAATACCATAAAATCAATAATTTAAACAATAATTCAATCAACAAAACTTCCTAAAAAACAATTATTAAATCGTTTTTAATTCAATCACTAGGGCTTCCCTGTAACTGCTTTTGTGATGAGGGAACCACAGCCTCTGATGTTTGCACTTGAAGCCAGCAATAAAGTGCAAGAATCAGTATGCTGGGCACCCAGTGGCATGCGAGTGAGCTTCGTTCGACCTGAAAAGCGAGCTTGCGAGCTTTTCTCGCAAGCAACAGCGAACTTGCTCACAAGTCACTTACTCGGTTGTGAGCATGGGTAGCCATCGTGATTGAAATTTTTATTGCAATGGTAGCTCTTAAAACCAAAACTATATAAACCATTTACTTAAACCTTTGCTTATGATAAAGATTCCTTATGAGGAGATAATTCTGAAGATAAATGAAAAGACAAATATGACTACTGGTGAAATAGAAGACAGGATAGATAAGAAAATGAAGCAGTTGTCTGGGTTGATAAGCAAGGAAGGCGCTGCACATATTGTTGCAAATGAGCTTGGGGTAAAGGTTTTTGAGCCGTTAAGCGGGAAATTGCAGATTAAGAACATATTAACTGGCATGAGGGATGTTGAAACTATTGGAAAAGTTCTGCAGATTTATGAGGCAAGAGAATTTATGAGAGGGGATGCAGTAAGCAAGGTTGCCTCAATGCTTATAGGAGATGAAACAGGCACAATAAGGATAGTGATGTGGGGCTCACAGGCGGATAATGCTGCAAATCTTGCTGCTAATGACATTGTAAAGATTATTGGTGGGTATGTAAGGGAAAACAATGGAAGAAAGGAGATTCATCTCAATGACAGAAGCCAATTAATGATTAATCCAAAAGGAGAATCTGTTAATGAAGTTGCATCTGAATTCAGAAGCGGAAGCAGAAAAGAGATAAAGAATCTGGCAGAGAACGACAATGAAGTAGAGTTGCTTGGCACAATAGTGCAGGTTTTTGATGTAAAGTTTTATGAAATCTGCCCCAGATGCGGCAAAAGGGCAAAGCCGTCTGCTGCATTGTTTGAATGCTCAGAGCATGGAAATGTGATTCCTGCCTATGCTTATGTTCTGAATGCTGTCCTTGACGACGGGACAGAAACAATAAGATGCGTGTTTTTCAGAAACCAAGTAGAAAAATTATTGAAGATGAATCAGGAGCAAGTGATGAGATTCAAGCAAGAGCCGGCAGATTTTGAGGCAGTGAAGAACGAACTGCTGGGAACAATAATCAAGGTTAACGGCAGAGCAAACAAGAATTCTATGTTTAATCGCATCGAGTTTGTCGCCAATTCAGTCGATACAAACCCTAATCCTGAGGAAGAGTTGAAGAGGTTGCAGGGGTGAATCTATTTACTTTTAAGATAAACTCTTTTAATGTAATCAATAAATGCCTTTTCGTCTTTTTCTATCTGGTATTTGTCAAGGGCATTGTAATAATTTTCCAAGTCCTCAATTGGTATATTTATAGCAGGATACCCTCTTTTCCACAAAATCCAGTTCATAAGCAATCTTGACAATCTGCTGTTTCCGTCAACAAAAGGCTGTAATGAAATAAGCTTTAGGTGAATAAGCGCTGCAAGCTCAAGGGGATGAAACTTTTTGCTTTCAACATTATACCATTTGAAGAAATTGCTTAATTCTTTCCTCAATTCATGCCATTTTGGAGGCACATAAACAGTGCCAGCAAGCTTTACATCTCTTTTCAGCTCATAGCGCAGCTTTCCAGCTATTGAATCTTCAACTCCTGAAAACAAGATTAAATGAAGCTTTTTTATGAAATTTACATCAAGATTGCCTTTGTATTTAGTTATTGCAATAACTCCTTTCTCATGGTTTTCTATCTCTTTGACTGCTCTTAAGCTCTTTATGTCTCTTGGTATTATGCCTTCTTTCAGAATAAGGGAGGTTTGCCTTAATGTGATTGCAACACCTGCCAATTTGCTGCTGTCATAGGTAAATCTAATTATGAATTCTTTAAGCTTCTTTTTTTTTTCAATGGAGCTTAGGCTTTTTAGCTCTTTTTTGTAATTAAATTTCTTATCTTCTATATCTTCAACGTCTTTGGAGGACAGATGCTTATATTTCTGGCTATGCAATTGCCTTAGAAATCCTGATTTTAATTGCTCTAACCTTTGTTTTGAAGGCAGAGTTCTGCCTATGTATTTTCTTTTGTGCAGAATAATATTGCCCTTCCTGATAGTGTGCACTAGCTTGAAGTAGGTTTTTCCCTTTACTTTGTACTTTTCCACATATACCATATAAGATAGTTAGGGGCTACAATATTTAAAGCTTTTGGTTAGGGGCTACAAAACAGATTCTACGAATTAAAGAAGCAAATGTGAAAGTTCGTTAAACGTACAATATATGTGTTAAACGACCCGAACGTAGCGAAGCGAAGTGAGAGTGCAACGTGGCAAGCGAACGAATGAAATTCGTGAGCGAAGACATTTCAATTTTCCGAGTTTTTATTCTTCCTGTACATTTTGAAGAAATGTTCCGTATGGCTATGCGTATAATCCCTCGTTATGCGATATACTTGCTAATTCGCATTTATAGGATTATGCGAAAGGAAGAAAGCTAAAAAATCGGTTTAACTTATAAAATCACGAGAACGCCAATAAGATATAAAACAATCATATTTATACAAAGGTTTATATAAAAAATAACATATAAAACAATTATGAAGAACATATACATTTTGTTTTTAGCTTTAGGATTATTAGTCTTTAGTGCATGTGCACAAAATAATCAGCAAGAAAAAAAGTCACAGAGTGAGATAAAAACATTAATTATTGAAAAAGATAAGGAAATTTCTCAATTGCAAAATCAAACAGAGAAATTACAAGAAGAAACCTTTTTGCTTTCTAAGAATGAAGAAAATGTAATTAATGCAGGTGATATGCTTGCTCTTAATTTAACTAGGGAAAGAGACCAAGTCATAGTAAGTATTGAGGGAGTTTATTACAAAATATTTAAGTACACAGATGTAGCTGTAAGTCAGGATAAATATTACATTAAATTTAAAGCTCCCGAAGTGCCAGGAAATTATCAAGTTTTGTTAGTAGAATATCCAGGCAATACTGTTGCTCATACCTATTTTAATTTAACAGTACTTGGTGAAACAAAAACTAAAGAGGAAGCAACTCAAATAGCAAAAGTAGATTTGTCTTCAAAATTTAAAGTAATTCGAAATGTTAGTATTAGTGAAGTTATATTATCGGACAATAAATGGAATATTCAACTTTTAGCGGATTATTCTTTTGGTTGCTGTAGTGTATGCGGTTCTGGAGAAATGTGTATTGCTATGTGTGTACCATGCGGTTTAAAAAAAATAAGTGGTCATTATATAATAAGCAAAGAAGGCATTATAGAAATGGCTGATATAAAAGAAGTTTCTTGTGAAGGAGGCAATGTGTGGTTTAGAGATATTACCAGCAATAAATTATGTTCTATAGATTGGGATAATTTAAATTAACTTCAGTAGTTTGTTCATAAGTAGGTGTTCTCGTGATTGTTTATTATAGTTAAACCTTTACTTTTTCAGAAAAAAATCTCCGTGGCGTTCGGCGAGACAAAAATTTCAAGGATTAAGCAGTTAGACATTAAAATCCGCAGAAATTTTTGGCGAGTAGGACAAGCTTTTCGACTTTATGTTTTAGTTCTGTAAGGAGAAAAGTTGTCCGTCGAACCGCCAAGGAGGAGATTTTTTTAAAATCATGATAATGATGGAAAAAGTGCGTGTGCGTAGCACACCAGGAAAATTGAAATGTTTGCCTAACACCGTTATAGCGAACTTTCCATTTATTTTTCTATATTTTAAGCGCTCTCTTGCACCATCATCTTCTTCCGTGATAACTGCTTCCTCCAAAATGATGCCTTGACCCTCCATGCCCATATCTTGGCCTGTACCCACCAGAAGACTGGCTTCTTCCACCATAACTTCTTCCTTCAGACTGTTCGCCTCTTTCCGAGCCAAAGCTTCTTCTTTGAGGTCCTCTGTAAGAATGTCCATGGGAGCGCTGATGCCCATACCCTCCCCTTTGTGGCCTGTCATATCTGGGCCTGTCCCCATCCTGCCTTCCTGCCGAAAAGAATGCAATCCTTTCGAACTGCGGCAATTCAACCTTCTGTATGACTAATGACCGGTCATCCATCACATTCCTGAAATTTTCATGGTCTTCATGAGACAATAAGGAAATTACTTTTCCTGTTGTGCCTGCTCTTGCTGTCCTTCCTATTCTGTGTATGTATTCTTTAGATGTTTTTGGAATGTCATAATTCACTATGAGATTGACATTCTTGATGTCAAGCCCCCTTGCAGCCACATCGCTTGCGACTAATATGTCAACTTTATTCGCGTGAAATGCATCGATTGCCCTTTTTCTCTGGTTCTGGCTTAATCCCCCGTGCAAAGGCTCTGCCTGGAATCCGTTTTTGTAAATGTTTTTTGCGACAACATTGACCCTGCTTCTTGTGGCGCAGAATATTATGACCAGCCCGGCATTCTCTTTCTTCAATAAATGCACAAGCAAATAGAATTTCTCCCTTGAATGCACGTCATAATAGAACTGCTCCAGCATGGCCTCTTCGACATATGACTGCACCTTGATTTTCTCAGGATGCCTCATGTAATGCTGCACTATCTCATGCACTTGCGTCGAAATGGTGGCGCTGAACAATAAAGTCTGCCTTTCCTTTGGAGTCTGGGATATGATTTGTTTTACATCATCTATGAAACCCATCTCAAACATCTTGTCAGCCTCGTCAAGCACAAGCATCTGTACCTTGCTGAGATTGATTGTTCCCCTTTGAAGATGGTCCAGCATTCTTCCGGGTGTGCCCACAACAATATCAGCATTCCTTATGGCATGGATCTGCGGATTTATGGAAACTCCCCCATAGACTGCAATTATGTTCATTCTCTTGTACTTGGCAAATTTTCTTAATTCAGTCATAACTTGCTCGCATAATTCCCTTGTCGGAACGAGAACCAAAGCCTGCAGGCCTTTATGCGGAGAGATTTTCTCCAGCATTGGAAAGCCAAACGCTGCTGTCTTTCCTGAGCCTGTCTTTGATTGGGCTATCACATCCTTTCCCTGCTGTATCAAAGGTATGGTCTTTTGCTGTATTTCCGTCATTTCTGAGAAGCCCATCTCCAGAAATGCCTTCTTCAAATCCTCATGTAAATGTATTCCTGATATCATTTTCTGCTTACCTCGCTGATTTTATTGCAACCGCAATATTATTATTTTTGCAGTTGTCAAGATAGCCGACAACAAATAATCTTATTGTTAATCGCCTAAATGTCCAATTGGTGTAATAATTTCAGAAATATCCTGTTATTTTTTGACCAAGGACTGCTGTCAACAAGGCATATTTCTGCTCTTCTTAACCGGCTTAAAATAAAATAACAATGCGGTTTTCACTAATTACTCTGCTATTTAGCATATTGGGCTCTTTTTAAGGGTTTCTATTGATTTGTTGTAGTAATTAATTTTCCATT
>JACPMR010000014.1 GCA_016185945.1 Candidatus Woesearchaeota archaeon
AAACAAAAAGCACGAGGAGTTTCTTGAAAACATTAAAAACTATAAGGAAGAGGAGGAAAAGCTTGAAAGAATAAGAATAGTTCTGAAAAAAGACATTGACAATCTTGTCAGGGAGCAGCACCATTTTAATGTCTTGAAAATCAAGCTGCAGAGCCTGAAGGAAAAGCAAGGGATTGCAGAGGAAAAGCTTGCCCTGAAAGAGAGCATAAAAAAGGAAATAGGAGTTTTGAATGCCAAAAAAGCAGAGCTTAAGCCGAAGATTGAGCAGCATTCCCAGTCCGAGGAAAAATATAAATCGGTAAGGAAAGAAATCGATGAATTGCTGCCTCAGGAAAAATTCCTTGAGATTGAAAAAGGCAAGCACGAAAGCTCAAAGGAATCAATCAAGAGGTTCATTATAAATATGGAAAAAGAGATTGATGAAAAGCAGAAGGCAAAAGAGAAACTGAATTCTATTAATCAACTTGTGAACTGGATTGACGAGCTTTTTATTTCATTGATGTCGGCAATGGAAAAGCATGTAATGGTCAATATCCATTCCCAGTTCAACGATCTGTTCAGGCAGTGGTTTGATGTTTTGCTTGAAGACGAAACCATAAACGTAAGGGTTGACGAGGAATTCACTCCAATAATAGAGCAGAACGGCTACGAAACATATATTGAGAATCTGAGCGGAGGGGAAAAAACTTCTGTTGCGCTGTCCTACCGGCTTGCATTGAATAAAGTCATAAATGACATTGTTGCCGGGATAAAGACAAAAGACATAATAATGCTTGACGAGCCTACTGACGGATTCAGCTCTGAGCAGCTGGACAAGGTGAGGGATGTCCTGGAGCAGCTGAACATGAAGCAGGCCATAATTGTGTCGCATGAAAGCAAGATAGAAGGCTTTGTGCAGAGTGTTATCAGAATAGAGAAGCGTGACAGTGTGAGCGTGGTGGTTTGATTGAGCAGATATTATATTAGCGCATTTACCGCAATGGCTTGTTTTCTAATGCCGCAAATATTGGGCGCCCCGGCCAGGCCTGCGGCAACAAGCTTTGCAGATGAAAACGGGCAGATAACTCTTGAAAGCTGCGTTGACCCAAACGGCTTAAGCCCGCCAAAACCATCGCTTGATTCCAGAATCGCGCAAATTTCTTTCAGTGATATACTGGGCCATCAGGCCGATGCCGATATGAATTACTCTTTTATTTTTTATAACTCCGCTTCAGGAAATGAGAATAAGGGCGCAATAAGCTCGCAAAAGGAAATAGGCGAATTTCTTGAAAAAGCGGAATTTGATATTGTTGAATTCCGCAAGCTTGACGGAGATAATCCTGGCAAACAGCGCGCAGCAGTAATGTGGAAAAGGGGCAAATTTTCTTACTACTATGCCGATCTCATGGAAGTTTTAGACACGCCGGCTGCAAGAAACTATCAGGGGTGCCTTGTTGAATGGAGCAGAGATGCCATAATGGATGTGTGGAATGATATGCATATTTCTATTGAAAGCGAAAGGGAGAGATTGGAAGAGATTAGAAGATTGCTTAAAATAGCCTGATTCATTCTTTTTCAAATTTATTTTACAGCCCGCTGAAAAATTCCGAAACCTTTAAAAATGGCATAATATAGTATTCTAATATATTATTTGGGGGTAAATATGGCTTATTCAGCAAATGTCAGAAGTCTGGAAACTGTAAAGAGCGAAGATCTCAGCAGGCAGTGCCCTGACTGCGGAAACAAGGACATTGAATACGCCAACGAGGAGTTCTACTGCAAGAAATGCGGACTGGTTCTGGATTAAGCAAATCTTAAATATTAATTCTCTATCTTCAGCTTAAAAAGGGGTGGAAGATGAGGCTTTTATATCTTTTAGCTGTATTTATATTAGCAATCCCCCCATCTTATGCCTCCTGGCAGACTTACCAGAATGATTTGAGGAATACCGGAATTTCTAACGGAACAGGGTATTTGCCCCTGAACACCGCTAATTTCAGCATTGATATTGGGATGGATTTTCAGCCATTAGTTGATGACTTGGATTTCAATGGAAACAGTGAGATTGTTATATTTTCCAATGATTCTTTGATAATACTCAGCCCGCAATTGGATATATTGGACAGCGTAAAAACTGGAACTTTATTAGGACAGCCGACTTTATTTAATTTCGACAATGATGGCTTAACAGAGATAATGTTCAATGCAAGGCAGAATTCTACTGATTATTTTTTTGCCTACCAATATAATAATTCAGGCTTTTATCAGGAGTTCAACATAACCTTGAGCCATGAAGCCAATTTCGGCGGAATAAAGTGCTTTGGCTTTAATGGCATGAATTACTGCGTATTCAAAGACGAGTTTAATTATATCAACATTGTTAACATGAGTTCCAAAACAGCCAGTTCTTATAACACATCTGCTCATGAGGAAACAAAGCATACAGTTCCTGCAATCGGCGACATAGACAATGACGGCAGTTTGGAGGCTGTTTTCTGGTTTAATGAAGACAACAGCTCAGGATACGGGTTTTTAGTGTTTGACCTAATCAACAGAAGCCTGAAGATGAGCTTTAACAGCAGCGGAATAGTGGATAATATATTTTCTCCATTGTATGGTCAGTTTAATCTGAAAGGCCAGCCCGTCCTGGCTGATTTAAATAATGATGATAAATTGGAGATAGCAGCAAGCGTATTTTATGATGATGCAAATAACGAATTCTCAGGCAATGACTTGTTTACAGAGCTTTTTGTGTATTCCCCTAACGGGACAAAAATGTTTTCCAAGTGCGCGCTTAATCACAATAATAATATCTATTGCGGCACGGCTTCTGTAGAGACAGAAAAATGGGAAGGCACAAACCCGTTTGTCCTGGATTACGACAGGAACGGCTTTGACGACATATGCCTGATTAAGGATGTCAAGAATGGTGGCGGCTTTCAAAACATGTCCCTGAACTGCTACAACTACAGCGGAGCTGAAATCGCTAATGTGAACTTAAGCACATTTCCTGACGGCATACAGGGAAATGCAATGGCTGCTGACATGAACGGCGATGGGGAAAAAGAGATAATTACAATGACTAATATTTATTTGCTGAACGGAACTTCTATTTTTTTCTATAATTTGGACGAGTTTAATCCTGTAGCAGTGGATTTAGACGGAAATGACGGCCTGGATTTGCTCTGGACGCATGGGAATCTGACGAAAGCCTTTCTTGACAATAACAACTATACGATTGACCTGGCTGTTTCTGACATTAATTTTTTAAAAGTTAATGGCACGCATGTAAATGTGTCTGCTTTGATAAGTAATATAGGGCAGGTTGAGGCAAATAATGTTAAAGTCATTGTTTACAATACGGAGACTTTGGAGAATAATACTTTGGTTCTTAGCATTAAAAAGGGAAAAAACATTACATTTAGCTCTGTTATTGGATTAAGGGAAAACCAGGAAGTTTTGGTCAGCGCTGATTATTACAATGAGATAAATGAAACCGATGAGGGCAATAATGATGCCTTTAAGGAGTTTCTCGGGCTGCCTTATGTGTTTGTTTCTGCTGAAAGCCAGCTTTCCGGCGTGAATGCTGAATTCAAGGAGTATATCAGGAAAAAGCTTGTTTCCGGCTATTACACTGAGAATGAGGCGCAGGCTGATGCCAAGGTCTATATAGGGAAATTTAATCCCAGGAATAAGGACAAGAATATCATTATTCTGGGTAATTTTGAGTTCGGCTTTGATTCCGGAAATATAATATATAATGAGCAAGTCGGAGTTAACCCTTACAGCGCATTGGCGGCTGCGGTTACTGAAGAGAGTATTTTGCAGAGAAACGCAACCCATGTCATGATTGCAGGCAACGAGATAGAAGGGGATATTATTGGCGTTAAGAAGTTCATTGAGAATCAGGCATTATTTCTGAATGCCAAAGACAAAGAGGCTGTGTTTATTGATGATGAGAATATTGATGCCCTTAAGGTTTATGATTATCTGCATCTTGGAGGTAATTCAGAGCATTACAATCTTGATAATGAGCAGTTCAGGAAGATAGTCCATAATGCTCTTTATGACGAAATGTTCAATGTTTTCGATAAAGATGTTGTTACTAATGATGGAATTACTTTAAGATTAAGGAATTTGAAGCCGAATATTTCAAATGATTATCTTGAATATTTGAATTCCACAGGAGTTCCTGTTGAGATGCCTGTTGTTTTAGCTCATGGGCTATTTAGCAATTTAACAACCTGGGAAGTCTTAGGCGCTGAACTGTCCAATACCGGAAGAGACACATGGCTTATTGAGATAACCGGAGGCCCAGGACAGGACTGCGATTCATGCATTGATTATAGTTTTTATAATTTAACTGACATATTTGTTCCTGCTTTATTGAATGGTGTTTTGAATTTCACCGGAAAGGACAAAATGCAATATGTTGGATTTTCTAATGGATGCAGGAGCGCATTGGATTCGCTGGAAAGAGGGAAATTCGATTCCAACAAAGTCGAGACGTTTGTGGCGGTGGGATGTCCGGGGGCTTTTGAGGGAACAAATTTGTTTTTAGATTTGATAAAATCTAATGATGGACAAGTATTTCAAAAGCTTAAAGATAAAGGGTTGAATCATGCAACATTTAGTGAAATATCTCTTATTACTTTAATAAACAAAAATTTTATTAAAGATAATGGGGGCAAAATTTCAAATAATCTTTGGAAATTTTATGAAGAGATTATACTCTCAAATAATGACTCTCAACCTGGAAATATTAATATTAGTAATTTTAACATAATACAAGGAAGTGCCTTAGGAAATAGTGATGGAATTGTATTAGTCCAAGATGAATCAAAAATATATGAAAATGCAAATAAATTTTCAAACAAAAAGAAAAGATTTGATGTATTTGCAATTCATTTAACCTTAGATGGTAGTTCCAGAACAAAAAGTATACTTACTAAAACTTTAAATAAACAGGAACTTAGCTTTTATGAAAAATCAATAAATTTAATAAACCAAAGCAGTTAATTCCATAAACTTATGGGAAAAAATAAACTATTTATATGGATGTTAGGTTCTGGTCTAATTTTAAGTCTTTTCATGGGTATTATAGGATGGGTAACCTTAAAAAAATGTACACAAAATATTGGTTGTTTTCTATTTATAGCAATTCCTCTCCTACCTGGTGCTTTATTGAGATTGGAAGGTACCACCTCAATTATCATCAGTCTAATCTTCTGGTTCCTTATCGGCTCTTTAATTGGATTTTTGGTTTATAAGATTAAAAAATCCTGATTGTATTGTGCAAACTTAAAGAAATGTTCGTCAAAAGGCTTTTTAAAGAACTACTTTCCAATTATGAAAATACAAAAAATAGAAATAAAAAATCTTAGAAGTTTTAATAGTGAAGGGGCAACTATTGAAAATTTAGCTAACTTAAATCTTTTAGTTGGAAAAAATAATTCTGGAAAATCTAATATGGGTATTGCTTTAGAGACAATTTTTCAAGGACTCAGCATTAGTAGTAATCTAATACCCCTAGGAGGTACCTTAGATAAAATTGATGATACTTTTTGGTTTAATAAATTGACAAGTAGCAAGGAAAAACCAGTATCTATACAAATATCAATGGATTCTGTTCTTTACGATAAGGATATTAAAGATATGCTAAAGGGTGTTAAGGATGATTCCAACAAGAGGAGTTTTATTCAAGATAATCATGGAAGCATTTTAAGCCTAGAAATAAATATTTCATTAAGTCCTAACTCAGATAGAACTATTGTTTCTTTAAAAAAAGCTCTTTTGGCAGGAGCAATCTTTTATCTTCAAGATTCTAAGGGATTCAACTATTTTAATTTTGAGAATTATGTTGAAGAACATTCCCAAAATAAACCAGATAGAACATTAGAGATTATAAAAGATTTTCTAAAAAATAAATTTTTGATGATTAAATCAAATAGAATGGCGAATACTAAGATTGCTGAGGAATTTGAAAGTATGGAAAAAAATTTGAATCTGAAAAAAGGACATATATTTGCAAAGGTCAACGATTATATGAAGTTATTGTTTCCTTACCTAAAAGATTCTATCAAGACTTACGATTATATTAGGGGAAAGGAGTTACATATAGAGGATAATCTTCATTTACCAATTTCTTCTTATGGCGAGGGAATTGCCCAAATTTTCACAATTTTGTTTTATATATTTCGAGAAAATGCAGATATAATTTTTATTGAAGAACCAGAAGCTTATTTGCATCCGACGCTATTGAAAAAGTTTGTAGGTATGTTAGAGAAAATAGCCAAAGATGAATACAAACAATTTTTCTTAGTAACTCACTCTACAATTCCTCTAAATGTAGATAGAATTAATAATACATATAGGTTTTCATTTGATAAGGAAAATGGTACAAAAGTTCATACTCTTGGAAAAAATAACATTAATATAGACAGATTAAGACAGGAATTTAACCCAGATAGTGCAGAAATTTTTTTTACCGATAAAGTTATACTAGTTGAAGGCAAGGAAGATGAATATTTTATTGAAGGCTTGTTTAATAGAATAGTAGTAGGTAATAATGATTATAAAGTGATTAGTGTTGGTAGCAATGGAAATTTTGGCATATATAAGGAAATACTATCTGCCTTTAACATTTCTTTTTCAATAATATGTGATGGCAATTGCTTATTAGAGAATTATGCTATAAAAATAATATCAGATATGTTGAAAGACCAAATAAAATTAAAAACTATTGAAGAAAAGAAAGAATATCTTAAGTCCCAAAAAATTTGGATTTTGCCTAAAGAAGACATAAGTGATTTCTACCCAGAGAGATTTAAAAATTTGCCGAAAGAGCCTAAAAGGGCTTTGAAAGTTCTAACAGAATTAAAACAAGAAGATATTAGTCAAGGAGAATTAAAAATACTTGGGGAAATTATAACAGAGGCATTTTAATGATTATCTAACCTCATTATCCGTAAGTCTTTCTTTCTCGTAAGAGAAATATGTAATTGAAGGGGAGCAGAAAAAGTGCATTTAAACGAACTTTCCTTAAAAATTATGCTAAAACTTCTATACTACTCTCTTCCCCAATCTTCCTCTGCGGCGGATTCAGCCTTTTTTTGATAATTGGCAAATACTTCTTCTCTTTCTCAATTCCGATAGAGTTCCTGTTAAGCATTTTGGCAACAGCGGAAGTTGTCCCAGAGCCTAAAAACGGGTCTAAAACAGTATCTCCTTCATCTGTACAGGCTAATATCACCCTTCTCAATAATTCCATAGGCTTTTGTGTTGGATGCTGACCAGCCCACTTTTCGCTTTTCGGAGTCAATGGAATAGACCAAACATTCCTCATTTGCTTGCCTTCATTGAGCTTTTTCATAAGACTATAGTTGAATCTCCATTTTTTGCCGTTTCCGTTCTTTGATGCCCAAATCAGATGCTCAGTACTTTCTGTAAACATTCTGCATGTTATATTTGGCTGCGCATTTGGCTTGAACCACACAATACTATTATTTATTTTAACATCTTCTATATGCTGCAGGATAAATCCAACTTGGTATATATTGTGAAAAGAGCCGCAAATCCATAGGCTTCCGCCATGCTTTAGAACTCTCAAACATTCTTTAATCCATTGCTGGTTAAATTTTAGATAATCGTCTTTAGAAAATATGTCCCATTCCTCCTGCATTGTAATATGCTTGCTGTATTTCCAGCCTAAGCCCCTCTTTTTGGACATATTATAAGGAGGATCGGCAAAAACCAAGTCTACTGATTCAGAAGGAACCTTTTTCAATACTTCTAAACAATCTCCAATAATTATTTTATGATCAGTCTTTACCATTATTTTCTACCCACCCTTTCATTAAAGTATTTACTTTTGTTGATATTTTAATATCGTTCTTGTCACATACTTCCTTAAATTTATCTAAAATTTCCTTATCAACAGTGATTAATAGTGGAACTTTTGCCATTTTAAACCCCCATAATATTATATTTATAAGTATATATTAATATACATAAGTCATTTATAAATATTACCATTCTGTTTTAGTATGATCAAAGGTGGTACAGGTGGGAGTTTAACCAAGTCTGGCTTACGATTCGAAAGTAGGACAGATTTAAAAAATCTTTTTAGCAGAATTAATGGGTATAAAATTAATGGAAATGATTTAATTTTTAATGACAAATTAGTAGCTCAATTATATAAAAAACATGAATTTTATAAAAATTTCTTATCAAAACTGAAAGTTGACTGGAAAACAAAAATTTCAAAGAAATTAATTCCAGACGATTCAATTTTTGTTATTTCAGGAAAAACAATATTCATTATTGAAATAAAATTTCAAGAAGTCGAAGGATCTGTTGATGAAAAATTACAAACTTGTGATTTTAAGAAGAGGCAATATAATAGATTACTTGAGGGAACTGGAATCGGTATAGAGTATGTATATGTTCTTAATGACTGGTTTAATGATCCTGCTTATAGAGATGTATTAAAATACATAAAATCGGTTGATTGCCATTATTTTTTTAATGAACTTCCTTTAGATTTTCTAGGTTTGCCAAAATCTAAATGATTTTTACGCCGCTCTTCTTTCTAGGTTCCTTCTCGGCTCTTTAATCGGCTTTCTGGTGTATAAGATCAAGAAGAAGTGATTATGCTCTATGTAAAGCGAAAATTATGCCCATAACTGCTCTTTAATCCTTACCCCTACTTTTCTGAAAAAAACACAAAATTTATAAAAAGGTAGGTATAACTAATCTCATGGCAACCCTGAAGAAGAGAATAATGGGAAAAAATGAATATTTCTATGCCGAGCACAGCTTTAAGATGGGCAAAAGGGTAAAAACCCTAAGCAAATATCTGGGCAAGAAAGTCCCTTACAACATAGAAGAAATAACAGACGATTTAGAATACGAAGCGCTTAAATTAACAACGTTTAGCAACCTTAAATCAATAAAGTCAAAATATGCCGGAGAGCAAAGCGGGCTTCCAATTCAGGAAAGGCGGAAACTAATTGAGGATTTTTTGGTTCATTTTATCTATAACTCAAGCAAGATAGAGGGCAGCAGTTTGTCTTTGAATGAAACAAAGGGCCTTTTTCTTCACAACATAACTCCCAAAAGCAAGCCGCTAAATGATGTAAAAGAAGCCGAAGGCTATAGGAAAGCTTTTTACTCAATGATTGGATTTAAAGGGCAACTAAGCTTGAAAATAGTCAATAAATGGCACGAGATGATACTCAAAGAAACAAAGGGGAACATTGCAGGCAAACTAAGGCTGCACAAGATAATAGTAACCGGCAGCAGGACTTCGTTTCCCCATCCAGAAGATGTTCCAAAGTTACTTGCTGAGTTTTTTGATTGGTACAAAAAAAATGAAAGAAAATTAAATCCTGCAGAGCTTGCTGCCTTGGTGCATCTTAAATTTGTAACCATCCACCCCTATTCCGATGGAAATGGAAGAATAAGCCGGCTTTTGGCAAATTATGTGCTGTTTAAGCACGGCTACCCTATGCTTAATATTAAATTTAATGATAGGATGGAATACTATAAACATCTTGAGGCAAGCCAGATTAATGACAAACCTAAGTATTTCGTAAGGTTTTTTTTGAAAAGATACTTAAAAATAAAACTTGATTAAAATGCCCTACAAATTTTCGCCTTCATCTTTAAATCTGCTTAAAGAATGCCCCAGGTGCTTCTGGCTTCATTTCAATAAAAGCATTAAGAGGCCTGATTCGATATTTCCTTCATTGCCTTCAGGAATGGACAGGATTTTGAAGATTCATTTTGATTCTTTTATCGGCAAAGGATTGCCTCCTGAATTAGCTAAGCTGAATGGAAAGTATAAGCTGTTTGACAATGCAGAGCTGCTTGCTGTATGGAGAAACAATTTCAAGGGGATTTCCTATGCTGATGGCAAAGGAAACGTGCTTCACGGTGCTGTAGACAATATACTAGTGAAAGGAAAGAAGCTCATTGTACTTGACTACAAGACAAGGGGCTTTCCTTTAAAGGATGACACTGCTGGCCATTATCAGGACCAGCTTGACATTTACAATTTCTTACTTCGCAAGAACGGGTTTAAGACCCTTGATTACTCTTATCTGCTGTTCTACCACCCCAAGCACGTCACTCCCAATGGCGATGTCTGCTTCCACACTGACTTGGTAAAGATGAAAATTTCTGTTTCAAATGCAGAGAAGATATTTAACGATGCCCTTAAAACCTTAAATTCCGGCATTCCTGATGCTGGGGAAGGGTGCGGGTTTTGCTCTTGGATTAAAGAGAATGAGGGTGTTTGAGAGGGAAAGATTATTAAGAAATGAATCTTAATTCAAATAAATGGATGATAAAACCACTATCCAAGACCTTAAGAAACAAGTTAAGAAATTCTGCGAAGATAGAGATTGGGATAAATATCACAATCCAAAAGATTTAGCTATTGGGATTATTACCGAAGCGGCTGAATTGCTTGAACATTTTAGATTTAAATCGGAAGAAGATATAAAACAAATATTAAAATCCAAAAAACAGGAAGTATCTGAAGAATTGGCAGATGTTCTTTATTTTGTGTTGAGGTTAGCACAAAAACATGACATTGATTTGGCTACAGAGTTGGAAAAAAAATTGAGAAAAAATGAATTGAAATATCCAGTTAATAAATCTAAAGGTTTGAATAAAAAATATGATGAATTCTAAAAAATGTTAGTCTATGAAGGTTTAAAAAATGATTTTTGTAACTCCGTCCTAAATGATACTATATCTGATGAAATCTATGATAATTATCAAAAAAAGATAGGAAGAATTTCAAAAAAAGAAATTAGTGCTTGGTCAGATTCTATGCAGTACATGTATAAAGTAATTCAAACTGAAGAAATCCCAAATAATTGCGGAATAGCTATTGAATTCCGTATTCCTGCAACCAGCAAAAGAGTTGATTTTATCGTATCCGGTAAAGATGAGAAAAAAGGCAATTTGGTCATAATAATTGAATTGAAAAGATGGGACGAAGTCCACAAAGTAGATGGCAAAGACGCCATAGTAATGACTCCATTAGGTAGAGGTCTTCATGAATCTACACACCCTTCTTATCAAGCATGGTCTTATCATAATTTAATTAAAGATTTTAATGAAAATGTTCAGAAAGAGAATATACAAATTTACCCATGTGCCTTTTTACATAACCTAGATAGAGAGAAAAATCCAGAAATAGAAGATCCAATTTACTCGTTTTACATTGAAAAAGCTCCGTTGTACACTAAGGGCGAAGTTTTAAATCTAAGAAAGTTTATATCAAAATTCATAAAGTATGGGGATAATAAATATTCTTTATATCAGATAGATCATGGCAGATTAAAGCCATCAAAAACTTTACAGGATTCTTTGGTTAATCTATTAAAAGGTAATGATGAGTTTACCTTAATTGATGATCAAAAAATTGTCTTTGAAGAAGCAAAATCAATGGCTCTTAAATCTTTTAAGGATAGGAAAAAAAGAGTTCTTATAGTAGAAGGTGGTCCCGGTACTGGTAAATCAATCTTAGCTGTAAACTTATTAGTAAAATTAACTAATGAAAATATGGTGGTGCATTATGTTTCAAAAAATTCAGCTCCGAGGCACGTCTATTCTTCTAAACTTAAAGGAACAATAACAAAATCCCACATTGACAATTTATTTAAAAGCTCAGGAGCATTCCACGATTGTGACAAGAACGTTTTTGATATTTTAGTGGTTGATGAAGCGCACCGGTTAAATAAAAAATCCGGATTATTCAAGAATTTGGGTGAGAATCAGGTAAAAGAGATCATTAATGCATCTAAATTCAGCATATTTTTTATTGACGAAAGCCAAAAAGTTGATATTTTTGATATAGGGAGGAAGTCGGAGATAGAAAAATATGCTTCTTTGTTTAATGCTGAAGTAAAAATTTTGGAATTAAATTCACAATTTAGATGTAATGGTTCAGATGGTTACCTTGCATGGCTTGATGATTTATTAGGTATAAAGGAAACTGCTAATTTCGACGGATTTGAGGCAGAATACGAATTAAAGATTATTGATAACCCCAATGAATTAAAAAACATAATCATAGAGAAAAATAAAATTAATAATAAGGCAAGACTATTAGCTGGGTATTGTTGGAATTGGAAAAAGGAAAATAGGAATAAGACTGAAAATCATGATATAAGTATACCGGAATTTAATTTTTCTATGAGCTGGAATCTTGAGAATACTTCAACTTGGGCAATAGATAAAAATTCAGTTAATGAAGTGGGTTGCATCCATACTTCTCAAGGATTAGAATTTGATTATGTGGGGGTAATAATTGGTCCAGATTTAAGGTATGAATCAAACAGAATTATTACAGATTATACTAAACGTGCAAAAACAGATCAGTCCTTAAAAGGAATTAAAAAAATAGCACAAAAAGATGTGACTAAAGCTAAAAATATTTCAGACGAGATAATTAAGAATACCTATAGAACTTTAATGACGAGAGGACAAAAAGGATGTTATGTTTATTGCTGTGATAGAGGTTTGCAAGAGTACCTTAAGAAGCGAATAAAAACGGAGAATATCCATTAACTATCTCCCTTGTTTTATCTCAACCAAAAACATCCTTCCGTCAGTTGAAAGCAATTTAATATCAACTAGATCTTCCTTGTGCAGATTGCCGGTTAATTCCTTGGGAAACCTGAAAAAGAATGTCTTGCCGTCATAATTCATGCTTCTCTCAATAGTTATCAGCTTATCCTGCAGTACCTTCTTCATTATCAGGAACTTCTCGTATTTTCTGGCTTGCTCAAAATCAAGATATTCCTTCTTGCACTTCCCGCACTGCCAAATATTATATGTGAAATCTAAATCTCCATAAGATATTTTTTTCTCAACTAACGAAGCTTTCTTCCCATGGCAGGTAAAAGGCCCTTTAAATGCACCTTTATCTATCTCAAATTTTACTTCCCCGACTATATCCTCTTCCTTAAGATTGCTATAAAATTCGTCCAATTTATCCAATTCTTTTTTGCGGTTCATTTTCTTTTGTATAAAATAATCTGCCAGTCTGAAGATTTATATGCTGTTATAACATGAGCATCAAGGTTAATATATTCAAATACTACCGTAATATAGCGATTATGGTGGGTAATTGCCAAGTATCTTCCGTACCTATCATTCAAAAACTTTGGATTGCCAAACAGCATTCCATTTTCAACTTCAACTATTTCGAGCCCATGCCCTAATATCTTCTCTTGAGCTAATTCTTCGATTATTATCCTGCGTATTTTCATAACAACATTTAATGTACGCCATATAGTACACTAAATAGTACACCTCCTATATAAACTTTTTGATTTTATAAGGAATTCCATTTTCCATCACCTACAATCAAATGATCCAAAACTTTGATGCCCACAAGCTCTCCAGCCTCAACCAGAACTTTATTAACCCTATAATCCTCATCAGAAGGCTCAACTGAACCAGAAGGATGATTGTGCACTAAAATAACTGAATTGGCAGAATTCCTAATCGCTTCCTTGAACACTTCCCTGGGATGAACAAGGGAAGAATTCAAAGTTCCAATTGAAATAACCTCGTCCTTAATGATTTTATTCTTAGAATCAAGAAACACAGCAATAAAATGCTCTTTCTTCAAATCCTTAAGCTTTTCAATGTAATGCGAAGCTATGTCGGCAGGATTCTTTACAACCTTCTCACATATCTTCCCGGAGTTAACTCTCTTGCTTAATTCAAACGCAGCAAGCAATTTGGAAGCTTTCCCCAGCTTAATCCCTTTTATCTTCATTAATTCAGTTAAAGACAATAAATTTAGCTTATCCAGCCCGAATGATGCAATCAGGCGATGGCTTAAGTCAATGACATTTTCTCCATTGGTTCCGTTCTGAAGAATAATAGCCAATAACTCTGAATCGCTCAAATTATCAATTCCTTTGGCTTTTAAGCGCTCTCTTGGCCTTTGCTCTAATGCAATCTCTTTTATTCTCAATTTTATCATCTCTTTTGCTAAATCAATAGTATCTATGGTTTATATATTTTGGGCGTGAATGTCCAGTG
>JACPMR010000004.1 GCA_016185945.1 Candidatus Woesearchaeota archaeon
CCCACACTTCGCATGGGAAATTTCCTCTGCACTCAGTTTGCCGCCAATGTTATTTTTCGCTCCTAACGCTGATTGCACTTCGTGCTTGCTGCATTTGCCAAATGAACTAAAGAAAAAAACTTCTCCTTCGCAAGGCTCAGTATTATCTTTTTACCAAAAGTGTATCCATATTCTTCTGGAGGTGGTTGCATAAATGCTCCAGCATCTTGAAGTAGCTGTTCAACGGGACTCTTTCTAGGTGCATTAATGTAAACAATTGTTGTTATCACAAGTATAATTATTAAACTTGAAATTAAGATTATTTTTTTGGTTGGTGGCATTAATATTATGCTGAATATCCTCAGAATATAATTTTTTCTTAAAATTTTACAAAAACCAAGCAATTAAAACCAAAACATTTATATACATGTATATCCAAGTATCTACACAATGGAAGATATTTATTTCCAGGGAAAGCCAATTATAATCAAAGTCCATGCTGTTAAAAGAGCAATACAAAGAGAAATTGCCTTTCCAGACCAAGTATATGATGTTTTGCAAACAGGCAAAGTAAAAAGATTCGGAAAGCATGGCATAAAGTTCATTAAAAGAAGCAAAGAAGGCTCAATAATCTGTGTTGGTGAGGATTTAGGTTATTGTGTTATTATCAAAACAATAGAGCGAGGTAATTAAAAATGAAATGCCCAATATGTCAAAAAGGAAAAATGGAGAAGAAAAAAGATATTATGAAACAAGATGGAATAGAATTTGAAGCATATAAATGCTCAGAATGCGGAGAAGAGATTATGAACATGAAGCAACTGAAAGTTTTAGCAAGTAAATATAGAAAATTAAGACATGCAAAAGATATAACATTTGCTAAATGGGGCAACAGCATTGCTGTAAGAATTCCAAGCGATATTGCAGAAGAATACAATATTTCCGCTGGAAAACACGGAACATTAACTAAAGACAAAGAAGGAATAAAAATAATTCCAACATAAAAGCTACTTCTTGCCATTTCTGTTTTCCTAGATTGCTCACTTTGTTCGCTGAATGGATCCGGACTTCAAATTTACTTCTCGGACGAAACTTTTGAGAACTTCGTAGCTCAAAGGCATTTAACAGCGCACATAAGTTAGCGCAGTTTTTAGATTTGAGAAAAAAAGAAAAAGCGAATCAAAATGTTTATATATTTCACAATAACTATATATTTATGGGTAAACTTGGGGCATTAAAAGTAGCAATAAGAACTGGTGAATGGAAACCAATCTTGGGTATATTCTTAACCTTAGGTTCACTTGGATGCCTAATTGCAATCATTGTTGCATTTACAAAGAAAACAGATATGATGGAAAAGAACAAACCATTAAAAGATGAAGAATTAAAACCTTATGCAATCAAGTATGGTATTATGGGTGTTCTTATATTAATTTTTGGATTATTATTTTTATTTGTATTCTGATTGGCTTTTTCATACTTTAGTCTGCTTCGCAGATATTTATCCTATTTCTCAAATCTAAAAACTTTTCGTAACGAAATTTCCAAGAACTACGTAGCTGGCAAAGAATATAACAGCGATTAGTTGCAATTGGCGGGCTCGCTTCAACACTCCTTGAAGTCATAAGAAGATTTATATAATTAAACCATTCTTATTATAATATGAACACCAAAAAAATATTGATTATTATTGGAGTAGTAATTATCTCGCTTTTTGTTCTGAATGAATTGCGATTTGTTGTATGGGGTGCTTATGGTGTTCCTAAACAACCAAGCAGACCTAATTGTGGCGAAACAAGATATAAATATAATGTAGAAATAAATTCAAAGCAGGAATTTCTAAATCTTATTGAAAGTTGGAAAAATGTGACAAGTAGTCAAGTTGGACAAGAAGCTTTCTATGTAATTCAATGGTTTAAACATGGACAATATAATCTGAATGATGTCAGTATTAGAGAACCTATCTCTTTATTATTCAGAGAAAAAATCTATAGTGTATCCATAAAAGACATAAATGAACCATGTGATATTGATTTGGAAATAAGCGAAAGCGGACTTGTAGCAGTAAGAGGCTGTTGTGGTATATAAACGCTCGCCCGCCAACTTTGATTTTTTGCCTTCGGCATCGTTGCACTAAAAATCAATCCCTAACGGGAGAATGTAACACCAATTAGTTTCAATTAAATTTAAGTTTCCAAATGGGAATTCTCTCTAATTTGAAAGGGGCAAAAAAACAAAAGATTTAATAGACAGTTCATTAAATGTATCTTTCTAGGAGATATTATGATTAGAAAACTATCGCAGGTGTTTAATGGGTTGGATTTGAAATAACGATTTAAGAAGCAGTCAGAACTGTAGCTCTATGGGGGAATTAAAAATGGGAAAATACGATCATTCAGGAAAGATTGGGATTTTAGGAATAGTTTATATGCTTATTTTTGGTATTGCAAGTGCCTCGCTATTTGGAATGCTCTACTCGTATCTTATTCATTTTATACCCTTTCCTTATATTAACTTCTTCATTACACTGGGTTTTGGTATCATTGTAGGTGTTGCTACTGGCTATGGTGGCAAATTAGGTAAAATCAGGAACAATAAGGTTATGTTAATTGGCGGTCTGTTAACTGGAATTATAGCATTATATTGCTCATGGGTTGGTTATATTTTTGTTACATCGGGGTCTGAAATATGGTTATTAAATCCAGCATCAATCCTAACAATGGCAAAAGTTGTCGCAGCTATGGGTCCTTGGAGTATTTTTGGAATTACCTTTAAAGGTGCTCTCTTATACTTTGTTTGGATAATTGAAGCACTAATAATAGTTGGAACATCAACTCTAGTTGCAATGGCGTATGCCTCAAATTCAATTTTTTGCGAAAAATGTAATAAGTGGTTAAAGCATAAAGAAACTATTTCTCATCTAGAACCTTTAAAAAATCTAGATATTCGAATAAAGCAATTTCAACAAGGTGATTTCTCCTCATTGTATGGGCTAAAAAAAGCTAAGAGTAATGTCTACACTGAATTGGAAATTCAACATTGTCATTTATGCAAAGAACAATATTTCCTTACTGTTAAATTAATAGGTGTTAATATTGACAAAGATGGAACAGAAAAGAAGAAAGAATCAGAGATAGTTAAACATACAACAATTAGTGCTTCAACATATAATCATCTCAGTAAATTAAAAAAATGAGTATAGGGCCACAATTAGGTGGGGGATTTAAACTGTTAGTTGATTCTGTAAAAGTTTTATTCAAAGAACCAATCTTTTTGGTGCCTATTTTTTTTAGTTGGATATTAGTAAGTGCTACCATATTGTATGTAAGATATTATCTGCCTGAAGGGATGATATTCATCACAATTTTTGGTTTTATATTTCTTATGACTATGATTATCTCTCTAGCAAATATTGTGATGCTTGAGTTTATGGAACAAATTGAAACAGGTAAGAAAATTTCTTTTTCAAAAGCTATTAAAGAGGCAGTTTTTTTAGACCTGCTAAAAGTAATTCCTGTTGCATTAATCTGGGCAATTGTTTGGTTCATTCTATTGGTAATAAGAATTCTCACAAGTAAAAAGAAAGAAAGAAGTTCAAGACCAGAGCCATCAATGCAAGATGCTGCAATGGCCTTAGGGGGAGATAAGCCATTTAGCTGGTGGGGGCTTGGGTTAGATCTTATTGAAAAAGTTGTCAGAATGTTTATTTTCTTGTCTTTACCTGCTATCGCATGGGAAAATAAAGGGCCATTTTCAGCATTTAAAAAAGCATTTCAGATTGTAAGGAAGCATCCACTTCAATTCTTAACAACTTATACCTTAACGGGTGTTGTTGCTTTGATAATGGGTGTACCCTTAGTTATTATCTTTAGCCTAGCGCACGGAGGTGTCTCCTTTCCACCAGTATTCTGGACAATAGTGATTATCTATATATCTATAATCTGGACATTAGGCATTTACTTAGAGCAAATGTCAGTTGGGCTGTTATATCTTTGGCATTTAAAGTGGGTTAAAAATGGAAGTAAGGGGGATTTGTCATCAGTTAAAAAACCTGACTTATTGGATGATATCCGCGAGTTGAAAGTCTAACATTTAGTAGTGTAAAATAGTTATTTGAGGTTAGATAATTTCTTAAAATTTAACGAATAATGTTTTTTTCTTGCCCTTGTGTATTTCCTTTAAAGCTCTTCGAGCTAGATTGGAGAGAATTCCCTAAAGTATAGTCTCGCTAACGCTCGAAATTATTTGGAAACTTAAATTTAACTTTGCGGACGAAACTTTTCAGAACTTCGTAGCTGATGGAGAAACTAACATGCAATTAACCGGTTTATTTCTTGTCAAAAACCACCCATCACAGATGGGTGGCATGAATACTTTTGGCTATACAATCAAGTGGTTTTGGACACTACAAAATTCCACTTATTGATGGGTGATTTTTGAGCATCGCGAAAATCAAAGATTTTCGGGATCCTAAAAATGCTTTGCATTTTTATGACATCCAAATTCCATGCAATATGCTTGTAACGCATAAACCACTTGTCAAAAATTCCATGTATTTTTTATATATTAATGGAATTTTTGAGCATGCTCAGAAATCGCAACTATTATAAAATGTATATTGCGATTTCTGACATATGAAACATAAGTGGGGTTTTGATGTTTAAATCCAATTTCAACAAGTTTTTTAAACTATTATATTTTTCTGCATTGCATGGAACAGCAAAACACAGCATCATGGGCTTACAAGTTTAAGTCATTCACGAGGGAGTGCTTAAGGGTTCTTAAAGTGACAAGAAAGCCGGATGCTATTGAGTTCAAAACCATAGTCAAGGTTAGCGGTTTGGGAATTTTGATAATCGGCTTGATTGGGTTTATTGTGCAGATGATTAAGCTGCTGTTTTTTAAGTAAACTTTATAAAGGGGTTATATATCACAATGCTTAAATTCTGGTTCTTTTCTTGATTAGGAGGGAGCTAGTTTCAAAATCTAAAGGATAAAAATGTCAAGAGAAGACGAGACAATATTTGCGTTAAGAACTACGGCAAACAGGGAAGACCAGGTTATGGACTTTGTTACAAGCAATGCCATAAAGAAAAAAATTGATGTGTACTCTGTAATACGTCCTCATGGCATGCGCGGCTACATTTTCATTGAAGCAGCAACAAAAACAGATGCAGAGCAGGCTGCCTTCAACATTCCCTATGCAAGAGGCATATTGTCGCAGCCGGTAAAATACTCTGAAATTGAGCACATGTTAGAGCAGGTAAAGCACGAGATGAACATACAAAAAAATGACATTGTTGAAATCATCTCAGGCCCGTTCAAAAGAGAAAATGCAAAAGTCACAAGGATTGACAAGGCAAAAGAGGAAGTTGTTGTTGAACTGCTTGAGGCAGCAGTACCTATTCCTATAACTGTTAAGATGGATGCTGTGAAAGTCATAAGACGTGAAACAGAGACAGCTCCTGCAGAAGAGGAAACTGGCGAAGAAGAGCCGTCTTTGTAAAGATTTTTAAATCGATGTTAGTTACTTTTATCAATTATCTCAATAGAAAAACATTAATTAAAAATATTTCAATCAACTTCGCTTCCCAGCATCTGAAAAAATAACTTGGGAACCCCGCTCAGGAAAGTTGCCTAGCTGTTTTAAATAAATAGGCGCCGAGGAGAAGCACAGAAGAAAGCTACCTCAACTGCGGAATGCCGAGGCGCACTATAATTTGCGAAGCGGATTGAAATTAATGACTTAAAATAATACAAAATCAAACAAAAATGTCAAAGGAAAAAGTCGAAGTCCTGGTTGAAGGCGGAAAGGCAACTGCAGCTCCGCCACTTGGCCCGGCTCTAGGACCTATGGGAGTTAATATTGGGCAGGTTGTTTCTGACATTAACAAGAAAACATCTTCATTTGCAGGGATGCAAGTGCCTGTTAAAATTTTCATAGACAAGGAAACAAAGCAGTACGAGATTGTTATAGGAACGCCTCCAGCTTCCGGATTAATAAAGAAAGAAGCAAATCTCGAGAAAGGCTCTGGCAAGGCAAAGCATGAAATGGTTGCCAATCTTTTAATTGAGCAAGTTATCAAGATAGCAAAGATGAAGGAGACTGCCACATTAGGCAAGTCATTGAAGGAGAAAGTAAAGGAAATCATCGGAACATGCCAGTCAATGGGAATTCTTGTAGAAGGAAAGCCGGCAAAGGAAACTTTGAAGGACATAGATGCTGGATTGTTTGACGAGGAAATAAGGCTTGAGAAGACAGAGCTTACAGCAGAGGAGCTTGCAAAGCTTGAAGAGGAGAAGAAGAGATTGGCAGAAGAGCTTGCAAAGAGAAAGGCAGAATTCGAGAAGATTGCCAAGGAGATTATTGCGCAGATGGCTGGCAAGGCAAGGGGAGAAATTAAGGCAAAGCTTGTGTTAGCCGGCATTCCGGATGAGATGATTAAGGAATTGCTGCCAATAGAAGGTGCAGCAGCCGCAGCAACAGCAGCAGAGGCAAAGCCGGCAGCAGGAGCAGCGCCGGCAGCTGAAAAGAAAGAAGCCCCGAAGAAGGAAGAGAAGAAGAGATAAAGATTTTGATATTACTTTATATTATTATCAAGCGGCTATCGCCTCCTTCTCCATTATCGGTAATAGGCTTGCCTCCTCCCTTAAAACCATCTGAAGTAAAACGCGTAAGGCTTCTGTATTCCTGAAGTCTTGTCGTGGGATTTGTTGAATCACTTGCTCAAGCTGTGCTATTTTTTGTCCAATTTGAGTGAATTCTGAATTAGCTCTAATTTCTGGTTCGTTTCTCAGCAAAAGCAACAAATTATTCAGAGAAGTCTTAACCTGCTCAAGTTCATCTCTTAACTTCTTTAGGACTAACTCCAAATCCTGTTTTATCTCTTCGAGTGAAGCATCCGCTGCATCAACCAGCTTACAAAACTCTATGACTAGAAATAACAAATTTTGTCTTATTTCACCGCTCTGGATTTGTTTTATGATTCTATCAAGTACCTGATTTAATAACTGAATTTTTTCGTTTAATTTCCTAGCTTCGTTCCTTGTTTTTCTGTATGCTTTTCGTCTTGACCACCATATCCTAAACGAAAATGCTGATACATTGACAGGGTATCCTCCTCTTTCAAGCCTCAAGTCTGATAGCTCGTCTTTTCTTATACTTTTCTGTAAGTCATAAAGCATTTGATACAACTGACCTTTGAATATCACTACCTCCCTTCGCGGAAATTTAAGCTCGTTTGCTCTTTTATCAAGCCCTGCAAAAACAACCTCTACATCAGTAAGTTCTTTCTTGCCTTCACGCTTGCTGCTTATAAGTGATTGGTCAATTAGTTTCAATGCGTCCAGAAAATAGGCTTCAACTATTTTCCATTCTGCCACGAAGCTCAGCATGAATTCCTGAAGCTTCCTTTCAAATTTGATTCTTGCTCTTTCCATTTTAGCAGGGTTTTTCTGCTTTACATTTGAGTATTTTTGATATATTCCTGCAAGCTTATCAGCATTGTATCTTTTCTTTATCCGCTTTAAAGCTACTCGCAAAGCCCTGTCCCTTCTCCTTCCCTTTATAGCATCGACTAATATTATTCCGGTGTAAGAACGCAGATTCATTCCTCTAAACCATACATCAGGAACTATGCTGTAAAAAAAATCCCAAAATCCCATCTAAATCAAAGTAATTAAGCTTATGGCTAATATTTAAACCTTTCTAATCATTTAAAATCTGGTCTGTTTTTTACTCCAACCTTCTTAAAAATCCTTTCAGGTTCAAAACCCGAAATTTATCAAATTTCCTGGATTTTAAGAAATGTCTATTTTCTGTTATTAAATAATTTGCATTTATACGCTCACAAAAAGCTGCTAGTGCAATATCACCTTTTTTTAAACCGAGTTTTTTGTATTTCTCTATTAAATCATTTGGGATCTGTTCTGTGATAACCTCAAATCTAGGATTTTTCAACATGTTGAAAAAGTCTTTAATAGACTCTTTTCTTATATTCCTAAGTACTTCTTGAACAATCAAATCAGTTAAGAGAAATTTTATCGCTTTGTAGTCCAACAATTTCAACATGTCACTAGATTTGTTACCAAAATAGAAAACATACTCGTTACTGTCCAAAACCAATTTTAACTCAACCATAAATAAACTTAAATTTTTCTTCCCAAAGCTGCTCCCTCGTCTTTCTTAGTCTCTTTATAATATCTTCTTGAGCAAGTTTTGAAGTATCAAACCCTTTATGTTTTTCCTCTTTAAACCATTTTCTCAGTATTTTCATTTTCTCTATCTGAGATTTATTTAACTCAATTTCATCTTTAATGCCTTCTCGAACTAGCTCAGAAAAATTGGAGTATAAGCCTTCCTCTATCAAAATCTTTGATTTCTCAACAAGCTTCTTTGGTAGTGTTATATTGATTCTTTGGATTTCCGACATAATACACACCCAATACACACTAATATTTAAATCTTTCTACTCCCTCAAAATCTGGTCTGTCCTTTTAAATTCCAAATTCATTCCTTTCAGCAAATCAACAATTCTCTGCTTTTCTGTTCCCAGCCCCTTCCAGTCCAAAACAACAAAATCAATTTTTTCTTTTGTTTTTTGTATTGATTGTTTTATTAGATTTTCATCCAATTTTTCCAGCAGATATTTCGGACAGATATGGGAAAATGCAACGTCTGTCCTTAAAATTATTTTGTTAAAGCTAAAACAGTAGTGTGGGCCGCCTATGCCGATTGCAACTTTGTAATTTGAATTTTTGCTGTCAAGCGCATTTATTATCGTTTTAGCAATTACCTCTCCATTCAGTTTATCATTCCACTCCCTTTCCGTGCTTCCAATCTCAACAAAAACTGCTGGCTTTTCAACATAAGGGCCATGATGTGTTGCCTCCATTGTTAGTTCATAGTTTGTATCTTTTGCGATATTATTTAATTCAACAAAAAGATTTTTCAATAAAACTGCTGACGAAAAGCAAAGCTTTCCTTCTTCTCCCCCTAATTCCGCCTTGTCCCAGTTGCCTATTGAATGCACTGCAAAGCTCGGCGTGTTTTCTTTTGAACGATGCTTTGAGGCAAAAATAAATAAATCGGCATCGATTTTCTTGTCAACTTGCTCAGAATGGATTAATTCATTGTTTGTCAAATAAAGTCTTATTGCTTTGTTTGTAATCTTGTTATATTGAAAAACATCATTATTATCAAATTTTTCATCAATTTTTTCAAAATCAAATAGCTCAATCAAACTATTCCTTATATTGATTCCCGCAGAGTCTTTTGAAGAAGCTATGATTGCTGTTTGCTGCATAATAACTAGAATTTTTAATTAATTTATAAGTTTAATTACTTGGCTTAATTGGCGGCTAGTAAAATCTCCTCCTAAATTCATGCGGAATACTTTTATATAATTCATTAACATCAAACAATCTTGCCTCTATCGCAGCAGAATCTCCACGCTTAATATCATCACCAAAATTTCTTAGAAACCAGTCAAGATTTCTTTCTTCTCTCTCTAGCCACCAAGAATTGTTGTCAAGAGGGGTAGCAACTCCTGCAAATTCTGTTTTGAAATCTGGGCCTAACACCTTATCGTAAATAATTCGGCATCTAGGTACGTGAAAATTGCTAGTTACTATTACATTGTTTTCCCATCTCTTCGGCTTTAAAAACATCTCTTTAACATAATATGCTTCTCCTATTGTATCCCTTGAATATGGCTGAATAAGAATTTGTTCTAAAGGAACACCTTGTTTTAAGGCATATTCTGCCATTAAAAGTCCGTGAAACATTTCCACCCCATATGACAGATAATAACCGCCTTGAATATATCCGCTTCCTCCATTCATTATAACAACATCAGCAACACCTTGCCTAAAAAGTTCTATGCCTTTGTCAACTCTCTGGTTTGACTCCCCTGTTAGTTGCAGGTTTGGAGTTATATCCCTTGAAAGTACAATGATTGAATCTTTTCTGTCCATATCAGTTTGTATCACATTCAATCATTTAAATCTTTCTATTATTAACTACTAATAAGTTAATAAAATTTTAGAAGTACGCAAAAAAGTCCACTAAAGGCGACAAAGCCAGACACCCAAAAATAAATAAGTATTTAAATAAGTAATAAAATAAGTAATTATCTTTTAATAATCTTCTGTTTAAAATCACAAAACTTATAAATAAGTAAATTTTTAAGTATAAAAATAAGTAAAATGGCTGAGTTCCGAAGAAAGCTGTACAAAAGGGGTTCTAGCTTTGAGACTACAATTCCAATGCCTTTGATTCTCATGCTTGACAAGAATAAGAAGTACAATGTAGTATTCTTTTACGATGAAGAATCAAACAAATGGTATATTAAATTTGAAGAGCAAGGAGGTGAGAAAAAGGGTTTAGACAAAAGATTGGAATAAAAGCAATTTCAATAATCAACAACGAAAACACCAATAAAAAATAAAATAATTCAATCAATGTCGCTTCCCAATATCTGCAAAGGTTATGTGGGAGCCCAGCTCAGGAATTTTTGCCTGAATGCAGCAATAAATAGATAGGCGCGGAGGAGGAGCACAAAGGAATGTTACTTCCATAGCAGACTGCCGAGGCGCACTATAATTTGCGAAGCGGATTGAAAAATTAAAAACCAATTAAATATAAAAAATAATGAGGTGAAAGCAAATGAGCAGGCGCTTTGAAGATGTTATGGATATCTTGGATTACAACGAGCTGATGCGCTTCAAGAATGACTTGGACAGCGGCGCAATAACACTGAAAAAATTGCTTGAAGAGAAAATCAAAAATAAATTAAAAGAGCATGAAAAAGTCTGCGCAACTTGCTCAAGTGAATTGAATTTCTACAAGACAAACAACTACACCTTAATCTTTGGTCCAGACGACTTCAAGAAAAAGGCAAGCTTTTGCGGATTGGACTGCTTAGAGTACTTCCTGATTAAATTAAAAAACATGAAAATTAAGCAAAAGGAAGACAATGTAAGCAATATGGATAGATATTTGTAAAATGCAGAATAAGGTAAATAAAAAATCACAAATAGGAATTTACTTTTTGCTAGGCTTAGTTATACTAATAGGCTTTGGATTTGTATCTTATATAAAAAATAATAAAATCAAGGAGGCAGATGTTCAAGAAGTTAGCCAAATACCATTTGATATTGAATCAATTGGCTTATATACAGACAATTGTGTCAAGGATACTGGAAAGAAAGCATTAATCCATATAGGTAAACATGGAGGTTATTATAATTTAAAAAAGCCATATTTATTTGACGAAAACTTTAAGCTTCCTTATTATGTTGAAAAAGGGTTGGATTTTTCGCCATCCGTTAATGATATAGAAGCAGAGATTTCTAAATATATGGATGCTAATTTACAGTCTTGTATTAACAATTTTGATGAATTTAAAAAGCAGGGTTTTGATATAAAGCAAGGAAAACTTAAATCTAATACAATTATAGGTTTGGATTCTGTTTCTATAAATGTAAATTTTCCTGTTGTTACCAAGAAAGGTGATGCTCTAATCAGTCTGAATGATTTCAAAACAGTCGTTGATTTGCCATTGTTGAGAATACATAACATCAGCAGAGAGATTGTCAAAGAGCAGATTCAAAACCCAAATTCTGTATGCATAAGTTGCTTGTATGATTTAGGGGAAGAAAATAACCTTAATGTTGATGTTGTAAACTATGAAAATACCTCATCTTTGGTGTTTGAAATAAGTTATTTTAATGTAACTGAAGATAATATTATCAAATCTCCTTATAATTTTACCTTTGCAGTCAGGCTATTTGATGTTTCTTGTGAGAATTTTGCTGGTGTTGATGACTCTTACTTCGTAGAGCAATGCGCTGAAGAAAGGATACGAAGTTCTACTCAAGAAATTCAAATCCAAGAAGTGCCTGATTTGCAGGCAAAAGTCGGACAATTGTTTAATTATAGGATTATCGCGATTGGCAAAAATCTGAGATTTGAAGATTATACTGAATTGTTCGATATAAAGCAAGATGGAAATATAGAGTTTATTCCAACAATTGAACAGATTGGAAACCATAGCATTTGGGTTAATGTTAAGGATATATTTGAACGGGAAAGTTTTGTAAATTTTAATGTTGAGGTGTTTGGATGAAAAGGAAAATTTTAGTTATTCTTGCTATGGTTTTTTTATTTAATATCATCCTAACCTATTCACAAACTCAGGATGTGAAAGCTATCCCAAGTTGTTCTGATCCTACTAAAATAACTGAGCAATGCTACTCTAACACAAATTCTTATCTCGATTCAAAATTCTACCAGAATTCTGACCCAAAAAAATGGAACTTTAGAGATCCTAACTTTGACTATAACAAGATACCAGTCAATAAATACAAAGAATTGCCTTATGATAATCCAAATCTTGACCATTCAAAATTAAATCCGAATAAGTACATAGCAGCATTTGGTTGTCCTAGTTGCAGTTTTAATTTGTTTAAACAAGTTAGATATTCTAAAAATGGTGTCTTTCATCCCAAAACTGGGTTTGCAAGAGTCCCAACTGGTTACCCCCCATCTACATTATTTATTTCACGTGAAGAGGGAATCTTTATAGTAATGCCACAAAAAATAGATGAAAAATTCAAGTTAGATACATCAGACATAGGTAGTGCAACTATAGTGACAACCTTATACAATCGTAACCAAAAAATAACTCTATCTAATGGTGCAGCTATAAAAGGATGGATTGGATTTTCTAACAATCATCCATTTGTACCAAAAAATTTTGAATTAATAGTAGATGGAGTAAAAATTAAACCAAAAGTTGATGTTGCCTTATATTTTGATGGTAGAGAGCATCAAGGAAATTATGTTTCATTTGAAGGGCAAAAAAAATTAATAGCAGCTGGAAATAATTTTGATTTGGAGTTCACACCCGAAAATAAATTAGTCAAAGTATTCTATGAGCCAAAAATAAGAGA
Organism: Candidatus Woesearchaeota archaeon; assembly: GCA_016185945.1. GTDB lineage: Archaea > Nanobdellota > Nanobdellia > Woesearchaeales > GW2011-AR4. Next base: position 12,934 of record JACPMR010000004.1, read on the forward strand.
ACTTGCTCAGCGTGATATATTAACAATGTCAGTTGGTGATGGAATTTCCAAATCTGGAAAAATCTCATTCATAAATCGGGAAGATCAAAATCTTTTGTCATTATTGAATGTTAAAGGATTCCTAAGGATACGTAATGACGGTAGTGAAACGACGGTTGATGGCACGAAAGTCAAGCAAAATCTTATTCAAATATCTCTTACAGAATTTTTTCAGGATATTGTCTTAGATTTTACTGATGCAGTATCAATGCAAATGGTAGTTGAAGAAGATTTAAAAAAAGTTTATACATTTGATGAGAAGCGTAGCATAAAAGTAATGAGTATAGAGCAAGCGAGAAAACTTGATTTATTGAGAGAGAATATACTAAAACAACATAATGTTATTTTGACTGGATTTTTCGATGAAAATTCACTTACAGATTTTACTAAATCTCTTAAAAACATAAAGGAAAGATTAGGTATAGATTTTTTCGCTTTTGAAAGAATTAAAGGTAAAAAATTAGAGGTATTTGAATATCTCCAAATAGAGAAGAAATATGGCGTAGCAACGGCACATTCTGAAGAAGCTATAATAAGATGGGTCCTTGATACAAGAACAAGAAATGATATATTAACTTCTCGTCGATATACAAATAAGGAACTTGATTTTAGCGAAGCATTTACTCATGAAGTTGGGCATATTTTATTTTCAGATCAATCAATCGTTCAGAGAATTATAGCGAAGAGCGCCGAATATAAAATGACTCAATTTAGTTTGGGTGGAAGCACATTGTTGCCTAGTGACATTATATCAGCCTTGGTCAATAGGCTTGCAGGTAGGGATACCTTACTTCTTTTTCCAACATTCTCCTCGCTCAGAAATATAGACGAATTTATAGGGGAAATTTTTTATACAATGGTGCATAGACCACAATGGTTTACTGATCCTTCTGAGGGATTATGCATTAAAAATCAAGAAGGGGCAGACTGTCCTAAACTAGAACCGCCTGTAAGTGCTGGAGTTCTTAAGAGAAGACAAGCATTTAGGGAAATAATACTCGAAGAACTACAAAAAAGGTATAAAAATGAGCAAGCGGCTAAAAAATAACCAAAATGCATTATAAAACTATTGAGCAAATCTATAACAAACCAACAACATTTATTTTCTATATAGGAAGTAAGTATTAATAGTAAAAATCATACCTAAAAAATAGGAAAATATATAAATAAATATAATTTATTACCAAATAAATGGTAAAAATTGAAACTTTATTAAGCGAAGGAAAAATAAGCAAAATCAGCGAATTAGAATTAAAAAGATACGTTGACTTTTTTGAAAACTCTTATAAAGAGTTATTGAAATGATTGCCTCAATATTTAATAAGGATGTTTTGGAAGTATTGACTTTATTTTCAGTATCGCCAGGCTCGAAATTCCTGAGGAAGGAATTAAAAGAAAGGACAAAATTAAATAATATAAACTTGGATAATGCAATAAACACTTTATTAAACTCTGATTTAATCAAAAAGGAAAAAAGATTTTTGCTATTGAATTTTGACAATGCCAAAGAAATAATCAAAGTAGTATCGAATGAATATAAAACATTAAGGGAACTGCCATTTGATGCTTATTTTTCAGTTATTAATATTATCTTTCACTTAAGCAAATTAAAAGGCATTCATGCTTACCTCTTTGGAAGCTACGCAAAATTAGTTTATAAGGAAACTTCAGACATTGACATAGCAATCGTATCTGATAAAATAACTGCAAATGAAAAAAAAGAGATTAATAGATTAACACGAAAATTAGAAACAAGATATAGAAAAAAGATTGAATTCCATTATTTTGGAATGAATTTTTACAAGAACAAAAAAGACCCTATTGTGCAGGAAATAATAAAAAATGGGGTAAGATTGATATAATAAGTTAAAACAAACCAAATAAAAATGCACCACAAACCCATAGAACAAGTTTTAAGGGAATTAAAAACCTCTGAAAAGGGTTTAAGCCAGAAAGAAGCAGAAGAAAGATTAAAGCAATACGGCCTGAACGAAATAAAAGAAGGAAAAAAAGTTTCTCCGTGGGAGATTTTTCTCAACCAGTTCAAAAGCATTGTAATCTGGATTCTTATTTTTGCGACAATAGTTTCAGGATTTCTTAAAGAATATATTGATGCAATTGTTATTTTGATTATTGTAATATTGATTTCTGTTCTTGGTTTTTTTCTTGAATACCGCGCGGAAAAGGCGATTGAAGCCCTTAAAAAATTGACTTCATTGAAAGCAACTGTCATCAGGGACGGAAAAAAACAGGAGATTGATGCAAAGGAGATAGTGCCAAGCGACATTATAGTTCTTGAAACAGGCGACAAGGTTCCTGCTGATGCGCGTTTGATGGAAGTCTTTAATCTTCAAACTCAGGAAGCTGCCTTGACAGGCGAATCCCAGCCTGTTAAGAAAAACACAGATGTTCTGCCTGAAAAAACCCCAATAGCAGACATGAAAAACGCGGTTTTCTCTGGCACTATTGTTGTGTCCGGAAGAGCAAAAGCAGTTGTCACGGCAACAGGAATGCAAACTGAAATCGGCAAAATAGCTGCGATGATAGAAGAGGTGAAGCCAGAGCCAACTCCTTTGCAGAGAAAGATGGACAGCCTAGGGAGCCTGATTGGCAAAGTTGTGATAGCAATAGCTGTGGTAATATTCATAGTCGCAGCCATTTTCCAAAAGAAATCCGTTCTTGACAACTTTATTGTTGCAGTTGCAGTTGCCGTAGCTGCAATTCCAGAGGCTTTGCTTGCAATTGTCACTATGGCGCTTGCAATTGGCACTCAACGCATGCTCAAGCGGAATGCACTGATAAGAAGACTGCCGAGCGTTGAAACATTAGGAAGCACTACCGTAATTTGCAGTGACAAGACAGGCACTTTGACAGCAAATGAAATGACTGTCAAAAAATTGTTTGTAAACGGGAAAATTATAGAAGTAACTGGCGTTGGCTATGAAACAAAAGGGCAATTTCTATATAAGAATAAACCAGTCGATGTCGAAGAGGTAGAACTTCTTCTTAGGATAGGTGCATTAAACAATAATGCAGACTTGAAGAACGACAACTTAATAGGAGATCCTACTGAAGGCTCTTTGATTGTAAGCGCTGCAAAAGCCGGAATGATAAAAGAAGAGCTTGAGCTTGAATACCCAAGAATTGACGAGATAGAATTCACAAGCGAAAGAAAGATGATGACTACAATTCACAAGCATCATGGCGAAAATCTTTCTTATGTCAAAGGCGCTCCAGAAGTAGTGCTAAAGCTGTGCAATTACATCTGCATTAACGGAAAAGCAAAAAAATTGGCGGAGGAGATGAAAAAGGAAATTCTTGAAGTCAACAAAGAATTTGCAGATGATGCATTAAGGGTTCTTGGCTTTGCCTGCAAGACAATTGTCACGGACAAAGAGCCGGAAAAAAATCTTATTTTTGTCGGCTTGCAGGGAATGATTGACCCGCCAAGGGAAGAAGTCAAAGTGGCAATCGAGAAATGCAAAAAAGCTGGAATCAAAGTTATTATGATTACAGGCGACCATGAGATAACCGCAAAAGCTGTTGCAAAAGAAATCGGCTTGAGCGGAAAAGTTATCACAGGGCATCAGCTCGATGAAATAAAGAATCTGGAAGACTGGGTTGAGGAAGTCGCAATATTTGCAAGGGTAAATCCGCAGCATAAAATAAAGATTGTTGATGCGTTGAAGAAAAAGGGGCATGTTGTTGCAATGACCGGAGATGGAGTAAATGACGCGCCTGCATTAAAGAAAGCAGACATTGGCATTGCAATGGGCGTTACAGGAACAGATGTAAGCAAGGAAGCGTCTTCAATGATTTTGACTGACGACAATTTTGCATCTATTGTCAATGCTGTTGAGGAAGGCAGGGGGGTTTATGACAACATAAGGAAGTACATTGGATTTTTATTGTCAGGCAACATAAGCGAGGTTTTAATCATATTCTTTGGCATTATACTTGGCTTGCCGCTTCCTTTAACTGCAACACAGATATTGCTGATAAACCTTGTAACTGACGGCTTGCCTGCATTGGCATTAAGCGCAGATCCGTACGAACCGAATGCAATGTCAAGAAAGCCAAGGGCATTAAACGAGCCGATATTCAAAGGACTAAATCCCTTCCTTGTGTATTATCCAGTAGTCATGACAATTATGGCATTGTCAATCTTTAGCTGGTTCTACTTTGTAAAAGAAAACCTATTGCAAGCGCAGACAGCTACTTTCTTAACCATAAGCATGTTTGAGCTTTACCAGGCATTGGCATCAAGGTCAACAATTTATCCTGCATTTAAAGTAGGGATTTTCAAAAACAAGCTTTTGATTTTAGCTGTTTTGAGCTCATTTATCGTTATTATAACCTCGATATTCGTGCCATCTTACGGCAGGTTTTTGGACATGGTGCCTTTGGGATTTGCCGAGTTCATGTTTATTATATTGATATCGAGCATTGGCGCAATAATAATTGAGGTATCCAAGTACATCAAAACAAAAAATGAAGTTATCGAGATTAACATTTAAATATCCAGATTTATTTCTATTGCTTATGGCAGATATAAAGCAGATATGCGCTGAGATACTGGAAGAAGCGAAGAAAAACAACATACAAAGCAAATATGAGCTAAATCAGATTAAACTAAGAATTCTGAATAAATCTAAGCCTAATGGCAAATTAAAACGAATCCCTAAAAACGCTGACATTTACTTTGCCGCCTCTGAAGAAGACAGAAAAAAATTCAGGAATTTGCTTTCCCTGAAGCCCGTAAGGACAATAAGCGGCGTTGCGCCGATTGCATTGATGTCAGAGCCGTATCCTTGCCCGCATACAATGAAAGGCATCGGCCCTTGCACTTACTGCCCCGGCGGTCCTGGCTCTGTTTTTGGCGATGTTCCGCAAAGCTATACAGGAAAGGAGCCATCAACAAGAAGGGCAATAAGGAATAATTATGATCCTTACTTGATTGTTTTTAATAGATTAGAGCATTATGTTGCAATGGGAAAAATTCCAGATAAAGCCGAAATAATTATTCAAGGCGGGACATTCACCTTTTTTCCCAAAGCTTACCAGGAATATTTTGTGAAATATGCTTTGAAGGCAATGAACGATTTCTCTAAAATGTTTTTTGATAATAAAGGAAATTTGAATATTTTAAAGTTCAAAAAATTCTTTGAACTGCCAAGGATTTTAAGCGAAGAAGACAACAGGACAAAAAGGGTGCAGCAAAAATTATTGCATATAAAAAATCTGGATTTGAACGATTTGGAAGTTAGGGGGAAAGTTAATGAAATGTTTTTTAGTGATTTTGATGGTATTATTTTTAAATTAGGTAATGCGTTAGGGAGGATAGGAAATAATCAAAAAAATGAAATCAATGTGTCAATACAAAACACATCACTAAATTTAATTGAAAATAAAATAGAAAATCCAAACATTCTGGCAATCAAAAAAATCCAGCAAAAATTGAATGCAGAAAATAATCCAGATATTTCTTTAAAGCAAACACAAAAAGAAAATGAAACTTCATTCATAAGATGCGTTGGCTTGACTATAGAGACAAAAAGTGATTTTGGCAAGCTTTTCCATGGAAATTTAATGCTTGAATTAGGCTGCACAAGAGTAGAAATTGGAATTCAATCAATTTATGACAATGTACTTTCTGCAACAAATCGTGGCAACACAGTTGCTGACAACATAGAGTCAATAAGGATTCTAAAAGATTTAGGCTTTAAGATAAACTGCCATTATATGCCAGGGCTTCCCAAAACGACAAAAGATATGGACTTGCATGGCTTAAGGCAATTGTTTGAAAATCCCGATTACAAGCCCGATATGCTGAAAATCTATCCTTGCATGGTGATGGAAGGGACAAAGCTTTACGAAGATTGGAAAGCTGGCAAGTTTATTCCATTAAATACAAAAGAGGCAGCAGAGATAATTGCAGAATCTAAAAGATTTTTTCCCGAATTCGCGAGAATTACCAGAATACAGCGCGACATACCTACCTATATGACAGCAGGTGGAGTTGACAGAACTAACTTAAGGCAATACATTAAGAAATTATGCGCAGAAAAAGAAATCAAATGCCGATGTATCAGATGCAGGGAAGCAGGGTTAAATTTTATTCACAATAGGGAGATTAATCTAGAAAATCTTAGAATAAAAATTATCGAATACGAAGCCTCGCATGGCAAAGAGTTCTTTATAGCTGCTGAAGATAAAGAAGCAGATGTTTTATTCGGTTATTGCAGATTAAGATTTCCTTCACAATCCTTGAGGCAGGAAATAACAAAAGATTCTGCTTTAATTAGAGAACTGCATGTGTATTCTGCTGCTGTCCAGATAGGGAAGAAGTCGGAAGAAAGCTTCCAACATCGAGGTATAGGCAAAAACCTTTTGATGAAAGCAGAGGAAATTGCAAAACAAAATGGCAAAGACAAAATGGTTGTTATTTCCGGGATTGGAGCTAGGGAATATTTCAGAAAGTTTGGTTATGAACTAGAAGGGGCATATATGGCAAAGAAATTATCTTAAACACTGTTCTCCTTTTATCTTCAAATATTGTTGTGGAGTAAGCTTAGAATTCTTTGCATTCTTCATAATAGAATTAATCAAAATATTTTGCTGTTTGCTCCATTCTTTGTCTGAGTGAGTTCTGACATACTCTGCCCAGTACTCGACAAAATTCATTCTTTCTTCTCTGTTATCTTTTCCCGGTTTTAGCCATTTCATTTTCTATCAGCTTTTTGTATTCTTCTATCCTTGATTTATTTATTTCCTCTTTAAATAATTTTTCTATATGGCTTGCGTCTTCCAAATCTTTATCTGACTTCAGATAATATCGCTTGAAAGCAATTTGCCTCTCCAAAGAGGATATTTTTAGTTCTTTATCCTTTATTATTACTTTTAAAGTGTCTTGTAACGCTCCTAAATCCAGTATTTTTCTTGCAAACTTTATCTCAAAGTTAGGGGTTGTTTGAGGTTCTAAAGCAAACCTTATTGCCAAGCCATCTTTTAAATAGTCATATAATTCATCTGGATTTTCACCATTCAAGCACCAATACCACTTTTTTTGTAAATCTCTGTATAAAGCTTTAAATTTTTGCTTGTCCAACTCTTTAATAAAGACATCAATATCCTCTGTTGTTCTTGACCTTCCCAACAATATCGCGACATAGCCGCTGACAATAACATAATCAGTGTGTTTTTTTAAGATATTTATAAATTCAAAAACAAGCTTATCCAGTTCGTTTATTTCCTTGTCAAGCTTTATGGTGTTTTTGCTTATGAATTCCATAAATAGTGGGTATTTTGTTCGTTTAATAAATTTGTGGAAAAGAGTTGGTTAAGCGTCATTATATCAATAGTTATAAAAATTTAAAAAACAAGAACAGATTTAGTTGGTATAACACTGAATAATAAAAATTTCAACCAATACGAGAGCTTCCTTGGATTTTATACACATTAAAAAATGAAATCAAGTCAATCACTAAAACGAGAGCGACTTTGCTAAGGTAAGCAAAAAGAAAGTGAACTGCTTTTGCAGATGCACTATCTATACTAGTGATAAAGTGCAATAGTAGAGGCTGTGGTTCTCTCATCACAAAAGCAGTTTCAGGGAAGCCCTATTTTTGAATTAAAAAGTTTAATGACTTACCAATAGGGGGTTAATTCATTGTATATTCTTAAAATTTCTTTAATATTGCTGATTTTGCATATTTCAATCGTCTTTTTCAAAAAATTTATATACCTACTCTTTGAAGGTAAAATCATGGGTTTATTGATGCGGAAAAAGAGGGCTCAGGGTATCTCTATCAATGCAATAATAATAGCTGCACTTGCCTTGGTTGTTCTTGTTGTGTTGTTTGCTGTTTTTACAGGAAGGTTTGGGATTTTCAGCAGAAGCTTGAATGAGTGCACTGGCACCTGCACGGTAAAGTCGCTGTGCACACCGCCCAGCGCAGTGTTGCCGGATAAAAGTTGCGGCGGAAAAGAAGGGGTTGTGTCAAGCAAAGATTCTTACGGCGGCTTAATTATAGTGGACGTAAGCCCAAAATCCAATGAGATAGTATGTTGCTTGAAACTAAGTTAAAATGCAAATAAAAAACAAATTTATTTTGTTTATTGTATTTTTATTATTGCCTTCCGTAGCTTATGGGATTGTCGCAGAAAGCGGAGAGGGCGGAGGCGTAAGTTTGGAATGGCTATTAAGCGCAGAATATGTGACAAAAAATTTTGAGGTTGTTGAGATAAAACGTTCGCAAAATAAACCTTCAGAAACAGAATTAGCAGAGTTTGAAAGAAGAATGTTAACACTTGAAGACTTTGAAAAAAGAAGAACACAAAGCAAAGTTGCTCCAAAATGTTTTATTGGGTTTTGGGTTACTGACACGAATATTTTTCCAGTTGCGGCAAATGAGCCGTGCAAGTCCAAGATTCTCAAGTATTTTGAGGAGAACCGTGACAAATTGGGGTTAAGGGTGGAAGGATTGATATACGACTTGGAGCTCGGACCGCCCAGTTTGAAAGAAGATCTTGCAAATTACAAGTTAATAACCTTTTATCAAAGCGAGACTCCTACGCCCCAGGAACTGCAAGAGCTTCAGGAGCAGGTTAATGTCATTTCTCCTCCCGAAATAACTGGAAAACCAACATGTTACGTCGGCGTGATTTATGTCAAAGATAAATCCATTTTTATTATGTCCAATAGCGCAAAATGCTTAACCAGAATTGCAGACCATATTTCTGAAAATTACAATAAAATAAACACCAGAGTACTAAAGCTTCAGACAAACCACGAATATCAAGCGATACTTGTGCTCATAAAAGAGGAGATATCTAATGCTTTTGAAAAATGGCAATTTGCTGAAAAGGATGCAGGTGGAGTCAATTTACCGGGTTTTAGGGTAGAGCCGGAAAAGAATCCTAATGGGCAGCCGTATACTGGGTTGATTGGCGATGGCGAGAACACTTTAACCTTTAATATATTCCTGCCAAAAGAGAAAAACCAATTTTTAAAAAACCAATTTTTAATTGTGTCCCAGCCCGCAATAGGCGGCATAAAAGAAGATGAAAGCTTATTCAAGCAAGGGCTTGTCAAAGTAGTTTATCAGTCTCCAAAACTATGCTCGATTGCAAGCAGCTCAGAATCCATTACTGTTGAATTATGGGAAAAGCTCCTGTTCGGAAGAGAGAGGCGTATAGACTCAAAAACAGTCAGATTCAACATTTATAGAATACCGATTTTACTGACAGCTGGTCAGTGGGAAAAAAAGGATTCCTATGAAAATATGGCTAAATTCTTGAGGGGCAAGTATGGTTTTAATAAAAACTTGATATTTGTCTTTGACTATTATTCATATAACCTCGATAGAATAGAATCTCTTGCTCAAAGGCTTGATAGATTCGTAAAAGGGATTAATCAGGAAATTTCATCAAGCTCGGATATAAAACCTGGAAAGATAGACATGATTGCGCACAGTATGGGCGGCTTAGTTGCAAGAAGCTATATTGAAAATGACAATTTGCAGGGCTATAAAAATGTAAATAAGCTTATTACACTTGGAACGCCGCATACAGGAGCTGACATTGCACAAATATTATGGGATGGTTGCCCAAATCTGCAGTATGATGGGCCGCAAACATGCCAACAGCTTCTGGAATTTTTGCAGGCTATGAGAAAGCTTCCGCCGCCATTTGGCCCGTTCACAGAGGATTGGGGCTTGCTAGGGCCGTCTGTAGTTCAGATGGTTCCGCATAGTGGATTTTTAAAAGCACTGAACGAAAAACAGAGATTGCACGAAGACAAAATTACATATGTTTTAATTGCAGGCACAAAACAATGGATTGTACCACAGACGCGACTTTTTGTTAGCCCCCTATTCCGAGAAGCTTTGGAAATTCTGAAGTCAGGCCAGCTAAGGGTTACACGCCAAGCCTTAGGCACACCCACCGTAATTGATCAAGATCTTGAGCGTTATTTTATAAGGTTTGTGAATGCTATTAGTGATCCAAACGCCGATGGTACAGTGTCTATTGACAGCGCAAAAGGGATTGGAGTATTTGAAAAAGCCAAAAGCTTAGATTACCCATTCCACCACGGCAAGCTAGTAAAAGAAGGAATGTATGAAAATATATACAGAGAGCTTAAAGATTGCCCAGGCGAAAGCCAACAACTTGTCCAAACAAAAAAAGAACCAATAATAATTCCAAAATAAGCTTAACTTTTATATTATAGCACTATTTCTAGAAGAATATGAACCAACAATCCATCCAAAAACAAATCACCTTCAAGCCCAAATTCATCGAGCGCTACTCAAAGCTTACAGATTGGGAAGAATTCAGGCAATGCTCTTTATCTTTCCTAAGGCGCTCTATAAGAGTCAACACCCTGAAAATCACCATTAAAGAGCTAAAAGAGCGCTTGGAAAATAAATGGAACTTGGAGCAGATTCCATGGTGCAGGGAAGGGTTCTGGATTGAGCATTCCAAAAAGGAAAGAAGAGACATTGGAAATTTGATTGAGCATTCTTTGGGCTATTTCTATACTCAGGAAGCAGCATCAATGATTCCTCCAATTGTACTTAACCCAAAGCCAAATGAAGTTGTTTTGGACATGGCGGCATCGCCTGGAAGCAAGACAACACAGATAGCGCAGTACATGCAGAACACAGGCATTTTGATAGCTAATGACTACACAATTGAAAGGATGAAGCCATTGTCAATAAACTTGCAGAGATGCGGAGTTACAAACTCGATAATAACTTTAATGGAAGGGCAATGGTTCAGGAAATCAGGGATAGAGTTTGACAGAGTGCTTGTAGATGCGCCTTGCTCGGGCACAGGCACAATAAGAAAAAGCCTCAAAACCATCGGCATCTGGAATCCTGACATGGTAAGAAGGCTTGCAATAACCCAAAGGCAGCTGATTGAAACTGGGTTTAATCTGATAAAAGAAGGAGGAACTTTGGTTTATTCAACCTGCTCTTTGGAGCCGGAAGAAAATGAAGAAGTTGTCAATTATCTAATAAACAAGTATGAAAATGCAAAACTGGAAGAAATTAATCTTAACTTGAAAAAAAGTCCTACAATCCTTGAGTTTGAAGGAAAACAATACAATGAGGAAATCAATAAATGCCTGAGGATATGGCCGCAGGATAATGATACCGAGGGATTTTTCGTGGCAAAGCTCAGAAAGTACTCAACCAGAACTCCAAAATAAATGTTTATTTTTTATTCTTTCATTTACACTTTCAGGATAGAATATCCAACCTATCTTTCCTTCGCTGTCAACAGATACTTTTCCAGAATATAAAAGATAATCGATAATAACACAAAATGTCTGATACATCATCTTTTTAGGCAATTTCTGCCACAGCTCTTTTTTCTTGTACTCCCCATCATGTTCTTTAATGAATTTCTCAACCATTAGAATAGTGTCTAGCCTAGGGAATCTTAACACTTCTTTGTCTGGTTTTTTAAGTAAAATTGGCATTATATCAATTGATATAACTATAAGTATATAAATATTTTGTTGCCACTGGACATCTTCGCATGAAATTTATAAACTAGCAATTAATTGGATAGTAAATGAAACTACCATCAAAAATTCAATTTGCAGATGAGAAAGTAAAGAAAGCTTTTGAAGAATTAAGCCACTCTGATGAAAGAGGATTGTATAATTGGTTAGTGCAAGCTTTTAAGAATATTGAAGGGAACGCTTTCTGTGGCATTCAGATACCCAAAAAACTTATACCGAAAGAGTATCTTAAAAAATACAACATTCACAATTTGTGGAAATACAATTTGCCAAATGCTTGGAGATTGTTGTATTCAATAGAAAGTAATGGAATCATAGTCATTTCTATAATTCTTGAATGGCTTGATCATAAAGAATAAGAACGAAGATTTAAATATTAAAATCCTAAGCCCTTCCCTTGACAGCCCTGCCATTCATCTGCAGCTCCTTTATCTTTGTCCTTAAGAAATCAATCGTCTTTGTGTTGTCCTGATGGTTCAGGATGCTGCCGCACTCAGGGCACCTGTATTCCAAGTCAACTGCCTTCTCAAATCCAACTCTTACGCAGGCATTTGGGCAAAGATAAAAATTGCCAAGATTTGCTTCTTCTTCCTTTAACCTTACAGTGTATTTGGCAAGCTTTTCCTTGGTTGTCTTGTCAAGCAAGTCCTTTATCTTTTTCTTGTTGAACGTCCAGTAGCTTATGTACCACCCCTTCTGCCTGTCCTTTTTCCTGTAATAAGTCACAAGGTTATGGTTATAAAGCCTGTAAAGGATGTTCCTGACATCATGTATGTCCCTGTCTACCTTTTCAGCAATCTTGAAGTCAGAAATGTTCTTCTTGTCCTTCAAGTACTCAATTATCTTGATAGAATCCTCTCCAATTACTTCCTTAACTGTGTCGTATATTTTTTGGTTGGTTAGCTTCATTTTTACCCTTAAAGTAAGTATCCCACTCTTTTAAGGCAAAGTGCAGAAGAAAAGAGGTGATTGAAAAACTCCTACACCTCCTTAAAAGGTGGGATAAATTAAAAATATGATTATCCCTATCAGTATTTCCACACTCTGACCCTTCCACCCCGTTTTACCCTCTCTATAGAGGAATTAAACTCTTTAGTTTATGAACATTATCTGCAATAGGTTTAGAAGGCTATTGCAGTCATTAAGAGCACCTGTCATATATAAAGTTTGCGATATCCTAGTATATATGTTTAAAAGTATATATTCTATAGAATAGGTTATATTTAAAGGTTTCGTTTTTGCGAAGCAAAACAAAGCCCAGAAAATCCAAAAGATTTTCTGGACTACAAAAGCAAAGCTTTTGTCGGTTTCGCTGCTTTCGGTTTTTAGTCCCTATTTTTATATAATTTTTATAAAAAGGAAGGTGATTAATTAAATTAGTCAATTTTTGCTTAACTTTTTATATAAAACAATATTTCCAGAGCAAGTATGCCAAAAGAAAAAAGCTGCGGAGCGATTGTCTTCAAGAGGCAAAAGGACGGCTCTGTCAAGTACCTTCTCCTTCATTATGAGGCAGGGCACTGGGATTTTCCAAAAGGTAATCAGGAAAAGAATGAGAAAGAAGAAATGACCGCTGCCCGCGAAATAAAGGAAGAGACGGGCATTGAGGACATTGAGTTTGTTGATGGCTTCAGGGAGGAAATAAAATATTTCTACAAAAAGGGCGAAGAAACTATCTTCAAGGAAGTTGCTTTCTTTCTTGTGCAATCCGCCACAGATGAAGTTGCTTTGTCAAAAGAGCACATTGGCTATGCATGGGTTAATTACGAGCATGCGATGAAAAAGCTGACTTTCAACAACTCGAAGGAAGTTCTGAGAAAAGCAAATCAGTTTTTGTATAAGAAAGGGTAATAACAACAAATTAAAAAATTCAATCCCGAGAGCGACTTTTGGATTCAAAGCAAGAAGAAAGTGAACCGCTTTTAATTCTGGTGCTATAAGCTCAAGTCATCAAGCACAACAGAATTAGGCGGGGCACCCAGTGGCATGCGAGTGAGCTTCGTTCGACCTGAAAAGCGAGCTTGCGAGCTTTTCTCGCAAGCAACAGCGAACTCGCTCACAAGTCACTCACTTGGAACAGAAAATGGGTCGCTGATTGTTGTTTTTAATTGAATAATGGAGTAATCCACTAAAAATTTAATTTATCGATAAATTTTTAAATACCTTCAACCATAAACTAAATTATGACAAGAAAGTATACTATAATAATAGAAAAAGATGAAGCTGGTTGGCTAGTTTCTGAAGTAGTTGAGTTGCCTGGCTGCCATACACAAGCCAAGACAATAGACCAGTTGATTGAGAGAACTAAAGAGGCGATAAGGGCTTATCTTGGGGATTCTGAAGAAAAAGATATTTCTACTGATTTTATAGGCATACAGCAAATTGAGGTATAGTCAATGGCAAAGTTGCCTAAATTGACAGGTAAAGAGTTAGGCAAAATAATAGAAAAATTGGGATTTGTATTTGACCATCAAACTGGAAGTCATCTTGTTTACAAGCATCCTGATGGAAGAAAAACTACGGTACCTCATCACTCTAGAGAGGAGATTGGTCCGGGTTTATTGACCAAAATTATCAAAAGAGATTTGCAGATTTCAAGGGATGATTTCTTTAAATTACTGAATTAAACCTTGTACTCACTAAAAATTTAAATACCCAAATATCAAAATCCCTTTCTATGAAAAACCTTGAGGTTGCAGGGCTTCTGAATGAAATAGCTGATTATCTTGAATTCGCAGATGATACTTATAGGGTTAGGGCTTACAGGAAAGCAGCTTTGGTTATTGAAGGGCTTTCTGAAGACATTGTACAGGTTTGGCAGGATGGCAGATTGGAGGACTTGCCTGGAGTAGGAGAAGGCATAGCCAAGAAGATTGATGAATTCCTAAGAGAAGGCAGGCTGAAATATCTTGATGAATTAAAAAAAGAAACCCCTGTTGACATGGAGGAGCTTGGCGCAATTGAAGGCATTGGCCCCAAAACAATATTCAAGCTCTACAAGCAACTTAAAGTGAAGAATGTTGCCGGCTTGGAAAAGGCTGCAAAGCAGGGTAAAATACAAAAAATTGAAGGGCTTGGCCCTACTGTTGAGCAGAACATACTGAAAAGCATAGAGTTTGCAAGAAAAACAAAGCAGAGGGTGCCTCTTGGCTTTGCATTGAGCAGCGCAGAGGAGGTTGTCAAGTTCCTGAAAACATTAAAAAGCGTTGACAAGGTGAATGTTGCCGGCTCAACAAGGAGAATGAAGGAAACAATTGGAGACATCGACATTCTTGCAACATCAAAAGCTCCTGAGAAGGTTGTGGAGTTCTTCGCTAAAATGCCCGATGTAAGTGATGTTCTTGCAAAAGGCCCGACAAAATCTTCTGTAAGGTTGAAGGAAGGCATACAGGTTGATTTAAGGGTGCTGGACGACAAAATCTTTGGGGCTGCCTTGCTTTACTTCACAGGCAACAAGGAGCATAACATAATTTTAAGGAAGATTGCGATTGAGAAAGGGCTGAAGCTTTCCGAGTACGGATTGTTTGACAAAAAAACAGACAAGCTTGTTGCAGGCAGGACAGAAGAAGAAGTGTACAAAAAACTCGGAATGGATTACATTGAGCCCGAGATGCGAGAAGACGAAGGCGAGATTGAATTAGCCCAGCACCACATGCTGCCAAAATTGATTAGCTATAATGACATTAAAGGCGACTTGCAGATGCACACAAAATGGAGCGATGGCAACAACACAATTGAAGAGATGGCAGTTGCAGCAAAAAAACTCGGGCATCAATATATTTGTATAACAGATCATACGGGTAAGCTGGCTATTGCTCATGCTCTGGACGAAAAACAAATCCATGAGCAGAGAAAAGAGATTGAAAAGACAAACAGGAAATTAAGCGGCATTAAAGTTTTGCAGGGAATTGAAGTCAATATAAAAGATGATGGGACTTTGGACATGCCTGACAAGGTGCTTAAGGAGCTTGACATTGTTGTTGCTTCAATACACTCAGGATTCAAGAATCCGAAAGAAAAGATAACAAGAAGGATGCTCAAGGCAATGGAAAACGAGAATGTTGACATTATTGCGCATCCAACCGGAAGATTAATTACAAAACGCGAGCCCTATGAAATTGAATTGGATGCTGTTTTTGACGCTGCAAAGAGAACAGGCACGATAATGGAAATCAATGCCTATCCCGAAAGACTGGACTTAAGGGACTATAATGTAAGGGCTGCTGTCAAGGCGGGAGTAAAGCTTGTTATAAGCACAGATGCCCATAATGCAGACCAGCTTCATTTCATAAAGCTGGGAATTGGAACTGCAAGGAGAGGATGGGCAACAAAGAATGACATTATCAACACAAGAGGCTTGAAGGATATGATGAGGATGTTGAAAAGATAGAATTTTTAATTTTTTTATTTATTTCGCCTCAATAAATCATATACTTCTTTTGCAAGTTTTTTATATCTAGTTTTTGGTCCTGCAAGCTCAGGAGAAAACATTTTCTGAAAAAGATCATAAATTTCTTGTGTAAATTCATTTAAATTATTGCTGCGCTGAAATCTTGGAATTAATCTTTCAATTTCAGGGTCATATTCATCAAAGTTAGTTTTTTCATCTTCGTAAATACCTATAGGATCGTGTTTATTAAAAATCGCTCTTAATTTATTTTTCAATTTTGAGTTCATATCATATGTTAAGACAGAGAAGTATATAAATTATGTAGATGAATATCAATAAAACCCACAACCTTTTTATATAACCTATAATCTTTTTGGTTTATAACTAAAAATTTAATGGAGTAAAAAAATTTCCAATAAAATCAAAAAAATACTAGAGCGACTTTTATATTCACAGTATCAAAAATCCTTTGGATTTTTGGAACTTCCGAAAATGTGAAGCATTTTCGATAGCGTGAAAAAAGTAATCCGCTTGTGCTTCAGGCACTTTATCCTAAGCTTATAGTGCGAGAAGAAGTGGCTGTGGCTCCCTTATCACAAAAGTAGTTTACAGGGAAGCCCGTTGATTGAAATAAAAAATAATCATTGTTTTTAAAAAATTAAAATAAATTTATCAAATCAAAAAGGGTGGTTTTATGGTTAATGTAGCAATAAACGGCTTTGGAAGGATTGGCAGATTAGTTCTTCGTGCAGGCATTAAATATAAAGACATAAACTGGGTTGCTGTGAATGACATAACAGATGCAAAAACCTTGGCGCATCTTTTCAAGCATGATTCTGTTTATAGAAGATACGAAGGCAAAGTAGAGTATACAGACGATTCTTTGATTATTGACGGCAAAAAAATAAAGGTTTTATCGATTCTGGATCCTTCAAAACTTCCTTGGAAAGACATGGAAATTGATGTTGTTGTTGAAAGCACTGGCAAGTTCACAGACAGAGAAGGCGCACAGCAGCACTTGAATGCAGGCGCAAAGAAAGTTTTGATAAGCGCTCCTGCGAAAAACCCTGACATTACGATTGTCATGGGCGTTAATGAAAAGATGTATGACAAAAATAATCACCATATTGTTTCAAATGCTTCCTGCACAACAAACTGCCTTGCTCCTGTTGTAAAAATCCTTCATGACAATTTTGGAGTTAAAAGGGGATTCATGACAACAATTCATGCTTATACTGCAGACCAAAGATTAGTGGATGCTCCTCACAAGGACTTGAGAAGGGCAAGGCATGCTGCTTTGTCAATCATACCGACAACAACAGGCGCTGCAAAGTCAGTTGCTGAGGTTATTCCAGAATTGAAAGGAAAGCTTGATGGGTTAGCTTTCAGAGTGCCTGTTGCAACTGGCTCAGTTACTGACTTTGTATGTGAGCTTGAAAAAAGCGTCACAAAAGAAGAGATAAACAAAGCATTTAAAGATGCGGCAAGCAAGCTGAAAGGTATTGTTGAATATTCAGTTGAGTCATTGGTTTCTGCTGATATTATAGCAGACCCGAATTCTTCCATATTTGACTCTGAGCTTACAAATGTTATAGGTGGCAATTTCGTAAAAGTCATTGCATGGTACGACAACGAATGGGGCTTCAGCGAGAGGATGATTGATGTGATTAAATTGGTTGGGAAATGAATTATAACCTAAATAAATGGCTAAAAGAATTCTCATTTTACAAAAAAAGAATATTTATCTCGCTAATTCTCCTTGTTATTGCAGCAATTGCCAATTTTTACTTCAGCAACTACACTTCAAAAGTCGAAACCTCCACTGTTAACGACCTTATATTAAATTTAATTCCTCCTATAGACTTAACACCTCTTTTCATACTAGGCTGGTGGGCTCCGTTCTTCTTGATTTTTGTATTCCCTTTATTTGCAAGGATACATAAGTTTCACGAGGCGGTTTATCACTTTAGCCTGCTTGTGGTTGTCAGGAGCATTTTCATTTCCTTAACCCATCTTAAAGTGCCGGCGGATGCAATACAGGTGTCCCTGCCTAAGCCGCTTAACTGGCTATACTTCCAGAACGATATGTTTTTTTCAGGGCATACTGCCTTTATTCTGATTGGGTTTTTTGTGTTTAAGCACGAGAAGATCAAATATCTCTTTCTTGTCTTATCAATTATAATGGCGTTTACGGTTCTGGCAATGCACCAGCATTACAGCATTGACGTATTTGCCGCATATTTCATAACCTATGGAACATTCAAGATTGGCGAATGGCTCAGGGAAAAATTGAGCAAAACAGGAATCAAGCGTTATCTACTTTAACAATATCCATTATGTATAAAATAAAACAGCTCCCAGAGGATTTCACAGTAAAAGAAATAAGTAATGTTAATATTCAAAATAATGGATTGTATTCTTATTTTATTCTCAAAAAAACTAACTATACAACAATTGACGCATTGCAAATTTTATCAAAGAAGTTCAAAATTCAATTAAAGCATTTTGGGTTTGCAGGGAACAAGGACAAAAATGCAGTAACAGAACAAAAAATATCAGTCTTAAAGGGAAGCAAAAAATTTGAAAATATTGGATTAAAAAATATTGGATTGAAATATTTGGGCAATGGCAATGAACCGATTTCTTTGGGAGATTTGGAAGGTAATGAATTTGTTATTGTAATAAGGAATTTAGACGAAAATAATATCAAAAAAATAAAACAATCACAAAATAAAAAGCTAAAAATTCCGAATCTATTTGGCCCTCAAAGATTCAGCAAAAACAATCATCTGGTTGGAAAAAGCATAGTAAAAAGGGATTTTAAGAAAGCAGTTGGATTATTGCTGGAAAATAATGGAAATATTGAAGATGAAATAAAACAATATATTGAAAAAAACAAAAACAATTACATTGAGGCATTGAGATTGATTCCGTTAAAAACAAGAAGATTGTTTGTACACTCTTACCAGTCATATTTGTTTAACAAAATTGCTGAGGAACACATAAAATACAATAAAAACTATACCAAAAAACTAAAAAACATTAAAATTCCAATAGTTGGGTTTGATTTTGAAATAAACTCAATAA
This sequence comes from Candidatus Woesearchaeota archaeon, assembly GCA_016185945.1. Taxonomy (GTDB): domain Archaea; phylum Nanobdellota; class Nanobdellia; order Woesearchaeales; family GW2011-AR4. The sequence goes on from JACPMR010000004.1 coordinate 31,983, forward strand.
AAAATAAACCTCAAAAAAACATTATCAAAAAAATAATCGGCGAAGAACAAATAGCTCCAAGGGATTTCATAATAAACCAGATTCCTGAACTCTCTTCAGAAGGCGGCTTCAGGGATTTGTTTTTTGAAACAAAATTCAAGATTGTGGAAATTGCAAATGATTATTTAAATCAAAACAAGCAAAAAATAAAAATTAATTTTACTTTGCCGAAAAGCTGCTATGCTACTGTTGCTTTGGAATTCTTTCTTCCATAATCTTAACCGCTTCCTTGAAAACCTCTTTTGGCTTCTTTGAAGCATCGACATCAACAAGCAGTTTTTTCTTTTTGTAATAATCAACTAACGGAGATGTTTCCTGCCCATAAACTTGTATCCTTTTCCTTACAGTTTCCGGCTCATCGTCCTTTCGCATTACAAGAGGGCTGCCGCACTTGTCGCATACATCTTTCTTCTTCGGCTTCATTGTAATGAGATTATACATTGCTCCGCATTTGCTGCAGTTCCTTCTTGCAGTCAGCCTTTCAACAATAGTTTCTTCAGAAGCGACAAGATTTAAAACCAAGTCTATTTTTTTCTTGATTTTCCACAAAGCATTTTCAAGAAATTCTGCTTGGTCTAAAGTCCTTGGATAGCCGTCAAGTATAAAGCCGTTTTTGAAGCTGTCTTCCCTTAGCGCCTTCTCCACTATCTTGTTCACAACCATGTTAGGCACAAGCAATCCTTTCTCAACATAGTCCTTTAGCTCGCTGTTGCCGCTTTTTATCTCGTTCCTAAAAATATCCCCTGTAGAAACATGTGGGATTTTGTATTTATCGGAAATCATTCCAGACAAAGTTCCTTTCCCGACTCCAGGCGGGCCAAAAATCAGCAGTTGCATTTTACCCGAGATAGCCTACATCCTCTTTTATATCGACTTCTTCATTCCAAGAAGCCCTCATCTTCTTTATATACATTAGTAATTCTTTTTTTAATTCTTTCCAGTCATCAAAAAAGCGGTTAATAAAATCAACTTCTTCCTTTTCATCATGGTTCAAAGCAACCTCTATTGACTGCCTGTTATAATCCATAAGCTTCCTGTATAAGTCATACATCTTATTCTTTTCAGTGTCGCTAAAATTTCTTGTTTCATGCATTGCATAAAGATTTGAAGTATCTGGCTGCAGAATCTCCTCAAGCATTGTTGTGTAGAAATCAAGCTTTTCGGCAATCCTTCTGACTATGGCTCTGAGCAGAAAGTTTGTCTCTTCCAAATCGCTTATCTCAAACTCAAAGTCAAAATCCTTGAATTCTGGAAGCTTGTGCTTTTTCCTAAGCTCGTTATATTGTTTTTCTATTTCGTTGCTGGGCATTTTATTTTTAGTTAAAAGCCTCCGGCCGGAGTTGCACCGGCGACCTCAATCCGGTCATTGGACCTGCGGATGGCTTGCAGCAGCTACAAGTTTCGGCTAGACAATCCGCCGCAATAGCTGCTATGCTACGGAGGCGTTCTAAAAAAGTTAAGGTTTAGAAGTCAATTTAAATAAGTTTTGGAAATAAATTCAACACAATAATCCAGCATTGAAATAAAATTAAATCAAAAAATATTCGCTTCCCAGCATCTGCAAAGGTAATATGGGAACCCAGCTCAGGACAGTGGCATGCGAGTGAGCGAATCACTCGCTCACAAATCACTGCATGAGTTTTATTGAATAGATAGGCGAGGTGAGGTTTAATGGCAGAAAAAACCGAGCCGAGCACTAAAATTTGCCGAAGGCGGATTGAAAATTTAATTAAGAATTATATTAAAATTTATTCCTCCCATCCGAACTGTCTCGGGAAGAACGGCTCTGGAACTGGTATGAATGTTCTTAACTGCAGATATTGCTTTATCTTGTTTTGTATCCTGTAGACATCGCGCCAGAGCTCTTTTTCTCTCTTTTCCAGCTCTGTATGTATCACTCTTTTCTCATAAAGCGGCTTTATATATTTCAGAAATTTGTGGTTTTCCCATTCATTATTGTAATCCAACTCCATTCTGGCTCTAAAAAACATCTCTATTTCGCCTTTTTGCACGTTCATTTTTTTGCCTTGATGAACAACTTCCACTGTTTGGAGGTAAACAACATGGGCGTCTATATCGAGCTTATTCCTTATATAACCGCTATACTTTCCCTCAAGTAATTTCTTGGCGCGCCACCAGAACCAAACCTCTTTTCCGCCTCGATGAATTCCGCGCTGGTAAACATTTTCAGAATAGAGTGTTTCTACGTCAGCATGATCTGAATCGCCTTCCATGCCCAGCCATCCTTCTTCAAGAAGAAGCTCATGAAGCATTATGTATAAGTTTCTCAAAGAAAAAACATCACTATATTTGACTTTAAACTCTGGGATTGATATTTCTCTCATGACTAATTTCCTTGAAAAATTCATTTATAAAGCTTTCTATTTGTCGCTATAATTTTGGAAAATTTTTTAATGAAACCTTGTTTAGAAGTTCCTATGCTAATAGGAATCGTCGGCAAGCCAAACTGCGGAAAGAGCACATTCTTCAAGGCGCAAACCCTTGCAAATGTGGAAATAGCAAATTACCCTTTCACAACAATCCATCCTAATCGCGGAACAGGTTATGTACGAGTCGATTGCGCAGACAAAGAATTCAATGTTAAATGCAAACCAAGATTCGGGTATTGTATTGGGAACATTAGATTTGTGCCTGTCGAACTTCTTGATGTGGCTGGATTGGTTCCAGGCGCCCATGAAGGCAAGGGCATGGGCAACCAGTTTCTTGATGATTTGAACCAGGCAGATGTCCTTATACACATAATAGATGTTGCCGGCGCAACAAGTGAGAAAGGCGAATCAGTCACGCCTTTAAGCTACGACCCCGCTAATGACATTAAGTTTCTTGAGCACGAGCTAGATATGTGGTATTTGAGGCTGATAGAAAAAGGCTGGGACAGGTTTGCAAGAAGTGTAAACCAGGAGAAGCCCGAGCTGAACAAAGCAGTTGCCAAGCAGCTAAGCGCATTAAGGGTGAATGAAAAGTTGATTGAAAAAGTGATGCAAAAACTAAAGCTTGATTCAGACATAATGAAATGGGACAAAGCTGCATTAATGAGCATTGCGACATTGCTCAGGACTGCGACAAAGCCGATGATAATTGCATGCAATAAAATAGACGTAAACGGAGCAGATGAAAATTTTGAGAGGCTAAAGCAGGAATTTCCGCAGCATTTGCTTGTGCCTTGCAGTGCAGAAGCAGAGCTGGCATTAAGGGAAGCGGCAAAGCACGGCTTGATAAGCTATGCTTCAGGCGACACTGATTTTGAGATTGTAGATGAGTCAAAACTGAATGAAAAGCAGAAAAATGCGCTGGAATTCATAAAGACAGGGGTGCTCCAGAAATACGGCTCTACAGGAGTGCAGAAAGTGCTTGACATGGCTGTTTTTGAGCTTTTGAATTATATTGCGGCTTATCCTGTGGCAACAAGCAAACTGACTGACAAGGAAGGGAATACATTGCCTGATTGTTTCTTAGTGCCAAGGGACATAACTGCCGTAGAATTTGCATTTAAGGTTCATACAGACATAGGCAATAATTTTATAAAGGCAATAGACCAAAAGACTAAGCTTGTCATTGGAAAAGAGCATAAATTAAAACATAGAGATGTCATAGAGATTATAACCGGCAAATAACCATTACTTTTATAAACCCAAATTTAAAACTTCTACTTTGCGTCGGTGGTCTAATGGCTATGACTCGAGCCTTCCAAGCTCGGTATCCGGGTTCAAAACAACGGCGAAGAAAAAGCAGATTAGAAAGGGCGTTAAAAACAACAAGCGCGAGAGCGGCTTGTCGATAAATGCACTAAAAAGCCGCTTGCATCAAAGCCAAACAACTTCATCGTTATGGAATTCCCGGCCGACGCATTTATTTTTTAATTTCTGTTACTGTTTTTGTTGTTTGCTTGACAATCTTCTTGGAAGGCGCCTTTGCTTTCACGGCTGGCTTTTTATGAATTATTTTTTTGCCTGATTTTCTTGCCCTAAAAGAGCCCGCTTTCTTGGGAGCAATCAACTTTAATTTCTTAATATCGCCTTGCGATTTTTTTAATGCAGAATTAAGCTTCTTTTCTTTGGCTGAATATTTTTTTGAAGCTGCAAAAAGCTTCCTTATAGAAGAGTCGTGGCTTGAAATTTTTCTTGCTGTTTCCTGCTGTTTTGACAAAATATTGTTTATGCCTTTGCCAAGGGAGTTTATCGACTCTATTGAGCCGGATATTGACTTGCCTATTACATCAATTTTTGATTGGGCATTTAAATTAAGATTATTTTGCATGCTTATATCTGACGCATTCTTGTATGTTTGGCTTTCCATATTTGATAATTCACCCTTAATCGCAGAGATCCCTGATTCTATGGAAGAAAGCCGGGCATCTATGTGCTCCAGCCGGTTGTTAATGCCTGATATGTCTGCTCTGACAAACCTGAAGGACTCCATTGTCTTTGATTTATGAACCAAAAAATCCTTTCTTAACCCCAATGTACACCACTCCAAAATGGCAAAAAAGGTATAAATATTTAAATGTTGTGTATTTTTATGCCCAAATAATTTTATAAAGGAAACTCAAATAGCGTCAAATATGCTAAGTATAGTGATTCCAACTTTAAATGAGGAAAAATATCTGCCGAAATTATTGAGCTCAATCAAAAAGCAGAATTTCAAGCAAAAATACGAAGTAATAGTTGCAGATGCGAACTCAAAGGATTCAACCAGAGACATAGCAAATAGGTATGGGTGCAGAATAGTTAAAGGAGGCAATCATGCTGTAGGCAAAAATAATGGTGCTAGAGCAGCTAAAGGGGACATCTTATTAATAATTGATGCCGATGCAGTGATGCCCAAAAAATTTTTAACAAAGAATTTCCAAGAATTCACAAAAAAAAACTTGGACGTTGCATCTTGCTACATAAAACCAATTGATGGTAAATTCATCGATAAAATCACCCACATAATATTTAATTCTTTTTGTTTTTCTTTTAAGAAAATTAATCCAGTTGTTCCTAGCCTTTGCTTTTTTGTCAAAAAAAATTTCTTCTTCAAAATTGGTGGTTTTGACGAAAAAGTTCCGTGGTTCGTTGACCTCGATTTTGCTAATAAGCTTCCAAAAGATACTAGGTATGATATTCTCCCAGTAAATGTTAATGTTTCTGTAAGAATGGCGGAAAGACTCGGAAGATTCAGACAGGCAAGAATATTTTTTTTATTAGGACTGCTTAGAATTATAAAAAGAAATTATTATGGAAGCTACAACTTGAAGGAGAGAAAATAAATAACGAGATTTTGTGCAGTCACTATGAAGAAAAAAACATTAAACAACAAGTTGATTGCATCTAAATCAATATTTCTTAATATATTCATGCTACTATTGATTGTAATCCTATTATTTTCGATGAATAAGGTTAAGGATTTCGGCAGTTTACTAATGTATATGTCTACGTTCGTGCTCATTTTGCATATATGGTTGGGTGCTCATTACATAATAAATTACCTAAAAGCCAAAGAAGATATAACAAACTATATTATTGATATATTTCTTTTAGCTTTATTACTAGTTGGAGTGTTATATTTTCAAAAGCTAGTAATATGGAGTATTATATTTGCATTGTTATTTACATTCGCCATTATAAAATATAGAATGATATACAATTCTTCTAACAATGATAAAATAAAAAAATATATAACAATAAAAATAAGGAATGAAATTTCTGCTATATATCTTTTAACTTCTATGGCTGGATTAGCCTATATCTTCAGAAATAATAATATTATATTATTACTATTACAAATTGCAACATTCTTTTTCCAGATTTTTTTTGTGATTTGGCTTATTTTTATTAAGAAAGTGTATGTGATATTTAATCGCTAAATCTTCAAGCTCACTACTTGCGATACGCCATCTTGGTTCATTGAAACCCCGTAAAGTATGTCTGCCTCTGATACTACATTGTCATTGTGGCTTATCATTATGTACTGGGCTTTCTCAGCGTATTTTCTTATAAGCTTTGCAAGCTTCTCGCTGTTGTGCTTGTCCAATGCCGCATCAACCTCGTCAAGCACATAGAAAGAAGCTGGTTCGTGCTCCTGTATCGCAAAGATGAACGCCAAGGCAGTTAATGTCTTTTCCCCGCCTGAAAGCCCCCTTATGTCCAGAAACTTGCTTCCCGTTATCTTGACGTTTATCCTGACCCCTGCCTCAAAGGGATTTTCCTCATTTTCAATTACAAGGTTTGCCTCTGCCCCCTTTGTCGTAAGCATCCCGAAGAAGTTCTTGAAATTTTTATCCACAACCTCGAATGTCCCCATAAACAATTCCTTTTTCTTCCCTTCTATCTCATTCATCATGGCCAATACATCTCCCTTCTCCTTTCCGAGCTTTTCCTTCTTCTCCAAAAATTCATTGTACTGCCTTTCTGCCTCGTCATAAACTTCCAAAGCCCTCATGTTTACCGAGCCGATTTCCTCCCTCATCCTCTCAAATTTTGAGATTTCATTTTTCAGCTGCTCTTCTGTCTTCTCCATGTCGAGCTTCACCCCTTCGTACTGCCCGAATTCCTGGTTTAATGCAGCTAATTGTGCGGCTATTTCAGCATTTTTTAGAGAGTTAAAATTAACCTTTATTTCTACTTGCCTGCTTTCCTCAATAAGCTTATCAATTCCAAGTTCATTCTTCTGTATTTCCTCATTTATTTGTCCCTGCTTGCCGAACAATGACTTGAATTTTGTATAGAACTCTTTTGCAAGATTCTCTTTCTCCTTGAGCAATAATTCTTTTTGTGAAATTGAATCCTGTAATCTCTTTTGTTCATTGTTGAAATCTTCCTCGTCCTTGTCAAGCTGCTTGAGTATTTTTTCCGTCTTCTCCTTGTCAGGCAGGAATATGTTTATTATCTGCGCATCTATGTTCTTTATCTCAGAGCTTAGCCTTATTATCTCTTCGCTCAGCTGCTTGAATTTCTGCTCGAAAGTGTTGAGCTCTGCAAGCAATGTTGGGTCGTTGAGCTGCGCAATTGCATTCCTCAATTTTTGCTTTTCAATTTTTAGATTTGTCAATTCCTTGTTGCAGTCTGATATCTTGCTGATTATTTTATTTATTTCATTGTCAATGTCCTTTTCTTTTGATTGAAATGCCTTCTGCTGCTGCCTTGATGCCTCTGTGTCGCCTGTCTCTAAATGCATTGAGGTTTCTGACTTGATAATCTCGCCTTCAAGGACTGCCTTTTTCTCCCTCAGCTCTGTTATTTTTGCCTCGTTCCCGCTTCTCCTTTTTTCAAGTACAGATATTATATTTTCAAGCTCCTGCACTTTTTTATCATTCTCTGCAATGCTTTCAGCTACTTCCCTTTCCTTGAATCCGAATGCCTCTTTCTTTCGCTCTCTAAAACCGCCGTGCATTGCCCCGCTTACCTCTGCAACATCCCCGTCAAGGGTGACAAACTTTGCCTTCCCAATGCCCAGTCTAGTCGCAGCATGTATGTTGTCAACAATTAATGCATCAGAAAAAACATAGGAGAATACTTTCTTGAATTTCTGCTCATAGGAAACTAAGCTTATAGCCAAGTCGTGCACTCCTTTCGCCCCCAACAGCTTTTTGGCTTCCTGGCTTGGCTCCTTTGCATTCAGCTTGTTCAACGGCAGGAATGTGGCTGTCCCCAGCCTGTTTTCCTTGAGGTAATTTATAAGCTCTGCCGCAAGCTTGTCTGTCTCAACAACAATGCTTTTAATTCTTGATCCTGCTGCCATTTCAAGGGCAACGGCATATTTTGAGCTTACATTGCCTAGGTCGGCAATTGTGCCGTAAATTCCCTCCCTTTTGCCTTTAAGCTCAAGAATTTTCTTTACAGCCAAATCCCCTCTTGCTACTTCCCTTATTGTTATGTCTTTGGCTCGCAATTTTGCAAGCTCCTCATTAAGGTTATTTAGTTTTCTTCTTGCTTCGGAAAGCTGAATAGCCAAACTCGAGTCCTCGTCAAGGCATTTATTGAGCTCCAATGTTGTGCTCTTGAAATTCTGCCTCTTGTCCTTCAAAAGCTCCATCTGCTGCCTGTGCTCTCTCTCGACATCAATGACTTTCTGCATCCTGTCTTCTATCAAGCTGATTTCGTGGTTAATCCTGTCTTTCTCTCTTATAAGATTGTGCTGGCTTTCCCTCAAGGAAGTCGTTTCTTTTTGCAGCTCTTCTGCCTTTTTGTCAATCTCCTCCACTTTTCTTTCTATATCAGCAATATTATCCATCTGGTTCTTTTCCTTGAACTTCAGTATCTTGCTGCTTATTGTTTCCCTGTCTTTATTCAGGGATTTAATCTGCCCCCCATAATCATCTTTTTCTTTTGTTAGTTGTATTATTCTGTTTTCCACATCTCCAATGCTTTCCTTCAAGTCATTCCTTCTCTGTTTTATCTTGCTCAGCTCGTTTTTTAGCGTGTCAATTCTTGAATTATGCTTTGTCAGGTCAATCTTCAATGTCTCGACTTCCTTGTTGAGCTTTACTTGCTCAATTTCCCCTTTCTCTTCAATTTCCTTTGATATTGCCTCTATCTGCCTTTTCTTTTCCTCGTTTTCCTGCTTTAATTTTGCAATTTTCTCCCTTAAGGATTCAAGCTCCTTGCTGCCTGCATCTATCTTATCCTGTACCTGCCTTTTTTCAGCATCTTTCTTGTCAACCTGGATTTTCAAATAACTTGCCTTGTATTTCTTTATGTTGTCAGTCATGTTCTTGTATTTCAATGCCTGGTCCCTGTCCTTCCTCAGCTCTTTAAGGTAAGTGCTTCTTTCTGTAAGGATTAAATCTGTTTCCCTTAAATGCTGCTCAACCTTCTCAAGTTCAATCATTGCCTTGTGCTTTCTCTCCTCATAGACTGAAATGCCTGCAATGTCCTCTATAAGCTTCCTCCTGTCTTCAGGATGCATCTCCACAAACTTTATTATGTCTCCTTGAAGTATTATGTTGTAGCCATCAGGGTCTATTTTTGCCAGTGAAAGAAGATTTGTTATCTGCTGCCTTGTCATTGCTTTGTCATTAATCTTGTAAATTGACTGCCCGTTCTGCCTTACAATCCTAGATATTTTTACTTCCTTGTCTTCTGTTGGGAACACCTTGCTTGTGTTGTCAAAGTAAATGCTTACCTCGCCATGCTTTGCCGGCTTTTTTGTTTTGCCGCCATTATAGATAAGGTTGGCTGACTTTTCTGCCCTTAAGTCCCTTGAGGAAGACTTGCCGAGAACAAAGCATAGTGCATCTAAGACATTAGATTTTCCAGCTCCGTTTGGGCCTAGAACGCAGTTGAAATTACCTCCAAAGAGTATTTCAGTGTGCTTGGCAAAGGACTTGAACCCCTGCATGACTATCTTGTTTATCCTTGTTGCTTTTAATGCCTGCTCTGCTATTGCTATCTGGTGTATTGCTAGGTTATCGCTTGGAGCCTGTCCTTCCATGAGAATTCAGCTATGTTGGTGATATTTAAAGGTTATTGTTGTGTAAAGTGAAGTTGTTAAGTGTCCACTTTCAAAAATTAAAACAATCCGAGACCTATGCGCTCTCCTGAGTGGAGTAGGTAACCCTCGTATTAAAGTATTGCTTGATAGATACAAGATAACAAAACTGAAGTTGCGGAGTACCCTAACCTTAGGAAAGAACAAGGGTCACATATTGTTGGTATAAGATGTTAAATATGTATACTTAATGATTTGACTTAAAATGTCGGTTTTTGGATTAAATGAGATTTGCCAGCTTTTTTATATCTTTATTCGCTACATGCGTATAAATCTGAGTTGTCTGGAGATTTGAGTGCCCCAATAATTTCTGGATATGCCTAATATCTGCGCCTGCTTCCAGCAAATGTGTCGCAAAGCTGTGCCTTAAAATATGAGGAGTGACTTTTTTGCCTATTGCGGCTTTTCTGGCAGCCTTTTTAACAATTGTCTGCACTGTCCGCTTATCATATTTCTTGCCAAAATTGGAAAGGAAGACATATCCATCTTTCTTCAAGTTAAAATATTCAATAAAACTTTTCAGTTTTTCATGAAAAAATACTATTCTTTCTTTATCGCCTTTTGCTGTCTTAAGATGGATTGTGCCTCTTTGGAAATCAATGTCTTCCCATTTCAGATTGACTATTTCATTAGCTCTTATGCCAGAATAATAAAAAAACATCAAAACCAGCCTGTGCTTGATGTTCAGCGTTGATTCAAACAATTTATTCACTTCATCTTTATTCAAAACTACAGGAAGCTTTCCCTTGTTTTTTGCCAAAGGGATTTTCTCATCAAATTTCTTGTTCAGAACATTTTCATGGAAGAACTTCAATGCAAAGTAAGCTGACCTCATGTATGACCTGCTTTTGTCTGAATATTTCAGCAAGAATTCTCTTGGGCTTAATTCAGAGTGGATAAAACTCCTAATTATTGATAAGTATGCTTTATCTGTTTGCTTTGAGTATTTCCTTAATCTCAATTCTTCCGATAAAGTATATAAAAACTTCGCTTTAACTCATTTAACAAGCTATTAAACAGCAATTAAAACTGCGTTTAATAGTTGTTAAAATCAATTTTTGAGTTGCCGACGATAAAGTTGCCGGTAAACCGTAAATTCTTTAGTTGCTGCCTTCGTTTAATCTCACAGAAAAAATAAAAAATGTCAAAAACCATCAAGATTTATTATAATTTGTTGTGGTTTTTGAGCATGCTCGAAAATCGTAAGTATTTGAAATTTATTTTTGCGATTTTCGACATGTGAAATAATTCTTATTGTCACATAACAAAGCTTAAACAAAATTTTTTATTATAACTAGCGTAATCGGGGGGCTTTACGAAACGATAAACTGAAACTGAATCGGGGGCTAACTGATTACAATAAAAGCAAAATTTATATTCAGGAGTCGTTTAACCGCAAAATATGGAGCAAGTTTCACCTGCAAAATTTTTGGAATATGCAAGATTCAACTTTAACCAATTGAAAGATGGAAACCAAGAACGAGTATTGATAAACACATATGGATGTATCGCCAAGGGATTTCACGCTCAAGTTGACCAGTTAATTGAATATATAAAAATTCTAAAAAAGCCTAAATCAGAACTAATAGAATTTCCAAATAAATTTGAATTTATTAAAAATACAAAATTGTTCGCACCTGACCAGATTCTTTTTTTGAATAAGTATAGAAATGATTTAGAACATAGATATTTAGTTCCGCCAAAAGAAGTTGTTCAGTTATCATTGGGATATTTAGAATACTTTATAAGAGATTCAAAGGAATTTATGAGTATCCCTGCTAAAACTATAAGAGATTTTATAGATAACAAACTTAAAGAATTAGATAAAAAATTAAGACATTCTGGTTCAAGGGAATCTACAATTGAAACATACCTCTGGCAAGCAAGGAAGTTCTTTAATTTCTTCGGAAAAAATCCAGATTTAATCAATAGTCAAGATGCAGATTACTATCTTCAAAAAATGATTGATGAGAAATACCCAGCTGGTCAAATACAGCATATAGAAGCGATTCTGTATTACATCTTTGAAAATATACTAAACAAAAAATGGGAAAAAGGAGCAAAGAGACCTCAAATTCATCATAAAAAACCACCATTTATTGACAAAGGGATGATGGATAAAATAGTGAAATATGCACCAAGTTTACGAGATAAACTGATTATAAAAGTAATACGCAGTGCAGGATTAAAAACAGGAGAATTAATCAAGCTTAAAGTTAGAGATATCAATAAATTAAATCTATCCAGCGAGGAATTAATGTTAATGAAGAAGTATATTGGTAATAGAAAAGATGGAAATTTATTCTTAAGCAATGTTGGAAAACCTTTAGGTCATAGAGGAATACAAAACTTATTCATATCAATTTCCAAAAAAATAAATAAGAGAATCACAAGTGAAATGGTTAGAAAGAGCAATCCTCATGTGAGATTTGAAATAGTTGGAGGGAAAAGGAGCTTTTCAAAAAAACCAAGAAAAATTTTATTACAAGATGAACTCCTCACAGAGCAGGAAGTACTAAAAATAGCAAAGCACGTTCTTGATGAAAGGAAAAGAGACTATTTCTATTTTGCTTTTCATTTAGGGATTGGTTTAAATCAATTTAAGACCATAAAATTTGAAGACATAAATTTTAACAATGGATTTATCAATGTCGCCCCAGCAAAACATTATAATTTTGATAAAATCCAGATTAGTGAAGAAATCACAAATAAACTAAAGGAATACTGCAAAAAATATCAAATCAAAAATGGGTTTTTGTTCCCACAAAGAAAAGAGACTATGAGGTACCTTATGGAAAGTGCTGGTAAAGAATCTGGAGTTAGCCCAAAAAAACTAGGTTATGGTATTTTGGCAAATAGTAAGAAATTTACAGAATACTATAAATGATGATATGGTACAGCAAAATCAACATTAAATAAAATGATTCCGAAAAAGAAAATTGATTATTCAAAGCTTGCCAAGAACGCAGTTAATAATTTGAAAAAGATAAATGAATTGGCTAAAAAATTCTCCAAATTTGAATCCACAAAAGGCGTTCAGAAAGAATTGGACGAAATCCTTAAAATTTCTGATGCCTCAAGATACAAAGGCAATGACAGAAAAACTTATACTGAAATTTGTGAATCCTTCACAACATTACAGGAAGATTTGGAAGAGATTGATATGCTAACAAGCGACACAATAAAAAAGCTGAACAAGCTTCCGGAAGAAGTAAAGAAAGACATTTATTATACGACAGGAATTGATGAGGTTGAAGAATCCGACCAAGGCATTTCAGAAGATAGGGCAGAGCTTCTGGAAACAATGCTGGCATTAGTGGAAGAAGTAATGGAAGAATCGGGCAGATATTTTAATCTTGACAGGGAGGAATATGTTGAGTTTGAGGATGAGATAAGGGAGTTATGAGAATTGGGGCTAGCGATAGTCTCGCTTTGCAGGGAAAATAATTCCAAAATACAACTAAAACAATAATATTTATATATATTTGTGCATATTTGTATTAAGAGAGTTAAAAATGGAAGCTTTAAAAAAATTAATTGAACCTAAAGATAAGAGTGTCAGAGAGGTATTAGATAACATTAAATACTCTATTGACTTTTTCCAAAGAGAATATACTTGGGAGAGAAAACATGTTGAACAACTAATTATTGATTTAACAGAGAAATTTTTTGCAAATTATGAAAAAAATGACCATCATTATAGAGAAGAAGTTGAAAACTACACAAGATACTATTTGGGTTCAATCTTATTGTGCTTAAAAGATGGTAAAAAGTCAATTATTGATGGGCAACAAAGACTAACAACTGTTACTTTATTATTAATATACTTAAACAACTTACAAAAAGGGAAAACTTCTGAAATAAAAAAAGTTTCGGAATTAATATTTTCAGAAAAATTCTCCAAAAAATCTTTTAATATGCAAGTAGAGGATAGAGCAGATTGTATGGAGGCGTTATATAATGGAGAAGATTATGACCCTAATGGGAAAGGAGAATCTGTTAAACATATTGTTGACCGCTATGAAGACATTAATGAGTTATTTCCAGATGACCTCAAAGAAGAAGCTCTTCCTTATTTTATAGACTGGTTAATGGAATATGTAGTTTTTGTTGAAATTACTACTTATTCTGATGATGATGCATATACAATTTTTGAAACTATGAATGACAGGGGAAAAAGCTTAACCCCTACTGATATGCTTAAAGGGTATATTTTAGTCAACGTTGCAGGAGTAGAAAAGAAAGATAAAATTAATGAATTCTGGAAGAGTTCAATATTTGAATTAAAGAAGATAGAGGAAACTGAAGATTTAGACTTTTTTAAAGCGTGGCTGAGGGCAAAATATGCTGAAACAATCAGACCTGGAAAGAAAGGAGCAGAGAATGAAGATTTTGAAAAAATAGGTTCGCGATTTCATAGTTGGGTAAGGGATAATAAAGAGAAATTAAATTTAGTTGTTAGTGATGACTTCTATAACTTAATTATGAAATATTTTGCTTTTTTTACTAAATTATATTTAAAAATATTTGAGGCAACTGATAAGCTGATTGATAAATTTGAATCAATTCATTTTATTGAAGAAAGAGGTTTAGCATTGTCCATTTATTTTCCTTTACTTATGGCTCCTGTGAAGCCTGATGATACCGAAGACAAAATTGATAAGAAACTTCAACTTGTGTCTTATTTCTTGGAAATGTTTGTGGTTTTTAGGTCCATTAATAGAAGGAATTATTCTCATAGTGGAATTAGATACACAATGTATAACTTGGTTAAGGAAATAAGAAATAAGTCAATTGAAGAACTTGCACAAATACTAAAAAGTAAAGTTAGAGAATTTGAAGATAGGTTAGATGGAATGAAAAGTTTAGTTCTTCATGGGCAAAATAGACGATTTATAAGATTTCTTTTAGCCAGAATTACAACGCATATTGAAAATCAATCTGGGATACCAACTAAATTTAACAATTATGTTGATCCAGATTTAAAAAAACCATTTGAAATTGAGCATATTTGGGCTAATAGTTTTGAAGAACACAGAGACGAATTTGAGCAAAGAGATGAATTCGAAAATTTCCGAAATTCAATAGGTGCTTTACTTTTAGTTCAAAGAGGATTTAATCAAAGTTATGGAGATTTATCTTACGAAGAAAAATTATCTCATTACTATGGACAGAATCTATTAGCAAAGTCGCTTAATCAGCAATGTTATGATAGAAACCCAAATTTTATTAATTACATCAAAAATAGTAATCTCCCTTTTAAATATCATCAGCATTTCAAAAGGAAAGATATTCTTGATAGAATAGAACTTTATACAGCAATCTGTGAAGAAATTTATAATATTGAGAAGTTTGATTTAATTGTTTCAGGAAACGAGGAATAAAATGGAATCAAAAAACATTACATTGAGGGTTAATTCAGATTTATATGAAAATTACAAAGAATTTTGCAAGAAAAAAGGATTACTAATATCACGACAGTTCGAGATCATGATGGAAGAACAATTAAAAAAAGAGAGAGGGAAGTTTTAAATATGGCAAGAGAGGGTTCAGTCAAATACATACACAATGCAAAGAGCAATAAGAATGATGAATTCTACACTGTTCTTTCTGATATAGAAAAAGAACTGAAGCACTACAAAAATCACTTCAAAAATAAAGTAGTTTATTGTAATTGTGATGATCCTTTTGAAAGTAATTTCTTTAAGTTTTTTGCTGCTAATTTTATTAATTTTGGATTAAAAAAACTTATTGTGACTTCTTATGGTGGATCGCCCATCATTGGTAGTCAATTACCTTTGTTAGATATCAAGGGAATAAATGGTAAAGAGCCCATTAAAATCGAAATAAATAAAGTAGATGATTATAATAAAGATGGTTCTATTGATTTATCTGATGTTCAATTATTATTAGAACGTGATGCGAATACATCAGCACCTCTTAAACAAGGAGGAGATTTTCGTAGTAATGAATGTATTGAATTGCTAAAACAGGCCGACATTGTTGTTACCAACCCGCCTTTTTCATTGTTCAGAGAGTACGTAGGACAACTTATGAAATACAAAAAAAAGTTTTTGATTATCGGAACTTGGAATGCGATTACTTACAAAGAAATTTTTCCTCTAATAAAGGATAATAAAATATGGATTGGCATAAATAGTAATCGTAATTTTTCAGGTTTTATCGTGCCAAAGCATTATCCATTAAGTGGAACAGAAGCTCGCATAGATGAAAATGGAAACAGAATAGTCTCTTCTAACAATACTTGTTGGTTTACAAATCTGGATACTCATAAGCGTCACGAAAAATTAATTCTATATAAAAAATACAACAAAGCCGAATATCCAAAGTATGATAATTGTGATGCAATAGAAGTTTCAGAAACCAACAATATTCCTATTGATTATAAAGGTGCAATGGGTGTTCCTATTACTTTTATGAATAAATATAATCCCAACCAATTTGAGATTCTAGGTTTAGATGACAATGGACTTGTTTATCCAGAATGGAGAGGACGAGGGCCATCTTTAAATGGTAAGACAATTTATCGAAGAATTATAATTAAAAATAAGGATGTCAAAAAATGAAAGTAGAATTGCATAAAATCCCGATAAAAGATGTAGTAAAAGATTACAAAGATAGTGCTGAAGAGGGTGTAACAGCCTACGGTGGAAAACTAGACATTCGTCCTAAATATCAAAGAGAGTTCGTATATAGAGATAGGCAACGAGACGAAGTAGTTGAAACCGTAAGGAAAAATTTTCCACTGAACATAATGTATTGGGTAAAAAAAGCTGATGGAAGTTTTGAGGTCTTAGATGGACAACAAAGAACCATAAGTGTTGCTCAATATGTGGCAGGAGACTTTTCAATAAACGAGAAATATTTTCATAGTTTAACAAAAGATGAACAAAATCAAATCTTAAATTATGAATTAATGATCTACTTTTGTGAAGGAAAAGAAAGAGAAAAATTAGATTGGTTTAAAATTGTAAATATAGCTGGAGAAAAATTAACGGATCAAGAACTTCTTAATGCCGTATACACAGGAACTTGGCTTTCAGACGCTAAGTTGCATTTTAGTAAAACAAATTGCGCAGCACATTCTTTAGCTGGTGATGGGGGACAATTGATGAACGGTTCACCAATCCGACAAGAGCTCTTGGAAACTGTATTGTCATGGATTAATGATGGAAAAATTGAAGAATATATGTCTAAACATCAACACGATAAAAATGCAGATGAATTATGGGAATACTTCCAAAAAGTAATTGAATGGGTAAGAAAGACTTTCCCAAAATATAGAAAAGAAATGAAAGGGATTGAATGGGGGGAGTTATATAATAAGTTCAAGAATAAAAAATTAGATTCAAAAAAACTAGAAACAGAAATATCTGAATTAATGCAAGATGAAGACATTACAAACCATAAAGGTATATATCTTTATGTTTTAACTAGGGACGAAAGATATCTAAATATTCGAGCATTTACAGATAAGCAAAAAAGAAAGGCGTATGAAAGACAAAAAGGTATTTGCCCCAAATGTAAAAAACATTTCAAAATAGAGGAAATGGAAGCAGACCATATCAAACTTTGGAGCGAAGGCGGAAAAACAATAGATGAAAATTGTCAAATGTTATGTAGAGATGACCATAGAGAAAAATCTAGTAAAAAATAAGATATAATCATTCTTAATAAATTTCTTTTACAAAGTAAAAGTCAATATGTGCATAGCACCAGCCCCCTCTCTCGTATTTAAAGTAAGTAAAAATTTTGGTCAAATGAAGTGAATCTTTAAATTAATGTTTTCATTTTTTACTCGGCACAACCATAACCTTCTCAGTCTTAAAAAAACTCTCAGAAACCTTTAAATATAATATCCTTCCAGATATAGCCATGCTCATCGAATTCATCCTCGTTGGAGTTCTCGGAGGATTAGTTAGAGCCTTGTATGGCCTCCTCAAAGCCATTAATGACGGAGCACTCATAAATAAAGGATATTTCTTTATCACCTTAATAATCTCAGGAGTTATTGGCGGATTATTAGGCACGGTCTTCAATACTGATTATAGAATCACCTGTTTAGCTGGTTATGTTGGCACAGACATTTTGGAAAATGTTTTTACAGGCGTAATGCCTAAATCAATAATATTAAAGAAAAAATGAACGAATTAATAATATCAGCAGGATTTGGAATTTTAGGCGCAATAGTCAGAGTTTTAGTGGTTTCATTACAGATTACTCAGCTAAAAAAGAAGATTGCCTATTCTGGATTTATGGTTTATGCAGTAGTTGTTTTAGCTGTTGGTGCATTTTCAGGAATTGTATTAAGCTATGGGAAAGTATTAAGCTTCTTGGCGGGATATGCTGGGTTGGACTTAATAGAGGGGTATTACAAGGTGTTTAAGAAGAGACAGATAAAGTTCAAATAGAACATATATTTATTGATATCCAACTGAATATTTACATCTCTTTGTCTGGTGTAATATACAGGCATTGCATTTTGCCGGAATTTCACAAGTCTTAGGTTTTACCTCTTTTCGAAGAAGCTTTTTTATCCTACCAATCACTTCTAAAACACTTTTTTTATTATCCTCTGTATATTCTTCTCTCCAAACTTCGGTATTTGTGTCTCTATCCCTAATTATAGAGTATATCTTCTTGTTTATCTTGAAGTTTGATTCAAATAAGAGGCAATATGCCCATACCTGCCTACGAGCCCCCATATAAGGTTTCGCACGTGGCTTATCATCTATCACATAAACATTATTAGCATCTATTCCCAACTCATCAATGACGCCTAACAATACAAAATCCTCAAATTCCTTCTTTAGGGGGATCTCCTTTGTTATAGTATATTTTGTACTTTTAAGGAATTCTTCCTTAGTAGTAGGCACTGCAACCTTTAAGAATTCGCTTTCTTTTTTTTCATGAATTTCATTGCCCCTTATCATTGCAGTGGTTTTTGGGATCTCTTCACCTAAAACATTCTGAAAGTACCATTTATATTCGCAATATTCATGGTCATTAAGCCATGATGCTTTTATTGGTAAAATTTCATTCATGCTGACTATAAGTATGTATTTCTTTATTAATATTATCAAACTAAATAATCCATTAAGTGACGCAAAAATTGATAAATATTTATAAACTTAAAGATATTTTCCTATATAAAATGACTCAAAGTGAAAGGCAAGAGATGTTTAAAGGTGGAGGTGGTATTCTATTAAGAGAACCTGCGGCAATAATCAAATCTCAATCTGGAGGCACCTCAAAAGCTATTACCAAGAAAGAGCCAGATTTAGATTTTAGAAATCAGATTAATAGTTCAATTAGAGCGTTAATAATTAACTCTGAAAGGTTCAGAAAAATAAGGTCACTTGTGGATATAGATGTTATGGACAAAAAAAATATATTAAGAAATACTGAAGAATTCAAATTTCTTGGGCTAATTCCCACAATCGAAGTAGATGAATGCTTCTTCAATGATTTAGTAGCTCCATGCCAGCAAACCAAAACCATTAGCTATTACCCAGCTGATAAAGTTTTGAAGATAATAAAAGAAGAATATAAGGGCATTGAAATTGAGTTATTATCCAAACAAACACTTATTGATACTCAAAAACCAAAAAAGGAACAGACCAATAATGAGGGTGTTGTTTCAAATATTCTGAAAGGGTTTAAAGAATGGTGGGAAAAATAGATTAAA
Source organism: Candidatus Woesearchaeota archaeon (assembly GCA_016185945.1). GTDB lineage: Archaea > Nanobdellota > Nanobdellia > Woesearchaeales > GW2011-AR4. The sequence goes on from JACPMR010000004.1 coordinate 51,223, forward strand.
TGTCTTCCCTACCAAACCGCTTATCATAATTTGACCTTAATGCTAACCACACATCCACTGCCCAGCCTTCTTTAATTGGTACTCTTACAACTTTTTCTAACCACTCCAAAGAGTGATTGGCTTTGAATGTTTTGTTCATGATTAAAGTCTTGCACAAATCCACCCCATAAGATTCAAACATTGATTTCGGCATATCATCTATTTTCTTGATAATCTCTTGTTTCTTTTCTTCACTTGTATTAAGAGATAGAATATCAAAATACTGACGAAGGTCAATTTTGAGGAGTCCTTCAAGCTTTTTCTTATAACGAATATGCTTCTCAAGTTTCTTTAATTTTACTTGGCTGACAAAAGCCATATAATTGACGATGCTTTCAGGTTTAGTATTTTTTGTTACCTCTCCAAATTTATCTATTTTGGTACGGAGTTCTTCTTGTTTGTTTATCTGAGCTACTTGCTCAATAAATTTTTGTCCATCTTCTTCTAGAAATATTACCAGCTGTTTTCTTATTTGATTAACAGTTTTTTGATTCAAACCGGAATTAGCAAATTCGTTCTTGACATAATCATTAAGTGATGGAAATATCTTTCTTGCTTCAGTCTTCAGTATTGGGTCTTGCAATTTTTCAAGTAGAGATTCTTTAATAATACTTAAATCAATGATCTTGTAGAGTTCATCAAGTTTATGATCATATTCTTCCTCTTCTGATAAACTGTCATACCCAATGTCTGCCTCAATTATTTGATTTTCAATTCTACCAAATGTGTCTATTAAACTCTTGAATTCTTCTCCTAATTGTTTGTTCTCATGGAGGTATTCCATAATATCTTTATCGTAATATGCTCCGCATGAATCCGCCTTATACGCCCCTAATTGTTTTAGTAAACCTATCCTTTTATTCAATGATTCCCTATTCGTCCCCTTCGCTCCAATTATATGGGCATATTTTTCATCATGGAGGTCACTATAGTAATTTAAATCTGGCCTCACAGTTCCAATAATGATTAGTTTGCATTTTGCTCTTGTAACGGCAACATTCAGAATCTTATAGTCTTGTAAAATCTTTGGGTCGCCAACTCCAGTGTAGGATGTGATATCAAAGATTATTATATCTTTTTCCCTACCTTGAAATTTATGCACTGTGCCAACTTCTAAGTCTGTCATAAGCATATAGGTTTCGGCTTTTATGAGCGCCTTATTGACGGGATCTTCCTTGATTTTGTCTCGTAAATAAGGGTCTAAAGAAGGATTTTCGTATAGGTACTTCCTAATTAATTCTACTTGGTCGTTATATGGTGCTATGACTCCTATTTTTTCACGGTATTCTGGTTCAGTTTTTGATTGGCTATAATAAATAGCCTCAAGATACCTTTTTAGTAGTATTATGGTTATCGCTGCTTGTGCAATATGGAAGTATCTCATTTGCCGACCAGGAAATTTGTCTGCCCAATCCTTATTAGAGCTATACTTTAATTTATAAGGAAGAGATACTAAATCAATCCAAACTACTCTCTTTTTTGGATCAATAACATCCTTTACAAGATTATTATCAAAATTAATCTTGGAAAGAAAATTATATTTTTGTAATTGATACTCTGTAATCTTTGTATGTAATATGTTGTTATAGAACATATCATTGGAGAATTTAATAATCTCAGGGTAAGAACGGTGTTGGCAAATCAATTTCACAAGAGCACTAGATTTAGTAGTATTTAAATATAGAACCAAATCCGAGAAGAATGATTTTTCTAAATGCTCAATCTCACCACTAGTCAAACCGTTCCTTTTAAGGTACTGTTTTACATTGTCATCTAAAAACGGATTTAATTGGTAAGCATCCCCTATCAATAACATTTTCTGAGTCTTTGCTGCTACTAGCATTATTTTAGAGAATTCAATCATTGAGCATTCATCAATTATAGCTAAATCAAATTCAAAATTATCAAATAATGGTGTGCCTAGTTTGTCTAAAGTAGCTCCAACTATATTGTGCTTTTTTATTATATCTATCTTCAATTCCTTTTTGTCTTTCCTTTTCTTCGAAAGGCACACAGTCTTGACATCTTTGAGCCTAATTCTTTGTTCAAAAGCAACACGAATCATTTTCTCTCTCAAAGATGCCTCCTCTTTTAATAGCACAGCAAAAACATTATCAACAGCGACATTTGTGAAAGAAGTTACAAGTATTTTCATTTCAGGTTTTAATTTAATTAGCTGTCTAATTATTTCTACCGTAGTTTTCGTTTTTCCAGTTCCGCCAGGACCAGTAACGGCAAGAACGTAACCATCGGGATTATTATAAATTTCAATTGTTTTTTTTACAACTTCTTTTTGCTCATTATTTAGGTCATCAATAAACTGAATATCACTAGTTCCAGTTGGTTCATAAATACCTATTTCTGGTAAGCCTAATGCACCATCGGTGTAAATATCTGTAAGTAAGCTCCTAAATTTTTTGTATTTTATTGGATTATCGATAATTAGATTCATATGCCTTTGGATATTGCTAAATAAAAATCTTACATCTTCTTCAAGGATTAGCCTAGCCCTATTCTTAGTTACTAATTTTGCCTGTTTGGTATCTAGTATTTCTACACAAACCTTGTCTCCCCTAACAAGAAATATCATACCCAATGCAGAAAACTCAGATAAAGATTTTCCTTCTGGTAACACTCCCTTTAAACGGATGGAAACTATGGTTCCACTCCTTATTCTTCTATCTTCCACATCATAATCCAAGAAAGTTGCTTCAAGTACATTTGCATATATATCTTCTATAACAATCTCATAAATAGTTTTTCTTAGTGGCCTGTATTTTTGCATTAATCCGATATACCTTATGAAAACATCTATATACTTAATTTGAACCTTAAATTCTGCTTCAGCCTTTAAGATATCTTCAAATGAAACTTCAAATTCTTCTCGCTTTGTATCATCATATAACACCGAATAGGCTTCGTTCACCAGCTTGAACTGTTCTTCAGCATCAGGTTGGTCATTTATGTCTGGGTGGTATTTTTTGGCGAGATTTAAGTAAGCTTTCTTGATATCTTCTTTAGAACATCCCTTTCTTAATCCTAATATTTCATAATAATCCCATGCCATTTTTTATAAGATATACATTCCTATTTTAAAATATGTCTCTAATTAGGCAACAAACAATTTGACTATGTCTATAGAGAAATTGGCCCCCCTTCTTACTAAAAATCTTCTTCCTTGTAAGAATCTTCTCTTCCCTTATCTTCTTGGGCCTTCCTCTTGTTTCACGAACATGCTCAGCTTCTATAAACAGTTTATCCCGCAACATTTCTAAGATAACTTCCTGTATTGAAGTGTAAGAATACTTTTGCTTTTCAGCTTCCAATTTATGAAGAATTGGTTCAGGTACAGATAATAATATTCGCTTTGCCATTTTGCTATGTTATCAATATATATCAAATTATATAATAATATATCACTACTATTTAAGCTTTATGCTTTTTAAAAGACGATAAACATAACTAAACTAACTAAAAATAAAGAAAAAATAATAAATGATTAATTATGCTATTCTTCGCCCCCGAACCCTAAAGAATAGCCAAAACGAGCCCCCGATTCTGAACTACTGACGAAAACAAACTAAAGCCCCCGATTACGAATAGATAGACTGCTTCGCAGTAATATATGGTAACGTTATAATAAAAAACTACTGCAGCAACTGAATTTACGGCAACTCAAAAACTCTGCGGACGCAGTTTTCCCACACTTCGTATGGAAAAAGATTTTAACAAGGGTTAAACGGAAAAATCGGTCGCTATGCTAATTTTCCAAGAAAATTCCCGATTTTTCCCAAATGCCAATCCATCTCTGAAAATTTTGTCAGGAGTGAAAAATGTGGGTTGCCTCATTTTTCCTCGCCAAAATTTTCGAGGGATTGCCACTTCGTTTAACCCTATAAGTTATACGCAATTTTTTCGGGGGCTAACGACTAAAATAGGGGCACACTCAAAACGAATAATATAAATAGTAGAACCTTTTGAATATGAAAATATGAGAGGTGGTCTATTAATTGCAGGTGCTGTAATAATATTTCTAGGATTTCTTTTAACAGTTACAATTATTGGGGCTATTCTTGGCATACCTTTGATAATTGCAGGAGCTATTGTGTTTATTCTGGGATTATTTTTGTCTCCTACCAAACAACAAAATCAAATAATAATCCAACAACATGTCGGAGACAAACATGTTAAAAGTAAAAAAGAAGATTAAAACTCATCATTAAATAAATAACTTTTATTCTACTATGAGCATTAGAAGAGGGAAGCTGGGGGAATATAGAATAATTGTAGAATTGTTAAAAAGGGGCTATAATGTTTTTGAGGTTGTAGATGATAATGAAGGCATAGACTTTGTAATAAGATTACCAAATGGTAGGTACATTGAGATACAAGCAAAATACAAAAAAGATGGGTATTTTAATCAGTTTTATATGAGGAAAGAGCCAAGCGATAATTATTTTTTTATATTTTATTGGGCTGATGAAGACCACTTTTGGATTGTTCCCTCAAAGGAAATTAAGGAAAAAGCAAGTTATCAGCAAGATGGTGTGTGGAAAAATACCTATACAATAAACCTAACAAGTGGTGTTCAGAGAGAAACTTTTAAAGATTACAAAGACAAATGGGATTTATTAGAAAGAGAAGTTGAAAAACAGGTAAAGGAGTAGATTATACCACAGCTTCACAAACCAATTCAGAATTAGGCAATTTCTGGTTTATCTGTTGAGAAATAATTGGGTTCTTTTCAACAATCTTGTTTCTAACTTTGATTTGAAATACCAATCTTATTTCTATAATATTTTCATGAACATTAATATTAAACTGCCAATTTGGTATATTCAATAAACTTTTCTTATCAATATTTAGATATTCAGCAGCATCAAATATTTGAATTCCAGTCAAAAATCCTTCTTTATCTACATCTACTACCAAATTATCTAATAATTCAATAGATTTAACATATTCCCTATCCTTTACTTTAAAAAATAGTATATCATGTTTGTAATCATAATCAACTTCTCCCTTTCCTTCTAATTTGTTTTGAGTCATTTTACAATCTTGGTACTTGTGTTTTATCTGGTAAATAAAATGTAACTATCTCAATTTTATTTGGTTGAATATCAAGCATTAGTCTTAAAACCTCGTTTTTGCTGTAATCGTAAAATACTGCATAATTTCCGTTAAACTGGATGCCAACCAATACAGGTATTTTAGCTGATAAATACTCTTTAAGTACTTCATCTTTAAAAATCTTTCTCTGCTTTTCGCTTAAACGAAAAAATGTATGGTCAGTAGTATTAATTTGGTCTTTTGTGTAATTTTTAATAATATTAAGAAAAGCCTCTACTTCCACCTTCTTTTCTATTTTATGCCCCTTTACCATTACATTATATGGACTGAGCTATAATTTAAAGATTTTTCCATAAAAGAGCCCCGATTCCTGATACTTTTGAGAGTGTGCCCCTTAATGCAGTTCTTTATTGCTCACTTTATTCGCTTGATTGAAACGAGCCCCCGAAAAAACTTTGCTTTCAGCAACCACGTTGCACTTTCGCATTCGCTCAGGGCGCTAAACAGGGGTTTTACGATTCGCTCCTTGCAGTCGCTCATCCAAATTGAATTTTCATCTCTGATTTCAGCTCTGTTCCGTTAAATTTTGTGGGTTGCCTCAAAATCGAGGGAAAAATTTTCGAGGGCGTAGGACTTCGTTTAATTCTATAAGTTATACGCAATTTTTGCGAACACCTAATTAATAGAAAGGAAAGGGGACTTAATCCAAATTACTATCCCTTAAGAGTAGTAATAACAGCAAAGTTTATAAATGATTGAATTTATCAATATAGATATATGGCAGAAATAAATGACCAAGAATTAAGAAGATTTCCAGATTTATCTTTAGAAGAACAAATACAACTTTATGATTCTATAAGAGCTTCTGGTAAAACTCCAGAGAGAGAATTACTCCGAGTTTCTGAATCAACTCCTCATGATTTTGTTAATATTAGAAGCGATCCTAATTGTCCAATGGACCAAGCTATATACAAGGTTAGAAAAGGACATATCGTCATGGCAGAATATGAGGTTGCAAGAAGTGGAATTAGTAGGGCACAAGCAGGATTTATTGGAGAAGTGGTAATGGACAGCCTGCAAAAACCTGGACAGGTAGATTTAATGCATTTTCCAAAAGGATTAGAGTATTTAGAAAAAGCAGATTTAAGTGATCCAAGGATTGCTGCAGATGCAAGAAAAAGTCTTTTGGAAAGTGCTTTAAGTGATCCCGAAGCACAAAGACTATTTACAGATACTGAAAAATATAGTCTAATATATGGGCTTGCAAATGATAGATACTCTAGAAAGACTAGTGTTGGAATTGTAGAAGAACCTCCATCAGGATTTAATGATGGTTTGTTAAGATTAAGCAGAGGTGTAGAAATTGATATGTCAAATATTAGATTAATTCATATTATTGGAGTTGATTCAAGGGTTGCAGAAGCACAAAGAAATTACGCACAGAGAGGAGACAGAGTTGAAGTTCTATTTCAAGGTAATTGGTATCCTGCAACAGTAATTGATACTTCTGCATCAAGAAATGCTATTGGAGTAAGATGTGATCAAAAAGTTCGTTAAAATCTTCTTCTGTTCTTTTTGTTTTACCTTTAAGGTAATCATTGTATTTCTTAAATTCTTCAAAAATAAATTCTGGCGCATAGAGGGTATGCTTAAATAAAATATCAGAAGTTCCACTTTCTTTTAGCAAAGCCGCAAAAAGAATATTTGAATCTATTACTAAATCCATGATTAAGCCTTTCTGTATCTTTTCGCCAGATTTTTGTTTAATTCCCTTCCTAATCTCAATGCGTCTTCTTCAGTCAGAGTGCTATCAGATTTAAATTTTCTTAAAAATTCCAAATCCTTTATTCTCTGCATAAAGGCTTGCCTTGCTACCTCAGACCAGTTCATTTCTGGAAATTTTTCCATCTTATTTTTCAGTTCTGATGGCACTGCTAAAGTCATTGTTGTCATAGTCTCGACCTCCGATATGTGTAAATATGTATAATATGTTTAAATATATAAACTTTACGATTTTAGCCCCAACCCTTCACCCTTTTATTTGATTAGGCTTACGCCATTTAAGATACGAGACTTTCTCAACTCTTCGGACGAAGTTTGCCAGAACTACGTAACTGGCAAAGAATATAACAAGGGTTAAACGGAAAAATCGGTCGCTAAAGCTAAAACGCCAAGCGTTTTCCCGATTTTTCCCAAATGCCAATCCATCTCTGAAAATTTTGTCAGGAGTGAAAATTCATGGGTTGCCTCAAAAATCCTCACGAGGAAAAAATTTCGAGGAGAAAAACTTCGTTAAATTCCGATGTTATATTCAATTATTACTCGGGGTATGGGGCTTGAAATAGAAAGTTTAATTTAGTAGATTCCAAATATATCTAAAAAAAATGGATAAGCAAATTGTAAAAGATACAAAACTGCTATACAAAATGTCTTATCATATGGCTACAAGTCTTTTGAAACAATTTCAAGAATTTCATCCATTGACAGCATTTATTGATAAGGAAGGTAAATCTAGTTACCTAAACATATTTGAGGGAAATGAGTTTCCAAATTCAAAAAAATTGGTACAAAAATATACTAAATTTTATAAAAAAGAATCGAAAAAATATAGGGCAGTTTCTATAATATATAATACTACAGTTAAAGAACCTAGTGGTAAAGCTAAAGACACAGTAATAATATCAATCCACCATAAAGGAGGTTACTCTAAAGTATTTCATGTACCCTACAAAATAATATCCAAAAATAAAATACATTTTTATAAAACTGAAAGTGCCGAGCAAAAGAGCTATATTTTTTCTTAATTAATTGCCCCATACCCCTCCGTCATAACTCTGCTTGCGCAGGTCATCCCCACTCCGCTTCGCTCGTAGGGCTGACTCGCTAAACAGGCATTAACAGACTCCGAAAAATGAGCCCTACTCTAAAGGTTTCCTTCTCATTTTTCGTCGTCCAAATTTTTTCTTCGGCTGAAATTTAAGTCTATTATTATCCAATCACCCACCCAGACGGCGCGCGAAAACGATAACTTAATAAATCAAGATATTAATTTAGTTTTATGAAAGTAACAAAAAATGGCAAATTCTTTTTTGTAAATTCTTTTGAGGGTTCGTTTTTTAATAAGTTGAAGCGGGCTTTAGTAAATTTCTTAATGAGTTTTCTTATCGACTCTTTTTGGGAAAAAGTTCAAAATAACAACTGGGAAAAAGAAACTTATAACATATTTGATAATTTCTTGGATAAAAACAATTCTTACATTGATATTGGTGCTTGGATAGGGCCAACTGTTCTTTATGGGTGCCAACTTTCAAAACATTGTTATGCTATCGAACCCGATTTTGTAGCATATCAATCATTAAAATCAAACATTGAGTTGAATAAAAATTTAATAAATAAGATTACTCTCTATAATGGAGCAATATCAAACATAACTGGAAAAATGGCTATTTCCGCAAGGTTTGGTTTGGGAGATTCTATGTCTTCAGTATTAGAAAGGAATTCTGATGACATTCTTTTTGTAGGATGTTTAAAATTTAATGATTTTATAAATCGGTTTAAAATAAATGATTGTAATTTTGTAAAAATTGATGCCGAAGGTGCAGAAGTTCTTATTTTGCTTTCTATGTCAGAATTTATAAAACAAAATAAACCAACAATTCATCTTTCGTTGCATCCATTTCTTTTTAAGAATTTAAGAGAAGATTCAAAGAAAATCTTAAATACCCTTAAGTTATATAAAAATGTTTATGATAATCGGGGGAATATTTTGAATTACAGGGAGATTGAAGAAAAACTTTTGAATAAAAAATTATTTGATATTGTTCTGACGGATTTAAATTGGAGTAAGAAATAACGTGAGCCGTCCCCCATCCTAATTTTGGAGATTTAAATTTCTTAACGCCGAAGAAAAAACTCACTCCTTTCAGTCGTGCCACATTGCATTTTCGCCTTCGGCTCAGGTCGTTGAACAGACATGTCAAGCGTTAAATGCAATTCGAAAACCCGCCTATCTTTGATAGTAAACCGTAAATCCCTTTTAGTTGTCGCCTCCGTTGAACTTCATAAGAAAACAAGAGATTAGGAAATGCTTCTCATCTAATCAATAGCTTGTACGTTAGGCACTTGTCCAAGCTCCATATAAAGTGTAAAGTGTTTCACTAGTTTATTATTATCTTCATTTGACTCACGGATTTCCGAGCTGGAATCCACAGTTGCGCTTACCTCATAAGTCGCACCAAGTTCTCTGAGGTAAACGGGATATAACCAGGCTCCGCCGATTTCTTCCCCAGGCATAAGCACCTTTCCTCCCTCAATCCATGTTCCTCCCCATTTTGGTGAGAATTTTCTATTAGTACGCTGTAGGTCGCCATCATATCCCGGGGCAGTCACAAGAATGTTGAATGGGCGCGACACAGGAGCTGTGCCGATATTCTTAATAATTACTGCTACCAAGTATTTATAACCGTACACCCCTTGTATGCTCTCTGCTGTCCTGGACACAATTATCCTGCTTACGATAAGATCTGCGCCATGAGCACTGCTTCCGCCAACAACGTTTCCGCCAACAGTGGCAGCCCTGTTATTATCAAAAAAACCTTGAACAAGAATGATTATTAAAACAAGAATTAGAACAACAATAACGCCATTCATCCAATGATGGCTGGGATGTTGTGTGTTGCGTTTTTCAATTATGGTCTTGCTACGTTTCATATTATCGCCTCTTTTATTTTACAATTACTTTAAAGGTATTTAAATATTTCTTTTTAAAAGCCTGCGACGGAGACCCCAAGCCCCAATTTTCTCCATCCCTTTTTCAGATAAATATTTATACTACCTGCTCCAAAGCACACATAAACAGGGGTGGTAGGCATGGACGATTACAAGAATATTATTTCTCACATTGACATAGACAGGAGTTTAGAAGCCATTGAGTATTTCTCTTTTAACGGCATTGACGGTGAAACAATCTCTGAGTTCAGCAATGACATTGAAGGAAGCAATGACTCGATTGAGTTGCATCTTGTCAAGTCAAGGGCATACAAGGAAGCGTTGATTTTAACCCTTAAGAAAAGCAACGGCGCCTACAACGAGGCATGGAGAGATTTCCTGAAGGAGGAGCAGAAAACATTTGGCGGAAGCAAGATTTTTTACATCAACAACGAATGCAGCAAGCTGCTTGTTTTGTCATTGCCAAACGAGATGAGGAACAAGATGAACATGGCAATCACAAGATTGAACAAAATCAATGACAAGATAACAAGGATAAATTCAAGGATTAAAAAGGAAAATCTTGATTTGTACGAATCGAGAATCAAAACAAAGGACACAAACAAGAAGAAAGATGACATTATCAATTTTATAAACCAGAATTTGAAAGTTTAAGATTTGTTTTTAATTAACTAACTAATATAACTCTTCAATCAATAAACGAGAGCGTCCTTTGAAAGCAATCATAATAAGGAGACCAGCTTTTTCTGCGGCACTTTTAAGTCAAGGGATATGGTGCAACTTTCCTGAGCTGGGTTCCCATATAACTTCTGCAGATGCTGGGAAGCGAAGTTGTTTGATATATTTTTTATCGAATTTTTTCAAACCATTCCCTTAAATCTTCTCAAGAACTCATTAAAATGATATGTCTTAATATTCAATCCGCAGGCATGCTCGTGCCCGCCGCCATAACCATCTAATCCAACTAAAGCTTTCTCAATAATTGGCGGCAAAATAATTTTTGTTGAGCGCAAGCTGCACTTCATCTCGTCATTCTTCTCCCTTGCAATGAGGATTATTTTATCCGGATGCTTGTAAATCGCCTCGTTTGACAATTCGCTTGTGAAGCTTGACTTGTCATCCTTATAGGTAAATATTGCGATTTTATCGTTGGATTTCTCAATCGCCATTAAGCTTTCCTTGCGCAATGGCTCAAAAATCTTGTTTACATATTCATACCTTTTATAAATAAATTTTCCTTGCGCTGTCTCCTGATTCAGTATCTCATAGGGGCTTTTTATTCTTGTCAAAATTTTAATCAATTTCATGACTTCCTCTGTCCTGCCTTTCAATACAAAAGAAAATATCTTGACAAGCTCCCCGAATTTAGTGTTATAGATTATGTCGCCTGCTGTCTTGTACGGCTTGTCTATCAAATCAGGAAATTCTTTCTTGAAATCGCTAAGAAAAGGCGGCAAAAACCAGTCTGCTATGCAGCCAATTGCTGCAATCCACAAATCATTCCCAACAACTTGATAGCACATATAAGAAGTAGGATGATTGTCTTCCCAGTTTGAAATTCTTGGGTTAAAGTATTTAACATTATCCATCTTGAATGGGCCGTGATGGTCCACCCATACAACAGGGACTTTGACTTCATCCAGAAATCCCTGCTCTACAAGTGCAACATCAAGTATAAATATCTTGTCCGGCTGGTATTCAGTGACCTTGTTCAGGAAAACAGCGCTCAATTTAGGCGCTGTCTTGACAATTATGCCTTTGCCTTCCTGCTTGTAGCGGTAAAATTGAAGGAACGAGCACAATCCATCCTGGTCGTCATCAAAGAAAATCAACGGCTTTTTGCAGTTGTCTAGATGCTCCCTTATTTGCTTGATTTGAATGTGTGATAATGCCATTTTGCAAAGTCAAAGTCTAGGAAGATGCCCTACTTTATAAAACAATAACCATTTTGAATCAACTTGGACTGGCGCTGGATCACAAATTATTGTATTTGAGTCTGGCTTTAATCTGTTGCCTCCATCATTATTCCAGTTAACCCCATCGGATGTTGTGGCGCTTCTGATTTCACCAAAAGCACAAAAAAACTGGCGCCATAGATTTTCTCCAACATTTATGGTATTTGAAACAGAGCCCTGCTCCCTAATAATTTTTTCATACTTGAAAATTAAGCCATCTGATGAAAGGGCAGCGATAAGTCTTGGACCTTGTGCAAGATACATAAGCCACTTGTCACCAATCTTTGCAATATCGGGGTCTGTTATTTGAGGATACTCAAATCTAAATCCTTCTTCTTCCTCAAAGTGGATGCCATCGGAAGACAAAGCGCTATGAACCCTGTTTTTGGATTGGGTGTCAATGATTCCAGGTTGTTGTGGAGCTGGAAAGACAACATAGTACAGCCTTATTCTTCCATCAGGCAAAAACACTGCTTCTGGGTCTGCGCCGCTTGCAAATTGCCTTGGGCTTTTCAACTGCAATGATCCTTGCTGCCATGCTTCACCATTGTCGTCAGAAATTGCAACCATCAAGCCAGACTTGCTGCGTCTCGCTCCATCAACTGCATAAACTATTATGCGTCCATTCGGCAGTTTAACTATATCTGGCACTGATGCCTTATCGAAAACTACACCTTCTTTTTTCTCAAAATTTAAGCCATCATCTGAATGGGCAACAAAAACTTGGTGATAAAACGGCCCATTGGGATCATTGAAAGGGTCAAAAGTCACAGGTGGATTGTCAAACTCCAAATCTTTCGCCTTAGTTTGAGGCTGAGGTGCAATGATTTCTTTCTCTTCGGGCAATGGTGGTATTTTTTGAGGTATGCTTGTTTCTTCCTCTGTTTTTTGAGCAGGCTGTTCTTCAGTTTCTATTGATGATGCTGTCTGCTTCGTAGTAGAACAACTGCTTAAAATGAGAAGGATTACTGACAAAAGTACGAAAATTTGGAGATATTGCGATTTCATTTTAATTTAAATTTAGTTTCTATTATTTAAGTATTTTTATTAAAAAACTATTTTTCCAATCTTATTCTTTCCAGTCCAATTGTATCATAAACTGAATCAGAGCTTATAATCTTATCATGCCCACAATATGCAGCATTAAAAGCGTCAAAAACAGTTAAATTATATTTTTCAATATAAACTGCAGCTTGCGTACATATAGAGTAGGTTTCTTCAGTAACTTCAATTAGTTCAAATACATGTGCAAATACTTCCATTACGTTCATATTAAATCTTTTGCATAGATGTCCTAATTCCATAATTACTGAGATAGAAGTTCTTATTTCACCTTCATGTTCTTTGAAAATTTTTTCAGCTTTATCTTTAAGCCAATCGCGGTCTTTTATTAATGCAAAAAGAAAGTCTGTATCAGCGAACATCTTTTATTCTTGAAAAAGCTTCTTTTTCTGCTTCTTCTCTAGCCATTTTTTTTAGTTCGGCCAAAGTATATTTATCAATTCCAGCTTCCTTGCCCAATTTTCTAAGTTCTGCTAAAGGGTCTTTAGCTATAGGTATCAATACAATTTCCTTTGGCGTGCCCACTACAGCAAACTTTCTGCCATACCTATCTAAAAATTTTGTCCCTAATACTATCCTTCCCCTGTTATCAGCAAGCACGGTTTTCATAAAATCACCTTGTGGGAAAATATAGTGATTCGTGGGTTTATAAATGTTTGTGTTTTGGGTCTTCTATTTTCGGATGACGCTGTTCCAAGAATTCCTTAAAAATCCACATTTTACTATCATCAGCAATTTATGCTGGTTTTATATATTTACCGAAATTAAATACCTGCCTCTTAATTCACCATGTGAAAGAATAAATTTATATTAACCATTTTCTTCTAATTTCTCATGCAAATACCGTTCAAACAGCACAAGGGCTATGACCCATTAGGAGACTGCGGAAAGGGTAAGTGCCCTATATGCGCAAGAAGAAATGCCATATTTAGAGTAAAGGAAGCTATACAAAAAGAAGAATTTACAAGCGATGGAGTTGCGCCCTTCGTGGGAAGATATGGTTACCCTTACGTAAATGTAGGCATTCTTACACCTCCAGAGCAAAGAGAAGATGCATGGCTTCTTGATGCTCCTAAATATTGGGCTGCAGAAAATTATGAAATTCCAAGAATTGTTGACTTTCGTTCTTCTTTATTAAATTCTAGGTATAATATAAACATAAAAAAAAGAATAAAATTATTGGAATTATCCCAGGACATTGCAATGTCCTCCAAGCCTGTTGATGTTGATATACAACTGCATGAAAAGCCGAAATTCAGGCTGAATCTTGACTCTTACATGGCTCCAACAGGGCCGAATGCAAAATTAAAAAAAGCATCAATAACGGAAAACCCAAAAATACACACAAAAGTTTACAAGGTTTTTGAAGACACAGACTTGAAGGCTTACGATGCAGTTAATTATCTTTATGAAAACAAGTTTGACGAGAATTTTTTGAGCAAATTGCTGAGTGTTGGAACATTAGGGTTGAAGCCAAACAGAAAACTTACACCAACCAGGTGGTCGATAACGGCTACCGATGACATTATTGGAAAAAATTTGATAAATGAAATTAAGGACTTCAATGAAATAAATTCTTACTATGCATTTTTCGGAAATTATCTTGGAAATTACTACTTAGTTTTAATGTTTCCTGAAGTCTGGGGCTATGAATTGTTTGAAACTTACGTGCCTTCAAACTGGAATTTCACAAAACAATTAAGATATTCAACAGATTATGAAGATTACTATGGAAGAAAAGAATACGCATTTGGAACCGTGGGCGGTTATTACACAGTAAGACTTGGAATTTTGGAAAAATTAAATGAAATGAAAAGACAGGCATCTGTTTTGGCTTTGAGGTTTATAACGGATGAGTATACAATGCCCTTGGGTGTTTGGGTCACGCGTGAAGCAACAAGAAAATCAATGAGCAGCAAGCCAATTGAATTCTCATCAAAAGAATTGATGCTTGAATATGTAAGAAAATTAATCAAAAGAAATTTTAATTATAACGTTGATTATTTATTAAATGCAAGCAAATTATTGAAAAATATTAAACAGCAGAAAAAATTGATACAATTTAGTTGATAAAATATACAATTATTTCAAAATACAATCTGCGACCCATGTACTTCTCAGCTTAAATGGGTGCCCCGCATACATCTGTTGCACTTTATCTCTAAAGAAGCAAGTGCCGCTTCCCTGAGCGGGTTCCCTACAAAACCTATGCGGATGCTAGGGAGCGACGTGATTGATTATTTAATTTTCATTTATTGGGTATCAAAAAAATATAAACATTTAAATATAACCTTCTTTTTCAAAATTGAAAAATGGCTGACAAAAATATAAGCAAAAATTCTGCATTGTCTTTGTTAGCCCTAAATCTATTGCTTCTGCTGCTATAAGGGCCCAAAAATCTAACATATTCTGAAGGGGCCTGTTCATTGTTTCTGTCTAAGTTCTAGAATATGTTAGGAAACATGGTTGATATTAAAATGCCAGGAATAATACCAGTAAACGGAAAATACGCATTGATGTTTCATTATGCTAAGGATGCAGAAACGGCAAGAGCTATAAGGGAGTCTAGAGTTTTAAAGCCGGTAATTAAGGACGATAACTCATTACTTTATTTTTATGATAGACGTTTTGCTGTTTCTCGGGTTAATTTAACTGACGCTAAGCCAGAGGAAGGCAGAGATGTTATTGCAGCCGCAATTCATACACCAGTAACCGATATCAATTACGGGTTAGAATTGTTAGTTGAAAAAGCTAGATTAGAACGAGCATTTGAGTTCTTACCTAGAGCATATCAAATATTCTCAGAAGAGCCTGTGCCAGTTACAGTTATGCGAGTACACAATATAGATAGGCTTGAAGATAGACTTAGAAGAGGACAAGCAATTGAAAGATATTTTGGACATAATGGCTTGCCTTATGCTTATTATGCACAGCAACAAGATAAAAATCAACAATAAACCTACTTCAACTTCCCCTTCATCTCCTTCAACTCACTCAAAAACCTTTTAATAGTTTTAGGTATATGCTCCGGCTGTGTTTTTAGTATTTCACATAATTTGTCCAATATATTTCCCTTAAATTCTTCTTTTGTTGTTAGTTCCAACTCCTTCAAACCAATCTTTTTATTTTTCTCAACTGCTTTTTTTGCAAGCTTCCATTTCTCAAACAATTCATTCACGCGAGCAGGCAATTGACTGATTTCAACATTAAGCAATCTGGCAGCTTCCTCCAAAATTTCTTTTTCCTTTTTTCCCTCTTTTTTTGCAGCTTCACCCGCAGTAAAATACAACCTTACAATCCCGTCGCTTATTTTTGTAGCTTTCAATATTTTTATTTCGCCTGCTTCTGAAGTATTTTTCAAATGAGTGCCGCCGCATGCTTCAACATCAATTCCGTCAATGTTAACAATTCTCAATAATTTTCCAGGCACTGCTCCGCCTTGATAGATAGTCATTCCATAGGTTTGCTCTGCCTCTGTCCTTGGCAGGAAGTTGCTGTGGACTGTAAGACTTTGCTTTACTAATTTATTAGCTTCTTCTTCAATCCTCTGCAACTCCTCGTCTGTAATGCTTTGGTAATGTGTTAAATCTATTGTTGCTTTATCAATATCTTTTTTAGCGCCTGCTTGATTAATATGGTTCCCGAGAACTTTCCTTGCAGCGGCATTTACAATGTGTGTTGCAGTGTGGTGCTTTGCAAGCTGCAATCTCCTGTCAGCATCAATCTCGCATTCAACTTCCTCTCCTTCTGGAAATTCATGCTTTCCGCTTAAGGCATGGACTATAATCCCGCCTTGCTTGAAAACATCAACAACCTTTTCACCTGCAATTGTCCCAGTATCATGCAATTGTCCTCCGCTTGTCGGATAGAAATATGTCTGGTCCAAAATTATTTTGTTGTCTATAATTTTCATAATTTTTGATTTAAACTTTGTTTTAGTGTAATCAAAATAATAAAGCGCCTTTGTCTCTGGAATTCCTGTCAAGTCAAGCTTTTCTTCTCTTTTTGTTGCGTGCTCCTGCTCCTGCTTTGCATGCAATTCAGCAACCCTTGCATAGAAGTTTTCAGGCACATTGATTTTCTTGCCGAATTTAATGGCTTCTTCCCTCACAATTTCCGGAGTTATGCCGTAGCTGTCATACAAAAGCAACAATTTTTTATCGTCATCCAGAATTTTCTCCACTTCACCAAGATTTTCGCTTAATTCAGGAAATAACGGCTTTAGATATTCTGCATGCCACCTGCACACATCCGGCAGGTAAATATCCCATTTGTATTTGTCAATAAAAGAAAGTGCTCTCCTCAATATAACCCTTAAATTATAGCCGCCGCCGACATTGCTCGGCAAAGCCCCGTCGCTTAATGCAACAAGCAAAGCCCTTGAATGCTCTGCAACTGAATAAAGGGCAGCCAACTCCAATATTTTCTTTTTTAATTCCTGGACATCGACTCCAACTTTTTCCGCAACGTCTTTCCATACCTTGTCTATGTCCTCAACTTCATCAACATTCAGGTAAGACGAGTATGGCAGAAATCTCTGCATCAGGTAATCATCAATCTTGACATTTGTTGCAGAATAAAGCTTTTTCACAACAGTTGGAAATGTTGTTTCGTAGCTTGTTGATTTTCCTTGTGTAAACCATGCATTCCTTTCATGTCCCATGCCCATGTCAAGCACTTTTAGGTTTAATTCCCTGTAGCCATTGGGAGTTTGCTCGAACATCATGTAAACCTGATTGCCAAGCTCCAATCCTCTAGAAAAATACTCCATGCAAGGCCCGAAATTTCCGCCGCCAGCCCAAGCATCTTCATGAAAAGTGATTTCCTCATTCTTTAATCCCAGTCCTTGCTTAAGCCAGTTGTGAATGTCTCTAAAGAATCTTGCCTGATCCCAGTCTTTTGGCTTCATAAAAGCATGCTGTCCAATCATGACAAAAGCGCAGTAATGAGCTCCTGTAATGCCTATGTTGTCTATATCGTTGAAGCGCAGGCACATCTGCGGCACAACTAATGGGTTTGCAGGTGGTTCAACTTCCCCAGAAACAACATATGGCTGGAAATCATAGATTGATGCTTGCACAAAATCAGTGTCATCTCTCCATCTTGCTACAACAGGATAGCGCTTTATTGGAGTGTAGCCCCATTTCTTGAACAATGATGAGAATTCCGTCCATACCCCAATATAATCAAGCTGCTTCTTTGCAGGCGTATTTCCAATAAACCTAAAGCCGCCGGAGCATGCTGGATTACCACAAACTTCACTGCTTGTAACGCTCCAGAAGAAAGTGCCGCATTTCTTGCAGTGCTTTCTGCTGAAATCCTCTGCCTTTAACACAGATGTAGCATAATATTTATCCGGCTCCTTTGATGCTTTTGCTTTAAACTCTTTTTTAATTTCTTTATCAGTAGGCATAATATATAGACAAATTAGGGAGTTATTAAAATTTATTGGTTTTAATAAAATATAAATACTCAATAATCAAGGAATTAGTCATGCACTTCAAAGACCGCCATGAAGCCGGAATCAAGCTTGCTGAGCAATTGAATAAATACAAAAACAACAAAGAGGTTATAATTCTCGCAATACCAAGAGGCGGTGTTGAGGTTGGCTATGAGATTGCTAAATTTCTTAATGTTAAATTAGACATCATTGTAACCAAAAAAATCGGATTGCCTGGCGATGAAGAGTTTGCGATTGGCGCGATTGGTCCCGACAAGGAAGCGATGCTTAATCAAGAGACAATAAGGATTTATAATGTTACAACAGATTACATCAACGAGCAAAAAAGGGAGATTGGAAAAGAAATTGTAAGAAGGTATAAATCCTATAAAGGCAAATACGAGCTTCAAAACCTAAAAGACAAAATTGTTATATTGACGGATGATGGTATTGCAACCGGTTTTACAACAAGGGCTGCAATAAATTATATCAAATCGCAAAAGCCAAAAAAAATGATTATGGCTGTTCCTGTTGCACCATTTGATTTCGTGAGAGGGATTAACAAAGAAGTTGATGAGTTTGTCTGCCTGCACTCGACAAACCTTTTCTTTTCTATAAGCCAGTTTTACGAAAGCTTTCCTCAATTGGCAGATGAAGAAGTAAAAAAATATCTAAAGAAAGCAAAAAGTTAATTCTTCAATTAAGCGCTTTTGTAACCAAATCGTGGGCTCTTACCGGCTGCTCTACCTTTAACCCAATTGATTGTCCCGGCTCTGCAATTTGCACCTTCTCGTGCTCTATCTGCATTGAGGTTATTTTCTGCGTGAAGTCAGTCGTGTGCCCCTTTATATGTACCTCGTCTCCAACTTTAATGCTTCCGTCTGTAACTTCAATTACAGCCACTCCTATTTTAGTAAAGTAGTGCGTTACTTTGCCGACCTGCATTTCTTCGGTTTGCTCCATGAGTCACCCCCAAAATAGGTTTTGAATTTATAAGTATTTAAGTTTTGCGGTGTTTAAAGGCTCTCCACAAACCTCTTATAACTTCCACTATTCTTTATCTTAAAAATCAATTCCTTGTCTGGCTCTTTCGGTTGCGTCATTTCTTCTGGCGATAGAATTTTATTTAAGTCCTCTTCTTCAATTAGTCTATACTTTAAAATTACTTCTTTTATTGATTTGTTATTTTTTAATGCTTCCTTGACAATCTTTGAAACGGCTTGATATCCAATATAAGGATTCAATGCAGTTGATACTGCTGTGCTTTTTAGCAGTAATTCTTGGCATCTTTCCTCATCTGCTTTTATTCCATCAATGCAGAACTCCCTAAACATTTTTAATGTAGATGTTAAAATTTTCATTGACTGCAAAATATTGTAAGCAATCACAGGGCACATTACATTCAATTCCAAAATGCCGTATTGTGCTGCAAGTTCTACAATTTTATCTCTCCCCATTACATCAAATCCAACCATAATGACGCATTCTGGAATGCTTGGGTTTATTTTGCCCGGCATAATTGAAGAGCCTGGCTCTACATCTGGAAGCATTATTTCAGCAATGCCTGCTTTTGGTCCCATGTTAAGGATACTCAAGTTGTTTGCTATTCTCACCAAATCAATAGCAAGCATTTTCAAAGCACTAGAAAATGAAACAAAGCAGTTATAGTTTTGAGTAAGTTCAATTAGATTTTTTGTTGTCTTTAAATCAAATTTTGTCCATTCATTCAATTTCTTTACAATTGTTTCATGGAATTTTGGATGTGTTGTAATTCCTGTGCCAACTGCTGTTCCGCCTATGCCAAGTTCTTTCAGTTCTTCGCTAAACTCAAGCATTCTTTTGATGTCCTTTGCAATAGAAACAGCATAGCTTTCAAATTCCTGTCCTAAAGTTATAGGCACTGCATCTTCCCAATGAGTTCTGCCAACCTTCAATATTTGCTTGAATTCCTCTGCCTTTTTTCTTAATGCCCATTCAAGCTTTCTTGCTTCTGCAACCAAATCTTTTAATAAAAACAAAATTGCAATTCTTGTTGTTGTCGGTATTACATCATTTGTGCTTTGCGCCATATTGACATGATTGTTTGGATGCACAATATATTGCCCAAGCTTTCCTCCAAGCAATTCTGTTGCCCTGTTTGCAATTATTTCGTTGCAGTTCATGTTGAATGGAGTCCCAGCTCCTGCCTGATAAACATCAAGTATGAAGTAAGAATCAAATTTTCCTTCAATGACTTCATCTGCAGCTTTAATTATTGCATTTCCGATTTTTTCATCAAGCTGTTTAAGTTCAATATTTGCCAATGCAGCTGCTTTCTTTATCGTCGCAAGTGCAACAAGAAATTCCTTATGTGCCTTAATGCCGCTAATCTGAAAGTTAATTTTAGCTCTTTGGGTAAAAGCCCCATAATAAGCATCAGCAGGCACTTCTATCTCGCCCATTACGTCTTTTTCAATGCGATTCACGAAACCACCCTAAAATAAGAGAAAATGGATGATTTTTAATAGGTTTTGGTTTTGTGTTTTAGTTTGATAATTATATTTATAAAGCAATACCTATTTCACAGCTTAAAAAGGGGTTCTCGATAGATATTATTTTTTGCAGAATTAAAATGAGTTTAGAAGCAAGGGTAGTTGAACCTCGAGTTAGATTAGGAGGAGGAAGGGCTAGTGATATTTTTCTTGATTTACTACGTCGAACAGTGTACAAACATTTTTCAAGCAAAGATAATTTAGCTAAAGTACTTGGTTATTTTTTTTTAGGAGCGCCAAATCCTTACGAATGGAATGAAGATGCAATAAAAACTGCTTACTACCGAAGAAGGATTCTGTCTGCATTGGTAGATTATTGGTTTAATGGCAAATTAAAAGTTGCAGAAGTTGTTGAGAATAATTGGAATGACGCAGTAGCTTGGAATGAGCAAGAAAAGGCGTACGAACTGCAAGTACAATACATAGACGGCAGGCATGCGTCATTGCATCATTCTTTTTCCGAAAAAAGAGAATACGAATTAAGCGATTTAGTTAATGGAGTAATGAAACCACTCCAAACAAGATTGATAGAAGCAGGGCTTGACGGATTGTTGTGGCAAGCTGGTTTAGGTAATCCAACTGCAACTGCTAACTTCATGCTAACTAAAAACGAAAAAGGCGAAGATGTCTGGGTATGGGTTGATTTAGAATCTGGAGTGCCTGCTTTGTTTCCACTTTTATTTTCATTTAATAAAGATGCTTATTCGTTTTATTGGTCCAGAACACTAAAAAACAAAGGGGTTTTATTTGATGATATAGATGCTAAAAAATTAAAGCAGTATATTAAAGCCAATAACATTGATATTGTCACTGGGATTGGTAGTTATAGGTTTATGCAGCTTGAAAACGACATTGAGCAGTTAGAACAGCATCAACAAAAATTATGGGCAATGAAATGGCACCACAGAAGCATAAATCGTCAGCTGAAAAAAGAAAAAATATCTCCACAACAAGCAGAATTTTTTTTCAGGCATCCATATTTATGGTACGAAACAGAAGGATTAAGAATATCATTGGAAGCCGCCCATAAATTTGTTGTTCGTCTGCCATCTGAAGTTTTAGACAAGATTAGAGTGATCGATTATAGGGAGTTTGCTTCAAATTTTTGGAAGTTTGTTTCTTCGCAAGAGCATAGAGCTAAAATTGCTAAAGATTATGTTTCAAGTAGAATTGACTCTTGGGAAAGAAGAAAACAGCTTAGTGACGAACAAGCAGGATTTTTGCACCAGCAATTAAGAAATGAAAGTACAAGTTCTTACCTCACCGATTTCGGGGCTCATATCGCTATTAATCCATTATTGAAAGGTATCAAATATGCCATTATACCTACGTTATACGTAATAGGTTTAATTGACGAGGTAACTGCAGGTG
Organism: Candidatus Woesearchaeota archaeon; assembly: GCA_016185945.1. Classification (GTDB taxonomy): domain Archaea; phylum Nanobdellota; class Nanobdellia; order Woesearchaeales; family GW2011-AR4. Next base: position 73,419 of record JACPMR010000004.1, read on the forward strand.
TGTTAATTGTATACGGCGGTTCTATTGGTAGGACTGCTTATACTTTTGGAAGATTATTACAATCTGCGAGAAGAGGCGAAAGAAAGCCATGGATAGCGTTAGCAATTGGAATGATGCCTGGCTTTGGAGTTGCTGCCTACCCTGCTCAAATATTTTATACTACAAAAGATAGCAGTGCAAATATTGCGCAGTTTATATTATATGATGCTTCTGCACAGATAGGTGCAAGTTTCCCAGTAATTGGAGGAAAAGACACTTCATTAGAGCATAAATTGACTCATGTTGCCAGTTGGATAATTTCAAAATAAAGTGAAAATATAATAAACAAAAAATTTATTTCTTTCTCTTCCTCACCTTAACCATCAAATCCTCATTCCCCATAGGACAGACAAATTCGTTTTCATTAATATACGTGTAGGCAGAATGAGCTGCAGTTACTCCTTCGCTCACACCAGTAATCGCCTGCTTGAAGTCTGTGTCTGTAACATCGCCTGCTGCAAAAAATCCCGAAATGTTTGTTTTTGACTGATGGTCAATAATTACCTCTCCTTTTTCATTTGTCTTGACTCCAATTTCTTTCACAAGCTGCGACAATGCAATATGCCCGATTGCGACAAAAACAGCATCCAACTTTAAAGTAGTGCTGCCATTTACCGTCTTGTCCAAAACAATTCCTGTAACAATTTTATTTCCGACAATCTGCTTGCCGCTTGCTTTTGTTATAACCTCAATTTTTTGATTTGCGGCAACCCTGTCATTGTTAATCGGCTCTCCCCTTAATTTATCTCCTCTTACAAGAATATACACTTTGTTGGCATACTGCGACATCAATAATGCCTCTTTTGCAGCAGAATCTCCTCCTCCAACAACAGCAACTGTCTTGCCTTTGTAAATTACTCCATCACACAAAGCGCAGTAATGCACTCCTTTGTTAGCAAACTCTGCTTCGCCTGGAATGTTTAATTTTCTCCACTCAGTGCCTGTTGCAAATATTATTGTTTTCGTTTCATATGTTTTGTTTTCGTTTGTTTCGACAAAGAAGCAGCCATGCTCAATTCTTATCTTTGTGACTTTTGCCTCTGCTTTTTCAATGTTGTAGTCTTCTGCATGCTTCCTTAAGTTATCAGCCAGTTCCTGCCCTGTTAATCTTATAAAACCAGGATAATTCTCAACAACATCCGTCAAAGCAATTGTTCCCCCTATATTGTCGCCTATCATCAATGTTTTGAGGTTTAATCTGCCAGCATACATGGCAGCGCCCAATCCAGCGCATCCAGCGCCTATTATTATTGTGTCATACATATTTCGGGGTATTTTGTTATTATTTGGCATTTTAAAAGAATCAGAATAGTTGATATTTTTAAATATTTGGTTTAAGGGTTAAGGATTTCGAGATTTTCATTATATATAGCGAGGACGGTTTAATGCCGTCCGAGAGTAACATTTGTGAGCGAAGCGAACAGATTGAATTTTTAATAATTCAACGAATTTAATGTTTTTGTTCTCCTTGTCCTTGCCAATATGGACAACTCAATAAAATAATAATTTTCAAAAAAACAGAAAATCAATGTCTTCTAACAACCCCAGTCTCAATCGCAGCCTTCTTGACAGCTTCTGCCACCGCAGGCACAACTTTCTTGTCCAGTGTATATGGCAGTATATTGTCCTTTGTGGGCTTTACGCAGCCTGCCAAGGCATGCGCAGCAGCAATCTTCATCTCATTGTTTATTTTGGCTGCCTTTGCATCCAAAGCTCCCCTGAAAACCCCTGGAAACGCCAGTGAATTGTTTATCTGGTTTGGAAAATCGCTTCTGCCTGTGCCTACAACAGTAGCAACCTTTCTTGCCTCATCTGGCATTATCTCAGGAATTGGGTTTGCCATTGCAAATACAATTGAATCTTTGTTCATCTTTTTTAAGTCGTCTCCAACAAGCAAGTTGCCTGTTGAAAGCCCAATAAAAACATCAGCTCCTGCAAGAGCATCTTTCAAAGTTCCTTTTCTTTTTGAGCGGTTTGTGACTTTTGCCATCTGCATTTTATATTCGTTCAAGTCAGCCCTGCCGTCATAAATTATGCCCTTGCTGTCGCAAAGCACTATCTCTCTCACAGAAGTGCAGATGTTCTTGTCTACGCCTAAGCAAATTAACAGCTTAGCAGTGGCTGTTCCGGCAGCTCCTGCGCCATTAATAACAACTTTCAAGTCCTCTATCCTTTTATTAACAACCTTTGCAGCATTCATCAAAGCAGCCAGAATTACAATAGCTGAGCCGTGCTGGTCGTCATGCATGACTGGAATTCCAATGTCAAGCAATTGTTCTTCTATCTTAAAGCATCTTGGCGCAGCTATATCCTCGAGATTAATGCCGCCGAAAGCAGGAGCTATATTCCTGGCAATGTTGATTATTTCCCTGTCATTCTGGGTTTTTATGCAGATAGGAAAGGCATCGATGTCTCCCAATTCCTTGAAAAGAACGCATTTGCCTTCCATTACAGGCAATGACGCCTCTGCTCCAATGTTGCCCAAGCCAAGAACAGCGCTGCCGTCTGTGACAACCGCGACAGAGTTTGATTTAAAGGTATATTCATATATTTTGCTTGTATCAGCAGCAATCTCTTTGCAAACTTCAGCAACTCCAGGGGTATATACTAAACTCAAGTCCTGCTTTGTCTCTACTTTTACCTTTGATTTTGCTGCAAGCTTGCCTTTGTTTTCCCTATGAAGTTTTAATGCCTCTTCTTTCAGGTTCATATAAAAAGTGATTAAAAGGTTATTTTTAAAGGTTATGCAGATTTTACAGGCTGCGCCAAATTCCCCCTCAGCCTTTCCGCCTCAAGAATCTTCCTGATTGAATTTATGTAAAGCGCCTTTCTCATGTCGCAATTGAACTCCCCGCAAACTTTTGACATGTCTTTCACGGCATTTGTCATGTAGGTTTTCAGCTTGTCAAGCACTTCATTCTCGCTCCAGTAAAAGTTCATTGAGTTCTGCACCCACTCGAAATAGCTGACAACAACTCCGCCTGCATTTGCAAGAATATCGGGTACTACCATAATGTCTTTCTTAAGCAAAATATCATCAGCTTCTGTTGTCACAGGCCCGTTTGCCATCTCAAGAATCAATTTTGCTTTTATGTTGTTTGCATTCTTCTTTGTTATCTGGTTTTCCAAAGCAGCAGGCACTAAAACATCTGTCTTTAATTCAAGCAATTCTTCGTTTGAAATGTCTTTAGCGCCTTTAAACTTGGCAACTTGTCCTGTTTTTTCTTTGTGCGCGATAACATCCTTAATGTCGAGCCCATTTGCATTATAAATTCCATTTTTTGAGTCGCTTACAGCAACAACCTTATAGCCCCACTCGTGCAATATTCTTGCAATATTCATGCCTACATTTCCAAAGCCCTGCACTGCAACGCTTGTTTTGGCTGGCTTCAGATTAAGAGCGCCTGCCATCTCTCCCAAAACATAAGCTCCACCCATTGATGTTGAGAATTCTCTTGCCTTTGAGCCATGCAACGCAACCGGCTTGCCTGTAATGACTCCAGGAACATGTCTTCCCTTTATTTTTTCATATTCATCTAGCATCCACGCCATAATCCTTGAATCTGTATTGACATCAGGCGCTGGAATATCAATGTCAGGACCTATAAAATCCTTTATTTCCCTTATATACCCCCTGCTTATTCTCTCAATCTCTGCCTCTGAAAATCTTTTTGGCTCGATCATTACTCCGCCTTTTGCGCCTCCATAAGGCAGATTGACAACAGTGCACTTCAAAGTCATTAAAAAAGCAAGTGTCTTTATTTCCTCAAGATTGACATCAGGATGGAACCTTATGCCGCCTTTTGTTGGTCCGCGAGCATCGTTAAACTGAACCCTGTAGCCAGTAAAATATCTTATCTCGCCAGAATCAAGTTTAACTGGATAGCTAAAAGTAAGTATTCTCTTGGGTATTGTCAGAATATCAAGCTCTGCTTGCCCAAGCTTAAGAATCTTGGCAACCTTGTCCACTTGGTTGTGGCAGTCAATGCATACATTGTCTTTTTCCATGAAAAAAGAAGTATATTTTTAATATTTATAAAGCAAGCGCTTTTTTAAGTGCTTCCTTGTCATAGCCGACAATAATTGTGCCATTGACATCAGTAACAGGCACTCCAAACTGCCCTGACTTCTCAAACATCTCGTTCCTTGCCTTTTCATCTTCGCCAACATTCACTTCTTGGTATTTAACATTATGAGCTTTGAGAAATTCTTTTGTCTTCATGCACCACGGGCATGTTGTTGTGGTGTATATTTTGACATTCGTAGATTTTTTTGATTTTGTAGTATGTTCGGATTTTACCATTCTATCACCTCAAAAAACTTATAAATCATAAAAAATTAATAAAAAATAAATTAAATAAAAATTAACAGCATCCTTTTCCTTTCATCTTGCCTTTTCCCATTTTAAACCTCCATTGTCCTATATTATGCTCCGCAGCATTTGCTGTATGGCTTGCCTGAGCCGCAGGCACACATCTTGCCCTTCATCTTTTTGCCCTTTTTCTTACCCACATTAAATCACCTCTCAATTGAAAATTTTTAGTAATTGTTATTTAATAATCTTTCTATTTGTTAAGGAAATTATCATACTTTTCAATTTTAACAATCAAGTGACCCTTTTACTTCCACAGTGAGTGACTTGTGAGCGAGTTCGCTTCGCTCACTCGCATGCCACTGGTGCCCCGCAAACTTCTGTTTGCCTGCTATTCTTAACTATAAAGGCAACAATTAAAAGCGGGTTACCTTCATAACCTTTGCATTCAAAGGTCGCTCTCGAGTTTTTGAATTTATTAATTTTAATTATTGAGTATATTCAAAGTTTATCATACATTTATAACAAACTATCTTTTAAGGATTAAATAAGAGGTTTAAGTGTTACTTCAACTTTTTATACTTCTCAACATAATTAACCACTAAATCAACAAACTCTGAATGGCTCCATGTAAGCGGGCTTACAGACACTGCTTCTCCAGTGTAAGGATTTACTTGTTCTGGCATAACACCTGTTGAAAGAGAGTTTTTCATCATCCATTTTATTATTTCTAATGCCTCTTTCAAATCTTTCCTTGTTTTTGCCTTTGCAACATAATATTTGCCAAGCCATGCTGTGCACACAAACCATGGATTGCCTGCAACATTTTTTGCATCGTGCGACACTTTATGGTACAAATCGTTTTCATATCTAGCAATGCCCCCTATGTTAGTTTTAACCCACAGCCTTTCTTTCACAACTTTCATCGTCTCTTCCACTCTTGTATCGTTTGCATCAAGCACATCAAATTCAAAAATTGCATACAAACTGCTATCAATTATGAAGTCCTTCATTACTTCATTGCCTACAAAATTTATCATTCTAAGAAATCTTCTGGTGTCTTTATCAAACAAATAATTCAGCATTCCCTGTTTAATGTTTTCAGCAGTTTTCCTGTAAAGTTCTGATTTTTTATTTTCCTTAAAAAGTTTGGCAAAATTAGAAGCGCATTTTAAGCCAGCATAAACACTCGAGCAGGTAAAAGTGAAAATGCCCTGCCTTTCCTCCCACAAATCATAGCTTTCTTTTGGCAGGTTTGTTTTTTCGTCAATATAATTAACCATAAAATCAGCTGCCTTTCTTATTAATGGCTTGTACAATTTCTTGATAAATTCCTTGTTTTTTGTCCTTTCATAATAATCCCAAAGGGAATAAATCACCAAAGCAGTCCCGTCTTCCTGTATTGGCAACTGTGGTTTTCCATCCTTAATCCAAGGGTGCCATGAGCTGCCAAGTGAGCCGTCTGGATTAAATTTGTGCAGAAAACAGCCAAAATCTGAGATTATTCCTTTGCAGAATAAATAGAAATTCTCAACAAGCTCGGAATAGCCGGCTTTCTGCAATGCCAAAGCAACTAAAGCACCATCTCTCGGCCAGACATAGCTGTAAGTGTCTCTATTGAATTGCAAATTGTCAGAGTCGTTTGCCGCTATTATTGCGCCATGATTGTCTATTTGTGTTCTAATTATTAAAACAGAGCGCTTGAATTCATCAATTATTTCCTCATCCAAGTCAGCAAAATCAATTTTGCACTTGTTAGCAAGCCCAAGCCAGCACATCTCTGTTTCTTCCATTAGTTTTTGCGGTGTTAGTTTCATAACAAAGGAATTTAATTTTGATGCTTCTTCAAAATCTTCTCCGCAGCAAATCCAATAGTAAATAGTTTCTTTTGAATTCTCATTGACGTGCAACTTCAAAGAAATTATAGAATCAATCTGCCCTTGCGCAATCGGATTTTTTTCTAAAAATCCATCATTTGCATCATTTATGGTATGCATGTCAGCTGTACCAACAGAATAATCAAAAATATCGCCTTTGCCATTTCTCAAATTTGATTTTGCATTCACTGCATTAATTATAAAATGCCTTTTTCTTTTGTAATGGAATATTATGTTGTTAATCGGCTCGTAGCCGGCTGTATCGCCAACTCCATCACCATAAAGATGAAAATCGTGGTGGAAAAATACTTTGACTTCCCTATTTCTATCGGACAAATTTTTAACAACAATCTTCTTCAAAAAAATATTTTTGTTGCAATCAACACAGTCATTTATTTTTAATTCAATTTTCAAACTTTCATTTATAGCTGAGCAATCACTTACAAGCGTGTGCTCCTTGTACGCTACACTTCTTTTCCATTCATCTTCATTAATCCAAGAAATCCTATCATCAACAAAAATACCTATTTTGTGGGCATGCCCAAGTAAGTGATTTTCCTCACCTACATGAGGGTAATAGAAATCTCTAACTTGTAGCCATTTGTCTATGTTTACCAATAAGCTTCCGTTCCCCAACGCTATGTGCCTTGTCATACAAAATTCCAGCTCATAAAGATAATCAAAGTATAGGACAAAACTCCTAGCATAAAGTAGATTGGCTTTTCTGCTTCATCGCTTGGCAACGATTCTCTAATAACTATGTAAAGCAAAGTCCCTGTTATGAAAGATATTAGTTTTCCAAAAACAGAAGTAGTAAAATCAATATAATTAATAGCAACAATAGTGCCAAACAAAGGAGCCAAGGAATAAAATATCTTGAAAGTGTTGTTCTTAAACTCGAATTCTTGGGGTAAAATTTCCACAATTATGTATAAAAGGAATGGAATGAAAAAAAGCAAAGTCTGCTTTAGCCCTTTAGATGCAAAATTCATTAAAACAATACCAATCAATAAATTATAAACAAAAAAATAAGTTATATGAACATTTCGATGCATTGAAGTCGGGTTTTTCATTTTTCCAAGTCCTTTGTAGATGTACTGCTCCACTAAATTCAATGACACAAATCCAAGCAAGGCATAAAGAAAGATGTTTTTTCCTTCAATTACAGAAAAAGATGAAATCTCTGGAAAAAGATTCAGTATTATATAGGATATAGCTACCCCTGCTGAAAATGATATAAGCTTTTGATTTTTCATCAGTTTTCTCGAGAAAATGTGCTCTGTAACATAATCGGCAAAGCTCAGAATTCCTGCCAAAACTAGAGATAATGTATGAAATGCCATATTCCCTCTTTTATAAAAGAATTCTACTTGTAATGTATTTAAACTTTATGTTAAATAGATTATTGATAAAATAAATTCAATCAAATGACTCACAGGGATAATTATTAAACTTTTAATTCAAAAATCTGGCTTCCTAAAAAACAATGATAAAATCTTTTTATTTCAATCACGAGGGCTTCCCTGTAGCTGCTTTTGTGATAAGGGAGCCACAGCCTATGCAGTTGCACTTGAACACTAGCGATATAGTGCCTTCATAAAAAGCAGGTTTCCTTTATTACTATGACTTACAAAGGAAGCTCTCGTATTTGTTTGAAATTTTATTATTATAATGTTGATTTATCAAGGAAGTTCTTGACTGTTTGATTTTATTGAATAATTTTTTATTGTTGAATCCAAAAGTTGCTCTCGTATTAGTTGAATTTTAATTATTGTTAATTTTTGTTATTGTATTAAATATTAACCGCGTTCTTTGTTATTTCAATATTGCAACTATGGTATTTTTTACACCATGCTTCGCATTTTTCTGCAGTTTCTTTGTCTTTGTAGGCAAAATTACATTCAGGGCATATATAGTAAGTTTTATTGCTTTTTGTTATTTGTTTTATCATTTAATGCAACAATGCATTTCTTCTATTTAAATACTTTTACTTTTACCCTTAAGATTGGTATTAAAACCTTTAACATAACAATGTTATAGACGAATTTCTATCTTTTAAGTATCAAAAAAACGACTTAATTGAAAATTTTCGAGGTTTGAAAATGAAAAATACAAACAATAAAATTGCACATATCGGTGAGCTTGTTAAAGAACTTCAGGGTATGGTTGGGTTTAAGGAGGTAGCAATCGCGCCAGATGTTCCTCCAGGAGCTTCTTTGCAGGCATTAGTAGAAGCTTACAGAAAAGCTGGTTTGGAACTTGAACAAAAAGCTTTGCAACTTAGACGGAAATATTCTCCAGCTAACATCAATTTAGCATTGAAAACAATCTATGGGGATTTGGAAAGACAAGTTTATGGATAAGGGGATATAAATGAAAAAAATACTTGTTACTGGTGCAACTGGAGAGATAGGCATTGAACTTGTTCCAGAACTGAGAAGATTGCATGGTAATGATAATGTTGTAGCTGGAATTCATAGAAAAGAGCCTCCAGAGGAGATAAAAAAAGGGCCATACGCAAAAATAGATGTAACAGATTATGGCGAGATAGAAAGAGTAATAAGAGAATACCAAATAACGCACATTTTCCATTTATCTTCTGTACTTTCTGGAACTGCGGAAGCTAATCCAAGGCTCGCATTCCAAGTAAATATCGTTGGACTAGACAATGTACTCGAAGCTGCAAGAAAAAATGGTGTTATACAAGTTGTGTATCCAAGCTCAATTGCCGCGTTTGGTCCAGATACTCCAAGAGATAACACACCAAATGATACAATTCAGAGGCCGACTACGTTTTATGGTATATCGAAAGTCTTTGGAGAGCTATATGGCGCCATCTATGCTAGAAAATACGGCCTTGATGTTAGGGGAGTCAGGTTGCCTGGCATAATCAGCCCCAAAAAAAAGCCTCCTGAACCGCCTGATGGTACGACTGATGCATTTCCATTAATGATTTGGAATGCAGTAATAAAAGGAACGTATGAATCTTATCTCAGCCCTGACACACGGCTTCCAATGATGTATCTGCCAGACGCAATAAATGCCCTGATAAAATTAAGTGAAGCGCCTCTGAACAAACTAAAACATC
>JACPMR010000016.1 GCA_016185945.1 Candidatus Woesearchaeota archaeon
ACGTTTCCTGCTTTCTCAATCAATTTTATTTTTTGCTGCTTTTTTATTTTTATTAATGTTTTTTTAATGTTTCCAATGTCAGGCATTTTTCTTATTATTGTGATAACGGGCAATTTTGTCTGTTTGCTTAATTCTTTTACATCAACAACATTAAAACCGCCAACAGCAATTCCGTTAAGGAATATGCATTGCAATTGAGGCTTGAACTTGCTTTTGTTAATCATATTGGAAATTCTCTTTGTCGCGTCATTTCCATCAACATCAGCCTTTGTAGACAGGATGCCGTCAATCCATGAGCCGCCCCTCATGACAACGCCAACAAGAAGTGTTTTCTTGTCTTTGAACTTGTTAAAAGGGGAATCATCAATCCCAATGACTCGAATTTCTTTTTTAAACATTTGATTTTAAGTTAGATGTTTACAACGGTTTACTTTCATCACTCTGCTTCCAAAATTCGTTCTCGAGTATTTTTATACAATATTTGGCTTTCGCAATCTTTTTGTTAATGTGAAATTAATGTATTTTCATTATTTATTTTGTTTCTTTCCCAACGCATTAGTCAAATAAATAATATTTTAAAAAATAAAAGCTATTCCCTAAACTCTATGTCATCGATTATTCCGTCAGAATCCAAGTCAATGCCTTCAACAACGTTTGCCTTGATGCTGGGGTTATGCACATTGCCGTTTGTTATCTTTTTGAAGTCTTTTAAAAATGCAATGATAGAGGCTCTTGTGCCGCTGAATCTTTTGCCTGCAGCGACTAGGACATACTTGTCTTTATTGAAGGGGCTTTTTAATTTTACAATCATGCCGCATTCATCCTGGGGATAAATTTCATTTGAGATTGTTGATTTTATGTTGCCATTTTCAAACCTTATAGGCATTTTCGGATTGACTTTTTCCACAATTTTGTTGACGAGAGGCCCGCCAATAAGTATTAAATTGCTGTTTAGGTCATCCTCCCTTACTTCTGTGTCCAGTTTAACATTAAATTTTGGAACATAATTGAGAAACGTTCCCAAGAATAAAGCCAAATCCATTCCGTAATATCCATCTCTGCTTCTCGCTTTATCAGGCCCGTGGGGATCAGGAGAACCGACAATTATTAAAGCGTCAAGCTGTCCGTCTTTAATGAACGGCTCCAAAAATTCTGACTCGTTTCTTATCTGCGCTATCTTGCTGGTTGTCTCAAAATTTTTGAATTTGATTACAAATGCAGGCTCCGTCAATGCATAGAAATTTGCTGTTGCGCCCTGCTTTGTTTCTTTTTTGACAACTTTAATTATGCCTGCTTTCTCAAGATTTCTAATGTGGTAGTATATCTTCTGCTCATGCACCTTCAAAGCTTTAGCAATATCTATCGGGTACATAGATTCTTTTGCCAGCAGATGAAGTATTTTATTTGCCAAATCAGAGCTTACAGACTTGGCATGCTCAGCGCTTATTTCTTTGGCTGGCAGTGAGTAAATTTCGTTTTTCTGCTTGTCTATGATGAACATAACGCATAGAAAGCAGAACTACTATAAAAATTTTCTTAATGGCGTTATGGATTTTATGTTTATTAATAGGCTTTGGGAGTGGAAGGTTTTTATTGGTATATATATCACCAAACATATATGACTCTAGATATGTTATTAGGCGAAGAGAGTAGAATACCTCCACAGACTCTCTATATTAAAGGTAGACAGGCAAGTTTTCTATTCGGAGTTAAACGTTTATCAAAAAAAGATAACCATCCTAAAACAATATTTGAACTGTTATATGAGACTGAACTTAATGGCATGAATGATATAGAAATTATTAAGATACTCGAAAAAGTAGGTTATGAAGACCAAGATTTAAACTCAGGTACACTTTATGCTGTTGAAACATATGCATTGGAAGTTTTATCTCCCAAAAGTATAACTAAAGGGTATAGGGATTATAGATATATGTTATTTGGTTCTAGGGCAATTTATAAATCATTTTTTAATATTTTAAATGAGAGGAGAATAAACAGTTCATTGGGTCAAGAAGGATTTCAATGTATTTATGATAATGTTGGATCTTCATTTAAAGGATTTTCAGATAAATTTGGTTCTACAAAGAACGAATCTGAGAGGATGGATATTGTAAGGTGGGCTATTGAAGATTTTGAACGAGATGAACTGATTGCTCCTTACATAGAGGAAGCACGATTGCGCATTCCATCTAAACTTCATTAATATTATAATTTTTTTTATAATAGTACTATAATTTTTTTAATAACATTTATAAATAAGCTGTGTTATATAATGCCTGAATCTCATCTATAGAATATCTCCAAGTGCATCTCTTATCCTCTTTTGAGATGCACTATTTTTTCAATAAGTATCGGATAAAGGTCAAAATATGTTGAAAATTTTTATTAATATGAAAATTGCAAAAATTTTCGAGCAAATTTTCGAGCATGCTCAAAAACCACTGGACAATTTTGCGAAAGCAATATTCTCTATCGGTTTTAAAGGTGGTTTTTGACATGTGCGGAATTGTCGGTGTAGTATCAAACAAGGACGTAAGCCACAAGCTTTACGAGGGCTTGAAGAACCTTGAGTACAGGGGATATGATTCTGTGGGCATGTGCTTTCTTCATAACAAAAGTTTTCTTCAGAAAAAAGGAGTAGGCAAGCTGGCGGAAGTGCAAAAAAAGGTGAATTTTTTGAGGTTTAAAGGAAATATTGGAATTGCGCACTGCAGGTGGAGCACACACGGCGGCGTTACAGAGGCAAACGCGCATCCTCATTCTGACTGCAGCAACAGGATAAGCGTAGTGCATAATGGCATAATAGAGAACTACAGCAAACTGAAGGATGAGCTGGTAAAAAAGGGCCATGAATTCACCTCCCAAACCGATACAGAGGTTATCGCGCACTTAATTGAGGACAATTTGAAGGGCTACAGCATAGAAAAAGCAATTCAACTTGCATTGAAGAAGCTCGAAGGAAGCTATGCCTTGGGGATTTTGCATGCTGACAGCCCTTCAAAGCTTTTTGCAGCAAGAAATGAAAGCCCTTTGATTCTGGGGGTCGGCAATAATGAGAATTTTATTGCCTCTGATGTGCCCTCAATATTGGGCTATACGAATAAAGTTGTATATCTTGACGACAAAGAAATCGCCGTTCTCATGAAAGGCAGTTTTAAGGTTTTTGATTTGGACGGCAGGCAGCTCCGCAAAAAAATCAATGTAATTAACTGGAGCAGGGAAGCTGCTGAGAAAGGAGGTTTCAAGCATTTTATGCTTAAAGAGATTTATGAGCAGCCAAGAGCAATAGCAGACACTTTGAACGGGAGGGCTGCCAACAATCACGTTGTTTTTGATAAGGAATTTGGGCTTAGCGAAAATTATCTGAGGAAAATTAAAAAGATATTGATTTTGGCTTGCGGCACATCGTGGCATGCTGCCCTTGTAGGCGAGTTCATGATTGAAGAGCTGGCAAGAATTCCAACAGAAGTGCAATATGCCTCTGAGTTCAGGTACAGGCATGCGCTTCTTGACAAAGACACTTTAGTTATTGCCATTTCCCAATCCGGAGAAACTGCAGATACAATTGCTGCTCTAAGGGAGGCCAAGAAGCAGGGAGTGAAAACTCTTTCAATATGCAACGTGATGGGCAGTTCTATCACAAGGATTTCTGATGGGGTGATCTATACAAGAGCAGGTCCGGAAATTGGCGTTGCTTCGACAAAGGCATTCACCACCCAGCTAAGCGTTTTGTATCTGCTTACAATTTTGCTTTCCAAATTAAGAAAAACGTTAAATGAAGGGCAGGTCAAGTCGATGATTGAATGCATAAGAAAGATACCTATGCAGCTGCCCGCTGTGCTGCATGAAGACGATGAAATCTTGAGATGCGCAGAGCTTTACCACAAGAGAACAAATTCATTGTATTTGGGAAGGGGCGTAAATTTTCCTATAGCGCTGGAAGGAGCTTTGAAATTAAAGGAAGTAAGCTATATACACGCAGAGGGCTACCCCGCTGCTGAAATGAAGCATGGCCCGATTGCTTTGATTGACAAGAACATGCCTGTCGTGTTCATAGCGCCTCATGATATTTACACCTACAGCAAGATACTGGGCAACATTGAGGAGGTGAAGTCAAGAGGTGGAATTGTGATTGCAATTGCAACAGAAGGCGACAAGGAAATACCGAAAAAGGCAGACCATACTATTTTCATACCAAAAACTTTATACACATTAAGCTCGATATTAGCTGCTATCCCGTTGCAACTGCTTGCCTACCATATTGCTGACAAGCTCGGAAGGGATGTAGATCGTCCTCGCAATTTAGCAAAAAGTGTCGTGGTTGAATAGGTTATTCAGAAGATTTTTATATAAAGGATCATTAGGATAAAAAATGAGAATAAAACCGCCCTACATTGCATTTGCACTTTTGTTTTTATCGTGGTTAGTTGATTATTTACTGCCTCAATTTAGGTTTATTTTTGGAAATGCCAGATATTTTGGGATTCTAATTTTTGTTTTAGGCTTGTCGACAACCTTTTATTCATTTTACCTGTTCAAGAAGAACAAAACGCCGATTTTGCCCGGGCAGAAGCCAACCTTTGTCGTTATAGAAGGACCTTATAAATTTACCAGAAATCCCATGTATCTCGGCGTGACAATTGGATTGCTTGGAATTTCTATTTATATAGGAAACCTGCTGTCTTTGTTGTCGCCAATAATATTTTTTGTAGTAATGAATATTGTCTATGTGCCTTTCGAAGAGGGATTACTAGAAAAAACATTTGGAAAACAATATCTCAATTATAAGAAAAAAGTCAGAAGATGGATTTAAGTTTTTATTTATTTTTTAATTACTGGTGATAAAACAATGAAATGCGCCTATTGCCA
>JACPMR010000018.1 GCA_016185945.1 Candidatus Woesearchaeota archaeon
AATGGTTGGATTTTACATTTTTGGAGTGCCTTTAGCAATATTTTGGGGCGTTGTGATGGCTTTTTTTGCCTTAGTGCCGACAGTAGGAACAGCAGTTATATGGTTACCTGCATCCTTATTTTTGATATTGAGCGGATATCTTTCCCAAAATTATATAATGGTGGCTAAAGGAGTTGGTTTATTTGCTTATGGATTATTAATTATAAGCACAATAGACAATCTTTTAAGGATAAAGATTATTCATGTAAAGGCAGAGGTGCATCCTATAATAGTAATCAGCGGAGTAATAGGCGGTGTCAGTTTATTTGGCATAATTGGATTGTTTGTAGGGCCAATTTTGCTGTCGATGCTTATCACTTATTTTGAGACATTCAAGGAAAGATTCATGTGAGGTGAAAAACATGGCAAGAAGATTGAGAAAAAAGATGAGAAAAGCTGTAAAAAAGGGTAAAAAATTGCTTAGAAAAGCGATGAAAGACCCATTAGTCAAGGAATATGTTGCCAAGCAAAAGAAATTGGCCAAATCGACTTTGAGAAAAGCAATAAGGCGTGTTGAGAAAAAGATAAGGTAAATTTGCTTAAAGATATATTATGGCAGAAGCGCAAACCCTAGTATCATCAATAGAATTCCAGATGAGTCTGCTTTTATTTGTAGCTCTTGCTGGATATCTTTTGGCTTCTAGAATAAACCAGTCAGCCGTTATTGGGGAAATTTTGGTTGGTTTATTAATTGGCCCAAGCCTATTAGGCTTGATAACCTATACGGATTTTGTCAGAAGCGTTGCTCATCTTGGCGCAGTAATCTTATTATTTGTTATAGGCCTGGAATTCAAGCTAAAGGACATATTCAATTTTAAGTATAGTGTCATAGCTTTAGTGGGAGTTATTGTGCCTTGGATTGGCGGATATTACCTTGCCACGTGGTTTGGTTATTCTTTTGGAAGCGCTGTTTTTGTTGGCACTGCATTGACAGCAACAAGCATTGCTATAACTGCAAATGTATTGAGAGAGATGGGCAAGCTTCAAACAGAAGCTGCAAAAGCAATTATTGGGGCTGCAGTTATTGATGATGTTTTGAGCCTTTTAGCGCTTTCTGTATCAGAACAGGTTGTAGCAGGAACTCTTTCATTAACCTCAACTTCTTTAGTTATTATTAATGCACTTGCATTTTTAGTTATAGGCGCTTATGTTGGGCATAAATTCTTAAGCAGGCTTATCGTAAAAGTCGACAACACCGATATTGCAAAAAAATTTCCGGAATTTGTCTTTATTTTTGCAATGATGATTGCTTTTCTTTATGCAATGGTGGCAGAGCTTATTCATTTGTCAGCGATTGTCGGCTCTTTTATTGCAGGTGTTTCTCTTGGCAGCGTTGTCTTGAGGCACAGCAAGGATTACAAGGAGGGCGCTGAATATCTGCACATAATATTTGCATCTATATTTTTTGTGTCATTAGGCATATTGGCGGATTTCAAGGCTTTAACCTTAAACGTTATATGGTTTTTAATCGCTTTAACAGTTGTTGCTGTTCTAACTAAAGTCATTGGCTGTTATATTCCGGCAAAGTTGCAGGGTATATCACATAAAGACGCTGCCGTTATTGGTTGGGGAATGTCGCCGAGAGGAGAAGTTGCTATGATTGTAGCTTTGCTCGGCTTGAATGCAGGACTTATAAAACAGGATATCTATGTTTCTTTAGTTTCGATGAGCCTATTAACCACAATATTAACGCCTATTGTTTTGAGGAATTGGTTATATAAGAAAAGTTTTATGGATATTTTTAGAAAGAAAAGGGTTACATAGTGATTACATAATTAAATCATATTTCCTATAAAAAGAATGACAAAAATTCCCGCTGTGTTTAGTGAGTAAGCTATTATCGAGAAGATTTTTGTTGATATTATTTTTGATGCAGACAGCATTGTCACCCCAATCTCGTCAGGCAATGGCGAAGCAATCACAAATCCTGCAACAACTAGCAAAAGATACTTTTTGAAAGTGTGAGGAAATTTGCTATTGAAATACTTGACAATTTTTTCCCTTGAGAATCTTTTAACCTCATCGGCAAAGGAATGCCTTATGAAGCTGAAAATGAAAAAATCACCAACCAAAGCTCCAAAGCCGCCAATCAGGCTTGCCAAGAATATGTTCTGGCTCTGCGCCAGTATTAGGAATACGGCTGTAGCAGGCGCTGCTGTAAAGCCATAAACAAAAAGAATGCCTGCCACAAATGTGCCTAGGTAGCCCAATCCAAATATAAATTCATGCAAGGGCCGGTATTCCTTGCCGTAAAATAAGAGATAAGCAATAAGGAATGTTATAAACAATAGCAAGAATTTTGGGTATTTTTCCAAGTACCTTAACGGATAGTGGTGTCTATATCTATAATGTGACATGTCAGCACTATAATTTAATTGCTACTATTTAAATGTTTCTTTTTTGTATATTAGTATAGAAAAAGGTATATTAATAATCTTGTCATTTTAGCTGTGGATCAAGACAATAGATTATATGAGGGCAACCATTTAAGTTCGCGGAAGCGCATGGGTCTCTGATTGATATTGAAATTTTAAAAATGTCTCTAATTAAATACCAAAAAAATCAAATTTTCAATTCCTTTTTCCAGAACTCGCAAACTATTTCTGTCTTCTTCGCAGCAATTCCTGTGTATTTTTCGGGGTTATTAATAATTTCAAGCTGTCTTTTATTGAATTTTTTTAGATATGATTGTATTGACTTGTCTTTTTTAACCAATGAAATTAAGGATTGTTCTGTTAATTGTGATTTCAAAGTCATTTCCCTTGCATATTCATGCGCATCAGGATGCCCATGGACTGCCAATAGGATGTAAAGCGGCTCTGCAACAATCATGTTTTTGTTCATGTCAAAGTTTTTCTTCATATTTTGTTCGTCAACTGCTAAATCTGACATAACTTTGTTCAATCTTACAACAGAAGCATAAAACCCCGCCAATATTTCGGGAATGAACCTCATTGAAGCGGAATTGGTTAAATCTCTTTGATGCTCTGAAATCTGGTCCATATACATTGTAATCATTCTCGGCATAAACTCTTTCCACATGCTCTTTACATTTTCAAAATTTATAGGATTTCTTTTCTGCGGCATTGTGGATGAGCCAACCTGCTTTGCTTCAAAGAACTCGCCTACTTCGCCAATTTCACTTCGCTGCAGATGCCTCATGTCATCTGCAAGATTGGCAATAACCCCAAATGCAGAAACAACGCCGTTTACATACTCAACCAAAAACTCTGCCTCTACAATCTGCGTTGAGATTGGAGATGGCTTTAGCCCAAGCTCATTCATTACCTCTTCTTCAAGCTTAACAGGATTGTCAAAAAACAAAGAAGATGCATTGTAAGCGCCTACAGCACCTGCCATTTTACCTCTTAAGTTGTTTGCAGATTTTTTTATTTTCAATATGCAATTTCCAAATCTGCTTACATATTGTGCGATCGCAAACCCAAAAGTGATTGGCTCTGCATGCTGCCCATGAGTTCTTCCAATCTGTATCGTGTCTTTTTCTCTCAATGCAAGATTGACTAATGCTGATTCAAGGCTTATCAGCTCTGGGACTAAAATATTGTCAGTAAATTCCTTGTACCTTAACGCATCTGCCGTTGCAATAATGTCGTAGCTTGTTGCTGTGAAATGCACGAATGGCTTTGCTTCTTCGCTTACTTTATTCCTTATGCAATTTGCCAATGCCCTTATATTATGCTTTATCCTGTCTTCTTCTGCATATACTTGCTCAGGAGTCACTTGCCTGCATGCCTTTTCTATTTCATCTGCTATTCTTTTTGGGCAAACTCCCTTTTTTGCAAGGACTTTGGTTAATGCTGATTCTACTTTTAAAGCGTATTTTACGAAAGCAGATTCGGAAAGATATGGCTGCAGTTTGTCAAAAATTTTCTTATTCCTTCCATAATACCTGAAATCCAATGGGCTTATTGCGTCGAAAAGATTAATTTTTTCAGGTACTAGATAAGGACCTTCGATGCTTTTGTCTATATTTATCATCTGCAAAATCTGCCTTACCAGCTCGTTGTCGATGTTCAATAAAATTACTTTCCTATTTTTCTCGCCAACTTCCTTCACAATATTGTTTTTCTTGAAAACCTTAATGCAGGCATGCACCTTTGCAGGAGAGCATTTCACTCTTTCAGCGATTTGCCTTATATGCAATTTTTCCCTTGATAAAAGTTCGAATATCTGAAGGTTGATTTTTGTGAAGATGTTTGGCAGTTCCTGCATTTTTATTTAAACATAGGCTTTAAAATAATTTAAAATCACACTATAATCCAGAAAATCGTTCATTATTTATAAACTTTTCTTTTTTTTATAAGAAATTGTTCGTTATTAATAGAATTTTGATATTATTTTACATACTTCAAAAGCTGATTGTGTATCTTGCCGTTTGTGACTAGATATTGCTTTTGCTTAGGATTCCATTTTGTGCCGTCCAATCCTGTAACCCTGCCTCCTGCCTCTTCAACAATCAAAAACCCTGCAGCAATATCCCATTCATTTGTTGTTAATATGACAAATCCGTCGCACCTGCCACAAGCAATTAACAAAAGGCCATATATTGCGCAACCAAAGTTCCTCACATCTATTGTTTTGTGTACTAACTTTTCAAGAAAATCAATTTTTTCCTTTCTTTTTGAATAAGAAAATTCAATCATAATGAATGAGTGGTCCAAGTACTTCTTGCTTGATACTTTTATTCTTTTTTCATTCAGAAAAGCCCCTTTTCCCTTTTCTGCAATTGCTGTAATGTCAAGTACCGGAAATATAATAACACCAAGCATTATCTCGTTTTTATGTTCCAACGCTATGGAAGTGCCAAAAAATGGTATTTGATGTAGGAAATTATGAGTGCCATCTAAAGGATCTATAACCCATTTGTAGTCTGATTTGTTGTTTTCAAACCCAGTTTCTTCAGAAAGGATGCTATGATTTGGGTAGTGTTTTTTTATTATTTTAATAATTACTTTGTTTGCCTCTAAGTCGGCAGTAGCAACTAAGCTCTTGTTTGATTTCTGCCTAACAAATTCTTTTTTGCCATAATATTTTAATAAAACTTTGCCTGCTTGTCTGGCTGCGAGAAGAGCTACTCTTTTTTGATGTGAGAGGTTCATAAGAAAAAATAAAGAATAGAAGTAGTATTAAATGCTTTTGTTTAATAAGAGACAATTATAGCTTAAGTAACTGGCAATTGAAATCAGTAAGGAACCCTACTAAATTCGGGTCTTCTCATTACATCGATAACTGCCTGAGAAATACTCAAACCTTTATCAACAGAGGTTCCCCATATATTTCTACCATATATCGCACCTTCACCTCCTGCCATCATTATTATTCTTGTTTGATTCAATAGGTCGTCTGTTGGGTCTTCTTTAGTTTTTGGTCCCCCAGAGAATATTACAATAGAGCCAGGAGCTGCTTGAACCACTAAACTGGCACGATAAACATGATCTTCCAATCGTAACTGCGCATCTTTATCTTTTGGCTCTAGGCACAGGTAAGCACCCATACTCCTATTGCTTCTCGCCACCTTTTCTATCTCTTTTTGATAAGCATCTCTATTTTCAGGTGATACTTGAGCAGGAAATTTTGTTTTAATAATTCTTGCACCTAAAAGACCACTTGCTATAGCTACAGCATAGTGCGTCCAATATAAGCTATCAGCTTGGCTTAAACCAGGACCTCTTGGATACGCCCATACCACTGAAACTAATCCAGCTTCTTCTGTACGCCTAATTATTTCTCCTGCTCTTTCTAGATCGCTTCTTATATGTTCTGAACCTGGATAAATTGTTAATCCGACGGCTGATGCTCCTAGCTTTACTGCCTCGTCTATTGAACCGACAGTTGCTTGTATTCCAGCAGGATTTGGCTGAGTTATGTGTCCATCTATTTTGTATATTAATGGTACATCGCTTGGAAATAAATGTCTAAATAACCTAGCATTTCCTGGGTGTAATACATACCCAGAAAATAATCCACTTTCAACTAATTTTGCAATATTTCTAATGTCTCCTACTCCTTCACCCACAAAAGTATGTCCTGGGCCATGCTCGGCAGAAATTTGATCGAATGGCAAAAATAAGCCGGTTCCGTTACGTCCTTCTTCATGGAGCATTTTGCGAAGTCTTTCTTCAATAGCAGAAGGAAGATGCATTTTATCGAGTCGTGGTCTTAAACCAACATTTTGAACAACATCTATCATTGGCGGCTCAACTTCATCAATATATCTTTCGGATTTTCTTAATTCATGTACTAATCCCATTTTTTCACTCCTCAAAAATTGTGAAAGATTTTTTGGTTGGAAATTGCAATATTATTTAAACTTATTTATAATTGAATAATTATCTATAAACTTATTTATTTCGGCTGAGCATCATATACATTTACAATCGTTGGTTTCCTCGGTAGCAACTGACCTCTATCTACCCTATCGCCAAATAACGGCCTAAAATATCTTCCGACCTCAGGAAGTGGTTTAAATGTTTGAGGGTCATACAATTGTCTAGGGTAATAACTTACCAATCTTTTTTTAGATGCTAATTCTATAGGCATTAAAGATGTGACAATACCGCCATTTCTAAATTGTATTACAACTTCCATTCCTGTTGCACCATCTTCAATAGCTTTGGCTACGTCTCTTCCAGTTCTGTAAGCAAGTTCTAGATCCGTCCTTGAAGGTGGAAAATTTCTTAACTCATATGTCATAACTACAGTTTGAGAAGGGATTGAATGCATTGCTAACATTTCTTTTACGGCAACAGCTAAAGTCTCTGGATGCAATTTTTTGTGTCTATGTGGGTCAACTAAGTCAGGTGAAATATGGTTTATTCCTTCTATTGTAGTACCCTCTGGAAAATCAATTACAGCAAATTTCCTACCATATAGGGCTTTATTCTCTGCCATACTCGCAAGTGTTAAAGCAACTATTTTCTCTATGGAATGTCCAGTAGTACCTTTAACTGGCTCGCCTGGGAATATTCTGTCGCAATGTCCGTACCAGCTTAATGCATGACCAACCCAATCCGCATCTCTTCCAAAATGCGTGACAACAGTAACAACTTCATTTGTCCATGAACCAGTGTGGTGATAATGCAGCATTTGGGCACCAGTCTGTATTGCAGAATGAAAACCGTTTGTTGTGTCAGCAAAAGGTCCTGTATAAGCCGTACTTCCTATTCTTTCGACTTTGCCATCAACGCCACCTTTATCACCATCCATTGTCTTATTCACTACTAGTACTTTACAATTTATCCCCGCAGCTTCAAGTGCCCCTCGGAGAATTTCCATTTGCAGTCCGTGGTCATCACCACCACTTCCAACTAGGTAATCAAGTCCTGCTGCTTTAACGAATTTTATAGCCTCCGCTATTTTGTTAGGGTCGGGCTTGCCTTCTTTATCGGTTAGGTTTGCTCTTGTTGCACCAGCATAAAACCCAGCAGAATCTTCAGGAAGCATATCAGCAGATAAAGTATAAAGATGTCCTGTTTTAAATGCCTCAAATCCATTCTCAGGTCCAAAGAAGTCCCATCCGCTGCCAAGTGCTTCAATTATTGTTCTAAAAGTAGCATTTTGATTGGCAATGTGCCCGCCTAAAGCAAAAAAACCAATTTTTTTAATAATGCCTTCCCTCCCTTAAAGTTATATAATTTATATATTTTAGCGGGAATTAGAACTTATTTAAAAATTTAATGTAAATAGATACAAGTATGCTAGCCATTACAAAATCTTAGCCGTTTTTAAATTCTTTTCAATCCTCCCTAATACATCCTCATTTCTTGCCTCAAACTCTTTGCCCGTTATCATCTCGTAAGCTGTTATATATCTTTTAGCTGCCTCAATCTTTACCTCATCCGGAATATTTGGAAGCTTTCCTTCTCCAATAAATCCCTTTGCTGCAAGCCACTGCCTTACATATTCCTTGTCAAGCTTTTGTGGTTCCTGCCCTTTAGAGAATAATTCTTCATAAGTATCCTTAATCCAGAATCTTGAAGAGTCAGGTGTATGGATTTCATCAATCAAAACTAACTCTCCATCCAAATTGCCAAACTCGTATTTTGTGTCCACTAAAATTAGATTATTTTTTGCAACAAGTTTTGTTCCAAAATCAAACAAAGCAAGCGCTGTTTTTTCCATTTTTCTGTAAACTTTTTCATCAACAAGCCCTCTTTTTATTATCTCTTCTCCTGAAACTGACTCGTCATGAAGCCCTTTTTCTGCCTTTGTTGAAGGAGTTATAATTGGCTTGCTAAACTTCTGGTTTTTCTTTAAGCCCTCTGGCAGTATGTTGTCACAGAAATTTCTCACCCCCCTTTCATAATTGTACCAAGCAGATGTTGTTGTAACCCCTGTTATGTATCCTCTCACAACCATTTCAACAGGGTATGGCTTGCATTCATGCACAACCATAACATTGGGGTCAGGAACTTCAATGACATGATTTTTCACAATATGCTTTGTTTTATCAAACCAGAAAGCAGATGTCTGGTTAAGGACTTGCCCTTTAAATGGAATTGTGCAAAGAACTCTATCAAAAGCTGAAATCCTGTCTGTTGTTACTATGATTCTTTTTCCATTTAGAATATAATTATCCCTAACCTTGCCTTCATATTTTTTACCAATATTGAAGTTTGTTTTGTCCAATGTGTGCTTTAGTTGGCTTTTCAGGATTGTGTCTGGGAGCATTTTATTAATTTTGTATATTATATATAGCGAGGACGGTTGTCTGTTGTGAGCGAGTTCGCAACTAGCTCACTCGCATGCGACTGCCGTCCGAGAGTAAAATTTGGCGAGGCCAGTTTGAAGCTTTTTATATTAAATTGTTTTAATTTAAGTTACCATTTAGTTAATGTTTTTCTTGATGCTTGCCTTAACATTAAGGCATTTTCAATAAAAATTTATTCTTTCAAAAAATCTATTAAAAATTCATTTATTTGCCTCCAAAACTTTCTTTCCCATCTCTGCCCTGTAATGCAATAACTGCTCCTCATACTCATTGTCAATATCCATAATCTCAACTGCCGCAATCGCCGCATTCACGCCATTGTTCAATCCAACCCACAAGCCATGATTTGTATGCTTCAAAAAGTTTAATGCCGCCTCTGCTTTGTCGTCTTTGTCCATTAGAAGCGGGCAATGAATCACCAACTCGTCTTTCTTTTCAACTGGTTCGTCAAAATAAGTGAATTCAATGTTAATTGTTTTTGGATTTGGCTTGTTGTCGAAAACTGGAACAATATTAAATTTCTTCAATGTATCAACAGCTTTTTTAACAGCATCATTACCCTTATCCCCAATAATTGTAACGCTTTCATACTTTCTCATCATCTTTGCGCAATTCTCTGCTGCAACATCACCTTTATTCACGCCAACTGCAAGAACAGGCACTCCAGGCGGCATCTGTGCTATCGAAAGCAATGCATCCAATCCTTGGTAATTTCCCTCGCACGGAACTCCGATTACAGGATGTATTGTTCCTGCTGCAACAACCCCGGGCAGATGCGCTGCCAAGCCGGCGCCTGCAATCACAACAGCGTAATCGTTTTTTAAAGTTTCATCAACATCTTCCGGAGTTTTATGCGCAGAGCTAACTCTCAAGTCAAAATCAACCTTCAGTTTTTTCAAGCCATTTGAGATTTGATTGTATACTTTTTCGTCTGTCTTTGAGCCGAAGATAATAAGCGCTTTTTTCATTCAAACCACCTGAAATTAAATTTTTATAATTTTTATTGTGTTTTTAATTTATTTCTTTATAAAATCTCATATTCCTGATAATTCTCGTTGACAAGCAAGTCCTTTGCTGCCTTGTCTGCAATTCTTTTTGCCCCTTCTTCGTCTGCATCTATCGTCAAAGCCCACATAATAGCTTTCTCAACTTTTTTGATGTTTCTGAATCCAAGCCTGTTTTTTAATGTAGATAACAAGCCGCTGCCGTCATCATCTGTATTTTTCACTGATATTTTAACTTTATTGTCTTTTTTCAATTCAAAATCATAAGCATGCTTGTTTGCATTCACGAGAATATCCACTTTTGATATCTGATTTTTGAATTTCTCTTCATTTCCTTCTACCATAAATCTGTAATAATCTGCCCGTTGCACATCCCTAATATTGTTAAAGCCGAGTTTTTGGAGGGTTTGCAATGTAGTTATTGCAGTCGTATCAGGTACTTTTAATCTTACAACCATCTCAATTATTTTTGGCATTTTGTTTTAATTTCTATTTGTTTCAACAAACATCACAAGCGGATTACTTTTATCACTTATGGAATCTCAAAGTCGCTCTCGGGATTGAGTATTTTTAATGTGTTTTTATTGGTTTTTGACTTTATTTTAATTAATATATTTTATTGCCGTTCTTTAATATTATTCAGTGCGGCGGGAGCGGGAATCTCACTTTTTCTTTCGAAAAGGCTTTGAACCCGCATGATTCTTGGGGAATCAACTGGTCTTGAGCCAGTCGCAATAACCTGGTTCTGCCATCCCGCCTTTGCACAAATTGCCTTTAAATAAGCGAAAAGTTTAAATAGTTTGTCGCACAAAATGATTATCGATTCTTGGGAGAGTAACTTTTGGGTTCAATGACCTGGTTCTGGAACCCGTTTTTTCTTTTATTTACGGATTCAAAATTATCTTCCCGAAATTCCTCCTTTCCTCCATATATTGATGGGCCAATTTTGCGTCTTTCAATGGGAACGTCCTGTCAATTATGGGCTTTAACTTGCCATCCTTGACAAGCTCGAAAGCAGCCCTTATCTCCCTGTGAGTTGTGCCTGAAGTGCCAATCATTGTGAAATTGTTCCTGTAAAAATCCTGCATATCCATCTCAACCTTATTACTGGCAGTTGTACCAATAACCACAATTCTTCCCCCCCTCTTCAAGCATTTCAGGCTTTTTAGCAGAATACTCCCGCCGACCTGCTCGAAGATTACGTCAACTCCATTACCATTTGTCAAATACTTGACTTCTTCATCAAAATTCTGGTTTCTGTAATAATTGACAAGAAAATCAGCTCCCAATTCTTTCGCCCTGTCCAATTTTTCATCATTTCCTGCTGCTGCAATCACTTTTGCGCCTGCAAGTTTCGCAACTTGGACTGCTGCTGTTCCTACCCCGGAGCCCGCTGCCATAACCAAAACATTTTCATGTGGCTTTATCTTTGCCAGATTTATCAGGACACGATATGCTGTTCCAAATGTAATAGGAACAGATGCAGCTTCTTCATAACTAATCTTGTCACCCATCAAAATAAGGTTTTGAGGCGGGACTTTTACGTATTCGGCATAAAACCCATTGATGGTTATTCCAAATCTTTTCAAATTAGTGCACAAATTGTCATTCCCTTCAATGCAGTGCCTGCACTGCCTGCATGGAATGCTTGACATCGCAAGAACCCTGTCGCCTGCTTTAAATCCTTTTACATTTTTGCCGACTTCGACAATATCGCCTGAGCCTTCACAACCCAAAATGACAGGGAGGTTTCCAGGAACATTGCCTTCCCTAACCCAAATATCAAGGTGGTTGACAGAGGCAGCTTTAACTTTGATAAGAACTTCATCATCGTTTATTTTTGGAACTTCAACTTCCTCGTACTTCAGCTTGTCAGCATTCCCGTATTGGTGCAAAACAATCGCTTTCATTTTCAATTATAATTATTAATCAAATTTAAATTCTATCCGTTGCCTTCGGCAACAATATTTACTGCTCGGCAAAAATTTCCCTGCCAATCATTTTTGCCTCGCCCATAAATGCACTAAAATCATCAAAAGCTGGTCTCCTTTATCACGATTACTTTCAAAGGACGCTCTCGTGATTGTTGATTTTATTATTGTAGTTTTTGTTTAAATCTATTTTTTAATTTTGTATTGTTAATTAACTTAATATTTTTACAAAATTTCTTCTTCTATATAACTTTTCATTGACTTAAAAACACGCATTGCAGGCGCAGGATCCTCCATTGCTCTGATGTTGCCAATAAATTTGTTTTTCAATTCAACGCTGTCAGGCAGTTGTCTTATAAAAGATGCCCTTTCTGGATGCGGCATTATTGCCATTACATTGCCTTTTTTGCTGCAGATTGCAGCGATGTTATACATCGCTCCATTTGGATTTGTCGGGAAATTTTCCTCTATTTTGCCGTCTTTTGGCGAATACCTGAAGATTATCTGCTTGTTTTTAATCAGTTTTTTAAGGAGCTCCTTGTCTTTGGTTACATACCTCCCTTCGCCGTGGGCAATCGGCATTGGAATAACCTCATCTTTCTCTGTAAACTTTGTAAAAGCGCACCTGTTCTTCTCCTCTGTGCTTTTCACGTAAATCCATGTGCAGTAATATCCGCTTATCAGGGGGTTTTTATTTGGCGCCAATGCCATTTCCACTTTGTTTTTCAAGCCAGGTATCATGCCACATTCCACCAATGCTTGGGCTCCATTACAAACTCCTAAAACCAGCTTGCCATTTTCCGCTTCTTTTTTTATTATGTCAAAAACAGGATCTTTCGCCATTATGACTCCTGCACGTATCCTGTCCTCATATCCCCAGCCTCCTGGAATGATAAAGCCGTCATATTTCTCAATACCTCTTCTTTCATTCCATCTTACAATCTTCCCGTCCATTCCAGTAGCCAGAACTGCCTTTAGTGACTCCTCCTCGCAATTGTTGCCGGGGAAGTAAATGACTGCTATGTTTGGTGTTTTGGGCATTTTTGGTTTTTGTTTTAGTCTTGTTTATTATATAATTAGTGCGGCGGGAGCGGGAATCTCAACTCTTGCGAGAGGGATTTGAACCCGCGTGTCGTTGGGACGACACCCGATCTTGAGTCGGGCGCTATTGCCGGACTAAGCGATCCCGCCTTTGCACAAACAAAAGTTTTATATATTAGTACTCTTATGTAAACTTGTCGTTGGGACTATATTGTAGGGCTAAGGAACCCGTTTTCTTTTATTTTTTATTTGATTGCTACCTATTTTTATTCCAGCGCCTCCACAAATCCTTTTGTCCATTCTTCCTTTAATCTTGAAATTGGAAGATTGATTAATTTTTTATTTTGCTTATTTACAACAAGATTTTTTTCCCTTGTTGTTTTTCCCAGCTTAATCAAATTTAATTTATAGAACCTAAACAAATCGTTCAATCTTTGAATGTTTTTATCCTCAACTTCAAAGACAAAACCAGAAGTTTCTGAAAATATTGCCTTGTCCGCTCTTAAATTGGTGAAATCCAAATTAATTTCAGCGCCGATTTCGCCACCTGCATCTCCCCCCAGTATCATCTCTGAAATTGTTGTTGCAAGTCCTCCATCACTTATGTCATGGCATGAAAGCAATAACCCTGCATTAATTGCATCAATGATTGCATAAATCATATTCCTTTCTTTCTCAAAATCAATGATTGGAACAACTGCACCGATTTCATTATTAATGTCGTAATAAACAGAACCTCCTAACTCTTCCTTTCTACCGCCAACCAAAAATAAAGTTGTACCTTCTTTCTTGATTTTCATAGTTATTGCCTTGCTGTAGTCTTTCAGAACACCAATGCACGCAATTATTGGCGACGGGTCAATAGCCTTTCCAGAAGCGGATTCATTATAGAAGCTAACATTGCCGGAAATAACAGGCACAGGGTATGCTGTGCCTTTCAGGTAGATGTGCTTTGCAGCATCTGCAATGCCTCTTACGCCTTCATAAAAGTCATAAAACGCTTCGGGCTTTTCGGGATTGCCGTAATTTAAGCAATCTGTAATCGCGCTTGGAATTGCTCCAACTGCAGCAACATTTCTCATGCTTTCTGCAACTGCATTTACAGCGCCCCAGTAAGGGTCAATCCTGCAGTATCTTGGGTTGCAATCCGTCTTTAGAGCAACTCCAAAAGAGCTTCCATTAACTGCCTTCATAACCCCGGCATCAGCATAGCCAGATTCAATTATTGCATTGCCCATTACAGATGT
This sequence comes from Candidatus Woesearchaeota archaeon, assembly GCA_016185945.1. GTDB lineage: Archaea > Nanobdellota > Nanobdellia > Woesearchaeales > GW2011-AR4. Next base: position 13,994 of record JACPMR010000018.1, read on the forward strand.
ATCATAATGTTTGTATGCTTTTGCCTTGCTTGCAACATTCGGATGTTTCAAAATTTCAAGCAAAACTCCGTTATAATCTTTTGGCTCCTTCAGATTTGGTTCTTTGAACTTTCTCTTTGGAGTTTTTTTCTGGCTTTCATATTTAATGCCTTGAGTTACAACCTTTATTGGCGCATTGCAGACAATCCTGCCGTTATGCCTTAAAATATAATCTTGGCTTTTTGCAACTTTTCCAATCACAAAAGCGCCTGCCCCCAAGCTTATCTGCGGCAATTCAAAGTCCTCATTATAGATTTTTAATATTGTCTTTGTAAACTCAGGCGGGCTTATCCAAGTAAACCTTTCCTGCGTTTCAGAGCAGGCAATTATATATGGCGGCAAATCTTTCATTGAAGCATTCACTTTGTCTAAGCTGATGTCAGCACCATAATCGCCGTCAGAGCAAAGCTCGGAAGTGCTGCACATTATGCCGCCTGCGCCCATGTCCTTGAAGCCAAGTACAATTCCTTTTTTTCTTGCCTCTTCAAAGACAGCATATGAAGCTCTGATTAATACATTCTTCAGGAAAGGGTCCGGAACTTGAACTGCTCCTCTGTTGCTTTCCCTGTCTTTCTCATCCAAAATCAATGAGGCAAAAGCAGCTCCTCCAAATCCAGAGTTGTCAGTTGCCTTGCCTACAATTACAATATCATAGCCCTCTGCGTTTTTGGGAGCATAGCTGTGGATTATGTCTTTTTCCTTTACAATGCCCAAGCAGACAACATTCACAAGGCAATTCTCATCAAAAGAATCGTTGAAATAAACATCTCCGCAGATGTTTGGAATGCCAACAGCATCTCCATATCCTGCAATGCCATTTATAACCTCGTTGGCTATGTATTTTACTTTGTTCTTGTTCTTGCCAAAAGGATTTCCAAACCTCAAAGGATCTGCTGTTGCAATCACCTTGGCTCCCATGCACAAAACATCTCGGATAATTCCTCCAACCCCAGTTGCAGCGCCTTCATATGGAACAACTTGGCTCGGATGGTTGTGGCTTTCATGGCTTACAACAATGCCATATCTTTCTCCATTTATATAGCCAAGCTCTACAATTCCAGAGTCCTCAACAGGGCCAAGAATCACATTCGGAGCTTCTGTTGGCAATAATGCTTTCAGCACGCTTCTGCTGCTTTTATAAGAAGAATGCTCGCTCCATTGTGTGTTGAAGATATATAGCTCTGTAATTGTAGGATTCCTTCCAATTAACTCGACAACTTTTCTTGCTTCATAAACAGTCAGTGAGATAGCATTCTTCCTTAAGAACTCTTTCAGGGCTTTGTCAGACATGACTTTAATGTCAACTAAATCAACTTCAACACCACCCATTCTAACCAATATTTTGATAGTTGGGGTGGTTTATATAGATTTTGATATGAAATATCGAGCGGGTAGCTGCATTTTAAAGGTTCTTGGGCATTATTCCAACTTAATTTGAAGTTATTGTGCTTCCAGATAAACTGGTTCTGTTAATTCCTCCTTAACAGACTGCGTCAATAATTTCTTATTGTCTTAGGTTGGTGTTATATCCATTTCAATTAGGGGCATTCTACCCGCTCTTTCATAGTTTTCTGTGAATGCGATTACATCTTGTACACCCTAAAAGCCTCGTCCTCGAGATTATGGCTGTTACTTTCAGCCATTTTTAGTACCAATACACTTAAGCTGTCGACTTTGTTAATCACCTCATTAAGAGCTTTTACAAGTCCTTCTGTGCTGTAGTCTATCCTTTCGTTAAGTTTTTGCATTTTCATTATTTTTCGCGGAAATCTTCCATAGGGTCCGCTAAACTAATGAGTACTAGCTCTAGTTCCATTTTGTTCACCTTCCCGTTTGCTTTGCTTTTTTCTTCCATCATATTAATTGCACATCATTATTGAACTTCAATATTGAATGACAAGAAAACATAACTAGTATATAAATTTTTCTATACTGTAGTACAATATTGAGCCTCAATAACGAAAGATTTAAATAGTTGTTATCACAATTGGCAAAGATATGGGGGCTGAAAAAGACATTTTGGAGTTTCTTGGAAAAAATCTGGAAGGTGCTTCCATCAGCGACATTGCTGATGCAACAGGACATACAAGGGCAACTGCTGCAAAATATCTTGAACTGATGAAATTGCAGAATAAGGTTGATTACAGGGAAATAGGCAAAACAAAATTGTGGGTTTTAACAGGAAAAAGAAAAAGAATTCTTATCGCTGAAGACGAAGACCATATCAGAAGGTTGGTAAAAGTCATACTGGAGCAGGACAATTATGATTTTGTAGAGGCGAAAGACGGCAAAGATGCATTGGAAAAAGTAAGTGAACATATGCCTGATTTGATAATTCTCGATTTGATGATGCCAAAAATTGACGGGATTGAGGTCTGTGAACAGTTAAAGAAGAACGCACTAACAAGAAAAATACCTGTTATAATGCTGACTGCAAAAAGGGAAATGTCAGACAAGGTTGTTGGCACAAGGGTTGGTGCTGATGATTACCTTACCAAGCCATTTGAGCCTAGAGAATTGAGAGTAAGGGTAAGAACTTTTCTGGATAAAGAAAAAAGGGAGAGAAATCCCATTACAAATCTGCCAACTTTTGAACATGTTGCAAGCAAACTGAAAAATTTAGAAAAAAACTTAGATGTTTATTACTTATTCTTCAAAAATCTAGTTTTGTATAAAAAGTATTATGGATTTTCAAAAACAAATGAATTGATAAGATTGACTTCCCAGATAATAACACACATTTTGGAAAGGTTTAGCACAAATAATTTTGTAGGTCATGACGACGAAAATAATTTTATACTTGCAGTTGAAAATAATCGGGCAAAAAATGTATTGAAGGAAATAAAAAACGAGTTTGAATCTACAATCCCCTTTTTTTATGATATGGATTATGAAAATATTGATTTTAAGAACGACATTATAACTAAATTAGATTCTGCTGGTAAAATTGAGAAGCTTGCCTTAATTCAACTTGATATAAAACAGCTAAAAAGAGAAGATATAAACAAAGACAACTTAAATAAAATTAGAGGCGAATAAAAATCAAGAAAAAAATCTTGGTAATTGAAGATGAACCCCATATATCAAAACTAGTAAAAGTCATATTGGAAAAAGCTGGCTTTGATGTTTTACAGGCATTTGTTGGACGAGAAGGCTTAGAAATGGCGAAAAAAGAAATACCAAATTTAATAATTTTGGATGTTATGATGCCAAGCATGGACGGATTTGAAGTTGCTCGAAGACTAGCACAAATGAAAGAGACTAAGCACATTCCAATAATAATGCTAAGCTCTGCAGCTCAGTTTAAGCACAAGATGATGGGTATTGAATCTGGAGCGGTTGATTACATAACAAAGCCGTTCGACAATGACGAGCTGATTGCTAAGGTCGAGGAGTATGTTAAATAGCTAATATGCCTAAGCCAAGACATCTGGAGCAGAATAGTAGGAATCTGACAATACTATACGAAACAAGTAAGATAGTTAATTCTAGTTTGGACGTAGACAAAATCTTAAAAAACATAGTTGATATCGTAGTTAAAAAATTGCATTATGACAATTTTTCTGTGCTTTTTTTGGAAAACGATAAATTGGTTTTAAGGGCAAGCTACAAGCATCCTAAAGCAAGCAGTAAAAGTTACTACATAGATCTGGGGCAAGGCATTACAGGTTATGTGGCAAGGATTGGAAAGCCCGAAATTGTTAATGATGTTGCAAAGGACAAAAGATACGTTGCTGTGAGGAAAGGCATAAAATCTGAATTGGTGGTCCCCATAAAGATTAACAATAAAATTGTGGGCGTATTCAATGTAGAATCCAAAAAATTTGGTGCCTTTAACGAGAACGACCTTTTCTTGATTTCTGCCTTGGCGGATCAGGCGTCAATAGCGATACAAAACGCCATCATAACTAAGTCATTAAGGCAGTCGAATCAGCGCTTAGAAACCATAAATAAGATTGGCAAAATTATCAATTCCAGCCTTGACCTCAATACCGTCTTTAAAAAATTTTTAGAGTATGCTTCAAAAGAGCTGAATTATGATTTCTGTGCACTTTTAATCATAGAAAATGGAAGGCTTTATACAAAAGCAGGCATAGGTTTCACAACAAAAGAGGTAGAGACTTACAGCGCAGATATCGGTGAAGGCATTTGCGGTATGGTTGCCAAAACGGGAAAACCGATAATTGCAGGAGACGTATCAAAAATTCATTTTTATAAAGAGCAATCACCAAGAACAAAGTCAGAGATTGCTGTGCCATTAAAATTTGAAGGGGAGGTTATTGGTGTGCTCAATGTCGAGAGCAAGGAGCTAAATGCGTTTGATAAAGAGGATTTGGTGTATTTATCTGCGCTTGCCGACAAGGCAGCTGTTGCAATAAAAAATGCGCAATTGTATGAAAAAATCAAAAATTTTAACATAGAGCTGAAGAATCAAGTGGAAAGGGCTACCAAAGATTTAAGGGAGGCAAACAAGGGATTGCATAGGCTAAACCAGATAAAATCAGATTTTGTATCTACTGTGTCGCACGAGCTTAGAACGCCGCTGACAAGCATACAAGGTTATGTTTCGTTAATGTTTGACGGCAATGCAGGGCATATCAGCATTGAGCAGAAAGAGTTTTTAGGAATAGTAAAAGAGGAAAGCCAGAGATTAACGCGGCTTATTAGCGATTTGCTTGACATATCAAAGATAGAAGCCGGAAAAATGAAAATTGCATTTGAAAACTTTAATCTTTTGGATTTTATAAATAAGTATAAAGTAGAAGTTGAAAATATGGCATCTTCAAAAAACATAAAAGTAGAGATAAAAGCTCCGCATAGTTTGCCGGTTATTAAGGCGGATGCCGACAAAGTAAAGCAAATATTTTACAACATTGTCAGCAACGCAATAAAATTCTCACCAGAGAATACAATCCTAAAAATAATAATAAAAGAGAACCCAAACAATATCCAAGTTGATGTGATAGACGAAGGAATTGGAATTGCAGAGAAAGACCATGCAAATATTTTTGAGAAATTCCAGCAGGTTGACACTAAAATGACTAGAAAAGCAGGAGGCACTGGATTGGGGTTAACAATAACAAAACATTTAGTTGAAGCTCATGGCGGTAATATTTGGGTTAAGTCAAAATTAGGCAAGGGAAGTACTTTTAGTTTTACGTTGAGGAAGGGTTTGAAATGATTTAATTTTTAAATAGACAATAAGGGTATTCGAAATTCATAAATTCTAACACCACCTTCAAATTTACTATCCATATTTACTCCTTGTTCCTGTAACCTACTTAATGCTTTTGCGGGAAATTCCTTACCAAAGTCCATCTCATGAATTGTTTTAACTTCAAATTGTAGCTTTAGCTGGTTTCCGTTAAGAACATTATATTTTATATGACAAATAGGAGAAACATCATTTTCAACCCATTCTCTTGAAGTGTAAATTAAAACTTTCCTTACAATATCAGCAATATCAACAACAGTTTCTCTATCTTTTATTTGTTCTTCATCTCCCGATACTTGGATTTTTATTCCACGACGTTGAAGAATGCTATCTTCATACCCGTGTTGTAAAAATGTCCTATTTAGATAGGAAGCAGGCATAAAGTTAGGAATTCTTTTTTCTTGAGTTGTGATTGCCGATCTTTTTATTGCGATAAGGTAGTTGTTGTACTGCCAATAAGTATATGGTTGTCCTTCTGTCCATCCTTTCTTAGCTAATGTAAGTAAGAATTCCTCTACTATCTTAGCCCATAAAGTCCTCTTCTTTTTTTCTCCATAGTGAGGAACTGCTCTTAAGAATGAATCTCGTCCATAAACTCCTACAGTATCAGCGTATTCTCGTGGATGTTGGTAAGTCGCACTTTCCCTAAAGGTCACTGCTCTTCTTACATCAAATCCACTATCTTCTAGCATATTCACAATCTCGTCTAAAGGTCTACTTCCTATAGGATCGTCTTCAAATTGTGCCCTTAGAAACCCTTTAGGATTGGAAATACTATCATAAACTCCTAGTTCTGCAAAAACTTTATTATATGCCCTCAAGAAATCTCTGGCTGTTCCACCTGCTGACATACTCATACAAAGAATGCCTCCTCTTTGTAATACAGCGTTCATGTTGTTTAAAGCGGCATATTTGTCTCCAGGTTCTTTTATCCAGTGAAACATTGAGTTTGACCACACCAAAGCAACTTTAGGAAAGCCCCTTTCTTTTTGTCCATTAATAATCATATATTGGGTATCCATTTGTGCCAAATCCTGTGAATCTAATACAATACAAGTAAGTGAATAACCTTGAGGTCTCTGATCAGAAGTTGTTTGTCTAGCAAAATTTCTCTTGACTAATTCTGCTACTTCTCGAGCCCTTCTAACTTTATTTTTTTCTTTGTCCAATAATATTACAGTTCTTCTTCCTATATTATCTCTGTTAAAAACCATATAAGACGCAAGTGCAAAAAACAAACCATCACCACCACCTGCATCAAGAATTGCTCCGTCGGGAATTACTAATCTGCTTCTTAAGAAATGTTCCCATAATGTTTGTTGATTCACTGCTTGAAGTCTGTGAGACCTTGAAGAGATATATAGTTGACCAGTATTGTCTTTAGCAGGCTGATTACTATCGTCTAGTACAAGTCTTTCTAGTGGCGGAATTTCAAATGAAACTTCTATTAAGTCTGGCGCCATTTTTACTTCTTAAAATTACAATTTTATACGAGTAGTACGGGCAGTCACCTTTTAAATATTTCGTTTTTCATCACTTTACAGATATAACACTTATTTTAGACATAATATTTAGTTTGCTATATAACCTCCCCAACCATATAAATAGAGCCAGCCATCACAACCAAATCTTTTTTGTTAGCAATTTTCTTCGCATATTTTAATGCTTTTCTTGGATTGTTGATTATTTTTGTTGTTATTTTTTTGTTTGTTCTTTTGTTGATTTTATTGAAAAGTTTAACCAAATATTCTGGCTCGGATGCCTTTTCATGCCTCGACTTTGTGAAGATTATTGTTGAAACCAACGGATTGATTATTTTGAGCATTGCTGCAATTTCCTTATCATCTTGTATTCCAACAACAAAAATGAAATCTTCAATATTTTTTTGTTTCTTTAGAATTAATAATTCTTTCTTTAAAATACGAAATCCAGCAGGATTATGCGCGCAGTCAACCAAAACATTTTTAGAAATAAATTCCATCCTGCCTTTCCATTTTGTTTTTTTAAGCCCATTGATTATTTGATTTTTATTTATTTTTATTGAATGGAATTTTTTCAAAATATCAATTGTTGTTAATGCAATGTCCTTATTTTGCTGCTGGAATTTCCCATTTAAGTAATCAAACTTTATATTTGGATATTTTTTAACCAAAAATAATGGTGCGCTCTTTTCTTTTGCTATTTTTTTTATTATTTTCAATGAACCTCCTTTTGCTCCTGTTACAACAGGGACATTGTTCTTTATTATCCCTGCTTTTTCAAATGCAATTTTTTTAATTGTTCTTCCAAGCATTTCAGTATGCTCCAAATCAACATTTGTTATTACAGAAACTAAAGGAATAACAACATTTGTTGCGTCCAACCTTCCTCCCAAGCCAACCTCCAAAACAACAAAATCAACATTATGCTCCTTGAAATAAAGAAAAGCCATTGCGGTTGTTATCTCAAAAAAACTCTGGTTTGTAATGTGTGGCTTGACTTTGAGGAAATACTCAACAATTTCCTTGTCTGTTATTTCTTCGTTGTTTATCCTTATTCTTTCATTGAATCTTTTCAAGTGAGGGCTTGTATACAATCCAACTTTATAGCCAGCTTCCTTCAACATATAAAAAATCATAGAACATACGCTTCCTTTTGCATTAGTTCCTGCAACATGAATGCATTTCAACTCTTTTTCTGGGTTCGCAATTTTATTAAGAAGCTGCTGTATCCTTCCCAAGCCGAGCTTTATTTTAGGGCTTTCCAGGCTGTAAAGGTACTTGAGGATTTTTTTGTAGTTCATATGGCACCATAATTTCCAATAACTTAATAAACCTTACTTAAACAACAAAATATAAAAACACAAAATTCATTTGCAGCAAAAATGGGGGTTGAAAAGAGGTTTTACGGCGCATTTGCTAAGAACAGTTATAATTCTTTCATTCTAGGCGGCGATATAGGGGGCACAAACACAAGCATAGGATTGTTTGGGATAAAAAATAATAAATCTGAGTTGATTGTTTCATTTCACTTTAAAACAAAAGAACTCGAGGGATTTTACCAAGCCGTTAATGAATCGTTGGACTATATTCAAGCGCATTACAAAATAAGCATAAAAAAGGCATGCTTTGCAGTTGCTGGTGTTTTATCCAGAAAAAAAGATTTTGCTGAAACCCAGAATGTCCCATGGAGCATAAGCAAAAAAGGGCTATCAAGCAAAACAAAGCTAAAAAAGATTATGCTTCTGAACGACTTTGAGGCAATTGGCTATGGAATAAATATGCTGAAAAATAAAGATACAACAATAATCAAAAAAGGACAAAAAATATCACAAGCGCCGATAGTTGTCATAGGTGCAGGGACTGGGCTAGGCAAAACAACCTTAATTTATGATGAGCACTTAAAAGCATATATTCCGCTTACTTCAGAAGCAGGACACAGCGATTTCGCAGCGCAGAGCAAAGAAGAACTGGACTTAATAAATTTCATTAAAAAGTTTAGAAAAATAAAGACAAGCATAAGTTTTGAGCATGTCTTGTCAGGGCAGGGATTAAGCGATATCTATTTATTTTTGAGAAAAAGCAAAAAATTTCCAATCACAAAATATACAAAAGAAATTGATAAAGCAGAAAGTAATCCAATTTTAATATCAAAATATAAAAATGTTGATAAAACTTGCAAAGCGACTTTTGAAATGTTCAAGAAAATCTATGCAAGATCCGCAAAGGGATTTGCGCTTGATGCCTTGGCTTACGGCGGAGTTTACATTGCAGGCGGCATTGCCATGAAGAATCCAGATATATTAGACAAAAATTTTGTAAAAGAATTTGAAAATAATTATAAATTGTCATTCGTTTTGAGGAAAATCCCAATTTATCTGATAAAAAATTACAATGTTGGATTATTGGGGGCAGGTTTTGTAGGTGCAAGATTTTTGTAAAAAATGAAAGGACACTATTGCATTTTATCTATCTTTGGAGCAACGGGCGATTTGACAAACAGGAAATTATTGCCAGCTTTGTATTTCCTTGAACAGGAAAGATACTTAAAGGAAAACTTCAGGATAATTGCGATTGCCAGAAAGGAGAAAACTGACGAACAATACAGGGAAGAAGCCATAGAGCTTATAAAAAGCTTCTCAAAAAGAAAAATCAATGATGATGTTGCCAAAAAGCTTGCCTCAAGAATCAATTATCTCCGGCTTGAGTTTTCGGATTCAAACGGCTACTTGAATCTTAAAAATCTTATGGAGGAATTGTCAGGAGAAAAGTGCTACAAATGCGAGAGAATATTCTTTTTGGCAGTGCCTTCCTCGTCAATAAATGCCATCGTCGCTAACTTAAAAAAAGCCAAGCTTGCCGAAAAGGAAAGTAAAGGCAGGCCCTACAACAGGGTGATGTTTGAAAAGCCGTTCGGGCATGACCTGAAATCAGCAAGGGAACTCAATGCAGCAGTGACAAAAGTTTTCGATGAAAAGCAGATTTACAGGATAGACCATTACATGGCAAAGGAGCTTGTGCAGAACTTGATTGTGTTGAGGTTTGCCAACAGCATTTTCGAGCCGTTATGGAACAAGGAATACATTGACCATGTGCAGATTAATGTTGCAGAGGCTCTTGGAATGGAGGGAAGAGGGGAGTATTATGA
>JACPMR010000020.1 GCA_016185945.1 Candidatus Woesearchaeota archaeon
AAGCTGATAATACCAAATCATTTTTCCTGTTGAAATGTTTAAAGCAACGACAGAATCTGTGTAAAGATTTGGGCCCGGCCTTGTTGAGCCGTTTAAGTCAGGAGAAGGGTCTCCGGTTCCTAAGTACAAAATTCCTTTCTCTGTGTCCACAGCCGGCCATCCCCATATTGTCCCGCCGCCGATAACGCTGGAATTGCCCCAGTCATTCGGATAAGGCTTGACATTCCCTCTGTACGCTTCCAAATGCCAGTTCTTCCGCCCCTCTACGGCAGGCGGAATCACATACCATCTCCACAGCAATTTTTTTGTTGTCAGGTTGTAGGCTGCAGCAAACCCTCTCGCGCCATATTCTCCCCCTGTAGGCTCAATTATCAGATAGTCTTTATATGTCAACGGCGGATTCATTGCCCTGTAATATCCCAGATTCCCCGGAATATTCTCGCAAGTGCTTGGCAGTGTCCATTTTACGCTGCAGTTCTTTAAATCAAAAGCATAAATGCTGCAGTCAGCTGCCGTCATCAAAATGCTGTTGTCATAGTAAGTTATTCCTCTTCCGGAATATCTTGGCATTCCTTCAATTTTTTCTCTTGGCACTTCGTAATTGCAGAGAACTTTTCCATCTTTTCCGTCCAGGGCGAAGAACTGGTTGTCAAATGTTGCAGTGTAGACAGTGCCATCAATTACTAGCGGAGGGGTCCAGCTGCCCCTTACCGGAACTCCTTCCTTATCGCGGACAAACGGATTTCTCTTGGGTATTTCCCATGCCCATTTTATTTCGAGGTTTTTTGCATTATTTGAGTTTATTTGGGATTGCCTATGGTAAAAGTCGTTTGTGTACTGGCCAAAGCCCGGGTATTTCCAGTCTTTGTCTTCAATTGATTTGGAAAATGAACTGGATATTAACACTATAAAGATAGTTGATAAGATTATTGTTAAGATTGATTTTTTATTTTTCATTTTTCTTTTCAGCGAAAGGTTTATATATTTGATTTATTTGGGCGGAATCATGACAAAAATTAAACCTAAGATACCAATTAACGTAGATCCTATAAAGCTGGCTGATGAAATAAAGGGGGATATGGCTGGTGAATGGCTGAAGAGAAGAGAAAAGATTAAGCCTAAACCTCTTCTGGTCCAGCGATCTTGATACTGCTAAGCCCATTTTTCTTTAGCACCTCGTTTATTGCTTCTTTCTTATTTTTGAGATGTACTCTGTTAAAAGTTATTAAATAATCAGCATCAAAAATAGAAGCAACCAGAACCAAGAGCGAATCTTCGCTTTTTATTCCATTGCTAATCAATTCCAAGATGACTTTCCTGTCATCAATATTTATTGAATCTATTTTTTCGTCCAAATCTTCATTGCTCAACATAGTGTCGGTAAACTTTAAATAAAATTCTTCTATATAGTCCTTGAGCTGGCTATATCTCCATTTCGGCACTAGTTCTAAAAGGAAAAATGGAGTTATGACATAAAACTCCTTATTTTTGATTCTGCCAATGAATTCAGTAGCAAGTTGCGAATTTTCTCCTTTTTTGTCCCAAATGCTTACAGTTACAGCATCCAAATCAACAATTATTTTCTTTTTTGTTTTCATCTTATTGCCTTCGCTTATTGCAATAACAAATTCAAAACATTCTCAAACGAACTTATATAATCCTCAAACTTCTCATTCTGCTCTGAAAATTTTCTTGCATTTCTGCCGATCTCCTCAGCTTTTTCTTTATTGCGCATTACAAATTTCAGCATATCTGAAAAATCTTCCTTATTGACGGGGTCAACAACCAGTATATTCTGTTTTTCTGTTGTTGGAAGATACGGAGTTTCCTCGCTTTCAGGGCAGACTATGCACGATGATGCTTTCATTATGCCGGGCACTTGCCACGGAGGAATGAATGGCATAAAAACCAATTTATCAAAAACATTCAATTTTTTCGCATGTTCCTTTAATTCCTCAGCGTTATTTCCGGCTTCAGTTACAAAAACTATCCTAAAATCTTCATTTTTAATTTCAGCAGCGGCATTGATGAATTCATACGTTTTCTTCAACCCTGAAATTTTCCCGAAATAAGTGAAGACTGCTGTTCCTTCTCCAATGCCATATTTTGAAAAGTCAAATGGCTTTGCATTCGGATTGAATTCATTCAAGCTTATGCTTCTGACTGCGTGCACAAGCTTGCTGACGTCAAGATTGTGCTCAATCATCTTTTCCATTGTGTTTGCATAGCCAATAATTTTGTCTGCGTTGCTGAGGCATTCAATAAAAATTGAGTTTAATTGTGAAAAAGAAAACAATCTTGTTATGTCAGATCCCGCATGCTGCAGCAGCCATGGCTTGTTTGTTAGCTTTTTAACCAGCAGAGCGGAAACTCCGTAAGGTAGAAGGTAATGAGAATAGACTGCATCAATATTGTATTTTTTTATTATGTCCAAAGCTATGCTTGCTATCCTTGATTCATAATATCTTGAAAACGGGATTGACGACCTGAACTCAGGAGATGTCAATTTGCTCCCTGTACCTCTGCTCGACTTCCCAGCAGTTTGAAACGACATAAACTTTATGCCCTTTTTCTCCCAATGCCTTTGCAAGCCAGTAAGTCTGCGCAGAAACTCCCCCTTCTATGGGCGGATATTTGCTGATGAATAAGAGGTTCATAAGCTGTTAGAGATAATGCATACTTTTTTAGGCTTTCTGTTTGATAGCCTCTCCAACCATTTTGATGAACTTCTCTGCCTTCCTCTTCATCTCATCGAAATCATTTTTGCTGAAATAAGCTATTCTGTACTCTGCCTTGGCCTTCTCATTTATAGCATCCTGTATTATTTGCTTATAGTTGGAGTATTCTGCTTTAACAAAATTTCTTTTTATCAGGTCTTCGTATAATCGCCTTGCATCGTCATGTCGCTTGGCTGTGGCATTCATGAATTTAAATGTCAAAGCATCGTTGGATTTTATGATGGCGTGAATTGTCATGGCAATAGCAACAGGGTGCCTGTCCTTGCTGTCAAAATTATCCGCTACATATTTTGCCCCTTCCAGCCATAGTTTTGCCTGTTCAAAATAACTTTTTTCCATATAAAAGCTCCATATTGCCTTGAACAGACTTGATAAATTGGCTGTTTTTTTCCTTTTTTAATTCAGCCGCATCCATTATAATTACAGATATCGTCCTGTTCAGTTTTGACGAGAAATCGGCAGCAATATCCTGTATCTCCTCTTCCTTTGATTTGCCGTGTCTGTCCAGCACAATTAGTATGTCTATATCACTGTCAGATTTCAGCTTCCCGCTTGCGCCTGAGCCGTATAAAACAGCGGATTTAATGTTTTTTGCTTTAATCCTCCTGATAAAATCATTTGCAATTTTATTCGCAGTTAATTTTTCAATATTGATTATTTTTTCCAGTTCTTTGAGCAAAATCGATTCATAAACCAACTCGTATGCTATATCTTTTCTGTTAAGTTTAATGCTTTTCAGCGCTCCAAACTCCTTTAAACCTTTTAAAGCCCTAAATACAGTGGCATGCGGAATATTTGTCAAGTCCTCCAATGCGGAGCAGCTCCACTGCCTTTTTGGATAGTCGAGCATGGTTTTCACTACCAATTTTCTGTTTTCCGAAACTAAAACGAATGGAATAATGTTAGTTCTCATTGTGAACAAATTAGTTCATAAAATGAACTGATATTTAAGCTTTTCCCAGAACTTTTCCGGCGGGCGTCTTTGCAGGCCTATATGCATTTCGATAAACCGCATTCGATAAAATGGTACTTGCTGATGAATAAGAGGTTCATAAGCTGTTAGAGATAATGCATACTTTTTTAGGCTTTCTGTTTAAAATCACTTGAATTTTGAAATCAGAGCAGCATAGTCTTTTGTAGGGATATAATAGCCATTTTCTATCAGCTGATTTAAAATTGAGAGGGCTTGCTTTTTTGTTAGTATTCCTTTTTTAAGGGCAGTGAAAATAATTGTTGTAGTCCTTATATGACTAACATTCAAAGCTTTGGCAGCTTTAATAGCAGCAGCGTCATCTAAAATGAGAGTATCTTTTCTTTCTATAGCAAGGCTTATTGCCTGCTCTTCGCCTTTGCCCAACCCCAGCGATATAGTTTGTTTTGGACTGGCTACTTCAATCCAACCATATTTGATTGCATTGTGTATGCTCTTCTCCTTCTATGCTTATCTGGAAATTGTCGATATTGAAATCCTTTAATTTCTTAGCAATGTCTTTTGTAACATAATATCCGTTGCTCATTATTGTAAATCTTAATTTGCTCCTATTTTCATGGATTTTCTCT
>JACPMR010000017.1 GCA_016185945.1 Candidatus Woesearchaeota archaeon
AGCACGCCTTGGTTTAGCGGAATGAGTAATTACATAGGAAATGTTGGCAGTGGCGAAATAGATTATCTAATGAAGGTTATGAGAGCGCATACAGAAGAGGATGATGATGCTGCATATCGCAGTGATGCAAGGGCAAGTGGAAGAATAGTTTGTGCTCCTAATTCAGTTGCGTGCAGTGGCTTAGGTGGTTTAGGTTGTGATACCGACTGTTATAATAAGAACACATTGGTAAATGTTTATCAAGGATACTTCAATCAGACTGGCTCAGCTGACCAAACTCTTTATGATGATAAAGAATGCGGCTGATCAAATTGTTTGTTTTACAAATAGAAGAGTTAATGTTCTCGATTTATTAGCTCCAGGTTGCAGAATTAATTCTACAAATAATACGAAAGCATTTGATTATCTATGTGGAACTTCACAAGCAGCACCCCACGTCTCAGGAACAGTACTATTATTAAAGCAACTAAACAAAACTTTAACCCCAGACCAAATAGAATCAACTTTCAAAAATACTGGAGTGACTGTAGGAGATTACAAAAGAATCGATGCTTTAGCCGCTCTTAACGCAATAAGGGATAAAGACAACGACAACTATTACGACCAAGCTTATGGTGGCAATGACTGCAACGACAACAACGCAGCTGTAAATCCCGGTGCTACAGAAGTTTGTGATAATATAGACAATGATTGTGATAGTATAATTGACGAAGGATGCGTTAATCAGTGTACTGTCTCGGGATACGAACAATGCTTTGAATCTACTTTTGGAGATTGTAGTGCAAGTTGCCATTATGCTGTTTAATAGAATGAAATGTTTAAATAGAAGTTGTGAAATTAATACATTTGGGGTGGTAAAAACGAGCAAGACAACATCATTCTTATTGATGATATTATTTGCAATTATGTTAGTAGGTATAGTTTTTGCTCAGTCTAATAATATTGAGGGAACGATTAGAGGTAAGGTGTCACCTATAGATTCAAATGCAACAGTATATATAAAACTATCCAAAGAAATAATTTCAGTCGCTACAATTAACGATGAAGGTGAATATTCATTTACTTTGCCTATAGGGATATATGATATATTAGTAGTTTCTACAGGGAATTATGTTAATAAAACATTATTTCAAATAGGAGTAAAAGAAAATCAAGTGACGGAAGTTCAAGATATAATCTTAGCAAAAATTGGTGAAACGGGTTCTATTTCGGGGTATGTAAATCCGATTATTGAAGGAATAAAAGTAGAAATTAAAAAGTTTGGTAGTGGTGAATTTGGTGGTTCATCCGTTGTTGATAGCAATGGTAGATATGAAATAAATGGTTTAGAACCTGATACTTACGGTATATTTATTAAATTCAATTCAACTCAAAATTTCTATGATTACAAATGGAGTATGATAGATATATTAGCAAATACATCGTTAACTGGAATTGATTTGACTTTTACCCCTAAAACTAGCAAGTATCTGCTTGATAGAATCATAGTTGAGTTTATTGATGGATTAAGTGAAGGAGAAAAAAGAAAAATTATTGGTTCTTTTAATAGTAAGCTTATGGAACACTATAGTTACAGCCGAAATTATTTAGTCAGTGTCCAGCCTAATAAAACAGTTGAAGAAATGGCGGAATTATTAAAAGGTCATCCTAAAATAAAAGATGCTTCTTTAGACCGTATTATTAGCATAGGTAAAATCCAACCTGTAGAAACACCCACGATAATACCAAATGAAAGTTCAAACAATATCAAATATAGTAACAGTAACATTTCAAAAAAAAGCGAAAATAAATCAAAAATTACTACTATACCTGTAGCAGACACTGATATGTTGCCTCAAAGTTACAAACTCAAATCAAGAGTTAAAATCGTATCTTTTATCGGTATTTTATTGCTGCTTATTATGCTGGTTATAATATTAAAATTTAGAAAAAGGTAGACATTATGGGTAAAAGAGGTAAAATTGTAGTAAGTTTAGTAATTTTTATCGTATTAATTTTGACTATATTTATCTTACAATCTCGGGAAGTTATTACACAAACCAATGAAGAAACAAATCAACCTACTCAAGCAACAAGAGGATTTGGTGGTGGAGGATCAGTATTATCAGAACAAACTAAAAAGCCTGAGACGCCTGAAAACTTAATCACAAATTTTGTCGATTTGCCGTCCAAGATTTTTGAAGAAAATTTTGGAGAGAACTTAACGCTTCTAATTCCAACTTATATTGATCCTCTTATAGAAAGAGAACTTAATAAGACGATAGAAGTTCCAGTTATTGTGAAAATTAAGGATACCAGTAGAATAAAGGTTACTTCTAAGGATTCAATAGAACTTCAAGAGCTTAAAGACAGAACAAAGAAAGAGATTCTTGAAAACAAAACAAGAGTCGTTCTTAATTCCTTACTCCCATCTGAATTCAAGTTAAAAGATGCCTTTTTGATGGGCAATGGATTTTATGGTAATATAACGAAGGAAGGTTTTCACAAGCTTCGGACAAATCCTGATATATATTATATTACTTTGGATCGATATGTTTCTGTTAAACTTATAGAGAGTAGAGTTATGGTAAATGCAAGTTCTGTGAATAATGCTGGATATAATGGAACACATCAAACAGCATGTGTTATAGATTCTGGTATAGATTATACTCATCCTGCTTTGGGTGGTTGCTTTGGTGCTACTTGTAAAGTAAGAGGCGGATGGAATTATGATAACAATAGTGGTATTCCTATGGATAATGCAAATCATGGTACCATTGTGGCTGGTATTATTGCGTCAGAACATAAGGATGTAAGAGGTATAGCCCCAGCTGCTAGATTAGTAGCTTTAAGGGTTTGTGATGACACTGGTCAATTCTGTCCCGTAAGTAGTACCGAGCAGGCTCTGCAATTTTGCTATAATAACCGCAATATTTTCAACATTAGTGTTGTAAGCATGAGTTTGGGCGATGGAGAATATACCTCTTCCAATTGCCCGACTGACGCAGCGACCGAAATAGGTGACTTACATGCAGTTGGAATACCAGTAATTGCAGTATCAGGAAATGAAGCTTTCACGAATGGTATAAATTGGCCTGCATGTAGAGCTAATACTACTTCAGTTGGTGCAGTATACGACGGAAATTTTGGTTTCCAAATTTATAACGTATGTACTGATCTTACTACAGGTTCTGATATCATTACTTGCTTTACAAATAGGAAAGTTGGATTATTAGATTTATTAGCTCCTGGTTGTCGAATAAATTCAACAAATCAAGGTGCTCTTAATTTCAGTTATGAGTGTGGAACTTCCTTTGCAGGACCAATGGTAGTTGGTGCAGTCGCTTTATTAAAACAACTAAATAAATCTTTAACCGCAGATGAAATAGAAAATACTTTCAAGAATACTGGAGTAACAATTGGAGATTACAAAAGGATAAACATCTTGGCGGCTCTCAATGCAATAAGAGACAAAGATAATGATAATTATTACGATCAAGCTTATGGTGGTAATGACTGCAACGACAACAATGCTGCTGTTAATCCCGGTGCTACAGAAGTTTGTGACGGTATAGACAATGACTGCGACAGTATTGTAGATGAAGGATGTTCACAAGATTGCACACAATCAGGATACGAACAATGTTTTAAAACTTCATTTGGGGACTGTAATGCAAGCATAGCTGTAAATTACTATACTAATGTTAACAACATACAATGGGGTGCTGTAAATGATTCAAGCGACCCGTATGTAATAAATCAATATCAAGTTGGTTGGAAAGGTGTTATCGCAAAAAAAGTATACTACAACGTAAGCAATCCAAATAATAATTGCAATATCAGTATCGGTGGTTGCAATAATGGGGTATTATTATCTAACACTGGAATTAGGGTAACTGTAAATGCTCCTAATACAGCTTCAACCGCAGGTATATTATCTTATAATGAAACTCAGCTTTATTGGTGTTGGATACAAGCAAATGGTTTCAACCCCAATTATGGTCAGAGTAACCCAATTTTCGTTCTAAAATGCTTTGCCGACAGCGACTGTTCAAGCGGATCTTACTGCAATAAAACAGGTACTTGGAATCAATGGGCTTGTGTTACAAAATATGCAAACGGCGTGCAATGTACTCAAGATTCACAATGCCAATCAAATTACTGTGATAATGACGGTATTGGCCTATCTGATGATGGATGGTGTTTTACACCATACAATACCTATTTTGATGGGCAGGAAAATACTTATTGTGAGTATTCAACTGATAATGGAATAGCTGATTGTGATGAAAGGCAAGTAAATGGAAGCATAACAAGTTGCACATTATCAGGGCAAGCTTATTTTGGAGACCGATGCACATCTTCCTGCGGAAGCGAAGACAGCAATATTTGCAGAAGTTCCGCTTTTGCTTCTGGTTGTACTGCAGATACAGAATGTGATGGAATTGTTGCTGGAACTGAAAATTGCAATTCAACATGCAAATATAATCCTCCTCCGTCTTTTATAAGAATATTATTCCCCGTCAACAACGCCCAATACACATCATCAACTTTAGACTTAAACTGGACAGCAAACAATACTTTAGCTTCGTGTTATTACAAGCTGGACGAAAGTAATTACAATAACATCATATGCCGTGCTAACTACTCCTATAGCGGTTTTAGCTTTTCTGTAGCAACACAAGATACATCTCCAGAAGATGTTACTATAAAAGGGAATAACTTTTATGTTTTGGGTCGCTTTAATGAAGCTGTTTACGAATATGATTCTGCAGGAACATACACAGGAACAAGTTTTTCAGTAGCAAGCCAAGATGTTACTCCACAAGGTTTAACATGGAATGGCAGTAGATTTTATATGACTGGTTCTGCTACAGATAAAATCTATGAATATGATTCATCTGGAGTGTATACAGGATTTAGCTTTTCAGTTAGCAGTCAAGATACTGATCCGACAGCAATAACACATAAAGATGGTTATTTTTATGTTCTTGGTGCTTCAACTCAAAGAGTTTATAAGTATAATTCAGCAGGAACATATGCTAGCTTTAATTTTTCTGTAAGCAGTCAGGATAGTGTTCCAGAAGGCTTAGTTTGGGACGGAATTTCGTTCTATATTGTAGGTGGAATCACCGACAGAGTTTATGAATATTTCCCCACTGGAAGCTATACTGGATTTAACTTTTCAATATCTGGTCAAGATACTAATGGTAAAGGAATAACAACAAATGGAAGTTCATTCTTTATAGTTGGTGCAACTGGCGATAAAGTATACAAGTACATTAGCAATAATGCTGCATTAAGCAACACAACTTTGAATGATTTGTCAGTAGGCAAACATAATGTAACTATTTACGGCAAGGGTTCGGATGGAAATACTGCGCAGACTAATTATACTTATTTTAACATTACTACTGTGCAACCAGACACAACACCACCAATCGTAAACACAACTTTAAACGTAACACTTCCTAGAATAAATGATGTTGTGAACATATCAGCTAACATAACAGATGAAACTGGATTAAGCACAGCAAACATTACTATTAACTTTACAACTGGAACTGTTAAGATTAACTTTACTTTGAGTGGAAC
>JACPMR010000019.1 GCA_016185945.1 Candidatus Woesearchaeota archaeon
ATCCAGATAAGTGCGCATAGAGGAAACAATCTGGCAGTGATAGTCGTGCTGCAGGTTTGAGACATTCTTGCCGTAATGGCCTGCCCTCTGGTCATAGACAACCTTGATAGTCCCGAGAATTTCATCATGATGCTTGTGAAATAATCTGTCTCTTATGATGTCATTAATGGCTTCCGACCTGTTTTGGTAGCCCTTTTCCTTTATGAATTTATCAAAGAGTTTCAGCAGCTTTGGCTCGAATGATATCCCGGTCCTTGTAACCCCGTCCATAAAAGGAAAGTTTGCCAGAATGGTATAAAAACTTTTCGTAACACGCTTATAAAAATCGTAATATTTAAATAAAGGGCTGATTTACATAAAACAATGTTTGAGGTAATTTCATTAATGTTTCTTGCTCTCGTGCTGGGGTTCAAGCACAGCTACGACTCTGATCATCTGATAGCTGTATCAAACATATTAAGGAAAGCTGATTCTGTAAAATCTTCGATAAAGGTTGGCTTAAGCTGGGCAGCAGGGCATATGCTTACTGCAACAGTAATAACAATAATTCTTTTTGCATTCAGGGAATCATTCCTAAACAATGTGCTGCCTCATTTTGAAAAAATTGCCGGAATAATGCTTATAGCGCTTGGAATATTCAGCTTAAGGGATTTCTTAAGCTTTCATTCGCACAGGCATTCCCATGGAAATTTGGCTCATTCGCACACTCATATCCATACTAAGAAAAATAAACATTCACATTCCCACGCCCACATGTTCGGAATAGGAATAGTCCAGGGGCTTGCAAGCAACGATGAATTATTGATGCTTTTCGCTGCCTCGCTTGCAGTAACCTCCATTGGAAGTTTAATACTTGCGCTTGGAATGTTCAGCCTGGGAGTTGCTGCAGGAATGGTGTTGTTTGCAGCCATATTCGCATATCCTCTGGTAAAAATGCACAGTGAAAAGGCATACCGGCTGGTGTCTTTTGGCACAGGCTCAATTGGAATTTTTTATGGGATATTGATATTATTTGCGGCTGTTTAAAATGGAAAATACGCTACGTCAAAAATATGAAGCTTTGAAAAATGAAATAAAAAAGCTCGACAGCGCTATAGTCGCGTTTTCCGGAGGGGTAGACAGTGTTTTGGTGTTAAAGGTTGCGCATGACATTTTAGGAGATGAAGCCATCGCAGTTACTGCCGACAGCCCTTCATTGCCGAGAAGGGAGCTGGAAGAAACAAAAAAGATTGCGGAAGAAATCGGCGCAAAGCATATTGTTATAAACACAGAAGAAACAGAAAATGGCAATTATCTGAGGAATCCCGCCAACAGGTGCTATTACTGCAAAACTGAGCTGTATTCAAAATTAAAGGAAATCTCAAAACAGGCCGGCATTAAAAATATTCTGAACGGAACAAATTTTGATGATTTGGGAGACTACAGGCCCGGATTAAAAGCCGCAGATGAGCATAGGATAATAAGCCCGCTAAAAGACGCAAAATTGGCAAAAAGCGATGTACGGGAGCTGGCAAAATATCTTGATCTTAAGAGCTGGGACAAGCCGTCAAGCCCCTGCCTCTCATCAAGAGTTCCATATGGTCAGGAAATAACATTAAAGAAGCTGAGAATGATCGAGGAAGCTGAAAATTTTCTGAAAGATTTTGGAATAACTGAATTACGGGTTAGGCATTTCGGCAATAAGGCAAGGATCGATGTCAAGGAAGATGACAAGAATAGGATAAATATTAATTTCGAATCTATAAACAAAAAATTCAATGAGATAGGATTTAATGAAATAGAGATTTCAAATTTCAAGAGCGGTAATTTAAATTTTATTATGGCAAAATAAGATGCATGAGCTGGAAGTAAAAAAAATAATGGCTGGTGTAAGAAGCGGCAAGATTAATGTAGATGAGGCCGTAAGAAAGCTGAAGTTCGTGCCATTTGAGGATTTGGGGTTTGCCAAAGTAGACCACCACAGGGCATTAAGGAAAGGCTTTCCGGAAGTTATTTTCTGCCAGGGCAAGGCAAAAAATCAGGTTGTTGAGATAGCAAAAAGGCTGGCAAGAAACAATTCAGTTATTTTGGCAACAAGGGCGACAGAAGAAATGTTCACTGCAGTAAAAAAGCAGATAAAAAATTCCCAATACAATAAAATTTCAAATACAATAATAATCAATCAAAATAAAAAAATAATGAAAACCGGAAAAATTCTGATTGCAAGCGCAGGCACTTCCGATATGGATGTTGCGGAGGAAGCTGCTGTTGTCGCAGAATCCATGGGCAATAAAGTTGAGAGGATTTATGATGTCGGAGTGGCAGGGCTTCACAGGCTGTTGAATAATAAGAAAAAAATCGAAGATGCGAATGTCCTGATTGTAGTTGCCGGAATGGACGGCGTGCTGCCAAGCGTTGTTTCAGGAATTTTTGGCAAGCCGATAATAGCCGTCCCGACATCTGTAGGATATGGGGCATCATTCAAGGGGATAGCACCGCTGCTGACAATGCTTAATTCCTGCTCACCCGGCGTTGTTGTCGTAAACATAGACAACGGGTTTGGAGCAGGGTATTTTGCAAGCATGATAAACAAGTGAAATAAAATGGAAATCAATTATTATTCACGATTTAAAATTATCAGCAATAATCACTTGTGGAGAAAATATCTGCGCTGGGCTTATAAAAAATGTATTGAAGATTTCAAGAAAATTAACCGAAATATAGATTTTTCTAAGAAGGGATTTACTGCACTATTATGCGGGACAAGCGGGGAAATAACATCAGAAGAATTTGTAAGTTTTGTTTTGTCGCACAACAAAAAAGCCAGAATAATAATTTTGGACATTGCTTCGGAGCAGCTTGAGCAAAGCAAGATAGTACTGTCAAAAAAATATGATAAAGTTAATATCAAGTACTTGCTTTCAGATGCTATGGATATATCATTAAAAAATCAATATGTTGATTATATTGAGACTGATGGTTTTTTAGAATATTTTTCAAAACAAGATATCAATATAGTGTTAAAGGAATGGAATAGGATATTAAAAAAAGGAGGGTTTATAACTCTGAGGGATTTTGCAAGGAATTCCAAATTTGGCAAGATTATGGATATAGTAAGGATATTCATTGGAAAAGAATACCTTGGAGCTAGGCTCTATGCCCATTCTTTTGATGATTTAATAAAAGCATTTAATGATAACCATTTTTTATTTGTTAGTGGAGGGGGGACATTTCTTCCAACATATAGGAGATTTTCATTGTATAAACATCTATAATAAAACAAAAATGGAAATGCGCAGATTTGAGAAATTTTTTGTGAATAGCTGGCTCATTAATTTTATTTACAAGCACACAAGATACAATTCATTTTTGAATTTTATAAGCAAAGACATTAAGGGGAAGCTTTTAGAGATTGGCTGCGGTATTGGAAGAACTTCGCATTCTTTGGCCGAAAAATACAAAAATGCCAGCATAACGGCAATTGATTATGATAAAGATCAGATAGAAATAGCAAATAAAAATAAAAAATCCTTAAAAATCGAATTTATGCAGGCAGACGCCACCAAGCTCAGGTTCAAGCCCGCTTCTTTTGATTATGCAATAGAAACAAACGTCTTGCACCATATAAAAAATTATGGAGATGCTATAAAAGAGACAAGAAGAGTGCTAAAGAAAAATGGCTATTTTTACTTAATGGATATTAGCCAATATGTCTTTACTTTGCCGCTAATCCGGTATTTGTTCCCTCCAGAATCTTACATTACAAAAGATATATTAATAAAAAAACTAGAGGAAAGTAAATTTAAAATAGAAGGATCAAAAGGCAGATATATCTTCTTTATAGCCGCAAAAAAGGTTCGATAACATGAAAATAATCTATTTTGACTGCTTTTCAGGAATAAGCGGAGATATGATAATTGGAGCATTGCTGGATTTAGGGCTAAATTTAAAGTATCTGGAAAAGGAATTAAAAAAACTAAAACTGCAAGATTATAAAATCGAAGCAAAAAAAATAGTCAAAAATGGAATTTCTGCGACAAAATTCAAAGTGATTGAAAAAAAGCATGATGGCCATCACAACGAACGTAACATTACTGAAATAAATTCAATAATACAAAAATCAAAACTCAATAAAAATATAAAAAATACAATTAAAAGAATATTCCTAAAAATTGCAGTTGCAGAGGCAAAAGTGCACAAAACTTCAATAAGCAAAGTCCATTTTCATGAGATTGGGGCTGTTGATACAATAATTGATATTGCAGGCGCGGTTATTGGATTCAATAAGCTGGGAATAAAAAAAATTTATTGTTCAAAACTGAATGTTGGAACAGGCTTTGTTGAATTCTCGCACGGAAAATGGCCTGTGCCTGCCCCAGCCACCGCTGAAATGCTGAAAGGCGTGCCAATCTATAATAATAATATAAAATCTGAATTGGTAACTCCAACAGGTGCTGCAATAATAACGACTTTGGTTAAAAATTTCGGCGAAATGCCGGCAATGAAGCTAGAAAAAATAGGCTATGGCGCTGGAACAAAAGAATTATCGCAGCCTAATGTCCTAAGGATATTTTATGGAGAATTAGATTTGAATTTTGGAGCTTTTGACGACAAAATAATGGTGATGGAGGCCAATATCGACAACATGAATCCGGAGATTTTTCCATATGTGATTGAAAGAATGATGAATAATGGCGCACTGGATGCTTACACAATGCCTATGGAAATGAAGAAAGGAAGGCATGGAATCAAAATAACTGCATTATGCGATAAAAAAGACATCTATAAACTATCAAAAATATTATTTGAGGAAACAACAACTCTCGGTATAAGAATTTTCCCTGCCGGAAGGAAGAAACTGGAAAGAGAAATAAAAACAATAAATATAAAATACGGAAAAATAAGGGTTAAGATATCAAGATTAAACGGAAAAATAAAGAATATGGCTCCGGAATATGAAGACTGTGTTAAGATTGCAAGAAATAAAAAAATACCGCTGAAAGAAATATATAAGGAAGCAAATAAAAGTAAGAATTTGTTCTAAGAGTTAATTGCCGGAAGGCCCGTACTGGCTTAGCTGGACTGGCATTTTTTCTAAATATTGCTGAGCTTCCCTGAAGTGGCTAGAGCCTTTGTCTGCACTCCCAACAACAATTGAAAAATACATGTGAGCCAATGCCATGCTTATTGTATCTGGGCTTTGATTTGTTTTACCATCACCTTTATAATTCTTAATTCCCTTAGATAATAAAGAACCCAGTTGCGCAATATCAAGATAGTAACCGGCTATTGCTCCCAAATGCCCATCTCTAAGCTTAAATGCTTTTAATTTTTCCATAGCGCCATCGTAGTTCCTATCGCTCAAATCGCGCATAGCCAAATATAAGGGCTCTTCAGTAATCCCCTTTCTTTCCATATCTGTCAGAATTCTGCATAACGTAGCATCTCCAGAAAAAATTACCGATAAAGGAGTTTTTTGCACCATAGTAGTCGGGACTTGGAGAGTATTAGTTGCTAAATCTCCAACATCTTGAACTTGTGTTGCAACCCTCATCTTTTACACCATTTTTAAATATTATATATTTTATATATAAAATAAGTGACAAAAATAGGAAAATTTATAAGAAAATGACAAGTTTATCCAATTTATGACAAATTCAACGCATGAAGTCTGGAATTTTCTTGATTCGGAGCCAAGCATAAAAAAAGAGCTTGGGAGGGGAATTGTAAATATAATGGCCCTGGCCAAGTACATAATGAAAAATAAAAAGCTGGACTGTTCTGTTGATGCTGTAATAAGCGCGATAAGAAGGTATACGGGCGAACAAAAATTTGATTTGAAATTTGGTAATGTTGAAAAGATAATCAAATCATCAAGGATATCCACCAAAAATAAGATTGCATTGATAGCTATGAAAAGAGACCCCCATATCATTGAGCTTCTTCCAAAAGTGTTTCCGATGATTGAGCTTGCCAGGGGGGATGTGATGAGGCTATCGGAAGGAAAAGAGTCAATCAAGCTCCTCGTTGATGAAAAAAACATGCAGAAGGTTGTAGGAATTTTTCCAAAAGACAAGATAATTGAAGTTAGGGATAATTTAAGTGAATTGAGCATTCATTTTGGGCCCGGATCTGGAGAATCTGTCGGAGTTTTAGCGGCAATAATGAATGCGCTGGCAGTTAACAACATAAAAATAATAGAATCAATCGGCTGCCTGCCGGAATTCATGATTTTTGTCGAGACTGGAGATATCCTCAAAGTGCATGAGATAATGATAAAGCTGTCAGAGGATTGAGTTAGCATATCCCTTAAATAATTGTGGAAAGTGCATATCAATTTAAGAATGATTTATGAAGAAAATAAATGCCATAGATAATAGCAGGCTTAAGTTTTTAAATCGAAGAATATATCTTTCCCTATGGAAAGAACTGAAATACAAAAGTCATATTGCATATGGAATACCCTAATAACCACGTGGTATGATTTAGTAAGTATACGCAAGTTTTTCGACTTGCCAGAAATCCCGCAAGCCATAAACGCCAGAGTATATCTTGATAGCATTGGCGAATCAATAGACTACCAATTTAATGTTGTTGAATTTGTGCTTAGATTTTATGGTAGTAGGGAAAGATATATGCAATATGGTAATAGTTTCAGACGAACAACAGATATTTATTGCTCAGAGAATGTGCTGCTTGCATTTAAGAAACTGGGTGATGTGCATTTAGAGCATGATAAAGTAGAGGACTTGGAGAGGTTATTAAGATCTTACCTAATGGACACATCACAACCTAAAACGGAACCGGCTCAAAAGCCTAAAGTGAAAGTGACTTAAAATTTCAGGATTAATCTGATTTTAAATCTTCTCAAACATCCCGGCAACTTTTTCTTTTCCGAGCGCAAGAATAAAAGGCGCCAATTTGGGACCTTTTTCCTTGTTAAGCAAAACCAGATAAGCTGCCTTGAACAAATCAGGAGGCTTCATTTGTAATTCATCGTTGGCAATTCTATAGAATTCATTAAACAAAGTCTTTTCCGTCCATTCGAGGCTTAATCTTGAGGCCAATATCCGCAATGCTTGCTTCTGCTGCTCTGTCAATTGCAAATCCCTTTGAATTTCTTTCTGCAGTATAAACTTGTATTGCTCGTCAGCAAATTCCTCAACCCATTTCTTCGCAAACCTTAGCCTCTCTTTCACATATTCGATCTCTGGTTTTGTTGCATCCTCGGGAAGCTGCCCGGTATTCCTTAATGATTCGAAAATGATGCCCTCATCATCAAAAATCTGCACCAGCATTGATGCCTGCGACAGGCTGACCTGCGGCGGGATTCTTTGGAATATCTTGCCGACATGGCTTAGTTCATAAATCCTTTTCTGCCTTATATTTTCCTTTTCGCCCAAATCCTCCTTTCCAAAATAAACTCTTTCTGCCTGGTCATATCTTTCATAAAGCAGAATCAGGTCATTCGAATAAGGGTCAAAGTCAATGACTGCATTTGGCCTTGTCCTTATCAGCAGAAACCTGAGCATTTTTGCAGGAGCGTAGTTGACTGAATCGGCAAATCCCATCCCCTGCCCCTTGGATGTTGACATTTTTTTCCCTCCTACAGTAAAGAACTCGTACCCCGGTCCTGTCTCATATTTATCAGAAGGGTATGGCGGCGGATAATTAAAAACA
>JACPMR010000021.1 GCA_016185945.1 Candidatus Woesearchaeota archaeon
AAAAAGGTCTGGCATTTTAACTATAAAATTGAATGGCGTAACTATTTTCGAAAATGAGTTGACAAGCGACATAATAGAGCCTATAAAATTGGATAAAAAATCACTTGGAAAAACTAATTCATTAGAATTAAGCGTGTCATCTGTCGGCTTAAAATTTTGGACAACAAATGAGTATAGCTTTGAGAATGTTAAGATAATTGGTGACATAACAGATACAAGCAAGCAACAAAGCAGCAATATTTTCACGCTAAGCGATTCAGAATTTTCAAGCATGGACAAAGCAGTGCTTAAGTTTACTCCCTACTGTAGCAATGTGCTTGAAGTTGGAGCTCTTGATGTCTTTATTAACAACAAAAAAATTTTCTCATCTGTCCCAAAATGTGACGAATCTTACAAACAAAGTATTCCAAAAAGCATCTTGAATGAAGGCGAAAACAACATTATATTTAAGACAAATAAAGGCAGCTACAGCGTTGAGCAGATAAAAATATCATTGGAGTTTAAAGAGCCAAAAGTCAAGACATATTTCTTTGAGTTAGATTCAAGCACTTTCAGGCAAATAAGAAATGAGGATAAAGATGTAGAATTGTCAATTAAATTTGTAGAAGACAAAAACCGAAAAAGAGCAAAGCTTGATGTAAATGGGCACATTGAAACAATAGAAACTGAAAAGGCATTATTCACAAAAAACATCAACAGCAAAGTTTCAGAAGGCAATAATTTTGTTAGATTAGAGCCTTTAGAAGATTTGGAAATTGTTGAATTAAAAATTGAATTAAAATAATTATACATTATAATGCTTATTTTATTACTCCAATCAATTTGTTTAAAAAAGAAGAGGTGGCTTGGGAAGAATTCTTTTAGATTTTAATATATTTATCAAAATTAAAACAACATAATCAATAAAAAATGGGAATAATTGATAGAATTAGAGGTAGGAAACGAGTTGACGACATAGATGAGGCTAGACGATTAGCTGATATAGACAATGAAGCCAGAGAAAGAGCTGCACGACAACGAGCAAGAATTGCACAAGAAGAAAGAGAAAGAGCAATACAAGAAGAGGCAGATAGGTTATTGAGAACTGAACAGCGAGACAAAGGTAGTTCCACTTTTGGAGCAAAAATATTAGCGCCGGTAAGAGTTGTTCGAGCTGCCCATCAAACTATCCATACATATACTTCTAAATATTCGCCTTTGCTTTTGCTACTTCCTATTGCTCTAAATGTTCTCGATTTTTTTACAGGGTTTAATGGAATTTGCTTAAAAGGCCCGACTGGCACAGGATGCCAATTTTTCTCTTGGGATTTTTTGAATTTTTACATACAACTTGTTATGAGCGGGGTATATTGGGTTGTAGTGGTATTTGTCTTAATCTTTATGACAAGAGATATATCTTGGAGAGAGTTTGTAACTAGGTATGTTTATTATACAGTTCTTGCAGGACTTATTTTTGCAGCTGTAATATATGGCTTGTCTGCAACAGTTATGATTCATATTGTATTTGCAACGTTTGTTTATATATACTTACTTAAAGGATTCAGCAGCGAAGAAGGCATAACCAGCCCTCATTGGTGGTTTTTGTTTATCTTTTTTATAGATATGTTTAGTTTCCCTGCACTATATCAATTAAGTGGGTTGGTTCGGTCTCAAAGCTCAGATACAGCTCAATTAATTAGCATAGTAACTAACAGACTTTTGCTACCTGTTTGGTTCTTCTATACCTTAAAATTTGTTAAAGAGGGATTTGCCAAGTCAGTCATCGTTTTCGCTGTTATAGCTTTTTACATAGGGTACATTGGAGGTTATATGTATCCATATGTAAAAACTCAATTGGCAGAGCTTCCTCAGGAACAGAAAGATCAATTTATTAAAGCTCCCTTAAAAGCACTTAGTAACTATTGGTTAGGTATCGCGGAAGCAGCAGAAAGAAGCCTAGACACTGCAACCGGCGGCTTGTACAGCGGCTTGTACAGGGGCAATGTCGAGAAAAACAAATATGAGAGCTTAGGAGTTTACTTTACAAATGTAAGGGCTTCTGAGCCAAGGTTTTATACTGACGAGCCTGTTACTGTATGGGGCACTATAAGAAGCAAGACATATCAAGACCATGTAATTGTGAATTTTAAGTGCTTTAAATCTGGCAATGACAAAAGAACACTTGCAAAAAAATTTGAGCCTAAAAACCCATTTCCAGTATTCCAATTGGAAGAAAATGATGTTGAATGCACATTTGACAAGGAATTAGACGCTGGCATTAACACAATCATACTTTCTGCTGAGTATAACTTTAATACAAATGCTTATCAAAAAGCTTACTTTATTGACAGGGACAGAGCAAGAGCAATGGTCAGGGAAAATCTTGATCCACTTGTAGAGTTTGGCATCAAGGACAGAGGTCCAAAGCCAGTATTTACTAATGGGCCTGTTGAGATTGGCATTAATGTCCCACCATTGGTAAGTGTGTCAAGAGATTATATAGTACGTCCAACTATCAGCGTATCTTTATCAAACAGGAAGGAAATACAGGACAAGGATAAAAGGCTGATAAGCAAATGGGAAGGCAAGATTAAAAATATTGTTGAGCTTGTAATACTGACCCCCCCAAATGTTATTATACCAAACCTCCAAGATTGCACCAAAGAAAATTTCGAAAAAGGAAAATGCCCTTGCAATAGGCCGTTTAAAGATTATACAGTTAAGGATTGCATAACAACGTGTGACACTCAGTTAGAGCCGTGCAAAACAGTTTGCCAAAAAGATGAAGGATGCAAAAATGAGTGTGCAAGAACAAATGAGAGATGCAAGGAAGACTGTAATAATCTCTTTAAAGTTGAGCCAGGAGAGGGTCCTCAGAAAGAAGTGTATAATGGTTATGCGCTTGACGTTGACAGGCTTGTGTACAAAGATGAGTACAAGGACATAGACAGATTTAAGACATTTGTATGCAGGTTTGAGCCACTGCCAGAGGCGCTTGATAATACACCTATAACAACAAGGTATTTCAGGGTTAGAGCCCGTTACAATTACCTGCTTGAAAACTCTGTTAAGGTTACTGTTGAGCAAGCCCCTTTCACTCTAAGCCCTAGTACTGAGAGTACAATTGGTAAGTGTTCTCCACCAGACGGTGTTGATCCAACTTTCTTTTCAACATTGGTGAAAGCAATTGCATATGTTGAAAGCAGTGCAAGGCACTGCAAAACAGGAGCAACATCATGCCCAAAAAATGAGGTAATTGCTTCTGACAGCAGTGTTGGAATTATGCAAATTAATATCAGAGACTCGCCAGGCTCTAAATGGGTGACTGATGCATCGCCATATTGTGAAAAAGGGAAAAATGTTTATGACCATGATTGTAACATAATGCTAGGATGCAAGGTTTTGAAAGATAAGTATGAGCAGTTCAAGGGTGGCGCTTCAGCAAGTGTTCTCAATAAATATTGCCCAGAAGGCGAATACTATCGTCCTGTATACGAATCATATAAAGGATGGGACGCTGCAATAAAAGCCTATAACGGATGGGGCTGCAGGAGAAAAGTACTTGAAAAGAGCTGTACTAATTTATGCAAAACAATCAAAAAGCCAACCTGTGTTGAGGACTGCATACAGAGAACTTTAGATTATGTTCAGCATGTTAAGCAAACCATGGACGATATTAAAAGCGGAATTATAAAAACCAAAGAATTTATACCAATTACAAGGGCCGGAATACAACCGCTAGAAAACCCAACAATAGCATACGAGCCAAAAGAAAATAAGGTTACAATAAGGTGGGCTCCTTACCAAGACCCTGAAATTATGTATTTTGTAACAAGATATAAACAAGGAGATTTTGACAGGACTTTTGAGAATAAAGAAATGGCAATTAAAGAAGGCAAAGTACAATTGGAAGATAAAAGCATACAACAAGGGGAGGAGTACTCATACGATGTTATAGCAGTTGATAATCAAAATAACGTATATGCTTCAACAGAGTTTACAATATTAATTCCTCAAGTCAAGACTTAACAATGAAAAAAATAATTTTTATTTTAATTTTAATATTTTTTACAGTTGGTTGTGGTAGAGGAGCCTCTACATCCAAAATTAGTGATGTAGACATTTTTGTCGGAACTGAAGGGTTAACAGCAGAATTTTCAAAAACAGCTCCACCTCCAAAAGTTTTCGAAAGCAGCGATTTTCCTATTTTATTAAGGATAAGAAATAAGGGTGCATACAGCATTGACCAAGATGGGCCAAAAGGGATATTATCAATAAGCAGAGAAAAAGATTATGTGCCTGTAATTTCATTTGAAAAAGAAAGCAGGGTTGAAAGCAGCGGAAAGG
>JACPMR010000023.1 GCA_016185945.1 Candidatus Woesearchaeota archaeon
TGTCTGCAATCCTTCAAGTTTTTTTGCAATATTAATCAAATCCATTTTACATCACATATTTACCTATTTTTAAGTGATATAAAAGAAGTGATATTTAAAGTTTTCTAAAATTGCTGCTAGGTTTTACTATTTATTTAACAAATTTGTAATTTAGTTTTAAAATAACTTTGTTATTTTATAAAAAATCGAAAAAAATACAAAGATACTGACCTCAAATCTAAGTGTTATAGACAAAATTAGGGTCAACGGCTGTGATGTATTAAAGGTGCCTTTCGTGTATTTGTGAATAGTGTTTTATTATACTAACATAAGAAGATTATAAATCTTTTTTTTGTTTAGATTACCGACAAATTCAAATTCTTAGTAACCATTATAAAGTGATAACAAAATCGAAAGATTTATAAATACAGAGGTTTTCCCATAGGGTATGTTGACACCAAGTGGTTTAATCAGAAAAATCAGAAGAAGACCTGTAGCACTGGAAGAAACTTTAGTTGACCCAGAAGGCACACTTGTGGATGCAGAAGTAAATAACAGGCGTATAACATATACTCACGAACGTAGACCAGAGAGAGGTGTACTAACACTCTATAGGGAAGGTGATAGAGTTAATCCTCAATTTGTGTTTTATGACGCCCACATTCCTCTAGATCCAGAGCAACGAAGAAAAGATTTGCCAAGGGCACTTGAAGAAGTAGTGTTTTTTCATGATGATGGTTCTCAAGAAGTATTTAGGAGTCCAAGAAACGGAACATTTGAGTATGTAGATAGATATAGTAATAGATTTCCTGGAACTGTTCACGACCCCGTTGCACGCGCAGTTGTAGATCAGGCAAGAGAAAGGTATGGAGCACTTTCAAAATGGTACGAATCACTTCTTAAGGAGGTTCAGCAAGAAGCGCGTAAAAAAGTAATACTATAAATTTTTGTTATAATTATTTTCTTCCAAAATAAAAGAATTTGTCAATCACATCTTTTTGGCTCATAGTCAACATATCTTAGTTTACATACTATGTGTTTTTCGCAGCTTAGCTCTGGAGTTCTTACTTTCAGAGATTTAGTTTATTATAATCAAATAGAAATTTTAAAATATGGGCTTTAATAGACAATTAAAATGGTAGAAACTATATACCTAACGCAAAGAATTAGAGATATACTGACAAATATGGTTTTTGGTGATAGAGAAAAAATAGCTTTATTTTTAGGCGATAGAGTTTCACCAAACGAGATTTTTGTTACCAATACTACAGGTCCATTTGAAGGTGAAGCTACAACTGTTTCTTTGGATAGGGTATTTCATCTGGATTATGTTATAGGAGCTATAACATATGCAAATAGGACTTTTAGAGAAAGAAAATTACCTGATAAGTATATACTTTTTACTTCTCATTCGCATCCACGCAATGTTGGTGAAATTGTAATGCCAGGATATGAAGCTTGGAGTGTTGATGATGTTCCTCCTCAATATGATAAAGATAGAGGCAGAGTAATACAAGAAAGAGATTTAGATGGTAATTTGATTTACTTTTGCTTAAAACAAATAAGCGATGGCAAAGGTGGAGATGATATATTTCTTAGAATGACTGCTGACAGATGGAGAGCTATAGAATACCATTTATTTGTTAGACCAAGGCCTTACCTTGTTGGTAAACCCATGACACAAGATGGAGTAGCAATTGATTGTTATAGATATGATCCTCAAATGAGATTAGGCAATGTAAGAAAAGTTGAAATAGCAGATAGATTACTAACCCCACAGAATTTAACGAGAACTTTATTGGATCCAGAGAAAACTATAGTGGTTAAACATCCAGAGGTTGAACAACTTGTTTTGCCGTATAGGAGAAGTAGGTAAGGATATCAATATTTTTTATTGTGTTTAAGCTACCTGTCTTTCTTTTTCTCTAACATAATGAGCTAAAGCACCTTTAAGGTGAGCATTTATATTATCCAGTAACCTCTCTGTCTCTCCAATATCAAATCTATACTTTGAAGAAAATTGTTGTAATTCTTGAATAATTTGCTCTATCAATTTTATTGTATTAATTGCATCGTCAATGTATTCATCTTCAACTCTACCATTATAACTTAAATAACTGTTGAATAGCTTTATAATATCTTCATATAATTCTTTTATAGGACTTTCGCCACGTTCAGTAACATCAGGATGAAAAATTGAATTAAGTAATCTTTTAATATCACCCTCTCTACTTACACCAGTTCTTCGTAATGCTGGGGTCTCACTAAATACTTTTAAAATAATAACCAATATCTCTTGAAGTAAATTAATTTCTGAATTTTTTCCCGTAATTAATTTTGCTTGGTAAATCCTACTTAGGAATTTGACAAAATCTTTATCTCTATCATACTCGTTCTTGATGTTTGCCCAATCTTGTTGCATTCTTTGTTCGTCTATACTTCTAATTTTTATGCTTATAGTGCTTGAATCGAGATGTGGTTTAGGATCTCCTGCAAACACATCAACTAACCTTAAGAATATCTTATGCATTCCAAGACCAATTTCAGAAGCATTTACAACTACTTCAAAAGAGTTCTGACTTATGCTACCAAACTCTCTTATTACCTTTTCAATATTATTAACTTTTTCTACCAACTGTAATATTGGATTAAGTCCAGACGCAGCTAAATCCCAGTTATTTATTTGTGCTTTTATTTTAATATCTTCAGTTTCATTTATTGGTTTATTGCCCAATGGGTCATCTGCTGGTTCTGTTATCGTTATTGAAGGGTATTGTCCTGGTGGAGGGGGTGGTGCTCCAGGTCTACCTCTAACTTTTCCAGATTTCAAATCACGAATCCATAAGCCACGGGATTGAAGGTCTTTTAGTTTTCTTATTAGTCTATCCATGTTTGTAACTTTGAATTTACCGTCTTCAAATACAAATTGAATCCCAATCCAAGATAATGCTTTTGTACATTCTTTGTAGGCTTGTTCTTCATTATTGGATGTCCAATAAGACAATTGCCATGCCCTAAACTTAAATGACGCATTCACTACCCATTCTACTCCATTACGAAGATTTTCAATTGTTTGAGGATCATCATAATTAACGTTTGGTTCCTGTTTTAGTGTAAATTTCCTAACCTCATCATCAAATACACTCCATCCCATATCCCATTGTCCAATGTGTGGGACTCCTTTTTGTAGAGCATATATCGAACGACGAGCTGATACATAAATGCGTGATACTCTGCTACCAGCATAAGCAATTACATCTCTTGACTTTCTTGCATTAATTATGGCATGTCCAAGAGATGTATCTTCGCCTAATTGCAATGCAGAATTATACCCACCTATTGCTGCATAAATGCTAGACCTATAAGCCCAATTATTACCACTTGTAATAAATATTTTATCGCTTCTCAATCGAACTTCAATGTATTGAAAAATTCGAGCTCCTATGTATATTAATGGGTATTGGATATAGCTTTCAGTATCCCAGTCAATTTGACCAACTAAAGCGTCAATTTTCGTATTAGCATCAAATTTTCTAATAAAGTTCTCAATATATTCAGGAGCAACGCCTTTGTTATCTGCATCATTACTGACTAAAATAAGGTCAGGGACATTTCGTCCTCTTTTATGATGTCTGAATAAAACTGCATCAGTCAATAATTTTCTAATAAAACCAATTTTTGCTTGGTCTCTTGGGATAACTTGATACATAACTCTTAAAGGTATGTTTGGATAATCAGATCTGAATCTATTAATCTCGGATATTGTAGTATCTGGCATTATAACAGTTCCACTTGGGTCTCTATCAGGATGATTCACAAACAAAACTATTTCATAGGTACTTGGATCAGCAGTCTGGTATGTGTAATTTTTGAGAGATTCGTAAATATACGCTCCTTCTTGATGGCCAGCAACAGGTATGCATATAACTAATCTAACAGTATTATCCATAACACGCTTGATTTGATTAGCAAGAATCCTTACTTGTTGTAGGTAAGGAGCAGGAAGTCTATTTAAGTAAGCCTCTATTTCGTCATAATGATTTAAGACAGCATTTGGATTGTTTATGAGTGTCTGTGATGCACCACCAACTGCACTTGGTGCGTAAGGAGCCCCATAGGGACCTGGTCCATAAGGAGCTGTAGGTGGTCCGATGCGTATCTTTATACTTTTAACATCTCTGTACTTTTGTGAGATAGGTGTAGCTAAAGGCTCTTTACCTTCTTCAGTCTTTGGTTTAGGTCCAATCAAGTAGAAGCTTATTTCATGTTCCCCATCCGTTAATTTATCACTAAATTCTTCTGATTTAAATTCAAATACAGGATGAGCTTCTGTCTTTTGAATATCTTTCTTTACTCCAATAACAGTTTTTTTGTCTAAGAAGCAGACTAGATTAAATGGCCCTTCTCCTGTTGCTAGTATTGTATAAACTCTTATGAAGTTTTCCCTTGGTATAACTGGTATAACGAATTGAGGAGATTGAGTTTTAGTTTTAGTTCCCGTAATTGGATCTATATATTCGACACTTTTAGGGCCTTGGATTTGGCTAGCCGAATATTCAGCTTTAGTGCCGCCTCCAGTAGGTGGAACTCCGTAAGGAGCCCCATAAGGTGCACTATACGGTGCACCATAAGGTGGAGCCCTATAGGGTCCTGGTCCGTAAGGAGCTGTAGGTTGTATATACTCAACTCTTAAAGGTTGCATCAAAGTTTCTTCTCGCTTGCTTACTAAGTATTTTAAAAGCTTAATTAGCTTGAACATATGCTTTAATTCTCTATACAACACAGGCATAAATCTTGTATTGAATAATTCCTCTTCTTCTGTAAAGTGACGCTTTATTATATCGGGTGCTTCATGCTCTGGTCTGCCTTCCCACAATTTTTCTATAACTTTCCATTTATCCTTTTTCTTGATGTATTTCTCTAATTGTTTCGGACTAATTATTTTCTTCCATGCCTTTTGTTTGTACGCTTCGTCCCTTGCAATTAAGAAGTAAAATCCAATATACTTAATCATTAATTCGCATATGCTTGGGCTTCCTGTAAACCAAGTGCCTTCCATTGCGCTTATGTCAGCTGGGTTTAATTCCCACCTTTCATATGCTACACCAGTTGGAGTTGCTTGTCCTGATATCCAAATTATTCTACCTCTTGCGTCTCTTTTTATAGTTCCATCTAGATTTAAGGCTATAGATTTTTTAATCAAGGTTAAAGTATTCGGATCCCACTGATAAGTCATAACCAATTCGTCGATTAATCTTATCACCTCACCAAATCTAGATGTGTACCAGTCAGGTAAATCTGGTTTCGCACCGACAAAATTCTTGACAAACTCCCAGAATTTCTCTCTCCATAAAAGAGGACTTAACTTTTGCAACCTTTCAATTTCTTGTTCAATTTCTTTAGATTTTTTCTTATCAAAGTCCATTAATGTGTAAATCCAATTCAACGCTACACTATTCTTGAAGGGATTTTTCTTTTTATACCCTGTTAGGTTAATTTCGATTTCAAGCAATTCTTTAAGTAGCTTCTCAACTTGAAGTTCAAGTTCCAAAAGTTCTTTTATTGCTTTGTCCTGTTTGGCAAATTGTTGATGCGCTTCTGACTCTGGATCTATCCAATAAGCTTTATCGTACTTTAGAGCTTTATAATATAAGTCTCGTTGTAAATCAGTGAGCGCTTTCTTTCTCCCAAGAATTTCTTTAATTTTTTCTAATATCTCCAATTTTTTCTTCGCTATTTTGAAAATCTCATCAATTATTTTTTCAACTGTTAATTCCTCAAGTCTTTCTTCTTTCTTTTTCCTTGCCTTCCGTTTTTCCCATAACTTTTTGCCTCCCAAATACGCCAATCCAGCCAAAAGCGGTAGAAGTAAAAACCACAACCAAGGTGGTATAGCTAAACCACCTGGTTCTTCCGCTCTCCTTTCAGTAGGTGTTGGGACAGGGCTTACTATCTCAGGTCCTGTCGGAGTTGGCACTTCTGTAA
>JACPMR010000013.1 GCA_016185945.1 Candidatus Woesearchaeota archaeon
GTCATTCTCCTTGGAAACATCCGCTTTTACAAATATCGCATCGCTTATTTTCTTTAATTCCTCTGTTGTTTTTTTGCCGTCTGCATCCTCAACATAATCGCTTACCACAACCTTGCAGCCTTCTTTTGCCAGGCATAAGGCAATTCCTTTGCCTATGCCCCTCTTAGATCCAGTTACAATCGCAACCTTGTTTTTTAATTTCATTTTTTATCACCTTTGTTCTTGCATATTAAGACTTGATCATCAACCAAAACTTACAAGCTTATCGGATTCTTCAACTATTTTCAACATATCTTCCATCGCAGAAACAGGACATATACTGATTTCTTCTTTTCCCCTTATTGTCAAGCAAGTTCCGCAAGCAAGAATAACTCCATCATTTTTTATGAATTTCTTGATAGAACCTTCAATGAGTGGGAATTTATTGTCTTTTATATTCTCAATCTCAACGCCTCTGCCAAGCAAAAATATTTTTACAGAATGAGCATTTTTTATAGCTTCATTCCCAAATCTAAAACAATTCCAGCAAGTTTCTGCATCATTTGTGTTTAAAATTATGCCTATCTTCATTTGCAGACCTACTTTTTATTTTAGTTCTATATCCAATTTTATCGGATTTGTAAGGCAATAAACCCCCGGGCATCTTTCCTTAGCAAGGTTTTCTATCTCTTTCAGCCCGTCCTTTTCAGCTTCACTCAAAACTTCTACAGATAATTTAACTTTCTCTACAATCGGCTCATTCCCCAAGCCTAGTGCTCTTGACAGATTTACCTTATTTTCAGCAGTCACTTTTAATTTTTTTAATTCAATGCCTTTCTCTGCCGCAATTGACGCAAATGTCTGGGCATAGCAGGCAGCCAAGCCAAACAGGCAATACTGCACAGGGTCTGGCTTTTTGCCATTGCCTCCTAAAAATGGAGGCCCATCAGCCTCCACAACTGTAGAGCCTTGAGCATGCTCCAAAGCTGATGTAAATTGCACATTTCCTTCCTTTAAACTCCATGTGCCTTCCACTCTTTTAATTTTCAATGCTTTGTTTTTATCTCTTTTAACTTCTTCAGCAAATGCAGCAGCTTTTTCCAGATTTACATTGTTTATTTTCATTTTACCCCGCCTATTTTGTTATTTATTCAAATTCAAAGCCTTTATTTTTCCAGTCTATTGTACCGCCAAGGTGATTTAGCACATTTTTATAGCCTAAATCAGCAAGCTTCTGTGCAGCTTCCTTGCTCATGCTTCCTGACCTGCAGTATAAAACGATTTTTGCGTTTTTATCCGGCAATAAGTTAAGATTATTTTCAATCTCGTCATAGGGCACAAATGCGTCAGTCCCTTTGATATGCTGCTGCTCTGGTATGTGCACATCAACCAAAAATATATCAGCATCTGAATCCAGCATTTGCTTTAACTCTTCGCTCGTTAGATCTTTATACTTAGTTCCTTTATCAGTAGTATTTTGCGCGCATCCATAAATTAAAATCAAAAAAACCAAAATAAAAAATAAAATTCGGATCTTCATTTTACTGTCTTGAGCAGTTTATTTTTTCTTTGGCATTTCTCTCCAGAGCTTTATAATCCACAAATACACCAGGATTATGAGTCCTATTGCCAAAACCAGGGATAAGACATTCAAAAAACCCAAGTATCCATAGCTTCCCATCATCCCATATCCAAAATTCGTTCCCATCATGTTCGCGCCTCCTGAACCCATCATATTGCTTCCCATCATATTCATCATTCCTCCACTCATCATGCCATTTCCCATCATACCCATCATCCCGTAATTTGCCATTCCAGAAGTGTCATTGCAGTATATTGATTTTGCCATTGTAATATGCACCTGCCTTAGGCTTTCAGAGCCTTCTCCGCCCATCATCTTGTCCATGAGCTCATGCGCCTCTCCTGGATGCATCTGCTCCATGTAATAATCTCCCATATGCTCTAATTGATCTTCAGTAAGTTGGCTGCATGGCACTTTATTTTCTATTATCTGCTTCGCATCCGCAAACCCCATCTCGTCAGAATGGGCAAAGGCAATGCCAATGCTCAAAAGCGCAATAATAAGGTACAAAACAATGTTTTTGTTCAAATTTATCACCTCAGTATACCTAAGTTTTATTTATGCAAACATGCCATATATTTAAATCTTTTGATTTATATCCAATTTGGATATGTCAAAAAAGAAAGTTATTTATATC
The DNA here is from genome assembly GCA_016185945.1 of Candidatus Woesearchaeota archaeon. GTDB lineage: Archaea > Nanobdellota > Nanobdellia > Woesearchaeales > GW2011-AR4. The sequence continues at coordinate 2,199 of JACPMR010000013.1, forward strand.
CAAACCGTTTTTACAGAACTCATGGCA
>JACPMR010000022.1 GCA_016185945.1 Candidatus Woesearchaeota archaeon
CAAGTTGTTTTAAAGGCAGACATGATTGACTACAGCTTGGTGTCAGGCTGCATCGTCCTTAAGCCAAACTCATATGCAATATGGGAGAAAATCCAAAGAATTTTTGACGACAAGATAAAAAAGTCAGGGCACAAAAACTGCTATTTCCCCATGTTCATTCCCGAAAGCTTGCTGAAAAAAGAGGCAGAGCATGTTGAAGGCTTCACTCCGGAAGTGGCATGGGTTACAAAAGCAGGCGACACAGAGCTTAACGAAAAACTGGCTATAAGGCCGACTTCTGAAACAATAATGTATGAGAGCTATTCAAGATGGATACGCTCATGGCGTGATTTGCCTTTGCTTCTGAATCAATGGAATTCTGTTGTGAGATGGGAGTTCAAGCACGCAAAGCCGTTCTTAAGGACAAGAGAATTTTTATGGCAGGAAGGGCATACAGCGCATGCGACTAAGGAAGAAGCTGAAGGAGAGGTAATGCAGCAGTTGTTTGAGTATGTTGATTTGATTGAGAACTACATGGCAATTCCGGTTATTGCAGGCAAGAAGACAGAAAAGGAGAAATTTGCAGGCGCTGAATATACAACAACCGTAGAGGCATTAATGCCTGACGGCAAGGGACTGCAGATGGGCACTTCACATTTGCTGGGACAAAATTTTGCCAAAGTTTTTGGAATCAAGTTTTTGGACAAGGACGAGAAGGAAAAATATGTCTGGACAACTTCATGGGGGCTTAGCACAAGGACAATAGGTGCTGTCGTAATGATGCATGGCGATGATAAAGGGCTTGTTCTGCCGCCGAGAATTGCGCCTGTGCAGATTGTAATTATTCCGATAATGTTCAAGGAAAGCAAGGAAGCTGTTGTTGCAAAGGCAAAGGAAATTGTTAAGAAGCTGAAAGCCAAGAACTATTCAGTTGAGCTTGACGACAGGGACGGCTACACTCCTGGATGGAAGTTCAACGAATGGGAGCTTAAGGGAGTGCCTTTAAGGATTGAAATTGGGCCAAAGGATGTTGAGGCTGAGCAACTTGTTCTGGTAAGAAGGGATACCAATGAAAAAATAACAATCAAAATCAAGGATTTGGAGAAGAAAGCAGAGCAATTGCTTGATGATATACAAAACAACTTGTACAAAAAAGCAAAGGATTTCTTGATGAGCAGCATAGTGGAAGTTCATGATTTTAATGATTTAGTTAATGCAATAAAAAACAAGAAAATGCCAAAAGCAATTTTCTGCGGCGAGGTTGAATGCGAGGACAACATAAAGAACAAGACAGAAGGCGCTACCTGCAGAGTCATTCCATTCGAGCAGAAGCCCGCAAAAGGGCACTGCATTCAATGCGGGAAAGAAGCTCAGTCCTGGGCTTTTTTTGGGAAAGGGTATTAATCTGCGTATAAAAACGAATTCCTACAAAGACTTTAATTTTTTCCAATTCGCTTCACTCACCAAAGCTCTTGCGAGCGCAACCATAGGATCAATCAGAGGAATTCCCAAAAGCTCCTTCTCAGGCAACGCTATTGGGATTTCTGTGCAGCCGAGAATTATTGCCTCTGCCCCTTTTTGCTGAAGTATTTTGGAATATTTCAGAAAATTCTCTCGTGTCTGTTTCGTAACCGGGCTTACTGCCTTTATACCCCACTTTTTGTTATAAATCGAATCATGAAGCCCATTTTGAGTTTTTTCATCGACTTCTGTTACTTTGAATCCGTATGGCTTCAGGATTTCATTATAAACCCCGACTTTTCTCGTGCCTGTTGTGGACATCAATCCGATAGTTTTTGCCTTCGGCGCAACTTGGCGGATAAATCTTGCAGTTTCCTCAAGCATATGGGCGATTTTGATGTTCAGTTTTTCTTTTTCTAACAGATCCATAAAATAGTTAAAAATTTTGGGCGCATGGAATGTATTGCAGGGAATGCCTGCAACAATGTCTTTTCTAGCGAATTCCAACGATTTTGCAGCTATCTGCATGGTTCTGAACATTCCTGATGCAGGGTTCCTGCCTTTGTTTTCCAGCAAAAACTCCGTCCTGTCAGGAACGTCGCTTGAGCGCGATAAATGCAAAACTTCAAAATGGGTTTGGTCTGTGCCGTCAGTCAATGTATTCTCTATAATTCTTTTATGCAGCTCAACGCCCGCCATTGGGCCGACTCCGCCTCCAATCACAATTATTTTTTCTTTTTGCATATGGGATAGTTTTAGCTATATGTTTAATAACCTTTCTTTAAAAACAAAATATTAAATATTAATAAAAAACATTAGAGAAATATGCTGCTAGAAATAGTAAGGAAGTTTGAATACAAATCCGACTTTGAGCGATTAAAGACATTAAAACAAATTTTAAAATCCAAAAATATAAAATTTATGGAGCAAAATTACAAATATTTTGGTTTTTCAGGCACAAATATTATTGTTGATATGGGCAAGGCAAAGAAACATATAATCCTATCAGGGCATTTTGATGCAGCTCCTGGCTCACCAGGCGCAAATGACGATGCTTCTGCGATTGCAACCCTGATTGATGTAATCCAAAAATTAAAAAAATTAAGATTAAAAAATAAAGTCAGTGTTGTATTCTTTGATGACGAGGAAATCGGAAGATTTGGCAGCATTTCTTACATTAAGGAATTTGGCTTGAAAGATTTGATTGTAGTTTACCATCTTGAGCTGTGCGGCTACGGAGATTCAATTGGGTTGTGGCCTGTAGTAGAAACAAATAAGGATAGCTATGCATTAAAAGTTATAGAACAAGTTTTAAAAGAAAAAAATATTTATTTTGAAAAAGTTGGGCAGCTGCCTGCTTTCTATGGAGATGACCTAAGCTTTAGAGAAGCAGGATTTAGTCATGCATTATGCATAAGCGTCGCTCCGAAAAAAGATAAAGAAGCGATAAAGAGATTTGTTAAGGGCGATTTGCTGAACGTTATGTTTGATTATTACGCGGGCAGAATCCCAAGGATGTTTCAGCTTTACCATTCGCCCGAAGACAAAAGCGAGCACTTAAGCGAAGAAGCATTGAAAATGGTTAGTGATGTTTTGGTCAGCGTTGTGCTTAAGTTTAATAAAGAAAATTTATAAGCACCAATTTAATGACTCCAAAAATGAAGTTTTATACAGAGCATTTATGGTTCAATACCTCAAAAAGAATAGAATTCATCAACCTAACCGATAAAGTAGAAGCTGCTGTTAGGAAAAGCGGCATTAAGGAAGGAATTGTTTTAGTCAATGCAATGCACATTACTGCCTCTGTTTTTATCAATGACGAAGAATCGGGATTGAAACAGGATTTTGTTGAATGGTTACATAAGCTTGTTGATGTCAAAAAAGACTACAAACATAACTTGACGGGAGAAGATAATGCTTATGCCCATTTAATGCGCACAATAATGGGAAGGGAAGTTGTTGTTGCTGTCACAAACGGCAAGCTTGACTTTGGCCCTTGGGAGCAGATTTTTTATGGAGAATTTGACGGGATTAGAGTTGGACGACGTTTATACATCAGTGAAACAAGTGTGAGTCGTTATTTCAATTAATGAGGATTTCTAAAACATAACGATTAAATCTTTTTAATTTCATCAACGGGGCTTCCCTGTAGCTGCATTTGGGATGAGGGAGCCACAGCCTCTTCTGCTTGCACTTGAAAGCCAGCAATAAAGTGCCTATAGAAGTATGCGGGGCACCCATTTTAGTTATAGAAGTCAATGGATCGCCGATGGATTATTTTTTATATTTTTATTAATTGTTCTTGAAATCAAAAATTCCTAAACTAAAATTACTTTTTCTTACTCGCACTATACATCAACCAAGACAAATACCCAGCCACAACAACAGCAACATAGCTTAGCCACAATGGCACATCAAAATCTGCTATTCTTGCAGGCCAGCTGAAGATAGCCCTTAATAAATGCAAGAAAGCTACTAGCCCAAATACAACCGCTGCAAGCATCAAAGATCGGTTTTTGTCCATGCTTAGATACTCTTCTTTTATATCTATTTAAACATTTCGACTTAAAAACCGAAAACAACAACATTTAAATATTTCCTGTTGAGTAAATTACTTTAAAATGGTAATAGGGCATTTAAAGAGGTTCATAGAGAGCCAGAAAAAGAGGCTTGAAGAGCGCAGAAGGGAGAAGGAAAAGACAGAGTCATTTAGGGAAACAGAAGAGATGCGCAAGGCTGAAGAGATAAAGCGCGAAGCAGACAGGCTGGCGCAGTTAAAGCAGTACAAGACAGCAATAGAGGAATACGAAAAGGCGCTTGAATTCTATCCTTACAAGGGAAATGAGCAGGACATGTTCAAGAACGCTGCAGAGTTTTTGTTCAAGTGTAATTATAATATGGCTGCATGCTATTCATACCTGGATAATTTTGACGATGCAATAAACTACTTTGACAAGGCATTGCAAGTCCAGATGGCAGAAGACGAAAACAAGGTAAGGGCATTAATGGGCAAAGGAAGCACTTTCTACAGGAAAAAGCTGTTTGTTGAGGGAAGGTACAAGGCAGGCGCTTACAGGATTGCAATGGATACAGACTGGGAGGTAAGCGACAAAAAGGTTGAGGATTACAAAAAAGAGGACCAGAAAAAGAATTACATCAAGGTAGCGCATGAATGCTTTACACAGGCTGCAGAGCTTGACAAGAGCCATGCAGAGGCATGGTACAGCAAGGGGCACATGGAAGTCTTAATGAACAAGATAAAGGATGCAGTCCAGTCATTTGACAATGTAATAAACATAAACAAGAACTATGAGAACAAGGAAGGAATTTCCTTGTTTGACGAAATCAAAAGGGAAAAGGGCATTTCAATCAAGACCTCAGAAATAATGGAAAGAAGCGAGTATGCAGAGCCGACCTTCAAGACAAAGACAGGGCATTTTGTCAGGACAAGGGCTGAGATGGAAATTGCAAATTTGTTGTTTGACAATAATCTTTTGTTCCAGTACAATGCAGTTGCCACTTGGGCTGACAAGGACGATTTCAGGGCTTCTTTCTATATACCAAAATTGGAATTGTATATTGATCATCATCCATATGATTACCTAAAAGAATACCAAAAGGTGATGAAGACAAAGATAAAGCAGTACGAGAAGCACAAGAAGAAGCATGTTTATATAACTTCTGAAGACGAGAAAAACATTGAGGAAGCATTAAAGCTGAAGTTAAAGCCGTATATTATATTGTGAGTTCTAACATAACATTTTGACATATGGCATGCCGTTATACGCCTTTGCGAAGCAAAGTGCAACGTGGTTGCTGAAAGCAAAGTTTTTTCAGGGCAAAGTAAATAAAGTGCGAAGCACAATTAAGTTTAATACACTAAGGGGCAACAGAATTATATGTATCCTAAACTTTTCAAGTACTTCTTTAAGTCCTTGTATTCCTTGTCTCTATCAAGTATGCAGATAAGCTTTACATAGGGCTTATCAACAAGATAGATAACTCTTTTTTCTCTATGTTGTGCTTCAAATCTTATTCTGAAAAGAAAAAGATTGTAACCATGAATTCTCTTATTGCGAAAAGGATTAACTTTTACTAATCTTAATCTGTTTTCAACAACTCTTTTAGCTTCATCGCTAAGTTCTTCTATCTGTTGCAGAAAAAAATGAGATGGCTTTAGCTCATATTCCATCTTTTACCTTCGCTTTAGTTTCTTGAATAGCTGTTCCTCAGTGCCATAAAGATTTTTCTTTTCGCTTACTTCTACAAGTTTTCTGACTAAAGCTAGTTCCTCTTTTGAGATTTCTGGCTTTTCAAAAAGCTTTTCTCTAATAGCATCCTTGATGAATTCTTGTATGCTGTTGAATCCGTGCTTTTCTGCATAAGATTTCGCCGAAACAAGTACCTTTTCAGGCAGCCTTACATTGATTTGTGTGTTCATGGTATCAATAGATACCAACTGGTATATAAAGGTTTCGGTTTTGGATACAATGTGTAATTGAATGGCAAGTTGATTGTTATGTTATGAATGGCTTTTCTTTCTTGATGCTAACTTAACACCTACTGAAAAAGAAATCCCAGCAAATAATAATCCTAATAGAAAATATACAGTAAAAGCCATGAAAAGTAATTCTAATTCTGGGTCGTATATATATCCGAGAAGTGAATAAACAAAACTTGATGTTGTATGAAACAATAGAAATGAACCTATAGTTATACGCTCTTTGTATTTTGGTTGCAATTTTTCTTTAATCTTATAACCATAAACACCATTTAGTATAAGCCAAAAAATGAACCACATTAATCCTCCACCAATATTGCCATAGAAACCATCTCCGCTTCCTGATTGAGCCACAATAAAAAGAACTCCTACAGAAAATAAAACATAAGTAAGAAAGTAAGTTTTAATATCTTTAAAATACCCTCTTTTCATTTAAATTACAAAAATGAAAGAAGTTTATAAATTTTTCTTTAGACGATTTCGTTTTCTGTTGCTCCATTCTCGTCTTTGCCCTGAAAAAATTGTGTATAACAAGGTAAAAGATTTATCTTTAAATATCCTAATTGTGTGAGATAATTAGTGATGTATAAACCTTTGTAGATGCTTTGCCCTTTCATCAAACCTATTTAATCCAAACTCTTTCGCAATTTTTACAGCCTTTGCAAATTCACTGTTTGTAATCTTTCTAGTTATTTGATTGTATCTTTCAGGCTGGTTTAACACCATTCCAGCAGGATAGTACTGGTCCATCATGTTGATATAAACGTCTTTTGAAACTTCATTAGCAATCCATTCCATTATTTTTTCTGTTTCATTTAAGAAATGGGGCATAACTAAATGCCTTAACAAAACTCCTCTCAAAGCAAGCCCATCTTCATCAAATTTTAGTTCGCCTACTTGGAACTGCATTTCTTTTATTGCCTCTTTTGCAGCTTCAGGGTAATTTTCAGCGCCTAGATAAAACTTTGCAAGCTCTGGTGTAAAAAACTTGAAGTCGGGCATGTAAATGTCAACAATGCCGTCCATCAATTTTAGGCTGTCAATTGAATCATAAGAACTTGTGTTGTAAACAATCGATAAATTTAATCCCATATCTATTGCAATTGGCAGTGCTTCCAGAATTTGAGGCACAACATGCTCTGGAGTAACCCAATTGGTGTTGTGGCAGCCTTTTTCTTGCAGATAAATCATCATCTCTGCAATGTCTTGTGCTGTAACTTCTTCGCCCTGCCCTTTCCACGAGACATCGAAGTTCTGGCAGAAAACACATTTCAAATTGCAATAAGAAAAGAAAATCGTGCCAGAGCCGTTCCAGCCGCGCAAGCAGTTTTCTTCGCCAAAATGCGGGAAGAAACTTGAAACTTTTGCATGCCTTCCAATCAAACATACGCCTTTCTTGTTTTCAAGCCGATTAACATGGCATTTTCTTGGGCAGACTTCGCAGTTTTCTAATAATTTTAATGCCTTATCAATTTTGTCTTGCAATAACCCTTCATCATAGCTTTTTAAATAAGCTGGAGTGAAATCTTCTCTGTTGCACAGAAACCAGTCATTTGTTTTGGGCATAAAGATTGTTACAATTAATTGAAAATATAAAGTTTTTGATGAAAGCTTGAGAGAAACATTCGGGAGTTTAATTTTCGTTAAATATATAAAATAGAGTAGACTCTTTAAAAGAATGGGGATTTTCAAAGAATTTAAAGAGATCTTGCAGGGGTTTGGAAGAGTTTCTCAATTATTAGATAAAAAAGAGAAAATTAGTTTAAGTATTGCGACGACGTTAATGCTGATAACCGGATTCCTGACGAACTTACCAGCAGTAATTTTAGGTAGATTTGTCGACAAGATTATTGGTTTGGAGAATCCAGCTTTCAGCATTGCGATTCCATTTTTAGTTTGGGTAGCAATTATAATTGTATCTAAGGAGTTCTTAACCGTTATCAGAAAATATTTGATTGAGAACGTTGCAACACAAACCGAGAAGAAACAAACAGTAAAGGTTATTGGTCATCTTCTTAGAACAGACATAGGACAATTCATTAACAAGTATCAAATAGGGGCTTTACATGGTAGAATTTTTCGTTCTATAGAGGGGTTGATTAGGTTACTAAAGCTAGGTTTTTTGGATTTCTTTCCGACATTCTTTTCTGCACTCGCTGCTTTGGTAATTGCATTTTATCAAAAGTCAGTATTAGCTTCATTTATGATTCTCGTTATACCCACTGGATTATTTATTGTCATTAAGCAGATATCTTCACAAAAAGGAATTCGTGTTTCGCTTCTAAGAGGAAAGGAAGAAATTGACGGAAAAGTTGTGGAAATGATGGGAGGACTTGAAACAATTAGGGTTTCTGATACAACAGATATTGAGGTTAAAAAAGTAGAAGACATTTCTGAAAATCTAAGAAAAATTGAGATAAAGCACCACATTTGGATGGCAGTATATGATGCAGCGAAATACCTGAATGAGGCATTCTTTTATATTTTAGTAGTTAGTATATCTGTGTACTTTGCAGTAAATGGAATAATCACAAAAGGTGATATTCTAACCTACTCCATTCTTTTTATGAGTGTAATCAGCCCATTAAGAGAAATTCATAGAATTTTAGACCAAGCGCACGAGAGCTCTATTAAAGTTCGAGACTTACATGAATTAAGCACCCAACCGCTAGATGAGTCATTTAACACTAAGAAAGTTGAACCTAAGAAAGTAAGGAAAAATATCTTAGAAATCTATAATCTATCGTTCAAATATCTAGGGAAAGAAGATTTAGTTTTGGATAATATCAATCTAAAAGTTTCTGAAGGAGAAAAAATAGGCATAGCAGGAGCTTCTGGTTGCGGAAAATCCACGTTCGTAAAAATATTATTGCGTTTAGTCCATAATTATACAGGAAAAGTTTTATTTTTTAGGAAGAATCTTAAAGATTTGACAAGAGAAGAGATTGCACAAAAAATAGCTTATGTTCCACAAAAAACTTACATTTTTGCTGGAACAATAAAGGAGAACATTACCTATGGGTGCTCTGGAAGAATTACGGAAGGGCAGGTTATTGAAGCTGCTAAAAAAGCAAACATATATAATGAAATCAAAAATAATTTGGGTGGATTTAATGGTAGGGTTGCAGAGAATGGAAACAACCTAAGCGGCGGACAAAAGCAACGTCTTGCCTTGGCACGATTAATTCTTTATTCCCCTGATGTTCTAATATTTGATGAAGCTACAGCCGCATTAGATAATACCAATGAAATCATTATACAGAAGAATCTTGAAAAAATATTCTCTGATAAAACTATGATTATTATTGCACACAGATTAACAACTTTAAGGACTTCAGATAGAATTCTAGTTTTTGATAAAGGAAAGATAGTGCAGCAAGGTAAGTTTAGTGAATTAGCAAGAAAAAGAGGGTTATTTAAGGAATTCTTAGAACAGCGTCATCCAGAAAATTAATTTTTTATACTACTATCCACTGGACAAAAAACCACTGGACATCCTTGCCTGAACTATTTAAAGGAGTTATATATTATTTGATTTATGATAACCAACAGCTTCATCTTTTTAGAAAGAATTGGCGACAAACTCGAGCAAAATATATGGAAGAACGGCATTTATGATTGGGATTCTTTTTTGAAAAGAAAATCTGTCAATGGCTTGTCAAGGCACAGAAAGCTGTACTATGACAGGAAAATATTGAATGCGAGGAAAGCGTTATATAATTTTGATTCAAGCTATTTTCTTGAAATTTTGCCGAAGTCAGAGATGTGGAGATTGTATGAATTTTTTAAGGAAGACGCTGTATTTTTGGACATCGAGACAACAGGGCTTGACAAGCATGATGACATAACCGTCTTCGGGCTTTATGATGGCTTAAATACAAAAATAATGATAAATGGGATTAACTTAGATTACAATGCTTTAAAGAAAGAATTGCAAAAATACAAGCTTATAGTCACCTTTAATGGCGCTTCCTTTGACTTGCCTTTCATTGAGAAAGTATGTCCTGCATTAATTCCAAAAATTCCAAATTTTGATGTTAAGTCTGTTACTGACAGATTGGGGTTAAGGGGCGGCTTGAAGAATATTGAAAAAATGCTTTGCATCGGGAGAAGCGAGGTTGTTGAGAAGTTCTACGGCGGAGATGCGCTGACATTGTGGAGGATGTACCGCGCAACAGGCGATGATTATTACTTGAATTTGCTTGTTGAGTACAATGAATACGACATAACGAATTTAGAGATTGTTGCGGAACATTGCGTTAAGAGGATGAAGGAAAGGATTTTTAATGGATTTTCAAAGAAAGAGCAAAATTCCGATACTCAATAAAAATAATAACGATAAAAATAAATAAATCCGAGAGCGTCCTTTGAAAGTAAGGGCGGTAAAGGAGACCAGCTTTTGCTGTAGCATTTTTAAGTCAAGAAAGATAGTGCAACTGTCCTGAGCTGGGCTCCCATTTTACTATGCAGATGCTGGGAAGCGACGTGTTTTTTTGAATTTTAAAGAAGTATAATTATTTTTAAACTTACTCTATTTTAACCTTGCTTCCAATGCTTTGCCCGGGCATTCCGGTTTCAAAAATAACTCTTAAAGCGCCGCTGTTGCCGTGTGCAGATGCTACTTTGCCAGATATTTCCTTGCCTGCAGAAGTTTTCCAAATCACTTTTTTACCAATAAGCTGTGCAGCCTTTTCTCTGCTATCAACATCGCTAATCTGAACAATCATGTGATTGCCTTTCTTGACCCTTCTTGAGCCCCTGAAATTTACAATAACCGCTTCCATAAGTCTGGAAAATTTTGGTGTTTTAAAAAGGTTGTTGTTTTAAATTGGTGCGAGAAAATAGATTTACTATTAAAAACAAATATCAACTAATGGATTTATTTTGCTAATTCAGGTGGTAATTGAATAATCTTATTTTTTATGTAATAATCAAGATTCGCAAGAAATCCGCTTGGATTTACCATATCAACATATCTGAAGTGTACTGTCTGAGGCATCTTACCATTTGCTCTCCAATGATCTAAAACCCTCTTTATTGTGTTTCCCATCTTTACAGTGTCATCTACTATTGTTACATTGCTAACATCAACATCCGATAAGCTTGATAACTGTTCTACTTGAACATTGCCATTGCTCTTTCTAATCGCATAACCCAAAAATTCAGAATCTTTAAATTTTGGAACTATTACAAGCAGCTGAGTTGCTTCACCTAACTGCTCTATAAAAGGTCTAAGCCCAATCAATGCAGCATATGATAGTAAAACTGGGGTGCTTCTGTTAGAGTATGTTTCTGCAGCTATTTTAGAAAATTTCTCTTCAACCCATCTTGGATCATGTCTGCTAATTTGGGCAACCTTAACTCCCACTACCTCAACATTTTTTTCTATTAGATGTTTCCGTATGATCGATTCTATTCCATCATAACCTTTGCCATTGCTGAAATGTTGAGTTATTTCTTCTATCAATCCTTGTTGAGAAACAGCGTCACCATCTAACGCCCTTATTGCAAGATAAGGCGCTAATCCGAAATATTCTGGCTTTGCTAACGACAAAATTTCTTCAAGTCCAAATTTACCCCCCCTATATTGGAGTACATACTGTACATTAAAAGGTAATACTGTAGGTTGTACTTTAGCACCACCACTAAAATGTAAAGGCGCTACTAATTGAGCAAGTAATTCTTTGACATTTACCATAATTACTAGATTTTTTAACTTATTAATAAATTTTACTACTACATCGTTAATATATCACAGCACATTCACCAAAATTATTGGTATCAGCAAACAAGCCATTGAGTTGCTCCTGCTGACTTCTGTTATGTTTGGAATCAATCCTATGAAGGTTGCAACAGCCAATATTGAAAATCCGACAAAACCCGAGAAATACAGAACCATTATACCAATAAATGAAATTATTAAAACACTCAACAATGAATAATTAACCTTGTTCATAATTGTTGAAAAAATCTTGCTGACATACAAAGTCAAAAATGCCGCAATCCCTCCTGCAACCAATGCGATTGCCAAAAACAAAACCAAGACATTCAAGTCAATTTTCTCCAATAGCTGCTGCACGACAATTATCGAGCCGTTCCTTGCCTTTTCAATCGTGAACAAGGTAATCAAGGACAAAATCATTGATACTGTATTTATGCCCCCAACCATGACTAAGTAGCCGAAAGTGCCTATTTTTCCAACAATCTGGGATGCGACAACTGCTGCCTGCGCAGGGCCCAGGCCTGGAAAGATTGAAACAAGCGAGCCGGAAAAAACTCCGGAGCCGAGGGCTTTTATTGTATCAGACATTTTTAACTTAACCATTTCTGTTGTCCTTTGGATGGGCAGGGCTACTTTTTGCGTTAAACTCAAAAATAAAACGCTTACGCCAAACAATCCCGACAGCATCGGCAGTAAAGGGTCCTTTAAGTCGGGCATATTAAAAACAATCAAGCCCAAAATTCCAGAAAGCAGTACAACCACAAAAGCCCAGAATTTCTTGTTCAAGTTTTCTTCTCTCAAAATCATAAATACAACAACTGCGAGCAGAAGCCACCCAACATAGTTTTTTAGGTAATTGAATATAACAGGAACTGAAAAAATCAGCAAAGGCGACAACAAAATCGCTAAAATCAAGCATAACAAGCTTCCAATGACAGTTAATTTTATTGCTTCATGCCCCATTCCTTCAAGCAATAATCTATGGGCAGGCAGCACAGCCAATGCAGTGTCGTCAGCAGGCGCACCAAGATATGTTGCGCTTATAAAATCAGTAAAGGTGTGGGTTATCGACATTGCAATGATAAAGGATGCAACTGCAATGACATTTGTGTAACCTAATAATAATGGAGAGATGCTGAACAGAATTAATGCGACCAAGTTTATATGTAATCCAGGAGTTAAACCGGTAATTACCCCCATCAAACAGCCAAAAACTATTGCAATAATTATTTCCAGAAACACTATCCAATCACCCTTATCTTCTGCGCAATTATTTCATTTTTTCCATTATATTCCTGGACTTTGCCGATAACCTCGACTGAGTCGCCATTGTTCAAGTTTATATTGTCATTGTTTGTAAATATAACAACATTTACGGGATTCTGCTGGTTCACTTCAATGAAAACAACATTTCCCCTGTCTGTGATTTTAGCAACAATCCCTTTTAGCTTTACGTCTTCACCAACATTTTTGTTTAATAAATTTGGCTTGTAATCTTTAACCTCTATTTTTGCTGAGATGAAATACAAAACAATCAACCCATTCAAAGAACAGATTAAGGCAATTTTAAGTAAAGTTGATTCTTTCATAGTTCTTGATTGAAAATTTAGTTTTTATAATCTTTCCTATTCCACTTATTTTCCACAACCTTCGAAAATTCAAAGAATTTTCGGGGTTTCGAAAAAACCTTGTTTTTTTCGCAACCTTTAAAAATAACCAAACATATACAATATCGGGATGGTTACTCTTAAATTCAAATCAACTGCAGAAATAAAAATACCGAAACAGCTTGTAGACCAAGTTATAGGGCAGGACGAGGCAGTTGAAGTTATAAAAAAGGCTGCCCAGCAGAGAAGGCACGTTCTTTTGATAGGCGAGCCAGGCACAGGCAAGTCAATGCTTGGGCTTGCTTTGGCAGAATTATTGCCGATGGAAAAATTGGTTGACATAATTGCATTCCCCAATCCAAACGACGAAAACATGCCTTTAATCAGGACAGTACCTGCAGGACAGGGCAGGGATTTAATTGCAAGAGCGAGATTGCAGAGCATGACAATGTTTAAGAATCAAAATATTGTTGTGTTTGTACTGGTTATCCTTGCAATGTTCTCTCCATTCTTGGTTTGGGCTTATTACAGCAAGCACGGAAATGTAGTTGCCGCTATAATGACTGCTTCAAGCTTGGTTGTGGCAATGCTTGTCCTGATAGGATTTATGTTAAGCCTGAATCTGAGCAGAAGAGTAGACAACAAAGTAAGAATTCCAAGAGTAATAGTCGACAATTACAGGAGAAAGCAAGCATCTTTCAATGACGCTACAGGAGCTCATGCAGGAGCATTGCTTGGAGATGTGCTTCATGATCCTTTTCAAAGCGGCGGCTTAGGCACCCCAGCCCACGAAAGAGTTGTAGCAGGAATGATTCACAAAAGCCATATGGGGGTGTTGTTTATAGACGAGATTGCTACTTTGCAGCCTGCAACACAGCAGGAACTGCTTTCTGCATTACAAGAAAGAAAGTTTGCAATTACAGGACAAAGCGAGAGAAGCGCAGGCGCAATGGTAAGGACAGAGCCTGTTCCCTGCGACTTTATTCTTCTTGCAGCAGGAAATTTTGAGACAATCAAGCACATGCATCCTGCATTAAGGAGCAGGATTTCGGGATATGGGTATGAAATCTATATGAAAGAGACGATCCCTGACACAGAAGACAACAGGAACAAGATTGCTGTTTTTGTTGCGCAGGAAGTTGTGAAGGACAAAAAAATACCCCATTTCAGCAGAGAAGCAGTTGATGCAATCATTGAGGAAGCAAGAAGAAGAGCTAACAGAAAAGGGCACTTGACTTTAAGGCTTAGGGAGCTTGGCGGCTTGATAAGGGCTGCTGGTGACGTGTCTTTGGAAGAAAAATCAAAATTGGTTATGGGAAAGCATATTACTGGAGCTAAAAAAATTGCAAGAACTTTGGAACAGCAGATTGCAGACAAGTTTATAGAGCAAAAGAAAGAGTATGAAGTTATTGTAACTTCCGGCAAAAGGATTGGCAGGGTAAATGGATTGGCTGTGATTGGGGTTACTCCACCATACTCGGGCATTATATTGCCAATTGAGTCAGAAGTAACTCCTGGAGGCAAGGAGAGTGAGATAGTCGCAACAGGCAAACTTGGAGATATTGCAAAAGAAGCTGTGAAAAATGTAACTGCAATCATCAAAAAATATTTTGGAGAAGACATAAAAGAAAAATATGACATTTACGTACAATTCCTGCAAACTTATGAGGGTGTCGAGGGTGATTCAGCAAGCATTGCAGTTGCAACATCAATAATCTCGGCATTCAAGAAAGTTCCTGTCAAGCAGGATACTGCAATGACTGGTTCATTGTCTGTAAGAGGTGAGGTTTTGCCTGTCGGCGGAGTGACGGCAAAAGTTGAGGCTGCCATTGAAGCAGGCGTCAAAAATGTCATTGTTCCGAAAACAAATCTAAAGGACATTATTATAGGCAAGGATAAAGTCAAGAAAATAAACATCATCCCTGTTGAAACAATAACGGATGTTCTTAAAGTTGTATTGGACTGGAGTGGAAAGCAGAGGATTTTGAGGCAGATTGTGGCTGCGGATTGAGTGTTTTATTTTTGTTTGAAAAATTAAATTCAGATAATAAACAAAAAATTTCAATCCGTCTGCGACGCATTATAGTGCGCCTCGGCATTCAGATGTGGAGGCAACATTTTTTGTGCTCCTCCTCGGCGCCTATTCATTGCCGCAGTCAGGCGAATATTCCTGAGCTGGGCTCCCATATCATGCTTGCTGATAGTGGGAAGCAAAGTTGTTTTGAATTTTGAAAGTTTTATTTAATTTTAGTCTTTATCTCCACTTCACTTCCGCATCATCCGTCCTTTCATACGGCTTAATATCAATTTTATCGTAATCTTTTGTTGCTTCTTTTTTTTGAAGTATTCCTAGCCAAGCGATTTGAATTCCATTATCAACAAGCACTTCATTCGGCGGCACAAAGAATTTTGCATTTCTTTCCTCGCACATTATTCTGCACATCTGCTGCAGTCTTTTGTTGCATGCAACTCCTCCTCCTAAAACAAGCTCGTCTTTGCCGGTATGCGCCATTGCCCTTTCAGAAACTTCAACAAGCATTGCGAAAACTGTTTCCTGCAATGAAAACGCTAAATCCTCAACAGAATATTTTTTTGAATCATATTTTTGTTTTAAATTTGTAAGTAAACCAGAAAAACTTACATCCATGCCTTTGACAACATAAGGCAGTTCAATGTAATTTTTTCCATCCAAAGCCAATTTTTCAATTTTAGGTCCGCCTGGGAATCCAAGCCCTATATATCTTGCAAAAGCATCGATAAAATTCCCAACACCTTGATCGAGAGTTTCACCAAAAACTCTGTATTTACCCCCATCGTAAGCAATAACTTGAGTGTTTGCCCCGCTCGGATACAACAAGATGGGGTCTATCGCCTTTGTCATTAATTTGCCGATTTCAAGGTGGGCACAACAGTGGTTGACTCCAACAAGAGGGACATTGGCTTTTTTTGACAATTCTTTTGCTTTTTTTAATCCAACCAATAAGCAAGGCGCTAAACCTGGTCCTTGCGAAAAAGAAACCAAATCAATATCTTCCAATTTCAAATTCGCAACTTTCAATGCTTCTTCAACAATCTTGTCTTTTACATCTTCATGGTGCAATTTTGCTTCTGTCGGATGAATCCCTCCTTTTTCTGTCTTATATGCGTCTGTAACATTAGCATAAATTCTGCCTTTACCGTCAATTATTCCGCAGCCGAAAGTATGTGCTGTTGATTCTATGCCTAAGCATATCATTTTTTTTAGAGAGATATGTAAGAATAAAAATCTTTGTCAAAAAAATATTTAGAAATAAAAATATGAAAACCATGCATAGGCTTTGCTTTAGCATAAACTAGGTATGGACTGTTAGTAAGCGCATGCTGAACATCTCGCCGAAGCTTGATGCTTACACACCGTTTCTATCAAACTCCTGTTTTTGAAGTTTCCTATGATGTCTAGTTTCAAGGCGGGTTTCGTGCTTAGATGCATTCAGCACTTATCCCTTAGCGCGTAGCTGCCCTGCGTACCCTGCCGGATAACAGGTGGACCAGAGGCGCCGAACTTCCGTTCCTCTCGTACTAGAAAATTCTTCCTTTCAGACATCAGCATCTCCAGTAGATATTAAACAAACTGCCTCACAGCGTTCTGAACCCAGCTCATGATCCCTTTTAATCGGTGAACACCCGCACCCTTGGCTGCCTGCATGTGCAAACAAGTTTGTACTTGCTTGC
>JACPMR010000024.1 GCA_016185945.1 Candidatus Woesearchaeota archaeon
ATTTATTTGTTGCTGTATCGCAAGTTTGTCCTAAACTGCACCCGCACAATTTGCATCTCTCTTCAAGCCTGCCGCCATAGCAATAGTTAGGCGCATTTGATGAGCATTTTCCATATTCTGTTCCGTCCCCACATTTTGGAATTTCTCTATCTATATTTCGTGCTGCTCCCAGCATAAGGTAATATGGCTTGCCTGACAGAGGTCCAGAACCACTGCAATCGACTACAAGCTGGCTTGAATCAGATGAAATATAAAAATGAAGAAAATCCTTGATTTCATTTACGCTAAGCTTCGAATCAGTAGGAGATTCAAAAAACTCAAATAATGCTTTTCTTAAAGCATCTTTTATTTCAGAAGCAGTGCATGTTTGTTGGGAATAAGCTAGTGGCAAGATTATGATGATTATTAAAGGCACTAATACCAATTTTATTTTCTTTTTTAACAGCATTTTCCCAGCTCTCTGCAGCAGTCTTCTTTAAGAACAATACCAACTTCCGCAAGCCTTGTGTCGCAAGTGCCTGCAGCATCTGCGGAATTGCAGGCTTCGATTTGAAGCTCTGATAGGGTAGTTTTTGAAGAAATACTTTGCTGCCCTTTACAGCCTGCCAATATCATTAAAACTAACGAGAACATTATAAAAAAAATTTTTAATTGCGAATTAAATTTTTTTTTCCGTATATTTTTCATATTAAGCCTCTTTTTTAATATCCTTTTGTCTATCGTTTATTGATAAGATTGGGGAATATGTACAAAGAAGATCCGGTAATTTTATAGTATCCTGTTGTATAATTATAAACATAGTCGTTTGATGTTGTGGCTGCATCTAAGTCTCCATCGCCATCCACATCGGCAAATTTAGCGTCTATTGAATATAGACCAATCTCTAGCCAATTGCAATATCCATAGAAACTTCCTGTTCCGTCATTTGCTCCTATACTGTGTCCTGCTGTTATATCTACATCACCATCCTTATCAGCATCTCCGAAAGGCGATTCAAAATATGTGCTTCCGCCATACTCAGGAGAAACGCGATTGAAAAAGCCATTACCATCATTTTTGAAAACTCCGTTTGCAGCTACAAAATCAATGTCTCCATCATTATCAACATCAGCAGAAGCTATGCCTCCTGCAAATGCGGTATCAATAATTGTCTGAGTTAATGTGAACTTTCCAGTTCCATCATTTTTGTAGATTTTTTCTGTTAGATTCAGATAATAGCCTGATGTTAAATCTCTAATATAGCCAAACTCTACAAGATCTGTGTCACCATCTTTGTCGCTATCAAACAAAGCTGCACCATATGTATTCCCAGCCGTCAAGCCTGTATCTGATTTTTCTGTGAAATAACCCTTGCCGTCATTAAGGAAGATTCTACCTGTTGTTAATAAATGTGAAATAGAACTTGCAAAATACAGGTCTAGATCTCCATCCTTATCCAAATCTGCTAGTTTTGGTTGGTAATTAGAATATCCTCCTACTCTTTGGGAAGAGGGCGTGAAAAAGCCCTTGCCGTCATTGAAGTAAATATTATATGCATTCTTAAACCAGCTTGTGCTTCCAGTCACTATGTCCTTGTCACCGTCGCCATCAATGTCCCCTACATCAGGGTAGATATAAGGGACTCCAATGTATTGGCCTGAATAAGCAAAATTTCCCTTGCCGTCATTGAAATACACTCTCACAACATTTGCAGAGACATTGAGAGCGTCAGAGCTATAACCAGACTCCCGCCATATTTTAATAGCTTCATCAAGAAGTTTTTTATCAAGCCCGCCAGCAGCTAAGTCTTTGTCGCCATCTCCATCCAAATCAGCAAAAACAAAATTGTAAAGATATCCTGGACTGGGCGGGCTGATTTTATAGCCTGTTGTGTTGAAATTTATTTTTGCGCAAGGATCCCAATTGTCTGGAACATTGCACTTGCCACCTTTGCAGTTTTTTTCAGGAACACAATTTCCAGACATGCAGATTTTTTTGTTGCCGCAGCCTGTTCCATCTGGAAGGACTTCATATGAGCAGAAGCTTTCTGAGCAGCTGTCTGTTGTACAGGGATTTCTATCATTGCATTTATTCTTGTTCTCACAAAGATCGCCTTTAAATTCGTCTTTTGTTCTGAGCTTAATCACAGGCTGCAGAATATACTGGCTGCCTGCCTTTAAAACACTTTCCGGCTTGAAATCAATATATAAATAAGTTGTTTTACCTTCTTCTACTGTAAATTCCTGAACTAATTTTATTTCTCCGCTTGGAATTTTGACGCTGGCAGCAGTTCCATCTTCAAGTATTAAATTAGCATTAACGACCTGAAATCTTATTTGCGTGTATTTGCCAGGAGCTAATTGTTTCGAGCCAATAATTGCTGCAGCATCAGCCAAGCTGAGCAATTCAAATGTTTTTTGTTCTGGTGCAAAACTAACCCATTGATTGTCTTTATGCACTTCTACATTAGACAAGGTTACCCACAATTCTCTAATGCCTTCAACTATATCGTCTGTAATTGCGAGCACCAATGTGCCTTGTCCTGAAGTTGAGGATTCAGATACAGGAATACACTTACCAGTTGCCGCATCACTTAAAGTTGCCATGTAAATGTCATAGTTGCCATTTCTATTGTCTTCCCATACAATCTTATTATCATGAATAGCGGGAGTTCCTTGACTTAATCTATTTGTAGTTATCTGAGTTTCTTTTCCTGTAGTTATGTCATACATGTAAATATCCGGATTGGAATTACTGTAACTTCTATAGTCCATCCATACAACTCTATTGCCATTAATCTTTGGGAAAAAGTTTGTAGAAGAGTGTGATGTTATTCTGGATTGTGTCTTAGTATTTATATCATAAAGATAAACAGGGAATTCATTAGTTCTGTCTTCGTATTGGGTGACCCATACAATTTTGTCGCCGTAAATATCAGCCATTACCTCCATGTTTTGCCCTTTTGTTATCTGATTTTGTCTTCCAGTAGATATTTCATATAAGTATAGGTCATAATCACGAGTTTTGTCATTATAAACATTCCATATAATTCTATCGCCATGAATACGAGGACTATGATCATTTCCCATTGTTCCACCAATCTTAGTTTCTTTTCCTGTAGTTATGTCGTACATGTAAATATCTGTACCAGAGTTGCTATCTCTATCGTCATACCATACTATTTTATTTTCATAAATATGTG
>JACPMR010000008.1 GCA_016185945.1 Candidatus Woesearchaeota archaeon
GCGTTTCTCAAGTTTATGAGCTTGTCAAGCAGATGAGGAATGATGCTGAGCAGAGGCAAGTTGGTAATGTGAAGTATGCCCTTGCCCAGAATATTGGAGGGGCTGGAAGTACTGTGACTGTGCATATACTTAGGAAGGTGAAATAAATGGAACCTATTGTATCAACCAGAGCAAAATCTTGGCATCCTGATAGACCTGTTTCTAAAGGCGCTACAGCATTTCATGAAGCTGTGTACAACTCGTCTTGGATTGGGGATATTTTGTATGAGCTTGCAAAGATAGCAGACAAACAAATCAATGACAACGATATTGTGGTTGACTTTGGTGCGGGAACCGGAACATCAGCATTGTTTCTGCTTAAGCATATACGGAAAAAAATACGCCTGTGGTTGGTTGACAACTCACCATCTTGGCTTGGAAAGGCTTATGAGCTATTAAACAACCCTCCAAATGTGGAATGCTTTCTTCTTGAAAAGAAAGGAGACAGATATGCAACTTTGGCTGAAACAATAGGAAATGACGTTGTTGACCATGTGATATCTGCAAATACTGTTCATTTGGTACCAAACATAAAGGAAACTTTTGATGGCATTGCTGATGCCTTGAAGCCAAGCGCATCTTTTGTATTTCAGACAGGAAATTTTGTTAGAGACAGCAGGCCAGCAGGGGCTTTGATGATAGAAGACACTGTGAAAAGTGTACATGACATTGCGCTGGAAATTGTCCGTTCAGAGCCTAAATTTGCAGTATACAGAAAAGGCTTGGATGAACGTGTAAAAGCTGAGGAACAGCAGCGCAAATTTGTTTTTCCTGACCCAAGGCATGTAAATTATTACCTAGAGGCTTTAGAGAATGCCAAATTTGAGTGCAAGTCAGTGCAGTACATACCTGTAAAAATTAGGTATAGCGATTGGCTGAGTTTTTTAAGGGTTAAGCGCTTGCAAGCAGGCATACTGCCAGAGATAGGGGGCAAAGAGCCGACTCCCAAAGAAGAAGAGGATCGTGATACGCTCATAACAAAAGCTGCGCTAAAGTTGTTTGAGGATATAAAACTTAATAATCCGTTGGCAGATAATGAATGCTTCCTTATAGAATGTGTGTATGTCACAGCTCTAAAAAAAGGCTAAAAAATGGAAAACAGAAAAGTTGCTTTGGTTACAGGAGCTTCAAGGGGCATAGGAAAAGCCATTGCCATTGAACTTGCGAGAAACGGCACAAATGTTGCTGTGAATTACTACAAAGATGAGAAAGATGCTGTTGCTGTCGTTGAAGAGATAAAAAAACTAGGTGCTGACAGCATAGCTGTCAAGGCAGATGTCTCAAACTTTGACGAATGTGCTGCAATGCTGGAGATTGTCAAGAAGAAATTTGGCTGGTTGGACATACTTGTCAACAATGCAGGTGCGCTTTCTGACAAAACTTTGAAAAATATGACAAAAGAGCAATGGGATTTTGTGCTGAAGATAAATCTCAACGGCATTTTCAATGTAACAAAAAATTCCCTTCCATTGATAAGGGAAGGCGGAAGGATAATAAGCATCAGCTCTATTGTCGGGCTAAGCGGCAATTTCGGACAGACAAATTATGCTGCATCAAAAGCAGGCATTATCGGCTTTACAAAATCTCTTGCTAAGGAACTTGGCAAGCATAAAATAACAGTAAATGCAGTTGCTCCTGGATTTATAGACACTCAAATGACAAAAGGAATACCTTTCATAAGGAGGAGAATAATAATGGCAATGATTCCCCTTGGCAGGACAGGCACGACTGATGATGTGGCTAATTTGGTAGCTTTTCTTGCATCTGAAAAGGCAAGCTACATAACAGGGGAGGTTATACGTGTTGATGGGGGCTTTAGTTTTTAGCTTGACAATAGGTGATAGGACAACCTTTAAATACTACTTGCATTATAGGGCATTCATAATTAGACTGTTTTTCAGAATATTTGATTCTGAAGAATATTGTCGCCAACTTTGTTGGTCGACTATATATAAATTAAATAATGCAGAGGTAAATAGAAATGAGATATGAGAGAGGAAGAGGAGGCTTTAGGCCTAGAAGTTTTGCGCCAGTCAAGGTTGGCGATGAGTTGGATGTGAAAATAGAGGCTGTTGGCGAGAAGGGGGATGGAATAGCCAAGAAAGACGGCTTTGTCTTGTTTGTGTCTGGAACAAAGCAAGGCGATGAAGTCAGGATAAGAGTTACCAGAGTGCTTCAAAAGGTTGGCTTTGCCGAGGTTGTTGGCCAGAAATCTGGTGAGGAAGAATCGTCTGGAGAAGCTGCTGCAGAAGAGAGTTATGAAGAAACTGCAGAAGCTGAAAGCCCAGAAGAGAAAGAATACCCTGGACAGGATACGGAAGACTTTGGGGAAGAAGGGTAGTAAACGCTTTTTTCTTTGTTTTTTATTTGAGTTAGATTTAAATATATTCATCAAAAATTACAAGTTATGAGGTTGTTCATTGCAATTGATTTTAATGGATTGAAAGATGATTTTGTTGCGCTGCAAAAATCATTGCCGAAAAATGCAAAGTTAAGCTTGACAAAGTCATTTCATTTGACTTTGAAGTTTCTTGGAGAAGTGCAACCGGACAAAGTTGATGAAATCGTCAAAATCCTGAAAAATGTCGAATTCGAGCCATTTTCTGTTTTTTTAGATTCGATTGGAATTTTTCCAACGGAAAATTACATAAGGGTTGTCTGGATTGGGTTAAGCCCTGACGATAAGATTTTGGAACTGCAGAAAAGCATTGATGAAGCACTAAAGCCAATCTTCAAGAAAGAAAAGGATTTCAAAGCCCATATTACATTGGCAAGGGTTAAATATCCAGAAAACAAAAAACAATTTTTATGGCAGTTGAAAAAGATTAAAGTTGAAAACAAGAAAATTGAAGTCAAAGATTTCAGATTAATCAAATCCGCTTTGACGCCGAAAGGGCCGATTTATGAAGTGTTGGGGATTTTTAATTCTGTTCAGTAACATTTTTAAATAGCCATATTATACTTGATATATTGCCCAAAAACTGCGGGCGAAAATAGCAGTTCAGCTTTCTGGACTGTTAAATCAAATAAAATAGAGTAATCAATCAAAATCTACCAACACGAGAGCTTCCTTTGGAAGCATAGCCAAGAAGGTATCAAAAACCAATGTTAAAATTCCAATAAAATGGCAGAGGAAAGTTTTTTAGTCCCAAGAGATGTGTACCTTAAGTCAGGAATACATATAGGCACAAAGTTCAGGACCGCTTATATGGAGCAGTTTATTTACAAGACGAGGCCAGACGGCTTGTCTGTATTGAACCTGCAAAAAATCGACGAGAGGATTAGGGTTGCTGCTTCTTTTCTTGTACAATATAACCAGAAAGATATACTTGTTATTGGAAGAAGGGAAAACAGCTGGAAAGCTCTCAAACTTTTTGGAAAATTGACAGGAGTAAGGGTTTTTGCAGGCAGATACCCTCCGGGCATTTTAACTAATCCAAATTTGGAGGAGTACACAGAAGCAAAGATTGTGCTTGTTGTTGATGCATGGCCTGACAGAAACGCTGTTTTGGATTCGGTAAAGGTTGGCATTCCTGTAATTGCGTTGTGCGATACAAACAATCAATCCAATTTTATTGATTTGGTTGTGCCCTGCAACAACAAGGGCAAGAAAAGTCTTGGATTGTTGTTCTACATACTGACAAAGGAATTCTTAAGGTTGAAAGGCAAGTTAAAAGAAGGAGAGGAACTGCAGGCAAAGCTTGAGGACTTCACAGAGGAATAATCATACAAGATTAAGCAAATCCGTTATTGCATACTTTATATTCTTGTTGCTGAACAGCACTTCGTATGCCTGATGGGTCAAAGGCAGGTCTATATTATGCTTTCTGCTGTATTCATAAACAGCTTTTGTTGTCGGAATGCCTTCTGCAATCATGCCATGCATTTCTTTCCTTATTTCTTCCATTTTTTCCCCTTTAGCGAGTTGCTCGCCCACAAACCTGTTTCTTGAATATTTGCTTGTGCATGTTGCAATTAAGTCCCCAACCCCAGCCAAACCATACACAGTGCCCCTTTTTGCTCCGAAAAGTCTGCCGAAATTGTTCATCTCCATCAAGCCAAGAGTTATGATCGATGCTTTTGCATTGTCCCCAAAGCCCAAGCCGTCGCAAACCCCAGTTGCTATTGCCGATATATTTTTTAGAGCGCCGCATATTTCCACGCCAATAACATCGCTCAATTGATACAGCTTGAAGTAAGGAGTTGCCAATGCCTCTGCAGCTATTTTGCCTGTTTTTTTGTCTCTGCTGGCAACAACGCTCGCAGTCGGCATTTTCATGCTCACTTCCTCTGCATGATTCGGGCCTGACAGTACAGCAATTTTTATTTTGCCGAGTTCTTCTTCTATTACTTGTGACATTCTTTTGCAGTTGTGCTCTATGCCTTTTGTGGCGCTGACAACGATTTGATTTCTGAGATAAGGCTTAATCTCTTTCAACGTGCTTCTGAGAAATTCGCTTGGCACCGCAGTGATTATCATTTCAGAGCCGTTGATGGAATTCTTTAGAGAACACTCTGCTATGACATTGCTTGGGATTTTTACTCCAGGCAGGTATTGCTTATTTTCCTTTTTGCTTTCAATCTCGTTTGCAAGCTCTTCCCTTCTAGCCCAGAGCTTTACATCAAAGCCCTTTTCTCCTAGAAGAATGGCTAATGCAGTGCCCCAGCTTCCTGCTCCTATGACTGATATTTTCTTCATTTTAGATTATATCTTTGGTTGCATAACCTTGCTATTTCATTCATTATACTTCTTGTTGCTTCTCTGAGCATCTTTTTATTAATATTTTTGCCGTGATATTTGTTAAAATGTATCGGTTTTCCGATGTTCATTGTTGCCTTCTTGAGTTTTGGGATGTGTTTTCCCTTTGGGAGTATTTCGAAAGTTCCTATTAACCCTACCGGCACAACTGGCACTTTTGCAGCTAAAGCCAGTCTTGCAACCCCTGTTTTCGCCCTCTGCAATCTCCCTGTCAAGGTTCTTGTTCCTTCTGGATGTATGACTATTATTTTCCCTTCCTTCAGCGCCTTGACAGCCCATCTTAATGCTTTTTTTCCTCCTCTTTCCCTGTCGAGAGGGATTGCGCCAAAATGCATATGCCACGCCTTTTTCAAAGGTGTGTCGAAATGCTCTTTTTTTGCAAGGAAGTACAACTTTTTATTTAGATAATTCACTACAGCAACCCCAATAATGAGATGATCCATATAGCTCGCGTGGTTTGCAGCTATTATGAACGGCTTGTCTTTTGGAAGATTTTGTATGCCGTTGATTTCCTTGAGCCACAATTTTGCTATAGGTGTTAATATCCTTTTTGAGAGTGGGTATGCCATTTTAGTAATTGTATTCCTGGGTGATAAGTTTTGCAATCTCGTTCATAATGCTCCTTGTGATATCTTCCAGCAATTTGTCATTTATTTTTTTATTGTAACAATCATCAAAATGCATCAGCTTTCCTATCTTTACTTCGCATCTCTTTAATCTTGGCAGCATTGCTCCTTTTGGCAGGACTTTATGCGCATCTATAATTCCAACTGGAAGCACTGGCGCTTTTGCTGCCAAAGCTATTTTCGCAACTCCATTATATGCTTTTTGGAGTCTTCCGTCGGCGCTTCTTCCTCCTTCTGGAAAAATTTCAATAATGCCTCCTTCTTTAATGCATTGTATTGCTTTCCTAAACGCTTGTTTGTTCTTTTCTTTGGATTCCTTCCCCACAAAAACAGGAATGCACTCTCCCCAGTCGAGAATTATTTTTGTTATGAAAAATTTCCAATAGTTGTTGTTTACAAGAGCCCTTATCTTTTTGTTTATTTTTGGTACCAAAATCACATGTATCAGCAATGCGTCATAATAGCTCGAGTGGTTTGCAGCTATTATGAACGGCTTGTCTTTTGGAACATTCTCCAAGCCCTCAACTTTTCTCAACCAGAGCTTGTAAAAAGGTACAAGAGTAATTCTTGCTATAGGATAAATCATAGATAGAGCTATTAAATAAGGTATTAAAAAGGTTTTTGTTTGGGAATTGTTTAAAAAATTGTTTATTGAAATTGCCCTAATGTCAAAGGCAAATAGCAGAAAAGGAAAGAACTAAAGGGTAACTTTTAGAAATGTATTATAAATAAAAATATTTTTTCTATCCGCCTTCGGCAAAAGATACTGCTCGGGTGACTTGTGAGCGAGTTCGCTGTTGAATGCGAGCTTGCGAGCAGTGACATGCGAGTGAGCGAATCACTCGCTCACAAGTCGGACGCAAGCAGGTCGAGCTCACTCGCATGTCACACGCTGTCTGCCACACGCTCGCCCTCGCAAATAATAAAAATAAAAGAAAAAATTTATTCTATGTCTTTGATTCCTCTTTCATCAACATAGAAATTTGCCTCGCCTTCAGGCATATTGGGGGAATCAACGAGCTTAGCCACTCTTGTTCCTTTCTTTCCTTTTCTCAAGTAAACTCTGAATGTTGAGGCATGTGCGACAATGTGCCCGCCTATTGCCTGAGTTGGGTCCCCAAAGAACATGTCGGGCTTTGCCATGACTTGGTTTGTGACGTACACACATAAATTGTGTTTGTCTGCAAGCTTCATTAATGTGTGCATATGCTTGTTGATTTTCTGCTGCCTGTCTGCAAGAGTTCCTCTTCCAATGAATTCTGCCCTGAAATGAGCTGTCAATGAGTCAACAACAATCAGCTTCACATTCAATCCTTGCTTCTTGATTAAGTCCTCCGCCTTCTCTGCCAAAAGCATCTGATGGTCGGAGTTGTATGCTCTTGCCACTTTGATGTTTTTCAGCACTTCGTCCTCATTTAAGCCAGCGCCTTTTGCCAACTGGATTATCCTTTCCGGCCTGAAAGTGTTTTCTGTGTCAATGTAGACAGCAACTGCATCCTTGTCAACTGACTGGCAATTAACAGCTAAAACATGCCCCATCTGTGTTTTGCCTGAGCCGAATTCGCCAAAGCATTCAACAATTGCGCCTGTTTCAAATCCGCCTCCAAGCAATGAGTCAAATGCATTGCTTCCTGTCTTGATTCTTATAACTCTTTCTCTTCTTCTCAAGAGTTCTTCTCCTGACTCGAATCCCATTTCCAATGAAGAACGAGCAACTGCAATCATCTTCTTTGCAACAGCATCACTCATTCCAGTTGCATCTACAAGCTCTGCTGGACTGGCAACAGCAATGCTCATCAAGTCACTGAAACCAACTTGAATAAGTTTTTCTGCTGTAGCAGCTCCAACTCCTGGCAAATCATAGATTGTCTTTTCCTCTTTTTCCATCTTTATCGTTCTTTTTCTTCTTGTCTCGCCATCTGGCATTCTAACTAATTCTTGCTCCATTATAATCACCTTTCTTTTATATTTTTATTCATTTTAGAAAGAAGTCTAAATGACTTCTTCTATTAGGTCTTCATCAACAGAGTACTCAGAAGCAGCTTCTTGCTCCCTAAGAACTAAGTACTCGTATGCTTTTTCAAGCACTAGAGCTGCTTTTGGCAAATCATTTACTCTAAAAGAATTTGCTGTTTGCCAAACTCCGTTTTTGTCTTTGTATCTACGCTGCAAAGAAACAGTTCTGTAAGCAACTATTTCTCCATTTCTGCTTTTTCCTTGGTTCTGCCAGACGGTAGCAGTTATAACGCCTGTGCTAAATTTCTTTTCTGGTGTGTTTTTTTCCATTTCTATTTACCCTTGCTTTCGCGTTTTATTTCAAGTCCCCTTGATTATGGATGTGTTATTGGCATTAGGCGGATTTACGCCATTAGCCAGCACATCCCAGAGACTGGGTAAAGTCGTTTTGCAACAACTTCAAGAGATAGTAAGGATGAGTTAGTTTATATACTTTAGGCAGAGATGTCCAGTGTCCAGTGGTTGTTTGCAATATGGAAAAGAAGTAAAGTGTATAGAGAAAGTTCGTTAAACAAATGTTATATGTTCGTTCGTGCCGCTTCTTCATTATGGTTTTACGTGTGTGCAGAAATACTAAGATTACGATAAATTTAGATCTAAATTTTAATTAGCTTTTTAAATTCATTTATATTACTAATTCTTATGTCTTTGATTAATCTAAAAAATAGCCTAAAATATAAGTACAAAAGATTAAATGATGATATAGTTAGGAATTTCCTAGTGCCTTGTTTAAAAGAATCAACCTTTTATGACAGAGCAGTTGGATTTTTTTCAAGTGCAAGTTTAAAAATGGCACTAGAAGGTTTAAGAGATTTTATCCTAAAAGAAAAAAGTGAGATACGATTGATAACTTCTCCATATTTATCTTATAAGGATATAGAAGAAATCGAAAAAGGCTTAAGAGAGAAGAAAATAGTATATGAAAACGAAATATTAAAAGAAATCAATAAAATGGAAGAAGATGGAGAAATAAATCTTCTTGCACAATTATCTTGGCTGATTTCTCATAACAAACTTAAGATAAGAATTGCGAGCATGGAAAGTTCAAATGTAAGGGCAATGTTCCATGATAAACTAGGAATATTTACGGATGAAGATAAAAACCAAGTAGTTTTCTATGGTTCTCTTAATGATTCTTACAATGCTTATGCTCAAAACTATGATGCAATAAGGGTAATCACATCTTGGGGAGATGAAGCAAAAAAAGTTGACATTGAATCAAGAGATTTTGAAACCCTATGGCGTGGGAAAGAGCTTGGTGTATTGATATGTGAAGTTTCAGAAGCTATACAGCAAAAGATTGTAAAATACTTACCAAAAAATGAAATGGAACTCTTACAAATAATACAAGAGTATGAACGCCAAGAAAAAATAGCCAAGTCAAAACCAAATCCTACTGGACTGCGACCATGGAAATTTCAACAAATATGTATCTCAAGTGTTATTAAAAATGACTTTAGAGGTTTAATAAAAATGGCCACTGGAACTGGAAAAACTGCGACAACCTTTTTTTGTATATTAGAGTTTATAGAAAAAATCAAAGCAAAAGGAAATAGAATAATCATTGTTGTTCCATCAATTGAATTAATTGAGCAATGGTATGAATTTCTTAAAAATAATATTTCAACTGAGGACTATCTGTTTAAATATTATTCCAAAACAAAAAAAGATCAAAAAAATCATATCAATTTTTTATGGGAAAAAGAAGAACAAAATGTATTTCTAATTATAACCATTGGAAGTCTTAAAAATTGTCCTCAATTAAAAAGAAAGGTAGACTTTATAATTGCAGATGAAGTTCATGCATTTGGTACAGAAAATCACATGCAGGCATTAAAATCTATACATCAACCGCAATATAGATTAGGATTATCAGCTACACCAGAAAGGTATTATGATGAGGATGGAACAAAAAAAATTTTTAGCTATTTTGGAGATATCATTTTCGAATTTGATATCAGCGATGCCCAAAAAGAAGAAAAAGAGCCAGGTATGGAAACTGTGCTTTGTAATTATTTTTATGACTTTGAAGTTTCACATTTAACACATGAAGAACAAAAAAAATTGGATGCTTTGAATATCAAAATAGGCAGAGAAGTTGCAATTAATGAAGAAATTGGATTCTATGAACTAAATGAAAATAATAAACTAAAAAATTTAATAATGAAAAGAGCAAGACTTCTAAAATTATCTTTAAATAAACTTGAATCTCTACGATACATATTATTAAATCACCCAGATAAACTTAATCAATGTATTGTTTATTGTGAGGATACTGACCAATTAAATCTGGTAAAAAATATTTTTAATGAAACTGGAATCTCATCCTACATAGAATATCATTCATTTATTCCAAAAAGGGAAGAATCATTGGATATATTTCGTGATAAGAATATAAAATTCATCCTTTCAATGCACTGCTTAGACCAAGGTATAGATATTCCAGATTGTGATTCCCTTATACTACTGTCCAGTTCAGGCAATCCACGGGAATATATTCAAAGAAGGGGGCGGGTTCTTAGAAATAAGCCTGGAAAAGGAATAGTAAATATTTTTGATATAGTAACACTACCTATCTCACCAAGTTCTAAAGATAAAGGGCTAATCATGGCACAATTTTTAAGAATTTGGGAATTCATAAAACGAAGCTCAAGCCCTGAAGCTAAACTAAAAATAAGGAAATATTTAA
This sequence comes from Candidatus Woesearchaeota archaeon, assembly GCA_016185945.1. GTDB lineage: Archaea > Nanobdellota > Nanobdellia > Woesearchaeales > GW2011-AR4. The sequence goes on from JACPMR010000008.1 coordinate 10,130, forward strand.
GTATGATGGACGTAAGCGAAGAGGAATTGGATGCAGAATTGAATAAATGGTAAAAATGGATACCGATAAAAAGTTGAATATATTGAAGCAGGAATGCAAGAAAGAAATCCCTGAAGGCGTCTCGATTATTGAAGATATATATGAACATCTTGTTGCTCATCCAAATCAAGAAAGAGATACAAAAGTATTTTTCATCAAAAAAATAATAGAAAAATCAACAGGCGGAGAATAAATGATAATTAGAAAATTAATCTTAAAAAATTTTAAACCATATTTCGGTCAATGCGAAATTAATTTATTTGACAGCACAAGAAGAGAACAAAATCTAACATTAAACATTGGACCAACCAATAATGGAAAAACATCCATCAGCGAGGGTATAATGTGGTGTCTATTTGGGGAAGAATACAAATCTAATTGGAGTGAATTTGTCAATAATCTTGCTAGAGAAACAGAGTTAGAAAAAAAAGGGAGAGAAGTAAATATGTCAGTAACTTTAGAAATATTTGTTAGTGGCAATGTCTATTCGATAATCAGAAGCGGCGATTATGATATCAGAAACGACAAACAATCAGCGACCTCTCCTTCGATTATCAGTAATGGAACTCCAATAGATGAAGACCCAGAGGAATTCATGAATCAGCATTTTGTAACACTAAATCTTATGGGTTATTTTATTTTTGATGCTGAACAAATTTTAAAATATTTTGAAGAAAATCAAGAGAAAGCCATAAAGGACAGTATAGACAAAATTGTAGGAGTTGGAATGTTTGATGAAATAGTCAATGTCCTCAATTTAGTTATTGATAAATATTCCATTCAAGAAGCAACACTTGGAAAATATATTGATACCACTATACCAGATAAAATTATTGGAATCGTGAAAGATATAGAAAAGAAAGAATTAGCAATAAAACAATTAATAGACGAAAATGCCAAACATCGAAGCGCTATTGCAACCTTATTTAGCAAAGGCTCTCCTTCTTCTGAGGAGCAAGAAATAGCTAGTCTTTTGGATAGGAAATTACAATTAAATCAAAATATTAAGGAAATAAAAGAAAAATTTCTGACAACCACTATAACCTATGATGATGGAACAGAAGACAAGCTAATAGAAAATATCTATTTATTAGTATTAAAAAATGTGTTATTACATTATAAAACAATATTAGAGAAGGAAAAAGTGACCAAAAATGAATTTGAGACTTCTTTGAACTTGTTAAAGAGAACTTTAAGTAGTTATAAAGGTATAATTTTTGAAAATCAATACTTACTTATTCCGAAATCCGCACAAATTGAACTTGAACAATTGGAAAAGATTGACAAATTAGAATTTTCCAAAGATGAGGGAGATAGATTACAATTTTTGAGCTTACTTACTAGAGAAATAAAAAAACAAGAAAACGCAGCTGCAACTTTTGAAAAAATACAGGAATTGTATGAGCCATTGAGGTCTGAATTTATTTCCATTGATAATCGTATATCAAGAATTGGCAGCGAAGTTGCTAACGAGATGATAAAGGAAAAAGTTATTCGATATCAGGCTTTACAAAAGCAAATAAAAGAAAATAATGGGCTTATAAGAGAAATTAGAGATGCTATTGCTTCTCTCGAAAAAGAAAAAAATGAATCCGAGCAAAAAAAAGAACATGACGATCAATCTATTGAAGGAAAAAATTTATGTAACAAAAGGATTGAGTTGTGCAAAAAACTAATCAGTGTTACCAAAGCCGCCAAAAAAGAATTCATGAAAGATTTATTGAATACTGTTAATGATTATTCTTCCAAATTCCTACAAGCGACAATTAAAGATAAAAACAGATTCAATTCAATAAAAGTCAGTGATGATTATATTTTAACAATTAAAGATAAAAATGGTGTAATTCTGAAGCAAAGTCAAATCAATACAGGTACAACGCAGATCGCATTAATGGCATTCTTCTTCGGATTATCAAACTATTTAAAGAAAAAAATACCATTTGTGATTGATAACCCTTTAATGAGGTTAGATGTGGGACATGATAGAAGACTCATCGAACAGTTAGGAAAACTAGACGATCAAATTATAATGCATTTGATTCCCTCAAAAGAGTATAGTAAGGACTCTTACGCATATTTTAGGGGTAGTATTAATACTCAAAACTGGATTAAAAAGGAATTAAAACCAGGTGGGGAGTATGAAGTATCTACAGTCGAAAAAAAAGATTCAACAAAATTTATTGAATTTGATATAGAGGCACTTTAAAATGGCTAAAAAGCTCTCCGAAGTCCAATTAAGAAACGTAATCGATGAGGAAAGAGAATTATTTAATCAGATTCAAGATAAGTTGGGATTTAAAAAGGAAGCAGAATTTTATGGTCTTTGTGCAGCTATAGGTATGTCTCATCATTTAAAGAATCGTAATGAAAATCTTTCCAGACTTTACAATGGCAAAACAGCTTGGCATTCGACAAGTATAAATGGAATCAATACTTTTGAATACTTACTAGACCTTAGATATCCTCAACAAGAAGATAATCAACGAAATCTTTTTGAAGACTTGTTCTATACGGGATTTTTGATAGTTAGTAAATGGTGGGAAACACGGGGTCAAGACTGTCGTAATGAATTGGAAAGGTTTATAGATTTACTTAATTTCATTGAGCAGCCAGAAGATTAGCCCTTTTTTAAAACTAACACTCTCTCTACTTGAGTAGCTCTCCCTTTTTTATCCCCCCATATCCTTGATACTTTAGAATCGTCACTAATAATATCTTCAATTATGGGCTCTACTAACTTAAAGCCTAAAGGTTCAGCACACTTTTTCCAAACGATATCAGCAAGATTAACTATATTCTCGCTTGTTCTGTCTTTTACATCACCAATTATTAGTACTGCTTTCCCATTCAACTTAAGTACCCTTTTTATTTCATTCAAAACCTTAGACATGAAATCACAATACTTTGGAAGTGATTGTGAGAAAAATAAATCCTCGTCTATTTCTTTTCCAGTCTTTCCTAAAAACCATAATCTTATCCAATTAAATTGTCCATACCGAATAACTCTAGTGTATGGGGGTGAAGTCAATACTAAATGAACACTTTCGTTTTTTATGTAACTCATGTTAGTTGCATTTTGATTGTAAACTTTACCTTTAATTTCAGGTTGCTGATAGCACCTATTAAGTTTTCTTCTAAGCAACTCAAAAACATCCCTATTCGGGCGATGCAATTCATGTTTCTTAATGAAATTTCTTATATAATTTGGGGACATTGAAAATGTATTTGGCATACTCAATGAGAGGTATCCCATGGAATTGCCATGCAAAATTCCCAAGACCATTGCTGTAATAAACGTATCAATCGTATTTATTCTCCATTTCAAGTTATTTTTTAAATAGATTAACTGCTTAAGTGTATAGTCACTAAATATCATTCTAATATTTTCATTTTCATTGTTAAGGTTAATGCTAGTTGACTTAAACTTTTTCTCAAGTTGAGCAATCCTAGAAAAAATTCTTCCTTTACTTGGAACATCACATTTTGTTTTCGTGAGTATGTAGGCCAAAATATTCTTATCATTACCTACAGCTTTTCTATTCATCAAACAAGCTTCAAGGACCGTAGTGCCTCTGCCAGAAAATGGATCAAAAACAACATCGCCTTCTTTAGTGTATTTTTCAATAAAGTAATGTGGCAAAGATGGAGGGAACATAGCCATATAACTACAAATCGTATGCAGTCTATTTTTCATATTTTTTGGAAGTATTTTCCACTCACAAATTTGAGATTGCATCATCTTACATAATACTACATGCGATATTTAAATCTTTTGAAACAAGAAACAAGAGTTATTAATAATTTCTGCACACACGTCGCTACATTACTTTCGCTTAATTCTATAAATGCGAATTAGCAAGTATATCGCATAACGAGGAATTAAACGGTTCATTTTTATTATCACAAAAACTCAGCCTAACTTTTTCTTCAAAAAAGACGTAATTACGCTAAAACCATATGAGAAGCTACGAGCCGAATTTCCATACAAAGGAAATTCGGGCGGCACGAACAACTAAATCCTCACGAAATCGGGCATCAAAGCCCTCATTCGTTGCGGCTTAATTCATATAA
>JACPMR010000009.1 GCA_016185945.1 Candidatus Woesearchaeota archaeon
CGCGCCTCCAAATATCGCAACTCCCCAGTACATGGCAGAATACGCAAAAGAGCTTTCAAAAAAATATGGATTAAGGTGCACTGTTTTTGATGAGAAGCAGATTGAAAAAATGAAAATGGGTTGCTTTATTGGAGTTGCACAAGGTAGTGCAAATAAGCCAAGAATGGTTGTTCTTGAGTACTATGGAACTGATAAGAAGCAAAAGCCAATTGCTATTGTAGGCAAAGGAGTCACATTTGACAGCGGCGGCTTGAACCTTAAGCCATATCCTTTTATTCTTAATATGAAAGATGACAAAGCAGGAGCAGTTGCAGCAATGCATGTTATTGAAGCTTGTGCTAAATTAAAGCTGCCAATTAATCTTGTTGTTGTAACTCCTCTTTGCGAGAATATGCCAAGCAGCAATTCTTTTAGGCCAGATGATGTGTTAAAAGCTTACAATGGAATGACTGTTGAAATAAAGAATACTGATGCAGAAGGCAGATTAATACTGGCAGATGCATTAAGCTACGCTGCTGAATTTAAGCCGCGAGTAATTATTGATATTGCTACTTTAACAGGCGCAAGCTTAATTGCACTTGGCTATATTGGAACTCCATTTTTATGCACTGATGAGAAATTGAGCGAGAAAATTAAGGATGCTTCTAAAAAAAGCCTTGAAAAGGTTTGGGAGTTTCCTTTATGGCAGGAGTACGAGGAGAGCATAAAAAGCGATGTTGCTGATTTGAAGCATATAAGTGAAGAAGGAGATGCAGGAGTCATAATAGGAGCAACATTTTTGAAGAACTTTGTTAATGATATCCCATGGGCTCATATTGACATTGGTACAACAGTTTGGAGCAAGGTTGACAAAGGTGTGTTAGTAAAAGGAGCAACTGGAGTGACTGTAAGGTTGATGATGGAGATGCTGAGGGAGTGGAAATAAAAATATTGTCCACTGTAAAATAAAAACATTTTTAAAACAAACTAGATAATTTGGTTTTATGGAAGAGATAGAACATACCTATTCTATTTCTGGACCTACTGGAGAAATAAAAGTCACTTTAGGTACATACCCAATCAAAACGCCTTTTCATTTACATATACCAACTGAGATTAGTTTTGCAGAAGCTATTGAACTTTTTAAAAGGCTAGGATTGCCTGAGTTGTCATCAGTCAAGTCATTGTACTATGGCACTACAATTCTGAGAAGATTGAACGATTCAATTATCGATGCTGTAGAAAATAGGGAAACTGAGCACCCATATTCAAGATTCGGTGATATTGAATTAGACTTAATATCGATAATTAACAGTCATGAAGGGGATGTTGAATTTATTGCAACCGCTCCAAAAGGGACTGATTTAGATGGCGTAGGCTTTACATATAAATCTATTGCTATAGACAAACCTGAGGAAGGTGGCTTACAGAGAGAAATTGTTTACACTGATGTTAGGCTACATAAACCAAGATTGGAAGAAATTCTAAAGGTTTCATCATTCGAAATTTCGCCTGAAGAGCAAAAGAATTTAATAGGCTGGATCAAAAGAACATTAAGACTTACATAATAATAAAAAATACAACAACCTTTTTAAAACCAAATTTATTTCTAAAAATTATGTACGATGTAATTATTGTTGGTGCAGGTGCTGCTGGACTTACAGCTGCTATTTACACTTGCAGAAAAAAGCTAAAGACTTTGATAGTTAGCATAGATGTAGGCGGGCAAACAAATCTTACAAGCCATATTGAGAATTATCCTGGCACAGGAGCAATGCATGGCATTGAGCTGATGAGAAGGTTTCAGGATGAAGCAATTGGCTTTGGAGCAGAGCTTATAATGGGAAAAGTCAATAAGGTTGATAAGATAAAGAACAGCTTTAGAGTTAGCTTGGCAAATGGCGAAAGTTATGATTGTAAAGCATTGATTCTTGCTTACGGCAAAGTGCCAAAAAGCCTTGGAATAGAAGGTGAGGAAAAATTCATGGGAAGAGGTGTAAGTACTTGAGTAACTTGCGACGCACCCTTATACAAAAACAGGGATGTTTGCGTAATTGGAGGAGGCAACTCAGCTATTGAAGGTGCTTTAGAGCTTGCAACAATTGCAAGAAAAGTTTATTTAATCCATAGAAGAGACACTTTCAGAGCAGATGAAATAACTGTTGAGAAATTGAAAACTAATCAAAACATAGAGCTTGTACTTAATAGTGTTCCACTAAAAGTTATTGGCGACAAAAATGTAGAGGCAATTGAAGTTGAAAATATTGTGACAAAAGAAAA
>JACPMR010000002.1 GCA_016185945.1 Candidatus Woesearchaeota archaeon
TAGCTAATTTTTCATTTAATTCTGTATCACCTACTTTTGTGACCCATGCAACTTCTGGGTTAAAGCCCTCAACATGCTCTGCTTCTTTTTTTAATAAGCTTTCCGGTATAAACATAGGAAAATAGCAGTTCTTGTGCCCTGACTTTTTTATCTTGTCGTCAAAAATTCTTTGGATTTTCTCCCATATTGCATATGAGTTTGGCTTAATGACGATGCAGCCTGACACCAAGCTGTAGTCAATCATGTCTGCCTTTAAAACAACTTGATTGTACCACTCGTTAAAGTCCTCTGATTTTTTAACGCTTAATCCAAGCTCTTCTTTTTGTTCCATAATGAAAATTCTTTTTATTTTACTTTATAAAGATTTTGATTGGGTGATTATGGGGCTGGGAGGATTTGAACCCCCGCCACGAGGCTTCTCATAACTGCGAACGAAGTGAGCACTCGAGGCTTCGACTTGTGAGCGAGTGAAACGAGTTCACTCGCATGTCACTGCCTCGCAAAGCGTCAACTGATTTCGCGGTTGCCCGAACCCCGGATACTGCCAAGCTATACTACAGCCCCATAACTGGAAAGTATAGATGTTTTGAATAAAAATCTTTAGGAAAACTGCCTTTATAAAAATGGCACAGCCACATTCAAAATTCCGTCTATTATAAACTTAACAGCAATAGCAGCCAATATCAATCCCATCACTCTAGACATGACATTCGTCCAATGCCCGCCCAGCAATTTATAGATTTTTGAAGAGTTAATCAATATAAGCCATGTCGCTAGAAGGGTAAAAAATGCTGCAATGACTGTAATGAAAGTACCTCTTTCTTTAACCAAAATCAATGTTGTCGTTATTACGCCAGGACCGGTAAGCAATGGCGTGCCAACAGGCACGCTTAAGTCATGCCCATGAAATTTTATCATCTTATGCGGCTCTCCCAGAATGAACAATATGCCTATCACGAGCAAAATAATGCCTCCTGCAATCTGGAAGCTGTTGAGGTCCAGACCAAAGAGCCTGAATATCCGCAGCCCAAGGAAAAGAAAAACAAAAAGAAGAACTCCGGCAACAAAAACAGAGCTGTCCACCTGTTTTTTTATTTCCTGCGAGGGCATTCCTTTCACAAGGCTAATGAACAAGGGCAGATTCCCAACGGGGTTCATTATGACAAACAATGTAATAAATGCCTCAAGGACGCCTTCCATTTTATTTAATAGTCAAAACTGGCATGTGAATAGCCCCATCATTATCCTCATTTGGGTTTTTGTTGAAGCCTTTTAGCTTTTGAAGCCTCTTTTTTTATCTCTGTTTTTTTCTTTGGCAATAGTATAAATAATGAGATTCCTGCAACAACAATCGTGTATATAATCGAATATCTTACTATGTCTGATGCGTCCACTGCCTTGTAAGCATAAACCACAAGGCTTACCACTCCAATGAAAAACAAAACCGAAGACAAAGTGTGATAGCCCATTTTTTCTGTTTGAAAATAAACAGCAGATATCATAAAGAATGAAACAATGGTTATGAACAAGAAAACAACAACAATGTTCATGTACTTTATGCTCTCAAAATGTATTGTGGAATATACAGAAAGGTACATTGTGAACAGGAAAGCCGCCAGAATGGAAACATAATAAAACCACCGGGGGGTGCGGCTTTTAGTTGCATTGACCTCTTTTTTTGCTGGCATAAGTAACCTTCCAATTAAATGATTAATATTTAAATTTAACGGAAATTCTAGAGATTATTGGTTCTTTGACTCATATTCATCGACAACCCTGTTGACAATGCTTCTTACCTCATTTGAGGATATAGCAAAGCCCAATCCTTCAAAGCCGCCTACCTTGAAGTTGTTGATGCCGATTACTTCGCCCTTGATGCTTATCAACGGCCCGCCTGAATTGCCTGGGTTGATAGGCACGTCAGTTTGGATATACTTTAATCCGTTCGAGGCAGTCCTGAATGCACTGACTATGCCTTCTGTCACAGTGAATGCAAGCCCTGCAGGATTTCCTGCTGCTATAACTTTCTCTCCTACTTTAACTTCATCGGAATCGCCAAAGTTTAGTTCCTTCAAGCCAGAGGCGTCAATCTTCAGCACCACAATGTCTGCATTGCCGTCATAGCCGACTATTGCACTAACATCGTAAGTTTTGCCAGAAAACGTCACGGCTTTGATGCTTGATGCGCCGCTTATGACATGGACATTCGTCACAATGTAGCCCTTCCTGTCAATTATCGCGCCGCTTCCCTGCCCGACATTTGTCTTTATGCTGACTACCGACTGCAAAACATCATCCACAATTGCAGAAAAATCAGCGCTTTTTATCCTGATGTCTTTTAATTCATTTTTCAGCTCTGTAAGCTTTATGTTGCTTTGCTGCTCAATCTGCTCGATCAGCTTGGACAGGGTATTTATTTCCTGCTCATTCTGCTTTTTAAAGCTTTGGAGATTTGTGTCAACAAGCCCGATTTGGGTTGACAGGTTTGTGCCGAGAGATGTTAATTGATTGCTCAAAGAGTCAATGTTTCGTTTTAAGTCAACTATTTTGGCATTATAATCCTGTTGGACTAAATTAAGGTTGTAGTTGAAATAATAGATTAAGCCGCCTGACAATATTAAAACTGCCAAAATAATTAAGAGGATATTTTTTGTTTTTTTGGCTACCATTTTATTCCTTCACTTTGTATTCGACATCAACGTAATCCTTTGAGCTATGCTTCTGCTTTTGTTTTTTAAATGTTTTTCTAAAGCCGTGTAATTTAAGCATCGCAATTAAAAATATGATTAATGATATTATTATAATCAATAAAATTATTCCCAATGAAAGTGCCATTAATCCACCTACAACGAGTAAGTACCATTTTGAGATTGAAGCCAATAACGCCCAGCCTTTGTCTTTAGAGTATAAATGGATAAAATAAACCACTATCAAACTGGATATTGTGCCTAGTCCGAAACTCCATTTTTTCTGGAAAAACATCTAGCCCCCTGCAAAGTTCTGCATTATAAAAGAAGCCATTTGGGCATTGCCTGCTGCCTCGTAAGCTTTTGCCGCCAGCTTGTAATTCTTTGCCTGTATCAGGCAAACAGCAACGCTGTTCAATCTTTGCTTGTCTTTGGTTGGGATGAAACAAAGGGCCGCCAATTCCATCTTATTTTCCCTCAAAAATCCATCGCCCAAATTTGCGAGTTTTTCCATGTTGCCTGCTTCTGCCAATATTTCAATTGCCTCGACAAACTTGTTCTGCCTGTAAAGCTTTTCTCCCACATCGCTCAGAATCTTTTTTCTTGCATTTTCATCCAACATCGAAAGATTAACGGAGTTGATGCCTTCCTTCAATATTTTTTCCACTATGGGGTGTTCCATTTTATGAGCCTGCTGGGACTTGCGATGCGGTAGCGTCGCTCGCTAGCCGCAATTCGAACCCAGACGAACCGGTCCGAAGCCGATTATGCTGTCCGTTACATCACAGGCCCGAAAAGATTATTTTATTAGTTATATTTAATTTTATTCTATTTATCAGCAATAAACCGACTATCAACTCTGTTTTAATCACTATACATTCATAAAATTCAAAAAACGTCGCTTCCCAGCATCTGTTTAAGTGATATGGGAACCCAGCTCAGGACATTTGCACTATATCTTTTGACTTAAGAGTGCCACTGCAAAAGCGGTTCACTTTATTCGCCTTTTATATATAAAAGTCGCTTTCGTGATTGATAATTTTTTTGATTGTTATTGAATTGTGTTTTTATTGTCCTTTATTTTGTTTTTATACTTACTCCTAATTTGCAGTATAAAATACAAAAAAGAACCAGTTTTATTGCCGATTTTTGCTCAAAGTAATCTCTATGGTTGAAACCCTTACGTCCCTGCCTTCGCTGTTCCTGAACCCCTCTGAGTCGATCCTGATGTCCCTCACAAATACGGAGTTTTCCATAAACCTTTTTGCAGTGACCTCTGCAACATCAACTGCCCTGCTTATGAACTTCCCTCTTGCCTTAATCACTACATCATCTGCGTTCTTTGCAGTGAACTGCATCACCACCCCAGTGATATAGTTCATAAACGGCTTTCCACCGATAAAGACGCTGTTGTCAGTCATTTTTCCAACCCCCATTTAAGTTATTGAAGTTGACAATGGAATCAATTTGCCCCACTATGCTTGATCACTTCGTGCAGCTATATTTAAACTTTTTGGAAAGTGGGCGTCAAGTTCTAACAACACTTGCCCTCAATACTTTCTTGCCCTGCACGTCTTCCATTATGATATTATAATTATTGTGGGTTATTTTATCGCCGACTTTCGGCACTCTTCCCAATGTTAAGCTTATGAAGTTGTCCAAGTTAACAAAATCGCTTGCTTTAATCTGCGCCCCTGTCTTTGCATTTACTTCTTCTATCTCAGCGCTTCCTTTTACAATCCACTCATTTTTTGAGATCTGCTGAACGCCGGGATTTATCCTGTCGCTTTCGTCTATAATTTCTCCCACTATCTCCTCCAGTATATTCTCAATAGTCACCAATCCGACAACACGAGCTTTCTCGTCAATCACAATCGCCATATGCTGCTTTCTGTTTTGGAACAATCTAAGCATAGTATCCAGCTTTTTATTGGCAAACACAAACAGCGGCTTTTTCATCAGCTGTTTTGCCTGAACGTCAAATTTCCCGTCTTTGACAAATTCTAGCATATCCTTCAGATTTACAATGCCGACTATATTGTCCTGATTTTTCTCGTAAACCGGAAATCTTGAATACATTTTGGCAGTCGGAAGCTGCAAAACATCCTTAAGCTGCATATCCGAGTTCACTGAAACCATGCTTCTCTTCCTCGTCATGACATCGCTTACGGTTATGCTGTCGAAATCAAAGATGCGCTGTATGAGTTTTTTTTCAAGTTCCTTGATTGTGCCTTCCTCTTCGCTTGCCTTGACAATGGTTCTTAGCTCCTCTTCGGTTATGATCGGCAGTTTTTTAGTGCCTACAAGTTTATTGACAGTCTTGAGAAAAAATTCCAGCACTTTTATCAAAGGGTATATTACAATGCTGATATTCCATATTATTGGAGCCACTATTGGGGCTATGGCTTCGCTGTTGTTTGTGCCTATTGATTTTGGTGTTATGTCGCCGAAAATCAGAATAATAAATGTTGCAAATCCTGTTGCTATTCCTATTGCGTTATGCTCGAAAATCCTAATGGATATTAATGTTGCGATTGCCGCTGCGGCTGTATTCACAACATTGTTTCCTATAAGGATTGTGGATAATAATAATTCAGGATTGTCTTTGAGTTTTTTGACATAAACCGCTCCGAATTTCTTCTTTTCGATCCAGTGCCTAACCTTATACCTGCTCAGCGATATTAAGGCAGTTTCTGACATAGCAAAGAATGCAGAAAGCACTATCATGATTGCAAACAATATGGATTCTGTGTGGAGTGACATATTACATCCTCCCCAATACATCAATCCCAAGCAAATTTAATCCATTTTTTGTGGTTTGTTTTATAGCACTTATTAACAATAATCTCGCATCTCTAGTTTTTGGCTCTGCTTTCAGTATTTGGTGTATGTGGTAGTATTCATTGAATTTTTGGGCTAGCGAATAAAGATAATTTGCAATCAGATGGGGTTTTAGTTGATTGGCAGATTTCGAAATTGTGTCTGGGAAATTCGACAGCAATTTAACCAATTCCATCTCTTCTTTTTCCTTTAATAATTTCAAATCCGCTTTTGGATTGATTTTTTTGGCTTTTTTTAAGATGCTGCTGATTCTTGCATACGCATACTGTATATACGGAGCGGTTTCCCCCTCAAATGACAATGCCTGCTGCCAGTCGAAAATGACATTTTTCTCAGGGCTGACTCTTAAAATTCCATATTTAACAGCGCCATAAGCAATAATCTTGGCTGCTTTTTCATCGACTTTGTTGTATCTTTTCCTTAGTTCTTCCCTTGCTTTGTTCACCGCCTCTTTCATGAAGTCTTCCAACAAGACAAGGTTGCCTTTTCTCGTTGACATCTTGCCGTCCTGAAGCAAAACGAAAGAATAATGAACAACCCTTGGCGGCTTTAGTTCAAGCTCCTTGAGAACAGCTGCTATTTGCTCCTGATACAATTTTTGATCCTCCCCTAAAACAACTATATTTTCGCCCTTCTTTATTTTATCAAGATTGTAAGCAATGTCTCTTAATGGGTAAAGGGATGTTCCATCGCCTCTTGTCAAAACTAAAACTGGAATCTTCATCCCAAGCTCGTAGCCTTTCTGGTCCATCACCCACCTATTAAAGCCATCAATGAATAATTTGCCAGTTTTTTCCAGGCGCTTTAGCGTTTCCTGCGTTTTTTTGTTCCGCAGGTATTTTGATTCGTAATCAAAGAAATCGTATTTAATTCCAAGTTCAGAAAGTATTTTTATTTGCCCGTTTACGCATGTTTTCACTATTTTTTCAAATTTATTTTTTGTTGCTTTGTCGCCTTTTTCCAGTTTATTTAATAATCCTAAAACTTCCTTTTCTAAATCCGGATTTTCCTCAATTCTCTTGTTTATTTCAATGTAAATGCCAAGCAAATTGTCAAAACTTACATTCTTTTTTCCTTCGGCGCCAAGGACAAGCATTGCAATCTGCTTGCCCACGTCATTGACAAAGTAATGAACCTCAACTTTGTAACCTTGGAATCTAAGAATCCTTACCATTGAATCGCCGATAAATGCGTTCCTTGCCCTGCCGACATGCGGAGAGGCATTTGGGTTGATGCTTGTGTGCTCCAGAATAATTTTTTTGTTTTTTCCTATGTTTGCAGAGCCATATTTGTCCTTTTGCTTTAGAACATCTTTTATCGTTTTTTCTGCAATTTTGTTTTTATCGATGAAAAAGTTAAGGTATGGGCCAATAATTTTGACTTCTGCAACAAAATCATTCGGCTTGAATTTCTTTCCTAATTCCTGTGCAATTTCATTTGGAGATTTCTTCCACTCCTTTGCAAGAACAAAGCACGGAAAAGCATAGTCGCCCATTTCAGGGTTTGGAGGTATTTCTAATTCGACATTTTCCAAATTCGTCTCTTTTTTGAGGAATTTTATGATTGCTTCCTTAAAGTCATCCATAGAGAAATAAATAAAATTGTATGATTTAAAGGTTTTGGTTGTTAGTTTAGATATTCCACCAAATCCCTAATCCTTATAATCTTCAATCCGTACTTTCTAGCCATTTTCTTCAATTCAGGCAGTTTAGCCATTCTTCCATTTTCTCCGATAATTTCGCATATGACGGCAGCAGGATACAAGTTAGCTAATTTGCACAGCTCAATAGCCGCTTCTGTATGTCCCGGCCTTTTAACTAGTCCTCTTTCATCGTATCTTAATGGAAAAACGTGCCCTGGTTTTGCCAAATCGCTTGGCTTTGTGCTTTTGTCAATCAATGCTTTTATTGTTCCTGTCCTGTCATAGGCAGAAATGCCTGTTGTTGTGCCTTTTCTTGCATCAACCGAAACAGTAAAAGCGCATTTTGTGAACTCTGTATTAATTTTTGTCATTAAGGGAAGCTTTAGATAATCCAATCTTTTGCCTAGCATTGGCACGCAAACCAAGCCGCGAGCATGCTTTATCATAAAGTTTATTTTATCTGGCGTTGTTTTTTCTGCTGCAATCACTAAATCAGCTTCATTCTCGCGATGCTTGTCATCAATAACGATTAAGAATTTGCCTTTTTTGAAATCGTTGACTGCATCTTCAATGTTTGAGAATAACATTTTTAAATAATTTTTTATTATATAATTTTAGTATTTCAATCTGCCTTCGGCAAAAATTTCATATCGATATTTTATAAATTCCATCCGTTCGCTTCGCTCACAAACGATACTGCTCGGCAAAAATCTTCTGCCATTGATTTTTGCCTCGCCTATCTATTCAATAAATTCAGGCAAACTTTCCTGAGCTGGGCTCCCAAGTTAGTTTTGCAGATGATGGGAAGCGACGTTGTTTGAAAAATTTTTATTTTAATATTGTTATTTAATAATTTTGATTGATTTTAAAGATAGCCTTCAACAAGCATGTCTTTGCCTACTTTTGAGCATACTGGGCTTTTCAATTCAATTGCTTTGTTGATCTTATTAACACCAAGATTGCCTATTGCGGCTTTGCCGTTGCCAATCAGCTTTGGCGCAGTGAATATCAGCATTTTGTCGACAACGTCTGCCTTTATTGCCGAGCTGTTAAGCTCAGAACCACCTTCTATCATTACGCTTGTTATTTCATGCTTTCCGAGCTGCTTCATCAAATCCTGCAAATCAACCATGCCATTTTTTGACTTTGTAATTATCACATTCGCCCCTTTGTGCTTTAATTTCTCTATCTCAATTTTTGGCGCTTTGGCTGTAGCCGCAATTATAAGCTTGGAAGGGTTCTGCATGAGATTGCAGTTTTTTGGGATTTTGAGATTGCTGTCAACAACAATTTTTAAAGGGTCTTTGCCTTTGACTAATCTGGGCGTTAATTCTGGGTTATCTCTTATTACGGTGTTTAAACCTACCATTACAGCATCAACTTCCGTTCTTAGCTTGTGGACATAAGCTCTTGCTTCCTTGCTTGTTATGTACTTTGAGTCGCCTGTTTTTGTTGCAATCCTGCCGTCTGCGCTCATCGCAACCTTGATAATAACAAAAGGTTTTTTAGTCCTCATGTATTTTATATAAATCTCGTTTAGTTTTTTAGCTCCTTTCTCAAGAATACCGATTTTTGTTTTTACGCCTCTGAATTTAAGTTCCCTGAAACCGTCAACCACTGGATTCGGGTCTTTCATTCCAATAATGACTTCCCTTACGCCTGCTCCAACAATCTTTTCAGTGCATGGGGGAGTTCTGCCCCAATGAGAGCATGGCTCAATATTAACGTACATCGTGGAGTGCATTGCCTTTTTTCCAGCTTCCTGCAATGCAAGAATTTCAGCGTGCTCTGTGCCTGCCTTTTTATGCCATCCTTTCCCGACAATCCTGCCGCGCTTTACAATTATGCATCCAACCATAGGATTTGGAGATGTCAAGCCCTTGCTTTTTTCAGCAAACTTTATGGCTAACTCCATGTATTTCTTGTGAGATATCAACCAAACCAACCCTCAGAATTGCAGTAGTTTAGATTTGATATATAAATCTAGGGGTTAAATTTTAATTATTGGAAAGTAATGATTTAGTACTCCTCCCAGCTCTTAATTTCCAATTCATCCATCTTTTTCTTGTAAAGCGATTCAATAAACAACTTTGAAATCTGCGCGTTTGTCAATAATGGAATGTTGAAATCAACTGCCTTTCTTCTGATTAGATAGTCGTTTGCCAACTCTTCTTCCTCCAAACTTTTCGGAATGTTGATAACCAAGTCAATTTTTCTTTCCTGCAGATAAGTCAATGCATTCGGCTCTCTCTTGTCCAAAGGCCACCATAAGATTGTTGATTTTATTCCATTCTGCTCAAGAAATTTAGAAGTGCCTTCTGTTGCATAAAGGTTAAACCCCATCTCTGCAAGCTTTTTGACGCTTTCAAGCAAATATGCCTTGCTTTTTATCGGGCCTGTTGAAAGAAGGACATTTGAATTAGGCAGGACAAAGCCGACTGAAAGCAGCGCTTTCAAAAATGCCTCGTTCAAGTCATTGCCAATGCATGCAACTTCTCCAGTTGATGCCATCTCAACGCTCAAGACAGGATCTGCGCCATGCAACCTTGAAAATGAAAACTGGGGCGCTTTAACCCCTACATAATCCAGGTCTATCGTGTTGTATTTCCCGCTTATGTCAATGCCTAGCATCGCCTTTGTTGCCATATCTATAAAGTTGTATTTTGTAACCTTAGACACAAACGGAAAGCTTCTTGAAGCTCGAAGATTACATTCAATGACTTTTATCTCGTTGTTTTTGGCAATAAACTGGATGTTAAAAGGGCCTGTTATCTTCAATGCTTTCGCAATTTTTTTGGTTGTTTCCTTTATTTTTCTGATTGTTTCCAAATATGTAAATTGCGGCGGCAGAACCATTGTTGCATCGCCTGAATGCACCCCTGCATTTTCTATATGCTCTGATATTGCATAAATTATAACTTCTCCATTTTGGGCAACTGCATCAATCTCAATTTCCTTTGCCTCTGTTATGAACTTGCTTATAACAACAGGATGCTCTTTTGAAACTTCGGCTGCCTTTTTCAAGTAATATTCAAGCTCTTTTTTGTGGGCTGCAACGCTCATCGCAGCCCCGCTAAGGACATAAGAGGGGCGAATCAGTACAGGATAGCCAACATTTTCAGCGAAATTATGCGCTTCATCGATTGATTTTGCTTCTATCCATTCTGGTTGATTTATTCCAAGAGAGTCAAGCAAGACAGAAAATTTATGCCTGTCCTCTGTATTATCTATGCTAGATGGTGAAGTTCCAAGAATCCTGACATTTTGCCTGTGCAATCTCATTGCAAGATTGTTTGGTATCTGCCCCCCCATTGAAATTATAATGCCAAGAGGATTTTCTTTTTCGTAAATATCCATGACCCTTTCAAAACTTAACTCATCAAAATATAATCTGTCACAGACATCATAGTCAGTGCTTACGGTTTCAGGATTATAGTTAATCATAATTGTAGCATAATCCAATTTTTTGAGCGTAAGCACTGCATTTACACAGCACCAGTCAAACTCAACAGAACTTCCAATCCTGTAAGCGCCTGAGCCAAGCACAATGGCGCTGTTTTTGTTGTTGAATCCGACATCATCCTCTTCACCATTGTAAGTCAAGTACAAATAATTTGTCTTTGCAGGATATTCCGCAGCCAAAGTGTCAATTTGCTTAACAACCGGGATTATATTCTGTTTTTTTCTTAGGGTTCTTACTTGAAGCAATTTTTCTTCCATGTTGTTTTTATCTTCTTTAAACAAAATCTTCGCAATCTGGAAATCAGAAAAGCCCTGCTGTTTTGCAATTTTGACTAAATGCAATGGGACATTAGTTATATCGTGCTTTTCCAGCTCTTTTTCAGTTTCAACGACATTTTTTATTTTGTACAAAAACCACTTGTCGATTTTTGTCAACTCATAAATTTTATCGATTGATATGCCTCTTTTGATTGCCTCGACAATCACAAGCAGCCTTTTGTCTGTTGGAGTTTTCAGTTCTTTCTCGATGTCATTAAAAGTCAGATTGTTTCCAACAAGCCCATGAAGATTTATGCCAAGCATTCTTATTGCCTTTTGAACTGTTTCCTCAAATTTCCTGCCGATTGCCATTACTTCCCCAACGCTTTTCATCTCAGAGCCAATCTCAAAGCTCACATTCCTGAACTTCTGCAAGTCCCATCTCGGGATTTTGACGACAATATAGTCCAATGCCGGCTCGAAGCAGCTTTTTGTCACTTTTGTTATTTGATTTTCTAATTCAATTAAAGAATATCCCAAAGCTAATTTTGCAGCTACAAATGCCAGCGGATAGCCTGTTGCCTTTGATGCAAGCGCAGAGCTTCTTGATAATCTTGCATTTACTTCTATGATTCTGTAATCCTCAGAGTAAGGGTCAAGGGCAAACTGTATATTGCATTCCCCGACAATTCCAAGATGCCTTATGACTTTGATTGAAATTTCCCTTAATTTATGGTATTCATTGTTTGTCAGAGTTTGAGATGGAGCAACAACAATGCTTTCTCCTGTATGGATTCCCATGGGATCAAAGTTTTCCATGTTGCAGACGGTGATGCAGTTGTCGTAAGCATCCCTTACAACTTCATACTCAATTTCTTTCCAGCCGCCAAGGTATTTTTCAACAAGAACTTGAGAAGAGTAAGCAAAAGCGCGCTTTGCTTTGTTTATTAATTCTTCTTCATTCAATGCAGTTCCAGAGCCCTGCCCGCCTAAAGCGTAAGCAACCCTTAGCATTATCGGATATTTTAGTTTTCTGGCAACATCAACTGCTTCTTCGACGCTTGTAACTGCTTCACTTTCAGGCACTTTAAGGTTTATTTCATTCAATTTTTTGACAAATAATTCCCTATCCTCAGTATTTTTTATTGCATCAATCTGTGTGCCTAAAACTTTTACGTTGCATTTTTCAAAAATACCATTGTCTGCCAGTGCAACTCCGCAGTTCAATAACTTTTTCAACAAAATATGGGGTAACAGGAAGAAAATAGATTTTGTCTGCCATGCCTTCGCTAGATTGAATAGTAGCTATATTTGGATTTATCAAAATACTCTTTATCCCTTCTTCCTTTAGTGCTTTTAGGCATTGAGAACCGGAGTAGTCGAATTGGCGTCTTTAGCAGATCTCGCCGGCCTCTCCGATTTTGACTTTGCCTAGATTAAATGCCTAATCTAATGTGCACCGCTGCCTAAGACAAGCACTTTTCTGGGCTTTTTTATCACATCGTTTACCTCCGTTCTTAACTTATCAAATCTTTGTAAAAGGGCATAGTCTTTCTTTATCATTTCCTCCTCTTCACAAACTCATCAAACAGAAACTCTGTATCATAAGGGCCGGGAGTGCTTTCTGGATGAAATTGACAAGAAAAAAAAGGCTTTGTATTATGCCTTATTCCTTCATTCGTGCCGTCGTTTGCATTAATAAAAAATTCCTGCCACTCATTGCTTAAAGATTCCATGTCAACAGCAAATCCATGATTTTGGGTTGTGATAAAACATCTTTTTGTCCCAACAAGTGTACAAGGTTGGTTTTGCGAGCGATGCCCATACTTTAGTTTGTAAGTATCGCCACCTGCTGCCAGCGCCATCAATTGGTTGCCAAGGCAGATTCCAAATGTTGGGATATTTTGATTTAGGGCTTTGCTCACATTCTCTATTGTTTTCTTGCACATTTTAGGGTCGCCAGGACCATTGGAAATCAATAATCCATCAAAATCTAGTTTCAGAAAATCATAGTCATATGGGACCCTCACAACAGTCAAATCTCTCTTAATCAAATTTCTGATTATGTTATTTTTAATGCCACAGTCAACAACAACGATTTTTTTGTTTACATTTTTTTCATTATAAACAATTGGCTTTTCTAGTGTGACTTCTTTTACAATATCTATTACGTTTGGATCATAAAAGTTAATATCCTCATTTTCAAAAACTATTTTTCCAAGCATTGCGCCTTTCTCCCTTAATGTTTTTGTTAATTTTCTTGTATCAATGCCATAAATTGCTGGAATATTTTCTTCTTTTAGCCAGTCAGCCAAACTTTTTTTTGCATTCCAATGTGAATACTCAAAAGAATAGTCGGAAATAACTAATGCCTGAACTTGAATTTTATCGGATTCAAAATTCTTTAACAGGCTATCCTCTTTTTCTTTTCCAGGCACGCCATAATTCCCGATTAATGGATAAGTTAAAGCAAGAATCTGCCCTTTATAGCTTGGGTCGGTCAATGACTCAGGATAGCCGACCATTCCTGTGTTAAAAACTGCTTCGCCTGAAACAGAATGCTCCGCTCCAAAAGAAAAACCATTGAACTCGTCGCCGTTTTCTAGAATAAGCTTGACTTCTTTAATGCCGTCCATTAAAAAAGGGAGATAGTATGAAGTTGTTAATAAAGGTTGCGGTTTATCTTTTTTAAGGTGCCAAAATGAGTGAAAAATTATATAGAAATTAGTGTTATTATTACTTTTTAGTAAATAATTAAAAAAGATTTATAAATTGATTATGCTAAATCATAGGTAAATGACAAGTCAAACTACTTTAAATCGGAGATATACTACTGATAGATTATATGATATAGTTTTGGCTGAAGCCAAAAATTTCCTAGTCCTTCCTGACGACGTGGCAAAATTGTGCTTGCAGGACGAACAAAGAACCAAAGCTTTGATGGATATAATATCTGAAACAACGTTGCCTGATACATTAGGAGCAGATATTGGCGCAGGTTCCGGAATACTAGGCTTTGCTTTTCTTAATGCGGGTGGTAGGTATTTGTTCAGTGTTGAAAAATCACCTAGATGGGCTGATTTTATTCGAAAACTCGCTTATCAATTAGGGTTTCATGAACAAATGAAAGTTTATACCGCCGATGCAACAACTGTTAGGCTGGAACCACACCCTCCAATTGATTATGTTATTGCCGAACTTGTCAGTACTGGCTTAAGCCGTGAGCCATTGGTACAGGCTGTGAAAAATATAAGGCAGTATGCTTCTCCTAATGCAATCTATTTACCTTTATGGGTTATTTCAGAAATTGTAGTTCATACCGGACGAAGGAGCGGAAATGGTTCAAAACCTCTTACAAAACCAAAAATATATGACGTGGTTCATATGCCTTCTGTATCGGCAACAGGAGTGGATTGCGAAGTCGAATTAGAAGCAATTAATGAAGGAAAGCCAGAGCATGTTGCTTTAGATACAACTCTTATAGGCCCAAATGGATTGCCAATAGGAAAATTTGATACACTCTGTGGCTCTTTTTCAGTTCCCTTAAGCTTCGAAGATCCTTCAGCTTCTTTGCTTGTAAAAATGGCAGGTCCATTTACTACTCCAAAGGTCTCGATTGGGCAAAGGATTATTGTTCGTATTGATTATCAATATGGTGAAGTAATAGATTGTGAATATGGCAGGCCACAAAAAACATTTCGATGGTCTTGTAGAAAGTTGTAACTAATAAAGTGCTTCTATAATTTTTAAGAAATTTTATTTGAAATTTGAAGGTTTTTTCTGCATATAATTGACGGCTTTTTCCGCTTCTCCAAAAGTTAATCCTATCCAATATCCGGCATACAATTCTCCATCCACACCAATAAATTTCTGGCTTCCATCTGCTATTTTTCGATATAATATTTCGGTCGCATCTCTGGAGAATTTTGTTCTCCAAAAAACTTTTGGCCCTATGCGATGTATTATATCAGTGGCTAAGCCATTTCCCCTGTAGCCATTATCTGTAACAAGTATATCAAGATAAGGTATTCCATCCACAGCATTGAGCATTACTATACCTAATCCTTTGGCGTGTCTTTCTAAGTAAACAAATTTTTGCCCATTTACAAAATAATCATCCACAAGTTTTTGCCCAAAATTTCTTTCTGTTATATCTTTGATAACTCTTTGATTTACATTTGCTAAAGATATAGGTTCATTAATAACATAACCCAATCTCACCAAAGTTCCCTTACCTTTATGTGTAAATAATTCAAAAGGTATATCACCTGGCTTTGTTATTTGTACACTTTTATCATCACCATTAATCCTCATTTCCAAGCTTCTTTTAGCTTCTATTACTTTCTTTAGAGCTCCCTGAGTTACAATTCCTTGCTCTACCAATCTTTCAAAATCTCTTCTTAGTACAATTTCATCGATTGTACGTCCTATTGCAACATCTGGATTGTCAAGAATCCCATGTGTTGAAGTCAACAAAAGGTATTTAACTGGGTCAATCGCTTCTACTAATTTTGCGCCTACTGTATCTCCGTTAATATTAAACAGCTTAACCCCGCCAGCTGAAACTCCAATAGGAGAAAGAACAGGTATCATGGCTTGTGAAGCCAACTGCAGTAATGGTTGTGGATTAATAAGGACAATTTCTCCATTATGGGCGCCATAGCCAGAGTCCTGTTTATCTTTTGTGATTATAACCTTTGCTTCGTATTCTACACCAGCCACAGGAGTTCCTTTTGATGCTATAGCTTTTACCAGCCTTTGTCTCGTTTCAGAAGCAACTTCTAAAACATGTGGAAATACCTCCTCATCAGTATATCTATCTTCCTCGGGGGTGAAAACTGTTGCTATCCCTTTTGCCTCCAATCTCTTTGTTAAAGTTTTGCCCCATCCATGAACAACAATCGGAATTAAGCCCAGTTTTGACAGAAACGCCAAATCATTAGCTATGCTTTCGAGGTCATTTTCTAAACACTCTCCACCTATTTTCAGAACTGCGAATCTCCCAGGTTGTGCCTGTCTGAAGAGACTCCAGTAATAAAATGCTTCTTCATGTTTTATTCTTCCCAGCAAATCTACTACATTATCAATCATTTTTATTTACTAATGATTTAGCTTTAGAACTAAATTTTTCAATTTCAGTGTCAATTTTCTTTTGCAATAATTTAATTTTCTCCTTTATCTTCTCCAACCCCAAATTTCCAGTTGCTCCAATATGTTTTTTTGATTGAATATTTTTTATTGGGTTGATTTTTGGCAATTTGTTTATGTTCTTTGCAGTTTGCTTATAGGCATCTCTAAACGGAATTCCTTTTTTTACTAATTCATAAGCATGCTCTGTGGCAAATAAGTCTGGTGTGCATGCTGAAATACACTTGTCTTTGTTGACTTGGATTTTCTCAATGACTATTTTGAATATATTTAATGCTGAAAGTGCAATTTCAAAACTTTCCATAAGCGGCTCTTTTGTTAGCTGCAAATCCCTATTGTAGCCAGACTGCAATTTTGATATGATGCTCTTTACTAAATATAAGTTTGAATCAACTTTTGCTGCTTTTGCGCGTGTTAATTCAAATACGTCAGGATTTTTCTTTTGAGGCATTATAGAACTGCCTGTGCAGAATTCATCTGGAAGCTTGAAAAATCCAAATCCATCCATACTGAATAATATTAAATCATTCGATAATCTTGCCAAATCATTCATTACATTGCTTAATGCGAAGATCGTAACAGATTCGAATTTGCCTCTACTATTTTGAACGTAAAGAACATTATTCTGAACTTTTTCAAACCCGAGCAAGTCTGCAACTAATTGCCTATCTACATTCAAAGACAAACCATAACCTGCTCCGCTGCCTAATGGAGATTGATTATTGAGGTTATAGGCTTCTTCCAATAATCCCGAATCATCAATTAACGATTCTGCAAAGCTTCCAAAATACAATCCAACGGAGCTTGGCATTGCCTTTCTTGAATGAGTGTAACCTGGCATAGGAATATCTTTGTATTTTTCTGCAGCATTAACTAGAACAGATGCTAATTCTAAAGTCAGTTTTTGAACTTCAAGCAGTTTTTCTTTTGAATATAATCTTATATCAACTAGAACTTGGTCGTTTCTTGAGCGGGCAGTATGGATTTTCTTGCCCAAATCTCCCAATTTTTTTATAAGGTAGTTTTCTATTGATGTATGAACATCTTCATCTTCAAGTTTTATCTCAAATTGATTTTTTTGATGCAATTCCATAATTTCAATCAATGCTTTTTTCAATTTTTGAAGTTCATTTTTTGATAGAATTCCGATTTTTTCCAGCATTATTGCATGCGCAATGCTTCCATAAACATCATATTTCACTAGATTTTTGTCTATTAAAAAATCATTTCCAACAGTGAATTTTTCAATTTCTTTGTTTAAGCTGTAGTCCTTTTGCCAGAGTTTTGACATTTTATTTAATGTACAAGTTCTGCCACCCTCGAAAGTATCTCAACATTTGTGGCTATAATTCTTGCTTGATCAGCTAGATTATATCTGCCATCAGCAATAAATACAGCGGGGACTTCAAGTGCAAAGTTGACTGTGCGATGCTCTTTTGCAAACTCTAGTATAGTGAAGTCATTATGCGCTGGTGCATATACATGTTTTCGTATTTCTTGAAAACCACTTGCTATTGGTACACATCCCTCTCGAATAGGATTCCCATTTGCTCTGATAACTTCGATTAACAATCTTTCTATTTCTCTTTGCAGTTCTGATTCAATAGGTGCCGTAATTATAATATAAGGTTCGCCTACACAATTATGAATGTCTATTACAACTAACGAGTTAGCTACTATATGTTCAATCTCTCCAATAAAAGATGGTTTTTGAACATGACTTCCGTAGCCCCAGTGACCCCACTTAGGATATAAATTACCTATATTTTCGCTTTCTAAAAATTGATAAAACATAAAGTTTAACAAATTTTGGTCGCCATCACTTAATGCTCTAGTTTTTCCAACTTTTTTGTACATAGTATCAAACATGTCAGCGTTAACCACAGGCGCAGCACTCATTGGAGCTCCGCTTGCAAGTGTCTCCAATACCGACTGATAAGTACCAAAAATTTCATTTGCGTGATGCATTGCAGTAACACATAGTCTTCCTCCAGCCCTAAATAAGTAAACTCTTTGCTCCTCTCCTTTTCCAGCGTCAATTAATTTTCCTTTTCCAGAGACTGCAAGTCTTTTCAAAGGCTCGACAACAAATCTTTGATAATAACTCATTTTAATCAGCTTTTTTATGCGCTTCATTATCTCTTATTCCTCAGAGAACTAGCCTTTAATCTCAAAGCATTTAATCTGATAAAACCTAAAGCATCTTTTTGGTCGTAGCCGCCTAAAACATCCATGCTGCTTAAGTCCTGATTGTATAATGATTCATTTGATTCTCTGCCTATAACCATGCAGTTTCCTTTGTACAAAGACAAATGGACTGTTCCACTTACATGCTCTTGGCTTTTGTCGAATGCTGCTCTCAAAAAGTCCATCTCAGGAGAGTACCAAAATCCATAGTAGATTAATTCTGCAAACTTTGGCATTAGCATTTCACGCAGATGCATCACTTCTCTGTCTAATGTAATGCCTTCTATATCGCGATGCGCGATGTGCAATATTGTCCCTGCCGGCGTCTCATAAACTCCCCTTGACTTCAGGCCCACAAAGCGGTTTTCAACCATGTCAATCCTGCCAATGCCGTTTTCGCCGCCAATTTTGTTCAAATATTGGAATAACTCCAATGGCTTTGCCTTTATAGTGCCATCATTTTTGTTTGTCACCTTTACCGGATTTCCACTCTTAAATTCAATCTCTATTATTGTTTCCTGATCGGGCGCATCTTTCGGGCTTTTGGTCATCTCAAACATTTCTTCGCTTGGCGTTAAATTCGGGTCTTCCAAAATGCCTGCTTCATAACTGATATGCATTAAGTTTGCATCTGTGCTGTAAGGAGCTTCTTTAGTTGCTTTCACTGGAATTCCGTTTTTATTGGCAAATTCTATCATATCAGAGCGCCCTTTGAATTGTGACAAGAATTCTGCATCCTTCCAAGGCGCAATAATTTTTATTTTTGGGTTTAATTTCATATAAGTAAGCTCAAATCTGACTTGGTCATTGCCTTTGCCAGTAGCGCCATGGCTTACGTATTCAGCATTTTCTTTTTCTGCAATTTCTATTTGCTTTTTTGCAATCAATGGTCTTGCCAAAGAAGTTCCCATTAGGTAGCGTCCTTCATAAACGGCATTTGCCCTTATTGCTGGAAATATGAAATCTGTGACAAACTCTTCTTTCACATCTTCAATGTAAACTTTTGAAGCGCCTAATTTCAATGCCTTTTCCTTTGCTGCATCAAAATCTTCATTTTGCCCCAAATCAGCTACAAATGCAACTACATCAAAGCCTTTATTAATCAACCATTTCAGGATTACAGATGTGTCCAAGCCCCCACTATAGGCTAAAACTACCTTTTGCTTCATTTATCTATTAACTCCCCACTTGCATTGTCCAAATCCTCTGCCAGCAAATTATCAAAAAAATCTCCAGTTTTTGCAGAGTGAATTTTCGCGTTTTGTTTCATCAAACATTACAGCATTAAATCTATTTTTAAATATGATGCCCGAACCAAAACAAAAATAAACAAAAATGTCCAAAACAAAACATTTAAATATTTGAATTGATTTTTATATTAAATGTGTAGTTTCGACACAATCAAAATATCAAAAACAAAATCAACAAACACGAGAGCGACTTTTGTATGCACAGCATGATAAAAGTGAACCGCTTGCGACAGTTCGCTTATATATTTACAATGGATAGGCGAAGGGGTTAAATGCCCCTGAGCAGTATCTTTTGCCGAAGGCAGTTTGAAAATATTAAAAAAATTTAAAGTCTCCCTTAAAATGCCAAACATAACAAAATTAACAGAACAATACATTTTAGAACATCCTTCCATTAAAGATTGCCTGAAGAATGGCTTGATTAATTATTCCTCTTTATCACGACAGATTACCA
This sequence comes from Candidatus Woesearchaeota archaeon, assembly GCA_016185945.1. Lineage (GTDB taxonomy): Archaea > Nanobdellota > Nanobdellia > Woesearchaeales > GW2011-AR4. The sequence goes on from JACPMR010000002.1 coordinate 19,930, forward strand.
GCGAATTGAATTTGAACTTAAAGAAAAACTTTGACGCGATATTGATAGCATGCCGCAGATTTAAATCCAAATTAAGGAAGGGGGAAGTTCATGAAAAAGAGATTTTGAAAATATTGAAGGACAGCAAGATTGAGATTAAGAACAAAATAGTGGCTGTGGTGCTGGAAAAGGATATTTACTTTGGGCATTTAATAAGCCTGGAAAAGGAAATCAAAAAGCAAAATGAAATTTTCAGAGTGATTGAGGGAGTTTCCGCAATAACAATAATAACAACCGAGGAATTTTTAGATTCAATCAAAAAATATTTTAGGAACAAGATAATCCTGGAGAACAAAAATCTTGCGGAAATAACAATAAAAAGCCCAAAGGAAATTGAAACAACTCCTGGAACTTACGCTTATATGTCCTCATTATTTGGAGAAAACAACATAAATATAGTTGAAAGCTTAAGCTGCTGGACTGACACGATTTTCCTTGTAAAAGAGGAGGATGCCGGGAAAGTGATTGGCTTGCTGAGATTTTGATATAATCTGAATAAGTTTTTAAAGCTAGATTGGTTATTTTATGTAATGCCAGTCCAAATAGGGGAATTATCTGATATAGTCGGACAAGATATTGCTAGTCATTTAGTATGTCAGGGTATATGTTCTGGCAGTTATTACGATTTTCTATTTTACATTCGGGAAGTTGATGACAAATTAATGCTTATAGGCGAAGCTTTGGTTCAAATAGACAGAACTAGAAAAGTAATAAGCTGGGAAAATTTTTATCCGTTTCAACTGTTAAGGGGGTACGAAGGAAAAAAAGGTTGGGGAACATTGGCGCATGTATTAATTCTCCAGATGCTAATTGAAAATGAAGGCAATTTGACTGGTTATATTGTAGAACATTCTAACAGCTTGGAAATTCAACGTATTGGACAGCTGGAAGCTATTGGTATTATACAAAAGGATGGTGTTTTTGCTGAAGAATTTTCATCCTACTACAGAAAATCAATTGACTATTTAAGAAGTAAGGGAATTAATTTTAAGCCAATCCAACTTGCACCCTAATTCAGTTGACAACCCCCCTCTCCTCCAGATAATGCCCTAGCTTTTCTTTTTTTGTTTTTAGATATCTTTTGTTGATTTTAGTAGGTTTTATTATAATTGGAACTCTTTCAACAATCTCCAAGCCGTATTTTTCAATGCCTTCAATTTTTCTAGGGTTATTGGTTAATAATCTTATTTTTGACAATCCTAAATCAGCAAGAATCTGCGCTCCTATAGTATAATCCCTCGCATCTGCCTTGAAGCCGAGCTTTAAGTTTGCCTCAACCGTATCCATGCCGTGATCCTGCAAGTGATAAGCGGCGATCTTGTTCATCAAACCGACTCCCCTGCCTTCCTGCGCCATGTAAAGAAGAACTCCGCCTTGCTTTCCTATTATTTTAAGAGATTTCTCAAGCTGCGTGCCGCAGTCGCATCTTAACGAGCCAAGCGTGTCTCCTGTCAGGCATTCTGAATGCACTCTGACGAGAACATTTTTTTTGCCTTTTACGTTGCCCTTGACAAGGGCAAGGTGCTGTCCCTTGTTGCAGTCCTCATAGCAAATAACCCTGAAATTTCCGTATTTTGTAGGAAGATTTGCTTCGACTGTTTTTCTGACAAGTTCTTTCATAGAAAACGCAATTTTATGTTTTTATTTAAACCTTTGCAAAAACTTAAAGTTTATATACTAGAATAACATTACAGCAATTGATGCAAATAAACAAGACAATTTTAGTGGGAATTTACGTAATTATTGGGCTTTATTTCCTGTACAGATTATTGTTTAATAGAAACCCTTATCAAGAAGAATATGAAAGATTATACAATGAGATTCTGACTTCGAAGAAGTACAAGGTAAAGGGGCAGTATGACAGGGAAGAGTGATTTCTATAGAAAGATTTAAATAAACTTATAAAGTTTAATGCATTTTTGGGGTAGGTTGAAATCAGACAATTGATTGCATTTCTATTGCTTATAGCTATTATTCTTATTGGTTGTGCTGAAAATAAAACTGATACTGGAAAGACTATTCCAACTGCTCAGGTAGTCGCGAGTAGCGAAAAAATTGCCAACAATGTATCAACTCCTGAAAAGATTAAACCGAAAGTAGAAACAAAGCCAAAACAAGTTGAGATTAAAAAAAAGCTGGCAGAAGAAGTGCCAAAAAACAAGACGACTGCTACAATATACGACCTCAATAAGTTAGAGGATGATATAAACAATGTAATGGGAAGCTTGTACAGGTTCCACAGAGATCCCACACATACAAATTATGTTCGCTCGAATGAGTTAAAGTACTATGTAATAAACGTGATTCCTGATAAGAAGGAATTTATCAAAAATTCCGAAGATTTCTGCATGAAATATTGTGCAGAACACTGGGATGGCTGGAAGTACTTCTTTAATATGAGCAGTTTTAATGCTCTAATCCCTCTTCTAGGAAAGGAGAATTTCTCGACAGATCAGCAGTATAACGATTATACAAAAGAGGTTATATTTGTCAATTTCACTGTAGAGGAGAACGTTTTTGAATTAGAAAATGGAAAAGTTCTGGAATACCAAGCATTGCCTTGGATACAAACACCATTCGGATACTTTGAAGGCGCCTATGAGGACACTTTGCTGATTTACAAGATTTACTGCACGCCAAACTTAACCATTTTTATAAGACCAAAATGGGATATTTTTAAAGTGTCATTTCCAGCAGCCAAATCTGAGGATGTGTACAAAACATGGTTAAATTATATCTATCCTATACGGAAAGAATTACTTAACATGTCCAATGAACTTCTTAGGAAATGCAATGTAAAAAAAGAATTTTTTGATACCTATCCCTTTGAAAGTTATTATAAATCTGAAGTGTTGACAGTACACTGGCGCCCGTACCTAAAATCTTTCTTGAACTTATCAAGAAATGTGAGCATCGGTGTAGAACCCTTTTCTAGTGTTGGGGAGCTGGTGTTAAAGGAAATCAATGTTTCATTTATAAATCATGAAGAGTTTGAGTTATATGGTTTGTCTCTAAGAATTATAGTAATCCCTGATGACATGCCTGAAGTTGTTTATTATGACAATCCATTTACAAATTATCTTGCACAGGGTAAAGCTTTTAGCAGGAGTTTCAGCAAAGACGTTAAATTTACAGACAATCTAAAGATTGATGTTGTTTTATATACAACTGAGCAAAAAGGAGAAATTAGACCCTTAGAATTAACTTACTCCAGAAAAGATTTTGTAAAGTAATAACATGATCTGGTTAGTTTGTTTTAAAGAATCTCAAACCAAAAAACAGCCAAAATAAAAACAAAACTAATGAAAGTAATGTAATAAACCAAACAAAATTCTTGTCGTTGCCGAAGCCGAATGGTATAGGGCCGATAAAGCCGCCTACTGCAACTTTTGTTTTTGATGATGTTGATGTTTGCTTAGCAGCTAATAAAAAAGTTCCAATAAAAACTATGATAAAGCCGATAAAAATTAATAATATCCCTAAACTGATTAATTGTTCCATTTTGAAAGGCATGATAAGATAATAATATGCAAAATAGTACTTAAATATTTTCTATTTTTTAATTTATATTTTCCAGCCCCCAGTTTCCAGTATATACAAAAACCGAAAGATATATAAAGGTGTAATATACAAAAAAGTATACTGGTATATCGAAATATAAAAAAGATATACTAGTGTATCAAAAAAGAGGCAAAACGCGCATGTCTTGGTGAACCGAGTGACTCGTCACTCTTCCCAAGCTACGGCGCATTTGCTTGGAAGGCAAAGAAACAATCGCTTGTAGCCTTTGAAGAACTGCCTCTTTTTTGAGATTATAGGTGGAAGATGCATACTGAATTCGAGACATTCAGGGAAAATGTGGATTCTTGGATAAAGCAGATTAGAAGGGAGTTTACAGAGTTTTCTGACTTACCCAACATAGTAAATGAAAATACTGACAACATACAACACAATTATGAGTTAATCTATGAGTTAAAGGATGAGATTGAGGAATTGAAGCAGGAGATAAATGCCTTGAAATTAATCCAGATAATAAGCCTGAAGCAGAAAATGGGGCAGAAAGCAGAAGAAACCCAGCAAACTTAAAATATTGGAGTTCTTTTAAATCTTTAAATTTTCAATCCGTCTGCGACGCATTTTACTGCGCGTCGGCATTCTGATGTTGAGGAAGCATTCTTTTGTGCTCCTCCTCCGCGCCTATTTATTAAATAATTTCAGGCAAACTTTCCTGAGCTGGGTTCCCATTCCACCCTTGCTTTTGTTGGGAAGCGACGTTGATTGAATTATTTTTTTATGTTATAATTTTGAAAGAGTTAGTATTTTGTTGATTTTTAATCCAATTCACTAACTATTCTTTTCAATGCGTCGTCAACTGCAACAAATAGATTTCTATCTATAGCTTCTGAAGCATAAACTTTCCCATTGTCGACAATCTTGACATGCACTTCATATTTTTCGCTTTTCTCTCTTTGGTGTATGGGCTTTAAAGTTACATGCAAAGACTCCATTTTTTCACATAATTCAGAAATTCTTTTGGCATGGTTGCCTATAATTTTCTTCAAAACTATCATTGAAGAGCTATCAATATCTCTGAAGCCAGTCAACTGGATATTGCCGCCAAGTCTTAAATCGTCTTCCATGAGGCGCTATCTAATTTCAGGATTATAAAAAGATTTTGGTTTTGAAAATAAAAAAAGTTATTCAGAAGCCGGGTTTGCTTCCTTACTTTAGCCATTATTCCTTTCTATATAGAAGAAAAATAGATTTAAATCCTATTGATGATTTACAAAGTGTATTGTTCTAATTACGCAAGGTCAAAGGCTGCCTTCAGGGCAATCCAGCCAATATTTCGTACATTTTACCTATGGGAGCATAAGATGTTATAAAGGGAATAATAAAGTTAGAGTTATTCCAACTGCAGAATTAATTCAATTAGCTTCAAATCCAGATACATTAAAGCAATCGCTTGAAGAAAGATTATTGTTAAAAGGAGAGGAATTGGGGATAGTGGCTGATACTATAAGAGAAATGTATGTGGATGGCTCATTGATTGCATATTTATAACTATTCTTGTATAAATATTTATATTATAGACATCATTACTTAGTAATATGAACATTGCCGATTTAGTTAAAGAACTTTTCCCAAGTCATGACTTAGACAGGTTAGAGAGCGCTAAAAATCCACGACAATTGTTCTTGAACTACATGGCTAATCTCCCAAAACATGCGATTAGGGGCGGAGCGCTTGGTGCCGTAATTGGCCCAGTTGTTATTCCATTGATATATGACTTCTTTGGTGTGGACTTATCAGGTGATCCTACTTTTGACAGAGCAGGAGGCGCTTTTTGGGTTGCATTAATTGATATGGCACAATATGTTGCACGTGCATATAGATTTGCTAAATAAAATATTGATTATCATTCACAAAGATAAAAATATAAATAGGAATAAGTGACAACTTGCATCATGGCTTTGGTTGAATCGTTTTCTGGAATTAGGGGCATATACGACAAGGACTTGACAGAAAGCATTTCTGTAAAATATGCACATTCTTATTTGACGTTTTTAAGGAAGAAAACGGAAAAGAATAATCCTACAATTGTTATTGGCATGGATACAAGGCCTTCTGGCGTTAAATTAAGCGATGCAATAATGGGAATTCTTGACTGCAACTTTATTGATGTGGGGATTGCCCCTACTCCTGCTGTCGAATTTGCTGTGAGGCACTTCGATGCGGACGGAGGGATTATAATAACAGCATCACATAATGAGCCATACTGGAACGGCTTCAAGTTTTTAAGCAGTGATGGCGGTATTTTAAATGAAAAAGAGATGAACTTGGTTATTAATGGTTCTAGACATTTACAAAATTTCCACAAGATACAAGAAAGAAGAATAGTGGAAAAAAACAAGGAAACTATTGAAAAATATAAGGAATTTATTTATAGCATCATCGGCAAAGAAAATATAGCAAGAATAAAAGAATCAAGGCAAAAAATTGTGCTTGACCCAAATGGCGGAGCCGGAATAATCGCAAAGAAATTTCTTGAAGACATTGGTGTTGAGGTTATTGGCGTCAACATGCAGTATGGCGAATTCAACAGGGCAGTTGAGCCGACAGAGGATTCATTAATCTATTTGAAAAATATAATCGATGAAAACAAGGCAGATTTTGCTGCAGGGTTTGACTGCGATGCTGACAGGGTTGAGATTTTATTGAAAAACGGACAACTTTTGTCAGGAAATTATATTCTCGCATTAATTGCTGATGACACACTTTCAGGTGCAAATAATCCTGAAAGACAAATTGTTGTTGTAAATGATGCAACCTCAAATGTAGTTAGAGATGTTGTTAAAAAATTCGGCGCAAGAATAAAGGAAGTTGAGGTAGGCGAAACAAATGTCGTGCAGGAGATATACAAATCAAAAGCAATTGTTGGAGGAGAGGGCTCGAGCGGAGGAGCAATTATGCCACCTTCTAGATGCAGGGACGGGATTTTGACTTTGCTGGCAGTTTTGTCAATAACCGCGAAGAAAGACAAAAAATTGATTGACATAGTGGAGGAATTGCCGAAATATTACACATTGAGAAAAAAGATAGAATTTGATTCCAAAAAACATGATAGCATAAAAAAATATTTAAAAGATTACTACTCGAAAAAAGGTTTTGAGATAGGGGAAACTGGCGGAATAAAAGGCGGATTGAAAATTATTACAGCAAAAAACTCATTTGTATGGTTCAGAGCTTCAAAGACAGAGGGGAATGTCTTCAGGATAATAAGCGACTCTGACAAAAAAGGAGAGGCGGAAGGATTGATTGAAGAGGCAGTTAAAGTTTTCGAGAAAATAAAATGAACGAGACAACAAATGAAGGATTTATTGAAACACAAAAAAATCAAAGATTTTTTGTGCCCCAAAATTCTGAAAGAATTTTTAGGGAAATAGAATCTCAATTATTATCTGTACTATTCAATTACGCAATCCCGTTTATAGACAATAAAATAAAACAACCGCAAATAAAGCCAAAACAACAAGCAAATAATTTAGAAAATATTGTCAATAACGCAAAGCCAAAAATTGATTTTGCAGATATTAAAGAGCTGGAAAAATTATTATTGCAAAATTTGAGCCGAAATGTGAAAGTAAGTAAAAAGGCAAGTTTGGACTCGAAACATGTAGTCTATTCAATAAATTTAAGACGGCAAAAATCGAAAAATGAAAAGTTAAGCAATTATTCGATATCTATAAAATACGAGGAAAATGAAAGTGGAGAAAAGTTAAGAGTTTCCGTCAAGAAAGACGGAAGGGAAGTTTATTCAACAGAAATAACAGAAAACAAAGAGCAAAAAGACAAAATTGCTCCTTATGGCGTAGTAATAGCCTATGAAGATCGTTACGCAGAAGAAAGATTAACAATTACTTATAAACAACAACTAAAAAATTACATGAAAAAACATGTTGAAGAAAAAGAAGATATGACTAATAGGGTTCCATTGAAATGGCTCAACATATTGCCTGAAACAATGATGGGCGGAGTTCTTGGATTTACTTATTTGGGGGAAAACTTCATGGGCAGAAGAGCGGATTTAATAGGCAAAACTGCAAGAATGGTAGACATTCATGAAAGCATACATACCCCTGATGAGTATGAAACAAGAGTTCTGACAAGCTGGATAATGGATAGGGTTAGGGGTAAGTATGTTAAGTAAAAATTGGTTAAAATTAAGAAGTGACACGCCCTTCAATTCCGAACCTTTGAAGCAGGACCTTCAATTCATCTGGAGGGATACGCTGGTAATTTTCTACAACATTTCTGAGTTGCTTCCCTAGTTTGCTTCCACTATACCCAAAAATTTCTAGTACTTCGCTTAAAAAATCATCGATAGAAAGTTCGCCTTTTAAAACTTCTAAAGGGATAGGAGCCACATTTCCATTTACTATACGTTCAATATACCCCTTCCTTCTTTTGTCAGTTGGTATTATCTCCACTAATCTTACCTCGCCGACCTGCCCATCATAAAGTACCATCCCAGAATAAATATCGAGATGCGGCTGGTATATTGCCGGCTCCCCAACTTTGATGCCTTCCATAAGAATAAAATAAGGGTTTTATACTTATAAATTTTGCGTCGACGACAATTAAAACTGATTTAAAACCAGCAAAAATCCTGTTTTCAGATAAAAACCTTTAAATCCACTAATTGATTTCTTGACTTTCATGGCAAATGTGCACTTAATTACACAGGGATGCAGCAGCAATCTGAGGGAATCGGAAATAATGACTGGGCTGTTGCAGAATTCCGGCTATGAGATAGTTAATGATGAAAATGATGCAGAGGTTAATGTAGTTAATATCTGCACAGTTAAAGGCGACACAACTGCCTTGAGGGAAATTAGAAGGCTGAAAAAATCAAATCCCAATAAAAAGCTGATTGTTGCAGGCTGCATAACAGAAAGCATTGTGCCGAAGATAAAGCAAATTGATGAAAATATAAGTTTTGTTAATACACATAATTTCGGAAAAATATCGGCTGTTGTAGAGAATTTTTTAAATGGAACAATCCTTGAACTTCTGGACAAGAAATATGAGCAAAAAGTTAATCTGCCATCTGTAAGAAAAAATCCAGTTGTGGGGATAGTTCCTATCCTGAATGGCTGCAATTATTTCTGCACATTCTGCTCGACAAAACTAGTCAAGGGAAAATTGTTTTCCTATCCGATGTATGCAATAAGGCAGGATGTCAAAGAGCATTTGAAAGCAGGCTGCAGGGAAATATGGGTTACATCAAATGACACTGGCGCTTACATGGTTGAGCAGGGCGGAAAGCAGAGGCTGGTAGAACTGTTAGAGCAGATTTTATCAGTGCCAATTGATTTTAAACTAAGATTGGGAATGTTGAATCCCGGCAACACAATGCCAATACTTAATGAATTGATTGAAGCTTACAAGCATCCAAAAATGTTCAAGTTTTTGCATATCCCTATACAGTCGGGAAACAACGAAATATTAAAATTGATGAACAGGCAGTATAAGGCTGAAGATTTTATTAAAGTAGTTGAGGCATTCCGAAAAGAAATTCCGGAGATAACAATTTCCACCGACATCATTGTGGGGTTTCCCTCTGAAACAGAGCAGCAGTTTGAAGATTCATTGAATTTGCTCAAAAAAATTAAGCCCGATGTTTTGAATTTGTCAAGGTATGCTGCACGGGAAGGGACCATTGCTGCTAAAATGAAGCAACTGGCGACAAACACCCTGAAGGATAGGTCCAGAATGATGACAAAAATTTATAAAGAAATCGCGCTTTCGAACAACAAAAAATGGGTTGGGTGGCAGGGCAAAATTCTAATTGACGAGAAAGGTAAAAATGATTCGTGGGTCGGAAGGAATTATTGCTATAAGCCAGTTGTGATAAAAGGAGATTTTAAGTTGGGAGATGAAATTCAAGTGAAAATAACGGATGCTACAAGCTTTGATTTGAGGGGAGAAATGTGGAATTAGAGAGAATATTATCTCCACAAGAATCGGAAGAAATTTGGGGATTGGTAAACTTGGGCACGATTAGGCACCATGCTGACGCAAGGGCAGCTAAAGAAACTGTCTATGAATTATTGAGAAGAATGTACATTCTATCCAAAGCTATACATGATAGACAAAAACCACAAATAGGTATTATAAATATGGTGGCGTTCGATTCTGCTTTAAGAGAGTTAGAAATGTTGCCACAATTTTCAAATTTCAGATCAAGACATCCTAATGCGGTTCAAATACTTAGACAAGCATATACTGTTATTCAAAATTATGTACTATCTCCTTCAACTCCATAAATTTATCCATTAAATTCAGCGCTTCTGCAACTGGCTTAAATGTGATATGCCCCTTGTATGTGTTGACACCTTTCGCGAACCCTGCATCATTTTCCATTGCATTCTCGAATCCGTCATTTGCAAGCTTCAATGCATAAGGCAATGTGGCTGCTGTCAGCGCAATTGTCGATGTCCTAGGGTAAGCTCCCGGCATGTTGGTGACGCAATAATGGGTTACTCCGTGCTTGACAAAAACAGGATCAGAGTGCTTTGTGGGCTTTGAAGTTTCTATACACCCTCCTTGGTCGATGCTGACGTCAACAATCACTGAGCCGAGCTGCATTGTCTTTACCATTTCTTCTGTCACGACATGGGGCGCTTTTGCGCCTGTGACAAGGACTGCTCCCACAACCAAGTCAGCATCCTTGATATGCTCTGAAATATTTTCAGGAGTGGAAAGCAGTATATGGGCTTTTCTCCCTATAAACTCTTTCAGGTTGTCCATTCTTTCCTGGTGCCTTCCAAAAACATAAACATTGGCGCCCATCCCATAAGCGGTTTTTGCAGCGTGCCTTCCCACAACGCCGTCTCCTACAACAACAACCTTGCCATAGAAATGCCCCATAACCTCGCCGAGCTGCATTCCCCTGCCATTGTTAAATTTCGCAAGATAGTAAGAGCCGATTGTGACAGCCATGTTGCCTGCAACCGCGCTCATAGGAGCAAGCAAAGGCAATCTGTGGTAAGCGTCTTCAACTGTCTCATATGCGATGCCTGTTGTCTTGTTTTTTAGCAATGCCTCTGTCAATGTTTTTGTGACTCCGGCAAGATGCAGATAAGTGAATAGAATCTGGTTTTCTTTTAAGAAATAGTACTCACTTTCCAGCGGCTCTTTTACTTTAAGAACAAGCTCCACATTCCAAGATTCTACAGTGCTTACAATCTTTGCGCCTGCATCTGCATACTCCCCATCACTGAATCCGCTGCCAATTCCTGCATTTTTCTCAACCAAAACTTCATGCTTGTGGGAAACTAGCTGCTTTGCTCCCTCTGGTGTCAGCGCAACCCTGTTCTCTTTGTCCTTTATCTCCTTCGGTACTCCTATTATCAATTGAATCACCTTTTAAATTTTTAATTTGATTTTTTATTATTTTAAATTCCAATCCGTTGCTTCGCAACATTAGTTACTGCTCGGCTTTCGCTCCCCTGCCAGTGACATGCGAGGCTCGCGAAGAGACTCGCTCGCCAGTCACCCGCTCAAGCCTCGCCTATTTATTTAATAAATTCAGGCAAACATTCCTGAGCTGGGTTCCCATATCACCTAGGTAGATGCTGGGAAGCGACGTTTTTGAAATATTTTTATTATTGTTTTTTTTTGAAATTTTTTAATGCGGTTTTTGAAAAATTCGATTTTTTATTTATTGAATTATTTTATTTAATTATTGATTTTTATTTTATCCCAAATGTTCTATTTGTCATTTGCATTGACTTTTCCCCGTCCTTGAAGCCAGTCATTGCACGAATGCAGTCAATGTTTTCGGGGATTACATCTGATTCCTGGTGAACTGCCTGCATATAGAGTAATTTGTTGTGGGCGTTTGAGGTTATCCCAACCGCTTCCTGCCATACACAGATTTCAGGCATGTCCCCCCTTAGCCTGCCCATGTCCCTTGCAAATTCCATAATCTCTGCTGTCGAACGGAGATGCTCTGCATTCCTTACAACCCTTACCCTTGTGGTATTCTTGAACAACTCAATCGCATCCTCAACATTTATCCTTTTCTTCAAGTCAACAGTCAAGGTGTGCAAATGCATCAAGGTTGATGGAACGCTCAATGCTGTTGTAAAAATCTCGACATTGTGCAACACACTCTGAACATCTGGGCCATGATGGCTTGGCATCTCCAAAACTGGAACAATCGCATTTATCGGCCCATGGTAAATGTCGCCAGGGTCTGCTCCTCGCCTTATCATTGTTGCGTGAACGCTTTCAATGCCATATGCCTTGTCAACAGCATGCAAGGTCCTGCAAAGTCCTGTTGTATTACAGCTTACAATCCTAACATAATCCTTGTTCAGTGCCTCCTTATAGTTGCACTGCGCGACAAAGCTTGTGCCTGTTGTTTCATGCTTCTCGCCGCCCTGCACGATTGCCTTGACTTTTTTCAGTTTGTACAGTTTTTCTAAGTTTTCCTTTCCAATTTTTTTTGGTGTTGCATCTACAATAATATCAACATTGTCAAGCAGGTTGTTTATGTCGCCGTCTGGCTTTATGCCATTTGTTTTTAATTCCGAAGAATCTCCAACGCTAAAAATCTTGTAGCCCTTTGACTTTGCAACCTCTGTGTTAAAGCTATACGAATGCGCTGTAACTCCAACAAGCTTCATGTCTCTTTGCATTGCGACTGCATCAGCAACTCTCTTGCCGATTGTTCCGTAGCCGACAATCCCAACCTTAATTGCCATTTTTCATTACTCTTCGTTTTCCATTTCTTCTTTGTATTTTCCCATTGTTGCCAAGCTATTTAACTTGGCGCGCTTTACGAATGCCTTTTGGGCTTTTGGGATGTTTTCATCCTTGCCCTGCCATGCCTTCAAAGCAGGATCCTGCAATGCCCTTGCATAGGAAAAGCTGACATACCATGGCAAATCCTCTCCTAAAGTGTGTATCCTGTTTAAGTGGGCTGTTGCTTCCTGCGGAGTCTGCCCGCCTGAAAGAAAATTAATGCTTGGCAGCTCTTCGGGCACTGTTGCTTTCAGGCATTTCACTGTTCTTCTTGCAACCTCGTCAACGCCTGCCCTGCTATTTGCCTCTTTCCCAGAAATCACCATGCTCGGCTTCAATATGGCACAATCAATTATCACATTTTCTTTGTTCAATGCGTCAAACACCGCCCTCAAAACTTTTTCATTAACTTTATGGCATGCATCGATAGAGTGGGTGCCGTCAATCAAAACTTCCGGCTCGACAATAGGCACAAAGCCATGCTGCTGGCATATTTTTGCATATTTTGCCAAGTCATGCGCGTTTCTCTGGATTAATTTTTCAGTTGGTGTGTTTTCTGAAATAGAATAAACTGCGCGCCATTTGGCAAACCTCGTCCCAGCTTCTTTGTATTTTTCCAGCCTGTCCCCTAATCCATCGAGCCCTCTTGTGTACTGCTCTGCAGAGCTGTCAAAGTCAGCAAGCCCTTCGTCTACTTTAATACCTGGAACAATGCCTTTGCTGCTCAGCACTTCAGGAAATAAAATGCCATCATTTGACTTTTGATGCAGGGTTTCTTCATATAAAATAACTCCGCAAATGTATTTTTCCATTCCGGGAGCAGCCAGCATTACATTCCTGTACTGCCTTCTTGTCTCTTCTGTTGATTCAACGCCAATGCTTGCCAACCTTTTTGTTGCAGTCTTAACGCTTTCATCAGCAGCCAAAATTCCCTTTCCGACAATTACCATGTCCTTTATTGTCTGTTTAAGCTCTTGGCTCATAACTATTTCACCTTTTGATTTTTAAGTGATTTTGATTTTTATTCGACGACTAATCTTTCAATCCGGCTTTGCCAAATTCTAGTGCTCGGCAAAACTTCCCTTTCAATCAGTTTTGCCTCGCCTATATATTCAATAAAAAATAAAAAGCGGTTTACTTTCTTCACGCTTACATCCAAAAGTCGCTCTCGTTTTTTTGATTTAAATTTTTTAATGAGTTTTAGTATTGTTTTAATTTTTATTGATGAATTTTTTATTGATATTTGTTTTGAAATCTTTTTTAACTTAATAATCGGGAAAATGCTCGAACTTGTGCCTTGCCTCGATAAATCTGACTGTCTTTGTCTTTGCGCGCATTACAATTGAGTGTGTTTTTGCCCCGCCGCTCAGGAATTGCACTCCTTTGAGGATTGTTCCGTCTGTAACTCCTGTTGCCGCGAACATCGCCTCGTCGCTTTTAACCAATTCATTCATTGCAAGCTTTTTGTCAAAGTCAGTTATCCCCATTTTTCTAGCTCTTGCCTTTTCTTCCTCGTTCCTGAAATTTAATCTGCCCTGAATTTCGCCGCCAAGGCACTTAAGCGCAACTGCTGCGATGACGCCTTCCGGAGCCCCCCCGATTCCCATTAAAATATCAACCCCTGAATCCTCGATTGCAGGCGCCAATGCTCCTGCTATATCCCCGTCTCTTATCAACTTGATTCTTGAGCCGCATTTTCTGATTTTTTCAATCATTTCTTTATGCCTGTCTCTATCCAAGATTATTACAGTTACCTCGTCAATCGGCTTATCTAACTTCTCAGCAACTGCTTTAAGATTCTCTTCAACAGAAGCATCCAAATCGACAGTGCCAACACATTCAGGGCCGACAGCGATCTTGTCCATGTAAGTGTCAGGGGCATTTAACAAGCAACCAGAAGGAGCAGCGGCAAAAACAGACATCGCATTTGGGTCTCCTCTTGCTGTGATTGTTGTGCCTTCAAGAGGGTCTACAGCAATATCGAGCTTTGTGTTTCTGCCTGTGCCAACTTTTTCACCAATAAAAAGCATTGGGGCTTCATCTCTTTCGCCTTCACCGATGACAATCGTGCCGTCCATGTCAATAATGCTGAAAGATTTTCGCATTGCCTCAACTGCAGCTTGGTCTGCTGCCTTTTCATTGCCTTTTCCCATCCAGTAAGCTGAGCTTATTGCAGCCGCCTCTGTGGCTCTTACAAAGTCCAAAGCAAGATTCCTGTCCATCTAACCCCCAATCGGGTGTTTTTTTCACGTTATATATAAATCTTTCCATTTGTCATATCTCATCATACAAAAAACAAAAACTTTATAAATGAGCTTAAAAATAACCCCAATTGAGGGTGGTGAATTTCGTGAAAGAGCGCATTACTATAACCCTTGACAAGAATCTGATAAATCAGATAGACAAAAGGATAGACGGCATTGATATAAAGAACAGGTCGCAGGAGGTAGAGTTTCTACTTGCAGAGGCGCTTGGCACGCACATTCCTAGCAAAGCAGTTCTCTTGGTTGGAGGCAGAGGCACGAGATTAAGGCCTTTGACAGACAAAACGCCAAAAGCATTGCTTGAGGTGCAGGGCAAAACCATTACAGAACATTTGTTTGATTTGCTGAAAAAATACGGGATAAGGGAATGTATTTTATGCACAGGTTATCTGAAAGATAAAATAAAGGAGCACTTTGGAGACGGCAGCAAATTTGGAATGAGCATAACCTATGTTGAAGAGGATGAACCATTGGGAACGGCTGGACCATTAAAATTGGCTAAAAAATACCTGAATGACAGCTTTATTGTCTCTAATGGGGACGAGTTGAAGAACATCAACATTCCAAGGATGTTTAGATTGCATAAGAGAAAAAACGCATTGTCTACAATTGCACTTACAACAGTCGATGATCCTTCACATTACGGGGTTGCACGGCTTGACGGCTCCAGAATCGTTGAGTTTGTTGAAAAACCAAGCAGTCCACCTTCTAATTTAATAAATGCGGGGTTTTATATACTCGAGCCAGAGGTTATTGACACTATTCCACATGGCTTTGCAATGCTTGAGAAGGATGTTTTCCCAAAGCTTGCACAGCTCGGCAGATTAAGGGGGTTTCCATTTGCAGGGCAGTGGTTTGACATCGGCAATATAGAAAGGTACAAGATTGCAGAAAAGAGATGGGGAGGCATTGTCCCATTCGAGGAAGACGAGATGGACATCAGGGAATAGAAAAATAGTTAAATAAAAAAATGGTAATTTCTTTATGCTCTCAGAAATATTCAAAGCATACGATGTAAGGGGGATTTACGGGCAAAATCTTACTGAGGAAACAGCTTATAAAATCGGTAGGGCTTTTGTCTGCTTTCTCAAGTGCAAAGACGTGATTGTAGGGACTGACATGAGAGAATCCTCGCCAAAACTCAGCAAGGCATTCATGAAGGGTGTTGCAGAACAAAGAGCAAATGCAGTTTTCATAGGAGAGGTTTGCACAGATGCCGTTTATTTTGCCTCGGGATTTTTGAATAAGCCGGCTGTGATGTTTACTGCCTCTCACAATCCACCCCAATGGAATGGAATTAAATTCTGCAGAGAAAATGCAATACCCATAAATGAAGACACCGGATTAAAAAGGATAAAGTCAATAATTGAAAATAATGAATATAGTAAAAAAACGGCAAAAAAACAAGGAAAAATAATCAAAAGAGATGTATTAAAAAACTATGTAGCTCACGTCAGGAAATTTATTGATATTAAAAAACTGGGAAAATTAAAGATTGCAGTTGATGCGGGCAATGGGATGGCTGGAAAGATGATTCCATTGGTTTATAAAAATCTTCCAATTAAGATTATTCCTATTTATTTCAAACTCGACGGGACTTTCCCGAACCATCCTGCTGACCCGTCAAAATATGAAAACCTTGTTGAATTGCAGAAAATTGTAAGAGAGCAAAACTGCGACTTTGGAATAGCTTTTGATGGCGATGCCGACAGGATATTTTTCGTAGATGAAAATGGACATGTAATAAACAGTTCTCTTATATCGGCATTGATAATAAAAAATATATTAGCAATTAGCAATAAGCAAAAAATAATTTACAATGCAGTGTGCAGCCATATAGTGCCTGAGACGATAAAAAAATACGGAGGCACCCCGATCATCGAAAGAGTGGGACATTCCTTCATAAAGGAAACGATGAGAAAAACAAAGGCGATTTTTGCATGTGAGCATTCAGCACATTATTATTACAAGGGGAATTTCCGGGCTGACTCCGGCATAATAACAAGCTTGATTATGTCCGAGATTATCTCAAAGGATAATAAGCCATTGTCACAATTGCTGGAGGAATTCGGGGTTTACCATACAATAGAAGAAACCAATGTGGATGTAAAAGACAAAAGTGCAAAATTGAGGGAAATCGAAAACATTTACAAAAAACAAGACCCTAAAAAAATATCAAAGCTCGACGGTATCACTATTGAATTTGATGCCTGGTGGTTCAATGTCAGGCCTAGCAATACAGAGCCATTGCTGAGGTTAAATTTAGAAGCGGATTCTGAGGAATTGATGAAAGAGAAAAAAGAGGAATTGCTTAATTTAATGAGAAGTTAAATGTTTTTGTAGATATTGGTATTGTTAAAAAATTATTTGGATTATATTGAAATATTGCAGGAACTGGTTTAACAAGGTGATCTATGGTATATTGTTGGCTCAAAGATTTTTGAGCTTGCATATCAAATCCATAATAAGACGAGTCACTAGCATTTCTCCTAGGAGTAAAGCGTCCTCGCAAATAGTCACTGATAAATTCGGCAATTATCTCTCCATGGTTGAATGCGAAATTGCCAGCCTCAATGTTCTTGACAACCTTTTCAAGCGACATGACGGCAGGTATGCCTGCGTCAGGCGCCATTCCTGAAGAAGAAACTGCTTTCCAGTCTTCCTTCGATTTCACTTGTATAACATAAACAAAATTATTTGATTCGTATCCATTGAAGTAATCCTTGGCAACATAAACCGGCTTCGGATTTTCCTTCAAAGAGTCTAGCAATATTGTCTGCGCCTTTTTGTTAACTATTTCTTCCTTTATTTCCCTTACAAGCGCTTCCAAGCTTGATTCATTTTCTTCAATGCCTCCTCCGACAAGCGAAAACTTCCCTATTTCGCTTTTTATTGGATAATCATACGACTTAATCTCCAAGTAGAATTTAATTTTGCCTGTCTTGGGGTCCCTGTAGAGAATTACTGCAATTGCCCCGTCAATATTCTCGTACTTAACTTGATTTTCTTTTTTGTTTGATTTTCTGTAGTTTCGTGAAGAACCTTCATTTTTGTAAGGAGATTTATCGTCTTGTTCTTTTCTATCTTTTCTGTGATTGACATGCCTACCAGATTTGGAGCCATTGGAAGTGTCTTTATCTTCATTAGCTGTTCTTCTTTCTGCTCTTGAGGATTTGGACTCGTAATTTTTATCGTTTAGCCTGCGCTCTATACCTCTTCTTTCATTAGGGGTGTTAGTCCTATGGCTATCTCCAGCATCTTCTTCTACTCTTTCTTCCAGCCCTTCACGCTCTGCAACTTCAGCAGCTTCTTCCATTTTTGCAAAAATTTGATTATTATATAGTGGTAAATATGCATTAAGGAATTTAAAAATTTATCGTTGTTTTAGAAAATGACATTAATTATTGGACATTTGTGTCATTTTCTAAGATAGTAAGTGACAAATAAATGCCCTAAAACTTGTGTCACTTACTATTTGGCTGACTTTTACCAAATAAAACTACAAAACCCAAAACTTTAAATACTATTTAATAATACTCCAGCCTAACAGAGAGAAGAGAATGGCGTTATTATATTTCTTCTCATAATAGTGAGATGATAAAGACAAAATTAAAGCCTATTTTGCCAAGCCTGAGGGAAAAAAAGCGCTATCTGGTATTCGAGATAATTTCAAAAGAGAGGGTAGAAGACGCTGGCGCTGTTTCAAACGCAATATGGGGCTGTGCATTGAAGTTTCTGGGACAGCTTGGCACTGCCAAAGCAGGAATTATGGTGCTTAACAACAAGTGGAATGCAAAGCTTCAGAGAGGCGTCATAAAAGTCAGCCACAAGCATGTCGATGCCTTAAAGGCGGCATTGATTTTTGCTGGCGGGATTGACAACACAGAGGTTATATTTAAGAGTGTGGGCGTGTCGGGCATATTAAGAAAAGCCGAACGAAAATATTTAAATGCTTTGTGAATTATGGTTACTTAAAAAGAATTAACAAACGAGGTGCAATAAAAAATGCAACAGCCAATGCCGCATCAATTGATGGGATACGACAGGGCAATCACAATGTTCAGCCCTGATGGAAGATTACTTCAAGTAGAGTATGCCAAAAAGACTGTAAGACAAGGCTCTACAGCCATAGGAATGGTATGCTCTGACGGGGTTCTGCTGGTTGCCGACAAGAGAGTTGTTGACTCATTAGTTGTCCCGGAATCTGTTGAGAAAATATGGCAGATTGACGAGCATATAGGAGCTGCTGCTTCAGGGATTTTGAGCGATGCCAGAGTGCTGATTGACAGGGCTCAATTAAGAGCGCAGCAAAACAGGGTAACTTATGATTCTGAAATCGATACTTTGACGATTGTCAAGGACATGTGCGACTTAAAGCAGATTTGCACCCAAAGCGGCGGCTTGAGGCCATTTGGTGTTTCTGTTCTGGTTGCAGGCATCGACAACCATACCCCCAAGCTCTTTGAGACAGACCCGATAGGAATTTACTTTCAATACAGGGCAACGGCAATAGGCGAGGGCGAAATTGAGGTAGAGGAAATATTGCACAACGAATACAAGCAGGACTCTACAATAGAAGAGGGCTTGAAATTGTCGTTAAAAGCCCTGAAAAAGGTGCTCGGAGAGAATTTTAACATAGAGAGAATCGATGCAGCATACATCAACTCGGCAGATAAAAAATTCAGAAGATTCGCAAAACAAAGATTAGAGAAAGTAGCGTCAGAGTTAAAGGATGAGAAAAAAACAAAGAAATGACGGGATAGATGATGGTTACAGTTGATCAGGCGATAATTGCAAGGTTAAAGGCGCATGGGCAAAGCTTTGAGATTCTTGTTGACTGCAACAATGCGCTTGCCCTGAGGGACGGCAGGGAAATGGACATGCGCGACATTCTTGCAGCCATGCAGATTTTCTCTGATGCCAAAAAGGGCTTGGTTGCTTCTGAAAACGCAATGCGGCAGATTTTCGGCACAAGCGAAGTTGATGATGTTGCAAGGCAGATTATACAGAAAGGAGAGATACAATTAACGCAGGAGTACAGGGAAAAATTAAGGGAGGAAAAAAGAAAGCAAATCATCGCAATAATTCATAGAAACGGCGTTGACCCAAAAACGCATTTGCCGCATCCTCCGCAAAGGATTGAGAACGCATTTGAGGAAGCAAAGCTCCATGTTGACGAGTTCAGGTCCGTGCAGGAGCAGGTGCAGGAAGCGTTAAAGAAGCTAAGGCCGATTTTGCCGATTAAATTTGAGGTCAAGGAGATCGCAATCAAGATTCCGCCGGAGTATGCCCCAAAATGCTATGCCCCTGCAAAGCAATTCGGCACGATATTGAGAGAAGAGTGGCAAAGCAATGGCTACTGGGTTGCTGTTGTCGAGCTGCCAGGCGGCATGGAAAATGACCTTTACGACAGGTTAAACAAGATATGCCATGGAAATGTGGAAAGCAAGGTTTTGAAGATTAAGTGATTGAAAATTTAAGAATATGCAATATCAACGAAAAATAATATAAAAAGTAATATTCAAACGACAAAAACAATAAAAATTCAAAATATCAAGCATAGGTGAAAACAAAAATGTCAAAAATAATTGCAAAGGACAAGGAAATAGCAGTGCCTGGAGAGACACTGGCTAAAGGGATGGAAGTTCTGCCGGGAATCGGCACTTGCAGGGACGGAGAAAATATAATGGCTAACCGCCTTGGATTAGTCATGATTGAAGGAAGGACAATAAAGCTTATCCCATTATCGGGAAGGTATATACCGAAAACAGGAGACACAATAATATGCAAAGTCGTTGATGTCAGCTTCAACGGCTGGCGACTTGACACAAACTCTGCCTATTCAGCGATGCTGTCGATGAAAGATGCGACTTCTGACTTCATTGCAAGAGGGGCTAACTTAACACAATATTATGACTTAGGAGATTATGTCGTATGTAAAATTGTCAATGTCACGAGCCAGAAACTCATTGATGTGACAATGAAAGGGCCTGGATTAAGGAAGCTGAAGGGCGGCAGGATAATTGAAGTTAATCCTCACAAAGTGCCTCGTATAATAGGAAAGCAGGGCTCAATGGTTGTGATGATAAAAGATGCAACAAGGTGCAACATTGTTGTCGGGCAAAATGGCTTGATATGGATTGACGGCGAGCCATTGAATGAGCTGCTTGCCATCCAAACAATCAGAAAGATTGAAAGGGAAAGCCATTTGAGCGGCTTGACTGACAAGATAAAGGAATTTTTGGAAAAAAATGGCGGGAAATTAACAGGGTGATATTAACATGGCTTACAAGCAAAGAATAGACGGAAGGGGCTTTGACGAGACAAGGCCTATAGAAGCGAAAGTTGGAGTGATTCAAAGGGCAGACGGCTCTGCAATGTTCAAGATAGGCAACACATGGGCATATGCTGCAGTGTACGGACCGAGAAACCTGCATCCTAAGTTTTTGCAGGACCCCCAAAGAGGAATTTTAAGATGCAACTATAACATGATGCCTTTTTCGAGCTCTGGCGAAAGGGTAAGGCCAGGCGGCTCAAGAAGATCAAAGGAAATATCCCTTGTCACGGAAAAGGCGCTATTGCCTGTGCTTGACTTGGAGGAATTTCCTAATTCTGTGGTTGACGTCTTTATTGAATTGCCCCAGACAGAGGCTGGCTCAAGATGCGCTGGCATATGCGCTGCGTCAATGGCGCTGGCAGATGCAGGATTGAACATGAAGGATTTGGTTTGTGCAGTTTCTTTAGGAAGGGTTGACGACAAATTGCTTATTGACCTGGATTATTCGGAGGAGAGCTATAAAGACGGGCCAGTTGCAGACATTCCAATTGCAATGATGCCGAATTCCAGCAAGGTTACATTGCTGCAGATGGACGGCGAAATAAGCAAGGAAGAGCTGATGGAGCTGCTTGAAAAGAGCAGGAAAGTTTTGATGGATATTTACGAAGTCCAGAAAAGGGCATTGAAGGAAAAATATCACGAGGTTGAGGTATGATGCATAGGGAATTGAGAAATCACATAATCGGGCTTCTTAATGCTGACATAAGGCTTGACGGAAGAAAGCTTACAGAGTACAGGAAGCCGATTGAAGTTGAATATGGAGTTGTAAAGACAGCAGAGGGCTCTGCAAGAGTCAAGATTGGCGAAACCGATGTCATTGTTGGAGTCAAACTTGATGTTGGCGAGCCGTACCCTGACACTCCTGATGAAGGCACAATTATTGTGGGAGCAGAATTATTGCCATTATCCAATCCAGAGTTTGAGCTTGGCCCGCCCGGGATTCAAGCGATTGAACTTGCAAGGGTTGTTGACAGGGGCATTCGGGAAAGCAAGGCGCTTGACTTCAAGAAGCTCTGCATCACCCCAAGCGAGAAGATATGGATGGTAATAATTGACATATGCCCGATAAATGATGCAGGCAATTTGTTTGATGCAGCGTCACTGGCTGCTCTTGCCGCCTTAAAGGACACAAAATATCCTGCATTTGACGGTGAGAAAATAGACTACAAGGCAAAGACGGACAAAAAGCTTGGGCTGGAAAAGATGCCGATAGCCGTGACTGTAATAAAAATCGGCAGCAAGTTCATTGTGGATCCTGACATAGAGGAGGAGAAGGCAATTGATGCAAGGCTGACGGTTTCCTCCATAGAAGACGGCACTTTGTGCGCCATGCAGAAAGGCGGCGATTTTCCATTGTCAATCGAGGACATAGACAAGATGCTTGACATCGGGATTGAGAAGGCAAAGGAGTTGAGGAAGTATTTGTGATTGTTAAAACGAAAGATTTTTATAGTTTTATCACTTCTTAATAACTAAAATGCAAAGGGTATTAAGATTGGAAGAAGCTGTTGTAGTATTGTTCAATCGAATGCATGGCACAGAAATATGGGATTTGATGTTGGATGAAGTTGAAAGATTTAATGAACGACGAGTTTTGGAAGGACCACTCCCCCTATATATTCTTGGTACCCAACTATTAAAGTCTATTTATAAATTATCAATTCCGCTAGAGATACCAAAAAGTGACTATCAAGCTCTTGCTGAACTCACAGATCCGTTAGGTTTTCACATTATTGGAGTGGCTGGAAAAGAAGTCTATCTGCAATTTCTAGAGGCGATCGGAGAGACAGCACAAGGAATATATCAATCAACAAGAAGTATGCAAATTACAATGGCCGAACAGTTAGCAGCTAGAACATTGACTACACATCCGTTAGCCCCGGTGGTTAATTTGCAACAATACCGACAAAAAAGGGCTAATCAATGACTAAAAAATGCAATCCCTTGAACAAAAACTCCAAAAATATTTTGAGCTTACTTCAAAAGCTCTTAAAAAAGTAAAAATCGTCGAGAAGCATAGGAAACAAGCAGAAGATATTCTTGACTTGGCAAAAAGATATTTTGATGACGCAAAATATTTTGAGAAGAAAGGCGATTTAGTAAATGCTTTTGGCGCAGTTGTCTATTCACATGCTTTTCTTGATGCAGGAGCCAGATTGGGGTTCTTTGACGTAGGGAAAGATAATGAGTTGTTTATGGTGGATTAACCCGCAAAAGGGAATATAAACAGCCATACAACATTTGCAATTACAAGAAACATACCGAGCCCCGGAATAATTGAAGGGTTCTGCAAATAAGGCACCAGGTAAGTTGTAATGTAGGGAATGTTCCAACCGGAGAAAAATGATATAAAAGTAAGTGAAATTACTAGATCAACAATGTTGTGCAGAATTGCCCCTCCTACAAAGAAGAAATGCCTTGCCAAATCAGAAAATTCATTTACAATGTCCAAGAGGATAAAGATTATAAAAATAATAAAAACAAGAACATAGACAAAGTTCGGCAGCTTCAATGTGAAGAATTTCCCCGTGTAACCAAGAAGTAGAAGCCCGCATGCAATGCCTACAATTGCATCTTCTGCCTCGAATATTCCTTTCATCGAGAATTTTATGAAATAACTTGTTTATAAAGATTATTAAATTATTTCCTTCCAAAATAAAAGAACTTGTCTATGCTCACATCATCCGGCTGATAATCTCCGTATCTTGGCTTTATGGGCTCTGAGTTTTTTGCAGCTCCGCTTTGGAATTCTTCCTTTCTTTCATCTTCAGGTCTGCAGTCAACAATTCCCACCTCTTTTTTTGGTTTGATACTCGGCTCTTCTATGAGTTTTTTCTGGACAGAATGTTGGGGCTGGAATTGCAATCTAGAAATCTGGCTTTTCAATGAGCCAATCTCGCTGTTCAAGGAAACAACATACTCCTTTAATGCTTGAATCTCCTGCTGCAGCTTCTTTGTCGCCATCTCAATCATTAACTCAAATCTTTTCTGAGTGAAAGCATCAAGCTGTTGTTCCATTTTTGTTAACCTTTTGATAACCTTATTTATTTAAATATATTCAATCCGTTGCTTCGCAACAATATTTAGTGCTCACCCTCACTTTTCTGCCAGTGGCATGCGAGGCTCGCGAAGAGACTCGCTCGCCAGTCACCCGTTCGGGCTCGCCTATCATTCAATAACAAAATCAAAAGCTGGTCTCCTTCATCGCTTGGGGAATCTAAAGGAAGCTCTCGTGATTGTTTTGAATTAGTTTATTGTTATTATTTAATTGTATTTTATATTTACCTCTAATTCTTGGTATATGAAATCAAAAAATTAAAAGCTAGATAGTTTGTTGCCGAAGTTTTCCCTTATGAACTGCACCATCATGTCGTTGCCTGCTAAAGAGTATGCCTTTAGTGCAGTTGCAAGCAGCCCTTCCCTCAAGCAGACATCTCCAAGTCCACTTAATTTTTCCTTGTCGTGTGCCAGCTCATACGCCTTTGCAGCATATCCAATCTGCCTTTCCCTCAGGCATTTGTCGCCAATCTCTACAAGTTTGTGGGGCAAGTTGATTGCGCTGAAAATCTCAATGGCATAGTCCCATTTGCCTTTCTGGAAGCATTCATCTCCTACTTTTGCAAGGCTTTCAACGTTATTGCAAAGCCTAAATGCTTTTATTGCATCTGCAAAATGCCCATTTTCCAGGCATTTCCTGCCGATTTTCAAAAGCTGCTCGTTTGCATCCGCTAATCTGTAAGTGTCAATTGCATTGCCGAATAGCCCGACTTCTTCATAATGCTCGCCGACTTCAACCAATCTTTGCCTGTTGCCTGCAAGAATGAATGCCTTCACAGCATCGTTCATGTTGCCTCTCCTTGTGTACTCTTCCCCAAGGGCATTCAAAAGCTTTGATTTTGTTCCTTCATCAAACATCGAAAGGTTGACATTGTCTATACCTTTCTCCAAAAGAACCGGCACAATTCTCTTGAAATTTTCAATATCCTGTGGATGGCTCATGAACTTCTCATTAGAATCCGCAATTTCAGCCACCATCTTTTTGACTATTTTGTCTTCGTCTACTGACATTAGTATCACCTTTTTTAATTGTGTTTATTCAAACGCTAGCGAAAGTTTCAGTTTGGCAAACTCTGAGATGAATTTTTCTTTTTCCTCGGCAAGTTTCATGCCCATTGCTTCTTTTAGATGTTCCACAACCCATCGGTCTAACTCTATAATCACTTTTCCCTGACCAAAACTAGCAGGTATCGCTGAAAAAATTTTTACGCCTTTGTTAGGCTGATTAAAAGTGAGCCTAAATTCACTTTTATTAAAAAGGGGTATCATTTTTGCCTCAATAAAAATAAAAAATAAAGATTACTCCGTAAAGTAGTCAATTCCAAGCTCGTCGCTGAATCTTTTGGCTTCAATGACTCTTGACTTCTTGTCCGCTTTGCCGAGTATCCATGGAGAGTTGACTCCTGTGATAATTGTCATAACAGCAACCTTTCCTTTCATGCTGTCTGAGACTCTTGCTCCCCAGATTACATTTGCGTCATGGTCCAAGCTTTCTGTCACCAGCTCGCCGATTTTGTTGACCTCGTCAAGTGTCATGTCAGGCCCGCCTTCAACATGAATTAAGGCTCCTGTTGCACCCTTGTAGCTAATCTCAAGCAGAGGATTGCTTAATGCTCCTTTTACAGCTTCTTCCACTCTGTTTGTTGTGTCAGAAACTCCAACTCCTATTGCTGCAACTCCACCATCCTGCATTATGGCTTTTACATCAGCATAGTCTAGATTAACCAATGATGGCACTGCAATTGTCTCCACTATTCCCCTTATCATTGTTGCCACAAGCTCGTTTGCAACTGCAAATGCCTGCTGAACCGGCAGATTGCCTGCGATGTTAACAAGGCGATTGTTGTCAATCACGATAACTGTATCTGAGGTTTGCCTTAATTGCTGCAATCCGAATTCTGCCTTGTCTATTCTTGCCCTTTCAATCTTGAAAGGCATTGTCACTGTGCCGATTACAATTGCGCCTGAGTCCTTTGCAACCTGCGCTACAACTGGAGATGCGCCTGTTCCTGTGCCGCCTCCCATTCCAGCGCATACAAAGACCATGTCAGAGCCTTTCAGGACTTCCTTGATTTCCTGTATGTTTTCCTGAGCTGCCTTGTTTCCCTTGTCCGGGAATCCTCCGCAGCCAAGCCCTCTTGTAAGCTCTCTTCCGATTAGAAATCTCTTGTCAGATTCTGTGATTTCCAGATGCTGCTTGTCTGTGTTGCAGGCAATAATCTCAGCTCCCCTTATTCCTTTCCTGTAGAGCCAGCTCACCATGTTGCTGCCTGCTCCTCCGCAGCCGATAACCTTTATGTTGGCATGCCCAACCTGCAAGTCCTCTTTTTGCGCAACGCCTTGCTTAAGCGCGCTTTCAATTACAAAATCCATTCCCATCCTTATTCACCTCAGATTTTTTTGTCTAATTAAAAATTGGAGTATAACCAGATATGAACTAGTATATAAATATTACTATTTTGTATACTGGTATAGTTTTTCAAAATTTAAGGAATCCCAATTTTTTTCTATATTGAAAGATAATAAAGGGGTTTATAAATGAATAGTAGTTCATTAGGAAGTGGTGAAAAGTTTTATATTTTGAAGAAGATTTCGGTCAGAAGATAAGATAATATCAAACTAGAAACGGTTCTTATCGGTGGGTATTCGGTGTCAAGTAGTGATTAAAAACAATTCAATAATCAAACCTTGGATCCATAGAATCTTTAATCAAATCATTCTCGTCTTTGTACTTCTTGACATGCATCAATCTTGTCTTGCCGCAGTATGGGCACCTTAATTCTTTAGGAGAACCTTTTCTTACGGAGAACTTGAATCTGCAGTTTACGCAGATAAAGTCAACTTTCTGCCCTTCATCGGCTTTTTCAATGCTCAGCTTTTCTTTCTTCTCTATTTTCTGCTGCTTTTCAAGGCAGTTTATGCAAATAATCCTGTTGTCAGAGTCGTATTTGATATGGTCGAAGTCAAACTCGTTCCTGCAACGAGAGCACGTATACATTGTAGTTAGAGGCATTTTAACTCTAAACTTAATTCATTATTTTAGAATTATAAATAATTTTTGGTTTTTGTAAAGTAAGTTCTAGATTTTTTGATTTAATTTTTAATGTGTTTTTATTGAGTTTTTATTTTATCTTAATGTTGTATTAACTATTTCCTAACCTTTCCTTTCTCAATCTCCTCTGCAATATGCTCTATCTCGTGCATATTAGTCAATTCGTGCTTCTCTTTTTTTGGCGAAATATTTTTATCAATATACTTCAACAATCTTTTTTTGTAAGCCTCTGCTTCTTTTTTGTCGATTGTTTTCTGTTTTTTTGGTTTTATTTTAGTTAGTGTTTGCTTTATTTTTTCCTTTGCCTTTCTGTATTTTCCAATAACCTCGTAGACAAGCCCTTCGCTTGGCCTTATTGTGAGATATTTCTTGAAGAAAGAATGCCCTACATCTAATTCTATCAACCTTGCCTCCTTCAGAGTTGGAAGTAGCGTAAGCGATGCAATCAATCTCAAAATTCCAGAAATTAAAAACACAATAGGGATGCTAGAAATAAAAATCCATGCAGGCAGTTTGCCTATCAGAAATCCTCCGAGCAAAGCGCCTGCGAAGGTTGCAATGCCTTCAAAGAACTTGTAGTATGCTATGCATCTTACCCTGTTTTCCGGCTTCACCGAATCAAATATAAAATTGGAGGAGCTTAAATTGAAACCAGCCCATGCAATGCCCGAGAATATTTCAATTGCAATCAAATAATAAAGATTAGAGGAAAAAAGCCAGAGCAATGGCACAATTGGAGTTAGCATGCCTGTAACATACAAAACAAGTTTTGTGCCTCGAGTATCGATAAGATTGCCCCAAATGCCAAGTGCCAAGAAACTCGCAATCATCTCTGCCGCAAGTATAAAAGTGAACTGTAAGTAACTCAATCCCAAGTCTTTTAGCATGTATACGGCAAAAAACGGCGCTGCTATGTTTACAGCAAACTTAAACAAGGTTATGTAAATGACAAAATGCCCGTAATTGGTTTTGTCCATTCTCTTTACAAAATCAATAAGAGAGAACTTTTCTGCATGCTCCAAATCAGGAGGGAGATTATGCATCATGCCCTTAAAAATACCAGAAACCAATCTTGCGAAAAATGCTACTGAGAAAAGTATAGTAAAGCCGAGGAAAGGGTGCTTTGGCGAGAAATGGTTTAAAATAAAGCCGGCAATCAGCGCAGCAACAAATGAAGTTGCTCCAACAATTCTATTGCGAAGCCCAAAAAACCTGCCCCTTTCATACTTTGGCACTAAGTCGCCCATTAAGGAGTTCCAAACGGGGTTGATTAATTGCGCAAAGATTGTCTGCAAGGTAACATAAACTATTAACAAATATTTCTGGCTTGGAGTTACGTATGGGATAAGCAAGAGCGGAATCCATAAAATTGCATGAAAAAAAGAGCTTGCAACAAGTATTTTTCTCCTGTCCTTTAAAATCTCGACAAGCTTTGTTGCGAAAAGCTGGATAAATGCGCCTACTAATTGAGGAACATAAGTTAAAGCTGCAATCAAATTAACAGACGCGTTTAACGCAACAGCAAAAGGTGTAAGGAAAGAAGCGGTAAAGCCGTCCATTACTGCAAAAGCTGCTCCATCATAAATTGAATACCTCAAACTCTTTTTGATATTATCTTCTGTCATTTTAATCACTCAAAAAAGAGAGAACTAGCAAAAATCATTCATATTTAAATTCGCTTCTTTTTTCAATGTCATTTTTGTATTAATGTTTCTCCGCATTCGGGGCAATACCGCTCCTCTGAACCAATTTCTGCTCCGCATAAAGGGCATTCAAGCGCTTGTTTCATAATAAATTATTTTATAAAACAAGTATTTAAAGTTAGCGATTAAAATTCCAAAAATATACTTAAACTACATAAAATTTCAACAATAAAAATATTTCAAACAACTTCGCTTCCCAGCATCTGCAAAGGTTAGTGGGAGCCCAGCTCAGGAATTTTTGCCTATCCATTTCAAATATATAGGCGCCGAGGGGGAGCACAAAATAATGCAACTTTAACATCTAAATGCCGAGGCGCACTAGAATTCGCCGAAGGCGAATTGAAATTTTAAGATTATAAAAGATTAAAAACAAAATCAATAAGTTGATAGAGCAGATTGAATCAAAGATTTAAAATCATAAGAAAATCTTAAAATAAATTTATAAAAAAGCCACCCCCAACACCAAGCTGGGGGCAACCACACACAAAGAGGTTTTGAGTCAAAAGAGGGTTACTGACTCTTTGCCTATGCTTATAAATTATTCATCACCTTTAACTTATCACCTCCGATTTTTTAATCGCCTTCCAAACCAATGAAAATAAAAAGCACCTCATAAAGAGGTGCCACACACTTGGAGATGTTTTGATGATATCTAGGCAATAGCTTAAACGAGGGTTTATAAATACCCTGTGAAAGGCTGTTAGAGAGAAAACCTACAGAACTATCTTTCATAAGCTTTTTAAATGGATGTTTTTAAGCTGCCTGTGTGGGTTAAGTGGTAAAGCTCGTATATTCTCCGCAATGGTTTTATGGAAAGGACATATTGATTGATTTAGTTAGCATTTTTGTTCTGTGTATGATAGCGCTGTTCAGCATAAAATCATATAAAATCAGGAAAAACAGGAATTACTTGTATTTGGCACTATCGTTTGGGCTTTTAGCTGTGTCTTTCTTGTTTAAGATATTAATGAATTTTAACATTTATTTTAAGTTTCTTGAAAAAAGTCAGCTTGGAGCAATAACAGAAACCTACCACGCAATGAGGGCGTCAAATTCTATCTTTCCAATATCATTCTTGTTTTACTGGCTTTTGACTCTTTTTGCCGTCTATGTGCTTTATTCCATATATGAAAAGCAGTCGATATCAAATCACCTGCTTAATATTTATCTTATATTCGTATCAACTTATCTTAGCTATCCCGATTATTACGTATTCCACATCACGCTTTTGGTTCTGCTGGCTTTGGTAACCTTTGTTTATTCAAGAAAGTATTTAAACACAAAACATTTTGCTACTAAACTAGCGGCATACAGCTTCGGCATAATTGCAGCAAGCCAGATATTTTTTATATTAGTGAACATAAGCAATTACTTTTATGTGGTAGGCGAGCTTGTTCAATTGATTGGGTATGCTGTTTTGCTCTCCACTTTTATCATGGTGCTAAAGTATGGCAGAACGAAGGACACGCACAGACATAATAGGCGATATGCTTACTTCTATACTAGATAAAGGAGGGAAAATCAAGCCAACCCACCTTATGTATAAGTCGAATCTTGCCCATAGCCAGATGATTGGCTACCTTAATGAGCTCATTGAAAAGGATTTGGTAAAGAAGGTAAAGACAGAAAAGGGCGAAGTTATAACCATAACCGACAAAGGATGCGAGTTAGTGAAGAAACTGAAAGAGATTAAAGAGTTTGAGAAGGCGTTTGGGCTGTAGTTTAAGTTATTTTATAAGTTCCCGGCTTCATAAACACCTTTTCCGTTTTGACAGCAAGTCCTTTTTCTCCAAGCATTTCCTTTGAGTTCATTTGTGATGTACCAAGTGCTATTAGCTCATTTTTTAGAGTCATTATAGCCACTACGCTATTCTGATTTATTCCACTTTCTACTTTACTTATTCCAGGCACTTTCAAGTCAACGCCGTGGCATAAACTTTCAACAGTTGTGTCGAAAACCCAGATTTTTGGAAGGTGATTTACGCCATTTTCAACCAGCTGGATTACTTTTCTGATGAATCTCTCATTGTTTTCTTCCTTCCAGAAATGATATGCGTCCTGAAGTTCGTGCAGCGTGAATAAAGTTGATTCGTCAAAAGGGCCTGCTTTTGTTCTTCTCAATTCAGCCATATGCGCGCCTGTGCCAAGTTTTTTTCCGATGTCGTGAATCAATTTTCTTATGTAAGTGCCTGCCTCTGTGCCGACTTTGAACAAAACATCCTTTCCGTCAATTTCAAGAATGTCAAGATAATAAACTGTTCTTGTCCTTAACTGCCTTTTGACAGAGCTTTTAATAGGGGGCAACTGCTCAATTTTTCCGATGAAATGCTTTTGAATTGTTTCCCTTAATTTTTCCTCTTCGACTTCCTTGTGCAAGTGCATTATTGCAACATACTCCTTGCCTGCTGTCAAAAGCGCTTGCACAATCCTTGTTGCTCTGCCTAAAGCAATTGGAAGAACTCCGGTTACTGCGGGATTTCTCTGATTTTTACTCTAGAGTCCCAGAGTGACCAGATTTAGTTATTCCGAGTATTTTTTGCACGTAGTCAGCGACCTGATGGCTTGTTGGACCTTTCGGTTTATCTATGTTTATGATTCCATAATTTATTATCCCTTCTGTTTTCCTGTCCTCAGGTTTACAACCATATCCTTCGCCTGTCTCTGCTTCTTTCCGAACAAGGACTTTTCTTTCTATTCTTTCAAATGGTAACAGATTTTTCATATAGAAAAAGAAAGTTTATTCTTTTAAAAATTTATTCAATCAAACACTTCTAGGAGCAGTCGGATGCGTTTCCTGCATCTTCGGCTTTTGGGGGGCTTTCGGAGCATGTACTTTTGGATGCTCTTTCTTCAGTTCTTTAATTTCTTCCTGCTCAATTTTCTTTGCCTCTTCTGCTTTTTCCTCTTTTATCTCCTCGACTTGTTTTTCAAGTTTCTCTTCCGGTTTTTCTTCCGCCTTTTTCTCTTCTTTCTTAACTACTTTCTTTTTTTCCTCTGCCTTCGGCTCTTCTTTTGGCGCCCCCACAAGCTCGACAAAAACTTTGCCTTTGTCGTCTTTGGCTGCGTTCACTTTAACTTTGTGTGGCGGGTTTTTTGCGCCATGGTTCCACACAGCAAGGTTCAGATATTTGCCGATAACGACATTATCGGATTTCATGTGCCTCGAGATGAAAGCCCTTATTGTCTTGACTGCTTTGTTTGCTTTCTTGAACGGAGGAACTTTCAGAGTTTCCCTTCTAAGCGGGATTATGTAAACTCTTTCCAACACCAGTTTTGGGGTTTCTTCTTTTTTTGGCATCTTATGCTTTCGTCTTGTTCCTTCTCCAGCTTCGCTTTAGTTTTGTGTGCCTGCCCGGATGGATTTTTCGAGTTTTGCCGTATATTTTTGGCACTGTCCAAAAAGGAGCCCATCTTGTCTGCTTCCTGAATCTTGCCAATCTTTTCTTCCTGCTTGGATGCTTGTAGCGTGCCATTTTTATTTTTTGATTTTAATTATATTTTTTATTTTTTCAATCCGTCCCTTCGGGACAATGTTTACTGCTCGGCAAAACTTTCCCTTTCAATCAGTTTTGCCTCGCCTATAAATCCAATAAAACGTCAAAAGCTGGTCTCCTTTATTATGATTACTTTCAAAGGACGCTCTCGTGATTGTTTGAATTTTTTAATTTTGTAAATTATCGTATATTTTTTGCTTTAAACTCTCTTGATTTTGATTTCCTTCTTCCTTGGAGTCATCTGCCCCAAAAGTTTTTTCAATGTTGAATCATCAATCTTGCCTTGAACCTGCCCTTTTTGTATTGCCTGAAACAAGACAACAAGCAGCTGCAGTGCTTTCTCTCGATGCGCTACCTTCAAATTTCCGTATCTTGCCAGTGCCTCTTTTGTGAAAAACTGCCTTACGATATTTTCCATCGCCTCTATCTGCTGCTGTATCTGCGCCTGCTCTTGTGCCTGCTGCTGTAATTTTTCTTGCTGCAGCCTCATCAATTCTTCGAGCTTCTTTTTCCTTATTTCATCAAGGGTCGGCATTTGGCTTATTCTTTCTTTTCCTCTGCTTTCTTGACAGCTTTTTGTTCCTGCTTAACTTCGGCCACTTCTTTTTTAGCTTCAACTATTTCAGGAACTTTTATTTCGTGCTTTGGCTTAATGCCTTGAATTTGAACTGCAATCTTGTCCAAAAATGACTTGCCTTTTGGTGTAACAACTCTTCCTTTATGAACACCTTTTTCTACAAATTTAACAAAGCCCGCTTTCTCAAGCTGCTGCAGTGATTTTCTCAAAATGTTTCCTGAGCCCTTGTAGAAATGCTCCTTTTTATGCCCCCTGTTTTTTTTGCCGCCATACTTTGCCCTCAGCTTCGAAACTCCGACAGGACCAAGCCGATAAATAGCTCTAAGAACAGAAGCTGCCCTTACATACCACCAGTCATTATTCACAGGAGGGCGTTCCTTGTGCATTCCTGTCTTTACAAATGAAGCCCAAACAGGGGGATTTATCTCAGGAACTTTTTTCAGCTCTTCGGCTGTCTTTGAAACCAATTCCTGCGCATCAACATCGTACATTGTTGTCATTTTTTTGTTAAATTTTTTATTTGATTTTTAATTATTATTTTTTAATATTTCAATCCGCTCACTTCGTTCGCAAACTTTACTGCTCGGCGAAATTTGCCTGCCACTAAATTTCGCCTCGCCCATATATGCACTAAAATCATCAAAAGCGGTTTACTTTAATCACTTGCTACATATAAAAGTCGCTCTTGGGATTGAATTATTTTGTTTTTATTGATTTAATTATTATTGAATTTTAAAATTGTTTTTCTTTACACCTTGCGGTGTTAGAATGGCTAATTTGTATTAGCACAAAAGAATGGTATTTTGCTGTATTTATAAATATTATGTCCAAATTAAAAAATCAAAGATTTTATAAATTTCTCCACATTATCATTAATGAGCAATTAAACTAACTACATTTATTTTCCATATAGAAATAAAACAACTGTATTTGATGTAAAAATGATAGAATACTTAGAAAAACCCTACAAACCAGAGCAAATCAGGCACATTCTGAATCCTATTGTAGATAAATGGTTCTTCACAAGGTTCAAGGAATTCTCTTTGCCACAATTATTTGGGGTTATGGAAATACACTCAAGGAACAATATTCTCGTGAGCGCTCCGACCGGCGCGACAAAAACTTTGACTGCTTTCTTGTCAATTTTAAACGAACTGATTGACTCAAGCGAAAAAGGAATTTTGGAGGATAGGGTTTATTGCGTTTATGTGTCACCATTAAAGGCATTGAGCAATGACATTCATGTCAATCTTGTCGAGCCGCTGAAAGAGATGGAAAAGATTGCCGGAAAAAAATTAAACATAAGGGCTGCAGTAAGGACAGGCGACACATCAGCTTCTGAGAAAGCAAAGATGCTGAAGCATCCTCCACATATTTTGATTACAACTCCTGAAAGTTTGGCAATCATGCTTTCATCAATAAAATTCAGGGAATTATTGAAAAATGTTGAATGGCTTATTGTAGACGAGATTCATGCACTGGCAGAAAACAAAAGAGGGGTGCACTTGTCATTGTCTGTGGAAAGATTAAATAAAATTTCACCTTCAATGGCAAGAATCGGCTTGAGCGCAACTATTGCCCCGCTTGACGAAATAGCAAAATTCCTTGCCGGATATGAAAACGGAAAGCTGAGAAACTGCAAGATTGTGGATGTGCAGTTCATAAAAAACATGGACCTGAAAGTCCTATCGCCAGTCCCTGACTTGGTTGACATGGAGCATGCAATGATGCACGATGCAATGTATAATTTAATCGACGATTTAATCCAAAGCCACAGGACAACTTTAATTTTCACAAACACACGTTCAGCAACTGAAAGAGTTGTCCATCACTTGAAAGAAAAATTCCCGAAAAAATACACTGAAAATATAGGGGCGCATCACGGCTCATTGTCAAAGACATTAAGGCACAACATAGAGAATAGATTGAGAAAAGGCGAATTGAAGGTTATTGTGTCAAGCACGTCTTTGGAGTTGGGCATCGACATCGGCTACATAGACTTGGTTATATGCCTTGGCTCGCCTAAATCAGTCTCTAGATTCTTGCAGAGAGCAGGGCGTTCAGGGCATCGCCTTCATGACACGGTGAAAGCAAGGATAATTGTCCTGGACAGGGATGATTTGGTGGAATGTGCTGTTCTTCTCAAATCAGCAATCGAGAAAAAAATTGACAAAATTCATATTCCAAAAAACTGCCTTGATGTCCTTGCGCAGCAAATTCATGGGATGTCGCTTGAGCAGAAATGGAGGATAAGGGAAGTTTTTGAATTGATAAAGCAAAGCTACTGCTTTCATGAGATTGAATGGAAGGATTTCATGGAGATTTTGGATTACCTCTCAGGAAAATACATCTCCTTGGAGGACAGGCACATTTATGCAAAAATATGGCATGATGATGAGACAGGCGAGCTTGGAAGAAAGGGCAAGATGAGCAGGGTAATTTACATGACAAACATTGGCACTATCCCTGAAGAATCTTTCATAACTGTAAAAGTCGGCGAGCAGATTATTGGGCATATTGACGAGGCGTTCCTTGAAAGGCTGAAGAAAAATGATGTTTTTGTTTTAGGCGGGGAAAGGTACGAATTTCTGCACGCAAAGGGGATGGTTGCTTATGTAAACGCATCTGTCTACAGGCCGCCTACAATCCCCTCGTGGTTTTCCGAAATGCTGCCATTAAGCTTTGACTTGGCTTTGGACATCGGAAGGTTCAGAAAACTGATGAATGAGATGTTTTGCGCTAATAAATCAAAAAGCGAAATTTTGGATTTTATTAACATGTACCTATACGTTGACAAAAATGCTGCTGAATCAGTTTATGATTATTTTTACGAGCAGTTTAATTATGCGGAAATTCCTTCTCATTCAAGGATTATTGTTGAGCATTATACTGATGCAAAAAGCAAGAGAAAATATGCAATTTTTCACACGCTTTACGGAAGAAGAGTAAATGACTGCCTGTCAAGGGGAGTTGCATTTGCAATTGCAAGAACGCAGCACAGGGACGTAGAGATTGGAATAAATGACAATGGATTTTATATCGCGTCAGAGAAAAGCGTAAATGTTATGCAGGCATTCAATTTAGTGAAGTCAAAGGAAATGAGAAAAGTTTTGGATATGGCAATCGAGCACACAGAAGTCCTGAAAAGGAGATTCAGGCACTGCGCTACTCGGGCAATGATGATACTGCGCAGCTACATGGGGCACCAGAAAAGGGTTGGAAGACAGCAGGTAAGCTCAATGATATTGATGAACGCTGTAAAGAGAATTGATCCAAATTTCTGCATTTTAAAAGAAGCAAGAAGGGAAGTTTTGGAGGATTTGATGGACATAGAAAATGCGCAGAAAATAATCGAGGGCATCGAGCAGAAAAAGATTTTAATAAAGGAGATAAACACTAATCTGCCATCGCCGTTTGCCTTCAACTTAATATTGCAAGGTTTTACTGATTTAATGAAGATAGAGGACAAGGTTGAATTTGTCAGGAGAATGCACGAGCAGATAATGGCGAAGATAAGTGTGGAGAAAATTTCATCCGAAAAATAAAATTTAAATTCCAATCAATTCTATCGAAGCAAATCCATATATCTTATCAACGAAGTATCCGGAAGTTTCTTCCAATGAGTATGATGGGATGTCTCTGGAATAAGTATTAATATTTTGTCAGAATTTTTAGATAATAGATTCTAAGTCTCCTTATTTACTATACTTAAACACATATCATATAATGCGTCCTTCTGGTAATCCTTGCCCCATTTTTCACAGTATTGCAGTGCTTGTTCCTTATTTTTTATCATTATTTTTCGTACCCCAATCATAAAACAATTAAATCCCATATAAAATTGCTCTTTATCTTCTACACAATAATTAATAAGTTCTTTATACGACATAGAGTCTTTAATCTCTGCTTCCATCTTATCAAAACCCGTTAGCTCCTTTTCTTTAGGTTGTTCTTCAAGTTCTTTTTTTTCAAATTCACATCCATATTTGCTTTTTAATTCCTTAAATTCTTCTAAATATTCAGGTTCAAAACTCATAATCCATCTTTGATAACCCATTTCGCAAGCATTTGCATAATAAGAATTTTTTTGTTTTCTGCAGTAGTTCAAATCATGTGTTAAACTGGTTACGAATGATAAACAAAAAGCTTTGTTGGATTGTCTTTCATTTGTATCATCGGGCATTCGTTCACATAAATCAAAATCTTTATTTTTACAAACTAATTTTAGAAAACAATCTTTTTCAGCTTCGCTATCTTTGTTCGTACAACTATTAATTTCTACCTTGTTTGTGTTTGAACAACCACTTAAGATAAATGTAACAACAAATAGAAATACAATCGTTTTTGAATTCATATGTCCACTTAGGAATCACTTGTTTATTAACTTTTTGATATATTCAGAAATATTTTCCTTGAAAATAATAAAAAAGAACCCAAATTTATTGAACGACATTTCTCAAGTTCAATGTGAAAATAACATATTGGATACCCTAAACGAAGTATTTAAATATTGAGTTGTCTTCTTTGTCTCAAATAAAAATGACAACAATAATCGGCATAACCGGCTCAATCAGCTCAGGTAAGACAGTAGCAGCAAAAATATTCAGCAGGCACTGGTACAATAGAATTGATGCAGATGAAATCGGGCATCAGATACTACAGAAAAATTCTGATGCTTATAGAAGAGTAATCAAAGAGTTTGGAAACGAAATTCTCGATAAAAACAGAAATATTGACAGAAAAAAATTGGGAGATGTTGTTTTTAATGATGATAAAAAACTGAAAAAATTGAACTCAATAACGCATCCGATGATACTCAATGAAATAAGAAAACAAATAAAAAAAATTCAAAAAAAATGTGGCAATAAGACAAAAATAATAATTGATGCTCCTTTATTGCTTGAAACAAAGGCAAAAGATTTGATTGATAAGATTATTGTCGTCAAGACGG
Organism: Candidatus Woesearchaeota archaeon; assembly: GCA_016185945.1. Lineage (GTDB taxonomy): Archaea > Nanobdellota > Nanobdellia > Woesearchaeales > GW2011-AR4. The sequence goes on from JACPMR010000002.1 coordinate 57,719, forward strand.
ATAAAAAAAATATTTATGAAAGGGCTGGAAAAAAATATCCAAGAGAAAAAATAGAAAAGATTTTAAAGAGCCAGATGCCTCTTGAGGAGAAGCTGAAACGTGCGGATTTTGTGATCGATAATAATAAAGATTTAAGGCATTTGGAAAAACAAATTTTGGGGATAATACAAAATATCGAGAAAAAATGAAAACAGCAGTTTACCCGGGAACTTTTGACCCTGTTACAAACGGGCACATTGACATAATTGAAAGGGCTTTGAAGTTATTCGACAAACTGTACATTCTTGTCGGCGAAAATCCCCAAAAAGCCACTACTTTCTCCGCAGAAGAAAGGGTTGAAATGCTGAAACAGGCATTGAAAAAGCACAACAACAAAATAGAAGTTGAGCATTTTGACGGCTTGCTTCTGAATTATGTGAGGAAAAAGAAATCAAATGTGATTGTCAGGGGATTAAGGGCTATCTCTGATTTCGAGTTTGAATTCCAGCGAGCACAATTTAACAGGGAGTTTGCAAAGGACATTGAAACTATCTTTATTATGACAAAAGACGACTATGCATTCTTGAGCTCCAGCATCATCAAGGAGATAGCAATGTTCGGCGGCTCGGTTAAAGGGTTTGTGCCAGCAATTGTCGAGAAAAAGTTGAAGGAGAAGTTTGTGAAATAAAATTCACTAATAAAACTTGCTCAAGTCCTCTTCCTGCATCCTTCTTCTGGGCTGGGTTTCGCTTATTGCTTTCTGCTTCATCAACCTTGCCGTGTAACCTGCTATCATGTTCCTGAGCTTTGCAGAAGCAACTGTAGTATATTTATCAACAATTTCCTTGTTCTTATCGAATTCAGAAGTAAATTCTTGCTCATGCTCTTTGATTAGCTTTCTTGCAACGCTCTTAACCAAAGTAGTTTTTATCCTGCCCATGTTCACTCAAGCTTTGTCTGGTCAAATGCCTTTGTAGCTGCCTCTTTCTTAAGTGTGCCTGGGATGGGCCTTTTAACTGTTATTGGTATCAAGCCCTGCTTGAATTCCAGCTTTGCTATCTCTATTGTGTTGTAGCCGAGCTTCTTAAGCTCATCATCACTTAGTTTGACCAAAATCGGGGCTCCCATAGAAATCTGCAATGCTCTTGTCCCTATAATCCTTGCCTGCTCGTATTTTGTGTAATCTTCCATTTTTCACTTAATTGTAACTCCGCTTACTAATCTTCGCCGTCTTCGTCGCCCCAACCGTCTCCTTCATCATCAAAATAGATTCTCATATTTCTCACCCCAAAAAATGACATTAAAGCACTTCATCATTATCAATAAAGCTCTCTCCGCATGAAGGGCACTCTTCCTCGCCTTCTTCAAGGATTGTACCACAATTAGGACATTCCCTTTGCTCTTCCTCCATTTTTCACCTCAGAACCTTATTGTGGCTTTATAAGGCATGGCTCGGCAGAATATTAAAAGGTGGTATTTAAATGTATCGTAAAAAATTAGAGAGAATATGTATCTAAAGTCTTTTGTTAAAAGATGTTCTCAAACCCTTTCTTATACTTTCCTTTTTAGTATGGTTTATACCTTTTAAAATACCAAAAAATCTTAATATGTTATGTTTCTTTTTCATTGTTGTAGTTACAGCTTTCTTTGCAAGGAAATTGACATATATCACAAGTTGTTATAAGGTGTCTTCATATTTAAATATTTTTAGTTGCAGAGTTATTTAAGTTGTAAATCGGAATTTGATTGCGTTATTGCTGCATCGTTTATAGCAAATGGTGTTGATAAAATACTGACTAAAAATCCAAAACATTTTGAAAATATTAAGCAGTTAAAAGTATTGAGTTATTGATTTATATGGCATCTGCCCTATACTATCCGCCCTTCTTCCTCAAAGAATTCAACCTTGTCCTCAGCTTCTTGACAGCAGATTCCTTGTCCCTCGAGCTCAGCAAGTCATTTGCAAGCTTCTGGTCGCCTATGACATCTGAAATCCATTTGCTGAAATCGTTCTTCTCGCTGTTCACATGATGAATGTAAGTTTCATCGCTCATCTGCGGCAATGTGTCTGCCAATTCTTCAATGTTTTTCAGTATAGGGCCGTTATTCACCCAGAAGCATTGCTCAGGCTGGGTGTTGCCAAGGTATTTTCTTGCTTCATCTTTTGTAACCATTTTTACATCAGCTCTTTTACTAATCTTCTTAATACTGCAATCTGTGTTTCAAGGCGGTTTTTTGCTCTTGATATGTCTTCTGCAAGGCTATGATCGTAAAAAACATCTTTGACCCATGTACTGAAGTCATTCTTGAATTCATTGGCATGATGCCTGAAGATTTCCTCGCTCATGGTTTCAAGCGCATCTGCAAGCTCTATGATGTTTTTCAGCTTTCTGCCGTCTGCAACAACAAAATGATGCTCTTCGGGAGCTTCTCCGAGAACTTTTTTTCTTATTATTACTTCGACTGATTGCAATGGCTTTTTAGAATCAGACTTATTTTTAGCTGTTCTGCCTCTTTTTTTAACCATTCTATCACCAATTAGAATGTTATTTGCCTTGTTATTTTTATAATTTGCGGTTTTTGGCTAGAATTATTCAAGTTGGCAACCGCTTAACTGGCTTAATTGTTCCAAAGTTAATTCGCCTTCTATTCTTTGCCCTATAAATTCCCACGTTGGATAAGCCCTTATGCCGGCATCATTGCAAAACTGAGTTTGCCCTGCCTGGTTTGGCAGAGAACATTCAATATAGTTTATGTATTGCCTGCTTTCTCCAAACATTTCTTTTTGGCTATTGCAATGTGGGCACCAATATGCGCCATACATCTTGGCTCCAGAGTTTGTCAGGCATTTGGCAAAATCATCATATTTTGAAGATTTAACAACATTGCCTGTTGTATTAGTGCAACTGGCAATCAGAAGCCCAGTGACAAATAAGAAAATCATTGTTTTTAGGTTCATAGAGCTGCTAATATTTTTGGTTATTTAAATGTGAGGTATATAGAGTATGAGAAAAAGATAACTATCTTTCAACCTTCACTTCGCTCAACTTGTTCGCCTTAATCCTGAAATCATTAAGAATGTTCATGTAAGCAATGAAAGCTTCGTATGGGCTGTCGTATGGATTAAAATATTTATGCACATCGCCATCATTAAACCACTTAGTGCACATGTAATAGAAGTGGTCGCTTGTCTGCAAGTTTCTCCATTCATCGATTAAAGCAGGATTGTTTGACAGCTTCACATGCGGCTCCAGAGCATAGATTTCTTTTGTTGCTTCATGCTGCATTTTGTTGCCGAGCCATGCGCTCAAGTCCCTTTCAATGTCTGCCCAGCTTACATAATGCGGGAAATCAATTTCAGCAATTGGCTCGTATCTCTTAATGGCTTCGCTTGGTGTTACAAAATCATTATCGGGATGCTTTAGTATCTCAGAAGGCAAATGCTTCAGGAAATCAAAAATTCCCTTGTCTTCCCATTGGTGCTCGCCAAAGGTTTCATAGTCCATGAACAGATTTACAACATTGCCATTGCCGTTAATCTGGCTTATCCATTTGGCATATTTTGGAGCTGTCAACGGAAACTCTTTCCAGCTTTTCTCTGAAAACCTGAATGCAACATCATCTGACAACCTGTAGTTTTTGAGAAGCAATTTTATGCTGCTCAGCCCTTTTGGCTTGTAGACAAAATTCGGGCTTCTCCACTGCAAAATATGGTCAGCTCCTTCTGCAAGAATGCCCTTGTAGCCCATTTTCTCAATGAAGGAGGCTATCTCGTTGCTGAAGACAAGCTCGGTGTTCCTGAAAACCTTTGGCTTGTAATTGAATAATTGTCTTATTTTTTGGTTATGTAATTGAATTTGTTCTTTAAATTCCTCCTTTGAGTAAAGAAAAGCCAATGTATGATTATAAGTTTCATCCAGAATCTCTACACAGCCAGTATCAACAAGCTCTTTGAAGCTGTCTATAACCTCAGGAGCGTATTTTTCCAGCTGCTCAAGCACAATGCCTGTCATGCTGTAGGCAACCTTGAATTTTCCATCGGTTTTATTGATTAAGTCAAGAATTATATTGTTGGCTGGCAGATAGCACTTGCGGGTTACTTTCCTTATGATTGCCTCGTTCTTGTGCTCGTCAAAGTAGCTATTGTGCTGCCCGATTTCAAACACAGAGTACTTTCTAAGCCTTGGCGGCTGGTGAACTTGAAAGTAAAAACATACGCTTACCATTTTTGTTTTTGAGTTTTTGATTTGTTTTTAATCTTGCTTATTAAAAATTTCTTCAATCCGTCGTGCTTCGCACGACAATATCTTGGCGCCTCGGCATTCTGATGTGAAGGCAACATTTATTTGTGCTCCTCCTCGGCGCCTATACATTTAATCCTTACTTCTTAAATGCTGTTTTCATGCTCCAGTTGAATCCAATGTCCTCAATGGTTATTGAATTATTGTTCAAAGAGTCCAAAAACTTAAACTTTTCGTTTTTCTCAAAGCAGCTTCTATGCCACCATGAAGCACTATCGGAGTTTACAGCTTCTATAACCCTTGCATAGGCTCCTGCATCAAAGTGTATGTACTCAACTACAAGCTTTCCATCATCAGCTACGGTGCATCTTGCCACAAACGGCTCTGCAGTCCTTTCCAAAACTGGAGAGTTTGCCTGCAACGCTCCATAGTAGACAGTTCCTGTAATGTTAGCATTACCGGCGACCATCAATCTCTGGTTTGGGGCAGTTGTGCCTATGCCGACGTTGCCTGCCTCGCTGATTCTCATTCGCTCATTATTGTCGGCGTTGCCTCCCGTATAAAACCGAATAACTGCTGCCCCATTGGTGGAGGTGATTGACATCCCTCCTGCTCCGTTAGTTGCCAGTTCTGCGCCAGCCTGCTTTGCCGAGCCGCTAGAAGTATACGCAGAGCCATAATGATTGAAGAAGTTGGCCGTGACATCATCGGTAACCTGAATTATTGCGCTGGAAGATGTGCCTCCTCCTTGATTTGTAACTTTTAATCTCGTCGATGCATCTTGGTCATGTCTTACTTCCAGCCGCTGTGAAGGGCTCGCTGTACCAATGCCCACCTTGTTGTTTGTTGAGTCAACAAACAATGTATCCGTATCAATGAATAAGTTGTTTGAAACGTTTAAAGCACCATTTTCCGCTGTAATGCCTGCTCCGCTTATGAGGATGGCTGCCATTACGAATAGAGCTAACGCTAGGCAGAGCTTTAATATTTGGGTAAAATAGGAGTTCAATCTGGAAAATCTGTTCAAAACAAATCTTTCTTTTTTATTTTTCCTGTATGTATTTCTTCTTTTTTCCATTCCATTCACCTCATGGACTGCCATTCTGTGTTAAAGTTCCTTTCAAAAATACGTATCCAGTCTCATTCACAAAAGCAACTAGATTGCTTGAATTGTCCTTTATCCTGAAGTCATTTTTATTTGTGTCAGAGGTTAAAGTACCTTGATTTTCAAATAAAGTTCCATCAATGTACATGCTTCCATTGTTTTCTATGATTAAGACATCATTTAGATTGTTTCTTATTTTAAAGGCAAAGTTGTCTGTTGCCTGGAAGTTGGAGTTTTGTTCCAAATTTCCTTTAATCACAACATTGCCTGCATCTCCAAACCATGCTATGTTGCTTCCGCTTGAGTTTTTGATGAGGAATTTGTTTATGTCTGGAAGAGAGGTTGAGTTAACTTTAAAAGTAAAATTAATATCAGCCCAGTCACTCATAGAATTATTATCAAAAGCCAAACAATTCCAAATATAATTTCCATTGGGGATGTTATTAACTATAAAAGTTTCATAGTCAGAAGTTCCTGTTATATTTTTTGTTTCATCAGCTGCCCATACACCAGAAATATTATGGTATAAAGTAATATTCTTCAGATTCTCATTGAAATCAGTTGCTGAACAATTGAATATTAGGTTTCCTGTTGTGCTTATGTTGTTGTTTAATGGACTTACTAACGTTACGATTGGTGGTACTGGATTGGATATTGTGAATGTTCCAGTGGTGTCATTTCCAGTATTTATACCATCTGTAGCTAGGATTTTTATTTTATATTCATGTGAATTGATAAAGTTAGATGAATTCAATAATAAAGTAGTGTTTGGGTAATCAATTTCTATGGTTGATAAACTACTACCATTATCACTTGATATTAATATTGCATATTGGATTGTATCATTGTCTAAGTCGGAAGCGTTCCATGTTATATTAAAGGATTTGTCGAAGACTTCACTGCCTGTTGGGAAGGTTATTGTGATATTGGGTGTGTTTTGGGACACATTTATCTCAGATTTTATTACTGTTTCATTTTCTTTTATCATAATCGTGGTCACGTTATCTGTATATGGTAAGACAAAAGCGAAAGCTGTAACGTTTGTTTCGATTGTATCACCACCAATCTCCGTTATCGTAAAATCAACATCAAATGTGTGATTGTAAAAAAGAGTACCATTAGATTCGAGAATAATAGAAAAATTACCCGATGAAGTCTGGTTTTCAATGCTCTGCTCATCTAAAATGTAAGAAATATCTGTAATTAAAGTTCCATTTTTAAGTATGGTTCCACTAAACAAAATTGCTTTCTCGACATTCAATAATTCAGAAGGTTCTTCTAGTTGTTCAAGTAAATGAATGTAAGTTAAGTTATCAATCCATCTATTATTTTGATCGCCTGCATTTCCCATAAAATTAAAAAGATTGATTGTGTCATTTTGTGCTTTCCAAGGAACTAGTTTTCCTATAGTACTTGTATCACAACCTGTACTTTCATCTAAACAAGAAGCATCTAAAGAATTATCATTATCTAAATCGCCATTTGGACAAAAACCAGATATGAAAATAAATCTTGTATCTTGATTTTCCCAAACAGTATCGTTATATTCATCACATATGCCAAAAGTGTGTGCCAATTCATGTGCACTTCCATGTCTAAATCCTTCTTCGATAATGACTGCTTTTATGTTAGCAGTTTTTAATGCATTATTTTTATAACTTATATATGTATACCCTTTTGTATTATTTTGTCCATGGTTAAAAAACCATCCTTGAGGGACTATTCCAACTACTCTATCTGTTTTATTACTAAGTCTTCCCTCCTTGTATAATTCTTTAAGGAGATCGAACTTTTCAATTGTACTTAATGTACTTCCTATATTTGAACTAGAAATTCCACGTCTAACATTAGTGATAAGTCCTGTATCAGAAAGTGGATAAGTCCTATTTATGAATTGTATACTATTCCCCAATCTCTGATCAAATTCAGAAGATTTTTCATCTATTGCCACAAAATCTATTTTTAGTTGTCTTGTTTCTATTACATTTACATGGGTAGTTTTAGAAATAGCTACAACATTATTGATTACTATCATAAATATTATTACTTTTAATATAAGTTTGATTATTTTTTTCATCTTATTCTAATAAATTTTCTATAAATAATTGTCAGCAAACAAGACACTAAATAATAATATGCTAACAAAACAATAAAAACTAATATAAGTGAAGATGTGAAACCATATCTTTCTATATCTATGCTAATATTTGTTATATCTGTAATAAAAATTAAAGGATAAATTGGGCCAGTAACTAAAAAAGACGGTTTTGATACAATAACGTCTCCAACCTGAGTGTAATAAGCAAAAGGTACTATCCCAAAGAATCCTAAAGTAGCTATAATGATAAATATTAAGGTGGTTAATATTTTCCATTTCGTCGGTCTAAAAAACTCAACTAAAAACTCATAAATCTTAAATTGTTTTTTTTCCATTTTAGTTCACCTTGACCTTGCAAGTTGCTACAGTTTCACTCATTTTCACCACCTTTTTTATTTTTTATTTAAATTAAGTAACTTCCACTCTAATCTCTTTATTACTTCCAGCAACATCAGGAACAAAATTTAAATCAATATTTTTTTCTTGTCCAGCATTTATAGTTTCTATTGTAGAATTTTTTAGGGTATTTTCAAAAAACAAACTAATAGTAATATTTTTATTATCTATAAAATTGTTTTTTATAACAGATCTTACTAAAGTAGTTTTACCTTTAACCAAATCGACATCTTTTATGACTTGAATAGGAATGATCTCTTGAATAGTGAATCCTATTGTTAAATTTGATTCATACCATATTACTTTATCATCATTTTGTGATGCGCTTAACACATCTGTATCATTATCTTTATCGATATCTATTGCAAATACAGACCATGCACCATCTGCAGTGATTGATATATTATGTGGTATAAAATTTGGAGGAACACTACCATTGTTCTCGTACCAAGCTATTTTGTCATCAAATTCAGAAGCACTTAATACATCAATATCATTATCCTTGTCTAAATCTATTGCAAATACTGATCTTGCTCCATTTGCATCAGTTGCTATAATTCTAGTAGTCCAATTTGGAATTGAACTACCATTATTTTCGTACCATGCTATTTTATTATCATCAACTGATACACTAACTACATCAATATCATTATCACCATCGATGTCTATAGCAAATACCGAAGATGCACCTGCAGCAGATGTTGTTATATTATGAACTGTCCAATTCGGTGGAGAACTGCCATTATTTTCATACCAAGTAATTCTGTTATCATCCAATGAAGCACTTACCACGTCTATATCATTATCTTTATCTATATCTTTCGCATATACAGACCATGCATTGTTAACATTTGTTGAGATTATGTGTGTGGTCCAATTTAGAGGTGATCCTCCTTTATTCTCGTACCATTCTATCCTATCATTAAAACTTGATTCACTAACCACATCAATGTCGCTATCATTGTCTATGTCTATTGCATATAGGCCTCCAGGGTCTTTAACAGAACTTATAATATGGCTTACCCAATTTATTGGTGAACCCCCTATATTTTCATACCATTCAATTCTGTCAAGACCATCTAGAGTGGCGATTACATCAGTATCATTATCTTTATCTAAATCTATCGCAAACACGGCAATAGGTCTGTCGGCATCTGTCTTTATTGTATAATTTGTCCAGCTTGGAGTGGATCCACCATTATTTTGATACCATTCTATTTTATTGTCAAAATTGACTGAGCTAATAACATCAATATCTTGGTCATTATCTAGGTCAGCGGCATAGACAGATAATGCTCCATTGGCTGTAACACTTATATTTCGTGCTGTCCACCCGATTACCGGATCAATAAACAATTCTTCTAATCCTTCAAGTTCTTTATTTACCTCTAAATTAATATAATTTTTATTATTGAAAGAATAAACAGAAACAGAGTAATTTAAATCAGTGATATCCTTAAAATTATAATAATTATTTCCAAATGTTAATGTATGTCCTGTTAAAGAACTTTTATTTAAACCTGGAAACTTTCCTTTTGTAACTTCAAACGCTTTAAAGTAAATAGGTTTTTTGCTAACAACGTATTTTGTTCTATTCCAAACAACAAAATCAGAATCTATTTCATACAGAATATTTAATTTTGTATTCTTGTTGGTATTTAATAAATTTCTAAGAATATAACTCTGTTTTATTGGTCTTTCATCCACATTAAAGAAACTGGTATCAATTTCTTCATAAATGCTTTCAACCTCTATATTTTGGGATTTAAACTTATTTCTTATTTTTTTTTCAGAAAAAGGAAGAGTTTCTTTATCAAATGCTTCAACAGTGATATTATCATAATCAATGCCAAATCCTATCTGCTTAAATCTTTTAAGCTGATTAAACTTATCAACAGCTACTATATCATCTATGATTGGTTTTGTTTGATTACCATTTAAACTAACAGCGCTTACAATAACAGAGAAAGAAATAACTATAATAAGGAAAGCTATCACCTGCTTTTTGTTTAACTCCACACTAACACCCCCAAACTGATTTTTATGATAAAGTACAACTCCTATTTATATTTTTTCATTTTCTCGTCTATAAATCTTGTATAATCCATTCTATATAAAATATATTTCTTCAATTCTTAAAACTTAATCGAGTTAATAAATTTTTAACAATAATTCATGTTACATAGTACTTTACTTCAAACTCCCCTTCAAAAACAAATAACCACCTTCATTAACAAAAGCAACTAGATTGCTTGAATTGTCCTTTATCCTGAAGTCATTTTTATTTGTGCCAGAGGTTAAAGTACCTTGATTTTCCTGCAAAGTGCCGTCAATATACATAGAGCCATTGTTTTCTATTATCAAGACATCATTTAGGTTGTTTCTTATCTTAAAGGCGAAATTATCTGTCGCTTGGAAGTTTGAGGATTGTTCTAGAACACCTTTTATTACTATATTTCCAGCATCTCCAAACCATGCTATGTTGCTACCTGAAGAGTTTTTTATGAGGAATTTGTTTATGTCTGGAAGAGAGGTTGTGTTTACAGTGACAGAAGCAGTTAATGAAGCAGTTACTGCAGTTGATTCGCTTATTCCAGTTGCATTTGCCTTTACATTGAATGTTCCGCCGCTGCTGAAATTGTAAGCCAGATATACAAATTCCTTTTCGTTTACAGCTAAAGAGCTTATGTTTATTGTGCTGTTTATCACATTGTTGTTGGCTGTGTCAAACTGCCATTGGACATTTGTGACTGTGTTGCTGCCGTTGTTCAGAATGACAAATTCAAAGATTTTTAGTGTTCCATTGCTGTACATCTCTGTTATAGATTCTATCTTAAGCGATACAACAACGCTTACATTATCCTGTATGTAATAAACACCAAAATCAGATAAATTTAATATACCAAAATTGTTTGAAGAAAATGCCAGAGAGACATTGCAGTAGCCTTCAGAATCCTCGCTGCAATTTGCTAGAGCATTATTTAATTCCTGATTGAAGTCAAGCACATTTTCTTCATTGCCAAAGTATCCTGTATTATTCCAAGCCTGGCTATTATTTACATATAAAATGGGGTTTTGTGTTGCGTTTCTAATTGTAACAGTATTAGCACTTTGTACCTGTGTTCCAAACAACAAACCATCGCTTGGAGTGACTTTGCAATACCATTGATCGCCAGGTGTTAAATTGTTTTTGGCCAATGTTTGAGAGTTTATATTTTGGTTTACACTATTTTTCCACCATTGATAGCTTGAATTTTGCTCTGTAAAGTTTTCTGGATCGGAATAAGTGTAGTTGCATAATAAGTCTTGTCCAGCATTTGGGATTTCTGGTAGGACACTTACATTAGAAACAGAAGGTGCTTCATGAGTTCTGTCACAGCTTTGGTCATTGCTTTGATTTATTAAAGTTGATTCATAAACAATATATTTTACACTAGGTGGAGTTACAGCGCCTATCCTGTTTATGTTTACATAGTCATTGGCGCCCCCTAAATTATCACCGCACTCTGAATCTGTATATAATGTACTATCTGGAGTGCCCTGATCATAATAATAACCTTGATGCACATTCAGTATTGTGGCTCTGTTGTAGCAGTCTGTATCGCATATACCACTTCCACCAACCCCTGAGCATGCTACTGTATTCGGAGAGCATAATACCCCTTCTTTAACTCTGATTTTTGAACGATAAGTGCTGTCGGCATCAGCTTCTGTATGGGCCCTCATTGTCTTAATTAAATAATCAAACTCTGGATCGCCAACATTCCCGATATAGTTGTTCATGCCGTTAAACCATGGCGAGCTTCTTTGCGTATCATCCCAAAATCCGCCTATTGCTTCTGAATCACAATCTGGAGAAACTGGATCTACTGTAATACTTACCTCATGGTCAGCCATGTGTGTTGCATCATAAGTGAAATTGTAGCATCTTCCTGTATTTGTAGGAGTATAGCTAGAAGAAATATCATTATCTTCCACTCTGCTGTTGTCTAAAAATCCAACGTTTGTATCAGAAGCCACTTGAGTCCAATCTTGCTTGCATACTTCCACTGTGCAATTCCTTACACAAGTTGAGCCTTCGCATTTTACGCCATTATCGGTATAGCCAGAAGGACATGCTGATGTAGTGCAGTTTATGTAAGCCAAAGTATTTGGAATTATTAAAAATAATGCTAAAATCCATATTAAATTTATTTTTCTCATGGCGCTAATCCAGTCACTTTTAATTTTGAATAAATCACAGTGGCATTCTTTGGAAGCCTTATATTAACAGTTAAATTTCCTGGCTGGGTGAAGTTAAGCAATTTATTCGTTAAGCCATCTGTGAATTGGTTTTGTAACTTTGTAGTTTCATTGAAAACAATAACGTCAATAAACTGGGTTGTGCTTAAATTGCCGTCAGAAGCCTCTACTAAAATAGAATAGTTGCCAGTGTCATTAATTGTAGTTTGCCATTGACCTGAAGAGTTAAATGGTGAGCTATAGAAAAAATCTATGCTATTACCTTCCGCATCTGAAGTTGAAATCAATTGGCTTATATTGATTAAATCTCCAGCAATTGCTGTTACGTTGCTTATCTTTGTTATTTCTGGCGGTGAATTAATATTTGAAACACTAACGAAAACAGTTTCAGGACTTGCTGCTCTTTTGAATGCAATTTCTGCAACTCCGTCATTATCAAGGTCGGCAATTGCTAGACCGTTGTCTATCAATCCTACTATTTTGTAAGGATCAAACAGTAAGTTTCCATCATTTTTTAATACATAAACGCTTGAGCCTTTGTTTTCGCCTAAAATAATATTGTAATTTCCATCATTGTCTATATCAGCACTGCTGGGACTTATGGCTCCTGGATGTAAGGTGTTAGAAGCATCATAAATCCATTGCTGTGCTCCGCTCACAGCATCAAAAGCCCTTACAGAGCCAAGACCATCAGGCAAGGTTTTTTCCATTGTAACGACTATCTCCATATTTGAATCAGAGTCTAAATTAACTATTGTTGGCGTCGCTCTTGGAATGTCTGTAAAGCTTATAGGAAAGTTTGCATTGTATTCATTGCAAGTTAAAGGATTAACTACATGCAGTTTATTTTCACAAGTGCTACCTGCAGCGCAAGGTGTATTAGCTGTCACATACACCAATTCATAATCATTATCTTTATCAACATCATAAATTACAGCAGAATCCCATAAATAAGCATGCGTGTTGTTGCATAATTTGTTTAATTTTCCAGTGCTTTGATTATATTTAAGGATAATAATTCCATATTGAGATGGAACCACAATTTCGGGATAATCATCGCTATCCAGATTTGCTATTGAAACAGAGCCATAAGCTCCTCCATTTCCTATTATATAGCTGGTTTCATTTGCTCCTGTATTTCCATTAAGAACATAAACCTTTCCTGGCCATTCATCATCGCCATCAAGCAAATCAACAACAATTACTTCTTGTTGCCCGTCCAAATCAACATCAGCAACAGCGCTTCCTCCATTAAACTTAACTCTAAAGTTAGTGCCATCAAATCTTGGCTCTAAATGATATTGCCATTTTATTGTTGGCTGTCCGCCATCAAAGTCATAAGCATAGATTGTTCCGTTTCTGTTGCCTGTAATAATTTCTTTCTTTTCATCATTATCTATATCTGCTAAAGTTGGAGGTCGATAGATTGAGCCGTCTTCGCCGCCTCTTACATTTACAGCATTCCATTTTGGTTTTGTTTCAAAGCCAAGCGGTATTTTCAAGAATGATTTTTTCTTTGTTTCAGTAGCAAACATTCTTGTAAAGTTGCCCATAACTGGCTTATGGACAAGAATTACAGTGTCCATCAAGCCATTTCCTTCCAAATCAGCAACAGAGGGCTTAACAACTTGCTGTATGTTGTCGTTTGCTGCGTCTAAGAAGAAATCAACTTGATTTTTTACATCTTTTTTGTCTTTTAAGTCGCCTTTAAGCAAAGTAAATCCAGTTCTTCTGAAATCATGGTTTTCGGTGGGCCAGTCGAAGAAATTTACTGCACTAAATAAGTCAATTCTTGAGAAGTTTTTACCTGTATCTGGTTCTAATATTTTCTTACCAGTATTTTTAAGAAGCATCTCGATATCGAATGGTTTTAAAGCAGTATCATATTGTTTTAAGAGCAAAAAAGCCCCAGCTACGTGTGGTGTAGCAAAACTAGTTCCAATAGTACACCTAAAGTCTGATATTCCCAGTTCACACAAAATCTCATTAAAGAATGTAAAACCTCCTCCTCTTTTAATTGTTTTTATATAATCTCCAGGTGCCAATAAATCCAAATTGGAACCTACATTTGTGTAACCACTGATAATGTCCTTCTTATTTACAGAACCTACTGGTGTAACATTTCCTAAACAAGCAGGAAAATTAATTCCAACCCGACTAAATTCATTTCCCGATGCGAATATAACCGATATTCCCTTAGAAATAGCTTCAGCTACAACTTTGGATAAATTAGAATTATAAAGATTTCCACAATTTGTATCATTATAGGTTAAATCACCTAAACTTGCACTAATAGTTGTTATGTTTAATTTTGTGCTGTTATCAATACACCACTTCATACCCTTTTCTACTCGATTCCAAAATTCTTGGTCTGATGCCGAATCTCCAGTATCTTTAAAGACTTTTATAGATACTATCTTAGAATTTGGAGCAACACCTGGAAAAATCGCATTAGTAGACGAAATTATCCCAGCAACTGCTGTTCCATGATATTCTACAGCATATGGATTAGAATCGTTATCACCAAAATCGTAACCACCTATTACTTTTCCACAACTTTTGTCATTGATATCAGTTGTTATGTTGCATCCACCCAGACTGGGGCGGGTATAATCTATCCCATCATCAATAATACAAACTGTATTATATTGTCCTGAGATACCACTCAAATATAAATTCCAAGAACCAATTATTCTAGTAGTTGTGGACAAAGCATATGCAAATTGTACTATAAGTATTAAAGTCATTAAAATTAACAAATTTATTTTAATTCTTTTTATTAATATGGTCATTTTTAATAATTTATTTCAGTCTTTTTATAGTACATTGGTTATATCTACAAATTGGAGTTCCAAATCTGCAATCTAATATAGTTCTGCAATCTTTTGTACAACCAACACCATTACAATTTGGAGCATATTTTATATTCACAACGTCTTCAGCATGACAACATTTGTTAGGAACACAATCAGTATCTTTTTCACAATACTTTTCTGGAGGGATACTTCCTTTGTTTATTTTAGTACATGCACTTACAAAAATCATTGTAATCAAAATAAAAATCAATAATTGTTTATATTGAATTTTCATAATCCAACACCTCCAAAATCACAATAACAATTAGTGTATTCCTCATTTCCTCTCCACTGAAACATCCACAACATCATAACTTTGATAACCAAAATGGCAAAATCCAGTACCTTCGCAATGATTAAATTTGACAGAGTTAACTTTCAGCACATAATCACCATCAATATCAAAAGAAGTTACTTTGCTGTTTCCAAATTGCTCAAAGCTTCGAATTTGGGGTATAGGAACACCATTTATTCTGAAAGCACAATACTTTCCATTTATCTCGCAGTATAAAATGTCTATTACATAATTCTGATTATTGAGTTTGACGCCTTTTAATCTTTCATTTACAGCCCCTACCTTTAACGTGTATTTTGTGTTTCCTGTAATGTTAGTAAACACAACATCAGAAAAATTTTTATTTTTTTGCAAGTAATTGAGTCTGTATTCTCTATCAAAATCTAAACTATCTTCATCAAATACTTTTGCTAATCTAGTGGTATTATTAGATAGATTAATGGTCAGATTTTCTACAACAATTGCAGAATAATTTAGTATAGTATTATTTAATAAATTAAGCGTCTCATCACTTAAGTTAATACTTTGATTCGGTATTATTGTCCGGTTGCTTATTGAGATATTTGGAATCAAATTATCAGTTTCAATTGTAGAAAAATTATCTACGGAAAGAGTTAAATTTATAGTATCATTGCTTATTATTGTTTGATTTTGTGTTTCATTTTCTATTGGAATCGTTAAGTTAGTTGTTTCATTGACAGATGTTGTATTTTCAATTATAAAATTATTTACAGGTGAAACATTTAGTAAGGCATCATTCAATGTGTTATTAATGCTAGAATTAAGCACCTGCGCACTTACAAAAATAACAGCGCCAAAGAGCAATGCAAGTACTGCAACTAATCCAAACTCGCCTTTCTTGCTCTTTAAAATGTTATTTTGTTGCATTAATCATCAATTCCACTGCTTTGGTTATATTCGCAGTTGTGATGTTGGACATCTCCAGCACATACAATGTAGGAGTCAGATTAAGCATATTGACATGCTGTTCTCCCTTAGTCACATAATTGAAAGCCCATACTTTATTGCCTTTCTTAGCCATCCAGTCAAACGTTCCTCTTGCTTGGGCATTACTTAAGTTCCTAGAATGCATCTGCTGCGCAGTATAGTTTGTATAGCCATTCAGCAAAGCATTCTGCACTCCTGCTCCAATTGCTGCGTCTCCATTTGCTTCCAAGCCAGTCACTGTAAGGCTTAATGGCCCGCTTGTGCTTGTGGAATTCATGTTTCCAGAAGTGTCTTTGCAGCTTAGATAAACTATAGAGTCTTCATAAACCAGTTCATCTTGTGATACTAATTCACAAGCATGCTCTATTGTGCCTTCTCCTACTGTGCAGTTCCTTGAGCTTCCCATTTGAGTGTAATTCCAATTGCTTATTCCAATAGCGCAAAAAGCAAACTCGCTTGTGTTGAAGTATAGAGTTGGGGTAGTGTCGCTTGTAGTGCAGGGATTTGAGGGATTTGTATTCCAGTTTGTGCAGGAAGAGCCTTGATTGCTGTAACCTGTTATAACTGGAGGTGTTGTGTCTATCCCAGCTTCCTGCGCAAGAATCCTTCCTGTTCCATTATTGTAAATATGCTCCCAGTCGCTGTCTTTGCCAAAAGTAAGGGATTTGTTAATGATGAAGCATTCATCCATGCCGCCTTGATAAACTTGTGTGCCTGGATTTTGGCTGTTGCTTCCTACATAGATAGCAGATGGATTGTCTAACGGCTCATTGCTATTCACGCTTAAGGAAGCTTGAGAAGAAGTGCCATTGAAAATATTATAGCAATACATTATGTTTGATGTTAAATTACAAGTAAAACCAATCAAATGCCATGTTGCATCATTGGCAAAAATGCCTGCATTGACATAATTGGCATTTGCCGCATCGCCTCCAGTATTTCCCCTGTAATAAAACTGAACAGTGCTTGTTCCGCCAACTAAAACAAGCTGCCAATCTCCATTGGCATCTGGATTGGCTTGTCTTGTTATAACTACAAGGCTGCCTGAATTTGAATAATTAACCCAGCAGCCTACTGAAAAATTCTGCATCTTCTTGTACTCGTCAATTGCAGGAAATTTCAAATAATCACCTGCACCGTCAAAGTATGCGCTTCCTGCCCCCACCTTTTTTTGCTCAGCAGAAACTTTCAAATCGCCATTAGGCTCTCCTGTTTTCATTAATGTTGAGTTTTCCTGAGAAACATTAATGTCCCAATGCAATGCTATTGTAGAATTATAGTACATTGCATTCTGGCTCATTCCGAAGGAGAATGGTATCAGCAAAACCAATGCAAATGTAAAAATAATTGATTTTTTTGTTAAAATATTCCTTACATGAATAATAATAGAAAAAGGATTAATAACTAACCTCTTTTTGAAAATACTAAACCACCTCCTGAAAAATCATAATCCAATAGAGTTTATTTAAATCTTTTGATTTTTTAGTAGTTCTATTTATTTAATCTCATAACCTCATTATAAACTTTTATGCATTTCTCTGCAGGAACATCCCAGTTGAATTTCCCGACTTCAAAATAGGCATTTTCCTTTAATGTTTCATGCAATGGCTTGTATCTTAAAAGAGCAATGATTTTGTTGCTTATTTCATTGACATCCCAAAAGTCAACCTTCAGGCAGTGCCTTATGACTTCGGAAACACCGCTTTGTTTAGAAACTATAACAGAAGTCTTGTTCTTCATCGCCTCCAAAGCAGTTATTCCAAACGGCTCTGAGACAGACGGCATTACATAGACATCTGCCATCTTGTAAGCCCTTTCAACATCGTCTGGATGCAAAAAGCCGGCAAACAAAACCTTGTCTGAAATGCCAAGCTCCGCTGCCTTTTCTATCATGCGCGCTTCCATGTCGCCTGTGCCTGCAATGACAAACTTGACATTTTTCTCGCGCTCCAAAACTTTCCTCGCTGCATGGACAAAGTAATCAGGCCCTTTCTGCAATGTAACCCTGCCCAAAAACAATACAATCTTGTCATTTTTCCTTATCTCGAAATTTTCATCATTATAGTGGTGCGGCACATCAACGGCATTATGCACAACTGCTATTTTTTCAGGGCGTATGCCATAATGCGTCACTATTTTATTTTTCGTGAAATTGCTCACTGCAATTATCTTGTCTGCCTTGCTCATTCCGTATCTTTCCATGTCATAAACATATTGGTTAACCTGGTGCCCGCCTGTCCTGTCAAGCTCTGTTGCATGCACATGCAGCACTAAAGGCTTTTTCTTCTTTCTTTTTGCCCTTATGCCTGCCCCGAATGTCATCCAGTCATGGCAATGTATAACATCAAAGTCTTCTTCCTCGGCAATTTTTTCGGCGGCAAGAGTGTAGCGAGCAACCTCCTCAAATAATGTCGAGCCGTAAATCTTAGCGAGATTTGGATTTTTGCTTACCTGCCTTTGATATTCGTCGGATGTTGTGTAAGGCTTAAGGGCAGAGCTTATTCTCTTTATCTTAACATTGGAAATGCTGTTTGCAGACACTAATTTGACAAAATCAACATCATTTATTTCAGCAGCAGAGGGCAATACAAAAGTTACCTCTACTCCTTTTTTGCTCAGCCCTTTAGTCAAACCATAGCATGCTGTTCCAAGCCCGCCGCTGCTCAATGGCGGGAATTCCCAGCCAAACATCAAAACTTTCACTATTGCTCACCGTTGATTTTGATTATTTTGTAATCTGAGATGTGAATCTTTCTTGAGATATTTTTTCGCAGATAGTCCTTCCCGAATGCAGTCAATTCAAAAACTCGCACATAAGCAGAACTAAACACTTCACGAATCCAGCCCTTGCCAACCAGGTAAACAAGATGCCTGTCAACTGTCTTCCAGTTGATTTGTGTTTCGCTAGAAATCTGGTTTATTGTTTTTTGTCCTGTCGCAAGCGACAAAAGAATCGAGTTTCTTATCTCTATAAATCTCCTCTTTATGGGCAAATCCTCCCCACTAATCAATACCACCTTCTTTATTTAATGATGACAAGCTATAACTATTTTAATCAGAAGCTAATAGTATAAAAAGTTATTGTTTAAATCCCAATACTACCTTTCAAGTGGTGTCAAATATTTATAAACATGAAAGCAAAATTTTACATTATGGACAAAAAAGCCGATGTTTTGTTTGAAGCGTCTTGGGAGGTGTGCAACAAGGTCGGAGGCATATTCACGGTTGTAAAGTCAAAGGCTGCCAAGATGGTCGAAGTTTATGGAGAAAGCTATTTTCTTGTAGGACCTTATTTTGCTTCAAAGGCAATAGGGCAGTTTGAGGAGGAGATTCCAAAGGACTTCTGCAAAGCACCTTTTGAGGAACTGAAAAAAGTCGGTATAATATGTCATTTCGGAAGATGGCTAAGTGAGGGAAAGCCGCAAGTGATATTAATAGATTTTGTAAATTACAGGCACAGGACAAACGACATCAAAAGGGAACTCTGGGACTTGTACAAGATTGATTCTTTAAGGGCGCCAGCAGATTACGACGAGCCAATTGTCTGGGCATATGCTGTTGGGATGCTGATTGAGAAGCTTGCAAACTGCTTCAAGGACAGGAAAATAGCCGCGCATTTCCATGAATGGCTTTCTGGAGTGGGATTGCTGTACCTGAAAAAGAAAAATCCAAGGGTTGCTGCTGTGTTCACAACGCATGCAACGGTTCTGGGAAGAACATTGGCAAACTCTAATATTGACTTGTACAATGTATGGAATAAAATAAATCCAGACATAGAGGTTTACAAATATAATATTGAAGCAAAGCACCTCATAGAAAAGAGCTCTGCACATTTTGCAGATGCCTTCACAACAGTCAGCGAGATTACAGGAATGGAGGCATCATATTTTCTGAAGAAAAAACCCGATGTTTTGCTGCCTAATGGCTTGGACATGTCAAAGTTTCCGTCTTTTGAGGAGATTATCATAAAGCACAGGCTGCAGCGCGACAGGATAAGGGAATTTATGCTGTACTATTTTTTTCCTTATTATGCCTTTGACCCAAAAGAGACATTGATTTACTTCATTGCAGGCAGGTACGAGTTTCATGACAAGGGAATAGACATCTACATCAAGGCGCTTGGCAAGCTCAATGAAAGGCTGAAGCAGTCAAAAAGCAACAAAACAATAATTGCCTTCATATGGGTGCCTGCAAACTTCAGGAACATAAGGCCTGAGCTGCTGGAGAACAAGACATTGTACCAGGATATTAAGGATGCGCTTGAGGAAGTTCATGATGATGTTGACAAAAATATAGTGTATTCCTTTGTCTCGGAAAAAAAGATATCCAAGGAAACATTGTTCGAGGAGGATTTCCTGACAGAAATGAAAATAAGGATTGCAAGATTCGTGAAAAAAGGCAAGCCGACTTTGCTGACGCATGACTTGTACGATGAAAATGACATTATATTAAGAACACTTGCGCAAGCCAATCTAAGAAATGAAGAGCAGGATCCTGTAAAGGTTGTTTACTATCCAATTTATCTAAGCGGAGCAGACGGCTTGCTTAATCTCAATTATTACGAGGCAATGCAGGGCAGCCATCTTGGGATTTTCCCGAGCTATTATGAGCCGTGGGGCTACACTCCATTAGAGGCAGGGGCTTTGGGAGTTTCGTCTGTGACAACTGATTTGGCGGGCTTCGGGAGATATTTCTGCGAAGAGTGCATGCAGGGCGACACTCCCGGAATCTATGTGCTGAAAAGACTGAACAAAAGCGATGAAGATGTTGTGAGCCAGCTTGTTGATGTCATGCATAAGTTTGCCAACCTCCCAAAAGAAGACAGGATAGCCAACAAGATGCAGGCAAGAAAAATAGCGTCAATGGCTGACTGGAAAATCTTTGTCAATAAGTATATCGAAGCGCACAATCTGGCAGTTGAGAGGGCTTATAAGTAAAAATTGTTTCAAATAAATCAAAATCCTAAAACAATTAGAAAATAAATCAAAAAACAAATACAACATTAAAAAACAAATTCAGACAATACAAGAGCTTCCTTTGGACGTAGTCGTGATGAAGGAGACCTGCTTTTGCAGTGGCACTAAAGTAAAAACTGGTAGTGCAAGATAAAGAGGCACAATGTCTATGGAGGTAATCCACAATTTAGCAAATTTAAGCATAAAGAAAAGTGCAGATGGGAATGTTGGATTTCTATTGATGAACAAGAAAGGAAGCTACTGCAGTTTTTTTAATATGCCTTCATCGAGGTATCAGGGATTGTTCTATTTTGATGAAAAAACAATGAGCATGTATAAATTTATTGAAAATATAGAGATTGCTGGAAATAATGATGCTTCAAGTTTGAAAAATAACTTTCATTCTGTTGAAAGAAGAAAAAATGACATAGTTGAATTGTTTTTCATGCCGAAGAATCTTAACTCCCTGATTTATGAACTAAATAGCCAACATGAAATTAATCTAATTCTTGACTGCAAGGAATCCTATGACAACAGGGAATGGGGCAGGTTTTATGAAATTTTTGAGGAGAATGGCTGCATTGTCGTAAAATTCACAAAAAAAACTGATAGAAGAGAAGATGATGGGGATGGAAAAGAAGAATTTACTTTGTATTTGGTGGTTAAAGGCAGCAATCATCATGAGAAAAATGACAAATGGGTTGAAAGGCATTATTTTTCCGATGCAAAAAGAAACTCGCCTCCATTTAAGAGGTATGTTTACAGCGCATTGAAATTGAGAGGCTCGACATTTGTCTTTTCAATATCCAAAAGCAAGGGCAAGGCAGTTGAGGAATGCAATTATGTTTATAGTCATTTGGAAGAATTGAAAAGCAAAGAGAGGGAATATTTTCTTGATATGCTAAAAAACGAATCAGTTAAAAAAATAATCAACAACAAAAGAATCAGCAATGAAGTGAAGGTTGCATATGTTAGTGCTTTCAATTCTTTAAATAATTTGGCTGTCCGGGACAAAAACACGAATGTTTTTGCCGGCTTGCCGTGGTTTTTCCAGTTCTGGGCAAGGGATGCCTTGATTTCACTGAAAGCATTATCAAAAATAAACAAGGAATCTGCTGAAAAAATCCTTTTTGCCTATTTAAAAAATATAAAAGATGATGGAAGATTGCCTAACTTGATTGGACAACATAAATCGGCAAACTTAGGAAGTGCAGATGCTCATGGATGGTTGTTTTTGAGGTGCAAGGATTTGACAGAAAAAATAAATAATAATAAAGAGGTAATAAACTCAATAAAAAAATCAATACGAATAATCAAAGAAAATAAAAATTCAAATAATGCAAGAATAAAAGAATATCTGAAAAAATGCAATTCTATGATAAACAAAAAGGAAAATGAATATCATAAAACGGCTTATGAAGTGGAATCTTTTCTTGAGAAATCATTGAATGGATTGCTAAAATTCCACACAAATGATTCCTTTGAAACAAATAACAAATTGGAAACGTGGATGGATACGGAGTTTGAAAATTATTACAGGGAGGGGATTAGAATTGAAATTCAGGCATTTAGGCTGAACATTTACAATCTCCTGTTTGAATTGACCCAAAACCATAAATATAAAGTATTGGAAAATTTATTAAGGAATAAACTCAGAGAAAAATTCTGGAATGGAAAAATTTTGGCTGATGGATTGAATGACTGGGCTATAAGACCAAACATTTTCATTGCACATTATGCTTATCCTGACTTATTGACAAACAAGGAATGGGAAACCTGCTTTGAAAATACACTAAAAAACCTTTGGCTGGAATGGGGCGGCTTATCCACAGTAGACAAAAATAATCCACTATTTACAGAAACTAGCACTGGCGAAGATAATAAAAGTTATCATAGGGGAGATTCGTGGTTTTGGGTGAATAATCTAGCTGCTTTGGTTTTGAACAAAGTTAACAAGCAAAAATTCAATAAACAAATACAAAAAATAATTTCTGCAAGCACTGAAGAAATTTTATGGGAAGGCTGTGTTGGCTGCCATACAGAATTAAGCTCTGCAAAGGACTTAAGAAGCGAAGGCTGCTGGAATCAGGCATGGAGCAATGCGATGTTTATGGAGTTAATTGATGAGATGTTTGGTTAATTATAATATTACGAAACATTTATTTTGTCAAGCAATGCATAAAATTCGGACAGTGCCTCACTGCTCAAATAAAGTTTGTTATTAATCAACTGATTTACAATGTCAATAGCTTCTTTCTTGTTCTTTATCAACCCTCTTTTAAGTGCCAACAAGACAACATACAAGGTGCCATGACATTCTACCCCTATTGTTTTTGCAATAAATGCAGCTTTTTTATCGTCAATTATCAAAGGTTGTTTTAGCTTTGAGGCTAAGCCCAATGAGCTTGCTTCGCCTTTCCCAAGGGGAGCAGTTATTTCATGGGCTTTTTCGACTTTAAGCCATTTGTCTTCAGATGCTTTTTTTATTGGCATTGACTCTGGGTAAGTTGGCTTGGACATTATTTCTTTATAAACTTGCTCTGTAACATACACCTCACCGAACAATTTGCGCAAAAGCTCAAGTTTGCCTATTTTAGCTAATGATATTATTGGAGAAGAATTGATAACTACCACTTTAACCAAAGACTGCTTTGAAGTCGCGTCTTACTTCTTCCTTTGTATAATTTATAGGAATATGTCGATTGGCTGCTTCTTCCATGAAATCAGATATTTGCATTTTGGCTAATTCTGCGGCTTTGCCAAGGCTTACCCTTCTTGCAGCATATTCGCTTAGGGCGTACTCTAACCTTTTCTGCCTCACAGCTGATGTGAGTAGTTTTCTAATTATGGTTGATTTGTCTGTTTGCTCTTGCTTTGCAAAAAATTCTATGTCCCTCTTGACTTCTTTTGGGACTCTTGCAATTACTCCTTCTGCCATTTTCTGTTTACAATAAGCACTTTTTGTAAACTAATATATAAATGTTTGGGTTTTTAGATAGGTTAATTGATATGCTGTCTAAATAAGTCTGTACTTACAAGGTCTTCTATATGTATTTCTCCACCTTTATATTGATGCTTTATCATTCCAGAATTATTCTTGTTTCAACCCCGCCACAAACAAAGCTTGGCTCCAAGCCAATGGGCAGTTTTCGTTGTGCTCATTGCTGTTAGAGTAATAAAGCTCAGGCAATTCTCCTTTTTCATTCATTGCTTCTATTGTTTTTCTCATGTAAAAGGCATACATGTCCGGCTTGTTCATCTGCTTGTAGATTATAGCAAGCCACGGCAAGCCATTTGTCCACTGAGCTTCGCCATTTTTCCAGTAGTATTTGTCGCCAATGTACCTTAAAACTCCCTTTTCCTTGACTAATTTTTTTTCGACATTTTTTAGTATGGCGTCTTTTTGCTCTTTTGTCACAATATCGTAAGGATAGATTAATGAAAGCAAAGCCATATCAACTTCTTTTGTTTTTGATTCCCGAGGCAATAGCTTGTTTAATGTTTCTTCTCCTTTTCTGATTAAATCTCTTGGAATATCAACAAGCTTGCTTATTTTTTTCAAGCCAGCAACGCAGGCGCCTATTGAAGAGGCATGCACTTCCTCATTTTCCTCCCACATTCCATTATCTTTGTCATGCCAGTATTCAATGCTTTGCAGATAATGGATTAATTTTTGCAGAATTCTCAAGTCATCTTCGCTTCTTATTACCTTGATTCCTTTTTCTTCCAAATCGCCAATCTTGAATAGTAAAGCACCTATTGCATCATTCTGCTTGTTGCCCCACTGCTCCCATATTTCGTTCATGGTAACTGGATCATACCGTGCATGAATGTATTGGTAAGTATGTGTTGGCTTTTTCCTTATAGCCCAGTCAATCTTGTATTCATGCTTTAGAAGAACATCTAGCAAAGCCCTCAATGTTTTTCTTACAATGCTGTATTTCTGGGCTGCTTCCAAGCCGATTGCTGTGTATATATTGTCCCTAATCCAAGCCCTATTGTAACCTGTCCTGACATTCATTCTGCTGGCTGCAAAAAGTCCACTAGGGTACTGCATTTGCTTTAGGATTTGGAGTGATTGTTGTAGCATTTTAGCCTCGGTTTAGTTTGATTGAGACAAAACTAGTTGCAGTTCTTTGAGTATTAACTGAGAATTTTTCTCTCTGAATTCAATATCCTGTATGTTCCCAAACCCAAGAGTTTGGTAGTATTTAACAGTTTCAGGAAAGTTAGGTATAATTGTTTGAATTCTCCCTATACCATTATTTTTCGCAACTCGAGTTATTTTTCTTAGAAATTCTCTACCTACACCCCTTGCTTCATATTTGGGTTCTACATGAAAACCATATAAAAATGCATCGTGCTCTGATTCGGTAAATCTTGAGGGTGTCCTCTTACTCCTCTGAATAAACTTGCCTTTTGCCAAAAAGCCAGTACCAACTAATTCTTTTCCTTCATAAGCGACAACAGCAACGAGTGAAGAATCGAAAGGTAATTGTAGCACTTCTTTAGTTTCTGACTGGTCTGTTTTTTGTGATTCATCTGTGACTTTTATTTTTTTTGGTGTGTACCTCTCGAAAAATGCTTTTAGTACTTGTTCATTGTATGTCTTATATTTTACATTTAAATTCATGAACGACTCTACTGCTGCCTCAAGTGCTGTACTTATTAGTGGTACACCTAACCTGTCATCTATAGTTTGCCCTGTATGCACCCTATACTCTATTTCCCCCATACTATTATATAGCTAATTTTACCCTTTATAAATCTTTCGGTTTGTTACTACTTAAAAGTGTGTAAAACTAATTAAAGTAGAATTACTAGCATAACAAATGAATCGACCAACACGAGAGCTTCCTTTGGATTCGATAAGTGGTAAAGGAGACCAGCTTTTGATGAGGCACTTTTAAGTCATGGTTTATAGTGCCAGAAGCACTGCGGGGCACCCATTTCAGCAAGCAGTGCTTGGGTCGCCTATTTGTTTTTTAAAAATCTAATCGTATATTTATGTAATTTTTATTTATCTCAATTCAATCCACAGTATAATACATCCTTCTATTATTCTTTCCCTTGTTCTCGATAGCAACTAAGCTAATCTGCCCTATTTCAGAAGTGTTCTTAACCTGAGTGCCGCCGTCTGCCTGCAAGTCAATGCCCGGAATTTCTACAATCCTAAGCTCCTTTACTTCCGGAGGCATGATAGAAGCAAGCTTTACAATGCCTTCTATCTTTAAGGCTTCCTCTCGGGGTAAATAGTATATTCTGACATCAACAGATTTTTGTACACATTCATTTGCCATACCAAGATATTGCTGAATCTTCTCCCTATCTAGAACATCGAGCGAAAAGTCTATTCTTGACTTGTCCAAGCCAAGCTGGTTGCCGGTGTATAATGCGCCTGCTTCCTTGTAAAGTATCGCACCTATGATGTGCGCTGCAGTATGCATCCTCATCAACCTATATCTCCTTTCCCAATCGACTCTGCAATTAACCTTATCGCCTGTTTTAAGTCCAGGCTTGCTTACTTCATGGCTTATCTTGCCGTCAAACTTACCAACATAAACAACAGGGTACTCTTCACCATTGCAAATCATTATCCCTGCATCATTCGGCTGCCCGCCTCCGCTAGGATAAAATGCAGTCTTGTCTAGAACTATGAATTTGTCGTCCTTGACACTTGCAACTTTTGCATCAAACTCTTTCAAGTAAGAGTCATTCATATATAGCGCATTTTCCATTTTAGTATTGAAAAATAAAATAAAAAAGAAAAAAGATTTTTAATCCTTAGCTAATGACTGGATTGCCTTTAACGCAACCACGATAGCTGCTGGTGCAACAAAAGCTGCGATGTTGTTTACAGCTCCAACCAAAAAGCTTCCCAATACGTCTGGGGGTATTACTCTTAAGCTATCCGAGGCGTTTCCTGTTGCCAAAAGAGCTATACCTGCAATAAGGAATGGTGTTGTTTCTTTCTCTGTTACGTTTAGGAAACCTACAATAAGTCCTAACACAACAAGAACAAGAGTTGCCATTCCCAGCAAATTCTCTGGCACAAATCCCAATAGCACTGCTAACAATATGCCAATAATAAAAGCCCATTGGCCCATTTTGCTTCCCTCTGCCATTTTGATATTACACCTCCACCTTTTTTAGATATAGATAAAAATCGATAAAAGAATGATATTGAACTTGTATTTAAAATTTTTGGTATGCCAAAAATCAAAGATTTTTGATCGTCCTGAAAATCTTTTGATTTCCGCTATATGAAAATTAATTTTGGTTTGAAAATATCGGCAGAAAGATTTTGGGTGTAGTGGTGTTCAATTTTACATCTTAAAACGTTCAATTAATGATTCTGTTTAATAAAATCAAGCCATTTTAGCTTTTTTTGAGTAAAATAAGCGTTAATTTAGTCTTTAATAATGAAAATTTTCCGAAAAGTTTAAATAGTGGTATTCTCAGGAGTATATATTCTAAGTGTCATACGGCACTTAGGAGTAGCGGAAATATGATTCCAATACTCTCCATGTTCACTCGGAGGTGAAACTAAATGGAAAAGCAAATTGGGAATTACTCCTTTATCGTTGGAGTGATTGTAGCTGTAGTGCTTGGTTTAGCTGCCCCAAGGCTAGGAACAGCAACAGCATGGCTGTGGTCATTGCTGGTTGTGCTAGGTATAATAGTCGGGCTACTGAACGTGTCAGGAAAGGAAACCAAGGAATTTTTGCTAGTGACTGTTTCGTTAGTAATAGTTGCATTTGCAGGCAGTGCTCAGATTGACACATGGAGCAACGTGCAACTAATCGGAACCTACCTAAAAGGCATATTTGACAGCCTTTTGGCATTTGTTGTTCCGGCAAGCGTTGTAGTCGCTTTGAAAGATGTCTGGGGACTAGCAAGAGGCGAATAAGTCATTAATTCTTTTTTTCTTTTTTATTTTATATTAAACTATAAATAGTAAGGTATATTTCTTGGCTTTATGAAAATATTGCCAAATATGAATATTCTGGATTTAGCATTGTACTTTGATTACACAGTAGTGATAGCGGATGCCCATATCGGCTATGAAGAGGCGCTGAACAAGCAAGGAGTGTTAGTGCCAAGATTCCAGTTTGAGGATATAGTTAAGAGAATGGAAAGGGTATTTGACTATTTAAAGGGCAAAAAAATAGAGTGTATCATAGTAAATGGTGACTTGAAGCACGAATTTGGCACTATTTCCGAGCAGGAGTGGAGGAACACCCTAAAGTTCATTGATTTGCTGTCAAAGCACTGCAACGAGGTTATTTTGATTAAAGGCAACCATGACACCATACTTGGGCCGATTGCTAGGAAAAGAAACGTAAATGTTGTTGATGAAATAGGCATTGGGAAAGTACTTGTATGTCATGGCAACAAGGTGCCCAATATCAAGAATTATGATGCCATTATAATAGGACACGAGCATCCTGCTGTGTCGCTCAAGGAAGGGCCCAGAGTTGAGCAGTACAAGTGCTTTTTGCGAGGCAAGTATAAAGGAAAGAAGTTAATAGTGCAGCCGTCTTTCAACAGCCTTGTGGAGGGAACTGACTTGCTAAGGGATAAAATCTTAAGTCCCTTCCTTCATCAGAATCTAGACAATTTTGATGTATATATAGTTGAAGATAAGGTTTATCATTTTGGAAAACTGAGGAATTTGAGGAAAGGTTAGCTTCTGTATAGTTTACTCAATAAATCACTCTTTGTAATCAATCCAACCAGCTTGCCCTCTTCTGAAACAAGAACAAGAGGATAGTGCTTGAGCAAATTGGAAATTACCTGCACAGATGTTGTCTTTGACACAATCGGAGGAGATTCCTGCATCACATCCCTTACAAGCTTGCCTTTGGAGTTTATTAAAGCATCAAGTATTGTTGATTCTGAAACCAAGCCAATGGCTTTGTGCTCATCAATTACTGGCAATTGAGAAATATCAAACTTCTTCATCTTGCTTATTGCCTCCTTTATCTGCACATCAGGGCTTATGCTTATTATCCTATTTGTCATCAAGGAAGCAGCTTTTATTTCTTCTTTTTTCTCAAGCTCGCTCAAAGCCAAGAAAATCTTCTTTATTTTTGTGTAGGTTGGGTCTATCCTTCCAGACTCGATTTTGGCGATAAGAGATTGAGAAACCCCCGCTCTGTCAGCCAGCTCTGTCTGCGTCAATCCAAGCTTTTTCCTGATTTTCTTGATTTCTTCCAGTTCGTAAGGCATTTTTCAAAGAGTTCTATAAATTACCTTTTTATTATTTCAATCCGCCTTCGGCGAATTCTAGTGCGCCTCGGCATTTAGATGTTAAAGTTGCATTATTTTGTGCTCCACCTCGGCGCCTATATATTTGAAATGGATAGGCAAAAATTCCTGAGCTGGGTTCCCACTAACCTTTGCAGATGCTGGGAAGCGACGTTGTTTGAATTATTTTTATTATTGAAAATTTACGTTTTTATTGAATTTATATATTGCTCTTGAATTACTAACCACTATTTAAAATTATTCCTTTTGGAATATTTCTTTCACAAAGTTTTTTAAAAGTCAGCATAAATAGAAGATAAATAATGAGTGATATAATGAGTAATTCTACAAATTTGAGGTGGTAAAATGGTAAAAATAACTTATGTTACTAGCGAGAGCGTTACAGAAGGGCATCCTGATAAAATATGCGATCAGATAAGCGATGCCATTCTTGATAATCTATATGCGCAGGACCCTTATTCAAGGGTTGCTGTTGAATGCCTGACTACAACCGGGCTTGTGGTTGTTGCAGGAGAAGTAACATCACACGGCTATGCCGATATACAGGGAATTGCAAGAAGGACTTTAAGGGAGATTGGCTACACAAATCCCCAATTTGGCATTGACTGCGAGGATGCTGGCGTGCTTGTAAGCATCCATGGACAGAGCCCGGACATTGCCCAGGGAGTTGACAAGGAAGGCGCTGGGGATCAGGGAATGATGTATGGCTTTGCATGCACTGAAACTCCAGAGCTAATGCCTTTGCCCATCATGCTTGCGCATAAATTAACCAGAAGATTGGCAGAAGTCAGAAAGAAAGGCATTGTCTCTGATTTGGGGCCTGACGGCAAATCACAAGTCAGCGTTGAATACCATGATGGGGTGCCAAAAAGATTAAGCGCAGTTGTGATTGCGCAGCAGCACCTTGAGCATTTGAGCGAAGAGAGATTGAAAGAAGATATCAAAAAGCACGTAATTGATTGCGTATGCGGCAAATGGATTGACAATGAAACTAAAATCTACATCAATGCAACAGGCAAGTTCGTAATTGGCGGACCTGAAGGCGATTCAGGAGTTACAGGAAGAAAGATTATTGCTGACACTTATGGAGGCATAGGAAGACATGGCGGCGGAGCATTTTCCGGAAAAGACCCGACTAAAGTCGACAGAAGCGGAGCTTACGCGGCAAGATATGTCGCCAAGAACATTGTTGCAGCCGGATTGGCTGACAAGTGCGAAGTCCAGCTTAGCTATGCAATCGGAGTTGCAGAGCCGACTTCAATAAATGTTGACACATTCGGCACAAATAAAATTCCAGAAGAAAAGATTGTTGAATTAGTCAAAAAACATTTCAAGCTGACTCCAAGATGGATAATAGAGCATCTGAACTTGAGAAGGCCAATCTACAGGAGGATTGCTGCTTACGGGCATTTCGGCAGAGAAGATTCAGATTTCACGTGGGAGAAAACAGACATGGCAGAAACTTTGAGAGAAGAAGCTGGATTGACGATTAAGCCGTTAAAGGCAGAGGCGAAAGTGGTTTATTAGGTTTAATTTTATTTCCCATTCTTATCCATCCTTTCCATCACTGCTTTTACAACAATCGGCCATGCTATTGTTGCATCAGCAATAACTTCTGCATATTTGCCGCCTTGTGACTTTGGAAGAATTTTTCCCCACGAAACACTCTCAGAGTAAGTGCAACCCGACAAACCGCCCCAGTGGACTGGCTCTGGGCAAATCCTTACAGCATAATGAAATGGTTTGTAATATGGGTTGCTCAAATCTTTTATTACATATTTTGAAGGATCCTTTTTATCAACGAACTCGAACCTTATCAAGTCTAAGTAGGGTGCAATCTGCTGCGCCCAATTTCTTGGAACACCGCCGCCAATGGTAAAGATACCTGTCTTTTTTGCCTTGAATACCATATCGGCATAATGGTCCAAGTCGAGAAACGGGTTGAATCCCAGCAGCGGCTTATTTTTCATTTTTCTTTTTCTGTTGTGCATAGCAAAATCAAGCCCCATCTCGGAATCTGTAAATGCAGGAATAAAAATTGGGACTTTTTTTAAGTATGCCGATTTGAAGATGCCTCTGCCTTCATTATTTTCATTTAGGTATTTGCCCAATTCGTAGCTAATTTTGTAGCTGCAAGTTGGATTGCTTGTGCCAATTTGTTCAAGAACATTCCCAATTATGTCTGTGATTTTATCAAAATTTTCTTCTGGCTCCAATGTGTCGTAAACCCTGTTAATCTTCATCGCTCTTAACTGTTCGTCACTCAATGTCTCCGGATTCTTGAAGTGTGTTAATCCAACTGATTCTATAAAGCCGTGCGACATTAAAGCGCCTGTAGAGATTATAGTGTCTACCATATTGTTATCTATCATGTCGCATATCACAAGCCCCATTTTAGCCATTGTCATTGCCCCGCTCAAGGTGAGAACTTTAAAGCAATCTTTGTCTTTTGCCATCGCTTCTGTGACATCCACTGCTTCGCCCAATTGCCTGCCGCCAAAAGCAGTAAAGCTCATCGCTTTTGTTAATTCATCAAAATTATTTATGTCCCGCAAATCAAGCGCCTTCAAATGTTCAAAATTGTGCAAGGAGGATTCTTCATGCTTTGAGGCAATGTTTTTTTTGGTATGCATCACTTTCTCCATTTTGAATACCAGAATTTGTTCATCGTCAACAAAAAATAAAATTTTTTTGTTTATAAACTTTTTTAATTTGCTTTAAGAATTTTAGAAAAAATACAAAATTTAGTTAAATATTTACTAACCCCTTAAAAAATTGTACCCAATTAACTTATAAACAATTCTTGCAGCAGTGAAATCAGAATGGATATTGTCTTTATTCGGGGAAAGCTCGACAACATCAAACCCTACGACATTTTTCTTTTCACACACCTTTCTTAAAAACCTAAGCAATTGGTAATAGCCCAGGCCGCCTGGCTCAGGTGTGCCGACAGAAGGCATAACTGAAGGGTCCAGTCCGTCTAAATCTATTGTTATGTAGACATTTTTTGACAGCCCGTTTACAGCATCATCAAACCATTCATCATTGTCAACAATGTCTTTTGCCCAAAAAATCTTCAGCTTTTTTTCCTTGATGAACTCTGCTTCCTCGTGACTCAAGCTTCTTATACCAGCCTGAATGACAGGGCATATTTCCATTGTCCTTTTCATAGCGCATGCATGGCTGTATTTGCTTCCCTCAAAATCTTCCCTCAAGTCGGCATGCGCATCTATCTGAAGGACGCTTAAGTCATTGTATTTTTCCTTGAATGCCCTTACAATCCCGCTTGTTATGGAATGCTCGCCGCCTAAAGTAATTATAAATTTTTTATCCAGCAATAATTCCAAAATTTTTTTGCAGATGATATCAACCATTAATTCTGGCTTAACGTCAGTTATTAACGGCTCTAATGTACAAACTCCGATTTCAAAAATATTGCCTAGCTCTTCATCATAAAGCTCTATTTCTGACGATGCTTTTATAATTGCGTCTGGCCCTTTCTCAGTTCCTTTTACATAGCAGGTAGTTTTTTCATATGGAAAGGGCAAAATTACAACTTTTGAATCATTGTAGGATGAGTAACTATCGGGTATTTCAATAAAATTATGGGGCTCCTTGATGTAATTCATTTTTTTACTATGTGAAACCAGTAGCTTTTATAAATATTATGTGGTCTAAATTTTTTCTTAAATTGAAGCAGAGACTTTGCTGATTCACCAAAATCTGCATACCCATACCTCTTCTTTTTTATTTCATTTAAATCATCTATGTTAGCCAGTTCCCCTATTCCTTTGCATTTGTAATTGTGTAGACCTATTGCAGAGTGATAAGTAGTATTGCTGTTTGGAACAGGCCATCCTGCGGTTATTGAGCATGGTTCTCCATTTACGAGTATGATTCTCGCAATTTCCGTTCCTTCAAAATCATTCTTTACGAAGTTAGCATACATCTGAATAAAATAAGCTTTTGTTCCCATAGGCCTTTTTTTCTTCCACTCAAAAACTATATCAATCAATTTTTTCTTGTCAACTTCTTCAGATGGCACAATCTCTATATCATGCGATTTTGTTAATTTGTTTTTGATATACCTTAATTTTTTCCATTTCTTGCCTTGCAGAGTCTCATCCCACGTCCTCATATCAAATACCGGAGTATAATACACTATAGGCGAATCACTAAGCCTGTACTTAGTGGAGTGCTTTAACATCCCCATGATACTATTAGTAAATTTGTCAGCTGGAAATACAAATACCTTCTTGTCTTTTCTTGTTATTAAAACATACTCCAAGAATTGATTGAAAAGTTCAATTCTTTTTTCTTCAGGTGCAAGTACTTCTCCAAGTATTTCCCATAATCCACTCTTATATCTAAGAGACATTATACCGAAATCTTTGTCAAACTTAAAGAAAAATGGCTTTGCATAACTTGTAACTTGATTATTAAAAAACCAAAAGTTATGCTCACCTACTGAGCCGTATCTTTTAATACATTCATTGATTTCATTTTTGCCATTGCTGATATCTGTTATAACATCCATTTGAAAATTAAAATTCTAATTTAAAAATCCAGAAGTTGCCAAATATATTTAAATATTTTCCATTTTAAGAATTAAACAAGCTGCTTCAATAGAAGCTTTCTTGGAAAATCAAGCCCTCTTTTCAGGACCTTTGTCTCAAATTTCTTGGCTTCAAAAGCGCCTACAAGGTATCTTACTGCCTTTTCTGTGTCAAACTCCTTGCAGGAGAATACGTCCATAAACACATAATCCTGGTCCGGGAAAGTGTGTATGCTGATGTGGCTTTCTGCAATCATCACAAAGCCGGAAATGCCCTCTGTACCGTGGGCAAACTTATCCAGCCATTTTACTACATAGGGCAAAGTCATCTTCGTCATGCCAATCTTTTCAGGCAAGTTATTTAGAATGTCGTACACCAAAGGCACAGACATAAGCTTTGCTTTGCTGCACCTTGATGCATCGATAGTAACATGCAAACCAAATTCGCTCATTTTGTATTCACGGTTTGAAAATCCCTCTTTTCAATTTCAAACATCATTATAAAGGTAGTATTTAAATCTTTTCTTTTTTTGGGTTTTTAGACGATAATTTTAGCAAAAAATTTTGAAATTTTTGCAGTTTTGAGCGAATTAATTTTTTGAATTTGTTTTTATCGTCTATGAAAACTTTTACAAAAAATTTAAAAAAGTTTTATTTTTTTGCTTCCAGCAAAAATTTCTGCTTGCGGATTTTATTTATGCGATTTTTCTGACTGTTTTCTGCCTTTTTTTCTCAATTCAGCCAAGTCAATCTCGCAAAAATAGCAGTACATCTCGCTTTCTGTCAGGCTTCTTCCGCAGTTAGGGCATATGTTTTTTTCCATTTGACATCATTTTGGGATTATCAAATTCTGGACGAATAGGAACACTATAGCGACAGCAACTAGCGATCCATAAACAAGTTTATTCCATTTTAGTATCTTGTAGCCATCAAAAAGCCAAAAAGGAATCATGTTGAACAATGCGAGCCAGGAGTTAATCATAAATCCATAGTAAGCTATAAATTTAAACAAATTTGGTAATTGGAAGAACATTAAAGCCAAAAACAGAGACGCCAAAACCAGGTTCACAAAAGGGCCTGCAGCTGAAATCTTGCCGTTCCTTGCTTTGCTTACTCTGCCTGCTATCATGACTGCCCCAGGAGCAGCAAAAACAAAGCCGAAAAAGGACATGGCAATTGCAAACAACAGCATTTTGTCGAATGACCTGAATTCTGCAAAGCAGCCATAGCGCTGCGCAACAAGCTTATGTCCAATCTCGTGCAGAAGAAATCCTATTCCTACTGTAAGCGATGCAATGACAAATTTTGCGTAAAAGTCAGCTGCGAACATTGAGCCACTGAGCACTACTGCAAATGCCGCTGAAATAGCAATCCATGCTTTCAAAAGGTCTTTTAGCTCTCTCTCAGAGGTGCTTATATTCCCAAATTTTATAGTTCCTTGTACGTACTGCATTTTAGAAATCACACATCAACAAAAATCTTGTGCTTTTCCGTGCTTTCCAGTTCCTGCAATATCCTCTTTATTATTGCTTTTTCGGGGTCAGGCATAAGTTTTACCCTGTTCTTCAAGTCGGCAAAGCTTTCAAACAGCTTCTCCTCCCTTGTTTCTATTATCTGCCACATATGCTTTTTGCCCAACCCAGGCAAAAGCTCAAGCTGGTGCATCCTTGTGCTTAATGGCTGCGCCTTGTTGAAGAACTCCAAAAACTTATTTTCATTTTTCTTGACAATTTCCTTTATAACAAATTCCAGCCCGGATTTTGCCGTGGCTGTCAATTTCCCCATGTTTATTTTGCCGACAATATGGTGGATTTTGTCCCTTTTGCCATCGCCAATGTAAACCTCCTCCAATGGCTGGAGGTGAATTCCTTTTTTCGGAACAAGCTCCAGCAGAACGAAATGCTCTTTTCCCATGGCTTGCGCTATCGGGTTCTTCATGTACATCGGCCTGTCATCATAATGGTAGCCGTTTGGCAAAAAATCTAACACAATTGCGTGCTCTTCCTTCGTCCTTTCCTGCTTTTCTTGTTCCATTTTATAGGTTGATTATTGTTGTGAATTTCCGCAATTCCTCCTTGAAATCCCTGCTTATGCCGGGTTTTTCCATTGAAAAGCTTTTTTCTTCCATTATTTTTATTAATTCCGAT
Source organism: Candidatus Woesearchaeota archaeon (assembly GCA_016185945.1). Lineage (GTDB taxonomy): Archaea > Nanobdellota > Nanobdellia > Woesearchaeales > GW2011-AR4. Next base: position 93,806 of record JACPMR010000002.1, read on the forward strand.
GTTTCTTTTGTGAGGTGCTTTATTTTTTTGGCTATCATTCTTCGCATATTCTTGTTTTTCTTAAGCTTGCCAAAAATTGCTTTTTCTTGGTTGTAAACATGCTCAAAGTATGACAAAAGCGCAAATATCCTTGCAACCCAATGGCTGAAATTCGGCTCTTTAATTAATTTGGAGGTGAACGCATTTGCCGGAGGCAGTTTTGCTTCCAAATGCATCAAAAGCTCTGACTCTTTTCTTAAGATAATGTTTAAGTCTTTAAGCCCTGTTTTTTCTTTTTTAAAAACCACTTCTCCTTTTTGTTTGTACTCTTTGAGCAGCTTCTTATCAAGCATGGCGGCTTCACCAATCAGTTTGTAAGCAGTGTATTCCAGCGCTTCGAGCTCGTCTCTTGCAATTGCGCTTTGCTGTTTTATTTTTTGGTTTGATGTCGTTGGGATTTTTGAGGGCTTTAAATCCTGCAAAAATGTTGTTTCAAGGTAGTGATTGATGCTTCTGAGCTTATCCACAATTTTCCTTATGCTTTGTATTCTCCTCATCAGCGCTTTGAAAATACTTTTGTTGAGCTTTTTCTTGTTTATTGAAAATGTTTTTGCTATAGATTCGTGCAGTTTTTTTATCAGCAGTTCTTTTTTCTTCTCTACCGGCACATCATACCTGAACAGTATTTGTTCTATGTTTTCTATTTTTGAGTATGACTTTCCATTAAAACTTCTAAAAATCAAATTAACCTCTTTCACCAGCTTTTTGTTTAAGCTGAGATGTTTTTGACTTAGTACCACCCTCATTTTTAGATTACAGAAATTTTTGTCTTTATAAAGATTGTGCAAAAAGATTGCCTATTTATTTTCCAAGAATTCGTTAATAGTGTCAACAATCTTTTTCATTGACTCGTTGTTTATAGTTACAGTGTAACCCTGAAGCAACACCTTAAGCTCGTTGACAGTTGTGGGAGCAATGTCCACTATTTTGTGGATGTGCTGCTCTTTTAGTCTTGGTATGTTAAGCTTAGTTATCTTGCCAAACAGCTCGTCTGCATTTTTGTGTTGCAAGACTTGATTTAGGTATTCTTCTGTCCTGTTTGCCCTGAAATTAAGCTCATTGTCCCTTTTCTTTATTCTTTCAAGCTCCTTCTTGAGCTGGTAAATGTTCATTGGGTTTTCTGAAATTGTTTGTATATCTGCCATTTTTACGCTCTTTTCAAGTGAATCGGGTGCACTATCAGTGTTTTTTCTTTGCCTAAATCATTTATTGAAACTTCGTAGCATTTGCCCCTTCTGGATTTTATGATGCCTGCCCTGCCCATGAAACGTGGATGGTACATTCCTTTTTGAACAGAAGGCTCAACTGCAAGATAAACTTTGTCTCCAACCTTAAATGACTGGAAGTATCTTGTTAGGCTTATCTTACCCCTAGCCCTTTTTTCCTTTCTGAACTTGTATCTTGTCTTTCTGCGAAAGCCGCCTATTCTTCTGACCATTTTTGGTGTTATTTGGAATAATGGGGATTATAAAAAGGTTTTGGTGAATGAGGATTCTTGAATTTTAACAATGCGAGAAATTAGTTTAGGGTGCAAGGCCTGCTCCCAAATATCTTTGGGTTGTTAAATTTAAAAACTTTCCTTTCACTACTCCCCAGAATAGAAAGATTTATATAGATGGTAATAGTAAGGAATTTTGATTTTAAAAGTTAAACTTAACAAAAGGTGATTTTGATGGGATTTTTCAGCAAGCTGAAGGAAAAACTTGGGGCAAGCTCTAGTTCTGACATGTTTGAAGAGTCTGAACAAGGATATGTTGAGCTTGGAAGCGAAGCCACAATTGACACCAAATCAAGGTTGATGGTAAGGCCTTTTGTGATTGAGGAATTTGAGCACATCAAGCCGATTCTTGACGCATTAAGGGAAGGGCACACAATAGCACTTATAAACATCAAGCCTTTGAAGGACAAAGACTTGGTTGAGCTGAAGAGAGCTATTAACAAGCTGAAAAAGACATGTGATGCGCTTGAAGGCGACATTGCTGGATTTGGCGAAAACTGGATTGCTGCTGTGCCTAACTTCGCCTATATATATAGGGGGCAGAAGCCGTCAAAGGACGAAGGCAAGAAAGTGGAAGTCACTGAATACGAGGAATAGATTTTTTGATTTTCTTTTTAGGTTTTTATTCAACAAATAATTATAAAAGTATCCATCTGAGACTCAGTGGCATGTGAGCGAGTGACATGAACGCGAGCGTGCTCAAACGTGAGCGTTCTCGCACGCAACAGCGAGTTCACTCGCATGCCAGTAGCAGGTTTCCTATGAAAGTTAGGAAAGAACTTAGGAAGCCACGTTGTTTGAATTAAAAGTTTATGTTGAGTATCAAATTAATCTTATTTTTTCCGAAAACTATAAAAATAAATTATTTTATTCCCGTATTATGGCAGGAGAACAATTAAAGGAAGAAGATTTTGAGTATCAGCCATGCCCTTTGTGCAATCAAAAAACTTTAATTCTGACTGAAAGGGAAACTGAAGTCCCATACTTCGGCAAGGTTTATCTTTTCTCGATGACTTGCAGCAACTGCAAATACCATATGGCTGATGTCGAGGCGGCAGAGCAGAAAGAGCCAGTAAAGTACGAGTTTGAGATTTCAAGCGAGGAGGACATGAAAGTAAGAGTTGTGAAATCAGCGCAGGCAACGGTTAAGCTGCCGCACATCGCAACAATCACTCCGGGGCCTGCTGCACAGGGGTATGTGACAAACATTGAAGGAATTTTGAACAGGGTGAAGTACCAGATAGAGTCAGCAAAAGAGATGGAAGAGGATGAAGAAGACAAGAAAAAGGCAAAAAATCTCCTGAAGAAAATTTTGAGAATAACATGGGGACAGGAAAAACAGAAGATTATCATTGAGGATCCAAGTGGCAATTCTGCTGTTATAAGTGATAAAGCCATAAAAGTTCCTTTAAAAGTCAAGGTAATTGAAAAATGATTATGGTAGGGGGTGGTTCAAATAATAAAAATCGGCATCATAGGCGGCTCTGGGCTTGAAGACCCGAAAATATTGAAGGATTCAAAAGAGATTAATGTTACAACAAAGTTTGGAAACCCTTCAAGTGCTTTGACAACCGGAAAAATAGGCGATGTTGATGTTGTTATTTTATCAAGGCACGGGAAAAAGCATTCAATTATGCCAAGCAATGTGAATTACCGTGCAAATATTTTGGCTTTGAAAGAGCAGGGATGCGCACACATAATCGCAACAACTGCATGCGGCTCTTTAAGGAAAGAGATAGAGCCAGGGCATCTTGTTTTTTGCGACCAGTTTATTGACAGGACAACAAAAAGGGATTCTACATTTTATGATGTTGGTAAAGTTTGTCATATTCCTATGGCAGAGCCGTTTTGCGCCAAATTAAGAAGCTTGCTTGCAGGAACTTCATCTGAATTGAATCTTAAGCATCATAAAAAAGGAACTATAATAACAATTGAAGGTCCTAGGTTTTCAACAAAAGCTGAAAGCCATATGTTCAGGCAATGGAATGCTGATGTCATAAACATGAGCACTGTTCCTGAAGTTGTTTTGGCGCGAGAAGCAGGAATTTGCTATGCAATTGTGGCGATGAGCACTGATTACGATTGCTGGCACGAAACTGAAGAAGAGGTTAATATCGAGATGGTTCTAAAAATAATGAAGCAAAACGCAGAGAATGTCAAAAAATTATTGATTGCTACAATCCCAAAAATAAAATATTATGATTGCCAGTGCAGAGAGGATATTAAGACTGCGATTATTGGCGGGGATTGAGTTTATGTTTTAATTTATTTATTCGGCTCAACAATAACTTTCAACGACTCTTTTGCCTCTGCAACAAGCCTGAAGCCTTCCTGAACGTCGTCAAATTTTAATCTGTGTGTTATCATGTCTTTAAAATCAATTTTTTTATTTTTAATTAATTCGAGCGATTCCTTCAAATCATTTGGAGCAGCCCCATAAGAAGTCATTATTTTGATTTCATTTCTCCAGAAATCGTTAATTGGAATTTCAAAGCTTTCGTCGGGCTTTGGGACTGCAAAAAATAAGATTGTGCCACCTTTATCAACGCATTGCAAAGCCTGCTTTGCAGCAGGCAATGCGCCTGTGCATACAATAACAAAATCTGCCAATCTGTTTTCATTCAATCCCTTCAATTTGGATGGCACATCATCATTTGCATTTATAACACTAGCTCCAAACTTTTTTGCCGCACTCAATCTGTAAGCATTTATATCCACCGCAATTATTTTTTTAACTCCTTTTGATTTTGCCAGTTTAATATGAATTAAGCCGGAAATGCCGCTTCCTACAATAAGCAATGTCTGGTTTTCTTTCAAGTTTGCCAATCTTTGCGCTCTTACCGCAGTTCCCAACGGCTCGACAAAAGTCCCTTCCTCAAAAGAAACATTGCCGGGCAATTTGAAAGTTCCAAGCTCAACATTCATTTTTGGTATTCTGATGTACTCTGCAAATCCTCCTGGATAGAAATTTGTTTTGTGCAAAGTTTCGCAAGCTGTGTGATGTTCGTTCAGGCAATAATGGCACTTCATGCATGGCACATGATGAGAGATCATTACCCGGTCATTTACCTTGAAATTTTTAACATTTTTTCCAACCTTGTCAATAATGCCGCTTACTTCATGCCCTAAAACCAATGGCACTCTTTTTATTCTATACCATTCCATAACATCTGTGCCGCAAATGCCAGCAGCCATTACTTTAACAAGAATTTCCTCGTCATTAATTTGAGGTATTGCTCTTTCTTCTATTCTAATGTCTTTGTTGTTGTAATAGACTGCAACGCGCATAAAAATCAAGAACATAGAATTCAATAAAAATATTTCTAATAAATCTATTCTATGACACTGGAAACAACTTTCTTATCCTTTAATCTATTAAACAACTCAAATGCCTCGTCTGGAGTATAATTATCATGGGCAACAGCCCTGACAGCCTGTATCATTGCAACTGGATTTTCACTTTGGAAAATATTTCTGCCCATGTCAACTCCAGAAGCGCCTTTGCTTATTGCATTGTAAGCCATCTGCAAAGCGTCTCTTTCAGGAATCTTTTTGCCGCCTGCGATGACAATAGGCACAGGGCAGCCTTCAACAACCTTTTCAAAATCTTCAGCGCAATAGTAAGTTTTCACTATATGGGCTCCGATTTCAGCTGCAATCCTGCACGCCAATCCCAAGTATCTTGCATCTCTTTCAATCTCCTTGCCAACAGCGGTTATTGCAAGAACCGGCATTCCAAAGTCTTCTGCCTCGTTGACAACCCTGCCCAGGTTAGAGATTGTCCTGTCCTCATTTTTTTCCCCGACAAAAATTGAAACTCCTACTCCAGATGCATTAAGCTTTAATGCATCTTTCATGGAAGTTGTTATGTCTTCATTTGAAAGCTCCCCTAATACGCTCGGGCCTCCTGAAACCCTCAGGAAGATTGGAGTATTTGTCGTTGGGGCAATACAATTCCTTAAGATTCCTCTTGTCACAAACAAACAATCAGAATAAGGAAGCAGTGGCGTGATTGTTTCCCTTGGATTTCTCAAGCCAGTTGTAGGGCCTTGGAAATATCCATGGTCAACAGCAAGCATTACAGTCTTGCTGCTTTTCTGGCTGAAAATCCTTGCCAGCCTGTTTTTCATCCCCCAGTCCATTTTTATTACTTAAACAATAAATGCCAGTATATTTATAAATTTTGTTGATTATTATAATAGAGGAAGGAAATTCAGTATTATCGATTATTGATTGAATATACTCTTCCTTCGGTTACATCAGAAGCTGTTATGACATAAACTCTTCCACCCAAAACTCTGCTCGAAAGTTCAATTCTAATAGGCTTACCTCCGTTTGAACTTTCATATAATCCCTTAAGTACTATTAAATCATTCTTAGTACGCGTAAATTCAGACACTCCACTAACTACTTCAAAATCAACATTTCCTTTATCATCCACTCCATTAAAACGAATGAAGTTAGAACCTCTACCTATTTCGTCCATGGTTGTTATGGGAGTTGATTGTGGAAAAAGTCGCGAAATTAAGTCTGAAGTTCCCATTCAGTCGAGAATACCTATTGCGCTTATAAATCTTTTTATTGACAACACTTTAAAGTGGTGAATTTTTTTATTTGATGGATTTATTTGCCCTTTACAAATTTTTCAATATCATCTTTCATTGGCTTAATAATTCCTCTTTCAGTTATAATTCCACTGACATATTTTGCAGGAGTAACATCAAAAGCTGGATTTTTTGCTGAGCTTTCTTCAGGAGCAATTCTTATTTTTCTGATTTTTTTATTTTTATCAATGCCTGAAATGTACAATATCTCATCACTGCTTCTTTCTTCTATTGGAATGTCCTCTCCTGTTTTTGAATTTATATCAAAAGTTGACAAAGGAGCTGCAACATAAAAAGGAAGATTATTTTCCTTTGCAAGAACTGCTTTTTCATATGTTCCGATTTTATTGGCGACATCGCCGTTCATTGCAATCCTGTCTGCGCCGACAATTATCATGTCTATTTTTCCTTTTTTCATGAAAAATCCTGCTGCATTGTCTGCGATTATTGCATGGGGTATTTTTTCCTGAGCAAGCTCCCATGCTGTCAGAGAAGCTCCTTGGTTTCTTGGACGGGTTTCGTCAACATAAACAAATAGATTTTTCTTATTGTAATGTGAAATTCTAATTGGAGCCAAAGCTGTGCCGAAATCAACGCAAGCAAGAGCGCCTGCATTGCAATGTGTGAGAATATTCTGATTTTGATTGATTAATTTATTGCCATGCTCGCCGATTTTCCTGCATAATTCAACATTCCAGTCAGCGTATTCATTTGCATATTTAACAGAATCTTTTTTTGCATTTTCAATAGTTATATTTTGCATTATTTTATTTTTTACAAAATCGATTGCATAGAACAAGTCGTTTGCTGTCGGCCTTGTTGATTTTAATGTTTTTTCTGCTTTCTCTATTTGCTTTTTGAATTTTTCAAAGTTATTTCCCTTAAATTCAAGCGCCGCCTGCGCAACCCCATAAGCTCCAGTAGCGCCAATTGCAGGCGCCCCCCTTACAATCATTGTTTTGATTGCATTGGCTGTTTCAATATAATCCTTTGATTTATAAATCCCAAATTTATGGGGAAGGAGTTGCTGGTTGATTAAATAAACATATTTATCCTGCATCCATACTGTGCGATAGTTTTGGTTGTTGACGAGCATTATAGAATAAAATAAATTGAGGTTTAAAAAGTTTGTTAATAAAAAGTTATAAATACTTCTTAAAAATCCATCAAAACTATGAACCTTAAATCAATCATCAGAACAATCCCGCACTGGCCTAAGCATGGAGTGATGTTCAGGGACATTACGACCTTGCTGAAAGACGCTAAAGCTTTTGATTATGTCATTGACAAATTCCATGAAAGATACAAAAATATGCACATTGATTTGGTTGCAGGCATAGAAAGCAGGGGATTTATAATTGGAGGAGCGCTTGCAAGTAAATTGCACAAGGGCTTCATTCCAATTAGAAAAGAAGGAAAACTGCCGCATAAAACAGAAAAAGAGCATTACGAGCTTGAGTATGGAAGGGCTGCTGTCGAAATTCATATCGATGCTGTCCCTAAAGGTTCAAAAGTTTTGCTTGTTGACGATTTGATTGCGACTTCGGGTACCTTGGCTGCAGCAATTAATTTAATCAGAAAACTTGGTGGGGAAATTGTGGAATGTGCTGTAATAATTGAACTACCTGATTTACATGGCAGAGAGAAAATAGAAGGCAAAGGGTATAAGTTATTCTCACTAGTTAAATTCGAGAGAGAGTGATTTTAGTTTCTAGGATCCTTCCATTCCTTTTCAAAAACAGCAAATCCAGTTGCTTTTGGGACATCAACCTTAATTCCGTTGCATTCTTCCATTTCAGCTGCCTTTGATATTTTCCCATTGCAATTGACAAAAACCTCGTCTTTGCAGTTCACAAAATCTTCATTGTTTTCACAGACAGCAGAAGTGAAGGTGCTGAATTCGAGAATTTTATTTTGCTCTTTACTTTCCGATTTTTTGCTATTGTTTATATTAGCAGCTACAAAACTAATAGAAACCACAATTACAAATATTAATAAAACTATAACCAACCCCCGCATAATATACTTTAAAAATTAAAGGTATTTAAAGCTTTCTATTGTAACTACTTTAAAGGGGTTAATAAGGAAAGATTTATAAACAATTAATTTGTCGTAATGTCCCATGATACTTGAGAGAATGCTTTCCACAGTCGTAGTGGGTGCTGCTGTTATAGTTAGCTCTGCCATTGCTGTACCACCTCCAAGCATTATAACCGCTTCTAAAATCCCATTAATAGTAGATGTTAATAAGCCCAATAATTTATCAAGTGCTGGATATGACTCAAACTACCCGATATATCCTTCGAAATCTGTTCCGGATGAAGGAACTATTTTAGACGAAGAAGTAGCCAGTAAAGCCAGACTTCTTGCAGAACGTATTCTTAGAATTTATTATACTAATTTTATATCTTATGAAATTCTAGATACTTATGACGGAAATAAAAGAGTTTATACCCAAATTGGTTCGAGAGCGACAATAAAACATGAAGGGGTTTTGTACACTATAGTTGTTATTAGCAAACCGAATGGTGATTCGCCAGATTGGATGAGAATTCGTGCATCGCTTGTTGGTGCTGGAAACACAAATGCAGTTCGTTTGGATGATGTTGGATTGGATGGACGAGTTAATTCAGGTGTACTTCCAGTATGGTATCTAACTTTGTATGGATTAAACGCTTTGTACACACAAAATCAGTTGTCTAGACAAAATGTTGGGGAAGATTTAAAGTTGGACAGAGCTGCAGGAATTGGTCTGGAAAAGCAAGGCGTATTCAACAAAGCACATATTAGAACAGTTGAAAATTTGATTAAAGTATTGAAGATAAGATGATGATAAATATTACATCTTCACTTCTCCATAATCTCCCCATACCCAATCAACCTAAATCTGTTTCCAATCCTTCTTGAAATTGTGATTCTTGAGCCGGCATCTGCGCAGACTGGCAGCTTAAGCTTGCATCTTATTTTGTTTTTCTTAAGCTCGATGACAATTCCAACAGTTGCAGCAGAATTCACGTTAAGCATCAATGGCTCGCTCATTTTAATCGGCTCTACGTTAAGCTCTTCTTTTGTGCCTACAACGCGCTGAAGCAGATGCACATCCAAAACAAACTCATTCCAAACTTTCGGCAGTTTTCCAGGCAATCCGACAATAGAGCCGGTAAGCTGGTCTGACTTGACAATTGAAGGGTCCAAAGAAGTCAGAATACCAATTGAGCCGCCTGGGCTGACTTGCTCAAGATTTGCGCCGCCTGAATTCAGGCTTACTATACCTGTTGTCAAGGGTTTCCAAACTTGTTGGTTTTTCTCAATAACTGTTCTTCCAGGCCTTATTTCAATCGTGTCATTTACTTTCAAAATGCCCTGCTTCAAGCTTCCTCCAAGAACTCCGCCTACAAGTTTGTCAGCGGTTATGCCCGGCTTGTTTATGTCAAAACTTCTTGCAACAAGCATTATGGGCTCTTTATTTGAGTCCCTCACGGGAGTTGGAATATGCTCGTCTATAGCCTGCATCAAAAACTCTAAGCCAACCCTGTGCTGCGCAGAAATTGGAATTATTGGAGCACTTTCAAAAGAAGTTCCTTTCAGGAATTCCTTTATCTGCTCGTAATTTTTCAATGCTTGTTCTTCACCAACCAAATCAATCTTGTTCTGCACCACAATCAGGCGCTTCAGCCCTATAATCTGCAAAGCCATCAAATGTTCCCTTGTCTGAGGCTGGGGGCACTGCTCGTTTGCCGCAACCAGAAGCAGAGCACCGTCCATTATTGTTGCACCGCTCAGCATTGTCGCCATTAAGGATTCATGCCCAGGAGCATCAACAAAGCTCACCTTCCTCAACGGCTTTGTTTCGGAATTGCAAACAATGCATTTTTCCTTTGTTGTGTATGCTTTTGCATCTTCGCATTTATCGCATTTTTTCAATGTGGCATCTGCATAGCCAAGCCTAATTGTGATTCCGCGCTTCATCTCCTCAGAATGGGTGTCTGTCCACTTGCCGCTCAACCGCTCAAGTAGGGTTGTCTTTCCATGATCAACATGGCCCACCATTCCGATGTTAAGGACTGGTTGTGCAGGCAATTCCTGCAATTGCTCTTGTTGTTGCTCATCTTTCTTCTTTCTAGCCATGTTTTAATTTGAAGTTTTGATTTTTAATTAAATTAGTCTTTTTTCTCTTCTTTATGTTGCTTGGCTTGCTTGTGTTCTTTTTTATCGTCGGTCTTGTGTTCTTTTGGCTCTTCTTTCTTTTCTTCAGCTTTGCGTTCTTTCACTTCTTTTTCCTTCTTTTCTTCTGTTTTTTGTTCCTTTACATCTTCTTTTGTTTCTTTCTTTTCCTTGTCCTCAACACCAAAAATCTCGTTTAATTTTTTTGTGCCTTGCTTTGTGACTTTTAAATTGATTTGAGATATTCTTTCATGTATCTTGTGTCCGCACACTGTTTTTCTTTTTTTGATTCCCTTTGAATCTCCCTTGAACCCGACTCCGCCATAGACTGTTATCCTTTTTCTTAAGCCCAGAATTCCTTTCCTCATAGGGAACCCGCAGTAATCAGAGCCGCCTGTAATCTCAAACTCATACCCGTCTATTTCAAAGGAATCTCCTTTAATTGTCTCACCTATGTTTAAACCAAGAAAAGGCGTTGCCTGATTGTCCTTCACTTCTTTCTGAAACGTTTTTCCCGCAGAGGGGTCTGAAATGCACAGCTTAAAGCTAACCATAGTTAACCTCCCTTGTAAAACAGAATTGAAAGCGAGAAAGCGGATTTATTTAAATAGTTTATGCTACAAGTTATATAGTAAAGGACACAAATTTTTATACATAAATATGTCCTTTACTTGTCAAAAATCAGTCGAATGGTGAGCGAGGCGAACCTCGCATGTCACTGATTTTTGTCCAGTGACATGCGAGAGCTCGCTGTTGCTTGCGAGAACGCTCGCAAGCTCGCGTTCATATCTCGCTCGCTCAACTCTTTTGTCCGTGAGTATAGGTCAAAATTTCGTGACAGCGATGCTTGCGCTGACGCCAGATGAGCTTAGCGAATGCCCGTCAATCAATGCAACTGAGTTCCTCAAATAATAAAATGATGCTGTTATCAATAAAAAAGGAATCACATTTGCCCAGATATTTAAGTTGAAAACGAATATCGCAAATGGAAAGAGCATTGCCGAAAAGAACAGCAGCAAAGCAAGCAGTAAATTGTCTAGTATCCTGTCGCATTTTTTAATGTTTCTTGAGCTGTCGACATTTGTCAATATGACTGACAGTGTGTGGTGCACAACTTTTGACCTTTTGTATACGAGGTTAAGCAGATAAATCATCAATATAAAGCTTATTGCATAAAATACATACAACACAACAGCATTATAACTAATTTTCATTGCCAACGACACTCTTCGCAAAACAAAAAATGCGAATAAGGCCAGTATAAAGAGCATTAGGGTTATCCTGGACTCCGATTTCAATTTTTTTGTGAAATGGGTTTCTATCTCCATCTGATCAAAAAATCTCCTCATGTATTCTGACATCCTTTCGATCTTGAGTCTTGCCTTTATAGGTATTCTTGAATTAAGCGCGTTATGAAGCCTTTCGCTGTAATTTATGCCTATGGACATGAGTATTGCGGTGATGAAGATTATAGACGCTGTTATTGTCACAAGATCTACATCAACGCCAAATTTCTGGCTCTCCTTTGCAATGAGCAGCGAAAATTCCCCAACTGATATCATTGCTATGCTTGAAAAGAATGCCTGCTCGTTCTTGAAATTTGCCAGCAGCAGTGTCAAGAATCCAACAGCGATTAATCTTGTAACTAAGATTGTGAGTATCAAAGCTATAATCAAAGCAAGATTTGACTCAACCGCCTTGAAGTTCACCATTGTACCCATGGATATAAAAAATATAGAGGTTAAAATCATTGCAATTGGATGCACTGCTCTTCCATATTCCTTTGAGTTAGGCAATGAAGCTATCAAACTGCCTGCCAAGAATGCTCCTGCTGAAGGAGTTAACCCGAGATAAAAGGCAAAGTAGCTGAATAATGCACCGATGCTCAGCGAGAGGAAGATAAGCACAGACTCATCACTGCTGTTTTTTAGTATTATGTTTACTATAAATCTCAGAATCTTCATTATAATCAGATAAGCAAATATAAGTATTGCAATTGAAAAGGTAACATGCTCAAAGGTTGACAATATGCTTCTGCCTGAGTCTCTTATTCCTGAAAAAAAGGTAAGTGCGAGAACTGCGAGGATATCCTCTATTATTAGGACTGCAATGAGCAGGGGAACTTCTTTTCTCCTAAACATCTCTTTCTGCTCAAGAACCTTCACTATAACAACAGTGCTGCTGAAGGACAGGATAACGCCAATAAATAGCGCAGTCTTTGCGTCAAAGCCAACAAGCAATGTTGTCTCGTAGCCGAAGAACAACACAATTGCAAATTTTAAAAACCCTATAAGGATGGATCTTGCGCCCAGCTTTATGAGTTTTGAAATATCAAACTCGAGCCCTATAACGAAGAGGATGAGCACAGCTCCAAGCTCTGCCATCATCTCTATCATATTTGCGTCTTTTACAATGTTCAAGGAGCTCGGGCCGATTATCGCGCCAATCAGCAGCATGCCAAATACAGCTGGCTGCTTAAATCTTGCAGCTATAATTCCGCCTATTATAGCGCAAAAGAAGAGTATCCCTATGCCAATGAGTTCTGTTGCCATTTATTTTGCAGGGCAATAGATAGCTAAATCTATTAATCCCAACGTTATTCTTTAAACTACGTTTTTATCTATATTGGTATACAAAAATGTATATTAATAGCTTAAAATGGTAATTACTTGTATATAAAGGTTTCGGTTTTATGTAGGTAAAAATAAAGAACAAGTAATTTATTTGCTATATGGAAAATAGATTATACAATGCAAAAATTATTTAATGTATGATTTATATTGTTCTTTCGTGGCAAGCCAAAAATCATTTTGGAAGAAATATGAATTGATTATTGTTGCTTTCGTTACTATTTTGTTTATCTACCTGCTTGTTCTTTTTAACCAAAAAATAAATTTTATTTTGGGAAATGAACTTATAGCTTATTTGACTCCACACCAGCAATCCTTAAGCATGCATTACGGCGATGTAAACGCAGTTAACTTTGATGTTTCTATAGACAATAGCGCCCAGTGCAAAGCTGCCTGCAATTATTCTTTTATTGACAGAAGCACAAATTCTATTATAGATAAAGGCAGCTTTGAAATAGAAAAAAAACAGCATTTGATAAAAAGTTATAATTTGAGTGTCAAAAGGCTAGGCTCTGGGCAGGACATTTATAGTTTTGAAGTAAAATGCAGCAGCATTCGCTCTTTCTTTTGTGTCACAGAAGGCGATGAAAAATCAAGGAATTCACTTGTAATAGTTGATTATGACTTGACAGAAACTGAAAAAGAGCTTAAAAAAATCTTGAAGCAAAATGTGACAAAACTGCTTGAGCTGTTAAGAGATGCTGATGTGCTACACCGGCAGGTGAACGAGAAATATTTTGAGCTGGGATTCAAGGTTAATCTTCAAAACCTGTCAAAGCAGAAGATAGGCATTGACGATGCATACGACAAAACAAGGATAAGCATAGAAAATCTGAAAAGCCTGTGGGCAATCGAGAATTATCTCAAATTGAACGGATTGTTCAATGAGAGCTTCTTCTTCACCCTTGGAGATACAAAAAAATCAATTGAAGAATTAAACGCCGGGATTGACGCCATTGCCAAGCTGCATAACATATTATTGTCGAGATTGAGCGCATTGGGCAAAAACCTTGAGGAGCTTGACATGATTTCCAATATTTTGGAAAACAATGAAACGGCAAACAGCCTTGATGGAAACATAAATAGATTTAATGAAGTAGCATCATCTATAACCAATAATACTTTTGAAGGTTACAGCTATTTAATCGGTGAAGTTGAAAAGATAGAATTCCAGCAAAATTCTGTAATAGAAAAAACAAGAATTCCTGCGGCAAAGCATTTCTTTCATTCTGAATATTTGCTTGCGCTTGAAAAAGGCTTGCTCTGCAGCCTCAAGCAGGATTGCGAAGACAATATATCTGCTGCAAAAAGGGTAGAGGCTATCGAAAAATTCTTTAAAGAATATCCTATGGGGAATTTGAGACAAAACTGCGAGTCTTTGAAAAAGCTTGAACAAGATTATTCAGCCATAAGAAATGAAACATTAACCTCAGTTTATGAAAGGAATGCAAGCTTCCCGACTGACAATGAATTCTTGAAAATCGCTGCCAGTTTCAGGGACAATGAAGCCGGAAAAATCAGTAACTCCTATTTCGAGTCATTTGAAAAAATAAAATCAGAAAACAAAACAAACCCTGAAATAATTTTAATTGCCGATGAATTCTTGCCAAGAAGCAAAACAGACATTGTGCAATTGAATTACAGCTCCTCAATTAATCTTTCATTGTATTTGCTCTCAAATATAGACTATTCGGCTGAGACGAGAGTTTTTTTAAGCAAGTGCTCGAAACTGAAGCCAACGCAAAAAATAGGCAATTTCGATTTTAGTCTTATAAATGCAAGCGTAACATACAAAATCAATTCAAATATAGACGCTGCTTTGTCAGACAATCCGCCGATATGCTGCGTCTTCAATGACTGCAAGCCTTGCTGCAGGGACGACTCCTGCAGAAATGACCCAAAAACATACCCACTAATATTCTTGCACGGGCATTCGCTGGCAAGGGGCAATTCGCCGGAATTTTCTTTGGATGCGTTCAACAAACTGCAGTCAAAGCTTCAGGAAGACGGTTATTTGAACGCAGGCATTGTTTCTTTATACTCCAAAAACGAGCCTGTGCAAAAAGGCATATGGGGCTTGTCAGGCAAGCCAGTAACGGTGAAGGCTAGTTATTATTATGACGCTTTCAGGAAGGAAGACAAGTACATAGTTGTGCCGACTAAAAGCGAGAATATAGACACTTATGCAATAAGGTTAAAGGACTTGATTGACATGGCAAAGGAGAGGGCAAACAAGCCGAAAGTGAACATTATAGCGCATTCAATGGGCGGGTTGGTGGCAAGAAGATACTTGCAAATATTTGGCGACGAGGACATTGACAAATTTATAATGATAGCAACTCCGAATAAAGGTATTGCTGGGGCAATAAGCGATTACTGCGGATTCCTAGGAGAAAACAGGGAATGCCAAGATATGCAGGAGAACAGTCTTTTCATCAACAAATTGAACGACCCTTCAAAACAGCCAAAGAAGGCAAAGCTTTACATAATAATCGGGCGGGGTTGCCAAATGAAGCTCGGAGACGGCGACGGGGTTGTTTTGGCAGAAAACGCAAAATTGGAAAATGCGAAGCAATATTTCATAAATGGAACTTGCGGCGGATTATTTGGCAAAAATTTGCATATGGAGATTCTTGACGTCGAAAAGCATCCGGAAACTTACGGGATAGTGAGCGAAATACTAAAGGAATAATATTATTTCCCTTCCTTCAAATAAACTGTTCTTGTCGGGAAAGGTATTACTATTCCAGCTTTCCTTAGATTGTTGTATATCTCCTCTGTTGCCAATGCTTTAGTGTCAAACTTTATGTCAAAATTTTCAACCCAGAACAATGCCTTGAATTTAAGAGCGAAATCTGCCATCTCTGTCATCAAAACTTTTGGGGCAGGCTCTTTTATAAGTCCTGGAAGTTTGGAGATTGCGTCAAGAACAACTTTTCTCACTTTTGTTGTATCAGAGCCGTATTCAACCCCAAATTCAAGAACAATCCTTACAGGAGGCTCTGGCTGGATAAAATTGAGTATCCTTGAATCAGCCAATTTGCCATTTGGAATTGTGACGAGCTCGCCGTCCCAAGTTTTGATTTTGGTGCTTCTCAACCCAATGTCCACAACAGTGCCCATTGTTTCCTTATCAAGCTGTATTTTGTCTCCAACCCTCACGCTTTTGTCAAGGATTATTGAGATTCCTCCGAATATATTGCCTAAGGTGCTTTGAAGCGCAAATGCTATGGCTATTCCTGCAATGCCCAGACTTGTAAGCAAAGGTCCTATCTGAATGCCCCACACAGGAAGTATAAACAATAAGCCTATAATAGAGATGGAGATTCTTGAGAACCTGTGAAACATAGGAATCAATTGATCGTCGACTGTAGATTTTGTGCTTTCAGCTATTCTTTTGTCCCAATTATCTATTAGAATACCAAAAACAGCTATAAAAATGTAGGTGATAACGAGAATGATTAAGGAGGATATTATATCTCCGGCTATATTCAAAATACCCTCATTTATTCCCAAAGGCAGAAGCGCAAGTTTTACACCAACAAGCAACAATATCATTGAAATGGGCTTGTTTGTTCTCCTGACAATCAAATCGTCAATCTCTGTTTTGGTTTTTCTAGTCAATCGAAGGATTATTTTTCTTGATACAACAACCACAAGCTGGGACAATATATAAAACACAACTAGCAGAGTCAGAGAATAAATGTATTTATTTTGCTGAATAAGCGCCAGATATCTTTCATGTAGCATTTTAATCAAAACGGAAACACCTATTTTCTGCGAATAACCTGTATCATGCACGAGCAGGGTAATTTTTTGGACGCTCTTTCCAGTGCCTGCTTCGCTATCACAAGATCTTGCTTGTCGACGCTAACTTGGAATATTGCCTGCCCTTTTTTTATCCTTGCTGCGATTCCCACTGGTTTGCCAAAAGAATGCGCCATTCCCGAGCTAAAACGGTCAGCGCCTGCGCCTGCTGCCAGTGCATGCTCCCTCAAAACATGATATGGATATACCTTGATTTTCAGATGAAAGTCGTTCAAGCCAAGATTGGATTCAAGCAGCTTGTTTGAGGTTTGCCTTGCACTTTCCAAGGCATTGTCCCTTATCTGCAAATCCGATTTTGACAACAAGTTAAGGGTGTACTCAAAATTTTTGGATGCGTCGCCTGTGTCAAACCTCACAACCTTGGGGCTAGGGTTCATTCTAACATATGCCTTTGCCTTGAACTTTGATGTTCTTGTGTAAGGTCTTTCAAGCCTTCTGTAAGCCACGAATTTTCTTAATCTTGCCATGAAATTTTGGAAATTTTGCTGGTTTTTAAAGGTTGCTGTTAAATTTGAAAAATTTCGAAAACTTTATAAAGTAGCTTGATAATAGAAAACAAATCAATTAGTGACAGGAAAAAGAGGTGAATTGATGCGCAATAAAAGGGCTTCTTTAGAAATTTCGATACAGGCGATTGTTATTGTTGTTCTTGCAATGACTCTTCTAGGTTTGGGGCTTGGATTTATAAGGGGGATGTTTAAAAATATAGGCAGCACAACAGAGGATGTTACGGAGCAGGTGAGGCAGAAGATTCTTGATGATTTGATTACAGGCGACAAAAAAATTTCTTTCCCAAAAACAGACATAACAATTGACAAAGGGGGTT
This sequence comes from Candidatus Woesearchaeota archaeon, assembly GCA_016185945.1. Classification (GTDB taxonomy): domain Archaea; phylum Nanobdellota; class Nanobdellia; order Woesearchaeales; family GW2011-AR4. The sequence goes on from JACPMR010000002.1 coordinate 111,395, forward strand.
CAACTGTGCTGACAATCGGCATAAGAAACAAAAAGGATACCCCGCTGCATTACAAGATGAGGTTCACGCCGATTTCCGGACCCGACGGGGCCCCATTCAGCATTGACAATCCAAGCTGGTTCCAGTTTGCCCAAAATCAAGTTTACACATTGGCTTCTGCCGATGCAGAGGTAAGAAACATTAAATTGACAATCCCGACAAGAGTTCCATCCGGCTCGTACTTTTTGACGTTTGACGTAATTGACGATGATTTGCCGCCGCCAAACAATGTATATGCGCAAAAGGACTTTTTCATTGTTGTGAGAGGATAAAACAATATGAAAAGAAGGCTTTCAGAACAGCAGGAATTTGAAATTATGAAGATTGTGCTGGACAAATTCCTTTGGCTAGGATTTGGAATAATGGCTTACGGGCTTTACCTGATGTACGCTGTTGGAGTGCCTATCGGATTGTCGTGGATGGCTGCAGGCGCTGTTGTGCTTCTGATTTTCACTTGGATAATTGTAAAAGAGTATGAAATTATAAGATAAGCCAGTTTTCTTTCTTTTTCACAAGTTTTATATATAAGCAACATATCAGCAAAGCCAGTGATGAATCACGACGAGCCGCATTTCGAGAAAAAACTGCATAAGTTTTCTGTTGTAAAAAAATGCCCAAGGTGCAATAAGCTAAGTTTGTCGTACAAAAATGGTTCGGTATGCTGCTCAAGTTGCGGCTATGAGGAAAAGATTCCGGCGGTGAATTAAAATGGCAGTGCAATTCAGAGAGCAAAGGGTGGGAGTTTTTGTTGATGTTCAAAACATGTACTACTCTGCGAAAAACCTCTACAATGCAAAGGTCAATTTCGCTCAAATTCTAAAGGAAGCTGCGCGCGGGAGGAGCTTGATAAGGGCGATAGCATATGTCATAAAAGCAGACGTGAAAGAAGAGCAGAATTTTTTTGATGCTTTGGAAAAAATCGGCTTTGAGGTAAAGGCAAAGGATTTGCAGGTATTTGCAGGCGGAGCAAAAAAGGGCGACTGGGACATCGGACTGGCGATGGACACAATCGAGCTTGCTCCAAAGCTTGACACAATCGTGATTGTAAGCGGCGATGGCGACTATGTGCCTTTGGTGCATCACCTCAGGCACGCGTTGGGATGCAGGATTGAGATTATTGCATTTGGCAAGTCAAGCTCTTCTCTGCTCAGGCAGGAATGCGACTTATTTGTAGATATTGACTCTGACAAAAGAAGATTCTTGATTTTCAGATAGATTACAAAACTAAAAATTTAAATAATTGGCTGTTATCTTTGCATAAAATGCTTGACGTGACAAAAGACACTTTTGAGAAGGAAGTTCTAAAAAATCGTTTGCCGGTGCTCGTGGATTTCTGGGCACCTTGGTGCGGGCCTTGCAGGATTGTCAGCCCTGTTTTGGATAAATTGTCCAATGAGTACACAAACAAATTAAAGTTTGCAAAGCTCAATGTTGATGACAATCAGGAGATTGCAGTAAAATATGATGTAAGGGGAATCCCCTGCATGATTGTTTTCAATGATGGCGGCGAGGTTGACAGGATAATAGGGGCGTATCCCGAAGAGCAGCTGAGGAAGAAGATTGACTTGATATTGGCGAAATCCTAAATACACTTACTTAAGAGTAGTAAAAAACAAAAGATTTAAAAAGGAAGAGAGGTAAAAAAATGAAGCAATTAAACCCGTTTTTTGAGCTTGAGGAGATTAGCCCTGATTTTGAGTTTGAGGCACAGGTATTGGAAAAAAACAACAGGGAAGCTGATTTGCTGATAAGGAAAGGGTATAAAATCAAAAAATCAGTGTGGATGGGGCTGATTGCATCTTAAATAAAATTCATATAAAATATTTTAAATCACTAAAAATAATTCAATCCTCGGAGCGACTTTTGGATGTTTAGGTGAAAAAGTAATCCGCTTTTAATGTAATGCATAGGCGAGGCAAAAAGTCGCTGTTGTGAGCGAGTTCGCTGTTGAATGCGAGCTTGCGAGCAGTGACATGCGAGTGAGCGAATCACTCGCTCACAAGTCGGACGCAAGCAGGTCGAGCTCACTCGCATGTCACTGGCAGGGAATTTTTGCCGAGCAGTATTTTATGCGAACGAAGTGAGCGGATTGAATTAAGAAGTATAAAAATTATCTAAATTTTAAAAAATGTACAAAATGAAATTATGGGACGAGGACAAGTGGAACATTCATTCAGGCAGCTACGGCTCTTCTAAGCTGGGCAGCGCCTCTTTAGAGGACAAAAAATACAATGAGCAGAAATACGGCTCAAAGGACAAGAATGTTTCCTCCGATTACATGAAAAAGGAAGAGGACAAAGAGAAAGAGGACAAAGAGAAAAGTTTTTTTGGAGAGCTTGAAGAGGAAAAAAAGGAACAGAAAACCGACGAAGAGGGAATTACATTCAAGGCTGCCAAGCAGATTTTCAGCGAGCAAAAATTTGCGCCAAAGAAAACAGAGAAGAAAAAGGAAATAAACTCGATAGAGGAAGCAATCAAGAAAGCGATTGAAGATGAGAAAAAGGTAATTGTAATGGACAATTGAATATGAGATTTGCAACAATATCAAAAATATTATTGGTTCTTATCCTGCCGGTTTTGCTTTTTCTTGCTGTCTTCACTTTTGTGGGCTTTGACGAATCTTTTTACGAGGAGAAATTTGCAGAACACAAAGTCAACCGGAGCTTGCCGACGCCGGTATTATTAAATGAAAAAGTTATAAATTTTGTAAAAGGAAAAAGCAACGAGCTGCCAGGAGAGTTCAACGAGAGGGAAAAGCGGCATTTGGAAGACGTAAGAAATGTCGTGCAGACTTCCACAATAATCCTTTATTCCCTGATATCCTTGTTTGTTGTGCTTCTGCTAGCTTCAATTTTCGTGCTTAAAATAAACAATTTGATAACAAACTTCATGGGCAAAGTGCTTATTTTTGGAGGCGCTTTAACCATTGTGCTTGCGGGACTGCTGTATTTGATGATAAATCTTGACTTTGCGTCGACATTTGAGTCATTCCATCAATTATTCTTCAAGCAGGGAAGTTACTTGTTTGATCCTTCAAAAGAAATGCTTGTCAGGATTTATCCCGAGCAGTTGTTCATGGACTTGGGAGCCAGGATTTCGAAATGGGCAATATTCGCATCTGTGATTGTTGTTGCGCTGGGATTATTTTTATTGTTTAAGTCGAAACGAAAATAATAAAAACAAAGGATTAATTTTTAATTAAAATGAGGCAATTGATTGCAGCAAACTGGAAGATGAACAAAGCAGGCAAAGAGGCAATTCAATTTATTGACGAATTCAAAAAATTAATAAAAAATATTAAATATGCAGAAATTGTAATTTGCCCGTCATTTACAGCATTGAATGAAATTAAAAAATCGATAATAAACTCAAAAATAAAGCTTGGAGCGCAAAACATGCACTTTGAAAACTCCGGAGCTTTTACCGGCGAAGCCTCTCCTTTGATGCTTAAAGATGTTGGTTGCGAATACGTGATTCTTGGGCATTCAGAAAGAAGGGAATTTTTCACTGAAGACGACGAATTAATTAATAAAAAAGTTATAGCCGCATTAAATAATGGTTTGTGCCCAATCTTATGTGTCGGAGAAAATCTCGAGCAAAGAAAGAACAACAAAACAAAAGAAGTGGTTGAGCAGCAATTAAGAATCTGCTTGAAAAACATTGACAAAAAACAAATGACAAAAATAAATATCGCATATGAGCCGGTATGGGCAATAAGCAGAGGCGACCCGAACCATAAAGCAGCAACTCCAGAAGATGCGGAGGAAGGGCATAAGCTCATCAGAAATTTTTTAGAAAAAATGTTTGATTCTGCAACGGCAAAAAACACAAGAGTAATTTACGGCGGCTCTATGAAGCCGGAGAATGCAAAAGAGCTTCTTTCAATGCCAAACATCGACGGCGGATTAGTTGGAAATGCTTCTTTGGATGCAAAGAGTTTTGCAGAGATTGTAAAGAGTGCAAAATTGAATTAGCAAGATTAGGGCACATCAACATAAAGCTTTTGCGTTGCAGAATAGGACTTGCCGTCCTGTGCCTGTATTTTGACGTCAAAAATGTAAGTGCCTGAAACTGCATTGGCAGGAACCTGTATTCCTATCCCGATAACCTTTTCCTCGTTTTTCTCTATGAAAACGCTTCTGTCCCTTGGGTTCCATATCAGATTGTCTGTTTGGATTTCCTGCTTTGTTTTAGCATAGCCTGATGGACTGGGCCTTGACACAATTACATCGAAATTCTGGCTGTCAAGAATGTTTATTATTTTCAAGCCAAAAACATCAAACTTGGTTCTTTTTATCGTCTTTCTGTCAATGCCGATGCAAACCCTGTCAGAGCCCTCGCATACAAGACTGCCTATTCTCTCGTCAAGCTCTGCTGTTGTTATTTCCTGCAGCTCCGTTGCCTGCGATGAAAGCCTTGAAATGAATCTGACTCCAAATCCGAATATGACTATTGATATGATGAGTATAACAATAAAATTAAGCGACAGCTCGATTGCTTTTCTGTTCATTTTCATCCGCTTTTAAAAAAGAAAGCTTGTTTTCCACCTGAAGTGAATGTGCCCCTTACTGTTTCATTATTGTATATGCTTGTGCCATTGGATGTCCGTCCGCCAAATACCTGCTTTACATAGCTGTAGTCAATGCTGTATCTTACTGAGCCTTGTTCTTCCATCTCCTGCGGCTTATAGCCCAATGTCAAAGGCAGGCTGATTAATGCCTCGTCTCCAATCCCATTAAGAGTGCTGTCCAATTCTTTCTCGGCAACCAGAAGCTCTGCCCTTGCGAATTCGCCGCTATATTGCAGTTTTGCCTTTGTAAGCCTTACGGGCAATACCAAATCCTTGCTTATGTCATCCAAGGTTATCCTTATTTCAAATGAGTCTTTGTTGATGTCAAATGGCTTATTATATTTCACAATAGAGCTTGCCTTGAAGAATCCCACATTTATCGTGTCCAAAAAGTTTTGAGGCAATACATCCTTTTTTTCCGCACCCAAAATGCATTGATTATCGACATTGCAGTAATAATGCACATACGCGGCTTCCTGCTCTCTTGAGCCAATCTTTATTTTTGCCTTGCCCTCGCATTTTCCATAGTCATCAGGGCAGGTGCATTGATTGCCTGGCTTGCCGTTCTCTATTGATTCCTGCAATTTGTTGCCGCAGCAGTTTTTCTGCAAATTATAAGCACATTTCTTGTCTTGGCATTTTGAGATGAAGCATGTCCGTGGAGCACAATCAGCGCTTGTTTTGCATTCTGCTTTGGCGCAGGCTGCAATTAACAAAATTATTCCAAATAACAGAACCATCAATAGATTTCTTCTTATTTTAATCACTCCCTTTTGATTTTATTTAATCCTTATTAAACTTATATATATAGGTTGTGGAAAAAATTTTTAATGCAAATATTTATATACATTGAAATGGATGCCTATTAAAAATTGAGGTGATGGAAATGCTTTGCAATTGCAATTACGACAAGACTAAACTTCTTTATAAGCTTACAAAAGCTGTGGGCTTTATCGAGAAGCATGCGATGCATGACGCAGAGAAAGATGGGCATCCGCTTTGTGCTGAAGAATACAGGGAATTGAAGCAAGACCTGGAAAGGCACATTGAAAAGCTGAGGATGGCTGTCGAAGGCTTGTCAAGAGAAGGGAAGTTTGGTTGAATTAATTTTCAGAAAACCTTTTAAATCAATTTGAAATATCTTGGATTCTGTCGGGCCCATAGCTCAGCCTGGTTAGAGCGACGGTCTTATATGGCATTGCTCTAAGCATAATCTAAGTGAGCCGTAGGTCGAGGGTTCAAAGCCCTTTGGGCCCATTGCTCCCGTAGTGTAGTCCGGATTAAGGAAATCCACAACATGTGGTTGTTCTTTAAGGATAACCAATCATTTCGGATTTTCGATCCGAAGACCTGGGTTCAAAACAATCAACGGCTAAAAATAACAAATAAATTCAATCAAACACGAGAGCGACTTTTATATTCACAGCATGAAGAAAGTGAACCGCTTTTGATGTTGACTGGAATTAAAAATTGCCAAAATGCCGTTGTTGCTGAAAGTCCCGGCGGGAGCATCCATTCTTAATCAAAATGCCCTCGGGCGTGTACATATAGTCTACATGCGATTTATATACCACCTTATACCCTTATTCTAGCGGAGGCAAAAATGGAAAAAGGCATCAGAATTCTATTTAGAGAATTAGGACCAGTCAAAACAATCGAATTTTTTCAGAGAATGGGCATCAATAAAGGCAACTCACTGAAAGAGATAGAAAGCATTACAAAAAAGCTTTCAAAAGAAGAGATTTTGGAGAAGATAAGAAAAGCAAGGAAATAACTTCTTAGGCTGCCAGCCGTGAGGCTCCAAGCAAAATAAACCTCAGCGCTGAGCAAGCCTAAGGACCTCTGGAAATCAGAAAAATTTATAAGGCGGTAATATATTATAGCATATAGAGAAAAAATGACAACTACTAATTACGAATGGTTCATTGAGAATAACCTTGACAGATACGCTGGCAAATGGGTTGCTATAGACAATAAACAAGTTCTGGATAGTGACCTAAAATTAGATGCTCTATTAGAAAAGGTTAAGGATAAATACCCAAAATCAAGACCTTTCATAACCAGAGTTAGAAATAAACTGCTTCGACTTCATTCTTAAAATGACATTAAGTTACAAGTTTAAGAAATTCAGGTTAGAGAGCGGTATATACACTAAGAGGCCGATTGTTGATATTATTTTGAAAAACGACGATAAATATTTGGAGTTTGGCGCAATTCTTGATTCTGGCTCTGACCTGACGACAATTCCAAAAGCAGCTGCTGATTATTTGGGCTTAAAAGCAGAGGATAAAGAAATTGAAATGGTTGGCTACAAAGGCACGGGAAAAGTCAGGCAGAGCAAAGTAACAATAATTTTTAAGGGAAAAGTTAAAAGGCAAGAAGAGACATTAAGCAATGTTTCTGTAGCAATTATGCAAGACCCTGAAGAGGAAGATGTCATAATAGGAACAGCTGGCGTGTTTGAGCATTTCAAGATTATTTTTAATGACACTAAGAACATAAATCTTACAAGACTGACAAATTTATAAAGTGTATTCTTAGGCTGCCAGCCAAAAGAGGCTCCAAACTGAATAAACCTCGAGACTGGCAACCTAAGGAAATCTACTCCTCAAAAATTTCTTTATGATACTCTTCCCAAGCCAATGTTCTGGCTTCTTTTTCGTTCTTGCCTTCATCAATTAACTCTTTAATCCTTGCATCTATTCTTTCGTATAAGTCTATGAAGCTCATTCTATCACCCCCTTTGGCTAGAAATAAGTTTTATTTTAAACATCAAAATTCCACTTATGTTACATAAATGGTTTACGTACAGTTAAACATTGCATGGAATTTGGATGTCATAAAAATGCAAAGCATTTTTAGGATCCCGAAAATCTTTGATTTTCGCGATGCTCAAAAATCACCCATCAATAAGTGGAATTTTGTAGTGTCCAAAACCACGTTGCTTTACTCGTTAGAAAAGACAGCTCCGCAATGCGGACATTGGACATACTTATCATTATAGTCCACGCCTGGAATTGGTTTACCGCATTCTTTGCATTTGATTTCCTTCATTTAAGCTTTGTTTGTTTTTCTGATTTTTCTTCTTTGATTGGTTTTCCTTTATGCCAGCCGGAATAATACATTATGGATTTCTCTTTCTTTAGTTTGAAGATAGGCTTCTTTTTCTTTTTGGCTTTTTCCTTTGCTGTTTCTTGTTCGAGGATTTTTAAGAGGCGAGTGTCCATTATTTCTGTGGTTTATATAATAAATCAATTATCCAAATTTTCAAAATTGGGTAATTTGATTCTATCATAATACTAATTGCTTTAGCTATACCATCATTGAAAATATTTTTTGCTGGAATACCTTTATAGCCGTATCTTGAGAAATTTCTAATTTTTGCTAATGCAGAATGAATCGCAACAAAAGGTGGTAAAACTATTTTGCTGTAAAGCTCGAAATTAGGGTCATCGGGTTTAAGTTTTTCTATTATTAAAGGGAGGTACCCACCGACGTCATGGTCTTTTTTGTAACTAATATTATATAAAATTAGTAATGATTTTATAGCAAATTCCAACGTATCATGAAATTTATCTACACATTCAGGATATTTTTCTCTTTCGAGTAAGCTTTTTGCTTCTGAATAGCTACTTTCAGCTGCATCAAATAGATTTTTAGCTTCTTCATACATTTTGAACTATTAACTTACTAAGAAATATAAATTTTTTCCATTTTTAGTCATTAGAAAACACAATTCCGCAATGAGGGCACTGCACTAAATTGCTTAAAAACAATATCTTTATAAACCAAAATGTAAATTTACTGATAATTTTATTGCAATATTGCAACAAAGTTTCATTTTTGATGCAAAGGGGGTGGATAGATTGGATACAAACTGCAACTTAGTTTCATGTATTGAACATAATTCTAAACTTAATCCTATTTTAAACATAAAATTTAAATATAAGTTCCATTTTATATCAAAATTATGAAACAAAGTATAGAAAATCTCACTGAAAATGAAAAAAAGTTTCTGGAATTGCTACTTGAAAAAGGGAATATTTCAGACGCAGATATAGCTAAAAAAACTGGGATGAGCAAATCGACTTGCTCAAGAATAAGAAAAAAGATGGAGAAATTGTTAATAAGTGAATACATTCCGATAATTGAATTAGATAAGGTAGGTATCGAAGTTTTCTTAGTTTTGCTGTTTAAATGGAATTCATTCGATAAAGAGGATTTAACAAAAAAAACATTCCATGAATTTGAAAAGGATCCTCATGTTATATTTTTGGCCAATGGTCAAGGTTCTGCAGGGCAAAGTACTGTAATGTTCATGGGATTTAAAAGCTTAGAACAATACAACGAATATTTCAAGGAGTTTAGAAAAAAATATGACAAATACATCGAAAATGTGAATTCGTTGATTTTACCATCGAAAGAACTGATAAAGCACGATTTTACTGAAATTATCAAAAAAGAACTATTGGGGGTGAATTAGAAAATGAGGTACTGCAATAAATTTCTGCTTTTGTCTATTCTGGTGTTGTCAATATTGACAACAAATGTTCTTGCCGTCACAAAATTTAGTATATCTGGCCAGACTTCATATACATTAAGTTGGGGGGGTTCTGATTCGGCGGCTGTAGCAATAAGTTGCACAAATTCTTTTTATAATTGCAAATGCTATAAAAGCGTAAATAGTGGAGGATACACTTATGTGGGTGATGTCACAGCAGGAGGATCACCAATGAATACTTATGTTTCAATTTCTGCCGGCTCGAGCGGGCAAGGTACCAACACTTATAGTGTATCAATTCGATGTAACGATGCTGTTGACTCAACATGGCAATACCAATCCACAACTATATATGCAAACTATCCGACTTCTGCAGAGTGGCAAACTTATCAGGCCCAACAGTCAGCTAAAAGTCAAGCGTCCTCAGACATCTCAGCAGCTCAAAGTTTGATAAGTTCAGCGCAGAGCGATTATAATGCAGCTCAAAGCAAAATACAAGAAGCAAGCAGATTAGGCGCTGATATAGGGAGTGCACAACAATACATAAATTTAGCTGATGCTGATTTATCAAGTGCTAATTCTTTATTAAGCAATGCCCAATCATCAAACAGCGCTGGGAGTTATTCGACAGCGAGCAATTATGCAACTCAAGCTCAGCAAAAGGCAAATTCAGCAAAGAACAATGCGGGACTGGCAAAGAGCACAGCAACA